>CAVSCP010000008.1:0-917984 GCA_963726495.1 uncultured Acidimicrobiales bacterium
GGGCGCTCACTTGTCGATCTTCGCCGGCGCCGTTCGACGCACTGGTGAGAGGCAGTCACTGGGACCGCCTCCCAGAGACCTCAGGAGGATCTCATGCGTTTCCTCGGCTACACGCTCGGTGACGAGTCGGTGCCCATGCCCCCGCCGGACCCGGACCTGATGGAGCGCATGGACGTCTTCGCCAAAGGGGCGATCGATGCGGGCGTGCTCGTCGCGACCGGCGGCATCGGCCCGACTGCGATGGGGGCGAAGATCTCGCTGAGCAACGGCGAGTACACCGTCGTCGACGGCCCGTTCACCGAAGCGAAGGAGCTCATCGGGGGCTGGGCGTTGATGGAGTGCCGCGACCTCGCCGAGGCGGTCGAGTGGTCGAAGCGGTTCCTCGGGGTGCTCGGCGAGGGCGAAGTTCGGGTGCGGCCGGTGTTCGGTCCGGAGTGACCCTGGTTGAATCGCGGGCGGTGACCGGCACACCGCCCCGCGGCACACCGCCCCCCGACTCAACGACGCGCGCGATCGAGACGGTGTTTCGCATCGAGTTTCCCCGTCTCGTCGCGGGCCTCGCTCGCCAGGTGGACGACGTCGGCCTCGCCGAAGACCTCGCCCAAGACGCGCTCACCGACGCGATGGTGCAGTGGCCACGCGACGGGGTGCCTCGAAACCCCGGGGCGTGGTTGATGGCGGTCGCGAAGCGAAAGGCTGTCGACCGGTTCCGGCGTGACCGGACGTTGAGCGCCAAGTACCAGCAGCTCGCTCCGCTGACGATCGAGACCGCCCTCGACCCGGACGTGGACGACGGCGAGATCGAGGACGACCGGCTGCGGATGATGTTCGTCGCGTGCCATCCCATGCTGCCGATGGCGTCGAGAGCCGCGCTGACGCTCCGACTCGTCGGCGGCCTCTCGACGGCGGAGATCGCCCGGGCCTTCCTCCAGCCCGAGAGCACTGTCGCGCAGCGGATCGTGCGCGCGAAGAAGACGATTGCCGCGGCGGGTGTGCCGTTCGAGGTGCCCGAGGGCGAGGAGCGCTCGACGCGGCTGACATCGGTGCTCGCGGTGATCTACGTCATCTTCAACGAGGGCTACACCGCGACGTCGGGAGCACAGTGGACTCGCCCTGATCTGTGTCATGAGGCGCTGCGCCTCGGGCGACAGCTCGCGCGCCTCTCGCCCGACGAGGCCGAAGTCCACGGCCTCGTCGCGCTCATGGAGCTGCAGTCGTCCCGGCTCGGCGCTCGGCTCGGGCCCTCGGGCGAGGTCGTGCTGCTCGCGGATCAAGACCGGCGACGTTGGGACCAGCTGCACATCCACCTCGGCCTCGTCGAGCTGAGCCGCGCCGAGGCGCTGCAGCCCGATCCCGGCCCGTACACCTTGCAAGCCGCGATCGCGGCATGCCACTCACGCGCGAGCAGCGTCGAAGCCACCGACTGGCGGCACATCGTGCTGCTGTACGAGCGACTCATGGACGCGACCGGCTCTCCCGTCATCGAGCTCAACCGTGCGGTTGCTATCTCGATGGCCTCGGGGCCTGCAGAGGGCCTGCGACTCGTCGACGCGCTCGCCGAAGCGGGCACGCTCGATCGCTATCACCTGTTCCACAGCGTGCGCGGCGACCTCCTCGAAAGGCTCGGTCGCGATGCCGAAGCCGCGGATGCCTTCGCGCGCGCCGCCGCGCTCGCAAGCAACGACGCTGAGCGCACATTGTCCGAGAACCGAGCCCGCGCCAGCGCCGCCCGCGCGTGAACCTCCGAGCGCTCGAGCTGTCGGATGCGCCGGCGTGGCGGGCGGGCGAGGACGCCGAGCAGCTGCGCTGGTTCCAGATGCCCGCCGCCTCGCTGGCGGACGTCGAGCGGGCGATCGAACAGTGGAGCGCGGGATGGCGCGAGGACGGGCCGGTTCGACAGTGGGGCATCTGGGTCGACGGCGCGCTCGCTGGCGGCGTCGAGCTCCGCGTGCGTGAGGACGGTCGCGCCAACGTGTCGTACGTCGTGTTCCCCGCCTTCCGCCGCTGCGGCCATGCGACTGCAGCGGTGCAGCTCGCCGTCGCGTGGGGCGTCACACACCTCCCGGTCGACGGATTCGTCGCGATCGTCGATGAACGCAACATCGCGTCGCGCCGCGTGGCCGAACGCGCTGGCTTCGCGCTCGACGGGCAGGCCGACCCGTGGGAGCACACCGAGTCGGGGCCGATGCTCCGCTACGTGTTGTCGCCCTCACGCTCTTAGGCTCAGCCCGTGTACGGGATCGCCCTGAGCGTCGCAGCCTGCTTGCGCGCCGGCACCAAGGTCGACGTCGCCTGGATCGTCGCCAGCGACGACTTTCCTGATCGGGACGCGACCGAAGCGATCGCGATCACCCCGGGGGGCGGGCGCGTGGGGTCGCTGCTGTCGGGTGCGATCACGGACGTGCCACTCGGCCGCGCACGACTGGTCGACGTGACGGTCACCGAGGTCGATGCCCTCGTCGCGGGGTTGACGCACGGTGGCCGCGCTCGTTGCCTCGTCGTGCCCGCCACCGACCTGCCGCACGAGCTCTGGCCGAAGCTGCTCGCACGAGAGCCGGTCGCTGTGGTCGCGCACCTCGACGGTGGCGACGTGACGAGCATCGAGCTGACGGAGGTCGCCGAGCCGGCTCCGAACGTCGTGACAGCCGACCGTGCGGTGACGATCCTGTTCCCGGTGACGAAGCTCGTCGTGATCGGCACCGGACCGATCGCCGACGCGCTCAGCGCCGCGGCTGCCCTGCTGGGCTGGCAGACGCAGGTCACCAACGATCAGAGCACCGCGACCGGCCTCATCGCGACCCTCGCTCCGCTCGACAAGCTCGTCGTCGCCGCGCACGACCTCGAGCTCGCCGGCACTGCGCTCGCGGCGGCCCTGGACAGCGAGGTCGGCTACATCGGTGCGCTGGGCGGACGGAAGATGCAGCAGACGCGCGCCGACTGGCTCGCCTATCGCGGCATCACCGAGATCGACCGCATCCACGGGCCCGCGGGCCTCGACATCGGTGCCGACACGCCCGCGAAGGTCGCGATCTCGATCCTCGCCGAAGCACTCGCCGTCGAGGCAGGCAAACCGGTCCCACGTACACTGGATCTTGATGACGCAGCCAGATGAGGCTCTGGAAGTGCTCCGCGCAGTGTGGGCCGCGCAAGACCAGACGAGCGACGACCTCGACGACGACTGCAGCCCGACGAAGAACTGCAAGAACATGCGTGACATCACGTTCGACGGATACGCCGAACCGGGCAGCGACCTCACCGCCGCTTGGCGAGATCGTCTCGCTCGCGAGGGCAAGCTCTCGAAGTCGGGTGGCAGCGTCCGCGACCTCGTCCTCGGCCCGACCGACTCGCGCTGAACAGCGTCCCTGAGCTCACTGACCTCCTTCGCGGAGGGGGCTACCTCGCCGACCGCGGGCTGTCGACGGCGCTCTACGTCGCGCTGACCCTCGGACGTCCCCTCTTGCTCGAAGGCGAGGTCGGCGTGGGGAAGACCGAAGCCGCGAAGGCGATGGCCTCGGTGCTCGATCGTCGTCTCATCCGCCTGCAGTGCTACGAGGGCATCGACACGAACCAGGCCCTCTACGAGTGGGACTACGCGCGCCAGATGCTGCAGATCCGCGCGCTGTCCGAGCAGCAGGTCGCCGACGACGCGCAGGTCGACAAGCTCTTCGGGCCGAAGTTCCTCCTCGAGCGACCGTTGCTCGACGCGCTGCGCACCGGCGATCGGGCGGTGCTGCTGATCGACGAGATCGACCGGGCCGACGACGAGTTCGAGGCGTTCCTGCTCGAGCTGCTCTCCGACTTCCAGATCACGATCCCCGAGATCGGCACGATCACGGCCGACCGGCCGCCGCTCGTCGTGCTGACCTCGAACCGCACCCGTGAGCTGCACGACGCGTTGAAGCGTCGCTGCCTCTATCACTGGGTCGGCTATCCGAGCGCCGAGCGCGAAGTCGAGATCGTGCTCGTGCGCGCTCCCGCCGTGTCCGACGTGCTCGCGCGCAAGGTCGTCGCCGCCGTGAACCGCCTGCGCGAGCTCGACCTGGCGAAGCCCCCGGGCGTCGCGGAGACGATCGACTGGGTGAACACCCTCACGGTGCTCGGCGAGACCGACCTCGACGCGCGCTCGGCGGACGACACGCTCGGCGCGGTCGTGAAAGAGCGCGACGACCTCGAGCTCGTGCGCGAGAACCTCGAGAACGTCATCTCGGGTGGCTGAGTCGCCCTTCGTCGACCTCTTCGTCGCGTTCGGCAACGAGCTGCGCGCCGACGGAATCGCGGTCGGAACGGGAGACGTCGTCACGTACTGCGAGGCGATGGCGGCGCTCGATCCCACTGACCTCGTCGACCTCTACTGGGCGGGACGCACGACACTCGTCGCACGGCGTGAGCAGATCCCGACCTACGACCGGGTGTTCCGCCGCTTCTTCCTCGATGAGCACGACGGGCTGCCTGAGCCGCTCAGGGCCGCGATCACGCCAGCCGCACACGCGAACGCGGTGCTCGAGATCCCCGCCACCGAGCCCGGCGCGCACGACGACGCCGACGATCGGCCGGCGCGCCTCGGCCTCATGGCATCCGACGTCGAGCTCTTCCGCACCAAGTCGTTCGCCGCGTGCACCCCGGAGGAGCTCGCCGCGCTCCGGCGCATCGCGCACCGCATCCGCCTGGTGCCACCGCGGCGTCGCACTCGGCGCACCGCGCCAGCCCACGCGGGGCGCAGGCACGACATCCGCAGGACAGTGCGAGAGACGATGCGGATGCACGGTGAGCCCGCGGAGCTCTTCTGGCGGCAACGGCGGAGGCGGCCCCGCCCCGTCATCCTGATCCTCGACGTGTCCGGATCGATGTCCGACTACTCGCGAGCGCTGCTGCAATTCGCGTACGCGTCGCGTCGCGCCGCGTCGCGCGTCGAGGTGTTCTGCTTCGGCACCCGCCTCACTCGGATCACGAAGGCGCTCGAACGACGCCGTCCGGACGACGCACTCGACGAAGCGGCCAAGCTCGTCTTCGACTGGGAGGGAGGCACCCGGATCGGCGAGTCGCTCGACGCGTTCGTGCGGGGATGGGGGCGGCGAGGAGTGAGCCGAGGCGCGATCGTCGTGATCTGCTCCGACGGGCTCGACCGGGGTGACCCCGCGGTGCTCGCGGCGGCGATGGAGCGACTCACGAGGCTGAGCCACCGGATCGTGTGGATGAACCCACACAAGGGCACGGCCACCGACTTCCGCCCCAGCACGCTCGGGATGATGGTCGCGGCACCGCACGTCGACTTGCTGTTGTCAGGCCACGACCTCGCCAGCCTCGAAGAGCTCGCCGAGCTGCTGCCGGAGCTGGGGTGAAGTTCAGCGTGTCGCTCGTCGCCGACGGCGACCGCGAGATGACGATCGACGAGATCGTCGAGCTCGCCGACGCGGTCGCGGCACACGGCGGGATCGCATCCGGCATCGGCAGCACGAGCTACGGCGCACAGATCGTCGTCGAGGCGCCGACGAGCGACGAAGCCGTCGAGGTCGCGATCGCCGAGTTCATCGAGGCCGCGAAGCGCGCGGGTCTCCCCGACTGGCCCGTCGCGCGCGTCGAGACGATCGCCGAGGAGGACGACGTCGAGGACGCGGTCGAGTGATCCGCCTCGGCTCGCTCGCGGGGTATCCGTTCGAAGGACCGCGCGTCCTCGCGGGCTGGACTCCGCCCGCGGTTGCCGCCGTCTACGCGATCCTCTGCAAGGACTCGAGCGGCGAGCAGTACGCAGTCATCTTCGTGGGCGAGTCCGACGACCTGTCGCGCGAGCACTTCCCGTTCAACCACCCGCGTGCGGGTTGCTGGGTCAAGCGCGCGGGCGACCGGTTCAAGCTCTCGATCTGCACGTACGAGGTGCCCGGCGGGCTCCCGTCACACCGAGAGCAGATCGTGCGCGAGCTCGCGGCGATCTATCACCCGAGCTGCAACGCGGATCAGTACGACGCCGCGTGGAAGGACGAGTGGATCGGCGAGTACACACGCCCCCACCGCCGGCCCGCTCAGCACCGCCGCGACGCGACGCCTGCAGCTAGGGCCGGTAGCCGACCGCTTCGTGGAAGCGCGAGCGGCGGGTGCCTGCGGCCGGCGTGGCCGGGGGACGCTCGGCATCGGGCGCCGGAGCCTGGTAGGTCGCGCCGGCGACGATGCCCTCGGCCATGCCGTACAGCAACGGCAGCGCGCCGGCGATGACCGCCCCGGTGCGGTTGATGTGCTCGACGCCGGGCGTGATCACGGCGGCGTTCCGCTCGATCGTCGCGACGAGCTCGTCGCACTCCTCGAGCGTGCCCGCGACCGTGGTCAGCTGGCCGCCGACGATCCAGAGGTACGCGGCAAGGCCGGCGACGAGCAGCACGAGCTCGACGACGGTGAGCACCACCAACGTCGTCATGACCGCACCTTGTCGAGCACGCGGCCGAGGAACAGGTGGTGCTCGAGGCCCTCGGCGAGCACCGCGTCGACCTGCTCGGCCGTCTCACCGATGAGCGCCGTGTCGGCTGTGTTGTCGGCGGCTTGCTTGAGCGTGTCGCGGATCTGGATCGTGCGCTTGTCGATCGTGTTGACGAGCACCACGAGGATCGTGAGCAACGCGACGACCGCGAGCAGCACGACCGCCCCCGCGGCGAGTGCTCCCCACCACCAGTTCTCCGTCGTGTCAGACAGCGCAAAGAGCATGGTCAGCCCCCCAGCTTGATGCGTCCGCGCCGGAGCCCGGCGGTGATGGCCTCGGCCGACTCGATCGTCGTGTGCAGCCCTGCGAGCGCGGCGGTGTTCGTGACCGACTCCGAAAGGCTGTCGTTGATGTCCTTCGCCTGCTTGCCGATGAGGTGGGCGAGCACGAGGATCGGCACGACCAGTGCGACGACGGCGATCACGACGATGACTCCGATGGTGTACCCGGCTTGCCAGCCGGCAGTGTCCTGCGCGAGCACGTGCATGTCAGATCGACTCGCAGAAGTCGCGGACGGGCTTCAGGTTCGCGTTCACCGACTCGAGCGCGGCAGGCACAGGTCTCGTCTTGTCGGCGATGACCTGCACGCCGCCGAGCAGCGCGGCGAGCGTGCGGTGCACGGCGACGAGATGGCCGATCACTCGCACGAGGCCGAGCGCGGCAGCCGCGACGATCAAGCCGATGAGCACGATGGTGACCCAGGCAGCGATGGGCATGTCGTTCCCCCTTACGGCAGCAGCTTGGCGACGGAGCCGGCGTAGCGCACTGCGCCGACCTGGACCTCTTTGATCGTCTCGTCGGTCTGGGCGAGCAGCGCGGGCGCTTGGTCGACGTTGCCGATGAGCCCCACCCCGTGACCGAGGATCGAGTCAGACGCGCCTCGGATGCGTTCGAGGGCGGCGAGCACTCGGTTGAGCAGGCCGAGGAGCACCGGCACCACGACGAGCAGCAGCACGATGTTCCCGATCCACCACAGCACCATCATCAGATGTCTCCCTCAGCTCGCGGCGGGTCGATAGGGCAGGAACAGGCGCCGGAACAGACGGCTCAGCGCCATGACCAGCGCACGCACACCGATGCCGACGCCACCCGCGGCCTCGGCGCTCTTCATCTCGACCGGACTCGCCTCGCTCGATCGCCGCGATGCGACGTTGCATGTTCGCGGCGAAGTCGTGCATCAGCACGGTCGTCACGTCACTGATCATCCCGCGGCCGTACTGCGCGGCCGCTCCTTGGAGCTGCAGGTCTTGGTCGACCGAGACCTTCGTACCGCCGGCGACCTGTGTGAGCCGCGCGGTGAGGAGCATCGCAGCTTGCCCGCGGCCCTTCTCGTCCGCCCCGGCCGCGTCGACGACGATGCGCTTGCCGGCGTCGTCACGTTCCTTGATCTCGGCCGTGCCTGCGAACTGGAGCTTGACCGGCCCCATCCGCACCGCGACCTTGCCCTTGTACTTCTCGTCGCCGAGGTCTTCGGTGAGCTCGGCACCGGGCAGGCAGGCCGCGACCTGCGGGATGTCGTCGAAGAAGTGCCACACCTTGTCGACGGGCTGCGCCACGTCGAAGTCGGTCTTGATCAGCACCGCGCCTCCTTGGCGAACGACGTGCGACAGCCCTCAGCAGCAGAAGTAGTAGGTGACTCCCTCACGCTCGAGCGAGAGCGCATCGGGCGAGATCGTGACGGTCATGCCACACACAGGGTCGACCGCGGTCTCGGGCAACGACCGAGCCGTGTCGACGTGATCGGAGGCCAACGCCCCTGATGCCCGCAGCTGCACGAGCTCGGCCAAGATCGACACCGCGATCTCGCTGTGCGTGGTGTGCCCGAGATCGAGGCCGACCGGCACCCGTACTCGATCGAGCAGGTGCTGCGGCACTCCCCTTTCGGCGAGGACTTCGAGCACCGCGTCGCCGCGCTTCCTCGACGCGACGAGGCCGACATAGGCAGGCGAACCGTTCACCGCGTGCTCGACCGCGTCTTCGTCGCCATGGCCCTGCGTCGCGATCACCACGACCGCACGGGCGTCGACCTCGGTCGCGGAGAACTCAGGGCCATCGGCCAGCTCGGCCCTCCACCCGAGCACCTGGGCGAGCTCGCGCAACGTGTGCGACATCGGCGAGCGCCCGACGACCACGAGGTGAGGCGTCGAGACCACCGGCTCGATGTAGACCTCGAGTGCCCCGTCGCTCTGGCACGTGAGAGGGATGACGGCCATGCCCTCGGGCACGTGTCCGAACAGCGCGGGGTCGCCGAGGAGCAGCAAGCGCGGCTCGCCGTCGACGAATCGCGCGCTGCGCCTCTCGGATCACGGTCGGCTCCGCGCACGCGCCGCCGATCCACCCGAAGATCTGCCCATCGGCGGTGACGAGAGCACGCGAGCCTTGCTGCCCCGAAGAGGGGCCCTGTCGCCAGACGACGGTCGCGAGGGCGCAGTCTTCCCCGCGCTGAGCGAGCTCAGCGGCCCGGGCCACGACCTCCCAGCTGTGGGTCATCCGGCTCCTCAGTCGTCCGACCGGACGGGGGGTGCACCCGAGACGTCGTGTCGCTCGGACAGCGCCTCGTAGACGCGGTCAGGGAGCAGCGGCATGTCGATGTTGCGCACGCCGGTGTCCTTGATGGCGTCCATCACCGCGTTGACGAACGCCGCGGGCCCACCGACCGTCGCGCACTCGCCGATGCCCTTCGCCCCGATCGGGTGGTGCGGGCACGGCGTGACGACCTCGTGCAGCTCGAACCCGGGCGTCTCCCACGCAGTCGGCAGGAGGTAGTCCATGAAGTTCGCACCGATGCAGTTGCCGTCCGCGTCGAACGTGATGAACTGCATGTTCGCCATCGCGTAGGCCTCGGTGAGCCCACCCATGATCTGACCCTCGACGATCATCGGGTTGATCCGCACGCCGCAGTCGTCGACCGCGACGACGCGGAGCACATCCCACACGCCGGTCTCGGGATCGACCTCGACGGTCGCGATGTAGCAGGCGAACGGCCACGTGAGGTTGGGCGGGTCGTAGTACGCGTTGTTCTCGAGCCCCGGCTCCATGCCGTCGGGCATGTTGCTGTATGCCGCCATCGCGCACTCTTGGATCGTCACGCCCCGATCGGGCGCGCTGCGGACGTAGAAGCGGCCGAGCTCCCAGTCGATGTCTTCCTCGGAGACCTCGAGGAGGTGGGCGGCGAGCTTGCGCGCCTTCGCGCGGATCTTGCGCGACACCATCGCGACTGCCGCACCCGCGACAGGCGTCGACCGCGACGCATAGGTGCCCATGCCGAACGGCGCGGTGTCGGTGTCGCCTTCCTCGACCACGATGTCCTCGGCAGGGATGCCGAGCTCGTGCGCCACGATCTGGGCCCACGTCGTCTCGTGACCCTGACCCTGCGACTTCGCTCCGGTGCGCAGGAGTGCCTTGCCGGTCATGTGGACCCTGAGCTCGGCCGAGTCGAACATCTTGATGCCGAGGATGTCGTACTCACGGCTGTTGCCGGCTCCGAGCGGTTCGGTCATCGTCGAGATGCCGATGCCGAGCAAACGCCCGCCGCGCCTTGGCCTCTTCCTTCTGCTTCAGGAAGTCCTGGTAGCCGACTGCTTCGAGGCCGACGTCGAGGCACTTGCCGTACTGGCCCGAGTCGGTGAGGAACCCGAACGCGGTGCGGTGTGGGAAGTCGTCATCACGGACGAAGTTCGCGCGGCGGAAGTCGGCCTGGTCCATGCCGAGGTCGTCGGCCGCGGCCTGCACCATCCGTTCCTGGAAGAACATCGCCTCGGTCACGCGGAACGAGCACCGGTACGCGACGCCGCCCGGCGCCTTGTTCGTGTAGGTGCCCCGCGCGGTGAGGTGCGCCGCCGGGATGTCGTAGCACGCGAACGCCGAGTGCATGAGGCCGATCTTGAACTTGCTCGGCTGCGCATCGGAGAAGAACGCACCGTGGTCGGAGATCGTGTGCATCCGGACACCGAGGATCTTGCCGTCGCGCCGCAACGCCATCTCACCGTGCAGGTAGATGTCACGCGCGAACCCGGTCGAGATGAGGTTCCCGCTGCGGTCCTCGATCCACTTCACCGGCCGCTCGAGCAGGATCGACGCCAGGATCGACACCACGTAGCCCGGGTACACCGGCACCTTGTTGCCGAAGCCACCGCCGAGGTCGGGCGAGATGATGCGGATCATGTGCTCGGGCAGCTCGGCCACGAGCGCGACGGCGGCGCGGATGATGTGCGGTGCCTGGGTCGTCATGTAGACGGTCAGCTTCGACGTCGCCCGGTTGAAGTCGGCGATCGACCCACAGCACTCGAGCGGCGAGGGATGCGACCTCGGGTAGTGCAAGTCGAGCTTCGACACGACGTCGGCCTGTTCGAACGCGCGGTCGGTGCCGCTCTTGTCGCCGACCTCCCAGTCGAAGATGACGTTGTCGTGCTGGTTCTCCTTGTCGTCGCGGATGAGCGGCGCGCCCGGCGCGAGCGCCTGCGTCGGGTTCACGATCGCGGGGAGCGGCTCGTAGTCGACGACGATCGCCTCGCACGCGTCCTTGGCGATGTAGGGGTCGTCGGCGATGACCGCCGCGACCTCCTGCCCTTGGAACCGCACCTTGTCGGTGGCGAGCACGGCCTGCGTGTCGTACGACAGCGTCGGCATCCAGGCGAGGTTGCGGGCAGCCATCATCTCGCCGGTCAGCACGAGGCGGACGCCGGGGATGTCCCACGCCTTGCTCGTGTCGATCGAGCGGATCCGGGCGTGCGCGAGAGGGCTGCGCAGGATCTCCATGTGCAGCATCCCTGGCAGCACCACGTCGTCGACGTAGTTGCCCTTGCCACGGATGAACCGGTTGTCCTCGACGCGCTTGCGGCTCGAGCCGAGCCCGCCGATCTTGATCTCGTCGAGCGCGGTCATCGCGTCACTCTCACGGTCACTCTCCTCGCCGCTTCGCGGCGGCCCACAGCACGGCTTTCACGATGTTCTGGTACCCGGTGCAGCGGCAGAGGTTTCCCGACAGCGCCCACCGCACCTCGTCCTCGCTCGGGTTCGCGTTCTCGTCGAGCAGGGCCTTCGCCGTCAGCATCATCCCGGGCGTGCAGAAGCCGCATTGCAGGCCGTGCGCGTCCTTGAAGCCCTCTTGGATCGGGTCGAGCTCGCTCGCGGTCGCGAGTCCCTCGACCGTCATGACGTCGTGGCCGTCGGCCTGCACCGCGAGCATCGTGCAGCTCTTCACCGGCCGGCCGTCGAAGAGCACCGTGCACGCGCCACAGTTCGTCGTGTCGCATCCGGTGTGCGTGCCTGTCAGGCGGAAGCCGTTGCGGAGGAGATGTGCGAGCAGCAGCCGCGGTTCGATCTCGGCCGCGCGGCGTACGCCATTCAGCGTGAACGTCACGCGGCGCACCGGGATGTCGCCCGCAGGCTCAGGGCTGATCTCTTCGAAGATGCTCGTCATCTCAGGCCGCCCTGTCTGCCGACTCGGCCACCCGGCTGAGGATGCGGGTCACGAACGTGTGCACGATGTGGCGCTTGAACTCCGCACTGCCGCGATGATCGGTGCGGGGTCGTGCCGCTTGGGCGGCCAGATCTGCCGCCTGCGCGATGCGGTCGGCGGTGAGCGCCGAGCCGACGAGCGATTGCCCGGCGTCGGTTGCGTCGATCGTCGAAGAGCCGACGCCGGTGAGCGCGATGCCCGCACGGGTGATCGACCCTCCCCTGCGTTCGAGCGCGACCGCGACGCCGGCGGTTGCGAAGTCGCCCACGCGGCGTTCGAGCTTGAGGTAGCCGCCGGCGGGCTCGTCTTTCGGCGCGGGGATCACCGCCTCGATCGCGATCTCGTCGTAGGCGAGGACGTTCTGGAACGGCCCGCTCACGAGGTCGGTCATGGGGATGGAGCGCTGCCCGCTGGGGCCTCGGGCGATCACGTGGCCGCCGAGTGCGGTGACCACCGAGGCCCAGTCGCCCTGCGGGTCGGCGTGGCACAACGACCCGACCAACGTGCCGCGGTTGCGCACGATCGGATCGGCGATCAGCGGAGCCGCCGCAGCCATCGTCGGATAGCTCGCCAACAGGGCGCCCGCGTGCTCGAGGTGGGTGTGCCGGCACAGCGCACCGATGTGCATCGCGCCGTCCGCGCCCACTTGGGCGTAGGCCAGCTCAGCGATCTCGTTGATGTCGACGAGGAGCTCGGGGGACGCGAACCGCAGCTTCATGAGGGGGATCAGGCTCTGGCCGCCGGCCAGCACCTTGGCCTCACCGCCGCCGTCGTGCAGCAGGCCGATCGCATCGTCGAGAGTGCGCGGCGCTTCGTAGCGGAACCGGGACGGGTACACCGCGCTCAGCTCTCGGGTGTCGATGCGGGATCGGGCACCGCGACCGGCATGGACTCGTAGTCGGGATCGGGTCGCTTCTGCTGATGCGGAGGCCACGGACCTTGCACCGGCTGGCCTGCCACCTTGAGGTAGTCGATGAGCTGAGGCCACGCCCACACCGTCGGGCTCTTCCCCGTCTTGGGCGCGTGCTCGATCACCTCGTACAGGCGCGGATTTCCCTGACTGTGGCCCGACGACTCGACCGCCAAGACATCCACCCCCCGTGTCGCATCGCTCGAGGCGGACTGTAACCCCGGGTTCATGTAGGCGGCACGCGCGTGCGCAAGGCGTACGACTCGAGACGGACGCGATGGTCGCGCGGTCAGACTCGGGACCGACGACGGCGACCCCGTCGAGCGGACGATGAGCTCATGGTCACTCGATGGTCTGCTCTCATCGCCGCCGTCGCGCTCTTTGTCGGTCTCGGGTTGCTGGGTGACACGCCCGACACGCGTGACTCCACCGGACAGGTCGCGTCGTACTTCGTGGCGCACTCGACGTCGGTGCTCGCCGCTGCGGTGCTCCTCGGAGTCGCCGTCGCGGCACTCCTCGTGTTCGCCGCTTCGCTCGGCAACCGCGTGTCACAGAGCGCCGCGACCGTCGTCGCAACGGTCATGCTCACCGCCCTGGTCCTCCCCTACGTCGCGCTCGCCTACGTGGTCGGAGCGGAAGCGAGCGACGCAGCAGCAGGTCGTCTTCCAGGGATTCCTGGTGTGGCTCGTGATGGTCGCGTTCACTCGAACAGGAGAGCCAACTGCGCTGCCTCGGCCTCGACCGCTCGTCGACTCGGCCCGCTGAGGCGCCCGAACGGCTCGATCTCGACTCGCGCCTCGACGAGGCGCCACGTCCCCGCGACCTGCCCGTCGACGAGGAACGTCGGCTTCGACTGCGGCATCGACGTCGCGAAGATCCGGCTGCGATCCTCCTCGCGGATCAGGAGGGCTCGGCGCGCGTGCACGAGGAGCAGCGCTTCCCACGTCGACAAGAAGCGGACGGGCGCATCGACGCCCGATGCAGGGAGCGGCTGTCGCGGCAGGTCGACCAGCCGTTCGCCGTCCTCGGCGCGGAAGGTGCGCAACCGGAGGTTCGAGAGCGCCGCGTCGACCTCGGCACCGCCCACGCCCGCCCACAATGAGATCTCGGTCGTGGACGAAGGGCCGAACGCTCGGAGGTAGCGACCAACGAGATGCGTGATCGCCTCGGGAGGGCTGAGATCGGGTGGCGGCCCGATCCAGTCCTCGGCGAGCGCGAACAGATCGGCGCGACGCCGCTCCCACGTGCCCGAGGGCGGCACTCGGACGAGATCGACCCAGAGCCCGATGCCTTCTCGCGCCGCCGGTCCCGCGATTCGATCGAGCTCGCGGCGGTGCAACACTCCTTGCGCCGAAGCGGCGCGACGCACTCGACGTGCGGCGAGTCGCATCTCGGCGGCGTCGACCCGATAGGTGCGAGTCCACCAGGCCCGGCGACTTGCTCGCACCGCGAGCGCGAACGGCCAGTAGTCGCCCTTCGACACCAGGTGGATCGTCGACCGCATGAGCGTGCCCTGCACGACTGCGTGCTGCTCGAGCGCGGTCGTGAGATCGGCGCGCATGAACCCTTCGATCCGCGACCACAACCCGACGTACATCGCCGGCGCGTGCTGGGCCTGAAGCCCGCCGACACGCTCGAGCACCGCAGGGATCGTCGACCGTGCGCGTGCGAGGAGCAGCTGTCGCGCGAGCACGGACCGCTGCAGCTCGCGCCCGGTGAGCAGCCGGACAGCGGTCACGGCGAGATGTCTAGTCTCGCCACATGACGCTCCCCGACACCGCACTGATCGTGATCGACGTGCAAGAGGAGTACTTCTCCGGCCGCCTGCCGATCGGGTACCCGCCCCGCGACGACAGCCTCGAGCGCATCGGCGCCGCGATGGACCACGCGACCGCGAGCGGCATACCGGTCGTCGTCGTGCGCCACGTCGGCGAGCCCGGTGGCGCGACGTTCCAGCCGGGCACACCCGCGCAAGAGCTCCGTCCCGAGATCACCTCGCGTCCCCACGACCACCTGATCGACAAGCAGCTGCCCGGCAGCTTCACGGGCACCGACCTCGAGCAATGGCTCCGCGATCGCGACATCAACCACGTCACGATCGTGGGCTACATGACGAACGTGTGCTGCGACACCACGGCGCGCCAGGCGCTGCACATGGGGATGGGCGCGTCGATCCTCCACGACGCGGTCGGTGTTCCGCCCATGCCCGCGGTCGGCGGTGGTGTGGTCGATCCCGAGACGCTGCAACGCGCCGCTCTCGCGCCGCTCGGCCTCATCGGCGTCGACATGATGACGACGAACGAGTGGATGGCAGGCGAGTGACCACGGTCTCGTTCGAAGTCCGCGGCGGCGTCGGCACCATCACGCTCGACCGACCCGATGCCGGCAACGCGGTGAACCTCGAGCTCGCGCAGGACCTCCACACCGCTGTCCTCGCGGCAGAGGCTGACCAGACCGTGAAGGTCGTCGTGATCCGCGGCGCGGGACGCAGCTTCTGCGTCGGCGGCGATCTGAAGGCGTTCGCGGCGCGCCCCGACCTGCCCAGGCATCTCCGCGAGGTGACCTCGCACCTCCACGCCGCGATCGTGGCGCTCGCCCGCATGGACGCACCCGTCGTCGTCGGCGTGCAGGGCAGCGCGGCAGGCGCCGGTCTCGGCCTCGCGGCCGGCGGCGACATCGTGATCGCAGCCGAGAGCGCTCGGTTCGTCGTCGCCTACACGAAGATCGGGCTCAACCCGGACGGCGGCACCTCGTTCCTGCTCCCTCGTCTCATCGGTCTACGGCGCGCGCAGGAGCTCACGCTCCTCAACACCCCGCTCGACGCGGCGAGCGCACGCGAGATCGGTCTCGTGACGCGCGTCGTCGCCGACTCCGAGCTCGACGCTGAGGTGGAGGCGGTCGCTCGCACGCTGGCCGCCGGCGCGAAGCACGCGCAGGGCGAGGCCAAACGACTGCTGCGCACCAGCCTCGACGAATCGCTCGCACTCCACCTCGAGGCCGAGGCCGCGGCGATCGTCCGCTCCGCCGAGCGCGCGGACGCGCGCGAGGGCATCAGCGCGTTCTTGGAGAAGCGCTCGCCCGAGTACGAGTAGCCGGCTACGGGCGCTTGACGAGCAGGGCCTTCATCGTCATGTCGGTGACGAGGTCGACGAGCGCCTGGCGCTCCACTCCACTGCGATAGACGATCGCGGCGACGGCCATGCCGTGCACGGCGCGGATCATGATGCGGGCCTCGCCGTCATGGAGCTGCGGTCGCAGCTGCAGCAGCGCGTGCAGCCACTCCTCGAGGTGGAGACGTTCGAGCCGGTCCATCTTCGCCCGCGTCTCGGCGCTCAAGGTGCGGCGCTCATAGACGCCCACGAACGCGAGCGCCGGGTTGGCAGCGATGCTGTCGACGTAATGGCGAGCGAGCCGCTCGAGCGCCTGCCGCGGCGAGGGCGCCGCGCTCACCACGCCGTGCGCGGCCTCGAGGCCGGTCTGCGCAGCTTCGAGCAGCAGGACTTCGAGGATCTCTTCCTTGCCTTTGAAGTGGCGATAGATCGCGGGGCCGCTGATGCCCGCCTCCGCGCCGATGTCGTCCATGCCGGTCGCGTGGTAGCCGCGCTCGTGGAACAGCTTCACCGCCGCCGCCAGGATCTCGTCCCGCCGGTACGGCCGTCGCTTCGTGCCGGTCGTCGTCATAGGCCCAGGAAGGTCACGTCGCCTCCCGGTCCCAGGTCTTGCCGTTCAGCACCGAGTCGCGCAGCTCGACCTTGCGGGTGCGCAAGGTGCCTTGCGTCTTCGGCAGCGCGTCGACGAGCTCGACGTACCGAGGGATCATGAAGCGGGGCATGCGCGGCGTGAGGAACTCGATCAGCTCGGCGGGCGCGAGCTCCTCGCCCACCCTCACCACGACGCAGATCTTGATCTCGTCTTCGCTGACCTCAGCGGGCACCGCGACCGCGGCGGACTCCGCCACCTTCGGGTGCTGGTTGACGAACGACTCGACCTCGAACGACGAGACGTTCTCTCCCCGTCGGCGGATCGCGTCCTTCAAGCGATCGACGAAGTAGTAGTTGCCGTCTTCGTCGTACTTGAAGCCGTCGCCGGTGTGGAACCAGCCGTTGCGCCATGCGCGTGCGGTCACGTCGGGCATGCCGAAGTAGCCCGAGTTCAGCACCCATGGGTCACCCGCCCGGACGACGAGCTCACCCACGACGTTCGGACCGACCGGCTCGTCGTGCTCGTCGACGACACGGACCTCGTAGTGCGGCGGCCCGACGCGCGGCTTGCCACAGCTCGTGAAGTTGACGAGCGAGAGGCCGTCGGACGCGATCGGCGCGCCGATCTCGGTCATGCCGAAGCCGGTGCCGATGCGCGTGATGCCGAACCGCTTCATGAACTGCTCGATCTGCGGGATGATCGGCCCGACGTAGATGCGATCGAGAGGGTTGTCCGCGTCGTCGGGCTGCTCGGGCGCGAGCATCAGCAGGCCCGCCATGGGCCCCACGAGCCCCGCCGCCTCGACGTTGTTGGCGCGGATGTCGTTCCAGAACTCGGACAAGCTGAACGTCTCGCGGAGCACGACATGACCATGCGCTCGCGCCGCGATGTAGAGCGACGCCTTCCCCGACACGTGGAACGCCGGGAACATCGCGTAGTACGCACCGCCGGGCGGGAGGAAGTCGGGCGGCTGGATGCGCACGAACTCGAACAGCAGCGCCCAGGGCACGAGCACGCCCTTCGACGGCCCCGTGGTGCCGGACGTGTAGATCATCGAGCACAGGTCGAAGTAGTCGGGCCCCGGCTCGTCGGTGACAGGCACCGCTCCGTCGAAGAGCTCGGTGGCACCGATGAGACGGATCGGGCAATCGGGCAGGTCGTCCGAGTCGGGGACGATCACGGCCTCGAGGCCGGTGAGGCTCGGGGCGATCTCGACGAGCCGGTCGAGGTACCGCTGCGAGATGACCGCGTAGCGCGCACCCGAGTTGGTGATCAGGTACCGCAGCATCTCGCCGAGGTACATGTTGTTGGTCGGCACCTCGACCGCGCGCAGCCAGGCGACGCCGAGCCACACGAGGTACGACTCGAACGAGTTCGGCACCATCGTGACGACGTTCTCGCCGGCTCTGATCCCGACGTTGCGAAGCGCGCCGGCCCAGCGCCGCAGCTCGCTGTCGAGCTCGCCGTACGTCATCGAGCGGCCCTCGACGTCCTTCATCGCCACGCGGTCGGGCGTCTCGCGCGCCCACTTGGCGATCATGTGCGGGAGGACGAGCTCGCGGTCGAGCATCAGCCGGCGCTCCTCACGAACGCTTGCTCATGAACGCGGCGACCGCCTCTTTGTGCCCTTCGCTGGCGAAGAGCCGGGCGAGGCCGTTCCCCACGAACGCGGCCAGGTCGGGAAGCCCGCTGCGGTCCATCCCGGCGGCGCGGCGGAGACCCTCCTTGATGTGCTCGACGGCTTCGGGTGGATTGGCCGCGATGCGGTCGGCGAGCGCCCGTGCCTGCGGCATCAAGTCGCCGGCCGGGACCACCTCCGACACGAGGCCGATCCGCAGCGCCTCTTGCGCGTTGATGATGTCGCCGGTGAGCAGCAAGCGGGTCGCCATCTCTTGCCCGACGAGGCGAGGCAGCACCCAGTAGCCGGTGACGTCGGCCATCAACCCCATCTTGACGAACAGCTGCCCGAACTTCGCGTGCTCGGACGCGATCCGCATGTCGCAGAGCAGCGCGAGGTCCATCCCGATGCCGAGCGCGACGCCGTTCACCGCGGCGATCGTGGGCTTGCGACAGGCGAGGATCACCTCGACCTCCGGTGTCATCGGCGGGCGGGCCGAGCTGAGCTCGGCGATCGTCGCCTCCATGCGCGGATCGCCCCACGCGGCCTCGACGTCGTCGCCCGAGCAGAACCCGCGGCCGGCGCCCGTCAGGATCACTACTCGCACGTCCTTCGAGCCGTCGGCCTCGCGGAACGCGGCCTGTAGCTGCTCACCGAGCTCGAACGTCGCGGCGTTCAACCGGTCAGGACGGTTGAGGGTGATCGTCGCGACTTGGGCGTCCACGTCGTACAGCACTTCATCCGACATGGTTCGGACGTTAACGATGGCTCGCACACGCGTCAAAGGATCGGCTAGACCCACGACGTGCTCGCGCTCGTCGTCGACGACTTGCTCGCAGAAGAGGCCGCGCTCGACGCCCTTCTCACCCCGCTCAGCCCAGACCAGTGGGACCTGCCCACACCGGCGGCGGGATGGGACGTCCGCGACCAAGTCGCGCACCTCGCGATCGCGGAGGACCTGGCGACGCTCGCCGCGACCGATCCCGACGCGTTCGTCACCCATCTCACGACGCTGATGAGCGATCTCGGCGCGGTCGAGGAGGATCATGCGGCACAGGCCCGAGCGCACTCGCCCAGCGACCTCCTCTCGTGGTGGCGGCGGGCAGCGCGGTGCGACAGTCGCCGCGATCCGCGACCGAGGCGAGGACGAGCGCATCGCCTGGATCACGGGGCCGATGAGCGCGACGTCGTTCGCGACCGCCCGTCTGATGGAGACGTGGGCACACGGCCACGACGTCGCGGCCGCAATCGGTGTCGAACCCGCCCCCACCAACCGGCTTCGGCACATCGCCGACCTCGGCGTGCGCACTCGTGGCTTCTCGTTCCGCAACCGCGGCCTCCCCGTGCCCGCGGTCGAGCCCCGCGTCGAGCTGCGCGGCCCTGATGGGGACGCCTGGACTTGGGGGCCCAGACGGCTCCCCCGAGCGCGTCGAGGGCGATGCGCTCGACTTCTGCCTCGTCGTGACCCAACGACGCGGCATCGAGGCCACCGCGCTGCAGGTCACCGGCGAGGGCGCGGCCGAGTGGATGGCGATCGCCCAATGCTTCGCCGGACCAGCGACTTGACCTGACGGAGAGCTGATGGACTTCGACGACTCCCCCCGTGAAGCCGAGTTCCGCGCCGAGGCGCGGGCGTGGCTCGAGCAGCACGCGCGGCTCCGCACCGACGCCACCGAGAAGATCACCGTGCTCTCCGGCTTCGACGACAGCGCCGAGGCGCTCACGAAGGCCAAGGAGTGGCAGCGCCTGCTCGCGGCCGGAGGCTGGGCCGCCATCACGTGGCCCGCGGCGCTCGGCGGCCGAGACGCCGGGCCGCTCGAGGCGCTCGTGTGGGGCGAGGAGCTCAACCGCTTCGAGCTGCCGACGAACATCTTCAGCATCGGCATCGCGATGATCGGGCCGACGATCATCGCCCACGGCACCACGGAGCAGCAGGCTCGCTACCTCAAGCCGATGGTGGAGGGCCGCGAGGTGTGGTGCCAGCTGTGGAGCGAGCCCGGTGCCGGCAGCGACCTCGCGTCGCTGTCGTCCAAAGCCGTGCGCGACGGCGACCACTACGTGCTCAGCGGCCAGAAGGTCTGGACGAGCGGCGCGCACTACTGCGACTTCGGCCTCGGGCTCTTCCGCAGCGACCCGAACGCGCCGAAGCACCACGGCATCACCGCGCTCATCGTCGACATGCGCTCCCCCGGCATCGACATCCGCCCGCTGCGGCAGATCACGGGGGACTCGCACTTCAACGAGGTGTTCTTCGACGAGGTCCGCGTGCCGGTCGAGAACCGAGTCGGCGAGGAGCACGAGGGCTGGCGAGTCGGGCGCACGACGATGATGAACGAGCGCTTCGCGGCCGGCGCGATGGGCGCCGCGCTCGGGCCCTACCGGGCGCTCGCGCACCTCGCGGCCGAGACGGGCGCCGCCGCGGACCCACGCACACGCCAAGCGCTCGCCCGCGTCTACACGTTGTCGCTGCTGTTCGACCTCACCACCGCACGGGTGCGCACCAGCCTCGCCCGAGGGATGATCCCCGGCGTCGAGGGGTCGATCCTCAAGCTGTTCGCCTCGCAGGTCGGCACCGCGTTGACCGAGACGGGGTGCGAGGTGCTCGGACCCGCCGGCGTGCTCACCGGTGCCGACGGCCCGGAAGCGGGACGCTGGCCCGCGGCCCTGCTCGGTTCGATCGCGATGCACATCGGCGGCGGCACCGACGAGATCCAGCGCAACATCATCGGCGAGGTCGTGCTCGGCCTGCCGCGAGAGCCTGCCGTCACTTTGTGACGGTGATCGCCGCGCTGTCGGCGACGTAGGTTCGCCGCGCTCTCGAGAGCACGAGCGCGCCGGGGATGCACGGCAAGGCCATCACGATGAGGGCCGTGCGCAACGAGCCGGTGACGTCCGACACGATCCCGACGACGAGCGGGCCGAGCGACGCGCTCGACGGCGACGAGGAAGCTGAAGAGCGCGTAGCCGATGCCGCGCCGCGCGGCGGGGAGCACGTCGGCGACCGCCGCCGTTTGGCTCGGTATGCCGACGATGATCAAGACCGCCGCGCACAACATGAGCGGCAGCTGGAGCGCGAGCACTCCGACCGCGAGCGACGTAGCGAGCAGCGCGCCACCCAAGAGGAGCGTGATCGCCGCGAGATCGATGCGGCCACTCGGACGTTCGCGGTGCCAGCGGTCGCCCAGCACGCCGCCGATCCAGAACCCGACCATCGTCGCCACGAGCGCGAGCGCGCCCGTGAGCCCGGCGGCCTCGCCCTCGCTCAGGTCGAACTGGCGCTCCCAGAAGCTCGGCAGCCAGTACCCGAGCCCGTTGAAGCCCGCAAACGCGACGGCGACACCGACGAACAAGAACTTCAGCGTCGGCACGGCGAGCACCGCGCGGCAGTCCGCCCACAGCGCGCCCGCGCCCCCGACCGAGCATGTCCTCGTGCACCGGCTCTGCGTCGAACCCACCGCGGGGCGGTTCGGTGAGCCGGAAGACGAAGAACGCGATCACGAGGCCCGGGATCACCATCACGAAGAAGGGCGCGCGCCATCCGAACGCCTGGCCGAGCGCGCCGCCGATCGCGATGCCCAACGCCAGACCGACGTAGCCGCCGGCGCGGATGAACGCGAACACCCGTGCCCGCGAGCTCGCCGGGTAGAAGTCGGTGACGAGGCTCGCCGACAAGGGGTTGTCGATGTTCGCCGCCGCTCCGAGGATCACGCGGATGACGAAGAACATCAGGAAGGTGGTGGCGAGGCCGGACGCCAGCGTGAACACCGACCACGACGCGACGACGATGGCCAGAAGTCGCTTCCGGTTCGTCCGGTCGGCGAGGTACCCGGCCGGCAAGGTCACGATCAGCCCCGCGATCGCCATCGCGGCGGGGATCGCTCCCGCGGCCGTGTCGCCGAAGTGGAACTCCTTCTGGAGGAGCGACAGCACGCCGGGGATGAAGTTCGACTCCATCCCGTCGATGAAGGCGGCCGCGACGAGGACGAGCACCGGCGCGAGGCCGTACGGCCCCCACCGGCGAAGCCGCGAGGCGGCGTCGTGCGTTACTGCTCCGGAAGGTCGTCCGGGATCGGCAGGTGCTTCGACTGGGTCCATTGCGGCGTGCGCTTGGTCATGAGCGCGGTGACGCCCTCCATCGTGTCGGGCTGCGACCCCGCCCACCAGGTGAGCTTCGTCTCCTCGGTGAACGCGGCGACCCGATCGGTCTCCATCAGGTTCTTGTACACCAGCTGCTTGGTGACGCCCACCGCGACTGGGCCTGTGTTCGCCGCGATGTCGCGTGCCATCTCCAGGGCGGCGGGCAGCACCTCCGCGACGGGGACCGCCTTCGACACCAGGCCCATGTCCGCGGCCTCTTGTCCGGTGAACCACCGGCCGGTGAGCAGCAGCTCCATGGCCCGAGAGACGCCAGCGAGCCGCGGGAGCAGCCAGGTCGAGTTCGCGTCGGGGATGACGTTGAGCCGCACGAACGGCAACCGCAACCGAGCATCGTCGGCGACGATGCGGATGTCCGCGAGGAACGTCGTCGTGAGCCCCGCGCCGATCGCCATGCCGTTGATCGCTGCGATCATCGGGGTGCGCATCGTCCAGAACGCGTACCGGTCGGTGATCTGCGAGTCGGACGCACCCACCTCTTCGTTGTGGCGCTCGTGCGCGTCGGCGCCGAACGCGTCGCCACCAGTGGCCAAGTCGAGCCCGGTGCTGAACGCCTTGCCCGCGCCCGTGAGCACGATGACGCGCACCGCGTCGTCACGTTCGAGCGACCAGATCGCGTCGTCGAACTCCGCGGTCATCGCGAAGTTGAACGCGTTCATCGCCTCGGGCCGGTTCAGCGTCACCGTCGCGACTCCGGCATCGACGTCGACCAGCAGGTGTTCGTAGGACTTCACGCGACGCTCCTCTGGCCCAGTCAGGCTGAATGTGAACGACGGCTAATCTAACCAGACGATGGAGCTTCACGAGATGGACGCGACGGCGATCGCAACTGGGGTCCGCGGGGGCGAGCTCAGGGCGATCGAGGTCCTCGAGCACCACCTCGAGCGAATCGACCGGTTCAACCCTGCACTCAACGCGTTCGTGCACCTCGACCCCGATCGCGCGATGGCCACGGCGACCGAGATCGATCGTCGAGTCGCCGCGGGTGGCGATCCCGGTCCGCTCGGTGGCGTCCCACTCGGCATCAAGGAGCTCGAGTCGGTCGAGGGCTGGCCCGAGACGCATGCGTCGACCGCGTACAAGGACTGCATCGCGACGACCACCACGACGATGAGCACGCGCTTGCTCGGCGCCGGCGCGGTGCCGGTCGGCCAGACCGCAGCACCCGAGGTGGGTCGGCTCTTCTACACGACCTCGGTGCTGCACGGCCCCACGCACAACCCGTGGGATCTCACGAAGGCGCCGGGTGGGTCGTCAGGTGGGTCGGGCGCGGCGCTCGCGGCCGGCCTCGTGCCCCTCGCGACGGGCTCGGACATGGGGGGCTCGATCCGGCTGCCGGCAGGTTGGTGCGGCGTGGTCGGCGTGAAGGGCACGTACGGGCGCGTGCCTCGCAGCCCCGGCTACCTGGGCCACGCCAACATGGTCCACTACGGGCCGCTCGCCCGCTCGGTGCGCGACTGCGCCCGCTACCTCGACGTCACGGTCGGCGTCGACCAGCGCGATCCCTACTCGTTGCCGCCCCCCGCGGTTCCCTACGAGCGCCAGATCGCGGAGCCGCTGCCCTCGGGCCTGCGAGTCGCGGTCGTCGACGACCTCGGCATGTCGCCCAGCGATCCGGAGGTCGCGGCCGCGCTGCACAACGCCGCCGCGGTGCTGATCGACGCGTGCCGCATGACGCAGTCAGACGGCACGCTCACGTTCCCCGACCTCGTCACCGTCGGCGCCGCGGTCCTCTATGCCGACGCGGATCCGGCCGGCGCAGAGCACGCGGGCACGATCCTCATGAACCTCATGAAGACGCCCGGCGCCGCGCCGCTCATGGAGCTGGCGTTCACCGATCCCGACCTCACGCTCGAGGGCGTGGCGAAGACGAACCAGATGCGCCACCTCATCGACATGCAGCTCGCCGAGCTGTTCGCCGACGTCGACATCCTCCTCGTGCCCGCGTCACCGGTGCCGGCGTTCGGCGTCGAGGGCCCGATCCCGACGGTCGTCGCGGGCAAGGACATCGGCCCCGCGGCGCCGGCGCTCTTCACCGCACCGTTCAACCTCTCGGGCAACCCGGTCGTCTGCGTGCCCGCGGGATTGGTCGACGGTGTGCCGGTCGGGATGCAGATCATCGCCCGCCGCCACGAGGACGGCCTCGCCATGCAGGTCGCGGCGCGCTACGAGCAGGCGCGGCCCTGGCAGCTGCTCGCGAACGGGTACTAGAGCTCCGGGCGCAGATGCGCCCAGGGGCGCGCGGCCTCGAGCTGCGCGCTCACCCGGATCACGGTCGCTTCGTCCCACGGCCGGCCGACGAGCTGCACACCGACGGGGAGGCCGAGCTCGTCGAAGCCGAACGGCACCGACGACGCGGGCTGGCCCGTCGTGTTCCACATGCTCGTGAACGGCGTGAGCATGAAGACCTCTTGGAGCTTCGTGAAGTCGAAGTCCTTGAGCGCGCCGACGAGCGGCGGAGGCTTGCCGACCGTTGGGGTGAGCAACAGGTCGTAGTCGTCGAAGAACGCAACGACCTCACGCGAACGCTGCTGGAGGTCGCCCATGCCCCGCACGTAGTCGCCCGCGGAGACGCCCCTTCCCATCTCGAGCAGCATCCGGTTCCACGGATCGAACGTCGCCGGATCGGGCAGATCTGCCTCACGCGCCGCGAAGTTGCCGGCGAAGATGATGGCCGACTGGGCGAGGAACACCCCGTCGAACGACGGGGGCGCGGCCTCGACGAGCTCGTGGCCCATCTCGCTCAGCAGCTTCGCGGTGTCGAGCACAGCCTGGCGGTTTGCCGGCGCGATCTCGTCCGCCTCGAATCCAGGATGCGGATGGAACGCGATGCGCAGCTTCCCAGGGTCGGCTCCGGCCTCCTCGCGGTACGGGCGAGCCGGCGGGATCTCCCAGTGCGCGTCACCCTTCGCGTAGCCCTGCATCACGTCGAGCAGCGCGGCGGTGTCGGCGACGGTGCGGCCGATCGGCCCGTTGATGGAGAAGAACTGCTCGGGACGCGGGGACGCAGACACTCGCCCGCGCGAGGGCTTCAGCCCGAAGGTGCCGCACCACGACGACGGGTTGCGGATCGATCCACCGCCGTCCGAGCCCTGCGACACGGGGCAGAGGCCGGCGACGATCGCCGACGCCGCGCCGCCCGACGAGCCGCCGCAGCTGCGTTCGAGGTTCCACGGGTTGCGACCGGGCGGGTATGCAGGGGGCTCGCTCACGTTGAGCGGACCGAACTCCGGGACCACGGTCTTGCCGAGGATCGTGAACCCGGCCCGGCGGATGCGGGCCACGAGCTCGTCATCGCGCTCGGGGATGCGGTCGGCCCACAGCGCGGTGCCATGCGTCGAGCGGATGCCCGCGGTGTCGTTCAAGTCCTTGATCGAGATCGGGACACCGCAGAAGTCGGGGACGTCCTCGCCGCTCGTCAGCGCCTTCTCGGCCGCGCGCGCGGCGTCGAGTGCGTGCTCACCGCTCACCGTGATGTACGCGCCGAGACGCGGGTTGATGCGCTCGATTCGGTCGAGGTACAGCTCCGCGAGCTCGACGGGAGACACGTCACGCTTTCGCAACATCGCGGCCTGATCGAGCGCGGAGGTGAACGCGAGATCGTCGGTTGCCATCGCAGCCGACAGTACCCCTCGCTTGACTTTGTGTGAACGGTGCCTAGCATTCGCCAGATGATGCGACACGGGGGACGGCCCGCATTCAGGACTGCACTCGCTTTGGCTCTGACGCTCACGTTCGTCGCCGCTGCATGCGGCGACGACTCGGGCAGCTCGGCCAACACCACGGGCGGCGCCGCCACCACCGGCGCGGGCTCGGCCACGACAGGGGCCGCGACATCTGCGGCTGCCGAGACGACGACCACCGTCGAGCTCACCGGTCCGCCGATCAAGCTCATGGTCATGTTCGAGGGCACCGGCGCGGTCGCCACGCCCGAGGTCGTCGAGGGAGCCAAGGCCGCGGCCGACGCGATCAACGCGGCGGGCGGCGTCGATGGCTCGCCGATCGTCCTCGAGAACTGCGACCTGAAGAACGACCCGAACGCCGCCACCGCGTGCGGCAACCAGGCAGTGTCCGACGGCGTCGTGGCCGTCGTGAGCCCGGTCAGCGCCAACGCCGGGCAGTACTTCCCGATCCTCGAGAAGGCCCAGATCCCGGTCGTCGGCAACGTGCCGGCCGCGGCCGCCGACTTCACGTTCGGTTGATTCGTTCCCGCTGTACGGCGGCATCGTCAGTGCGTCAGCCGGCCTCGCCCTCGAGCTCGCGACGCTCGCCGGCTCGAAGGCGGTGAGCCTCGCCCGCATCGACCTCGCCGCCGCATCAGCCATCGGGATCTTCGCCAACCAGGCGCTCGCGCCCCTGGGGCTCAAGGTGATCAACGACGTCAGCATCCCGGTCGGGGCGCCTGACATGTCGACCTACGTGGCCTCGGTGCTGCAGGGAGGCACGGACGGCGTGCTCGTCGGCCTCAGCGGCCAAGACGCCACGAACTTCATCATCGCCCTGAAGCAATCCAACCCGACCATCCCGATCTCCGCGACGACGACCGACTTCGCCGGCGTGGTCAAGGCGCTCGGCGACGCCGCGAACGGGATCTACGTCACTGCCTTCTTCAACAACGCGACGACCGACCCCACAGGGTTCGGCAAGTACCAAGCAGCGATGGAGGCAGCGGGCTTCAAGGACCTCACGGGCTTCCGGTCGAACGCGTACTCCGCCGTGCAGGTCGTCGCCGAGGTGCTGACGGGCCTTCCCGACAAGACCGCGGCGGCGCTCTACGCCAAGCTCCCGACCGTCACTGGGCTGAAGGTCGACCTCCTGCCGCCCCTGCAGTTCACGACACCCGCCGGAGCGATCCCGCGCGTGTTCAACGTCTGCGGCTACTTCCAGCAGCTCGACAAGGGCGACTTCAAGACGTTGAGCGACGGGCTTCATCGACATGTTCACGGGCAAGCCCTGCTAGATCCTCTCGCCATATGGACGTAGTCCGCTTTGCGCTCCTCGGGTTGGGAGCCGGCTCGGTCTACGCGCTCATGGCGCTGGGCCTCGTCCTCGTCTATCGAGGCTCCGGTGTCCTGAACTTCGCGCAGGGCGCGATGGGGATGATCGGCGCGTTCACGTTCTACGTGTGGCGCGACGACGGCATGCCCACCGTGCTCGCGTTCGCCCTCTCGGTCGCGCTCGGGATCGCGATCGGCGTCGCCACCCACTTCCTCATCATGCGACCGCTGCGTCGCGCGCCGGCCATCTCGCGACTGATCGCGACGCTCGCGCTGCTCACCGTCCTGATCGCGCTCGGCCTCGAGCTCTGGGGTGACAACCCTCGCATCGTCTCGCACATCCTCCCGATCAGCACCGTCACCGTCTTCCCCGGCGTCGACCTCGGCGTCGACCGCCTGATCCTGCTCGGGGTCGCGGTCGTGCTGACCATCGCGCTCACGTTCCTGTCGCGGCGCACCCGCTTCGGGATGGCGACGAGCGCGGTGGCCGAGAACCGGCACGTGCCCGCGATGCTGGGCATCTCGCCCGACATCGTCGCTGGGGCGAACTGGGGGCTCGGAGGCGGCCTCGCCGTCGTCGCCGCGATCCTCGTCGTGAACGTCAGCGGGCTCAACGTCACGAACCTCGCGCTGCTGGTCGTGCCGGGCATGGCGGCGGCGCTGGTCGGCGCGTTCCGGTCGTACTGGCTGACGCTCGCGGGCGGTCTGCTCATCGGCGTGCTCGAGAGCGAGGTCGCGTTCCTGCAGACGAAGGTGTCGGACCCCGCGGCGCTGCAAGGGTGGGGCCGGTCAGTGCCGTTCGTCGTCATCATCGTCGTGCTCATGGTGCGAGGGCGTGCCCTCCCCCTGCGCAGCGAGGCATCAGAACGACCGCCGGAAGTCGGCAGCGGACGTGTGCGTCCCGCGTTCGCGCTCCCGCTCGCCGCGCTCGGCATCGCGATCATCGGGTTCGGCCTGCCGACGAACGGCGTCGAGGCCGCGACGACGACCGCGACGACGGCGATCGTCGTGCTCTCGCTCGTCGTCGTGACCGGCTACGCAGGACAGCTCTCGCTCGCGCAGTTCGCGCTCGCGGGCACGGGCGCCTGGATCGCGGCGCGCCTCGTCGTGAACTACGACTTCCCCTTCGAGCTGGCCGCCGTGATCGGCATCGCGGGCACCGTTCCCGTCGGCCTTCTGGTCGGCTTGCCCGCGCTCCGATCTCGAGGGGTGAACCTCGCCGTCGCCACACTCGGGCTCTCGCTCGTCGTCGAGAGCCTGATCCTCAACAACCCGCGCCGCACGGGCGGCATCACCGGCACGCAGATCGGCTCGGTGTCGTTCTTCGGGTTCGACTTCGACACCGCCGCCCATCCCGAGCGGTACGCCGTGCTCGCGTTCGTGTGCTTCGTCGTGCTCGCGTTCGGCGTCGCCAACCTGCGGAGAGGGCGCGCCGGAAGACGGCTCGTCGCGGTGCGCACGAACGAGCGCGCCGCCGCTTCGCTCGGCATCAGCGTCGTCGGAGCCAAGCTCTACGCGTTCGGGCTCGGGGCCGCGATCGCGGCCGTGGGCGGCGTGCTCATCGGGTTCCGACGGCCGAGCGTCGTCTTCTACCCGACGTTCTCGGTGTTCCAGTCGATCCTCGTCGTGCTCTACGCGGTGATCGGCGGCATCGGCTACGTCGCCGGTGCGCTCATCGGCGCCGCGCTCGCGCCGAGCGCGATCGTCCCCTACGCGTTCGGCGACCTCTTCAAGAGCGAGGCGGGCGTGCAGCTCACGCTCGGGATCCTCGTGTTCGTGGTGCTGCTCGCCGTGCCGAACGGCCTCGCGAGCCTCGTCACGAGGGTGCTGAAGCAGGTGACGAAGGGCGCCGCGCTCGAGGAGGGCGGTCGGCCGACCATCGCGCCGAAGACGCTCGAGGCCGAGGGCGTGAGGGTGCGGTTCGGCGTCGTCGACGCGCTCGACGGCGTGTCGATCACGGTGCGACCGAACGAGGTGCTGGGCTTGATCGGGCCGAACGGTGCCGGCAAGTCGACGCTGATCGACGCGCTCACCGGCTTCGCAAAGCCCACTGCGGGGCGGGTGCTGCTCGACGGAGACGACGTCACGACGTGGTCCGCCCGCAAACGCGCCGTCGCGGGAGTCGGCCGCTCGTTCCAGAACCTCGAGCTGTTCGACAGCATGACGGTGCGCGAGAACCTGCGCACCGCAGCGGACAAGCGCGACTGGCTCGCGTACTTCACGGACCTCGTGCATCCGGGCAGGGCGCCGCTCAGCCCGGCCGCGTCAGCGGTCGTCCGCGAGTTCGGTCTCGAAGAGGACCTCGACCGCCGTCCCGAGGAGCTGTCGTTCGGGAAGCGCCGGCTCGTCGCGCTCGCACGCGCCGTCGCGACCGAGCCATCGGTGCTGCTGCTCGACGAGCCCGCCGCCGGCCTCGGTGAGCACGAGACCGCCGAGCTCGCGCGCCTCGTGCGCCAGCTCGCCGACGACTGGGGCATGGCCGTTCTCCTCGTCGAGCACGACGTGTCGATGGTGCTCGGTGTGTGCGATCGGGTGTCGGTGCTCGACTTCGGCCGTGTGATCGCGCACGGCGACCCCGAGTCGATCGCACGAGACCGCTCCGTCGTCGAGGCCTACCTCGGGGATGAGACGGCTGCAGCCGCCCCTCGCGTCGCGGTCGCGAGCTCGGCGAGCGCGCCGCTGCTGACTGCGCGGGGGCTCTCCGCCGGCTACAACGACCAGCCCGCGGTCCACGACGTCGACCTCGAGGTCAGACCGGGCGAGGTGCTGCTCGTCCTCGGCGCGAACGGCGCCGGCAAGAGCACGACCCTCCTCGCCCTCGCCGGAGAGCTGAAGCCGCTCGCCGGCGAAGTGCAATGGCACGGCGAGAGGATCGACCAGCCACTGCACCGTCGGGCTGCGAGAGGCACGGCGCTCGTGCCCGAGGAGCGGTCTGCGGTGCGCTCCCTGTCCGTCGCGGACAACCTCCGTCTCGGCGGCGTGCGGGTCGACGACGCGATCGCACTCTTTCCCGAGCTCGAGCCGTTGCTCGGCCGCAGCGCCGGCCTGATCTCGGGCGGAGAGCAGCAGATGCTCACGCTCGCGCGTGCGCTGGGGCGCAAGCCTCAGGTCGTGCTCGCGGACGAGGTGTCGCTCGGCCTCGCGCCGCTCGTCGTCGATCGGCTGCTCACCGCGCTGCGCGACGCCGCCGACCGCGGCATGGCCGTCGTCGTGGTCGAGCAACGCGCCGCGCCGCGCCCTCGACATCGCCGACCACGTCATCGTGCTGCGTCGAGGACGTGTCGAGCTGTCTGGGTCGGCCGCCGAGCTGCGCGACTCGTTCGACCGGATCGAGCGGGCCTATCTCACCGGCGTGCAGGAGTGAGCTACCGCGTCGTCGGCGCGAGCGCCACTGGCATGTGACGCACGCCGGCGATGAAGCTCGACGCCATGCGCTCGGGCTCACCGGCCGGTGAGAGGTCCGGACACCGCGTGAGCAGCTCTCGCAGCAAGGCCGTGATCTCGATGCGGGCGACGTGCATGCCGAGGCAGAGGTGCGGACCGCCCCCGCCGAACGCCATGTGCGGGTTCGGGTTGCGACCGACGTCGAACCGGTCAGGATCGGCGAACACGTCCTCGTCACGATTGCCCGAGCCGTAGAACACCATGATCTTGTCGCCGGCCGCGATCGCCTGGCCTCTGATCTCGGTGTCCTCCATCGCGGTGCGACGGAAGTGCGCGACCGGGGATGTGCACCGCAGCATCTCGTCGACCGCCGTCGGCAGCAGTCCCTCGACGTCAGCCTGCAGCCGGGCTCGTTCGTCGGGATGGTCGAAGAGGAGCTGCACTCCGGCTGCGACGAGGTTGCGCGTCGTGTCACCGCCCGCGTTCACCAACAGCAGGAAGAACCAGTTGAGCTCGGCGTCGGTGAGGCGATCACCGTCGACCTCGGCTTGCACGAGCGTCGACGCGATGTCGTCGCCGGGGTTCTCTCGCTTCGCGCGGCGACTCCGTCCGCGTAGTTCAGCATCTCGATCATCGCGGCCGCGCGGCGCTCGGGCGGCGCAACCGCATCATCGGTCGTGTGCATGAGCTCGGTGAGGTCGTACAGGTGCTCGCCGTCGGCTCTCGGGATGCCCATGAGCTCGGCGATGAGGCCCGACGGCAGGCGCCCGGCGATGTCGGTCACGAGGTCGCACTCGTCGCGGCCGACGACGTCGTCCACGATCTCGCGCGCGAGCTCCTCGATGCGGGTCCTGAGCAGCTCCGCGTTCCTCGGCGTGAACCCGCGGCTGACGAGCATCTTGAACCGGTCGTGCTGTGGTGGGTCCATGTTGAGCATCATCTGACGCGTCGCCATGAGACCCATCTCGTCGGGGTCCGCGACCATCGTGCCCTTGGCGTACGAGCTGAACAGCCGCGGCTGGCGGCTGACCATGCGGATGTCCTCGTACTTGGTCAGGGCCCAGAAGTCCTCACCGTCCGGATACGGGTGACGGAACACAGGCGCGTTGGCACGCAGCCATGCGTACTGCTCCCAGGGGTGACCGTCCGCAAAGGCGGCCGTCGAGACCAGGTCGATGTCGCTCGCGTCCACCGCGGCGACGCTACCGGTCTGGGAAGGTCAGCTCCCCGTTGTGGCCGCCGACGCGGTGTCACCGGGGCGGTCGTCTCGTGCCGGTGACCGAAGTGCTCGTCGGAGCTCGGCTCCACCGGCGTGCTGTCGGTGATCGCCGGCACTGTCGACCCGGAGTTGCCTCCGGAGTCGTCGCCGCACGCGGGGATCATCGTGAGCACGAGCGCGAGGGCAGGGGCGGCGAGCAGGTACCGAGGGTTCATTCGCATGCGCCCTAGGTACCCGCGGCGTCCACCCGTCGAACGCGAATCGACGTTTCGTCACCGAACTCACAACACCCCCATGCGCTTCCCAGGAGGGTTACGGTTCGGCTCGTGGGCACCTTCGAAGAGGGCACGCGCATCCGCGCTGAGGTGCTCGGCGCGGATCACGTCGAGCGGTCGAATGCCAACGTGACCGATCTCGACCGAGCGTTCGTCGAGTGGATCACCACGAACGTCTGGGGCGACCTGTGGGCCGACTCGACGCTCGACCGCAAGACCCGCAGCATGGTGACGATCGCGATCCTGGCGGCGCTCGGTCGCGACGAGCTGGCGTTGCACTTGCGTGCCTCGGTCACCACCGGCGTGAGCGACGCGGAGCTGGCGCAGCTGTTGCAGCACGTCAGCGTGTACGCGGGCGTTCCCGCGGCGAACCACGCCTTCCAGGTCGCGAAGACCGCCCGAGCGACATGAGGCCACGATGACCCTCACCTACACACCTCGCACCCACGAAGATCATCCGCCGTTCCTCTACTCGGACTACAAGGGCACGCGGAAGCGTTCGCCCGCGATGGCGCTCATCCCGATCGTGCAGTCGTTGTCGGAGGTCACGGGTCCGGGTCCGGCGTGGGCCGCGCTCACCGAGGACGACGCGGACCTGACGACGAACGCGGGCACGGGAGGCGAGGCGATCGGGCAACGCTCGATCATCACCGGTCACGTCCTCGACGAGCACGGCGAGCCGGTGCCGAACGTGTTGATCGAGATCTGGCAGGCGAACGCGTGCGGTCGCTACATGCACTGGCGCGAGGTCGACTTCCCCGCCCCGCTCGACCCGAACTTCCTCGGCGTCGGTCAGTGCCGCACGAACGACGAGGGCGAGTACCGCTTCCTCACCGTGAAGCCCGGGCCCTATCCCTGGGGGAACCACTACAACGCGTGGAGACCGGCGCACATCCACTTCTCCCTGCTCGGGCCCGCGCTCACGACCCGGCTGGTCACGCAGATGTACTTCCCCGACGACCCGCTCTTCGAGTTCGACCCGATCTTCCAGTCGGTGCCCGAGCACGCGCGGGCGCGCTTGGTGTCGACCTACGACCATGAGGTCACAGTCCCGAGCTGGGCGCTCGGCTATCGCTGGGACATCGTGCTGCGGGGCACCGAGTGACCGCGGCGAGCAAGTACGGCCCGACACCGAGCCAGACCGTCGGGCCCTACTTCACGATGCGGATCACCGGCGAAGGCGAGAACGTGCTCACCTCGCCCGAGACGGTCGGCGAACGAATCCGCATCGAAGGGTTCGTGTACGACGGCGACGGCAACCACATCGAGGACGCGCTGCTCGAGCTCTGGCAGGCGAACGCCGCGGGCCGCTACGACCACCCCGCGGATGATCGCGACGACGTGCCCCTCGATCCGGCCTTCACCGGGTTCGGACGATGCGCGAGCGACTTCAAGACCGGCGCGTACTCGTTCCTGACGATCAAGCCCGGCCCCGTGCCGCATCCGAGCGGCGTGCTGCAGGCGCCGCACGTGTCGCTCATCGTCCAGGCGCGCGGCATGCTCGATCCGACCTACACCCGCGTGTACTTCGCCGACGAGGAAGCGGCCAACGCGGTCGACCCGGTGCTCACCAGCGTCCCTGCGGAGAGGCGAGGCACGTTGATCGCGCCGCGCGTCGACGACGGCGCGATCGCGGTGTACCGGTTCGACATCCGCTACCAAGGTGACGACGAGACCGTCTTCTTCGACGTGTAGCGATGGGCATCTACCCGGGCTTCTCGACCGAAGCCATGAGCGAGATCTGGAGTGACGAGTCGCGCGTGGCCGCGATGGTCGACTTCGAGGCCGCGGTCGCCGTGGCCCAGGCCGAGGTCGGCGACATTCCCCGTGACGCGGCCACGGCGATCACGCTGGCGACGAGCGACCCAGTGCCTGAGACCGTGCTCGCCGAGGGCTGGCGCGCGGGGACTCCGGTGCTGCCGCTCCTCGACGTGCTCAAGTCGCGGCTCGACTCCGACAGCGCGCCGCACCTGCACCACGCGCTCACCACCCAGGACGTCGTCGACACCGCGACGATGGTCATGGCGCGCGATGCCACCGCTGCGCTCCGCGACCTCGGAGAGGCGTGCTGGACAGCGCTGCGCTCGGCGACCGACCGATTCGGCTCGGCGGCGACCGAGGCCCGGTCGTTCCTGCAAGCGGCGGAGACGACGACGTTCGCCGCTCGCTTCGCTCGCTGGTCCGCACCGCTCGACACACTCGGCCGCGTGCAGGTTGCCTTCCCGGTGCAGCTCGGCGGACTCACCGGTGAGCGCAAGGGCATCAGCGACGGAGTCGTCGAGCTCGTCGCGCAGGCACTCGACCTCGATCCCGCGCCCCGGTCGTGGCACACCGATCGCACGCCCGTGCTCGACATCGTCACGCACGCGCTGCGCTACGCGCAGTGGGCCGAGAAGGTGGCCGGTGACATCGCCATCCTCGGCGCGCTGGGCGAGGTGAAGACGCGCGCCGGAGGATCGAGCGCAGCCGCCGGCAAGCAGAACCCGATCGACGCGATGCGAGCGATGGCGGCCGCGGAGTCGTGCAGCGGCGTGGCGTCGATCATCCTGCTCGCGAAGCCCCACGAGCTCGAACGCGGCCTCGGCGCGTGGCACGCCGAGTGGTTCGCGCTGCCGCTCGTGTTCATGACCGCAGGCGCCGCGATGGAGGCGGTCCGTGACTCGCTCGAGTCGTTGGAGGTCGTGTCGTGACCGACTCGCTCGCGGTCAGCGACGGAGCCGAGATCGCCTTCGACCTCAGCGGGGACGAGTCCGCTCCCCCGCTCGTGCTCGTCCACTCCCTCGGCTGTGACCACCACATGTGGGATCACCAGGTCGGCACGCTGAGCCAGACGCACCGCGTCGTCGCGCTCGACATCCGCGGGCACGGCGCGAGCGACGCGCCGCGCGGCGACTACACGCTCGAGCGCCTCGGCCGCGACGTCGTCGACGTGGTGGACGGCCTCGGCGTCGAGGCGTTCGACTACTGCGGGCTGTCGGTCGGAGGCCTCATCGGCTTGTGGCTCGGACTGCACACGGGTGGCCGGCTCCGCTCGCTGACGCTCTGCAACACGGGCGCCAAGATCAGCGACGTCGAGCGATGGAACGAGCGCATCGAGGTGGCCGGCACGGCCGGCATGCCCGCCCTCGTCGACGGGGTGATCGAGCGCTGGTTCACGTCGGAGTACGCGGACACGCATCCGGAGGAGATCGAGCGCGCTCGAGCGCAGCTGCTCGTCACCGACCCGGGCGGCTACGCCGGGTGCTGCGCGGCGATCCGCGATGCCGACCTCCGGGAAGATGTGCATGCGATCACCACGCGCACCCTCGTCGTCGCCGGCACCCGTGACGTCGCCACGCCGGTGGAGCTGTCCGACTTCCTCCACGCCCAGATCAAGGACAGCGCGCTGACGTTGCTCGAAGCCGGGCACCTCAGCAACATCGAGCAACCCGATGCGTTCACCGCCGCGATCACCGAGTTCCTGTCGTGACCCGCACCAGGGTGGTGATCATCGGAGGCGGTCCGGCAGGGCTGCTGCTCGCCCACCGCCTTCACCTCGCGGGCCACGAGGCGATCATCCTCGAACGCCAGACCCGCGACTACGTCATGGCCCGCATCAGAGCGGGCGTGCTCGAGTGGGGCTCGGTCGACATGCTGCGAGACGCCGGGCTCGGCGATCGCATGATGAAGGAGGGGTTCGTCCACGACGGCGTGGGCATGTCGTTCCTCGGGCAGCTCCTGCGGATCGACTTCAAGCGCTTCACCGGCAAAGCCGTGATGATCTACGGGCAGACGGAGGTGACGAAGGACCTCTACAACGCGCTCGACGCGGAAGGCGTGACGATCATCGACGAAGCCGAGGACGTGACGCCGCGCGATGTCACCACCGACGCTCCTCACGTCACGTACACGAAGAACGGCGAGAACGCATCGCATCGACTGCGAGTACATCGCGGGCTGCGATGGCTACCACGGCGTGAGCCGTCCGACGATCCCCGTGAGCATCCTGCGCGAGTACGAGCGCGAGTACCCGTTCGGCTGGTTGGGTGTGCTGTCCGAGACGCCTCCTGTCGACGACGAGCTGATCTACGCGCACCACGAGCGCGGCTTCGCGCTCTGCTCGATGCGACACAAGATGCTGAGCCGCTACTACGTGCAGTGCTCCCTCGACGACGAGGTGGACGACTGGCCCGACGATCGCTTCTGGGACGAGCTGAGGCTCCGGCTTCCCGAAGACGTCGCCGCGAGGCTCGTGACCGGTCCGTCGATCGAGAAGTCGATCGCACCGTTGCGCAGCTTCGTCGCCGAGCCGTTGCAGCACGGCCGGCTGTTCCTCGCGGGCGATGCCGGCCACATCGTGCCGCCCACCGGAGCGAAAGGGCTGAACCTCGCGTTCTCCGACGTCCACTACTTGTTCGAAGGTCTCGACGACGCGCTGTCGGGTCGCACGACCGCGGGCCTCGACGCCTACTCGGACCGCGCGCTCCGGCGGGTGTGGCAGGCGGTGCGCTTCTCGTGGTGGATGACGACCCAGCTCCATCGCTTCCCCGACACCGGTCCCTTCGGGCTGAAGATGCAGGAAGCCGAGCTGTCGAACCTGGCCCGCTCCGAGACCGCGCAGCGGCTCATGGCCGAGAACTACGTGGGACTACCGATCTGAGGGAGGCGTCGTGCCCGAGCTCGCAGTGAACGGCACCACGATCTGGTACGAGCGCGATGGCGTGGGTGCGCCGTGCCTCGTCCTCCACGGCGGCCTCGGCGTCGACCACACCATGTACCGCCGCACCCTCCAGCCGCTGGCCGAGCGCCTCGACCTGATCTTCCTCGACCACCGGGGCAACGGACGGTCCGGCCGTCCTGCGATCGAGACGATCACGATCGAGCAGCTCGCCGACGACGCGGCCGCGGTGGCGCGCGAGCTCGGCATCGACCAGACCATCGTCTTCGGCCACTCCTACGGAGGCTTCGTCGCCCAGGAGCTGACGCTGCGCCATCCCGATCTCGTCCGCGCGCTGATGCTCATCGACACGACGCCGGGCCAGCTCGGCGAGGGCGAATCGGAAGACGACTACCGAGGCGAGCCGCCTCCGCCCGAGATGATCGAGGCGATGTCGCAGGTTCCCGAGACGGACGAGCAGCTCGCGATCGGCATGCCCGCGCTCGTCCCGTGGTACCTGCACCGCGCCGACGTCGACGAGACGATCAGGCTGCTCGACCAGACGATCTACTCGCGCGATGCGATGGAGCAGGGGTTCGTCGTGCTGGCTTCGTGGAGCTCGGTGGATCGCTTGGCGACCATCGCGGTGCCGACGCTCGTCACCGCCGGTCGCTACGACTTGTTGACGTCCGCACCGCAGGCCGACCGGATCGCCGATCGCATCCCACAGTCCGACCGGATCGTGTTCGAGGAGAGCGGTCACATGCCGTGGCTCGACGAGCCCGAGGCGTTCTTCGCCGCGGTCAACGGTTGGCTCGACGGGCTCGAGCGCTGACCGCCGAGCGCCGACGAAGGGGTCAGACGAAGAACAGAGCGGCACCGAGCACGAGCAGGCCGCCGCCGTACAGCCGCTCGAGCGTTGCGGCGTGCATGCGCAGCGCGGTCTTCGCACCCAGGCTCGAGAGCGGCACCGACGCCGCTCCGAACACGAGCGTCACGGTCCAGTCGATGTGTCCGAGCGCGGCGTGCACCAGCGTGCCCGGGATCGCGAGCACCGCGGCGACGGCGAGTGAGCACGACAGCGCGGTCTTGATCGGGAGCTTCAGCGCCGCGAGGTAGAGCGGCACGAGCAGGAACCCGCCGGCGTTCGCGAGCAGGCCGGCGAGGAAGCCGACGGTCAGCCCGATGAGCGCCAGGCGCAGCGCTCGCTGCGGCACCTCGTCGCGCACCACTTCGTCGTCCTCGGGCTTCAGGAGGACCTTCAGCCCGATCGCGGCGATGAGGACGTCGGTGATCTTCACGAGCGCGTGACCGTCGATGAACCGGGTCAGGTACGCGCCGAGGATCGTCGCCGGAACACCGAACGCGATGCTCCACCGCACGACCCGACCGTCCGAGATCCCGAACCGGCGATACCGGTTGTACGCGACCAGGGTGCCCGGGATGGTGGCGGGCAGCGGGGAGGCGACGGCGATCAGGGGAGGCACGCCGATCGCCGCGAGCAGCGGGGTCGCGATCGCCGACCCGCCCTTGCCGAACAGGCCGCCGAGGTACCCGACTCCGGCGCCGATCAGCGCGATGAGCACCCACTGCACGTCTCTATGGGACCACCCTTTGATCGTGCCGTCCAAGACCATGTTTCTCTCGTACCCATAGACTTGCTCTATGGAGATCCACCAGCTGCGGTACGCGCTCGCGGTCGTCGACGAGGGCACGTTCACGGCCGCGGCGGCCTCGTGCTTCGTCGCGCAGCCATCGCTCTCGCATGCGATCCACACGCTCGAGCGAGAGCTCGGTGTCGAGCTGTTCCAGCGCGTCGGCCGCCGCCCGAGGCTCACCTCGGCCGGCGAGGCGTTCGTGCCCGCGGCTCGTGAGGTGATGCGGGCGCTCGACACCGTGCGCGCCGAGGTCGACGCGGTCGCGGGCGTCGTCGCGGGTCATCTCGACCTGGTCACGCTGCCGACCCTGGCCGTCGATCCCGTCACGCCACTCGTCGGCGCGTTCCGCACGGCCCATCCCGACGTCACGGTCCGCCTCGCCCACCCCGAGAGCGTCGCGGCGCTGGTCGACTCGGTGCGGTCCGGTGAGAGCGAGGTCGGCATCACCGAGCTGCCGGTCGACGCGGCTCGGCTGCACGCCGTCCCGCTCGGACGTCAGGAGCTCGTCGCGATCCTCCCGCCCGGCACCGACGCTCCGCAGCGGATCGCCGTCGATGCCTTGGCGCGCCACTCGCTCGTCACGCTGCCCGCGGGCACCTCGACGCGCAACATGCTCGATGTCGCGTTCGAATCAGCAGGCGCGCATCCCACGATCGCCGTCGAGACCGACCAGCGCGAGGCGGTCGTCCCGCTCGTGCTCGCCGGCGCGGGTGCGGCGGTCGTGCCCGCCCCGATGGCCGAGGTGGCACGTCTTCAAGGCGCGGTCGTCGCGCATCTGCGGCCTGCGTTGTGGCGCGAGCTCGGCCTGATCCACCGCGACGCGACGCTCTCCCCCGCAGCGCGGGCGTTCATCGCGATCGCGCGACAGCGCTAGACGGTGCCGGCAAGCTCGGCGCGTCCGTGGATTCCGAGCTTCGTGTACAACGCGCTGCAAGTGCGTCTCCACGGTGCGGATCGAGAGGCCCAAGCGTTGGGCGATCTCCGCGTTCGAGACCCCGTGCGCGGCAAGAGTCGCGACATCGCGCTCGCGTAGAGGTGAGCACGTCGGTCGCCACACCGGGCGCCTGGCGCAGGAGCGGCGTCCGCGCGCCCTCGCACTTCGCCTCCAGCGCGCGGGCGCGGCGCTCGGCCGCCACGGCACGAGCGCGGAGGCCGTCGCGTGCGAGCGACCCGGCTGCGGCGCGGGCCATCTCTGCAGCGAAGAGGACGAACCCCATCCGCTCGAGCTCGAGAGACGCGGCAACGAGCGAGCCCGAGTCACCACGCGCGAGCGCCAACGCTCCGGCGGCGAGCGCCGGGAAGAGCGGCCCCTCGCCGGTGTCGGCAAGGGTCTCGAGATCGACGAGCAAGGACTCCCTGCCGCCGTACCGGGCGACGTCGAAGAGCGCGAACGCGAGCTGAGTCCGCAGACCACCGGCTCTCGCGAGGTCAGCCAGCGCGGAGGGCGAGCTCGACGGCGCCGCGGGTGTCGCTGCTCGCAGCACCGGACGCAGGCTTCGAGGCGAAGTCGTTCGGTCTCGTAGAGGCCGTGGCGGCAAGTCGGCTCATCGATGTCGGGACTCGGGACGCCCGGAGAGCGCAGTGGCAGCCCTCAGGTTGTCGATCGCCCATCCGAGCATCCCGACGTCGTTCCCACGGAGGGCGACGACGGCCTCGCCCAGCAGCGTCGCCGCGGTCGTCACCCGTCCCCGCCACAACGCGCCGACCCCGAGGTGGACCGCGGAGACGCCGCGCAACAGGTCGGCCCCCCGACGGGTGCCGTCCTCGTAGCCCAGCTGCGCAAGCCGGTCCGCGGCGTCGAGGTCACCTGTCCACTGCAACGCGAGCACCAGCCCGGCCGCGACTTGGCCCGCCGCCATCGGCAATCCTTCGAGACCGCCACCGATGGCCTCGAACGCGAGCGCAGCTTCGCGTTGCGCGTGTCACCGGCCGCGCCGTCACCGCAAACCCCGCGACCCGCGTGATGCGAGCGCGAAGACGGTCGACCAGCGCGACGCGGGGGTCATCGATCAAGATGCCGGCTCGAGCGTTGCTCTCTTCGACCTCGCCGGCGAAGAGCAACATCGGCACTGTCTGCGACGCGAGCTCGCGCACGCACTGCCGGGTCGTCGACCCGGGCCGCGAGATCGTCCAGCAGCGCAGCCGCGTGTTGCCCGCGGCCGAGCCCGAACGTGAGGTTGTTCGCGCGCATGACGACGAGCGCCACCTCGTCCTCGAGTGAAGCGGGGGCAACGGGCGGATCGGCGAGCAGCGCCGCAGCATCGTCGACACGCCGACTGAACATCAGCTGCTGCGCCAAGACGATCACGGCGGCAAGACCCGCCCCGGCGTCGATCGCCAGCCGGGCGAGTGCTTCGGCCTCATCCGGGTCCACAGCCACACACCGGCGGGCGGCCTCGGTGAGGGCATCGGCATCGACGGCGTCGCCGGCCGCGCGCCGCCAGCTCACGATGCGCAAGACGTCGTGGCGGCGTCGGGCTCCCGAGCTCTCGACTCGCGACGCGAGGTTGACGCAGATGCTCCTGGCGTCGAGGCGCGGTGATGCGACTGCGAACGACATCTGCGATGAGGGGGTGCGTGACGCGAGCGCGAAGCCGACCGCCTTCACGCTCGACGACGAGCAGCCCGCCGGCGACTGCGCCGTCGGCACCGGCCGTCAACGAGCAAAGGAGGTCCCACTCCAGGGGCTCGCCTAGTGCGACCAGCTCGAGGGAGTCGCGCTGGGCGTCGTCAACCGAGTCGAGCTGTGCGGCGACGAGCTCGGCGACCCTTGCAGGTGCGTGGATCGCGCCGACCCAACGCCAGAGCCCGTCCTGCAACGCGAATGCTCCAGAGTCCAACCCCTCGCCCACCAGCTCACGGAGGAAGAGCAGGTTCCCCTGTGTCGCCTCCCACAGGTCGTGCCGAGTCCGAACGTCGACCTCACCGTCGAGCACCTGGCGGAGGAGGTCACCGGTCTCGCGATCCGACAGCGGCTGCAGGTCGAGTCGATCGCACAGCTCGTCCTTCCAGAGTGCGGTCACCGCGTCGGGGCTCGCCTCGCGAGAACGCACGGTCGCGAGCACGACTGCGTCCCGCGACGCCGCGAGGTGATGGACGAGCGCGGCCGATGCCGGGATCCAACGCGTGTGCATCGTCCACGACGAGCAACAGCGGGCGGCCGGTCGCGCGCGCGATCAGGGCGTGGCGGATGGCTCCGAGTGGAGTGAGGAAAGCGGAAGTGCGGCCTTCATCGAGATGAGCGAAGACACCGAGCGGGATGCTCGCCGAAGCGCGGGTCGCCGAGATCGACTCGATCGCAAGCTCGCCCGCGAAGCTCGCCGCTTGCTTCGCGGGCGAGGCGGGTCTTGCCGACGCCGGTCGCGCCGGCGATGACGACGCCACGACCGGCCCGAACGGCGTCGACGACGAATGACAGCTCTGCGGCGCGGCCGGCGATCGGCCAGTCCCGGTCCACCAGGAGGAAGGCTACGTAGCCGACTGCGGATGCGCCCCGAACGGTGAGGGCGCACGGTCCGATCGTGGACCGCGAGGAAGCGATGTCGCTGCTGCCCTTCCCGTACGCGACCGCGTTGCGGCTCGCTGACGAAGGCGTCACCGAGCCAGTGATCGCCCGAGCGGTGGGCGTCGAGCCCGACAGCCCTCGGCACCTCTGCTGCCGGCGTGGCCCACTCGAAGCTCGACGAGCTGATGCTCGACCAATCGACGGAGGACTCGATGAACAACCACCGACTCTTCCTTGTTGCAGCTGCGATCGCAGCGACGATCACTGATCGCGGGCTGCGGCGGTTCAAGGCCGGATCGCCAGCGGAGGCGCCACCGGCCAGCGATGCCGCGGCAGCGCCAACTGACGGCGGCGGTCGCAGAGCGCTCCCGCCCGGCCGCGGCAGCGGCCGCTGCCGCGGTCGATGCCTGCACGCTCCTCACGAACGACGAAGTCGCGAAGCTCTTCCCGCAGCCGACCTCGAAGCCGGTCACGGGGTCTCAGCCGGGAGAGAGCACGTGCCGGTGGGAGGGCGGCGCCGACCCGTCGAGCGTCCCGCCCGATCTGGTCCTCGACGTCGCGCGTGACGCCGAAGGACTTCCCGCTCGACCAGGCGAAGCAGAAGCCTCCGACTGGAGCCAGAGCAAGCAGAATCGACGGCCAAGTGGTCGACGGATCTCGGCGACGCCGCCAACGTCAAGTCAACGATCGACGGAATCGCCACGGTCACCTGGATCCAGGGCCCGTACCTCGTGAGCCTCGACTTGTCGGCCAAGGGCGCCGAGACACAACACGACGCAGTCGTGGCGGCGGCGCACGCCGCGTCGGGCCGTCTCGGCTGATCAGTAGAGCCGCTCGACGGTGGGATCCACCCACACGTCGAGCAGCGTCGGCGCGGCGGCTGCGAACGACTCTCGCAGCGCGGGAGCCAGCCGGTTGGCGTGCACGATGCGCTCGGCCGACACGCCGAAGCCGATCGCCAGGTTCACGAGCTCGATGCCGGGCAGGTTGACGCCGGGAAGCGTCTCGATGCCCATCGCGAGGCCAAACGCCTTCAGCGCGCTGTAGCCGCGGTTGTTGAGGATGACGAACGTGATCGGGAGCGTGTGCTCGGCCGCGGTCCAGAGCGCCTGGATCGAGTAGAGGCTCGAGCCGTCACCGAGCAGGCACACGATGCGGCGCGAAGGATCACCGAGCGCGATGCCGACCGACGCGGGCAGCGCCCACCCGAGCCCTCCGCTCGCGCCGCAGTAGAAGCCGTCGCTGTGGCGGATGGGGAGGAGGTCGTGCATCGCGTTGCGATGTGACGGGGCCTCCTCGACGATCACCGCGTTCGCGGGCATCACCTCGCTCACGACCTGCATCACGAACGCGCCGGAGATCGGATCGCCCGCTTGCGGCATGGGTCGGGGCGCGCGGCCCGCCGGCTTGCGCTCGGACTGCGTGACGCGGCCGAGCAGCTCGGTGATGCCTCGCCGCAGCGTCGTGAGGATCGCGGCGCCGACGGGAGCGAACGCCGCCGCGTCGGGGTCGTCGGTGAGGAGGAAGAGCGAGGTGCCGTCGGCGACCACGTCGCCCTCGGAGCGCACGTGATACGTGAACACGGGTGCGCCGAGCACGACGACGACGTCGTGCGGCGCGAGCTGCTCGGCGAGACGCGCTCGCGCCGGCGTGAGGAAGCCCGCGAACGCCGGATGGACTTCGGGAAAGCTGCAGCGCGCCGACAGCGGGCTCACCCACACCGTCGCTCCGGTGCGCTCGGCGAGCGCGACGACGGCGTCCCACGCTCGGTCACGGTCGACTCCCGCGCCCACCACCAGCGCCGGGTTCGTGCTGTCGTTCAGCGCCGCCGCCACGGCCCCGAGCGCCTCGGGTTCACCGACGAAGTCGCCGCGCACCTCACGCGGCGTGACCTCATTCGCCGCCGCGTCCCAATCGTCCTCGGGGATCGACACGAACGTCGGTCCCTGCGGTGGCTGCATCGCCGTGTAGTACGCGCGGGCGATCGCCGCGGGCACATCCGCCGCGCGAGCGGGCTCGACGCTCCACTTCACATACGGCTTCGGCAGCTCGGTCGCCTGCTCGGAGAACAGGAACGGCTCGCCCGTGAGCAGCTCGCGCGACTGCTGGCCCGCGGTGATCACGAGCGGCGTCTGGTTGCGCATCGCCGTGAAGATGCTGCCGAGCGCGTGGCCGACGCCCACCGCCGAGTGCAGGTTCACGAAGCCGGCGTTGCGCGTCGCCTGCGCGTAGCCGTCCGCCATCGCGACGGCCGACGACTCCTGCAACGCGAGCACGTACCGGAAGTCAGCGGGCGCGTCCTTGAAGAAGCGCAGCTCGGTCGAACCCGGGTTTCCGAAGATCGTCGTCATCCCGAGCGCGCGCATCAACGCGTGGGTCGCCGATCGGACGGTCGTCGCTCACAGTCGCCGGCTCCGTGCGTTCCAGTTGCGCTCGAGGTTCGCGATGAGCGCGGGGCTGTACAGGCAGTGCGCCTGCTCACGCGCGTAGGTGGCCATGTAGCGGCGGAACACGTCGAGGGGCTCGTGGCCCACCCGCATCGCCTTGCGGTTCGCGAGCAGGCTCGTCGTTCCCGCGCTCGTGAGCTCGTCGGCCGCGCGCGTCGACCGCGCTCGTCGATCTCGGCGCTCGGCACCACCTCAGCGGCGATCATCCGACCCTCGGGCGACTCGGCTTCGAACACGTACCCGAAGAAGATCGCCTGCCGCGTCAGCCCCTCGCCGACGAACCGCGGCAGCCGCAGGTTCGCCGACCCGGGGATGATCCCCTCCTTCCGAGCGGGAAGGTTGAAGTACGAGCCCGTCTCGGCGACGACACGATCCATCACGAGCAGCCACTGGCACGCGCCGCCGATCGCGAAGGAGTCGACGGCCGCGATCCACGGCTTCTCGCGACGCTCCTCGAGGTCGGTCGCCTCGAAGTGCCCCGACGCTGTGACCGCGGTACATCTTGCTGACGCCGCCGAGCTCACGCTCGATCATGAACTCGACCAGCGAGATCTTCCCGTAGTACAGGTGCGTCAGGTTGATGCCCGACCCGAAGATGCGCCGCCCTTCGTACTTCGGGTGCGTGGCCGGCGCGCCCCGCACGACGCCGATGTCGATCGCGTCGTCGAGCAGCACCAGGTCGACTGCCGTCTCGAACGCCGCGGTCGAGACGTCGTCCTCCGAGTTGAGGAACGCGTGGTTCTGGATCGTGACCCTGCCGATCGCACCGTCGCGCTCGACGAGGATCGGGCCGAGGTCGACAAGGCCCGTCCTTCGGAACGCGTCGATGCGCGGCCAGCGCTTCGGCCCGCGGCTGCGACATCGCGTGCATCAGGTGGAAGCCGAGCTGCGGATCGGCGAGCACCTCGGCCACGAACTCGCCCTGGCGGATCTCGAGCCCTTGCTTCTCGCTCTGGATGTGCTCGCGCTCGCGCATCGATCTCCGCGCGCGTCGGGAGCACATCGGGATAGCGCTCTGCCGCTTGGTAGACGAGGTCGGTGACCCGCAGGTCGCGGCGCAGCCCGTCGGTCAGCTCGTCGTAGATGGCCGTGGCCTTGTGCCGCGGCCTCCGTCGTCGTCACGAACCGCCGACCCGCGAATCGGAGCCGGACCAGTACGGCTCGCGCAGCTCACGCTTGAGCACCTTGCCCGCGCCTGACTTCGGCAGCGGATCGCTGCGCAGCTCGATCTGCTTCGGCACCTTGTAGCCGGCGATCGCGGCCCGGCAGTGCTCGATGAGCTCGCGCTCGGTCACGTCGCTGCGCGGGATCACGACTGCGTACACGGCTTCGCCCCAGTGCGGGTCGGGGACGCCGAAGACCGCCGCTTCGAGCACCGCGGGATGGCGGTAGAGCACGTCCTCGACCTCGACGCTGTAGACGTTCTCACCGCCGCTCACGATCATGTCCTTCGCCCGGTCGACGAGGTACACGTATCCCTCGTCGTCGAGGTATCCGAGGTCACCCGAGTGGTACCAGCCGTCGACGAGCGCGGCCGCGGTCTGCTCGGGCTTGTTCCAGTAGCCGATCATGACGTTGTCGCCTCGGATCACGACCTCGCCGACCTCGCCGGCGGGCACCACGACACCGTCGGTGCCGAGGATGCGGATGTCGACGCCGACGGCGGGCTGCCCACACGATCGGGCGCGCGGAGAGTCGAGGCACTGCTCTTCGTTGCGGAACGTCGTCGCGATCGGTGCCGTCTCGGTCGCGCCGTACATCTCGAGCAGCTCCGTCGTCGGGAACGCGGTGTGCGCGCGGCGCAGCGTCTCGGTCGCGACGGGCGACCCGCCGTGGAAGATCGCCTTGAGGCTCACTGCGTCGCGAGGTCGAGCCAGCTGCTCCTCGTTGAGCGCCGCGAGCATCGTCGGGACCAACAAGCGTGCCGGTCACGCCGTGGCGCTCGATGAGGTCGAGCGCGTGCGCCGCGTCGAACGCGGGCAGCACGACCTGACGTCCCCCCGCCCACACGGTCGGGAGCACGGCGATCGACCCCGCGGCGTGGAAGAGCGGCGCGGCGATGAGCCAGCACATCTCGGGACGGAACGGGTAGAAGGCCTGATAGTGCAACGCGTTCGGCGATCAGGTTGCGATGGGTGAGCATCACGCCCTTCGCCGCTCCCGTCGTGCCGCCTGTGTAGAAGAGGCCCGCGATCGTGGTGTCGAGCAGGTCGTCGGGGAAGTCGGCGGGCTCGGCCTCGGCCAGCAGCTTCTCGTAACCATCCTCGAGATCGACGACGTGCTCGACGCACGACGGCAGCCCGTCGATCACGCGGTTCGTGAACAGCACGCGCGTCTGCGAATCGCCGAGCGCGTAGTTCAGCTCCGCATCGGTGTGGCGCTGGTTGAGCGGCACGAGGGCCATCGCGCCGCCGGGCACCGCCTGGTACAGCTCGACGTAGCGATGGCAGTTCGCGCCCACGATGCGCGATGCGATCGCCCGGCTGCATCCCGAGCGCGCGAAGCGCTCCGAGGAGGCGACGGCAGCGCTCCCACGTCTGCGCGTAGGTGAGCTCGACGTCGCCACACGCGATCGCGGTCCGGTCTGCGGCGATCTGGGTCGCTCGCCGCAACGGCCCGATCATCGTCGTCATGCGCGGACCGTACCGGAGAGCTAGGCCTCTGCGCCGAAGAGGTCGAGCTGCGGATCGTCGTCGGCGCGTGCGGACGCGGGCCGGTCGACGCGGAAGTGCTTGCTCAACGTCTGCATCTGGCCTTGGTAGTTCGACCCGACGTCGTCGCCGTAGAGCTCTTCGGGCTCACCCAGCATGCGCTCGAAGGTGAGCTTGCACACACCCTGGCCCTGCTCGATCATGAACGGGACGTCGTGCGCGCGCACCTCGAGCGCGGCCCGCGAGCCGAGCAGCTGGCCGTCACGCGAGTAGCCGAACCCCGGATCGAAGAACCCCGCGTAGTGCGTGCGCAGCTCACCGCTCGTCGGGTCGAATGCCGTCATCTCCGCAGCGAGCGTCGGCGGCACGCGCACGCTCTCCTCCGACAGCAGCAGGTAGAAGCGCTCGGGGTCGAGCACGATCCGCGCTCGCTCCTCGCTCGTCACTCGCTCCCAGTAGTCGTCCACGCGGTGCGAACCGATCGCGGACATGTCGAGGCCCGGAGTGTTCAGCTTCGCTCGGAACCCGACGTGGCCGCGTTTGTCGCCCCGCAGATCGAGGCTCAAGAAGAGCCCGTCGGCGAGCGCGAGGTCGGACAGGGGCACGGGCTGCCCGTTGCGGAACAGCAGCGGGCTGTCTCGGTGCTCGGCGAGCAGCTCGGCATCGGTCAGCGGCGACCGCCCCACGATGAGCCGTAGCTGGTTGAGCGACAGACCTTCTTCCACTTGCACCGCGAACGACAGCGGCACGACCTCGAGGTACAAGGGGCCGCGGTACCCGTCGGCGATCTCGTCGAACCGATAGCTGCCGTCGGTGACCACACGGGTGAACACGTCGAGGCGACCAGTCGAGCTCTTGGGGTTCGTCTTCGCTCGCAGCCCGTCGGGCAGCGCGAGGTGCTCGGCCAGAGGGATCAGGTACGGGCGGTTCGGCTCGAGCACCGCGCCCCCGCGCAGGTCGAGCTCGTCGATCACCAGCGGCCGCATCTTGCGGTCGACGGTCTCGGCGCCGGGCAAGAAGCTGCAGCGCAGCCGGTAGGCGCGCGGCCCGAGCCGGAGGTCGAGGCTCGCCGGCTGCACGCGGTCTTCGGGCACCTTCTCGCCGTCGGCGTGGATGTACCCGAGCGCGATCGCCTCGCGGATGAGCTGCGACGGCAGGACGCCGCGCGCTGCGCCGCCCGACCCCAGGTCGCCCAGACCCCCCAACGTCAGCGCCACCCGAGGATCATTGCATGCCCTTCCGGATCGTCATCCCGAACGAGGTGATGACGTAGCCGTCCATCCGCCGGTTCAGATGCACGTTCGTCCACGGGACGGTGTCGACGTGGCGGTCGGCGGGCTCGTCGCCGAGAGTGAAGTTGAGCGTCATCGAGTGGCCGGCCGCGGCGAGGTCGCGCTGCAGCCGCTGGAGGTCGCGGCGCCGGTAGAGCACGGTCTCGCCTTCGTCGATCGTCGCGAGGTTGCAGCACACGTTGAGCTCGGTCGTGTGCACCGCCACTCCCCCGGGACGCAGCACCCGCATCTGCTCGTGGATGAAGTCGAGCCCCGCGCCGAGCGTGCCGAGGTGCTCGAAGGCGCACGACGACCAGCTGAAGTCGTAACCCTCGAAGTCCGCGGGGATCGACCGCATGTCGACAGGACGGAACTCGGCGCGCTCGGCGTACTCCTCAGCCGTGCAGAGCTTGTCGTCGCGAGTGGCGTCGAGATCGGCTGCCCACTGCGCGGCACCCGACCAATGGTCGGCTTCCGCGGCGCCGGACGGCAGATCGGTCACCGTCACGCGGCACCCCTTGCTCACGAGGTAGGAGGCGATCGGTTCGCGGCCGACACCAAACCCCACCCCTCGCGCGCCGTCGACGATCGCGGCAGACGACTCGAGCGCTTCGAGGATGTAGCACCACTCCCACAGCTTGCGGTGCATCAACACCGGGCTGCCGATGCGCTCGCACCACTCGACGAACTTGGCGTCCGCGATCTGCGCCGCGGTGCACGCTTGCGAGGCGGGGCGGGCGAACTCTGGCGCTCCACGCTGGTCGGGGCGCGCACCGAGCTCGTTCGTGCGCTCGTGACCGAGCGCCTTGTGGAAGGCGCGCCGCGCTCGACGCTTCACACCGGTCACAGACGCCACGAGGCATGATCGCGCCCGTGGCCATCTGGACCCACTACTGGAAGCGGGACATGGTCGAGCGCGGCGAGGGCACCTTCGTCGGCCACACGACCTCGAACGGGTTCCGGCAACGGGGCGTCGCCGCGGGTGACCGCCTCTACGTGATCTCGATCTCGGGCGGCCGGCTCCGCATCGTCGGTCGCCTCGACGTCGAGGACATCGTCACGCAGAAGCGAGCCGACGAGCTGTTCGGTCGACCGATGCGCGACGGGGCTGAGCACATCGTCGCGAGGCCCGGTTCGGGCACGCCGCGCCGCACCGACGCCTACCTCGCGCCGCAACGCTTGGGCGAGGTCGAGTTCGTCGGCCCCGATGGCGAGGTGGTTCCGCCGAAGCTCAACCGCACTGGGCAGCCCGACGTGCTCGCGCTCCAGGGCGTGCGCGAGATCACACTCAAGACCGCGCTGCTCTTCGACCACGTGCTCGGCCTGAAGGCGAGCGAGGGCGACCCGAGCTAAGCCGCGAGCAGGTGGTCGATGAAGACGCTCAACCCGTAGGTCGAGAGCGGTTCGCCGCCGCCGGTGCAGCGGGGCGTGTCGCGCCCGAACTCGGGAGGCGGACTCGGCAGGCTGTCGATGGTCGGAAGCTCGACGATGTCGGGTGGTCGACCGCCGGTCGAGTCGCCTCGCGTCGTCGTACCGAGGCAACGCTCGCCTCGCCAGAAAGTGAACCGCTGATCACCGTCGGTGGTGATCGCGCAGGTCTTCTCGTGGATCAGCGTGTGGTGGTGGCTGCAGAGAAGCACGAGGTTGTCGAGATCGGTCGGGCCACCTCGGCTGTGCCACCGCACGTGATGGGCGTCGACGAACCGCGTCTGCGTGCAGCCGGGGAACTCACACCCCGTCACACCGGCACGGAAGCGCAGCGCCCGCCGCTGGTGCCGGCTCGCCGTGCGCACTTCGGGGCCCAGCCACAGCGGAACACCGTCGTGGTGGACGAGCATCTGGAGCTTGGAGCCGCACAGGATGGCGTCGAGCTCATCGTCGGACAGCACCTTGCCCGTCGCCGGGATGAAGGCGTGGCTGCCTAGGCCGACCGGCTGCACAGGATCGAAGTCGAGGCCCAGGATCTTGGCGAGCGTCACCAGGTCGACCGACACCTGCACGCAGAACTTCTCGTCGCCAGGAGCCCGCATGCCAGACGCGTTCGCGCGCGTCGAGCACGACTTGGGCCATGCGACGCGCGATCTCACTCGCGTTGAGGCGACGCCGCTGCTCGGCGTCGGTCGGGTCGACGTCTCTCTCTCCTGCGGCGCGCATCGCCTGCCACGCCTCCCAGAAGAGCGCGCCCGTCGCGCTGTCGGTCGCGATGTCGAAGCGGTCGCGGCCGAGACCATCGCTCCATCGCCGCGCCCAGAAGTCGACCTCGGGATCGGGCTTCGCGCCGCCGTTCTCGCTCTGGCAATCGCGGTACTTCCGGAAGATGCGAGCGGCCTGGCTCGGCGTGGCGTCGCGCAGGATCTGCGCGATCAGATGCTCGTTCTTGGGCGTTGCCACTCGAGCCGCCATCGCGACCACACCGACCGAGAACCGGCCCTCGTGCGCGTCGGCGAGGATCGTCGACACGTTGGCGGCGCGGGCTGCGACCGTTGCGAACCGGCTGGCCTCAGTCATCGTGAACCCGCCGCGGATCGACAGCCAGTGCGCCTGCGAGCGATAGCCCTCGCCCTGCCAGCCTTCGATCTCGTCGAGCTCGGTGAGGCAGCCGACGATCTCGGCGCCTATCGCGTGGTGCTGCGCGATGAGGATGCCCAGGCGCTCGTTCAGCTCTTCCGCCCGCTCCGACTGGATCACTCGGCCACTCTATCGAACAGATGTTCGAGAATCAAGACCTATTTCAAGTTCTTTCAGTCTACCTGACTGAGGGACGGGGCCGGCGGTACTGTCCCCCGCATGTATCCGGGGGAGCACGCGAAGAGGCGGGCCGACGAGCCCGCGCTGATCATGGCGAGCAGCGGCGAGGTCGTGACCTTCCGCCAGTTCGAGGCAGCCGCGAATCAGATGGCCCACCTGTATCGCGCACAGGGCTTGAGGCGTCTCGACCACGTCGCGCTCTTCTTCGAGAACAACCCGCGCATGCTCGAGTGCGAGGGCGGCGCGGAGCGCTCCGGCATCTACTACACGTGCATCAACTCGTACCTCGCGCCCGACGAGGCGGCGTACATCATCAACGACAGCGAGGCGCGCATCGTGGTGACGTCAGCCGCGAAGCGCGAGGTCGCGATGCAGCTGCCCGCGCTGTGCCCGAACGTCGAGCGGTGGCTCATGGCCGACATCGACAGCGACGACGCGCCCTTCGAGAGCCTCTCGGCTGCTCGCGCGGAGTTCCCCACCGATCCGATCGACGACGAGCAGCTCGGCGCGGCGATGCTCTACTCGTCCGGCACGACCGGACAGCCGAAGGGCATCCTGCGTGCACTGCCCGACGTGCATCCCGATGCAGCGATGGCGGTCATGCAATTCGTGCAGGCGATGTTCCGGTTCCGCGTCGGGCAGACCTACCTGTCGCCGGCACCGCTCTATCACTCCGCTCCGCAGGCGAGCATCTCGGGCACGCTCAGGCTCGGCGGCACCGCGGTGATCATGGAGAAGTTCGATCCCGCGCAGTTCCTCGATCTCGTCGCGGAGCACCGCATCACGCACTCGCAGATGGTGCCGACGATGTTCTCCCGGCTGCTCAAGCTGCCCGAGGAGGTGCGCGCCGCGGCAGACACATCGTCGCTCGAAGTCATCATCCACGCGGCGGCTCCGTGTCCGGTGCCGGTGAAGCAGGAGATGATCGAGTGGTGGGGCCCGGTCATCATCGAGTACTACGGCGCGACCGAGGCCAACGGCTTCACGTTCTGCGATTCGCAGGAGTGGCTCGCCCATCCGGGCACGGTCGGCAAGTGCATCCTCGGCGAGCTGCTCATCCTCGACGAGGACGGCAACCCGCAACCGACCGGCACGCCGGGCACCGTGTGGTTCAAGGGCGCGACGGCATTCGAGTACTTCCATGCGCCCGACAAGACACGTGAGTCGCGCAACGAGGCCGGCGACACCAGCACCGTCGGCGACGTCGGGTACGTCGACGACGACGGCTACCTCTACCTCACCGACCGCAAGAGCTACATGATCATCTCGGGCGGCGTGAACATCTACCCGCAAGAGACCGAGAACCTCCTGATCACTCATCCGAAGGTCATGGACGCCGCGGTGTTCGGCGTTCCCAACGAGGACCTCGGCGAAGAGGTGAAGGCAGTCGTGCAGCTCATCGACAGCGTCGAGCCGAGTCCCGAGATCGAGCGTGAGCTCATCGCGTTCTGCCGCGAGAACCTCGCGCACTTCAAGTGCCCGCGGACGATCGACTTCGAGGACGAGCTGCCGCGCCTGCCGACCGGCAAGCTCTACAAGCGGTTGCTGCGGGATCGGTACTGGGAAGGGCACACGACGAGGATCGGCTGACGTCGCTCACACCGCTCCTGGAGCGTTGAGCTGCCGGCGCAATCGCTCGGTGGTCTCCGATGGCCCGACACCGAGCTCGTCGAGCAACTCGGTGCAGCGAGCGAGCAGCCGGGCGGCTCGCGAACGGTCGCCGACCAGGAGCGCTCCGTCCACGAGGACGCAATGCCCGTCCTCCGACCAGGGGTCGGCTTCGAGTGCACGGATCGCGTGATGCCGCGGCGCGGTCGACGTCGCCGGTGGCGTTGAGGAGCTGGGCTGCTCTCACGGAGGCCGACACGAACAGGGAGCGTGCCGCCTCGCGCGGCAAGTCGAGCCAGTCGGCATCGGGCACGTCGGCGAACAGCTCACCGCGCCAGAGGTCAGCGGCATCCATGTAGTGCGGCAAGGCAAGCGAAGGCGTGCCGTTCAGGTCCGCCGCCTGTCCAGCGGCGACCTCGTGCTCGAGCCGATCGAGATCGATCGACGCGCCCGTCGTCACCAGGCGCAGCGTGCCACCTTCCGAGCGGAGGTAGTACGGCGCTTCGCCGTCGACACGGTCGGCCTCGAGCAGCTCCATCAGATGATTCAGCGTCACGCGGCAGGTTGTTGGCGGCCGCCTTCTCGTTGAAGTCCGGCCACAACGCTGCGGTGGCCGCGGCACGTGTCGTGGTGCGGTGCAAAAGAAGGAACGCAAGGAGGGAACGCACACGATCGCGTCGCATCGCTGGATCTCGAACGGCCTCGTCAGCCCGCGTCACGGACATTGGCCCGAGCACCCGGATCGCGATAGGAGCCGCCGGCGTCGCGGGTAGCGCCGCGAGAAGAGTCTGGGCCTTCGCCGCGACCTTCGCGTCGCCGGACGCCATGAGCTCGCGGATGCGGCCGCGCCCGGCGCCCCGAGCGCCTCCACGAGAGCGAGCGCGCGTGCATCGCCGGCCGCGGCGGGTCCGAGGCCGAGCTCGGCCGCGAACCGGAACGGCAAGACGGCTCGGGCGATGCCGAGATCTGTGTCTGTGAGCGGGTCGGCGGCGTCATGTGAACGGGCGGCGACGACCGCGCGAGCGAGTCGTCGAACTCTCACCCAGTGCCCTTCGAGCGGCGCGTCGTCCCAGTAGCTGCGGCACTCCGGCACGAGTACGTAGGAGAGCGGCATCGCTTCGCGCCAAGCTCGCCGACCCGACCCGCGGTCGAGGCCCGCTGTCTCGATCGCCTCGGAGAGCGTCACCGCCGCCGCATCCTCGTCTCCGAACGCCACTGACGCAGAGGCTTCCGCGAGCGCGAGCCGGAGAGCCGAGGCTCCGCGTCCGGGCCCACATCCCCGAGCGATGTCGAGGAGCCGAGTCGCCTCGTCGACGTCGCCGACATACGCGCAGGCACGAGCAGCGTCTGACGCGGCAGCCATCGCGTTGTGCGCGCCGTTCGCCAAACCGTTCGCCACGACCCTCGGTGCCTGGAGGACCGCGTCGTCGATGAGGCCGCATTGCCATCCCGAGAGCCATCGTCCGTACCCGAGGATCACCTGCATCAGCGGATCGCTCACCCGCGGGACCCTGGCCTCCTCCATCACGACATCAGCGGGGAAGATCCCCTTGGCCTCCAACACCGCGTCCGCAGCCAGACCTCGACACTCCGCCAGAACGGATCGAGCGCGTCGGTCGGGATCGCCTCGAGGGCGCCGAGCGCTCCGTCGTCGTCACCCAGGAGGTCTCGCACCATCGCGGCGCCGATCCGATCGAGGCCGAGCGCCTGCGCCGATCCCTCGTCGGCGAGCGTCTTCACGCGCGGTGCAAACTCGGCGAGCGTCCCGAGGTCTTGGCGCCACCACGCGACGCGGCCGAGGTGCGTGATCGCGCTGACTTCTCCGTCGACGTCGCCGCTCAGCTCGAACGCCTGCGCTGCGCCACGGAGAAGGCCGAGCGCGTCGTCGGGAGCATCGATCTCCGCGAGGACACCCGCCGCGAGCAGATGCTCGGGTGCGCCATGGAGGTCGTCGGGACACCGGTCCAACCACCGGACGAGCACCGGCCTGCCCGGCCGCGACCCGAGCAGGCACGACTGCCGCAGCACCCTGGGCGCGAGGTCCCACAGCTCCGCTTCGGCGATGAGGTCGAAGGCTTGATCGAGGCGGCCCCGCTCGACGAGCCTGACCACGGAACGCCGGCGGACCTCAGGATCGGGTGGGTCGAGTCCACGAGCACGGCTCCAGAGCCAGTGCGCGGCCCACCAGTCCGCGCCGTCCGACGCGAGCAGCGGAACACCATCGAGCGCCTCTCGAAGATCGATCGGAGTGCCGAGCGCATGAGACACGAGGTCGTCGTCGGCTCCGCCCAGATCGCAAACCACCGCGAGCGCCCGCTGCCGCTCTGGGCCGAGCGGCGCGAGCACCTCCTCCCACACGTAGTCGCCGACTCGCCCGTGTGCGCCATGCGCAGCGAGGTCGGCAAGGGCCGGCCAGCCCCCGGTGTCGACGAGAGCGGCGACGTCGACATCGGTACGCCGTGCGAGCTGTGAGAGCTCGTCGTCGTCGAAGCGGAGGTCGAGCTCGACGATCTCGAGCAGTTCGCCCTTCGCAGCGAGGCGTGCCAAGGGCAGGTTCGGAGTGGCGCGCGTCGTGACAAGGACGTGTCCGTTGCGTGGCAGCTCATCGAGGATCGCGGCGAGCAACGCTGCCCCTTCCGATCCCGCGGTGAGCTCATGGGTGTCATCGAGCACCAGGCAGATGGGTGTGGGAGCTCGCGGCGAAGACGGCTTCGGAGACCAACTCAGCGCTTGGCGATGAGACGTCGGGGACGGCGAGCGCGTCCAACAGCGTGTGCCCGAGGGAGGCTCCTGACACATCCGCAGGCTCGATCCCGATCCACACGTCGAGCCCATTCGGTGAGAGCGTGTTCTCAGCGAGCATTTGCGAGAGGAGTGTGGTCTTGCCGAGTCCCGGGCCGCCATGGACGACGGTGAGCCGGTGTTGCCAACGTCCCAGCAGGGCGCGGAGGAGCCTGGGCCGCAGCACCGCTCGCGGCGGCACGACGGGCGGCGCGAACCGAAACGCCCGAGGCATCCGGGGCGGACGGTAGCCAGACGGCCCGATCTCTGCCCGATGGCCTGCCGTTTCGCGCTGGTCAATGGCGACGTCCGACGCTGCTTCCGTGCCTGCTCACACCGACCGCAAGGCGTTCGTCAGGAGCCTCATCGAGACCGGTGGCGCTCTCGACGGCGTGGTCCACGGGTCCGACAACGCCGTGTTCGGCGCTGTTGCCGGACGTGCGACTGCGGGTCGTCGACCAGATCGTGGAGGGCGACCTGGTCGCGACGCGAATCGTGGTGACGGGCACACACCGGCGCGCTGTTCCACGGGATCTCTCCAGCGGGCGCACCGGTGCGTATCGACCGCGATGGCGATGCACCGAGTGCTCGCCGGTCGGGTCGTCGAGGTCTGGATGACCCTCGACGTCGTCGCCCTCCTGCCCGATCCGAGTGTCCGATTCTGAAGGGAGAACCCGATGCAAACGCTCACCCCGACCACTGTCCCCGGTGTCATCTCCGAGAAGCACACGCGGTCCTGTTCAGTGGGCGTGGATCGCTGTCGGCGCGGCCGTTCTGATCGCGATGCTTTGCTGCGCTCGCCATCGTGGCGGTCGCAGTGACGCGAGACGACGCGACACCCGCGCCAGCACCGGCGACGGTGCGTTCGGCCAATGCCGCCGAGGGCCAGCTCGGCTCATCGAGCGCCGTCATCGAGTCATCGACGGCCGCCGAAGCGCGGGCCGTGTCGGAGGGCTCCGGCGCCGTCATCGGTTCGACCACAGCGGCCGAGGCGCCTGCGTTGGTTCGTCCCGGGACGACCGGGTCGACGAACGCGGACAAGCTTCGAATCCTTCCAGGGCCCCGATAGGTTCAGCGTGGAAGAACGTCGTCGACGAGATGGAGCAGGCGTTCGCGCTTGCGACGGAAGTGTTCCGAGGCGTCGGCGAAGACCAGTGGGACTCCCCGTCGCCGTGTGAAGGATGGACGGTTCAGCGACGTCGTGAACCACATGGTGGGGGGTGCCAAGATCGTGTCGATCGAGCTGTCTGGACGCGGCGAAGGCGTGAACTACTACGTGAACCACCTACGCGGGCTCGATCCCGTCGACGCATACCGAGCGGCGTCGGCCGAGGCCGTGGACGTCTTCCGCGCCGACCCGGGTCTGGTCGACCGCACATCTCCCATGCCGTGGGGTCCGGAGACGGGCGCGACGGTGGCGACCATGTTCATGGGCGATCACTTCGCACACGCGTGGGATGTCGCGAAGGCAACGGGTCAGAGCACCGACCTCGACCCCGAGCTCGCAGAGATGCTCATGCCGTTCGCTCGGGAGTACTCCACACGCCACCGCGGGCCAGGCATGTTCGACGAACAGCAGGTCGCGCCGCCCGGCGCGTCGCGCCGCCGATCGGCTCGCCGCGGTGCTCGGTCGAGAGGTGTAGCGGTCAGTCGCCCCGGTAGACCGGTCCCCCGAGGTACTTGAGGCCGGAGTCGACCTGGATCGTCACGACGCGGCGGCCCTCGCCGAGGCGGCGCGGCGAGCTCGAGCGCGGCAGTGAGGTTCGCTCCGGTCGAGGGTCCCGAGAACAGACCCTCCTCGCGAGTTGCGCGGCGGGCCATCGCGAACGCGTCGACGGTCGAGACCGCGATCACCTCGTCGAAGTCGGCGGTGGTCAGCAGGTCGGGCAAGAACCCGGTGCCGCCCCCTTCGATGCGATGCGTTCCCGGCGCACCGCCCGACAGCACCGCGGACTCCGCCGGCTCGACGGCGACTCGGTGAAGCATCACGTCGCGGCCTCGCAAGCGTCTGGCTCACGCCGAGGAAGCATCCCGCGGTGCCGACGTAGAGACACAGCCCGTCGATGCGATCGGGGACTTGAGCGAGGATCTCGGCGCCGAGCTGTCGGTAGCCGTCGACCATGTCGCGGTTCGTGAACTGATCGGTCTGGTAGCCATCGAGCTCGATCGCGAGCTCAGCGGCTCGTGCGCGCATGCGCGGGATCAGCTCGGGAGTGATGCCCTGCAGGGCTCGGCAGCACCTCGAGCTGCGCGCCGAACGCTTCCATCGTGCGCAGCTTCTCGTCGGCGAAGGCATCGGACGTGACGATGCGCAGCGGGTAGCCCTTCACCGCGCAGACGAAGGCGAGCGAGCTGCCCGTGCTGCCGCCCGTGTACTCGACGACCGGCTGACCTGGCTTCAGGCGACCCGCTGCGCTCGGCACCCTCGATCATCGCAAGGGCCATGCGGTCCTTGTAGGAGCCAGTCGGGTTCGCCGCCTCGAGCTTCACCCAGACGTCGGCCATGCCCGGTTCGACGATGCGGTGAGACGCACGATTGGGGTGTTGCCGATGCCAGCGAGCATTCCGCCCATGTGAGAACGCTACGGCCCTGCGCAGCCAGAGACTCCGACGAGTACGGTCCCGCGCGACGGGATTCTCCCGTCGGTTGGAAGGAAACCAATGAAGTACGTCGTGATCAGCAAGCTGCTTCCCGGTGTGGATACCGCCAAGCACGCGTTCGCAGTGTTCGGCAAGGTCGGGCTCGAAGAAGGCACCATCGGGTCGTATGCCGGGAGTGACGGCAAGACGTTCATCACCATCGTGGACAGCGACTCGGAAGACATGACGGTCGCGGCCACCTACGCGCCGTTCTTCGAGTCGACGACGGTGATTCCTGTGGTCGCGATGGACGAAGCGTGGATCAAGTCCATGCAAACGGCGATCGGCAACTGGGCCTAGTCCTCAGTCGCGGCGGAGGTCGCTCTCCGGCCTCCGCCGCGCTGGCCAGGCGTCCCACCACACCTGGGAGCGCTCGCCAAGCCACGGGATTCGATCGGCGGGTCGGTCATCTCGCGGACGAAGTCATCGGCGACGGTCTCGACCAGGTCACGGGCATCGAGCGCCTCGAGCCATCGGTCGGGATCGCCGACTCGCCGTGCAGCGCGCCGAGGATGTTGCCGCAGATCGATCCCGTCGAGTCGGTGTCGCCTGAGTGGTTCACCGCGGCGAGCACGCCCTGCGCGAAGTCGGGCGCGGCCGAGCGCGGCACGCAACCGCGATCGCAAGGGCTTCCTCGCCGACCCAGCCGCCTCCGAGCTGGTTGTCGATGGTCGGGGCACCGGGGAGGCCGTGCTTCGGCGACACGCGGCCGTGTTCTCGAGCACCGCGCGCATCTCGGGAGTAGGGCGCGCGCATCGCGGTCGCGACCGCTTCGTTCAGTGGTGCACCGTCAACGAGTGCTCGAACGATGACCGCGAGCGCGCCCGCCGACTGCCAGCCCAGCGGATGGCCGTGCGTCAGCGCGGCGATGTCGCATCCGAGCTGATAGGTCTCGTGCGGACGGCACGTCGTGAAGAGGCCTGCTGGCGCGGCGCGCATCACTCCCCCGCATCCCTTCGAGTCATTGATCGGCACGTCCGCCGTGCCCATCGTCGCCGCTCGCGAGCGCAGACAGACACGTGTTGCCAGGCGCCTCGCGTCGGTGCAGCCGTCGGTCGGCCACGAGCCAACCGTCGAGCGCCTCGCTCTCGAGGAGCTGGCCCTGCGTGTGGAGCCAACGCAGATACGCGTGGTGCACCATCGACGGCGGCGTGCATGACCCCCTGTGATCGGCCCCGCACGTTGCGCCCGGATGAGCCCCTCACACGTGAAGAGCGTCATCTGGGTGTCGTCGGTGAAATGGCCGGGAGGCAAGATGTCGGTGACGCCCGAGGGACCGTGGTCACGTTCGATCTGGGCCCATGACATGAACTCGATCGGTGCGCCGAGCGCGTCGCCGACAGCGCCGCCGAGCAGGCAGCCGCGAACTCGCGTGGCGTAGTCGAGGTCGGTCACGCGGCGGCGCGCTCGGGGAGGAAGGTGACCGACCTTGCACGGGTGCACAGCGCCCGGGCCGCCGAGCGGCGACGGCTGACGACCTCGACCGGCACGCCGATGCCTTCGAACAGCTCGAGGGCGACGAGGAAGATGCGGTCGCCCGAGCCGATCACGACTCGCGTGAAGGCTCCGGTCTCGACCGCCCACTCGGCCTCTTCGAGGAGGGCCATGTCGGCACCGTCGGTCCCCTTGCGCCACACGTGCCCGACCCCGGGCCACGCGGTGCCGATCGCGAGCGCGTGACGACCGAAGGGTGACGTGGCGACGACCACGTGATCCCCTGGCCTGACCGAGGCGACGCGCTGGTACGTGCGAATGGTCCAGCCGATCTCGTCCTCGTCGTCAGTCGCCGGATTGCCCAACAGGTTGTCGATGTCGACCAGATGCAAAGCCCTCGCCATGTCGCCCTCCTCCTCACATCCCGTTGTACCGCGAGGGTGTGACATTCCCGGCCGGTCAGTCGTCCTCGAGGTGCTCCTCCGCCTCCTTGCGGTCGCCCCAGAAGCGCTCCTTGTCGACCATCCGCAGCTGAGCCGACTTTCCCCGCCACTCGCGGGTGGCGCGGTTGAGCCCGCCGTAGGCCGCCGCGACGCTGCGCGGAGTCGGCCGCGAAGTTCGACGTGCTGCCCGTCGCGAACCCGAGCGCGCCGCCCTCGGCGTAGCTGTCCTGGTTGGCGCCGAGGAAGACGAACGTCCAGCCGCGGTCCTGGAGGTCGGAGATGCGGCGGAACAGACGGCTCCGGTCCCAACGACGACTTGCGTTCTCCTGGCCGTCGGTGAACACGACGACGAGGTTGTCGGTCGGAGCGCCCCCTCGCGCCTCGGCGCGATCGAGCAGCAGCGCCGTGGCGTCGAGGAGCGGCGTGTTGCCGCGAGGGATGAACTCGTGCTCGCCGAGCGGCACCACGGACGCGAGATCGACGTCGTCGAGGAGCACCTCGTGTGGCTCACGATCGTCGAACTGCACGAAGGTCACCTTCGCCGTGCCCGCGACCGCACGCTGCTCGGAGAAGAACGCGTTGCATCCGCCGACGACTGCCTCGGCGATCGACTGCATCGAGCCCGACCGATCGAGCAGGAACCAGATGCGAGACTCGCCCACGGTCGTCGGCTCGTTGAGAAGGTGAGCGACGATGCGCGCGGCGAGCGAACGGAGCTCGGCGGCGAGCTCGACGCCGGAAGTCCATCGGTCGGGCAGCGCGCTCGCACCGGACGCGGCGCCTGCGAGCGCGCCGGTGACCGCGGCGAACGTGTCGGCGTTGCCGGGCACCGAGGCCGCGGCCGTGATGGCACGCACGGGCTCACCGGGAAAGGCACTGACGACCGCAAGAGCGGCGGCGACCGTCGACTCGGCCTGCTGGTCGAGTGACACCGTCGCGAGCATCGCGTCGAGATCGAGCGTCGAGCTCGCCAGGTCTCCGCCACGGATCAGCGACCCGATCGCGTCGGCGACGACCGCCGCCGCATGGGTGGCTTGCGTCGACGCGTGCGTGACCGCCGCGTCGAGCGCAGCGATCACAGGACGCCGCACCGGATCGTTCGCGAACACAAGGCCGGCGGCGATGGCGCGGCAAAGCGCGCCCTCGCCGAACGACCCGGCTCCCGCCTCGAACCACGGCAGACCCGCGCGCCGCTGTTCGACCGTCGCCACGATCGCCCGGCCCGGCACGCGGAGCCTGCGGACGCGGCGAACGAGCTCGTCGCTGACGACCGGAGCTGCGCCGACACCATTGGCGAGGAGCGCCTCCGCCGAGATGACGAGCTGTTGGACTCCGGCGCGCACCTTGCCGTTCGAGCCGTCGAGGCGCTTGCCTTCGAGCCACTCGGTCGACACGAACTCAGCCGCGCCGCGCTGACGCTGCTTCCTCTCACCGACGCGGCCGAGCGCGTTGCCGATCGCAGCGCCGAGCAGTGCACCGGCGACGCGGTCCATCAGAAGGTCACGCTCGGGCAGCGCTTCGTCGCCCGCGACGCCAGCGGCGGGCAAGAGGCCGCGGCTCTGCAGGCTCATCATGGCGACCGGGCCCACGGCCCTGTCCAGCTCGGCAAACACGTCGTCAGTCATGCGCATCCTCCTCGGGGGATCTTGTCGAAGTGACTATAGCCGGGTTTTTGTCAAATCGACATTTTCTTTGTAGGGTCGAGCTGTGACCGCGAGACGTCGAGGGCACAAGGCCCCGAAGGGCTACGACCCGAGCGACTACCCGCAGTTCGCGGTGACGGTCGACGTCGTGATCCTCACGATCGTCGAAGAGCACCTGCAGGTGGTCTTAGTGAGACGCCGTGACGACCCCTACAAGGGGATGTGGGCGTTGCCCGGCGGCTTCAAGCGGCCCGACGAGACGCTCAAGGACGCGGCCGCACGGGAGCTGTTGGAGGAGACGGGTGTCGAGGCGGCCGACTACCTGAGCGAGTTCGGTGCGTACGGCGACCCAGGGCGCGACCCGCGCATGAACGTCGTGACCGTCGGCTTCCTCGCTGTTCTGCGCGACGTGGGCGACCTCGCGGGAGGAAGCGACGCCGCGGATGCGCGGTTGGTGCCGGTCGCCGAGGCGATCGGCGGAGAGGTGGGGCTCGCCTTCGATCATGCGCAGATCTTGCGAGACGCAGTGGAGCGCGCTCGCCGCGACCTCGAGACGACGAGCCTCGCGAAGGCGTTCGTCGGCCCGACGTTCACGCTGAAGAGCTTGCGCAACGTGTTCGAGGCGGTGTGGGAGACCGAGCTCGACGCGGCGAACTTCCACCGCACGATGACGCGGTCAGCCGGGCTGGTGAAGCCGACGGGAAGCGTGGTGCCGCCAGGGAGCGCGGGGGGCAAGCCCGCGCAGCAGTTCGAGTTCGGCGCCGACTACGCCGCCGCACCGATGCGGAGACCGCCGCCCGAGCCGCGCGATGACGAGGGTGGGGACGAGAAGGACGGCTGAGCCTGCTACCCCACCGCTTCCTCGAGCGCGTGCCATGACTCGGCGATGCACTCTCGGTAGAACGCGGGGTCGGGCATCATCTCGCGGCAGGCGGTGAACGCGAGCACGAGGTCGTCGACGTAGCTCGTGATCACGTTGATGAGCCCCATGCCGTCGACGACGGGGCCGGCGCCGAACGACGACACGCACTTCGCGCCCGCGAAGTAGATCGGCTCACGAGCACCCGGCACGTTCGTGCACGTCGTGTTCACCATCGCCGGCGCGATGCGAGCGAAGCGCGACGAGAAGCGCATCCCGATGCCGATGAGCCCGCCGGGCAGGAACTGGCTCATCTCGCTGAGCGAGCGTGCGTCAGAGGCCTCTGCGAACTCCTTCGACGCGTGGCTCGACGACTGCACGAACTTCAGGCGTTCGAGCGGGTCGCCGATCTGCGTCCCGAGTGGCACCACCATCGCCGACACCGAGTTGCCGCCGGCCTTGGCCTGCTCCGCGCTCCGCAGCGAGATCGGGCACATCGCGAGCAACGAGGTCTCGGGAAGCTCGCCCTTCGCCGTCGAGGTACGTGCGCAACCCGCCGCCGTACGACCGTGAGCACGACGTCGTTGATCGTCGCTCCCGACACGGCGGACTTGATGCCCTTCGCCGAAGTGATCGACGTCGTGAACGCGTCGATGACGCGATGCGGCGTGACGGGTCCGTTGAAGCGCGTGCGCGGCGCCGTCGCGGGCCGGGAACCAGCGCCACCCGAACGTTGCAGCTGCGCGGCACGGTTCATCCCCGGCACGACTCGTCCCATCACTCGCGCGAAATGTGCAGGGCCGCGTGAGGTTGTTGACGCTCGCACGGGACAGGAGCTCGGCCGTCGACGGCGCGCTCTCCGGCACCCACTGCTCGGCCGGCGGTGGGGGTGGTGTGAGGTCCGGCGTCTGCTCGTGGATCGCGGTGATCATCTCGACGCCGGCCATCCCGTCGATTGCGGCGTGGTGCACCTTCAGCACCATCCCGAAGCAGCCCTTCGGGAACCCCTCGATCCCGTCGAGCCCTTCGATGATGTACATCTCCCAGAGCGGCCTCGCGAGATCGAGCGGGCGAGCATGCAGGCGCGCGGCCTGGATGCAGAACTGGCGCCAGTCCCCCGGCTTCGGCAGCGCGATGTGGCGCACGTGGTACTCGAGGTCGAAGTCGCCGTCCTCGATCCAGTACGGATGATCGAGGTCGAGGGGCACCCGCACGAGCTTCCGACGGAACGCGTGCGCGAGGTGCACACGCTCCTGCAGGTACTCGAGGATCCCCTTGAACGTGACCTCGCCCTTCGGTGCGGTCGACTGGTCGTAGATCATGATGCTCGTCACGTGCGTCGGCGCGTGCGCCGATTCGCTGTACACGAACGAGGCGTCGAGTCCGGTGAGCTGCTGCACTGCATGCCCCTTTCCCGTCCTGCGCGGAGAGGGTAGGACGCCGGCACAGTCCCGTCGACTGGCGGAAGGCTCGTGACCTCGATCACACATTTCTTCCCATCTCCCACCATCGCGGAGCCAGATGGCGCGACGCTTGGCGGTGATGATCCTCACCCAGCACTACCTCGGGTGTCTGTCCCACGCCTCCTACCTCATCGGTGACGAGACCACGGGTCGGGCAGTGGTCGTCGATCCCCGTCGCGACGTCGGCGACTATCTCGCGCAGGCCGCCGAGCTCGGGCTCACCATCGAACGGGTCATCGAGACGCACGTCCACGCCGACTTCCTCAGCGGCCATCTCGAGCTCGCCGCTCGCACCGGTGCCGTCATCTCCTACGGGGAAGGTGCGGACGTCGACTTTCCCATCGATGAGCTGCGCGACGGTGAACGGCTCTCGCTCGGCGACGTGACGCTCGAGATCGTCGCGACGCCCGGGCACACACCCGAGTCGGTCTGCGTGATCGTCTACGAGCACGCCGACGACGCAGACTCCTACGCAGTACTCACGGGCGACACGCTCTTCGTGGGCGACGTCGGGCGGCCCGACCTCCTCGCCACGGGGAGTCCTGAGCTCACCGCCGATGTGCTCGGCCGCCAGCTGTACCACTCGCTGCACGACAAGCTGCTCCCGCGCCTTTCTGACTCGACGCTCGTGTATCCCGCGCACGGCGCAGGATCGTCGTGCGGGCGGAACCTCTCGACCGAGACCAGCTCGACCATCGGAGAGCAGCGACGCTACAACTACGCGCTGCGACCGATGGACGAGGATCGCTTCGTCGAGCTCGTCACCGAAGCGCAACCGCCGCGTCCGCACTACTTCGAATTCGACGCACAGCTGAACCGGCAGCTTCGTCCGTTGCTCGACGGCGAAGCGCCCCCGTTCCTGACGATCGGCGAGGTCATCACGCGGCGGGATGCCGGCGCGATCCTGCTCGATCCCCGCGAGCCGTCCGACTTCGCGGCCGGGCACGTCAAGGGCGCGGTCAACGTCGGACTCGGCGGACGCTTCGCCGAGTGGGCTGCCTCGGTGCTCGATCCCGACGCCGACATCGTGCTCGTCGGCGACTCGACGACGGCACTCGAGGCGAAGGTCCGACTCGCTCGTGTCGGATACGACCGCGTCGTCGGTCAGCTCGATGACCTCGGCTCTGTCCTGCGCGACGAGACGCGCGACGTCGAGGCGAGTGCACGGCTGACGATCCAGCAGCTCGCCGAGCTCCGTGGGCTCGACGGAGGACTCCAGCTCGTCGATGTGCGCGCGCCGTCGGAGACTGGGGAGGGCACACTCCGAGGAGCGCGCGAGATCCCGCTGCCCCTTCTGACGGATTTCATCGCCGACCTCGATCCGATGAATCCCGTGGTCCTCTACTGCGAGAGCGGCTACCGCTCATCGATCGCTGCGAGCGTCGTTCGGGCCGCGGGGTTCGCGGATGTGTCCGACCTCAAGGGCGGGTTCCACGCATGGGACGCCGCAGGTCTTCCCGTCGCGACCGGAGCCGGAGACGGCGTCGCCGGTAGCACGCCCCACGTGAGCCCGCGCGCCGCGGAGGCACTCCTGGACAAGGGCGCGCTCCTGCTCGACGTGCGGGAGCCGGACGAATGGCGGACCGGGCACGCGCCGCCGGCGACGCTGATCCCCATGGGCCAGGTGCTCGCCAAAACGAACGACCTTCCTCGCGACCGCACGATCGTCGTCGTCTGCCGGTCCGGCGGACGGTCGGCAGCCGTCACCGACGCGCTGCGTGCAGGGGGCTTCGACGCAGTGAACCTCGCGGGCGGGATGTCGGCGTGGTCGGCCGCGGGGCTGCCCGTTGTGACGGCCGAAGACGCTGGGCTCGTCGTACACCGCGAAGAGCCGTTGAACTGCGAAACGTCGATCCCCGCCCTGATCGGCGGCGTCGTCATGCCGAACGCCCGCTTCTACGTGCGCAACCACTTCCCCACTCCCACGCTCAATGCCGAGACATGGCGTCTGGACGTGGGTGGGCTCGTCGAGCGCCCACTCCAGCTGACGCTCCGCGACCTGCAGACCATGCCCTCGCAGACCCTGGTGGCGACGCTCGAGTGCGCCGGAAACGGCCGCTCCATGTTGGAGCCGAAGGTCGACGGCGAGCAGTGGCGGCTCGGCGCGGCGAGCACGGCGGAGTGGACGGGTGTGCCGCTCGTCGAGGTGATCGAGCGGGCGGGGCCACGGCCCGACGCCGTCGCGATAGTCATGCCGCGGTGCAGACAGCGGCACCATCGAAGGCTCCGATCCGCTTCACTTCGAGCGCGGGCTCTCCCTCGACGAGGTCCGGGGCTCCGACGCGGTGCTCGCGTACGCCATGAACGGTGACCCGCTGCCGTTGCAGCACGGCCATCCCCTGCGCGTCATCGTGCCGGGTTGGTACGCGGTCGCGTCGGTGAAGTGGCTCACCGCCATCGAGTTGACGGCGACGCCCTTCGAGGGCTTCTTCCAGAAGCAGCGCTACGTGTACGAGTGGGAGCAACCGGACGGCACGACGACGATCGAGCCCGTGCGGCTGCAACAGGTGCGCTCGATCATCACCGAGCCGGCGTCCGATGCGACGGTGCCGCGCGGTGACGTAGTCATCCGCGGCGTCGCGTGGTCAGGTGCCGCGCCGATCGCCGGGGTCGAGGTCTCGATCGCGGACGGACCTTGGCAGCCTGCCCGGATGGTCGGTGATCGTCGCCGGCACGCGTGGCAGTGGTGGGAGCTCATCACGCGCTTCGAGACCGCGGGTGCGACAAGGGTACGGGCGCGGGCGACCGACCTCGCCGGTCGTGTGCAGCCCGACGAGCCGAGGTGGAACCGCCTCGGCTACGGCAGCAACGCGATCCAGACCGTGACGATCCACGTCGACTAGTCACGACACGGGCGGCTCAACCAGACGTCGCGCGCACTCCTATTGTCCTGCCTCATGGACCTGGAACTCGACGGGAAGAAGGCGATCGTCACCGGCGGCAGTCGCGGCATCGGCAAGGCGATCGCGCGACAGCTCGCTCTGGAGGGCGTCGACCTCGGGATCGCGGCACGAGACCAGGCGCGTGTCGACGCGGCCGCCGCGGAGCTCGCGGCCGAGACCGGACGGCGCATCCTCCCGTGGGCGTGCGACACGGGCAATGACGACTCGGTGCGTGGCATGGTCGCCGGCCTGGCCCGCGAGCTCGAGGGCGTCGACATCCTCGTGAACGCCGCGGCGATGCCGGGCGGCGTGATCCCACCGCCCAAGCTCCCGGAGATCACCACCGACGCGCTCTGGGAGGAGATCAACACGAAGGTGATGGGCTACCTCCGCTGCGCACGTGAGGCCGCGCCCCACATGATCCACCACGGATGGGGTCGCATCATCAACATCAGCGGGCTGGCGGCGCGTCAGTCGGGATCGACGATCGGCTCGATCCGCAATGTCGCCGTGTCGGCGATGACGAAGAACCTCGCCGACGAGCTCGGCCCTCACGGCATCAACGTGACCGTCGTGCACCCGGGCATCACGCGCACAGAGCGCACGACCGAGGAGTTCGCGTGCTCGCGTCGACCGGCAACACGATCGGACGCATCGTCGATGCGGACGAAGTCGCGTACGTCGTCGCGTTCCTCGCGTCACCGAAGAGCGCGGCGATCACCGGCGACGCGATCGCGTGCGGCGGTGGCGCACCCCGGGCGATCCACTACTGACGCAGCTACTGAGCCGGCCGCCCCTGCACCACGCCGAGATTGGCCGAGGGCGACTGACGGTCATGACGACGCCCGTCGATGGAGAGCGTACTGAGGGACGGGTCCATCCGCGATCGCGAGCGGCTACTCGAGCCGTCGCACTCGTGTGCGAAGTCGTCGATCAGCCGCATCAGGCGGGCGCGGTCGTTCGGGGGTGCGTCAGACAACGGCCAGTGCGTACCACGCGGCGACCCCGCGGCCGTCATAGCGTGCGGCTCATGGCTGATCCCACGCCTCTGTCCGTCCACGAACCGAGCGGCACGCCGAAGGCCGGCGTCCTCGTGATCCAAGAAGCCTTCGGGGTGAACGACCACATCGAAGACGTGTGCCGGCGGTTCGCCGACGAGGGCTACCTCGCCGTCGCGCCGCACCTCTTCCACCGAACCGGCGACCCGAAGCTCTCGTACGACGAGGCTGTCCGCGCCGAGGTGATGGAGCACATGGGCGCGCTCACCGCCGACAACATCCTCACCGACGTCGACGAAGCACTCGCCTATCTCAGCGAGGCCGGGATCGCCGACTCGAACACAGGAGTGGTGGGGTTCTGCATGGGTGGCACGGTGACCCTCGCCGTCGCGGCGATGCGCGACGTGGGCGCGGGCGTCACGTTCTACGGCGGCGGCGTCACCGCCGGACGCTTCGGCTTCCCCGCGCTCGTCGAGCTCGCACCACAGCTGCGCGCGCCTTGGCTGGGCCTGTTCGGTGACCTCGACCAGGGCATCCCGGTCGACGACGTCGAGCAGCTGCGCGCCGCGGCTGCGACCGCCGCGGTGCCGACCGAGATCGTGCGCTACCCCGACGCCGGCCACGGCTTCCACTGCGACCAGCGCAACAGCTATCACGCCGCGTCCACCGCGCGACGCGTGGAACCGCACGCTCGATTGGTTCGGCCAGCACCTGCACTAAGCGGGCGCCGCGGCACTCACGAAGCTCGAGGCGCTCGAGTCCGAGTGACGTACATCGACTCGAGCATCGCAACGAACTCGTCGGGATCCTTCGCTTCTTCCCAGGTTGGGTACTCGATGTGCCAACCCTGCCGCTTCAGCCACATGTCGCGCTGCTTGTCCTTGCGCTTGCGCGCCGGATCCCCGTGCCAGCGCACGCTCGTCGCTTCGATCCCGAGCATCGCCTCCGGCCATGCCACGTCGAGGTAGGCGGTGCGCGTGCCACCGACTTCGGGCACCTCGAGTTGGCGGACCGGGCGAGGGAGTCTCGTGCATGCGCGCTCCACGATCCGTTCGAACATCGAGTCGGGCAGCGGCGCCGGCGCGATCGGGTCGGGCGAGGACTCGCCGGAGCCGCCCGGTGCCCGACGGGCCCGGGCGGTCGACCCGATCCAAGGTCTCGCGGATCCATCGCTCGCTCGCCCCTCGCCGGAGCGCGTCGTCGAGCGCCTGCTCGACGCGATCGTCACTACGCACCACTGCACCGAGGTCGCACAACGTGCGCGCGATGTTCGTGCACGGGATGTTGTCGACCCGCGTGTGATCGCGGTCGTCCCACACTCCGTCACGATGCACGATCACGCCGGGGATGCGTCGGGAAGCGTCCGCAGCGACGGTCACGTGAACGACTGCCTTCCGTGAACCCGTCGAGCCCGTGAAGAGCGGCAGCCGACACGGTGCGAGACCACCACTCCGCCAGGGCGGATCAGCGTCGGAATCATGAGTCGCTGCTGCCAAGTGCTCTGGGCGGCGGCCACCACGAGCACGCCAGGGATCGGCTCGAGCCCACGTCCCGATGTCGCTATCCGTGTCGCGATGGCCTCGTTCGAGATCCCAATTTCGGCGGCCTGCCGTCTGCCGAACGCGCTGTGCTGCGAGGCCGCGAGCGCAGCGACAGCGCCATCGGCGCTCGCTGCACGCATGATCTCGACCCTAGCCGAGCGCGGTGGGACGTTCCCGACTTCGGACCTCACCGGCAAACGGCTGGACTCGGGCTGCAGGTCCGAGTCGCCGGAATGCCACGCAGACGGACTGCGGACTTGCCGCCCGGCTGGACTCGGGCGCCAGGTCCAAGTGGACGGCGAGGCCGGGGCGCGGCGGGGTCAGGCTTGTTCGAGGCGGACGTCGCCTTCGACGAGCAACCGGAAGCGGCCGCGGCCGGTCTTCTCGAGGCGGATCGACGCGCCGCGCTCGTCGAGCCTGCGCTTCAGGAGGATGAGGCGCGTATCGAGGTTGTCGCGAAACCCCGGAAGCTCGAGACGTTGGTCGAGCCGGATCTCCTTGTTCGTGAAGTCGATGCGTCCATCCGCGAGGTGTTGCTCGAGCAGCGACCAGAGGATGCGTCCCGCGACGCCGCGGATGAGGTAGTCGCCGTCGAGGAAGATGCTGCCGTCGACCGCGAAGTACCGCACCCGGGTGGCGGCGCCCTCATGGGCGGCGACAGCCCCGGCAGCGACCGCGGCCGCCTCGGGCGACTCGCGCTCCCGAGCGCGGTCGATCTCGATCGCGCTCGCGAGGAACGACGCCACGACGCTCAAGAGCGACTCGTCGTCGTGGTTGAAGGCCACGGCGCGGTCGCTCTCGACGACGAGCACGCCCACGAGCTCGCCGAGCGCGATCGCCGGCACGGCGAGTCGGCTCTCGACGCCGTCGAGCCCCGGCAGCGGCACCTCGCGCCCCGGCCCGATCCCCTCCTCCGCGAACGACTTGCGCACACTCGTCGAGTACTTGCGCATCTGGCGCAGGTTGCCGACTCGCATCGCGGGCTGCGCGCGCGCAGCGGCCATCCCGATCGTGCCCTCCCCGACTCGCACCTCTGACCCGACGCCCTCTGCGGTGTACCCGTGGCTCGCGATCGTGAAGAGGCGCTCGCCCGACTCGTCGAGGAGCAGGAGAAGCGAGTACGAGTAGCCGAGCAGGTCATGCAGCCCGTCGACAGTCGCACCGACGAGCGTGTCGAGGTCCGGGCACCGGCTCAGCCGGGCGACGAGCTCACCCAGTGCCTCGGGCTTTGCCTGCGATCCCCGCTGGGGATGCAAGCCGTAGGGCTCGTTGAGCAGCTGGACGTCGATCACTCGGAACACGTCGGCTGCCTTGAGCTTGAAGACGCCCTGCATGTTGTGGAACGCAGCTGCCTCGTCGACGTCTTCGCGCAGCCTGTCGAAGATCGCTCCCCGGCGCACGGTGCGCTCGAACACCACCTTGAGCCGGTACTCGTCGTACGACGTGGGGTCGACCAGCACGACCGACGCCATGGGGTTCTCGGCCAGGTTGCGAGCCGTCTTCGAGAAGAACTGGTTGGAGAGCGCGATGTGGTCCTCGTCGACATACCGGACGCGCGACAGGTAGGTGACGTTCGGGATGCCCGCGGCCGACGCCGTCGCGATGATCGCCGGGATCGCTCCCTCGAAGCACTCGCGCAACGACGAGAGCATGATGCCGTCGTCCTGCGTCATCGCATCGACGTGCCCGCCCGGGGCCCGGGCGTCTGGTCGTAGAGCTCGTCGACCACCACGGTGCACACGACGAACTCCCTCGGCCGAACGCGCTCGAGCAGGTCGCGCGGGATGTGGTCAGTGCTCACGATGTCGTCGTAGAAGTCGTTGGTGTACTGCTCGGACTTCGCGAGGTCATCGTCGGTCATCGGCTCGACATCGGCGATGCGGCCCTTGAGCTGCAACGACCGCAACGTCGGCACATCGGTCGCGGTGATGGCGATCCGGCCCTCGGTGAGCACGTCAGGAGTGACGAGCAGCCGCACCTCGCACTGCCCCCTCGCCTCCCTCGGCGCAGAGCACAGTGAGGCCCCACGCCCTCGACGCGTAGGGGGCGCCCTCGTCGTCGAACGTGCAGACGATGAGCGCGCACCCGCCCTGAAGGAAGCCCACCATCTCGTCGTCGAGCACTAAGCAAGTTCTTAGCATTCGGTTACGCGCCTTTTCGGAGCGTCGTTGTTGGGGTTCCCGCACCATGGGCTCAACGACAACGACGTCCCGAAAGGAGCTCCGATGACCGAGCTGCAGCAAGTGAGTCACAACCTCTACCTCGACATCCACAAGGGCATCCGGCGTGAGCTCTTCGCCCTGACCGAGCGGGCCGGCAGCGTCGATCCCTCGGTCCGCAGTGGCCGAGTCGACCTCGCCGAGCAGCTCGACCGGACCGTCGAGATCTTGGTCAGTCACGCCCACCACGAGGACACGTACGCGCAGCCCTCCATCGAGAAGTTCCTGCCCGACCTCGCCGCAGAGATCGAGGGCGACCACGAGCGGATCGAGGGTCGGATGGTCCGCCTTCAGGAGATGGCCTACGACGCCATCAACGCGATGCAGAGCGCGCAGCGCTTCTCTGTGCACCGCCTCTACATCGAGCTCGCATCGTTCACGAGCGAGTACCTCGCCCACCAGGACCTCGAAGAGCGCCTCGTGATGCCGGCGCTCGAGCAGGCCATCGGCGCCGAGGCAGTGCTCGGGATCCACGGCGCGATCGTCGGGAGCATCCCGCCCGACCAGATGGCACAGGCGCTCGCGCTCATGCTGCCGGCGCTGAACATCGACGACCGCACCGAGCTGCTCGGCGGCATCCGGGCGAACGCTCCCGCTCCGGTGTTCGAAGGTGTGTGGGGCCTCGCGGGCTCGGTGCTCGCCCCGCCCGACTTCACGGCGCTCGGCGCCCGCCTCGAGATCGCTGCGTGACCTTCACACCTGTCGGCCGAGGAAGGCGAGCACCTTCATCTGCTCGTCGGCCTCGGCCGGCACGTCGATCTCGGGGCCGAACGCCCGCGGGCTACGCATCTGATCAGCGAGCGGCGCCATGGCCGCTCGCACGTCCGCGAGGTCTTGCGGATCGATGCGCTCGTCGAGACCGGTCGCACGCGCCAGATCCCATCCGTGCACGATGAGGTCGGTGCAGATGAACTGGTCGACGCCCTTCTCGAACGTCGCCTTGCCCGCAAACCCGTCGTACTCCCGAGTCGCGATCGAGGGATCGTCGAGCGCGGCCTGCACCGCGTCGCGGGCGACGGCCCACGCGGCGAGAGGATCGTCCTCGACGGGTGGCACCTCGGGACCGGCCTCGCCGATCAGCCCGAAGAAGATGCCCGGGATCTGCGTGAGATGTCGCACCACGTCGAGCGCGGTCCACTCCGGGCACGGGCTCTGCGCGCCCCACTTGTCGGCGGGAACCTGCGAGACCTTGTCGGTGACCCCCGCGGCGAGACGGCGGTAGCGATCACTGATCTGCGTCATGGCCGGAACCTACCGCCGGGACGCAACCGTCACTCGAGCCGGCTCAGCGCAAGCGCGACAGCTCGAAGAGCACCGCACGCTCGAGCTCGCTGATGCGCTCAGGGTCGGTGAGCTTCTTGCCGTGCATGTCGACGACGTAGAAGCTGTCGACGATCTCGTGGCCGAGCGTGAGCACCTTGGCGTGACGGATGTCGAGACGCATCTCGCTCAACGCTCGTGCGATGCGGTAGAGCGCGCCCACCGCGTCGGGGCCTCGCACCTCGACGACGGAGGCCTCCGCCGATGCGTCGTTGTCGACGACGACCGTCGGTGCGATCGGGCGGCCGATGCCGTGGAGGAGTGACCCGTAGTCCCGCGCGCGGGCTGCGATCCGCGCTTCGAGGGCGAGCCCGCCTTCGATCGCCCGCTCGAGGTCTGCGCGGAACCGCGCCCAATCGGGCTCGCCTCCCCCGCCGCGGTGGAACACGAACGTGTCGACCGCCATCAGGCCACTCCCGCCCCGCGTGGACCACAAGTCCGCCGCGACGACCTCCAGTCCGTGGAGGCACAACACCCCGGTCAGCTCGCAGAAGAGCCCGGGCCGGTCTGGGCTCACGACGACCAACGTCGAGCCCTCGACGTGGACGAGCAGCCCGCCGCCCGCCTCGTCGACCATGCGCTCGAGCGCGGGGTCGAGGCCGTACGCACGCTCCTCCGGCCAGCCCGCGAGGCGCGCGGCAACCGCAGCGACGAGCTCGTCCACGAGCGCTGCCTTCCACGGGCTCCACGCGGTCGGCCCCGTCGCTTTGCCATCGGCCTCCGACAGCGCGTGCAACAGCTCGAGCGTCTGGAGGTCGCCGACGGCCTCCGCGACGCGGGTCACCGTCGCGGGATCACGCACGTCGCGGCGTGTCGCCGCGTCGGGCAAGAGCAGGTGATCGCGCGCGAGGGTCACGAGGACAGCGCGCTCGTGTGGCGGGAAGCCCATGCGTGTCGCGATCGTCTCCATGAGCTCCGCGCCGACCTCGGAGTGATCGCCGGGATATCCCTTGCCCAGGTCGTGGAGCCACGCACCGAGCAGCAGCAGGTCGGGCCGCGCGACGCGATGACGCAACGCAGCGGCTTCGACGGCCGCTTCGATCAGATGCCGATCGACGGTGTACCGGTGGTACGGGTTGTGCTGCGGCTTGCTGCGTACCGGCTCCCACTCGGGCAGCACGCGAGTGAGCAAGTCGTACTGGTCGAGCGCCTCGAACGCCGCGATGGCCGGAGGCCCCGCCGCCATGAGATCGAAGAGCGCGTTGCGGGACTCGGGGCTCCAGTGGTCGCCCGGCGACGCCGCCTCGTCGCGCAGGCGCTCGAGGGTCGCCGTCGCGATCGGTGTGTCGGTCGAGGCCGCCGCGGCCGCGACCCGCAAGATGAGCGAGCCGTCATCGGAAGTCGGCGCTGCTGTCGACCGATGTCTCCCCGCCACGCATGACGACCCCGACGCTCTCGATGCGATCGGGCATGACGCTCCGGCTGCTGCGCTTGTCGAGCCAGACGTCCATCCGTCGCCACGCATCGTCACTCGTCCACGCGATCGTGCGCGCCGCGGCCGAGATCCCCTGCATCAGCGCGTCGGCGCTCGCGACGCCGAGCGCACGCGCGACGCCGTCTTGCGACTGCAGCACGAGCTGCTCGCTGCGTCCGTTGAGCCGCTGCATCGCGACGCGCGCGCGGATCAGCGTCTCGGCGACGTCGAGCCGTGCGAGGTGCTCGTCAGTGACGACGGGGCTCGCGATCGCAGCGGCGTGCAACGCGTGCACGTCGCGGAGGCCGCCCCGTCCTTCCTTCAAGTCGGGTTCGAGCAGGAACGCGATGTCGCCCATCCGCTGATGGCGCTGCTCGATGTTCTCGCCGAGCGCTCGCAGCCACTTCTTCGCGCCCGACCTCCACTGGTCGAGCGAACGGCGGGCGAGGTCGTCGGCCAGCTCGGCATCTCCCGCGACGCAACGAGCGCTGAGCAGCCCCGTCGCGGCCTTGAGGTCGCGCGCCGCGACCCCGAGGGCTTCGGTGACGGTCTTCACGCCGTGATCGAGTGGGATGCCGGCGTCCCAGATCGGATACCAGATCTGGTTTGCGATCTCCGCGATGTTCGCGACGCTCCGCCGGCCTCGATGCACGAGGATCACGTCGATGTCGCTGCCAGGAGCGAGCTCACCTCGGCCGTAGCCCCCGACCGCGACGAGTGCGCAGTCGGGGGCGTCGGCGAAGAGGCCAACGAGGTACTCGTCGACGAGCGCGGAGAACGCTCGGGTGAACTCGCTTCCTTGCAGGGACTCGTCGGCGAGCAGCGCGGCGCGCCGCTCGCCGAACGTCTCAGAGTGCGTCGCTTCCCATCTCCCCAGTGCGGACGCGGACGACGGAGTCGCAGTCGGTGACCCACACCTTGCCGTCGCCGATCTGCCCCGTCTTGGCGGCCTCGACGATGGTGTCGACCATCCGCTTCGCGTCGGCATCCTCGGCGAGGATCTCGATGCGCACCTTCGGCACGAAGTCGACCGTGTACTCCGCACCTCTGTAGACCTCGGTGTGCCCGCGTTGGCGGCCGAAGCCTCGAACCTCCGACACCGTCATGCCGGCCAGTCCGACCTCGTGCAGCGCTTCCTTGATGTCGTCGAGCTTGAACGGCTTCACGATCGCCGTGATGAGCTTCATTCCGATCCTCTCTGATCGATGGTCAGGATGAAACCGCGGCCGCGCACGGTCAGGATGCGCACCCCCACTGCGGCAACCCGTCGACGGAGACGGATCATCGCCGCGCGAAGCGCCCCTGCACTCACATCTTTACCTGGCCAGACGCATTGGGCGATCTCCTCTCGCCAGACGATCTCACCAGGACGCTCGAGCAGCTTTGCGACGAGCCACACCGCCGGAGTCGCAGGCGCTGTCTCGCTGGGCGACGAGACGCTGCCCCCGCTGAACGAGGCGCCCATGTACGCCATCTCCGGTGGTCAGCCGCGACCTTCAGGAGCGGCCCACAGAAGACACGACCAAACCTCACGGGTCGGTCGGACGTGTCCATTACGTCGCAGCGAGTGTGCGGGGTTGGCGGGAACCACTCGGGCGTCGATGAACCCCGGCCTGGCGGGAAGGCCGGGGCATCGACGCGTCTGGGGCTGGTTTCGCAACCCCCCGCCGGAGTTGACACGTCTGCGCTGGCAGGGTCGGCGGTGTCGGCGACCGGCTTGCCACCATCGAGGTGCACGTCGACGCCGACGGGGTCGCCGCCGGACTCCTGCGCGAACCTCACCTGGATGCTCTCTCCGTCGGACTGGGTGTTCGCGATCGACCAGCCCGGCGATGGCGAGACCACGCCGAGGCTCATCGATGAGTCTGTGTACTTCACCTCGACCTTGCCGCCCTGGGCGTCGAAGGAGGTGACCTGGGCGCGTCGCCACCGGACGTCGAGCTTGCGTGACCGACGTCGGCGACGACATCGCGCCCGGCGTCGAGCTGTGGCCCGGGCCGCGCCCTTCGACGCGACGACGACTTTGCTGCCGTCTGCCGGTTGCGGCCGCCGTGCCGGCGACTGCGGGGCAGCCGCGCCTCCGCCGGTGCCTCCGCTATCCTGCCCCGGCGGCGCGATCGTCGTCGGCGGCGAGGCGGGGCGTTCGCCGCCCGGGACGACCGCTTCTGCACCACGACCGATGTCGGCGCGGCGACGTGGTCGTCGTCGAGTCGAATGGCACGGTCGTGCCCTGTGCTCCCGACCCGAACGTCACGAGAGGGATGGCTCGTCGTGTTGGACACGAGCCCGCCGAGCACCACCATCACCACGAGGGCAGCGCTGCCACGCATGACGCGCACGCCGGCGGTGGGCGCGCCGAATGCGGGGGCGAAGGTGTTCGAGCGCCGCTCGGTCGCCGACGGCGCTTCGCCCGCCGCTCTCTCGAAGAGATCGACGATGTAGTTGTCTTCAACCATCACGCGCCCCCACCAACGTCGGCCGAAGCCGCTCTCGCCCTTGGTTCAGGTGGAACTTGACTGCGCCGGTCGACAGCGACATCGCGCTCGCAACCTCCGCGACCGACAACCCTTCGATGTAGTACAGCGACATCGCGATGCGCTGCTGGGGGGGCAGCTCGCAAGGAGCGCTGCCGCGTCGTCGGGCGGCGACGGGCCGTCGATCCACTGAGGCTCAGCGGCCAAGACCACAAGCACCTTGGCCCCTCGGTCTCGCGACGGAAGTGATCGCGGATGCGATTGACGCGACCCGACGGACCCACCCGACCGGATCCTCGTAGCGCGAGATCACACGGCCAGCGCAGATGCGCATGGAGGAATGCCTCTTGGGTGGCGTCCGCAGCCACTTCGGCGTCCCCGCACGCCACGGTGAGCGCCCGGACCATCAACGGGTAGTAAGCCTCGAACGTCTCGTCGAACCCAAGAGCGCCGCGTCGGCACGCCAAACGGCCGTGCGTCGTGCACGGAACCCCCGCCCTCCCGCCCGCTCATCACCGCGGCGATTCTGCACCGCGGCGAGCGTCTTGTCGCCTGCGCTGAGCGCGCAGAGCAACCAGCCGGAAAAGCCCAGCGTGAGGCCCCGATGACAGGTCGATGAGAGTCCTGTCATCTTCACCCTGCGCTGGCCAGCCCGTGGTAGACAGCGGACACGATCGCTGACGTCGGCAAGCGCAGCGACGACGAGCACCGGATGATCGTGCGTCCATCAGCGTCAGCAAGGACCGAGGTGCCGTCGCGGCGCGGCGTCAGCAGGTCGAGAGCGGCAGGGCGTACAGGCCGCCCTTCGCCATCTGAAGGCCCGCTTGTCCTGGGTCGCCTCTCCGCGCTCGAGTCTCAGTGGACCCCCCCCCCCCCCTCCTCCCTCCCCCCCCCCCCCCCCCCTTCAGCACCTGGGAAACAATTCCTTTCCTTTCGTCACCCTCCGTAGTCACTCCACCACAGCACGTCGTGATACGACAGGCCACGAAAGTCCTCGTCAGATCACGTTCGCCCCGCGAGCCTCCATTCAAGCGACCGCTCTCCCGCGGCCGAAGCCTTCTCCACGGACCCAAACCTTTCGCGGGGCGCGTCGTGTGAGCGCAGTCCGACGGACAGGAGGCAACCATGGAGCGACGACATGCGTTTGCGATCGCCGTCGCCGTGACTCTGGTCGCGGCGAGCTCGGCAGTGGCGGTTGCCGCCGTCACCGGCGCCGGGAGCCTCGGTTTCGGTGCCGGCGCCGCGGCGGATCCCTCGGAGCCGACGACCACGATCGAAGGGTCGTCGATGGTTCCATCGACTGAGGCGCTCCCCACGACGCTTCCCCCCGTGGTGGAGGTGCGGACGCGCACGGTCGACGACGTCGTGCACGTCCCCGCCCCCGCCGCGCCGACGTCCGCGGCGCCTGCGCGCGCAACCTGCCTCGGTCACCTCGGCGGTCCCTCGCGATGACGAGGCCGATCATGTCGGAGAGGCCGACGAAGAGACGACTTCGGAGCGCCCGGCCGCATCAGCGGCCCCGACCACGATGGCGACGACATCGTCGACGGCCGCGACCGGACCGCGCCGCCCACGACGATGCACGAGCACGACGACGACGAGCACGAGGGAGCTTCGACGACCGCTCACGGCGACGGGCACGACGATGAGCGCATCGACGAAGCCACAGCGGGCGGCGAACCGACGGTGGCTCCGACGACTGATGACGGACGCGAACGAATCGACAGCCACGAGCCAGGCCGAACGGCTCACACACCTGGCTCAGCGCCGCTCGGGACAAGCCCGCACCGGCGCGGCCGACGCGGCACTCACCGACTCCGACGGCCTCGGCTGTCGACACCCCATCGCCCGCGGCCCTGTCGGCCGTCGCGGTCGACCCAACGGAAGCGGACGCACAAAGCCGGCGCGAGTCGCATACCTCGGCGCGGCCTGAGCACCCCGATGTGCCTGTCCATCGTCGCGGTGCTTGCCGCCAACCCGCCGAGCGTGGTCGTCGCCGACGAAGGTCGCTGCAGTCGGCCCGACTCCCGCCGAGCCTGTCTCCCGAGCCCGCCGAGCGCTCCGGCCGGCGCTCCGGCCGCCCGCCAACGGCGGCCGCCGCACCACCCCCGCCCAGACCGTCGTCGTGTACAAGACGGTGCACCGAACGGTGTACGTGTATGACCCTCCGCCGCCGCCCCCGGGCCGCCGACCGGCCCCCGGAGCACCCGCTCGGCCACTCCCGCCGCTCCTGCGCCGGCCGCGGTCGCGGCGACGCCCCCCCTGCTCCCCGGGCCGACCTCGGCGCCCCCCGCCGCACCTCCACCGACCGCGGCGCCTCCCCCGCCGCCTCCGCCCGCACCGCGGCCCCCGCGCCCCTCCGCCTCCCCCTCCTCCACCGCCACCGTCGTGCTCGGGATCGAAATGCTGACCCCCATCCTCGCCGTCCACTCCTACGACCCCAGCTATTGGGTCACTCACGCGAGGAGGGCGATGGGCAGCGTCGTCGAGCTCGTGGTCGGCGACGCTCCGCCGGGAGTGGTCGACTGGGCGTTCGACGAGATCGAGCGCCTCGAGCAGTCGTGGAGTCGGTTCCGGGACACGAGCGACCTGTCGATCCTGAACGCGTCGTCCGGCCGCGACGTCGATGCAGCCCACGGCTCTGGGGTGCGCTGACACGTTGCGACGAGCTCTGGCGAGCGACCTGCGGCGCGTTCGACCCGACGATCCTCGAAGCGCTCGAGGAGTGGGGATACGACCGCTCGTTCGAGGCGGTTCGCGCCGACAACGCGGACCGTTCCGCGCCGTCCCCACGCTCGGGTCCCTGGTTGGTCGCTGGTGCGGCTCGACACGGAACCCGCGCACGGTCCGGTTGATGAGCGGGGTCCGCATCGACCTCGGTGGGATCGGCAAGGGCCTCGCGGCCGATGTCGTCGCGACGGGCTGGTGGACCGGGAGCGGCGTCAGCGTGCGTCGCCCTCGGGGGCGATGTCCGAGTGGCCGGTGAGTCGCCGACGGACTCTGGTTGGTCGGTCCCGGTTGAGGACGCCGCACTCGGAGTGCAGTCGTTCACGACCGACGTCAGGGAAGGGGCCCTTGCGATGAGCACGACGCTCATCCGCCGTTGGCGGCGAGGCGGCGTCGAGGTCCACCACATCATCGATCCGGCCGAGGGTCGCCCGGCTCGTTCGGGGCTCGTGGCGGCCGTGGTGTCAGCGCCGCAGGCTTGGTGGGCTGAAGGGCCCGCGAAAGCCGCCGATGGTCGAGGGTCCGTACCAGGCGAAGCCCTCGTCCGGCGCTGCGGCGTCGAGGGGTGGCTCACCTCCGAAGACGGCACGACGACACACGTCGGGAAAGACGCCGAGGGATCGCCATGATCGCAGAGGTGACCCCACAGCTGTGGTGGTACGTCGCTCGGGCGAGCGGGCTGACCGCGTACACGCTGGCCACCCTGTCGGTGCTCTTGGGGCTGGCGTTCTCCCCCGCGCCGTGAGACGGCGAGGCGCTCCCGCGTGGATCAACGACCTCCACCGGTTCCTCGGCCTCCTCACCGTCATGTTCACTGCTGTCCATCTGCTCGGGCTCTGGGCTGACAGCTACGTGCACTTCGGTCCGAGCGAGTTCTTCGTGCCAATGGCTTCGACCTGGAGACCCGGTGCCGTCGCGTGGGGAGTCGTCGCCGCGTATCTGCTCGTCGCGATCGAGCTGACGTCGTGGGCCCGACGGCTGGGCCTCGGCGCTTCTGGCACACCGTGCACCTCTCGAGCATCGGGCTCTTCGGGATGGCGACTGTCCACACGGTCCAAGCTGGACGGACACGGACAAGGTTGCGCTCGTGTGGACGTTCGTCGGCTGCGTGCTGGCCGTCGGCTTCCTGGTGACGTACCGGTAGTTGACGCGAAGGTCCGCATCGGTGCGGCCGGCCGAACCAGCGGTCGAGCTCGTCGACGCCGCCTGATCCCCGCTCGGGCTGCGCCGCCTACTCGTCGAAAGTGCACCTGCTGGGGCACGCCGTCCACGAGACGGAGGTGAATCCCCCGAGCCGTCTTGGCCGCTTGCTGAACTGGATCCGGATGTCGTCCGGCTGCACGCTGGTCGAGCCCACCGTGAACCCCGGGAGCCGGCGTCACCCTGAGCAAGGTCATCGCGGTCTGCATGTCCCTCGTCCTCACCGAACCGCCCGAGGTCGAGAACGACGGCGGTCGAAGCCGGCACCGTTGACGAGGTCGACGACGTCGGACGAGGTCGAAGAAGTCGACGAGGACGATGAGGACGACTCGCGGCGAGAATCGACGCGGCAGGCACCGCGGTCGACTCAGACGTCGAAACGGCGTCGGGCGTAGACCGAGCGCGCGGGGGCGGCGGGGGCAGATTCGGGGTGATCGTGGTCGGGGTGATGGTGGTCGGGGCGGAGGACCGAGCGGTGGTCGGAGCCGGGGGTGTCGTGGCAGCCGTCGCTGACGGCGTTGGTGGAACGGCCCTGGGATTGCGAGCTCCGCTCTGGCGGTCGTCGGGTGGGACTGACGGCGACGCGACAGGCGTCGGCTCCTCCACCGTCGTCGTCTCGACCGTCGAGCCGGTGCCGGCGACCCGGAAGCCATCAGCACCATCGTCACCCGACCGCACCAACATGGCGCCGAGGGCAACGACGCCGACCAGGCCCGGCGCCGCCGCGAAGGGCAGCGCGCCGCTGTGGGCTCGGCGAATGCGAGGACGGAGGCAAGGCAGGGCGTCCTCGGCCGACGGCTGCTCCCGGCTGTCGCTGGAGCGGTCGATGAGATTGCTCTGTCGTCAGCATCGCCCGCCCCCACCAGCGTCGGCCGCAGCCGCATCCGTCCCTGGTTCATGTGGAACTTCACTGCGCCCACGGACAACGACATCGACGTTCGCGACCTCGGCGACCGACAATCCCTCGATGTAGTACAGCGACATCGCCAGCCGCTGTCTGCGGAGGCAGCGTCGCCAACAGCTCGGTCGGGATCGCGATCCACGTCCGGTGGCTCCACCCACTCCCGATCTGCCGCGAGCAACGCGAACACCGCGCTCCTCGGCTCTCGTGACGGAAGTGGTCGCGGATCCGGTTCACCGCGACACGACGCACCCACGCGACGGGATCGTCGTAGCGGGAGATCTGCCGCCACCGCAGGTGGGCGCGGAGGAACGCCTCTTGCACCGAGTCGGCTGCCACCTCGGCGTCGCCGCACGCGGCGGTCGAGCGCGCGCACAGTGACGGATAGTGGCGCCTGAACGACCTCATCGAACCCGGCGGCCGAGGCGGCGCGACCGAGGGCGCCGGGCGTCGTTCACCGGGCACTCCACGCTGCGGGCCGCCGAAAGGTTTGGCCTCACCCGCCAAGATTCTGCAGCGCGACGATGGGGTCATGCTGTTGATCGGCACTCGAAAGGGAGCGTGGCTGCTCACGCCCGATTCCGAACGGCGATCCTGGGCCTGCAAAGGCCCGATCTTCCTCGGTCAGATCATCCAGCACGTCGTGCAGGACCCCCGCGACCGGCGGACGCTGCTCATGGCGTCCCGCACCGGACACCTCGGGCCGACGGTCTTCCGGTCGACCGATCTGGGCGAGACATGGAACGAGGCGACGCGGCCTCCGGCCTTCGTCGAGGGTGACGCGCTCGAGCGCAGCGTCCACTCCGTGGTCTGGCTGAGCCCGGGCCATGCCGACGAACCCGGCGTCTGGTACGCGGGCGCGTCGCCGCAGTGCCTCTTCCGCAGCGACGACGGTGGCGACACCTGGGCGCCGGTCACCGGCTTCAACGACCACCCGATGTGGAAGACGTGGGCGAACTACCCGGAGGATCAGACTCCCGACGGCTCGATGCTCCACTCGGTGATCGTCGATCCGCGCGACGCGCAGCATCTCTACGTCGGCTTGTCGGGCGGCGGCGTGTTCGAGAGCGTCGACGGTGGCGCGGACTGGAAGCCACTGAACGCCGGCTCGGTCGCCGACTTCTTCCCCGATCCCGAACGCCGAGTACGGCCACGACCCGCACACGCGTGCGGCTGCATCCGCTGCGCCCCGACCGGCTCTACCAGCAGAACCACTGCGGCATCTACAAGATGGAGCGACCCGAGGGTCGCTGGGAGCGCATCGGCGACAACATGCCGCGCGACGTCGGCGACATCGGCTTCCCGATCGAGCTCCACCCTCGCGATCCCGACACGGCGTGGGTGTTCCCGATGGACGGCACCGACGTGTGGCCGCGCACGAGTCCCGACGGCAAGCCGTGCGGTGTACGTGACCCGCGACGCGGGCGCGTCGTGGACACGCTGTGACCAGGGCTTGCCCGCCACGCGCTTGGTACACGGTGAAGCGTCAGGCCATGACCGTCGACACGGCGGATCCCGTCGGCGTGTACTTCGGCACGACGAGCGGCGAGGTGTGGGCGAGCGCCGACGAGGGATCGTCGTGGACGCGCGATCGCGGAGCACCTTCCCGAGATCTACTCGCTCGAGCACGCCGACACGCATGAGGGTGCGGATCCCCACGCCGCTGCGCTCGTACACCGACCAGCGTGCCTGGGTCGACGGTGAGGGCACCACTGTCGACGAGCTGCTCGCGCGACCTCGACCGGTCGTTACCCCGGCATGCGGTTCCGCATCGTCGACGAGCAAGGGCGGTTGCGCACGCACATGAAGGTGTGGGTGAACGCCGACTCGGTACGCGACCTCTCGACCGCCGATCGCGCCGACCGACGAGATCACGATCATGCAGGCGCTGTCCGGAGGCTGAGGTGCGCGACGACCTTCTGGCTGATCGCTGCGAGGGCGTCGATCTCCTCTGGGGTCAGCAAGTCGATGAGGTTGCGTCGCACCGACGCGACGTGCGACGGCGCCGCCCGCTCGATCGCGCGCATGCCTTGCCGTGGTGAGCACCACGAACGCGCCACGACCGTCGGTCGCGCACTCCTCTCGCGTGACGAGGCCACGCTCTTGCATCCGAGCGATGTGGTGCGACAGCCGGCTCTTCGACCACAGCATCCGCGGCGGCGAGCTCGTTGAGACGCCACCGGTGGCCCTCCGCCTCTGACAGGTTGGAGAGCACCGTGTAGTCGGGCTCGGAGAGATCGGAGTCCTGCGAGAGGTCACGGGCGAGCTGCGCGCTGAGCAGCGTCCGCATCCGCTGGTAGCCCCGCCACGCTCGGGCCTCCGACTCGTTCAACCACGGCGCATCAGCCACGTCGCGAGTGTACGCTCTTGGTTGACATGTCAACCTCGCATCCGAGGTGCCTCCTCGGCTGATGGTCATCGTCTCGAGCACGCGGCCCAGTCGCGTGGGCCACAAGGTCGGCGCCTGGGTCGTCGGCCGCGCCGAGGCACACGGCGGCTTCGACATCGATCTGGTCGACCTCGTCGAGCTCGACCTGCCGTTCCTCGACGAGCCGAAGCACCCGCGGTTCGCGGACTACGAGCACGACCACACGAAGGAGTGGAGCGCTCGCGTCGACGCGGCCGACGCGTTCGTGCTTCGTGATGGCGGAGTACAACCACAGCTTCACGGCACCCATCAAGAACGCCCTCGACTTCCTGAGCCGCGAGTGGGCCTACAAAGCCGGTGGGGTACGTCGGCTACGGCGGGGTCGCGGGCGGCACTCGTGCCGTGCAAGCGATCAAGCCCGTGTGCATCGCGGTGCGCATGGTCCCGCTGTTCGACTCGGTGTACATCCCATGGATCGCGCAGCAGATCGACGAGCACGGAGCGTTCACGTCGACGGAGCCGCTGGAGGCGAGCGCGAACGTGATGCTCGACGAGCTCGCGAAGATGACCGAGGTGCTCAGGCCTCTCCGCGCCGTGCTAGGAAAGGTGGAACTGGGCGAGCGCCTCGGGGTTCGCCAGCGCCTCGGTGTTGCGCACGGCCGGCCGTTCACCACGTCGGCGACGGCGAGCTCGGTGATCTTCCCGCTGCGCGTGCGCGGGATGTCGGTCACGGCCTCGATCACGGCGGGCACGTGGCGAGGCGAGCATCGCTCCCGCAACGTGCGCTTGATCGTGTCTCTGAGGGCGTCGTCGAGCACCGCACCTTCGGCGAGGCGCACGAACAGCACGATGCGGGTGTCGCCGTCCCACTCCTGGCCGACGGCGACCGCCTCGGCGACCTGCGGGAGCTGCTCGACCTGCCGGTAGATCTCGGCGGTGCCGATGCGCACACCCGACGCGTTGAGCGTGGCGTCGCTGCGTCCGTAGATGACCATGCCGCCGTGATCGGTCCACGCCGCGAAGTCGCCGTGAGCCCAGACGCCAGGGAACCGTTCGAAGTACGCCCGCTGGTACGCGCTGCCGTCGGCGTCGCCCCAGAACCCGATCGGGGTCGTGGGGAAGGGCCGCGTGCAGACGAGCTCGCCCTTGACGCCTGCCGGTGCCGTCGAGCCCTCCTCGGTCCAGACGTCGACGGCCATCCCGAGCACCGGCCCCTGGATCTCGCCCGCCCACACCGGGCGGGTCGGGTCACCGCGCGACGAAGCACCCGCACAGGTCGGTGCCACCCGAGATCGAGGCGAGGTGCACGTCGGGCTTCACCGCGTCGTACACGTACTCGAACCCCTCGGCCGCGAGCGGCGAGCCGGTCGAGCAGATCGTGCGCAGCGAGGTGAGACGGTGGGTGTCACGAGGACGCAGGCCCGCCTTCGCCACGCCGTCGATGTACTTCGCCGACACGCCGAGCAGCGTCACGTCGTGACGGTCGGCGAGGTCGAAGAGCGCGGCGGGCGACGGGTGCATCGGGTTGCCGTCGTACAGCACGATCGTGGCCTTCGACGCGAGCACCGAGACGAGCCAGTTCCACATCATCCAACCGCAGGTCGTGAAGTAGAAGACCCGATCGCCTTCCTGCACGTCGCAGTGCAGCTGCTGCTCACTGAGGTGCTTCAGCAGCAGCCCGCCGGCGCGATGGACGATGCACTTCGGGGGACCGGTCGTGCCCGACGAGTAGAGGATCACGGCCGGGTGGTCGAACGACGTGCGCATGTACTCGAGCACGATCCCGCCGCTCGACGCGAATTCGGCGAACGAGATCGCACCCGGCGCGGACGCGCAGATCTGGGTCGTCACGCAGGTTCCCCGTCACGACGACGCGCCGCACGCGTGGGGAGCGCGGCGCTGATCTCGGTGAGCCGCTCGAGGCAGTCGAAGCGCTTGCCTCCGTACATGTAGCCATCCGCGGCGAAGAGCACGACCGGGTCGATCTGGCCGAAGCGATCGATCACGCCCGCGGTGCCGAAGTCCGCCGAGGTCGAGGAGAAGACCGCGCCGATCGCGTTGGTCGCGAGGAACGCGATCACCGTCTCGGGAAGGTTGGGCATCCAGGCCGCGACCCGATCACCCGGATGGACGCCGGCCCCGCGCAGACCGGCGACGACGGCGGACACCGACACCCGGAGCTGCCCCCACGTGAGCGTGCGGCGCTGGCCGTCTTCGCGCTCGAACACGATCGCGGGCACGGAGTCGTCACCGGGGCCGACGAGGAGGTTCTCGGCCAGGTTCACGCGCGGCGTCGGGGAAGAAGCGGGCACCGACGATCCGGCCGTCGCCGGGATCGAACGCCGTCGCGCCGGGCGGGCTCACGACCCCGCCGGCATCCCACACGTCGCGCCAGAACGCGCCGGGATCGCGCACGCTCCAGGAGTGCAGCGACTCGAAGTCGTCGAAGCCGGCCCGCCGGCGGAAGCGACGCATGGCCGAGGCCTCGATCCGCTCCGCGCTCGGCGTCCACAGCGGCGTGTCCACTGCAGGAACTATGCCCCGCGCGAGTCGATTGCACGCGTACCTTGCCGCCGTGGAGTGCCGCGTGGACCGTGCCGCGACGCTGCTCGCCGAGGCTGACGCGCGCGACATGTCGGGCTGGGACTTCGCTTGGCTCGACGGCCGGATGACGTCGAGCGGGTTGCCTTGGGACTACCCCGCGATCGTCGACGAGTGGGTGTCGAGGAGCTCGAGCGTGCTGGACATGGGCACGGGAGGCGGCGAGTTCCTCTCGGTTGTGCGCGGCCTGCCGGCGCGCACCGTCGCCACCGAGGGATGGGCCCCGAACGTGCAGGTGGCCGCGCAGCGCCTCAGCGCCATCCACGTCCCGGTCGTGCACGACGAGGGAGCGATCGACAACCTCGATCAGCGACGAGCGCGACCCTCGAGGACGGCTCGCGTTCCGCGACGAGAGCTTCGACCTCGTGCACAGCCGCCACGAGGCGTACAACCCGACCGAGGTGCGGCGAGTGCTCCGCCGCGACGGCTCGTTCCTGACGCAACAAGCAGGCTCGGGAGGCGCTGACGCGGGCGTCTTGCTGGGCTTGCCGCGCCCGCACGAGTCGTTCGACCACGCGTTTGCCGTCGAGCAGCTGCGTGAAGCCGGGTTCGACGTCGTCGACGGCGACAGCGCCGTCGAGTCGATGACCTTCACTGACATCGGGGCCTTCGCCTGGTACCTGAGTGTGATCCCGTGGATCGTGCCGGGCTTCACCATCGAGGGGTACGGGGCTCGGCTCCTCGACCTCCACGAGCGAGGCACGCCGCTCGTGATCCACGCGACGCGGTTCTGGCTCCTCGCCCGGAAGAGTGCGAAGGCGACGCAGTGAGCCTCGAGGGCGAGATCCTCATCGTGACGGGACCGCCCGGCGCCGGGAAGTCGACGATGGCCCGCGCGCTGGTCGAGCACTTCGAGCTCGCGGTGCTGCTGCAGGGCGACTGGTACTTCGACCGAGTCGTGCGGGGATGGATCGAGCCCTGGAAGCCGCCGTCGCAACACCAGAACGCGGTCGTGACACGCGCGATGGCGGCCTCGGCGCGTGAGTACGCGCAGGGCGGGTACGCGGTCGTGCTCGAGGGCATCATCGGCCCGTGGTTCCTCGACACGTTCGTGCCCGTCGCCGGTGACGTGCCGGTGCACTACGTCGTGATCCGCCCGTCGGCCGACACGGCGATGACGAGGGCGGTCGCCCGCGAAGCGCCCGCGCTCGTCGATCCCGAGCCCATCGAGAAGATGTACCGCGAGTTCGAACGGCTCGGCGCCCACGAGCACCATGTCGTCGACACCACCGGGCACTCTGTCGAAGAGACGGTCGCCGAGGTGCTGGCTCGCCTCGACACCGGGAGGCTGCGGCTGTAGCGCCTTCTTGCACTGCTCTCACACCAGGTTGGGGCCGTCCTTGCAGTCGGCGCCCATCGTGTGCGGCATGGAAGAGAAGCCTCGGACAACCCGGAAGCGGCGGCCTCACCCGGCCAAGCGAGCCCGGCGCATCACGGCGGCCGCGAGCGCCGCCGCGTTCGTCGCGATGGGCGCGGGCATGGCCCATTCCGCGGCACAACCCAAGAGCGAGGACGAGACGTCGGTCGCGGACGCGACATCGAGCTCCGCGACCACCTCGACGTGGGCCGCGACCCCGGTCACCGCGACGACGTCGACGACCACCGCGACGTCGACGACCACCGTCGCGGCGCACACGCAGACGCAGGGCAGCTGATGTCGCAGCTCTGGTGGTACGTCGCGCGCGCCAGCGGGATCGTCGCGTGGGCGATGCTCACGGCCTCGGTGCTGTGGGGGCTCATGCTGTCGACGAAGGTGCGGCCGCCACGAGTCCGCCCCGCGTGGACGCTCGACCTCCATCGGTTCCTCGGAGGCGTCGCCACGATCTTCACCGGGCTCCACCTCGCCTCGATCTTCCTCGACTCGTACGTGCACTTCGGCCCGGCCGACTTCCTCGTGCCGTTCGCCTCGCCTTGGAAGCCCGTGGCAGTCGCGCTCGGCGTGCTCGCGCTGTACCTCCTGATCGCGGTCGAGGCGACGTCGCTCGCCAAGCGCCGGCTCCCCCACCGCGTCTGGCGACGGGTCCACGTGCTCTCGATGCCGCTGTTCGCCCTGGCGACCCTGCACTTCGTGACTGCGGGCACCGACGCCCACGGCATGCTCGTGCTCAGTGGCGTCCTCGGCGTCACGCTCGTCGTAGTCGCGATGATCGCGATCCGTGTGCGCCAAGCGGTTGCCGCGACGGCGACCCCGGCTCGGGAGCGTGTGGCAGCCTCTCGCTGATGAAGGTCGTGATCGTCGGCGGGGGCATCGGCGGGTGCGCGCTCGCGCTGAGCCTGCACGACGCCGGCATCACCGACGTCGACGTGTACGAGGCCGTGAGCGAGGTGCGCGAGCTCGGCGTCGGAGTCAACATCCTCCCGCACGCGGCGCCGCGAGCTGATCGAGCTCGGTCTCGGTGACGACCTTGCGGCGAGTGCGATCCCTACCGCGGCACTCGTGTTCTTCAACCGCCACGGCCAGCGCGTGTTCAGCGAGGACCGGGGCATCGCGGCGGGCTACCGCTGGCCGCAGTACTCGATCCATCGAGGCGAGCTGCTCGGCATCTTGCACCGCGCGGTGCGCGATCGACTCGGCGCCGAGCGCTATCACACCGGCCACGCCGCGGTGCGCGTCGGCGGCACCGAGTCGCGCGCCTGGGTCGACCTCGAGCAGCGCAGCACGGGTGCGTCGCTCGGACGCGCCGAGGGAGAGGTCGTCGTCGCGTGCGACGGGATCCACTCGGTCGTGCGCGCCCAGCTGCAACCCGACGAAGGGCCACCACTCTGGAACGGCATCACGATGTGGCGCGCCGTCACCGAGCGGGAGCCGCTCTTCGACGGTCGCACGATGATGCTCGTCGGCCACATGGAACGGCGCATGGTGATCTACCCGATCTCCCGGAAGCTGGCCGACGAAGGGCGATCGCTCGTGAACTGGGTCGCCGAGCTGAAGACCGCGCCAGGGCAGCCGATGCCGAAGCAGGACTGGGAGTTCCGCGCCGATCCCGAGGAAGCGGCACACGCGTTCGCCGACTACCAGTTCGACTGGCTCGACGTGCCCGCGCTCATCCGCGGCGCACGCGAGGTCTTCCAGTACCCGATGGTCGACCGTGATCCCCTGCCGCGCTGGACGTTCGAGCGCATCACGCTGCTCGGCGACGCGGCGCACCCGATGTACCCCGTCGGATCGAACGGCGCGTCGCAGGCAATCGTCGACGCCCGCGTGCTCGCCCATCATCTCGTGACCGCGGGGGACGTCGACGAAGGGCTCGAGCGCTACGAGGAGATCAGGCGGCCGCTGACCTCCCAGATCGTGCTCGCGAACCGCAACGTCGGCCCTGAGCGGATGATGGAGCTCGCCGAGCAGCGCGCACCCGACGGGTTCGACGACATCCACGACGTCGTGACCGAAGAGGAGATGGTCGAGATCTCGTCGTCGTACAAGCGGATGGCGGGTTTCGACGCGGCCGCGCTCAACGAGCGGCCCAGCTGGTCGGTCAGCTGATCGGCGTGCCGACGTTCCAGCGGTGGCCCCACGGATCGATCAACCAGCCGGCACGCGAGCCGTGGAACTGGTCCTCGACGGGACGCTCCATCCGCGCTCCGGCCTCGAGCGCCGCCGCGAACGTCGCATCGACATCGGGCACGTAGATCACGAACGAGGAGGTGGGTCCTCCACGTGATTGTCGGGCCGAGCACGTCGAGCTCGGGCCACTCGTCCGAGATCATCACCACCGCGTCGCCGATCGCGATCTCGGCGTGGCCGACACGTCCGTCGTCCATGATGATCGGCTCGGACACATCCACTGCGTCGAAGATCTGCTTGTACCAGTCGATCGCTGCTCTGGCGTCGCTCACGGCGAGGTAGGGCGTGACGGCGTGAAGCCGCGGAGGCACGTGCGCGGGCTTGCTCTCGGGCATCAGGGTCCTTTCGGGTCCGTCAGATTCTCGGCGTCGAACTCCCTCAGGAGCTTCGCCGGAGCCGAATACCGCCACGCCTCGACGAGTCGCTCCTCGAGCTCGGCCTTGGTGACCTTGCCGAGCCGAACGATCACCATCGGGTACCCCTCGTAGTGGGGGGTGACGGCATACACCTTCGGATCTTCCTGCACGAGGGCGGCGCGCTCGTCGAAGTCGACCTTCACGACGACCGAGGTCGCGTCTTCGAGGATGCGAGCGAAGATCTTGCCCTTCACGTACCAGGCCGGCGTGCCCCAGCAGGGCTTCTCGGTCGTCGCGGGCAGGCCCATCGCGATCGTGCGCACCGTGTCGACCGAGGCGGTCATTGGTACTCGGGACGCAGCCGCCCGATGCTGAACGGCACCCCCTGGTCGTCCTTGCAGTCGGCGATCCAGCCAGACGTGACTTCCTGCGTGTCGGTCGCCTCGCCGCCGAGGGCGCGGATCTTCGCGACCGCAGCATCGACGTCATCGACGGAGAAGTAGAGACGGATGCCGGCTTCGGGCGCGCCACCAGCGAGACCGCCGTACGGCGTCGTGTTCGGGATGTGCGACGCCTCGGGGCCGCTGTCCTCGTACTGCCAGCCGAACAGGCCGGACCAGAACGTTCGGGCCCGCTCGACCTCCGGGACGAGGAACGTGAAGTAGTAGAGGTCACCAGCCATGTGCGTCTCCTGGTTGCGAGGCCCTAGAGCGGAGTCCATTGCAGGAAGGCGAGCTTCCACGCTCCGTCCGTGAGGACGAACGTGCTGCTCGTGATGAGCGATCGGGGCGCGGCGTCGTCGACGCGTTGGACGACGGCTCGTGCGGTGAGCACGGCGGCGGTCGGACCGGCATCGATCACATGGGGGTCCTCGATCAGGTACTTCACGTAGGGCGGATGGTCGGCCATGCCCGCGACGACCTGCTCCTTGTCGTACACGCCGTCGGCGCCCGGGAAGACGCACCACGCGTCATCGGTCATGTTGCGCCGGAAGAACTCGACGTCGTTCTCAGCGATGGCGGTGACGAACTCCGCGAGCCGAGCGAGCAGCACCCGTTCGCGCGAGCGCTCGGCGAACCGATCGAGCAGCGCCGCCCAGTCGTCGTCGGTGCTGCGCGTGCTGTCGCGGTCGAAGCCCCGATGCTCGACGACCACGCGCGTACCGCCATCGGACGGCTCGAACCGCACCTCGACCTCGGTGTCACCGCGGTAGCTGAACGCCAGCCGCGGGCCGGGCTCCCAGACGAGGATGCGCCCGATCTCGACCGGCTCGGTCACGTTGCCGCCGGTGAGCGCGAGCACGCGGCCGCCCACGCCGGCCTCGAACCGCAGCGACTCGGACGCCCGCCACCACGCCGCGACCTCCTCGGTGAACACCTCGAAGGCGGTCGGTGGGTCGACGGCGACCTCGACGATCGCAGTCGCGACATCGCGGCTCATCTCGCCCGCTTCCGCGTGCGCTCGGCGTGCGCCTTGAACGACCCGAGCTGCTCTGACCAGAACGCCTCGACTTGATCGAGCCACGCCTGCAGCGCGACGAGCGACTGCGGACGCAGCCGGTACATGCGGAGCCGAGCGTCTTCGTCGACGAGCTCGGCCTCGACGAGCCCGCTCTCGCGCAGCACCCGCAGGTGGCGGCTCATCGCCGGACCGCTCATGCCCACGCTCGCGGCCAGCTCGCCGGCACGCTTCGGGCCGGTTCCGAGGAGGTCGACGACCGCCCGCCGGGTCGGATCCGCGAGCGCCGCGAGCGTCACGTCAACCGGTGCAAGATCATTCGCCACTGGACAAATAGATAACAACAGCGTTACTGATTGTCAAGGGCCCCCGACAGGACCAGAGCTTCGATCGTCTCGATCGGACCCCATGCCCCGTGCTCGGAGCTGCACAGCACGACCGTCGTGACGTCGCCCTTCGGGTAGTACGCCACCTCGGCGCTCACGCCGACGTTGATGCCCTCCTTCCCCCACCACACGACCTCGCCGTCGTCGTCCACCTGCATGCGGACGCCGAAGCCGTTCATGTGCATCGCACCCGTCCTCGGCGAGCGATACCACTCGACGTGCGGAGCGACCATGTCCTCGGCGAAGGGACTCGGCAGCAGAGTGTGATCCCGACAGGCGCGGACGAACTTGATCAGGTCGCCGGCCGTCACGTGCGCGCCTCCGTCCGGAGAGCCGATCGGCGGGTACGAGTAGATGTTCCGCTTCCAACCGGTGATCGCGCCCGCCTCGTCGCGAACGGGCTCGCACGGCTCGGCGACTCCGGAGACCACTTCGTCCATGCGGAAGAATCCCGAGCGCGTCATGCCCGCCGGAACGAACACGTGAGATCGCACGTAGTCGCGGTAGGTCGTGCCGGTCGCCTTCTCGATCATGAGGCCGAGCAGGATGAAGCCGCAGTTGCAGTACCGACAGCCCTCACCCGGGAGCGAAGTTCGGCGGCTTGTACGCGAAGTCGGGCAGGTGGTGCGCGGTCTCGATCTCGGAGTAGTTCGGCTTGTCGACGAACAGGTCTTCGTACCGCTCCCCCGCCTCCTCGTCGGCGTCGTCGGCGATGCCGGAGGTGTGCGTCAGGAGGTGGCGCACTGTGACGGCCGGAGAGATCGCGGTGCCCTCGAGGCCGAGGAACTCGATCGCCGAGGTGTCGAGGTCGAACGTCGCCCTGGCTCACGAGCTGCAGGGTGGCGACCGCGGTGAACATCTTCGTGACCGACGCGCAGTCGAACCGCAGATCCGTCGTCATGGGCATGCGCCACGCGCGGTTCGCCCACCCGTACGCGCCCTCGAACACGCGTGACGTGCCCCGAGCGAAGACGACGACCCCCGACAGCTCGTCGTTCGCGGCGAGCGACCGCAGATGACGGTCGAGCTCGGCGAGCGCCTCGATCACGCGTCGAGCTCGGCGATCAGCTTCTTCGGCGCGATCGCGCGATAGCTCTCCTCGACCCAGTCGCAGAGCACGTCGGCCGACGGACGGTCGGGCGCCGTGAGCTGGATGTTCACCCAGCCCGCCTTGCCGAGCCCGTACCCACTCGGCTTCGCACAGTCGAGGCTCAACGCCTGCGCCTGCGAGTCGGGGAGCTTCACCGCGATGCCCGGGTCGGTCGAAGTCGGATCGCCCATGAACACGAAGATCTTCTTGCCCACCTTCGCGACATGGTCGCTCTCCCAGGGCGAGTCCTCCCACGCGCCGGGCAGCCCGAGTGCGAAGCCCTTCACCGCGTCCGCGACCTTCCGCGCGTCGGACTTGCGGCGCGCGGTCATCGCGAGACGCTTCATCGCGAGACCTTGCGGCCGAGCTTGATGCACGGCTGCTCGATGTACCGGTACGACAGCCACGACACGACGATCGTCGCGGCGAGCCACACCGAGAACGTGAGTGGCCGGTAGGGCGTCGCCGAGATCGCGCGCAGCACGACCGCGTGCCAGAGGTAGAGCGAGTAGCTGATCGCGCCGAGCCAGACGAGGATGCGGGGGAACTTGTACCGGCGAAGCAGGAGCGCGCCGCCGAACACCAGGTACGCCACGACGAAGGTGAGTGACTCGGCCCGCCAGTTCGTGATCGCTCCGGTGGTGGGCTCGACGAACCTCACCTCTCGCACCTTCTCGACGATCACGATGACGACGATCGCGGACCCGAACACGACCGGCCCGATCCACGCCGCGATCTGGCCCGAGGTCGAGCGGTAGAGCACCGTGCCGACGAACATCGTCGCCAGCACGAGGAAGGCGAACCAGATCGGCTCGGGACGGTTGAGCACCAGCGGCACTGCCAGCGCGGTCAGCGCACCCGCGAGCACCCGACCGCCGGTCGACCTCGCGAGGGAGACCGCGACGAGCACGGCGACCCCGGTGATGGCGAGCACCACCGCACGCGACGAACCGGTCGGAGACGTGAGCGCCAGCGGCGCGAGCGAGTTGCCGGCGATCAGCGCTCCCGCCAGCAGCACCAGCGAGACCGCCACCGATCGGCGATGCAGGCCGGCGACGAAGAGCACCGACACGAGTCCGTAGAACACGAGCTCGTATCCGAGCGTCCACGACTGGCCGAGGATGAGGGGCTGCCCGAGCAGATGCTGCGCCATCGTCGCGTTCGCGGCGAGTCCCTCGATCGGGTGCTGCGTGAGGCCAGGCGCGAGCGGGTAGCGGTGGACCAGATGCAACGCGAGCGCCGCACCCAGCGCGGCGAGGTACGCGGGCAGCAGGCGGAAGCCACGACCGATCCAGAACTGCCGCATCGACCCCCGCCGCTCGAGCGAGGCCGGGATGATGAACCCGCTGCAGAGGAAGAAGATCATCACGCCGCACTCGCCGACGCGGAAGGTCTCGGTCGTGAACCGAAGCGCTTCGGGCCACAGGCGCTCGGCGAAATGGGTGGCCACGACCATCATCGCTGCGATGCCGCGCAGCGCATCGAGGAACTCGAGCCGACCGTGGCGGGACGAGGCGTCGGGCGCAGCGACTTCAGGCTGCTGTGCGGTGACCGCCACGGAGGTCAGCGTACGCGCCTGGGCCACCTGGGCGTAGCCTGCCGCGATGGGCTGCCTCGTCCTTCTGGCGTCGATGATCTCGCCGCGACTCGCGCTCGGGCTCGTGTGGATCTTCACCGACTTCGTCGATCGTGCCTACGACTCGTTCATCGTCCCGTTCCTCGGGCTGCTCGTCATGCCCTGGACGACGCTGATCTACGCACTCGCGTACGCGCCTCGCGTCGGGGTCACCGGCTGGGGCTGGTTCTTCGTGATCCTCGGCGTCATCGCCGACCTCAGCAGCTGGGCAGAGAACGCTCGGCGCAACCGCGAGAGCATCCCGTACTGGAACCAGACCTACTGAGCCGCTACTGACTGGCGAGCGTCCGCAGGCAGTCCATCGCGTCCCATACGTCGACGAAGCGCGTCGTGATCGGCGCGGGGCCGAAGCGAAGCGCGATCGGGCGTCCGGAAGTCCGGGATCGACACCGCGCTCGATCAACGCAGGCGCACAGCGCTCGCGGGCATCGGGGTGTCGCAGAGCGACGTGTGAGCCCGCGGTGCGCCGGGTCACGGGGCGAGCCGACGCGGAACGCCGAGCGGCCGCGAGCCACGTCGTCGTGGAGGTCGATCAGTAGCGACGTGAGCGCGACGCCCTTCGCGCGGAGGCGACCGATGCCGGCCTCCGCGAGCAGCTTCACGCCCTCGTCCACGGCGGCGAGCCCGAGCACCGGTGAGGTGCCGACGAGGAACTGCGTCGATGCCGGGTTCGGGGTCGTACGCGGGGCCCATCTCGAACTGGTCCCGCTGGCCGAACCATCCCCAGATCGGCTGGCGCAGCTCGGGCTGCCGAGCTCGGTTCACGTAGAGGAACGCCGGCGCTCCCGGCCCGCCGTTCACGTACTTGTAGGTGCACCCGACCGCGAGATCGACGTTCGAGGCATCGAGCTCGACCGGGAACGACCCGACGGTGTGCGACAGATCCCACAGCACGAGCGCGCCGGCGCGATGCGCCAGCATCGGTGATCGCGGCGCATGTCCGCGATCGCGCTCGGACGCGAAGCTCACGTGCGAGAACTGACGAGAGCGACGTCGTCGTCGATGGCGTCGGACACCGTCTGCCGCAGTGAGCGGTTCGACGGGATCGGACTCGCACCATCCGCAGCGTCGAGGCCGCGCTGCGCCGCGAGTCCTTCGACGACGTAGCGGTCGGTCGGGAAGTTCTCCGAGTCGGTGACGATGACCCGGCGCTCTGGGAGAGCGTCGAGCGCGGCCGACAGCGCACTTGTAGAGGTTCACCGTGGTCGAGTCGCTCACGACGACCTGGCCCGGCGCCGCGCCGAGGAGCGCGTCGCCGAGTCGGTCGCCGACCGTCGGCGGGCCAGCGCGAGCCAGTCATCCCACGTCCTCTGACGAGCCCGCCACCCCACTCCTCACGGATGAGCTGCGCGAGCCGCCGCTCGGTCGCGATCGGGAGCCGGCCGAGGGAGTTGCCGTCCATGTAGATGAGCGACGGGTCGTCGATGACGAACCGATCGCGGAAGTGCGCGAGGGGATCGGCGGCGTCGAGCTTCTCCGCTCCGGCGCGAGTCAGGTCAGTCACGCAAGCCAGTCCATCACTCTCGACCAAGACTGTCCCCCGGGGTCGATGACCTCGAAGTGGTCGATCCCCGGACGGACGACGAGCTCGACCTCGTCACCCGCGGCGCGCGCCGCTTCGGCGAAGGCGATGCTGAGGTCGATCGGCACGTTCTCGTCCCGGTCACCGTGGACGAGCAGCATCGGCACGCCGATCGGCAGCAACGCCATGGGTGACGCCTCGGCGTAGCGCTCGGGCACCTCGGCGGGGCTGCCGCCCATGAAGCCACCCGTCGCGTCGGACGACAGCCCGCGCGCCCACGCGTCGTGGAGGTCGGTGACACCGGCGAGCGAGACCGCGTCGGTGATCGCTCCGTGCGCGGCTGCCGCCCAAAGGGCGAGGTGGCCGCCGGCCGAGTGCCCGATCGTGACGACCCGGTCGACGGGAAGCGCGGGCAACGTCGTGACCGCGTCGATGCCAGCGCGCACGTCGTCGAACGTCATCGGCCATCCCCCGCCGTCAGCGCCGACGCGCCGGTACTCGAGGTTGCACGCCGCCCAGCCTCGAGCGGCGAGGTCCGCGCAGAGGCCGTCCATCAGATGCAGGTCGTAGCGGTCACGCCAGAAGCCGCCGTGGATGACGATCGCGATCGCGGTGGGGATGGCGTCGTCGGGCGCGTGCAGCTCGGCGAACTGGCTCGGGAGATCGCCGTAACGGTGGATCGACCTCACGTATCAGTCGCGACGTACGAGTCGAGCCCGGCGATGAACCGCTCGAGCAGCGTTGCGAGCTGTTGCCGCTCCTTCGGGTTGAGGTCGGCGAGGATGCCTTCGAGGGCGTCGCGCCGCCGCACCATCATCGCCCGGTGCACCTCCTTGCCGTGCTCGGTGAGCACGACGACCATCACCCGGCCGTCGCCGTCGGATCGCTCGCGAGAGGCGAGGCCGGCATCGACAAGTCGATTCACGGCGCGGGTCGCGGTCGAAGCATCCACGCGCAGCGCCTCGGCGAGATCGCCCATCCGCACCGAGCCGTGGAACACGAGCATGTCGAGCGCGTCGACCTGTCCGAGGTCGAGCGCCTCGTCACCCTCTCCGTAGACGATCGGCCGGAACGCCTGCATCGACGCGCCACGACGGAGCTCTCGCCAGGCGGCGCCGATGCGAAAGAGCACGGCCAGGTCAGAGGCCCGCGTTGCGTCCGCCATCGCGTGCGAAGACTAGTCCGACATTTGCACGCTGCAAGTACTCGCGCTGAGTCGCGCTGGCGTGAAGGGGCGGCGCAATGCGACGCCCGGGCGCTGCGAAGCACCGATTGTGGAGCGCAGCGACCCGAGCCGGCGGACAGAGCGGCGCCGGCGAGGAAGACTCAGACCTTCGGCTCACGAGGCAGGCCGAGCACGCGCTCGCCCACGATGTTGCGCTGGATCTCGGCGGTGCCGCCCCAGATCGTCTCGGACCGCGAGAAGAAGAACGACGCCTGCATCGGGCTGACGGAGTACCCGTCGCGGCCCCGTTGGCGCATGACGCCGGGCCACGACTCGTCGTCGCCGTCGCCGCCGAGGATCTGCGCGTCCATCCCGACGATGTCGAGCGCGAGCTCCATGACCTCTCGGTGGTGCTCGGACCAGAACATCTTGTTCGTCGCGCCGAGCGCGGCGACGCCGAAGTCACGCTCGTCCCGACAGCGTCGCGGTCAGCGTGCGCCAGCCGTTGACCTTCATGATCTGGACGCGGCGTCCACGCCTTCATCAGCCGCTGACGGATCGTCGCGTCGTCGATCTTGCCGTTCGCCTTGGCGAGCTCGAAGAGGTGCTCGAGCTCGCTGCTCGAAGCGGCGGTACGACGTCGTGGCCGACGAGCCGCGCTCGAAGCCGAGCGTCGTGTTCGCCACCTCCCAGCCGTTGTTCACGCCGCCGACGACGTTCTCCCTCGGGCAGCGCGCGTTGTCGAAGAACACCTCGTTGAACTCGGAGGAGCCGTCGGGCTGCGTGATCGGGCGCACCTCGATGCGGCCCGGCTGCTTCATCGGCACGAGCAGGTAGGAGATGCCCTTGTGCTTCGGCGCGTCGGGGTCGGTGCGGGCGAGCAGGAAGATGTAGTCCGCGTACTGCGCCTGCGTCGTCCAGACCTTCTGGCCGTTGATCACCCACTCGTCGCCGTCGAGCACCGCGCTCGTCTTCAGCGACGCGAGGTCGGAGCCGGAGTTCGGCTCGCTGAAGCCCTGGCACCACGCGATCTCGCCCTTCAGGATCTGCGGCAGGAACTGCTGCTTCTGCTCCTCGCTTCCCCACCGCAGGATCGTCGGGCCGACCAACGTGTCGCCGAAGAAGTCCGCCCGCATCGGCGCACCGGCCCGGCGCGAACTCCTCGTTGAGCACCACGTTCTCCATCACGGAGAGGCCCTTGCCGCCGTACTCCTTCGGCCACGACGCGCAGATCCAGCCGCCCTCCTGAAGCTTCTTCGCCCAGTCGAGGTTGAACTGCTTGCGGTCGTCGCCCTTCAGCTCGAAGCCCTCGTCGAACCAGCCCTCGGGGAGGTTGTCCTCGAGCCAGGTGCGGATCTCCTTGCGGAATGCTTCGGCCTCGGGCGGATAGGTCAGATCCATGCCCCCATTCTTGACCCTCGGGTCAGGCAACGAAAGACGCGGCATAGAGTGCCCGCCGTGGCTGTGACCGAGAGCGCCCCCACTCCGAACACGCCCGCGGACGCTTCCGACCGGGCGCTGGACGTATCCAGTGGAAGGAGCTCTACGCCGAGGTCATCCAGTCGGGCCTGTGCACCGGCTGCGCGGGCTGCGTCGTGGCCTGCCCCCACGACGTCATCGGCTACGACCACGATCGAGGGCGGCTACCAGGCCCTTCCACCTCGAGGACGAGCTCGGGCCCGACAACTGCACTCCACGGCGAGAAGGGCTGCACCTCGTGCACCCGGGCCTGCCCCCGCTTCCGCACCTGGGAGCCCGAGGCCGACGAGCACCTCTTCGGCCGCGATGCGCGAGCCGAACGAGATGTACGGCATCACCAAGGACCTCCTGCTCTGCCGGGCGAGCGACGACATACGTCCACAAGATCGGCCAGGACGGCGGCTTCGTGTCGGCCCTGCTCATCTGGGCGATGGACGAGGGCTACATCGACTGCGCGCTCACGTCGTTCCTCGAGGGCGACGGCACCTCGTGGAAGGCGATCCCGGGCCTCGCCCGCAACAAGGACGAGATCCTCGCCTCGGCCGGCAGCCGCTACACGTACTCGGCCAACACCCTCGCCGTGAAGCAGGCGCTCGACGAGGGCTTCTCGAAGCTCGCCCTCGTCGGCATGAGCTGCCAGTCGCTCGGTGCCGCCGGTGATGTGGTCACGCAAGGTCGGCAAGGCGGGCAAGCCGTTCGTGTTCAACATCGGCCTGCTGTGCTCGAAGACGTTCGACGACGCCATCTTCGAGGAGCTCTTCGAGGCCAAGTACGGCCTCCGCAAGGAGGACATGGTGAAGATGAACATCAAGGGCGTCTTCCAGATCTGGATGAAGGACGGCTCGTACCACGAGATCGACCTGAAGGAGTGCCACGCGTGGACGCGCGAGGGCTGCAAGATGTGCCCCGACTTCGCGGCCGAGCACGCCGACATCTCCACCGGCGGCATCGGCGAGGACAACGACTGGACGCTCGTCGATCGTGCGCACCGACCTCGGCCGCGAGATCATCGGCCGGATGATCGCGGCGGGTTGCATCGAGAGCCAGGCCCGCCGACACCGACGAGAAGGCGATGAAGCTGCTGCGCACGCTGTCGATCGTCAGCCGCCGTCGCTGGCCCGGGTTCGCCGAGCACTCGCCGATCGTCGGCGTGCCGCCGCCGAAGAAGAAGGCGCGACGGCTCCCCTCCCGCCGCGCATTGACGCTGGTCTGACGCGGCGTGGATCCTGGGCCGCTTCGTGATGTTCTGACCGTCGGCGCCGGCGTCCTCACCGGCGTGCTGTCAGGAGCGTTCGGTGTCGGCGGCGCGGTGATCTCGACGCCGTTCATCCGAGGCCTGGGCGCGTCGGCGACGATCGCGATCGGAACGACGCTGCCGTCGGTGATCCCGAGCTCGATCAGTGGCTCACTCCGCTACTCGCGCGAACGACTGGTCGCGTGGGGCGTGCTCATCTGGGTGGTGCCCATCGGCGTCGTGTGCGCGGTCGGTGGCGCGCTGCTGACCGACGTCATCCCCGGCAACGGCCACGTCGAGCAGCTCATCACGGCCGGCTTCGTGGCGTTCACGGCGTGGCGCACCTACGCGGTCGGGTCGCGGGCCGCGGATCCTCGCGGTCGACGACTCTCGGCCGGCCGAGGAGATCGGTCAGCTCGCGCCGAGAACGTCAGCAGTACGTCGCGATCGGCGCGCTCGCCGGCGGACTCTCGGGACTGCTCGGAGTGGGCGGCGGCATCGTGATGGTGCCGCTTTTCAACCAGTGGATGAAGATGACGCTGAAGCAGGCGATCGCGACATCGCTCGTGTGCGTCGGCCTGTTCGCGATCCCCGGCACGATCACGCACGCCGCGCTCGGGCACATCGACTGGCGGTTCGCGTTCTTCCTGACCTTGGGCGTCATCCCCGGCGCCCGCATCGGCTCGAGGCTGACCGTGCAGTCGAATGACCTCCGGCTTCGCAACACCGTCGCGATCTTCCTCGCGATCGTCGCGGTCATCTACGCCGCCGGCGAGATCGCCGCCCTCTTCTGAATCTGCGTCGCCGACCGCCCGGCGATTGGACGCTCGGACGCTCGACATAGTGCCGCGCATCGATCAGTGCCCGAGCGGTCGAGCGGCGACGGCGCGGGTGAAGACGCGTCGAGCATCTCGCGGGTGAGCTTGCCGGTGAAGGTGTTCTGCTGGCTCGGGTGGAACGAGCAGAGGAGCGTCCGGCCGTCCGCGAGCCCCACCTCGACGCCGTGCCCGAACTTCGGACGGGGCTTGACCGCGAAGACGCGACACAGGGCTTCGTACGCGAACGCTCCGAGGGCGACGTACACGCGGGCGTCGGCGAGGAGCGCGAGCTCACGGCGGAGGTAGGGCTCGCACGCGTCGCGCTCGTCGATCGTCGGCTTGTTCGCCGGCGGCGCGCACCGCACCGCTGCGGAGAGGTACGCGTCGATGAGACGGAGCCCGTCGTCTCTGCTCGTCGACGTCGGCTGCGAGGCGAGGCCCGCGCGGTGCATCGCTCCGTACAGCCACTCGCCCGAGCGGTCGCCCGTGAACATGCGACCCGTGCGGTTCGCACCGTGCGCGGCCGGCGCGAGGCCGACGACCACGACACGCGCACGCGGGTCGCCGAAGCCGGGTACGGGCTTGCCCCAGTACTCCTCATCTCGGTACGACGCTCGCTTCTCCGACGCGACTTCCTCACGCCACGCCACGAGTCGCGGGCACGCGCGGCAGGCAGACGATCTCGGCCGTCAGCGCCGCGAGGGAGTCCATCGGGTCAGGGTAGGTTGACCCTTCACTCCATGAGCCGTCCCAAACCCTCTCCTCCGACGCTCGTCTTGCTCGTCCGCCATGGGCAGACGCCGACGACCGGCAACATCCTCCCGGGCCGCGCGCCGGGCCTCCACCTCTCCGACAAGGGCCGCGAGCAGGCCGAGGCGGTCGCCACGCGCATCGAGGCGCTCCCGAAGGTCGACGCGGTGTACGCGTCGCCGCTCGAACGCACCCGAGAGACCGCGGCGCCGATCGCGAAGAAGCGACACCTGCGGGTGAAGGTCGAGAAGGGACTGGTCGAAGCCGACTTCGGCGAATGGACCGGCCAAGAGCTCAAGACGCTCTTCAAGCAGCCCGAGTGGCAGACCGTGCAGCGGTATCCGAGCGGCTTCCGCTTCCCGAGCGGCGAGTCGTTCGCAGAGATGCAGACGCGGATCACGGGCACGATCGACAAGCTCGTCGCTCGCCACAAGGGCGGCGTGATCGTCGCCGTGTCGCACGCGGATCCGATCAAGGCGGCAGTCGCGCAGGCGCTCGGCACCCACCTCGATCTGTTCCAACGGATCGTGATCTCCCCGTGCTCGGTCACCGCGATCGCGTACGGCCCGGGTGGCCCGGCGGTGCTCACGGTCAACTCGGCGAACGGCACGCTCGGCGACATGAAGGTCAGCTGATGAGCGAGTCATTCGACCTGCGCGACGTCGGTGTGTTCACCGCGGGCGCCATCGGCGCACCCGGGCAGCGCACCTTCTATCTGCAGGCGCGGACCGGCGATTCGTCAGTGGCCTGGAAGGTCGAGAAGCAACAGGTCGCCGCGCTGGGTGAGTTCCTGCAGCGGATGCTGGCCGACCTCCCGCAGCCCGACGACATCCCGAACGAGCACACGGTCGCACTCGTCGAGCCCGTCGAGGCCCAATGGGCAGTTGGCGCGTTGGGCGTCGCGTACGACAACGACGAAGACCGCATCCTCGTGGCGGCCGACGAGCTCGTCGAGACCGACGAGGAGGGCAACCCGGCGCCGGGCGTCGACCAGGCGACCGCGCGTGTGCGCATCACCCGTGGCCAGGCGCTCGCGTTCGTCGCGACCGCGGAGCGATTGATCGAAGGCGGGCGACCGCCGTGCCCGCTGTGCGGACGCCCGCTGAACCCCGACGGGCACATCTGCCCGCGCACAAAACGGTCACGGAGTGCACTGACCGCAATGGCCGCGACGCTGGCCGCCGGCCGACCCGCTCACACTCCTCACCGAAGGCGAGGTGTCGCTGGTGGGGCGCATGCCCTGGAGCTCGAACGCCACCTACCTCGTCGAGCTGTGCCACGACGGTGACGAGGCGCAGGCGGTGTACAAGCCGGTGCGCGGCGAGCGTCCCTTGTGGGACTTCCCGAGTGGCCTGCACAAGCGCGAGGTCGCCGCGTACGTGCTCTCCGAGGCGCTCGGCTGGGGCATCGTCCCTCCCACGGTGCTCCGCGACGACGCGCCGCTCGGTGAGGGCTCGCTGCAGCTCTTCGTCCCAGCCGACTTCGAGCAGCACTACTTCACGCTCCACGACCGCGAGGAGACCCATCCCGCGCTCATGACGATCGCGACCTTCGACCTCCTCGTGAACAACACCGACCGCAAGAGCGGCCACTGCCTCCTCGGCCTCGACGGCCGCATCTACGCGATCGACAACGGCCTCTGCTTCTCGGTCGACCCGAAGCTGCGCACGGTGATCTGGGAGTTCGGTGGCGAGTCGATCCCTGACGATCTCGTCGAGGACGTCGCCCGCGTCGCGCGGGAGGTGCCGCCCGGGTTGCGGGCGCTTCTCGACTCCGACGAGATCGACGCGGTGAAGAAGCGAGCGAAGGCCGTCGTCGCGAGGCCGGTCTTCCCGGTCGACACCTCTGGTCGTCGGTACCCGTGGCCGATGGTGTGATCGAGCGCCTCGTCGAGGAGGGCGACCTCGACGAGCTCGTCCGACTGGTCGACCGGCTCTGCGACGAGCGGGACTGGGGTGGCCTGATCGAGCTCCGCGATCGGTGCCGGTGGGCGCTCGAGCGAGGCAAGCAGCTGTGGCCCGCAGCGTCGCTCGCCGAGTACCGCGTCGCGCTCGAGGCGCCGGGGCGGTGGGCTGCGTCCGTGGTCACCGAAGGGGCGGGCCGCTTCGCGCTCGGGCCGTTGCCCGAGGTGGCGGCGAGCACGCACCGATGGGCGGAGCTCTCACCGCACCTCGCCTCCGGGCCGTTGCGCGCGATCACGGCGCACGAGTGCGTCGTCCGCGGCAAAGACCTCACTGCGGACACGTCGATCGATCTCGCGGTGCTCGAGGTGCCGCTCGCCGTGTGCGCGTGGGAGCCCGCCTACCCCACCGCGCAGTATCACGCCGACAAGGCCGAGTTCCCGATGCCCACCGAGGTCGAGCTCGCGCCGGTGACGCTGCACGACGGAGAGGTCGTCGACGACCGATCCACCACCGACGCGTTGCTCGCGCTCACCTCACGGTGGACCATCGAGTCCGACGGCCGCGCCGACGCGGTCGCAGTGCGCGGTGATGCGTCGGCGGCCATCGCCGCGCTCGGTGTGCGTCGCGCGCGGGCGATCGAGGTCGACGGCGCGACCGCGATGGCCCACATGGCATGGGCGGCGGCGAGTGGTGGCGCGCACGGCCGGCGCCGGGGCATGGCCTCCGGACGGTTCGACGCGTGGTGGGCCGTCGTCACGCTCGCAGGCGCGCAGGACGAATGGCCGCTGCCTGCGGACGAGGTCGGTGAGATCGCCTCGTCATTGCGCTGGTGGCTGTGGGACGCCTACGAGCCCAAGACCGGATGGTGGCTGCGCCTCGCCGTCGACGACCCGGACGAGGGCCTCGCCTGGGCGATCGCCGCGACCGACCAGAGCCTCTGAGGACCCGGGTCAGCCGAGTCGCCGGTTCTCTTGGCGTTCCGTGCCCTGAGAGGCGCCCACGCGCCAAGAGAACCAGCACGGTCAGCCGAGGACGCGGTCGAGGTAGGCGTTCGTGAAGACTCGCTGGGGGTCGATCTGGTCGCGGACGGCGCGGAACCGCGACCACTCGGGATAACGCGGCGCGAGCGTCTCGGCGGTCTGGAAGTGGAGCTTGCCCCAGTGGGGACGTCCGCCCGCGCCGGCCATGATGCGCTCGACACCGCGGAAGTACTGCTCGTACCCCCGACCCTCGAAGACGTGGCACGCGACGAACGCGCTGTCGCGGCCCGACGCCATCGACAGGGGGATGTCGTCGGCGGCGACGAAGCGCACCTCGACGGGCACCTGGATCAGCAGGCCACTCGAATCGATGAACGAACGCAGCTCGCGCAGGCAGTCGGACACCGCAGCGCGGGGCACGCCGTACTCCATCTCGTAGAAGCGCACGAGCCGCGGCGTGGTGAACACCTTGTACGACTTCTCGGTCGACTCGACGTGCGTGATCGCCTTCGTCAGCTGGCGCGAGATGCCCGGGATCGTCGACGGGACGCGCCGTCCGACGCGCCAAGCGGCCTTGAGCGCGACGTTCTCGAGGAAGACCTCGTCGAACCACTCCTTCGCCCGACGCTCGCGGCTCGGGAGGGCTCGCGACTCGGTTGTTCTGCTTGGCCTGCACCCATTCGGTGTGCGGGAACCAGTTGAACTCGAAGTGGTCGTTGCCCTCGACGTGCTCGTCGAGCACCTCGAGCACGTCATCGAGTCGCATCGGCTCATTCACCGCGCGCAACGTGAACGCAGGGACGCACCTCAGCGTGATCGTCGACACGACACCGAGCGCGCCGAGCCCGACGCGGGCCGCTGCGAACACCTCGGGGTTCTCGGCACGTCGAGCAGCTGAGCACCGAGCCGTCACCGGTCACGAGCTCCATCGCCTCGACGAACGTCGAGAGCGCGCCGAGCTTCGCACCCGTGCCGTGCGTCCCAGTCGAAAGCGCTCCCGAGACCGTCTGGTAGGCGATGTCGCCGAGGTTCGCGAGCGCGAGCCCGAGCGCGTCGAGCGCCTCGTTCAGCGCGCCGAGCGTCATCCCGGCCTGCACGGTGACGAGACCGGCCGCGACGTCTGCTGACACCAAACCCGCGTAACGGTCGAGCACGACTTGTGTGCCCGTCGTGCACGCGATGTCGGTGAATGAGTGCCCCGCGCCGACGACCTTGACCGTCGATCCCGCCGCGGCGGCGTCCTTCACGATCTGCGCGAGCTCGTGCACGTCGCTCGGATGCGCGACGGCACCCGGCGCGCACACCTGGTTGCCCGCCCAGTTGCGCCATTGGGTCATTCGGCGATCACCCCCAGCACCCGGTCGAGATAGTCGTTCGAGAACATCCCGGCGGGGTCGAACGCGCGGCGCACTGCTTGGAACTGGTCCCACTTGGGATAGAGGGGCGCGAGCTGCTCGGCAGTGCGGTTGTGCAGCTTTCCCCAGTGAGGACGGCCGTCGAGCTCACGCATGATCGCCTCGACCTCCCGGAAGTACTCGAGATACGGCCGATCGTCCCACTCGTGCACGGCGATGTACACGGTCGGACGTCCGGTGGCGGTCGAGAGCGCGACGTCATCGGCAGCAGTCACGCGCACCTCGACGGGGAAGCGGATGCCCCAGTCGTGCGTCTCGATCTGGTGCCGAACCTCTCGCAGCGCATGCATGCCGTGCTCGGCCGGGATCGCGTACTCCATCTCGTAGAACGGAGTCTCACGGGGCGAGCAGAAGATGCGGTCGCTGCGGTCGCTGAACGTGATCGCATGCGGAAGCTCGCCCTCGGGCTGCCACCGCCCGAGCAGGCCGAGCACCGTGAGCCCTCGGCGGCTGATCACCCGGTTGTCCATCGGAGGATGCCAGCCGGGCTTGGTCGAGCCCTCACGGAGGTTCGCCTTCGTGAGCACCCACTCGGTCGAGGGCACCCACCAGAACTCGAAGTGGTCGTGCGCGGCAACCGCGTCGTCCCACGCCTCGATCATCTGCTCGAGCACGACGGGCGCCTCGGTGCAGTGCAGCTCGAACGCGGGCACGCATCGCAACGTCACGTCCGCCACGATCCCGAGCGCGCCGAGCCCGACGCGTGCGACCGAGAGCAGCTCGGCGTCGCTCGCGTCGATGTGGCGTGCGGCACCGTCGGCAGTCACGAGCGTCAGCGCATCGACGAACGTCGCGAGCCCGCCCCACTCCGCGCCGGTGCCGTGTGTGGACGTGGCGATCGCGCCGGAGATCGTCTGCCGGTCGATGTCACCCAGGTTCGGGAACGCGAGCCCAGCCTCGGCGAGCACGTCGTTGAGCGCCGCGAGCGTGATGCCGGCTTCGACCGTGACGATGCCCGTCGACGGGTCGACGTCGAGCACCCGGTTCAGCCGATCGAGCACGAGGCAGCGTCCGTCGGTGAGGGCGATGCCGGTGAACGAGTGACCCGACCCGACCGCCTTGACCCGCTCGTCGCTCACGGCTGCTGACGCGATGACCGCGGTCAGCTCCTCCACCGACGCTGGATGCTCGACCGCGACGACGTCGTGCGTCTGGTTGCCCGCCCAGTTCGTCCAGCTTTCGCCGGCCACGGGCGTGCCTGTCAGCCGCGCGCTTGGAGGGCTTCGATGAGCTTCGGCAGGACCTTGTGGACGTCGCCCACGATGCCGAGGTCGGAGATCGAGAAGATCGGCGCTTCCTTGTCCTTGTTGATCGCGACGATGTTCTTCGAGCCCTTCATGCCGACCATGTGCTGCGTCGCGCCCGAGATGCCGGCCGCGATGTAGACGGTCGGCTTCACGACCTTGCCCGTCTGGCCCACCTGGTACGAGTAGGGCACCCAGCCCGCGTCGACGATCGCGCGCGATGCGCCCGGCGCGCCCTTCAGCAGCTTCGCGAGCTCCTCGATCAGGTGGTAGTTGCCGGCCTCGCCGAGGCCGCGGCCGCCTGACACGACGATGTTCGCCTCGTCGAGCTTCGGGCCCGTCGACTCTTCGACGTGGCGGGCGAGCACGCGTGCCGCGCCTGCCGCGCCGACATCGGGCAGCGTGACCGACACGACCTCACCGGCCGCGGCGCCGCCCTCCTCGGCCGCGAACGACTTCGGACGGAACGCGGCGAGCGCGGGCCCACCACCCGAGAAGCCAGTCGTCACAAGCGTGTTGCCGCCGAAGATCGCCGTGGTGCAACGCACCGAGGAGCCGTCGACCGAGACGTCGATGCTGTTCGTGAGCACCGGACGGTCGAGCTTCACCGACAGGCGTCCCATGACGTCGCGCGCTTCGTAGGTCATCCCGAACATCACGAGGTCGGGCGACTGCGCGCCGATCTGCTCGGCGAGCGCTGCCGCTACCGCGGGCCCCGGAAGCGCCCCGTTCAGGTCACCCGTCGCGTACACCTTCGCGGCACCGTGAGCGCCGAGCGCCGGTGCGACCGCAGCCGCGTCGGCGCCCGCGTAGAACGCCTCGACCGAGTCGGCGAGCTCACGCGCCTTCGTCAACAGCTCGAGCGTCAGCGTCGTCGGCTTGCCCTCGGACGCCTCTGCATAGACCCATACCTTCGACAGGCTCATCTCATCTCTCCTCTGCGACCCTGGCTCAGATGACCTTGAGGCCTTCGAGGAAGGCGACGATCTTCAGGTAGCCCTCGCCGTCGTCTTCGATGATCTCGCCGGCCTGGCGAGCCTCGGCGGCGGCGACCTCGACGACCTCTTGGCGGGCACCTGCCCAGCCGACCGACGACGCGTCGAGGCCGAGGTCGGCGACCGTGACCTCGTCGACGGGCTTGTTCTTCGCCGCCATGATCCCCTTGAACGACGGGTAGCGAGGCTCGACGACGCCAGCGGTCACGCTGACCACCGCGGGAAGTGGGCACTCGACCTCGTCGTAACCCGCCTCGGTCTGGCGCTGCACCTTGACCGTGCCGCCCGCGACCTCGACGTGCTTCGCGAAGGTCACCGATGGCAGGCCGAGCAGCTCGGCGATCTGCTCGGGAACGGTGCCCGTGTACCCGTCGGTCGATTCGGTCGCGGTGAGGATCAGATCGGGAGTGCCGATGCGACCGATCGCCTTCGCCAGGATCTTCGCGGTGGACAGCGCGTCGGAGCCCTGCAGCGCGGGGTCGGACACGAGGACTGCCTTGGCGGCGCCCATCGCGAGCGCGGTGCGCAGACCCGAGACCTCGTTGTTGGGCGCCATCGACACCAGCGAGACCTCACCGCCGCCCGCAGCGGTGACGAGCTGCAGCGCCATCTCGACGCCGTACGAGTCGGACTCGTCGAGGATGAGCTTGCCTTCGCGCTTCAGCGTGTGAGTCGAGGGGTCGAGCGACCCCGGCACCGCCGGGTCGGGGATCTGCTTGACGCAGACGACAACGTCCATGGCGTCGTAGTCTGCGCCGGGAGCCGAACGGCCACAAATCGGAGCCGTGGGCACACGCGAGACCGCCGGGGGCCGTTCTGCGCCTGCTTCTGATCGTCAATTCGGCCGCTTCGTCGGTGACCGCGCGAAGTCGCGTGGTCATCCAGAAGGCGCTCTCCGCCGACCACGACGTGACTCTGGCCGAGACGAACCGGAGAGGACACGCCACCCGGCTCGCGCAGGGCGCCGCCGCTGACGGGGTCGACGTCGTGGCCGTGCTCGGTGGTGACGGCACGCAGAACGAGGTGGCCAACGGCCTCGCCGGCACGCAAACTGCGCTCGCGAGCCTCCCCGGCGGGTCCACGAACGTCTTCGCTCGCACGATCGGCCTGCCGAACGACCCCATCGAGGCGACGGGCGTGCTGCTCGACGCACTCGCGAAGAAGTCGATCCGCCGCATCGGGCTCGGCAGCGTGAACGACCGGTACTTCCTCTTCCACACGGGCGTCGGGTTCGACGCCGCGGTTGTCCGCCAGGTCGAGCGCCGCGACACGTACAAGCGCTGGTTCGGCCATCCCCTCTTCATCTACGCGACCGTCGTCACGTGGCTGCGGCACTACGACCGCCGGCATCCCCACTTCGCGGTGCGGTTCTCCGAGGACGACGCACCCGGCAGCCTGGTCGACGACGGCTACTTCACGATCGTGATGAACACGTCGCCCTACACGTTCCTGGGCAACCGGCCCTTCGACATCGCACCCGAGGCCACCTTCGATCGAGGCCTCGTCGCGGTGACCGTGCGGTCGCTGGGCTTCGGCATGGCCTGGACGCTCGCTCGCACCGCGTTCGTGAGTCCGAAGGCGGTGCGTGACTCGCGGTCGGTCGACTTCCGCACCGACCTCGAGCAGTTCGAGGTGGTCGGACACGCACCGTTCCCCTACCAGGTCGACGGCGACTACCTGGGCGAGATCGACCGGCTCCGCTTCCGCCACGAGCCCGACACGCTCTCGCTCGTCGTGCCCGACCCCGCCTCCTCGGCGTCAGGACCGGCCCAGCACGCGTAGCGCGACGTCGGGCAGGTTCGTGCAGATGCCGTCGACGCCGAGTGCGACGAGCTCGACCATGCGGGCCGGATCGTCCACGGTCCACACGTTCACCTCGATGCCCGCCGCGTGGCACGCGTCGACGAGGGCGGCGTCGACGATCGGGTCGTACGGGTGGAGTGCCCGGTGGCCCGCGTCGACGAGGCTCGCCACGACCGCGGCCGTGTCGGGCACGACCATCGTCAGCCACGCGGTCGCGACGAGCGAATCGACCTCGCGTACCCGGCTGATGCTGCCGACGTCGAACGACGAGACGAGGATGCGGTCGTAGAGGCCACGCGATCCGACGATGGCAGCGACATCCGCGGCGACCGAGCGAGTGGGGTCGAAGTCGGGATCACGAGCCGAGCTCTTCACCTCGATGTTCACCCCCATCGCTTCACACGCGTCGATCGCCTCGGCGAGGCTCGGGATGTCGGACGGAAGGTCCGCCGACGCCACGTCGCAGACCGCGCGCCCGTCGGGGAGATGGGCGTCGTGATGGATCGCGAGCTGACCGTCGGCGGTGCGGCGCACGTCGAGCTCGACCATGTCGGCCCCCATCTCGCGGGCACCTCTGAATGCAGCCACCGTGTTCTCGGGGAACGAGCGGGAGGCGCCGCGGTGCGCGATCACGGTCGTCATCCGGTCACCATCGGGCGCACCTTCCCACATGACGATCGCGTGTCGAGTCCCTGAAGAGGCCCTTGCCGGTTCGTGACGTCTGGTGTACTCTCGGCACGCCGCATCGTCCCTGCTCTTCGTGTTGGGTGAGCGGCATGTGAACGGTTTCACACGCCTGTGTGTAGTGGGAGATCCGTCGGCGCGCAGTCGCCGACGTCGGTTTGGCTGGAGGATGCGTGTCGGTCGCCACGGGGATTGCGCTCGCCCAAGATCGGGGCGAGTGGAGAGTTGAGTCGTCCTGCAAGGACACCGATCCGGACCTCTTCTTCCCCGTGGGCACCACGGGCCCCGCGATCGAGCAGATCGAGGCCGCCAAGGCGGTGTGCGGCATCTGCCCCGTGCAGTCGCAGTGCCTCGAGTTCGCGCTCGCGACCAACCAAGACTCCGGGGTGTGGGGCGGCACCTCCGAGGACGAGCGTCGCCGGCTGCGTCGCCAGTGGCTCGCCCGCCAGCGCCGCGCTCAGTTAGCTCGCCGTCCTCCGTCAGAGCTTCGGTCGGCTCCCTCCTGCGCTCGACAATCGGTGCTGCGCGCACCCGGGCGGCGCACTGCGCCGCCCAGCCGTCACCCATAAGCCTCCGGAATCAAGAGGCGCAGCTTCACCTCGGTGCCCGGCGCCGCGTCGCGCATCTCGATCGTCCCGAGCAGCTCGCTCGTCACCAGCGTCCGCACGATCGAGAGGCCGAGCCCGGTCACGTCTTCGATGCGGAACCCTTCGGGCAACCCGACGCCGTCGTCGCTGACCCTCACCTCGAGCACGGATCCGTCATTGGCCATCGCGACCGAGATCGTGCCGGGCCGCCCGTCGACGAACGCGTGCTCGACCGCGTTCTGGAGCAGCTCGGTGAGCACGACTGCGAGCGGCGTCGCGACGCTCGCGGGCAAGCGACCGGCGTCGCCTTCGATCTCCAATCGCACGGGACGGTCAGGCGACTGCAGCCCTTCCTCGACCATCGCTGCGAGCGGCAACAGGATCTCCTTGAAGTCGATGTCGTCGCCGACGTCGCGCGACAGCGTCTCGTGCACGAGCGCGATCGTGCGGATGCGCCGCACCGACTCCTCGACGGCCGCCTTCGCCTCCGCTGACTCGAGCCGGCGAGCCTGGAGGCGCAACAGCGACGAGATCGTCTGCAGGTTGTTCTTCACTCGATGATGGATCTCGCGGATCGTCGCGTCCTTGCTGAGGAGCATGCGGTCACGACGACGGAGCTCGGAGATGTCGCGCACGAGCACGACTCCCCCACTGACCTTGTGGTCTTTGAGCAATGGGAGGCACCGCACGAGCACCACGACCTCGGGCACCTGCTCGAGCTCCTCGGTCGCGGGTGACCCGGACTCGAACGCGAACCGCACGGTGTGGTCGTCGACGCCGAGCTCGCCGAGGCGCATGCCGACCGCGTTCCCCTGCACGCCGACGCGGTGGAGGGCTGACACGGCGTTCGGTGACGCGTACTCGACCCGCTGACTGGCATCGAGGAGCATCACGCCGTCGCCGACGCGTGGCATCGCCGAGGTGCTCGTCCGTTCGTCGGCCATCGGGAACTCGCCATCACCGATCATCCGTGCGAACCGCTCGAAGATCTCGAGGTAGGTGCGCTCGAGCTCGCCCGGCTGGCGCCCGACCGTGGGCGACCACTCTCGGGTGAGGACACCGAGCAGCGCGCCGTCGTGACGCACGGGAATCGCGGTGACGCGCACCCTTTCGGCGCCGTGCGTCTGCAGCATCTCACCGACGACGATCTGCCCGGTGGCCCACGCCTCGCCGACGAGGGGGCGCTCGGCCCCGGGGAGCACCTCACCGACCCAGTCCGCCCGGTACATCGTCTGGCCGGTCGTCGGTCGGATCTGGCCGAGGACGAGCCACCCGTCGCCCGCGGCTTCGGGCGCCAGGAGCAGGAGGTCGGCGAAGCAGAAGTCGGCGAGCATCCCCCACTCGGCGACAAGGCGCTGGAGGTGAGCGATCTGCACGCGTCCGAGCGACGTCTGGTGCCGTGCGAGCTCGGCGAGGGTCGCCATCAGTCACGATGCTACGAGCCACGCGTCTGGGAACCGCGACGGGCGCTTGGGTGTCTCAAGGACAGGATGGTGGCCGAGCTCGTGAGCACCGAACCCGTCGACAGTGACGCGGGGGCAGTCGTGGGCACACGCGCGCCCATGACCTTCGACGATCTGTTCGCCGAGCGCTACCAGCCGATGGTGCGCCTCGCAACGCTGATCGTCGGAACTGAAGCCGTCGCCGAAGAGCTCGTGCAGGACGCGTTCGTGCGCGTGCACCACAAGTGGGCGACGGTCGAGCATCCCAGCGCCTACCTCCGCACAGCGGTCGTGAACGCCTGCCGCAACGATCGGCGCCGCGCCCGACTCGAACGAACCCACGCGCGCACTGGCGCCCCGACCGTCGCGCCGCCTCAGGAGCCGCTCGTCGACGCGCTCGCAACGCTCAACGAACGTCAACGCGTCGCCGTCGTGCTCCGCTACTACGAGGATTTGTCCGAAGCGGAGATCGCCGTCGCGCTCGGATGCCGACCCGGGACAGTCAAGTCCCTGCTCCATCGAGGGCTCTCCCAGCTCCGCGAGGTGATCGAACAATGAGCTCCCCCCATGAATTCGAAGGAGCGCTGAGCGACGCGCTCAACCGCCGCGCGGCGAGCGTCGATGCCGCGCCCTCGGATGGCAGGGCTCGCTTCGACGAGCACCTCGCGGCCGACGCCCGGCATCGTCACCGCCGCCACGTCACGATGTCGGTGCTCGGCGTCGTCGCCATCGCCGCGGTCGGCGCCGGAGCGATCGTGTTTGCCGCCGGCCGCGATTCCGGCTCGACGCCTCAGACGGTCGCGGCCGCCGTCGCCATCGCCGTCGGGCGCGCCGCAGACAGCCTGAAGATCCGAGTGTCGAGCGCACCGTCGGGTCTGCCCAAGCTGCTTCCGGCGTTGCCGAGGGGATGGACGCTGGAGAGCGCTGGCGACTACGCACCCGACATCGATCGGACTCCGCCACCGCCTCCCGCGGGATGCTGCTCTACCGCAGCCCGGACGGCGCACATGCGATCCGCGTCGACATCAGCACCGACCCGAACAGCTCCGGCTTCGATCCGGCGGTGTCGACTGGCGACCCCAACACCTCCGTGGTCCAGGTCCACGGTCAGCCCGCGCAGCTCACCGTCGACCCGAAGGGTGCGGGCGTCGACGTCCTCGATGTGGGCGGAGAGCGCGAACACGCATGGTGGCGCTCACGTCGAACGGCGTGTCACGGCAGGAGCTGCTCGCGTTCGCCGAGAGCCTGCAGCCCGCGGCCGAGGGCTGGAGCGCGATCAGCGCTTCCTGCAGGACGTGACCCTGCTCTACAGCGGTGACCCGAACGCGGCCATGGGGTACGGCGGGCCCTCGTGGCAGCTCGGCTACCACGGTCCCGAGGATCTCAACCAGCCGCAGGATCCGTCGATCGCGGTGTCGGCGTCGCAGGGGACGGCGGACGCCCTCACGGTGTTCCCCAGTCCGTCGGACCGCCCCGTCTCGGTCGAGGTCGGGGGCAACCCCGGCGTGATGATCTCGTCGTCCGACTCGCCGCCGTACCGCACGCTGCTGTGGTTCGACGCGAAGACCGGACTCGTCCTCACCGTCAATGCGTCGGGCATCAGCGCGGACGACCTGCTCTCGTTCGCTTCGAGCTTGCACGCAGTCAGCGACGGCGAGTGGCAGAAGACCGTGGCACCCGTGCTGCCCGAGCCCGACGAGCCCAGTGGGCCTGTCGAGCCGCCGGTGCCCACCCAGCCGATCGCGATCCCGAACCTTGCTGCGGGCACGTTGCCCGACGGGCGCGCGTGGACGATCAACGGCACGCAGTACCGCGACGCTCCCGACGACAACCTCGTGTGCGGCGACCTGACGTTCGCAGGCTCAGACAGCAGCGTCGCCGGCGCGTGCGCGAGCGCCGATGGCTCGCCGCGTCCGGGCATGTCGATCGGCACCGACGGCACGACGTTGCTGTTCGGTGCGACACCGACCGCGGTGACGAACGTGTCGGTCGAGCAATCGGGCGCCGATCCCATCACCGTGCCGACCGTCGCATCGAGCGACGCCTCCTACCCGATGCGGTGGTTCGTGGTCGAGGTCGCCGACGCGAAGCGCGTCACGGCGATCGCGGGCACTGATGAGGCCGGTCACGAGATGATGCGGGTCTCGCAACCCCTCGGACCTCCCTACCCCGACTACGACGCGCTCGACAGAGCAGCCAAGCGCGAGGTCGCGTCGGGCACCGTCGACGGCGCGCGGTGGACGCTCGTGGCGGCCGACGCGCCCCTCAGCGATGGCAGCGGTCCGGTCGCGTGCGTCACGCTGACCTTCGCGTCCGAATCCGCGATGACGTGCCCGGTCGTCGCCGTCGGCGGGGTCAACGGCAACGGGATCATCGACGCGACCGTGGCGGTGCTCCGCAAGCGGACGTTCCTGCTCGCACACCTCGACGCGGGTGTTGCGAAGGTCGTCGTCGACCTCGACGACGGCTCGAACGTGGGCGCCAACGTCGTGCAGCACCGGGTCGGGCTCGGGCTCGACGGCGGTCGTCGTGCACATCCCCGACGGTCGCACTGCGACGACGCTGCACGCGTGGGACACGAGCGGCAAGGACATGGGCCCGGTCGACATCTCGGCGCTCGGCACCGCGCCGCACCCGACGCCCTTCGCGATCGACGACGCCTCCAGGTCGACCGCCAGCTGAGCGATACCGTGCGGCGATGAACGAAGCGCACCAGGCGTGTGGCGGCGACGAGTGGAGGGGGATGATGCGCAACGTCATCCTCCCCTGGGCTGTTGGTGAGATCGACTTGGGCGACGACGTGCTCGAGGTCGGACCGGGCTACGGCGCGACGACCGATGTGCTCTGCGAGAAGGTCGGCCACGTCACCTCGGTCGAGATCGACGAGCAGCTCGCCTCGATGCTGACCGAGCGCTTCGCGCAGACCGACAACGTCGAGATCGTGCATGGCGACGGCACCGCGCTGCCCTATCCCGACGATCGGTTCACTGGTGCCGCGTGCTTCACGATGCTGCACCACGTCCCGACCACCGAGCTGCAGGATCGCCTGTTCGCGGAGGTCGCTCGCGTGCTCAAGCCAGGCGCCGCGCTCGTTGCCAGCGACAGCCTGGGCAGCGACGAGCTCAAGGCCCACCACGAGGACGACACGTACAACCCCGTCGATCCCGACTCGCTCGACGGGCGCCTGCGCGCGGCAGGGTTCGCGGAGGTCGAGGTGCGGACGAATCCCTATGGCTGGGCGGCGGTCGCCCGGGTCTAGCTGTCTTGCGACGCGAGGATCTCGGCCTCGCTGATCTCCCACTTGTGCTCGCACTCGCGGCCGTGCTGGTACATGACGCCCTTGCGGAGGTCGATGTGCTCGAGGAAGCCGGGGCCTCCGCACTCGGGGCAGCGCGTGGGCTTTCCCCAGATCATCTTCGGCGCGGGCGGAGGGGCCTCCTCGACCGGCTCAGCCGGTGCTGCCGCCGCCTTGTCCTTCTTGAGCCAGGACATCACTTCCTCCCTCAGTTGGTGCTGCTTCTTCGCCCGCTGCACCCGCTGTCGCCCACTGTACCCACATCCGCGGGGCTGCGCGCGCACAGTGGTCAATCGACTTCAGAGCGCGAGCCCCAGAGGTACCGGCCGAGGTCGAGGACGCTCGTCAGATCGGTGAGGTCGTTGCCGAGCTGAGGCACCGACACGATGACCTCGGGCGAGCTCGACAGCTCCCCGCGCTGCTCGGCCTCCCGGGCCGCGGTGAGGGAGTAGTCGTGGAAGCTCGCCGCGACGTTCTCGAGGAGGCGCGCCACGTCCTCCGCCGGGCTGCCGACGTCGGACGCCAGCGCGGCGCCGAGCGGCTCGGCCCTCGTCGCCATCGCCGCCGCGGCCCGAGCCACTTCGGGGTCGCGCAGATAGCTGGGAAGCACCTTGTTCAAGACCACGGCGCCGAGATGGAGCTTGCGATCACGGAGGGCGTCGATGAAGAACTCCGCCTCGTGGAGCGGGGACGGCTCGAGCGTGCTCACGACGACGAACGTGGTGCGAGTGTCGGAGAGCACGCGTTGCACGGCGCGCGCACGCTCGACGAACCCGTCGTGCATCGTCTGGAAGAGGATGAAGAACTCGGCGATGTCTTGGAGGAACTGCGAGCCGAGGATGCGGTCTGCGAGCTGGTAGAAGGGCCTCGAGGCCGCGGTCATCACCCGAGACCGGTAGGGCACCGTCAGCCATCGCAACAGGCGACTGCTGAAGAACTCGGCCATCCGGGCCGGCGCGTCGAGGAAGTCGAGCGCGTTGCGCGAGGGAGGCGTGTCGACGACGAGGAGGTCGTAGGCGCCCGTCGCGTGGATGTCGTACAGCCGCTCCATCGCGATGTAGTCGTGGCTGTGCACGAAGCGAGTGGTGATGTTCTCGTACAGCGGGTTGGCGAGGATCGCGTCGCGGGTCGCGGCGTCGGGAGCGTGCCGGCGCACGAGGTCGTCCCACGACTGCTTCGTGTCGAGCATCGCGACCCAGAGCTCGCCGCGAGGGACGACACCGGCAGCCGCGAACGCGCTGTCGTCGACGCGTCGCTCGACGTTGCCGAACGCCTCGAGCCCGAGCGCGTTCGCGAGGCGGCGTGCCGGGTCGACGGTGAGCACGAGGACCCGTCCCCCGTGCTGCGCGGCCGCCATCGCGGCGGCCGCCGCCGCGGTCGTCGTCTTTCCGACTCCACCCGAGCCGCACGTGACGACGATCTCCTTCGCGGCGAGCAGCGCATCGAGCGAGCCCGACGGAGTGACCGACCGCGCCATCAGAACCCGAGCTCCTCGCCGAGCGCTTCGGCGATCTGCTTCGTGGCCCGCAGGCCCTTTGCGCGGGCGAACAGCTCGGGCACATAGAGGTACTGCGCGGCAGGCACGAGCTCCTCGCGCAGGGTCGCCAGATGCGCCGCGCCCGTGCGGCGCAGTCGCACCGCGAGCTCGGCGGCGTCGAGCACCCGCGGCGCGGCAGCTCCGACCTCTCCGACGAGCGCCGCCTCCGGGCCAGGCTCACGGAGGCGCTCGAACAGCGCCTCCTCCCCTCGCCCGAACAGCTCGGGCAGCACGCGGTTCACGACGACGGCGGCGAGGTCGACCGACGTCTTCTCGCGCAACGCGCCGGCGAGCTCGATGGCCTCGGTGACGGGCATCTCCGCGGGGTTCGTGACGATGACGACGCCGGTGCGCGCCGGGTCGTTCAGGATGTCGAGCATCCATCGGGTCTGATCGCGCACGACGCCGACCTGCACGAGCCCCGCGATCGTCTCGGGTGCCGCGAGCTGCGCCACGATGTGACCGGACGCCTCGGCGTCGACGATCACGATGTCGAAGCTCTCGCGGCGCACCTCGTAGGTCAGCTTGCCGACGGTGAGGATCTCCTTCACACCCGGCGCCGCGCTCGGCGACGAAGTCGAGGCTCCGGGCGAGCGGTCCGATGCGACCGACGAGCGGGAGGTGCAGCTGCAGGTTCAGGTACTCCCGCAACGACTGCTCGGTGTCCATCGCCATCGCCCAGAGGCCCGGCTGCACCTCGCGCGGCTTGAAGCGGAGGCGGTCGGCCTCGAACGCGAACGCGAGGTCGCCCTTCGCGTCGACCTCGCACACCAGGCTGCGCTTGCCGTGACTCGCGGCGAGCAGCCCGAGGGCCGCGGCCACGGACGTCTTGCCGACGCCGCCCTTCCCCGTGACGAAGAGGAGCTTGCGATCGAGGAGGTCGACGACCACCGTGCTCGCTCGGGAACGCCCGGCGTCCCTTTGCCTACCGACGGCTCGTCAGCCGCCGAACCCGATCTTGCGGTCGTCGTTCGGCGCGCCGATCTCGATGTACGCGATCCGCTCGGAAGGGATGCCGATGTCGCGGCCTCGGCGATCGGTGAGCCACAGCACCGCATCGTCGTCGGCCAGCGCCGCGGCGACCTGCTTCTTCAGGCTGTCGCGATCGGTCTCGTCGCCCATCTCGATGTTGATCTCACGCGGTGCATGGGTGACGCCGATCCGGATGTCCACGGCGCGTCACTCTATCGGCGCGCGATCCGACTCCTGATCGAGCTCGCCATCAGACTCCAGCTCCTCGAGCCAGCGGGGCCGGTTGCGTTCGGGCCCAGCCGCGGGGCACCCGGCCCGAGATCATCCCCTTGAGCGCGGTCGGGTCCGCGAGCGCCTTGCCGATGTGGCCGATCACGACGACGAGGAGCGCGAGGAAGACCCAGTCGTGCACGAACGTGGCGCCCGTCCGCCACGACAGCGGGAACGGCTTGAACCAGCGCATGATCGAACCGGTCGCCAGCATCACCGGGATCGCGCCGGCCACGAACGCCGCGTTGAGCTTCTGGCCCGCGTTGAACTTCGCGACTCGCCCTCTGCGTCCCCACGACTTCAACCACTTCCAGTCCTCGTCGTCGAGGCGCCCGAGGCGACGACCGTCGGCTCGAAAGCGACGGCTCAGCAAGCCGAGCAGCACGGGGATCGGAAGCATCAGCCCGCAGTACACGTGGATCGTCTTGATCGTCTCGCGGCGCCCGACCAGCGCGGAGAGCGGACCGAAGTAGAGGAACGACCCGGTGACGAGCATCGTGATCATGAGCACCGCGTTGGTCCAATGGACCGCCCGCTCCGCTCGACCGAATCGCGGGAGCCCGCGAGCCGGCTCAGCCCGTTGGGTCGTCGTGGCGGCCATTGCTCTTGCCCACCCACCCGTCGATGTCGTACCCGTACTGCTCCCAGTAGCCCGGGTCGAGCTCGTCCACGACCTCGATGTGGTCGAGCCACTTGAGCGACTTGTAGCCGTACATCGGCGCGACGTAGAGGCGGACAGGACCGCCGTGCTCGCGCGTGACCGTGCTGCCCTGCATCGTGTGCGCCACGATCACGTCGGGTCGGCGAGCCTGGTCGAGCGAGAGGCTCTCGGTGTACTCACCGTCGAACGACGTGATGCGGAGGTAGCTGGCGGTCGACTGCACCCCGACGCGATCGAGGACGTCGGAGACCTTCACGCCGCGCCATGGCACATCGGGCACGCGCCATCCGGTGACGCATTGGAAGTCGCGCACGAGGTCGGTCTGCGGCAGCGCGCGGAGGTCCGCGAGGGTGAACGTCGTCGGCTTGTCGACGAGCCCGTCGACGGTGAGCCGGTACTCGGCCTCGCTCTCTGACGGCAACGAGCCGGTGATCGAGTAGATCCGGAAGCGGCCCGAGGTCGGCAGGAACGCGGTGAGGCCCGTGCGGTCGTTGAGGGTGATCGGACGGAGCAGCCGTTCCATGCCCGACTGCACCTTGGCTCCCCACACGATGCCCGCCGCGCCGAGCCCGAGCATGCCGATGAAGACGCGACGACCGATCGGCGTGCCCTTTGGCCCGGGCTCTGCCTCGACTCGGTCCGTGTCGGCCATCGATCCGACCATACGTTTCATCTCGACCGCGCGGACGTCACGCGAGGATGTCTGTGCGGAACCGCGCGTTTCTCTCGACCGCGCGGACGTCACGCCAAGGGTGTCTCTCCGAGACACCCACCACGCGTTTCAGATGATCTTGAGCTCGCGCCGGTACTTGCGCGTGGGAGCCAGCTCGACGGCGATGCGCTCGGCCATCGAGCGGAACACCTGTGCGGCCTCGCTCTCGGGCTCGACCGCGGTGATCGGCCGGCCGTCGTCGCCTCCCTCGCGCAGCGCGGGAACGAGCGGCACCTGACCGAGCAGCGGCACGCCGAGACGCTCGGCGAGCAGCGATGCCACCGCCGCTGCCGAACAGCTCGTAGCGCTTGCCGTCGTCGCCGGTGAACCACGACATGTTCTCGATGACGCCCTTGACGTCGAGGTGCACCTTCTCGGCCATGAGACCCGGCCCGCTGGGCGACCGTCTGGGCCGCCGGCTGCGGCGTGGTGACGACGTAGACCTCGGCGCGCGGCAGGTACTGCGACAGCGAGAGCGAGATGTCGCCGGTGCCGGGGGGAAGGTCGAGCAGCAGGAAGTCGGGCTCGTCCCAGTAGACGTCGGTGAGGAACTGCTCGAGCGCCTTGTGGAGCATCGGGCCCCGCCAGATGACCGGCTGGTCCTCCTCGGCGAAGAAGCCCATCGAGATGCAGCGCACGCCCCACGCCTCGGGCGGCACGAGCATCTGGTCGATGCACGACCGGGTCGCGGTCGGTGCCGAGCATGCGGGGGATCGAGAAGCCCTAGACGTCGGCGTCGATGACGCCCACCGAGTGGCCTCGCTGGGCGAGCGCGACGGCGAGGTTCGTGGTGACCGACGACTTCCCCACGCCGCCCTTGCCCGACGCGATGAGCAGGCACCGGGTGCGCGACTCGGGATCGGCGAACGGGATCGCCCGGCCCTCGGCGTGGCCGTGCGCCGGTTGCGAGCCCGCCGTCGCGGCCGGGTCGCCGTGCAGGCGCTCGCGGAGCTCGGCGCGCTCCTCGTCGGTCATCACGGTGAAGTCGAGGCTGACCGACGACACGCCGGCGAGCGCGCGCGACTGCGCCCTCGACCCGGTTCGTGATCTCGTTGCGCAGCGGGCAGCCGGCCACGGTCAGCGCGACCAGCACGCCCACGTTGCCGTCGTCGATCGCGACGTTGCGCACCATGCCGAGGTCGACGATCGAGCGATGCAGCTCGGGATCCTCGACGGGGCGCAGCGCCTCGATGACCTGCTCGTACGGTGGGCATGGCGGCGGCTCCGGGTCGCAACGGGATTTGCACTACGCGGATAGGTAGAATACCGGCGTGGACTCGCCGGCACTCACTCCAGCTCACGCCGAGTTCTCCGCCGTCGTCACCGCGATCACCACCGCCTTCGGCGATCCCACTCGGCGCGAGATCTACCTCTTCGCTCACGAGCACGAGCGCGGTGTCACCGCCGCCGAGGTGGCCGAGCGGTTCGAGCTCCACCCCAACGTCGCCCGCCACCACCTCGACAAGCTCGCGGCCGGCGGCTACCTCGACGTGGTCGTCGAGCGAGGCGAGCACGGCGGCGCCGGTCGCCCGTCGAAGCACTACCGGGCCTCGACGACCGAGGTGTCGCTCGACGTGCCCGTCGGCACCGACGATGTCGTCGCTCACGCTGCTCGGGCGGGCCCTCGCCCTGCTGCCGCCCGACCAGGCCGCAGGCGATGGCCGAGGAGGTCGGCATCGAGTACGGCCGCGCCATGGCCCTGGCGATGGCCGGCGAGGGACGGCCAGCGCTCGTTCCGCGCCGCGCTCCACGCGGTCGCCGACGCCCTCACCGCCCACGGCTTCGCCGCCCACGCCGAGCGCAAGGGCGGCGAGCTGCGCATCGTGTCCAACCACTGCCCGTTCGGCGCCGCCGCCATCGAGCACCCGGTGATCTGCGCGGTCGACCGGGGCATGGTGAAGGGCATGCTCGACGACCCTCTACGGCGACACCGACCCCGAGCTCGAGTCGTCGCTCCCCCTGGGCGACGACGTCTGCGTCACTGCCGTTCTGAGCCGCGTCCTGAGTGCGCCACTACCTCGACCACGCGTCGACCTCGCCGACCCGGCCCGAGGCCATCGAGGCGATGGTCGAGTGGATGCAGTCGCCGCTGGCGGCGATCCCGCCGGATCCACACCGAGGGCACGCCGCCCGAGTCGCCGTCGAGGACGCCCGCGACGCGGTCGCCGAGCTCCTCGGAGCCCGAACCCGCGAGGTCGTGTTCACCAGCGGAGCGACCGAGGCGATCGCCGCCGCGACATGGGGCGCCGCGGAGCGAGGCGCGCACATGGTCGTGCCGGCGGTGGAGCACTCCGCGGTGCGGCTGCGCGGCTGCGCGCCCAGACCGCGGAGGTCACGGTCGGTCGGATGCGACCAGCGCGGCCATGTGCACGTCGACGCGATCGCCGCCGCGATCCGGCCCGACACCGCGCTCGTGCACCTGCAGTGGGGCAACCACGAGGTCGGCACGCTGCAGCCGGTCGTCGAGGTGGCGCAGCTGTGCCGCGACCGCGGGGTGCTGGTGCACGTCGACGCGGCCCAGGCGGCCGGACACGTGCCTCGTCGCGTTCGACGACCTGGGCGCCGACCTGCATGTCGGTCAGCGCCCACAAGATGGGCGGGCCCGCCGGTGTCGGAGCGCTCGCTCGTGCGACGCGGGCTGCGACTGCGCCCGCTGCTGCTCGGCGGCGATCAGGAGCGGGCCCGGCGGGCCGGGTTCGAGAACGTGCCCGCGATCGTCGGGTGGGGCGCCGTCGGCGCGTTCAGCGGCGGTCACGCTCGATGCCGAGGCGCGGGCGGCGCGCCGGCTCACCGGCGCGTCTCGACGCCGCCGCAGCGCTGGACGGCGTCACGTTCTACGGCGACGCATCGCAGCGGCTCCCCCACATCGTGTGCCTCGGCATCGCGGGCATCGAGCCGCAGGCCGTGCTGCTCGGCCTCGACCAAGCCGGCATCGCCGTGCACTCGGGCAGCTCGTGCGCGTCCGAGGCGATCGAGCCGTCGCCGGTGCTCGACGCCATGGGCGTCGACGCCGAGCGGTCGCTGCGGATCTCGGTCGGTTGGTCGACGACGGACGCGGACATCGACGCGCTCCTCGACGCGTTGCCGACGGTGCTGTCGCGGTTGCGGGCGCTCGGCGGTCAGTCGCCCCAGTAGCGCTGCTCACGCCACGGGTCGCCGTAGCTGTGGTACCCGTTGCGCTCCCAGAAGCCGGGCGCATCGTCACCACGCACCTCGAGCCCCTCGAGCCACTTCGGCGACTTCCAGAAGTAGAGGTGCGGCACGACGAGGCGCACGGGCCCGCCGTGCTCGGCCGGGATCGGTGCGCCCTCGTACTCGTAGGCGACGATCGACTCGGTCGCAGCACGTCGGCCAGAGGAAGGTTCGCGGTGTAGCCGTACGCGGCGTGGCCCACGAAGTGGGCCGCCTCGGGCCGCAGCCCCGCGAGGTCGAGCAGGTCGCTGACCCGCACGCCCGCGCCAGGTCGTGTCGAACTTCGACCACTTCGTCACGCAGTGGATGTCGGTGTGGATGTCGGTCGGCGGCATGGCCCGCAGGTCGTCCCACGAGATGAGCTGGGCACGCTCGACGAGGCCGAAGATCCGCATCGTCCACGTTGCCGTGTCGATCTCGGGGACGTCGCCGACGTGCAGGACCGGGAAGCGCTCGGTGAAGTACTGGCCCGGCGGGAGCCGGTTCGGGTCGATCCCTCGCTCGGCGAGCTCGCGCGGTTCCTCTCGAAGAAGCCCATGTCACGGAGAGTCTGGCGGGACCGCGACGCGTTACGACCGGTCGATCGGGGCTTTCGCCCGTCTTGCGCCCGCGGCCACCGAGTCGGGCACGTCGATGACCATGCGGAGCAGCGCCGCGCCCAGCGTCTTGCCCAGGTTGTCGGAACGCAGAGAGCGAGGGCCACCGCCACCGAGCGCGTCGTGCATCACGAACTTCAGGGCGAGCACGTTCGGCGCCTCGTACCGCTCGACGGGGCCCTGCACGAGAGACCCGAAGTGGGCCTTCACACGCTCCGCGGTGACGGCCTCGCGAATCGCGTCGTACGCCTCGGCGTCGTCGGCGAAGAGGGCGAGGTCTGAGATGTTGCCCTTGTCGCCCGAACGGACGCCGCACAGGTCTCTGAGCAGGACGCGCGCCACCGGTCGACACTACGACCAGGAGACACGCCATCGGGCGGCAGGTAGCGTTGACCTCGGGATGTCTCTTTACCTGGTCCGTCACGCGAAGGCGGGTAGCCGCAGCGACTGGCCGGGCGATGACCGCGAACGTCCTCTGAGCCGGGCCGGACAGCAGCAGGCCGACGGCATCACGCTCCTCCTCGGGCACCTACCGATCTCGAGGATCTACTCGAGCCCCTACGTGCGCTGCGTGCAGACGGTCGAGCCGCTCGCCAAGAAGCTCGGCATCGAGCTCAAGATCACCGAGGCCCTCGCCGAGGGCGACGTCTTCGACGAAGCCATCGAGCTCGTCGACAGAGGCACCGAAGAACGCGGTGCTGTGCAGCCATGGCGACGTGATCCCCGCGGTCATCGACGCGCTGCTGCACCGCGGCCTCGTGATCAAGGGCGAGCCCGACTGGCGCAAGGGTGCCACCTGGGTGCTCGACCGCAAGAAGGGCGACTGGGCCAAGGCGAGAGCAGTCCCCCCGCCTGCCGGCTAGCGCTCCGCGTCAGTCGAGCGAGAACGGCGGGTACTCGTCGGTCATCAGCGTGACGTACGCGGTCACCCGCCAGCCCCAGCGGAAGACGCCGAGCACGAACCGGCGCATCCCCTCGTTCCACTTCCCCGTGATGATGACGACGAAGAACGAGATGAAGATGATGATGCCGGCGCCGATGCCGAGGATCGCCAGCACGATGTAGTGCGGGATGGCGAGGAACCACTTGTAGAGCGGCGCCCACCGGTTCAGCTCGCGCGGGTACTCGATCGAGAGATGCGACGGGTCGGTGTTCGGATCCATCGTCACCGTGTCGAAGGTGAACGGGGGATACGACTCGCGCATGAACATGTAGTACGTCGCCACGCGGTACTGGTACCGACGGGTCATCGCAACGATGTTGAAGAGGCTCTCGGGGTAGGTCTTCGTGAACAGGATCGCGAAGAACGCGATGAACGTGAGCACGTTGGCGATGATCTGCAGCACATAGGCGACCACGACCTGTGGGATCGCGAGCAGCCAGTGCACGAGCGGCCGCCATCTCGCCACGTCGTAGCGGCGCGTCGAAGGTGAACGTCGCGGGGTACGCGGCGCCGCCCGGAGTCACCTGTCGCGCCGCCGGGCGGAGGCGTGAAGCCTGGCGGCGGGCTGGCCGGGCCTCCGGGCGGCGGGGTGGGCGGTGTCGGCGGCGTGGGAGGCGTCGGCGGTGCGGCAGGAGGCGGCGGCAAGTTGCTCACGGCGGCGGACCGTATCGCGTTTGCCCCTGGTCAGGCGGAAGGGTGTGGCGTCAGACCGTGACGCGACCTCAGACCGTGACGAGGTCGACGCGCACCTGCCGATCGACGAGCGCGCGATCCACTGCGAACGCGTCGACCGCGAGCAGCTGCGTCGGCTTGCCACCGCGCGCGCGACCGAAGCCACTGATGGTCGGCGGCCCGGACAGACCGAGCACGCCGCTGCCCTGCGCGACTCGCCCGGCCGTTGCCTCGTCGGCGCATCGCCACGCGAGACGTCCGATGACTTCCGGCGGCTCGGAAGCCGCATCAGCGTCGACGGTCGGCCCACCGAACGCGTTGACGCCGAAGTACTCCTCGAGCCACTCGTCGACCGGAACCTTCGCCGCGATCGCTCGCTGCTTGACCCACCGCACCGCGGCACGCGCCTTCGCCTCGGCGTCGGGCCACGGATAGGCGAACGTGGCCTCTCCCGCCCAGCCCGCGGGCGTGCACACGAGGCCCTTGTAGGTCGGCGGCGCGGGCAGCCCGCGAGTGCCGCTCACCCGGACCCGGTCGCCTCCGAGGTCGGTGAGCGTCAGAGACGTGAAGTCGGCGACGACGTCGGGGTTGAGGTAGCGAGCCGGGTCGTGCACCTCGTAGAGCAGCTGCTCGCGCACGGTGTCGAACGTGACCATGCCGCCCGACTCCGCGGGCTTCGTGATCACGGCCGACCCGTCGGGCTCGCACTCGCCGATCGGGAACGCGATGCGGAGCGGATCGGGATTGGTCCACCACGGCCCCGAGTAGTTGCCGCCCGCGACCTGACCGCTGCACTCGAGGAGGTGGCCGACCACGACGCCGGCGGCGAGCCGATCCCAGTCGTCCCACGCCCACTTGTGCTCGTGCACCAGCGGGGCGAGGAACAGCGACGCGTCGGCGACCCGTCCGGTGACGACGACGTGGGCGCCGGCGTCGAGCGCGTCGACGATCGGCCGCGCGCCCAGGTACACGTTCGCGAACAGCGCGTCGGGCGGGCAGCGCCGAGGGCGTCCGCGCGCGGGCGCACGTCGTCACCCACCACGGTCGCCACGACGAGGCCGGTCGCGCCGGCCTCCTTGAGGGTCGCCACCACCGCGCGGCCCGCCGCGACCGGGTTGATGCCTCCCGCGTTCGTGATGAACCGCGTCCGCCCGTCGACGACGTAGGGCAACGCGGCGCGGATGTACATCGGCAGGTCGCGCGTGAAGCCGAGCGACTCGTCGCGCTGCCGGTCCTTCTGGAGGATCGCGAGGGTCAGCTCGGCGAGCGCCTCGCACACGAGGTAGTCGACGCCCGCTTCGAGCACATCGGGCACCGGGCCGAGGCCGTCGCCGTAGAAGCCCTGCCCGCCGCCGATGCGGATCGTCACGACCCGGTTGTAGCAGCCCCGGCGCCCGCCGGTGTCGACGACGGCGTCGACGACGGCTCGAGCTCCGGCGGCAACCCGAGCTGCGCGCGCACCTGATCGGCGGACTGGCGCACGGCCTGCGCGGCATCGGCGGGCGGGTCGAGTGCGAGATACGCGTCCCACTCGGTGAGCGCGCCGCGGAGGTCGCCGTCCTCGCGCTTCACGAAGCCGAAGAAGAAGTGTGCGTCGGGATACTTCGGGTCGGCGGCAACGGCGCTCGCGATGAGCTGCTTGCCCTCGGACAGCAGGTCGGCATCACCGGTCTGGTACAGCAGCCAGCCGCGGTACGCGAGCGCCTCGGCGTTGTCGGGCTGCAGGGTGAGCACCTGGTCGTAGAGCTTGATCGCATCGAGGGGCTTGCCCGACGCCAGCAGGCCACGAGCCTCGACGAGGAGGTCGTTGCTGTTCTGCGAGATGGTGCCCGACGCGGACTGCCCGGGGAGCCGAAGTCCCGCGGCCCTCGCCATCAGCACGCCGCCGAGCACCGCGACGAGCGCAACCCCCACGACGATGATCGCAGTGCGGCCGGCCCGGCGCGGATGGGGAGCGAACGACGCCTTCCCCGCCTCGATCGCGCGAAGCACGGTGACCGCCCGTCGCGTGTAGTCGTCCTTGAGCGTGTGGTAGTCGGCCTCGTCGATGTCGCCCGCGTCGTGCTCGCGCTCGAGGTCGTCGAGCGATCGCAGCAGGAATCGCCGCTCCTCTTCGAGCCGAGCGAGCTCGTCGAAGTCGAGTCGGGTGTCAGTCGCCATCCGAACCCTCGGCGTGGCTGCGCTCGACCTTCATCGCTGCGTCGACGAGCCGCCGGTCTGCGTCGCTGATCTCGCCCTGACTCGATGCATGCCATCGCCGGAACGCGACAGCGAGACCTGCGATCGCGCACACGAGCGCGACCACGGGGAGGATCCACACGAGGCTGCTCGCTCCGGTCGATGCGGGAGTGAGCAAGAGGTCCTGGCCGTATCGGCTGATGAGGTAGGCGCGGATCTGGTCGTCGGTCTGACCTTGCTCGACGCGTCGGGCGATGTCGGCGCGGATGATGCGAGCGGTCTGCGCGTTCGATGTCTCGACCGACTCGCTACGACAGGTCGGGCACTTGAACTCGGACGCGATCGCGTTCACACGATCGGTGTTCGTTCGGGGGCCGCGGCTGCCGGTCGTGCCGATGAAGAGCGCGACGAGGAGCACGGGGATGAGGACGAGCCACGCAAGGTGGTTGCGCTTCTTCTCGTTCGCGAGAGCGATCGCGCTCATCCGCCCGCACCCGACTCGGCTCGCTCGGCCGCGGTGATGATCGCGTCGAGGCCGTCGCTGGTGACGCCGCCGGTGATCTTGCTGACGACGAAGCCGTTCGGATCGATGAGGAACGACTCCGGGATGCCGGTGACGCCATAGCTCAGGCGCGGTCGTCCCGTCGGGGTCGGACACCACCGTCCACTCCCCGCCGTTGTCCTGGAAGAACTTCTTGACGTCGTTGTTGTCGTCGCTGAAGACGACGCTCACGACCTCGGCGTCGCCGGCCTGCAGGTGGCGACGGCTGAACGAGACGAGCTCGGGGTGCTCCTGCTGGCATGGCGCGCACCACGTCGCGAAGAAGTTCACGAACACGAAGCGGCCGCGTCGGTCGGACAGCTTGTACTGCGCGCCGTCGCTCGACGTGACCGTCGTGCCGACGATGTCGGGCGCGGGCTTGCCGAGCAGCGGGCTCTTGCCTTGCCGGTCGAGCGCGGGCGGGCGCGTCGCAAGGATCGCGATGAGTGCCACCATCCCGAGCCCGAGGACGATCGCGATGATGAGCCCGACACGACGACGCGGGCGGACGTCCTCTTCGATGCGGGCGTCGATCGATCTCGTCACCCATCGACGCCCGCTCCCACTGGTTCGCCGACCGTCTCCTCGGGCGGTGGAGGTGTCTGCACGCGGCGCTCGGGGATCGGCGCCGACACAGGATCGGTCGGCCGGCGACGACGACCCGGCCACGCCGCGAGCACCGTGCCGACGGCCATGAGGCCACCGCCGATCCAGAGCCACACCGCCAGTGGCATCACGAGCAGTCCGAGTCGCACCGCGCCGTTGTCCGCGTCGGGGACGTCGAGCAGCGTGAGGTAGACGTCGCCACGAAGCCCGGTGCGCACCGACGGCGTGCCGATCGTGTTCGAGCCGCCGGGGAACTTCGACAACGCGGGCGCGTAGACCCCGCTGTCGTCGATCTGCACTCGCGCCTTCACGATCGACTTCTGCGCGACCGTCTCGCGCTGGAGGCCGAGGTAGGTGATCGTGTGGCCCGCGAGCGATGCGGACTGCCCAGGGCTGAGCACGAACTCGGCCGAGTGGCTGTACGACGACGACGCCGCGAGCGCGACCGCGATCGTCACGACGCCGACGTGCACGATCATCCCGCCGTTGGCCCGGCCGACGAGCCCGCGCCAGCCCTGCCGTCGGGTCGCGAGCACGATCTGACGGATCGCCGCGCCCGCGGCGAACCCGCCGAGGCCGAACGCGACGCAGCGGGACGAAGCCACGCGCGCCGAACGCCACGGCGATCACGACCACACCGGTGCCGATCCAGGCCGGCCAGAGCAGCCGGTGCAGCAACAGCTCACCCGACGCCTTGCGCCAGGGCAGCACCGGTGCGACCGCCATGAGGAAGAGCAGCGCGATGCCGATCGGCATCGTCATCCGGTCGAAGTACGGGCGCGCCGACCGAGATGCGCTCGCCGTTCGACCGCCTCGAGGATGCAGCGGGAAGACGGTGCCCAGCAGCACGACGAACGCGAACGCGGCGAACAGCACGTTGTTGGCGAGGAACGCGCCCTCACGCGAGATGGGCGAGTCGATCGAGCCGGGCGACCGCAGACGGTCAGCCCCGCCACCCGATGAGCCCGATCGATGCCGAGCACGACGATCGCGAAGAACGTGAGGATGAACGGCCCGATGCTCGGCTCTCGGTGAACGCGTGCACCGAGTCGAGCACGCCCGACCGGGTGAGGAACGTGCCGAGGATCGTGAGCGAGAACGTGGCGCACAGCAGCGACAGGTTCCAGACGCGCAGCATCCCGCGTCGCTCCTGCACCATCACCGAGTGCAGGTACGCGGTGCCGGTGAGCCACGGCAGGAACGACGCGTTCTCGACCGGGTCCCACGCCCAGTAGCCGCCCCAGCCGAGCACCTCGTAGCTCCACCACGCGCCGAGGACGATGCCGACCGAGAGGAAGCCCCACGCGAAGAGCGTCCACCGGCGGGTCTCGATGAGCCAGCCCTCGCCGACCCGTCCGGTGATCAGCGCGGCGATCGCGAACGCGAACGGCACGGTGAAGCCGACGTAGCCGAGGTAGAGCATCGGCGGGTGGAACGCCATGAGGATGTGGTTCTGCAGCAGCGGGTTCGGGCCGGGTCCGTCGAGTCGGGATCGCGCCCTGCACGGTCTTGAACGGGTTCGCCGGTCCGAGCATCAGCAGGAAGAAGAACGCGGCGACGACGAGCATCACCAGCGATCGCCCAGCCGACGAGCGGATCGGTCAGCCGCTTGCGGAAGTGGTGGACGACGACGGCGATGTAGCCGGTGAGGATCAGCGACCACAGGATGATCGAGCCCTCGAGCGCCGACCACAGCGCGGCGAAGTTGAAGAGCGGCGGGTGTCTGCGTGGCTGCCGTTGCTCGGCGACGTACTGCGAGCGAGAAGTCGCGAGTGATCAGCGCCCGCTCCATCGCGACGAACGTGCAGAGCGCGCCGGCGATGAGCAGCCCGACGTAGAGGCGCGACGACCGAAGCAACGCAGGCCGGTTGCCGACGAGGCCGACCACGATCGTGATCGCGCCGATCACTGCGGCGGCAAGGCCGAGCGCGACGCCGGCCGTTCCGAGAGCGGCGTTCATGCGCGGCTACGGAGCATTGGCGGGCACCCGGCCGGGGTTGGCCGCCTTGTACTCGGAGGTGTGCTTCACGAGGATGCGATCACTCGCGAAGACGTCGCCCTGCCACTTGCCTTCGAGCACGACGGGGATGCCCTCCTGGAACAGCTCGGGCGGGCTCCCCTCGTTCTGCACTGCCACGGTGACGCCGTTGAACGTCACGTCGAAGTCGACGGTCTCGCCCGTGTCGCGCACGGTGCCCGGCACGACCTGACCCTGCAGTCGGAACCGCTTGTCCTCGAGCGACGTCTTCTTCGCGACTGCCTCGTCGGCGTTGTAGAAGTACATCGTCGCGTTGCTGAGGCCCTCGAAGAGGATGATCGCCATCGCGGCGAGCAGCACTGCGAGCACGACGCTCACGCCGATCTTGCGCCGCTTCGACGAAGGCGCCCGCCGCCGCGGCGCGGAGGCGACCGCGCTGTCGGGACCGCCGGGACCTGTGCGCGGCGTCAGGTCCACGTCTTGTCCTCATCGGGGAGCTGCTTCGCGAGCGACCGGCCGCGCGTGACGAGTCGGATCGCGTACAGCGCGATGCCGCCCAGGACGATGACGTAGGCGCCGAGGATCCAGCCCGCGTCGCTCATGCCGGCGCACCTTCGGCGCGGCGCTCTTCGAGGGCGAGCTCGAGGCCGTGCTCGTCGAGCGCGTCTTCCATCACCGCGATGCGGGCTCGATGCAGCAGCAGCCACGCGTAGATGAGCGTGAACACCACGAACCCGAGGAACAGGGTGAAGAGCATGATGCCCTCGATCTGCACCTGGAGGTCACGGCGCAGCACCGTCGCGTCCTGGTGCAGCGTGCGCCACCACTCGACCGACTGGTGGACGATCGGCACGTCGACGAACGCGATGATCCCGAGGATCGCAGCGCGCTTCGCTCGCACGTGCGGCTCCGCTGGCATGCGCCGCAACGCGAGGTAGCCGAGGAACAGCACGAACAGCAGTGCCGTCGTCGTGAGGCGCGCGTCCCATGTCCAGTAGACGCCCCACGAGAGGTGGCCCCAGATCATCCCGGTCGCGAGGGTGATCGCGGTGAAGAGCACACCGATCTCGGCCGAGGCGCCCGCGAGGCGATCCCAGGTGAGCGACCGGGTGCGCTTCCAGAGGTAGAGCACGCTCGACAGCGCGGTGACGCCGAACGCGAGGTACGCAACCCACACGGCCGGCGCGTGGATGTAGAGGATGCGCACCGTGTCTCGCTGCACCTCGTCTTCGGGAGTGCCGACGAGACCGAGGAACACGAGCAGCGCGGTGCCCGCGAGGCACACGATGCCGAGCGCGCGCGTCGCCCTCGTGCCGGTGGACCTCACTGAGGCTGAGCCACCTGGCGTCGAGGACGCGGCGCCGGTCGACGTCCCGGCCTGCTGGTCGATCATCACGATTCCTCGAGGAGCGGTCCGAAGGCAACGAGTCCGAGCGCGAGGTACACGAGGGCGAAGACGCTGAGGAGCCCTACCCACGGCCACCCGTCAGAAGGCGACCCGGAGAGTGCTGCCTCGAACGCCCTCGTAGCCCCGATGAGCACCGGCGCCACCACCGGGAGCAAGAGCAACGGGAGCAGGGTCTCCCGCACCCTCAGCCCGGCAGCGAGGACGCCGTACAACGTACCGGCGCTCGCGAGACCGGCGGTCGCGGCAAGCGCCGTCAGCACGAGAAGGCCGGCGCTGTCGAGCGATGCGTCATAGAGCACGACCACGCCGAGAAGCAGGAGCACCTCCAGACCGAGCAGCTCGAGCGCGACGGCGGCTGCCTTTCCCAGGAAGATCCCGGCGGGGTCGAGCGTGGTCAGGCGCAAGGCGTCGCGGTTGCCGTCGGCGGACTCGATCGAGAACGCCCGTTGGATGGCGAGCAACGTGCAGAAGAGCACCGTGATCCAGAACAGGCCTGCCGTGGCCCGGGTGAGGATGCCGCGATCGGGGTCGAGAGCGAACGCGAAGAGGATGAGCACGAGCAGGGCAAACGGGCCGATCTGGTTGGTCGCGACCCGCGAGCGGGCCTCGATGCGCAGGTCCTTCCCGGCGACGAGGGCGGCATCACGGAACACGGACGGCCTCCGCGACCGGGGCGGGCTGCACCCGGCCCTCTGAGACCTGGGCGGGCTGCACCCGCCCTCCGACGATCGTGACCGTGCGACCGGCGAGCGGCACCGCCCGGTCGAGCTCATGGGACGCGATCAGGACGGTCGCGCCAGCCGCCGCCGCCCGGCGCACGAGGTCGTCGACGAGGTCGCGGCCGGTCGCGTCGAGGCCCGCGTGCGGCTCGTCGAGCAGCCAGAGCTCAGGACGGCGCGCCACCAAGATCGCGAGGGCAGCCCGCCGGCGCTGACCCGCAGAGAGCCGGGCGACCGGCACCCTCGCGAGGCGGCCGCCCAAGCCGAGCTGCTCGATCGCTTCTTCGGTGTCGGCGCTGCGCGCGCCGGCCGCGCGCGACCAGAACCGGATGTTGTCGACGACGTTCAGGTCGTCGTAGAGCGCGGTCGCGTGGCCGAGGAGGCCGACGCGAGCGCGCACCGCCCGCGGATCGCGAGCGAGGTCGCATCCGAGGACGACCGCCTCGCCGGACGACACGTGCGCCAGCCCGGCACAGAGCCGCAGCAAGGTGGTCTTGCCGGCACCGTTGGGGCCTCTGACGAGGACGATCTCACTCGGCGCGACGTCGAGGTCGACTCCGGCGAGCGCGGGGAAGCGCCCGAGCAGCGAGACCGCCGCGCGAAGGTGGACGACGGAGTCCATGAGCCCTGCTCACCGTAGTTGTGGGGGCGCGGAAGCGACAATGCGGGGCCCGGGTACCCTGCTTTCGTGGACGTCGACGGCGGCGGCATCGACCTCGATACGGCAGAGCCCGCGGCCGATGCTGGTGGCGACTCGGGGCCTCCCGAGGCACCCGCCAAGCGGAGCAGCGAACACGACTGGCGATGGGTGGTCGGAGGTCTCGGGCGGGTCCTGATCATCCTGGGCGTGCTGGTGCTGGGCTTCGTCGTGTACCAGCTGTGGGGCACGGGCATCCAGGAGGCCCGGTCGCAGAACAAGCTGGAAGCGCAGTTCAACGACATCATCGCGACCACGCCCGCGCCGACCACCGTTCCCACGACCGTCACCACGGTCGCAGCGTCGACGCCGGTCGCCACGGTGCCGAGCACGACCACCCTGCCGCTCTCTGCCGCGCCGCCGGAGAAGGTGAAGGAGGGCGACCCGCTCGCGCGCATCGAGATCCCGAAGATCGGCGTCGACAAGATCGTCGTGGCCGGCGTCGCGCTCTCCGACCTTCGCAAGGGCCCTGGCCACTACCCGAACAGCGCGCTGCCCGGGCAGATCGGCAACGCCGCGATCGCGGGGCACCGCACCACCTACGGCGCACCGTTCTTCCGCGTCGACGAGCTGGCGGTGGGCGACGAGATCATCGTGACGACCGTGCAGGGCACGTTCCGGTATCTCGTCACCGAGACCAAGATCGTGAAGCCGACCGACTTCAGCGTGCTCGACCCGACACCCGACGCGACGCTCACGCTCACCTCGTGCAACCCGCGCTACTCGTCGCGGCAACGCATCGTCGTCAAGGCGAAGCTCGATACGACGGCGTCGGCCACGCCGCTGCCCGCGCCCGCGACCACCGCCGCGCCGGCATCCCCCGGCAGCACGCTCCCGGGTGACGACACGATCAGCGGAAGCGAGACGGTCGCCGGGGGCGAGACGGTCGGCGGGGGCGAGCAGGCCGCCGACGACGCGCTCGTGTCGGGGCTCGACTCGTTCAGCGCCGGCTGGTTCAGTGACTCGGGCGCATGGTTCCCGACGATCTTGTGGGGCGCGCTCGCGGGCCTCATCGTCGCCGCGTTCTGGTTCCTCGGCCGGCACTGGAAGCGGTGGGCGGCGTACCTCCTCATGGTCATCCCCTTCCTCTTCGTCCTCTACTTCTTCTACGAGAACGTGGCTCGGCTCCTGCCCCCGAACATCTGAGCGCGGCGACGGGCATACGATCCGCCGCATGCCTGTCGATCCCGAAGTACGTCAGATCCTCGACCTCATCGACCAGATGGGCTTCAAGCTCGGTGGCGACATCACGCCGCAAGAGCTGAGAGACCAGATGGGCGCCATGGATGCGATGGCACCGCCGATGCCAGACGTCGCGGCGAGCGAGTGGCGGACGATCGAGGGTGTGAAGTGCCAGGTGATCAAGCCGGCCGGCGCGCCCAGCGGCGCACTTCCGCTGCTGATCTGGATCCACGGCGGCGGGTTCGTCATCGGGAGCGCCGAGAACAGCGAGGGCACCGCGCGACGGCTCGCCAATGGCGCGGGCTGCGTGGTCGTGAACGTGGACTACCCGCTCGCGCCCGAGGCCAAGTTCCCCGCAGGCGTGCACGCGTGCCTGGCTGTCGCGAAGTGGGTGAAAGCCCACGCGGCCGAGCTCGGCGCTGACCCGGCCCGCATCGCGGTCGGCGGCGACTCCGCCGGCGGCAACCTCAGCGCGATCGTCGCGAACGAGGTGCCCGGCATCGCCTACCAGCTGCTCGTGTACCCGGTGGTCGATCTCACGATGTCGTACCCGTCCATCAAGGAGAACGCCGAGGGCTACCTCCTCACCAAGGACTCGATGGACTGGTTCATGAGCCACTACTACGACGAGGGCACCGACGTGACGCAGCCGCTGCTGTCACCGCTCTTCGCCGGTGACGCGGTCCTCGCGAAGGCGCCGCCGGCGCACGTCATCACCGCCGAGTTCGATCCTCTGCGCGACGAGGGCGAGGCGTACGCCGAGAAGCTGCCGCGACCTCGGCGTTGCCGTCACCAACACTCGCTACGACGGCCAGATCCACGGCTTCTTCACGATGGTCGGGCGTGCTGCCCGCGGCCGACAGGGCGCAGGCCGAGTCGATCGAGCTGCTGAAGGGCGTCTTCGCGAGCTGACGCGCGGCGCAACTGCGCCGCCGGGTGCGCGCAGCGGAGGCCGCCGTCGAGGAGCTCTCAGTCGATCACGACGACGACGTCGCCCTCCTGGATCTTGTCGTCGGGGGCGACACGGACCTCGCTGATCGTGCCGGGCACCGGCGCGACCACCGGGATCTCCATCTTCATCGACTCGAGGATCACGAGCTCGTCGCCTTCTTGCACCTGCGCGCCGACTTCTGTGCGGACCTGCCACACGTTCGCGGTGATCTCGGCTCGAACCTCGGTCGCCATGTGGGGGAGACTAGGGCGCTCCGCATTGGCGGGGCCCGGACCGAGGGGGGACGGAATGGATCTGAGGGGACGCAACGTGCTCGTGACCGGTGCGTCGCGGGGCATCGGAGAGGCGATCGCAAAGCGGTTCGTCGCCGAGGGCGCCCACGTGATCGGAGTCGCACGCAACGCCGAGCTGCTCGGCAAGGTCATGGCCGACCTCGGGGGCACTGCAGTCCCGACGGACCTCGCCGACACCGCACAGGTCGACGGCCTCATCGACCGGATCGAGCGCGATCACGGCCCGGTCGACATCCTCGTCAACAACGCGGGCCTCGACATGGCCGGCGCACTCGTCGACACGAGCGCGGAAGACGTGCGCACGATCCACCAGGTGAACCTCGTGACGCCGATCGAGCTGTGCCGACAGGTGCTGCCCGGGATGTTGCGCCGCGGCCGTGGTCACATCGTGAACGTGTCGTCGCTCGCGGGGGTGGGCGGCTTCTCGGGCATGACGAGCTACTGCTCGACGAAGGGTGGCCTCACCAACTTCACGGGCGTGCTCCGCCTCGAGCTGAAGGGCACGCCGATCGGCACCACGCTCGTCGAGCTCGGCCCGATCCCGACCGACATGCTCGAGCACGTGAACGACTTCGCGCCGACACGCAAGTCGTTCGACCGCTTCTACAAGCTGCAGATGCTCGTCGACATCCCGAAGGAGCAGGTCGCCGACGAGGTGGTCGCCGCGGTCGAGAAGGGCAAGCGGCACGTGCGGCTCCCCAAGCGCGCGCTGGCGTTCCCGCTGCTCAACGAAGCACCCCGGCGGATCATCGAGACGCTGCTCGTCGGCGTGCGCAGCCGCCCCTGACGCGTGTCGCTACACGGGCAGCACGCCGTGCTTGCGCCAGGGGCGATCGACGCGCTTGGTGCTCGACACCTGCAGGCCCCTCCAGATCGCGAGACGGGTCTCCGCGGGGTCGATGACGTCGTCGACATGCGCGTGCCCGGCGGCGATGTAGGGGTCGATGTTCTTGCGGAGCTCCTCGGCCATCGCGATGCGCGCGGCATCGCGCTCCTTGCCCTCGGGGATCGCTTCGAGCTGCTTGCGCATGATGATGTTCACCATGCCGTCCGGCCCCATCACCGCGATCTCGGCGGTCGGCCAGATCGCGATGTAGTCGCACTCGTACGCGGTGCCGTTCATCACGAAGTAGCCCGCGCCGTACGACTTGCGAAGCACGATCGACACCTTCGGCACCGTGGCTTCGGACACCGCGAAGAGCATCTTGGCGCCGTGCCTGATGATGCCCTGCTTCTCGACCGCGGAGCCGACGATGAAGCCCGGCACGTCGTGCAGGAAGACGAGCGGGATGTTGAACGCGTCGCACAGCCAGACGAAGCGGGCGGCCTTGTCGGCGGCGTTCACGTCGAGCGCGCCACCCAGCACCATGGGCTGACTCGCCACGATGCCGACCGGGTGCCCGCCCACGCGGGCGAACGCGGTGACGAGGTTGCGCGCCCAGCCCGGCTTCATCTCGAACACCTCACCGTCGTCGACGACGACCTTGATCACCTTGCGCATGTCGTACGCACGACGAGGCGCGGTGGGCACGATGTCGTACAGCTCCTCGCATCGGCGATCGACCGGGTCACTCGACTCCCGAACGGGCGGCTGCTCCTGGTTGTGGCTCGGGAAGAACGCGAGGTACTCACGCACGATCGCGAGGCACTCCTCGTCGCTCGCGACCTCGAGGTCGGCGACACCGCTGATCTTCGTGTGCACCTCGGAGCCGCCCATCTCCTCCTCGGTGACCTCCTCCCCCGTCGCCGCCTTCACCAGATGGCGGCCGCCGAGCGCCATCGACGACGTGCCCTTGACCATCGGGATGAAGTCGGCGAGCGCAGGGATGTACGCCGTGCCCGCAGCGCAGTGGCCGAGCATCGCCGCGACCTGCGGCACCACGCCGCTCATCGTCACCTGCTCGCGGAACAGGTGGCCGGCCTCGGCGAACGTCGAACCCGTCGAAGCCTGGATGCGCGCGCCGGCGGAGTCGAGCAGCCAGACGATCGGGATGCGCTGGCGCAGCGCGACCTCGCGCAGACGCTCGGTCTTGTGCTCGCCGACTTGACCCATCGAACCGGCCATGACGGTGAAGTCGTACGCGCACACCGCGACTCGGCGGCCATCGATCTCGCCGACGCCGGCAACCATGCCGTCCGCCGCGAGGTAGCCCTTGTCGGCCTCGATCGCGGGATCCATCGAGTCGGCGAGCTGTCCGAACTCGACGAACGTGTGGGGATCGAGCAGCAGGTCGATGCGCTCCCTGACGGGCATCTTGCCCATCGAGCGCTGCCGCTCGACGAGCGCAGGTCCACCCATCCCGGTCGCCCGCTCTCGACGCGCTGCGAGGTCGTCGACGAGCGGCTTCCAGTCATGGAGGTTCGGCTGATCGCTCACCGCCGCACGGTACCGCTGCGACCCGTCGCGGACTTTCCCTACCATGGTCCGATGAGACGGCGGAGAGCCAAGACCACGTTCGCGGCGATCGTTTTCATGATCGGATCGTTGCTCGCGGTGTCGTTCCCTGCGGTTGCCGGTGCGCAAGACGCGGCTGCCCTGTCCGCGTTTCCCGCGCTTCCGGAGGGCACGGGCGCCGGAAGGCGGGTCGTCTACAGCAACGGCGCGCAACGCGTGTGGCTGGTCGGCGAGGACGGCATCGCGTTCGACTCGTGGTTGGTCTCGGGCCGGCGCGGCGTGCCCAGGCCCGGCCTGTACTCGGTGTACTCCAGGTCACCGGTGTCGAGCGCGCACAACGGCTCGGTCTCGATGCAGTACATGGTGCGCTTCGCGAAGGGGCGCACGCTCGCGATCGGGTTCCACGCGATCCCGGTGCGCCGGAACGGCAGGCCGATCCAGACGCTCGAGCAGCTGGGCACCTTCCGCAGCTCGGGCTGCGTGCGCCAACGTATCGAGGACGCCGCGAAGATGTGGGACTTCGCGGGCGTCGGCACGCCGGTCGTCGTCATCGCCTGAATCCCCGTCCGCGGACGGGCGCGCAAGTACGTTGAACCCGTCATGTGGTTGCCAGTGGCGATGCTGTTTGTTGGCCTCGTCGTCGGACTCGTCTTCGGCGGGCGGTGGCGGGCGGTGCGAACGACGCGGGTGCGCAAGTGGCCTGTCGGCGCGCTCGGGCTCGCGTTCATGGTTCTGCCGTGGATCGGCGATCCCGGTCGAACGACCGGGCTCGTCGCGATCGGGTGGGCGTTGCTGATCGCCTTTGCGATCTTCAACTGGCGCATGACCGGCATGTCGATCGTCGCGATCGGGCTCGCGTGCAACCTCGTCGTGCTGCTCGCGAACCAGGCGATGCCGGTGCGCGCCGAGTCGGCCGTGCGAGCCGGGATCGCCGACGAGTCCTCCGTCGCGACCGCCGACCTCGGGCCCGCACGGCGGCTAGCCGAGCCGGGCGACCGGCTCGAGCCACTCACTGCGATCGTCCCGTTGAGCGCGCTCGGGATGGTCGTGACCTTCGGCGACCTCATCGCGCTCTTCGGTCTCCTCGACGTGGGCTTCCGTCTGGCGAGGCGGACCGCGCCCCGGCACTCGGTCGCTCGCGGGCCGGCTTGGGCACACGCCCGGAAGCAGCACGCCTCGAGCGCGTTGCCGGCTTGGGCGACCCCGAAGTCGTCGTCCGAAGGGATCGACGACTGGGTGCTCGACCTCCGCGAGACGATCCGCACCGAGGAAGCACCGCCGCTGCTCGCGAGCCTCGCGCCCGACGACGACGACGAACCCGCACCGGAGCTCGAAGTGCGTTACTCGGGGCAGCCCCTTCCCAGCCGCCACTAGACAGAAGCGGTGCCCCAGCTCGCCCAGCTGAACATCGCCCGCCTGCTCGCGCCGCTCGACGACCCTCGCCTCGAGGGCTTCGTGAACAACCTCGATCGGGTGAACGGCCTCGGAGACGCGTCGCCCGGCTTCGTCTGGCGACTGCAGACCGACGACGGCGACGCGACCGCGCTCAGGCCGTTCCCCGATCCCGACATCATCGTGAACCTCACCGTGTGGGAGTCGGTCGAGTCGCTGCGCGCGTTCGCGTACAAGGGCGAGCACCTCGAGGTCTTCAAGCAGCGACGGCAGTGGTTCGAAGAGCGAGTCGAGCCGATGGTCGTGCTGTGGTGGGTCGCAGACGGACACATCCCGAGCGTGGAGGAGGCGAGGGAGCGGCTCGAGTTCCTTCGTCGTCACGGCCCATCGCCGTGGGCCTTCCCGTTCTCTGCGTTGCAACCGCCGCTGCTGATCGATCGAGCCACAGTGAGCGATGCCACCGCGGCGCAGCTCATCGAAGAGCTGAACGCCGACATCATGGCGACGCACGCGGAGGGCAACCACTTCTGGACCCTCACCGCCGACGACGTCGCGCCGGGAAGTGGTGCGTTCCTCGTCGTTCGGCTCGACGGCGAGCCGATCGGTTGTGGCGCGGTGCGCAAGCTCAACGAGGACGAGGCCGAGCTCAAGCGGATGTTCGTCCGGCCCGCCGCTCGCAACCGCAAGATCGGCGCGGTGATCGTCGACGCTCTCGAAGCCGAAGCCCGCTTGCTCGGGGTGAAGCGTCTGCTGCTCGAGACTGCCCTTTATCTCGAGCCTGCAGTGCGGATGTACGAGCGTGCCGGGTTCACGCCGATCGAGAGCTACGGCGAGTACGTCGGCTCCGCCGACAGCTACTGCATGGGCAAGACTTTGACGTGACCTCGGCTGCCCTCGTCTCGTTTCGACTGGGGCGGGCCGACGGCGTGTCGGTCGTCGCCGAGCGCTGGCGGGAGGCACTCGTCGACCTCGGGTTCGACGTCTCGACGATCGCTGGTGATGGGCCCGTCGACCGGCTGGTGCCCGGTCTCGCGATCGACGCGGCCGTCGAGCCGCTCGTCGCCGAGGTGAAGGAGGCGCTCGACGGCTTCGACCTCGTCGTCGTCGAGAACCTGCTCACGATCCCGATGAACCTCGCCGCGTCGCGGGTCGTCGCCGAGGTGCTGCGCGGGCGGCCCGCGATCCTCCATCATCACGATCCGCCGTGGCAGCGACCTCGCTTCGAAGCGATCACCGAGCTGCCGCCCGACGACCCTTCGTGGCGCCACGTCGTCATCAACCAGCGCACGCGACGCGAGCTGCGCGAGCGTCTCGGCATCGAGGCGGCGTACATCGCCACCGCGTTCGACGTCGACGCGCCGCTCGGGAAGCGAGACCGGGCACGCGCCGCGCTCGACGTCGCTGACGGCGAGCGGCTGCTTCTGCACCCGGTGCGCGCGATCGAGCGGAAGGATGTGCCCGCCGCGCTCCGGCTCGCCGAGGCCGTCGGCGCGACCTACTGGCTTCCGGGGCCCGCGGAGGAGGGCTACGGCCCGACACTCGATCGACTGCTTGCGTCGACGACCGCACGCGTGGTCCGGCAACGTCTTGACGATGCCATGCCCCATGGGGACGCGTATGCGGCGTGTGACGCTGTGCTCTTCCCTTCGACGTGGGAGGGGTTCGGCAATCCGCCGATCGAGGCCGCCATCTACGAACGACCGGTCGCCGTCGGGCAGTATCCGGTTGCCGAGGAGCTGCGTGCACTCGGCTTTCGCTGGCTCCCGACCCATGACGCGGGCCCGCTCTCAGAGGTCCTCGAGCACGGACCCGACCCCGCTGACCTCGCACACAACCACCGTCTCGCGCGCGAGCACTTCTCACTCGAGCGCCTTCGCCGCGACTTGCACGCGCTGCTCGACGATGCAGGCTGGCTCCCGTGAACGACGCGAACGACCCGATCCTCGTCAGGCGGGCGAAGGCCGCGAGGGCGGCGTCCATCGGCCAGCGGCTCGGCTATCTCGGCTTCGTCATCGCAGTGATCGCGTTCGTCATCGGCGCGGTCACCGAGTTCAACGGCGCCATCGTCGGGATCGTGATCGGCAGCATCGTCGTGGGCTCGATCTTCCTCGCGCCCTCGATCGTCCTCGGCTACGCGGTGAAGGCAGCAGAGAAGGAAGACCGCGCCCAGGGCCGCTGAAGCGGACGGAGACCCACCCGGCTCTCGCGAAGACGCGCGATCTGGCGGTTCGCACAGAGAACGGGAGGGGCCGGCACCTATCGGTTACCGTGCGGTAACCATGTCGGGTCGACTTCCTGCCGCCGAGCGTCGCGACCAGCTGCTTGCCGTCGCGCTCGAGGTGTTCGCGTCGCAGGGCTTCCACGCGACATCGATGAACGAGATCGCGGGCGCGGCCGGCGTGACCAAGCCGGTGCTCTATCAGCACTTCCCGTCCAAGCGAGACCTCTACCTCGAGCTGCTCCGCGACGTCGGCGACCGGCTCATGGCCGCGATCGGGAAGGCGACGGCCGAGGCGGGCACGCCGCACAGGCAAGTGGAACGGGGCTTCCAGGCCTACTTCCACTTCGTCGCCGAAGAGCGCACGTCGTTCGTCCTGCTGTTCGGCAGCGGCGCACGGCGAGACGAGGAGTTCGCCGCCGCGGTGCGCTCGGTCGAGCGGACGATCGCCGACGCGATCGCCACCTTGATCGATGCGGACATCGATCCCGCTCATCGGCACAACCTCGCGTACGGCCTGGTCGGCCTCGCCGAGGGAACGAGCCGTCATTGGGTCGATCAAGACCTCCAGCTCGACCCCGACCTGCTCGCCGCGCAGGTCGCCGACCTCGCCTGGGCCGGCCTCCGGGGCATTCACCGCATCGACCGCTGACGCACGCGCTAGAACCCGGGGATGGCGACGGCAGAGCCGCACCCTGAGACCCAGGGCATCCCGCCCGACGTCTACCGCCGCCGCTGGCTGATCCTCGCGATCCTCAACCTGAGCCTCGTCACGATCGTCATGGCGGTGAGCGCGCTCAACGTGGCGTTGCCGACGATCCAGCGCGACCTCGGCGCGTCCGGAACCGAGCTGCAGTGGATCGTCGACGCCTACGCGCTCGTGTTCGCGGGGTTGCTGCTGCCCGCGGGAGCGCTCGGCGATCGCTTCGGCCGGAAGGGCGCGCTCGAGGTCGGCCTCGTGATCTTCGGTGCCGCCGCGTTCGCGGCGAGCCAGGCGAGCGACCCGGGGCAGCTCATCGCGCTCCGCACGGTGATGGGCGTCGGAGCGGCGTTCATCATGCCGGCGACGCTGTCGATCATCCTCAACTCGTTCCCGATCCAGGAACGCCCGAAGGCGATCGCGATCTGGGCCGCGTTCGCGGGAGTCGGCGGCGCGCTCGGCCCCATCACGAGCGGCCTGCTGCTCGAGCACTTCTGGTGGGGCTCGGTGTTCATGGTGACGCTGCCGATCGTGGCGGCGTTGCTCTTGCTCACCGCGCTGTTCGTGCCCACCTCGCGCGACCCGGGTCGCACCGCCCTCGACCCGATCGGGAGCCTTCTCTCCGTCGTGGCTCTCGTCGGTCTCGTGTTCGCGGTGATCGAAGGACCCGAGCTCGGATGGTCGTCTCCCGCAACGATCGCGGGGTTCGTCGCGTTCGTCGTCGGGGGCTTCGCGTGGGCTCGCTACGAGCTCGCGATCAAGAACCCGATGCTCGACCCACGGCTGTTCCGGGTTCGCTCGTTCTCGACGGGAGCGGCGGCCATCACGACGATCTTCCTCTGCACGTTCGGCTTGTTCTTCCTGATCACCCAGTTCTTCCAGTTCGTGCAGGGCTACTCACCGCTCGAGGCAGGCGTGCGACAGCTGCCGTATGCGATCACGCTCGTGATCTTTGCGCCCCGCGGGCCGCGCATCATCGCTCGGTTCGGCGTGCGTCCAGTGGTGCGCGTCGGGTGCTGGATCGGCGCGCTCGGCTTCGTGGGCCTGGCGACACTGCATGTCGACACCGTCTACTGGTTCATCGCCGCGTGCATCGTCCCGATCGGGATGGGTGCTGCCGTCGTGATGCCTGCCGCGAGCCAGCTCATCGTCGGGTCGGTGCCGCTCGCGAAGTCGGGAGTCGGCTCGGCAGTGAACGACGTGACTCGCGAGGTCGGCGCGGCGCTGGGCATCGCAGCGCTCGGCAGCATCATGGCGACGCGGTTCCACTCGGCGATGACCGCGCCGACCGCGTCGTTGCCTCACGACGTGCAGGACGTCGCGAGGCAGTCGGTCGGGCAAGCGCTCGCTGTGGCGCAGCAGATAGGCGGTGATGCGGGCGCGGAGCTCGCGAGCTCGGCGCGACATGCGTTCACCGAAGGCATCAGCCTCGCGTTCATCGCTGCGGCGTTCGTCATGGCGGTCGCGGGCTACTTCTTCGGACGGCTGATGCCCAACAGCCTTCCCAGCCGGATCATCCCGTCGGCTGTCGAGACGAAGGACGCCCTTCCCCTCGACGCGTCGTGACATCGAGTGTCCGCGAGCGCACGAAGAGTGGCGAAATGAAACACTTTGCCGATGGTCAACCGGAATCGGCTCGGGCGGAGATCTCTCGTCGCTTTGTCTGCGACCCTCCTCATGGCGGTGGCCTTCGCGCCAAGTGTCGGTGCGGCAGCCCAGCCCGGTGTACCCGCTCCGTCTCAGCAGGCGAACCCGCCAACGTCCACCGTCGAGTTCCAAGACTTTGGGCCGGGACACGGGGTCAATGGCTTCCGCTCAAACCTCAGTGAGGCGGCGCGCCTCGGTGGGTACCCCACAGCCATAGATCCAAGCTGGACGACGCTGAACGAGAGCTTCGCCGGCCTCATCGGGATGCGGATCATTGCCGGCCCAGGAACCGGCACCCACTTCTTCACCTACTGCATCGACCTCTTCACAAATACGAGTCCCGGGTACGACTACAAGCGCGGCGAGTGGACAGAGGCGAACGTGCCGAACGTCGGCTACGTCGCGCAGCTGCTGCAGTCCTATTACCCGACTACGGACCAACCCTCGAGCATCACCGATGACGCCTCCCGCGCCGCGGCGGTGCAAGCATCGATCTGGTACCTCAGTGACGGCTACGTCGTGGCGGACCCGAACTCGCAGCTCTTCAAAGACGTGAGTGCAATCGTCAATCACGTCGTTCACGATCTCGGTCCGCTCAACGCACCGCCGGCGCCCACGCTCACCGTCACCGGGCCATCGAATGGCCCAACGAACGCCATCGTCGGCCCGTTCGTCGTCGACACGAACGGTGAGGTGGCGGCCGGGCGCGTGCCCGAGGGCGTGACAGCGTTCTCCGACGCAGCTGGCAACGCCCCGCTTGCGAGCCCCTTCCCCGTCTCGGATGGCGACCAGATCTGGCTGCGTTCTACGGAGGCGGGCACCGTGAACCCGGCGCTCACCGTCACGGCTACAGCAACCCAGCCCGGGGGCGTCGTCTACATCTATGTGCCATCGGCGGGCCTCCCCGCGGCCGCCCAGACGCTCATCCAGGCCGGTCCATTGACCGCGGAAACCGACGTGAACACGACCGTCGAATTCTTCGTCACTGGGGACCTTCCGATCACGAAGACGATCACCGGCTCCGGCGCCGGTGAACAGGGACCGATCCAGATCGACATCGTCTGTTCGGCGCCGAACTCGAGCATCCCACCGTTCACGATCCCGGCTGGCGCGACAGGAGTGGTGACCACGTTGGTCACAGGGATCACCGTCCCCGCCGAGTGTCTCCTGAGAGAGGTCCAGAGCGGCCAGAACCAGCAGGTCGACGTGTTCGCGGATGCCCCGACGCGAGCATTTGCGGGTACGCGCGTGAGGGCGCAGTTCTTCACGCAACAAGTCGCGGTGTGCCCGACTCCGAATCCTCAGCCGCTCGCCGCCACTCCCGAACCGACCTTCATCAATGACGTCGAGGCGAGCACGACCACCACGATCGCCGGCAGCACGAGCTCCTCGGAGGAAAGCACGACCACGACGACCGGAGGCGCCACGACCACCGCTGCCAGCACGACCTTGCCGACGACCGCGCCCACTACCGCGCCGACCACCGTGGCCACGACAACCGTCACGACCACGGCCACGACCGGCGCGACCACCAGTGCCGGCAGCACCACCACGGCGGGCAGCACGACAACAACGGCGGGGGTCGCGCCGACGACGGTCGTGCCCACGACGGCTCCGAATGAGTGCGAGCTCTCCGGACCCACCAGCACCGCCGCCCCGACAACCGCTCCGCAGACCCTGCCTGCGACCGGTGGCGATCTCGGCCCGCTCGGCCTCCTCGGCCTGATCGGCCTCACGGCCGGCATCGCCTTCGTGGCACTGACACAACGTCGCCGCTTCTCCGACTGATCAAGCAGCGGACTGTCCGAGTCCGTAACATTCGAAATCGGAACCCTTCGAGGGCCGGCGGGAGTCACCCCCGCATCAGCAAGGTCAGAACCACGAACAGGAGGATCAGGATGTCCACCTCTGCAACTGCCGCGCGCGCCACGCTCACCGAGCAGCGCCTCGTGATGGTGATGGTCGATCTCGCCGGCTTCAGCAAGGCGATCGCACCGCTCAGCTCGATGCAGCTCGCCGAGCTCGTCGACGCGTTCTACCGCTTGATGGCCGACGCGATCGAGTCCCACGGCGGACGGGTGATCAAGTTCGTCGGCGACGGCTGCCTCGCCGTCTTCGACGAATCAGACGCCGTCGCAGCCGTGAGCTGCGTGGGCGATGTGGTCGAGCCCATCAGAGCCCTCGGTCGCGCCCACGGCGTCGCTCTGGACCTCGGCGCGAACGTGCACCTCTCCGTTGTCGTCGAAGGTGACCTCGGCGGACGCACCACCGACATCATCGGGGCGGGCGTGATCCACGTCTTCCGTATGGGAGCCGGCCCCGGCATCCGTATCAGCGAGCCGGTGTACCGCAAGCTGCCGAACGACCAGCGCGGCCAGTGGGCGAAACACCAGCCGCCGGCGACCTACACATTGCAGGGGGACCAATGACCACACAGTTGCAGTGCTTCTTCATGAGCGACGTCGAGCGAAGCAACCTCCTCTGGGCGACCCAATGCGACGCCATGGCGGAGGCGGTGACGGGACTGGATTCCGCGGTGGACGCCGCCGCGGAGGGTTTCGCGGGACGCTGTCATCAAGCCCCGTGGCGAGGGTGACAGCCACTTCGCGGTGTTCTCCCTTGCCAGCGACGCCGTGCTGGCTGCGTGCGCGCTGCAATCTCGCCTGGTCGAGCCCATGAATGGTCTTCGAGCTCCGGGTACGCATCGCCCTTCACGTCGGCGAGGCGAGCGCAATCGGCGACGACTACTACGGAGTGCCGGTCAATCAGACGGCTCGACTGAGGGCAATCGCTCACGGCGGCCAGACGGTGGTCTCCAATGTGATGGCCTTGCTCGCCAGGCCCGCGCTTGCGGATCGAGTCGTGCTCCGATCCCTCGGCCACCATCGGGTGCGCGACTTCCCACGACTCGAGGAAGTGTTTCAGGCATCGTCGCCAACGGACGCCCGCACCTTCCCCGCCTTGCACTCACGGGATACCCACGGGCCCGCGCTCATGGCAGTCGCGATGGCCGACATCTGTGCGACGACCTCGCTGTTGCAGGACCTGAGTGAAAGCGACGGAGCGGCGCTGCAACGAGGGTGGGCCGCCTCGATGAGAGACCTCGGCGAAGTTCATGGCGCTACCGCGTTGAAGCTCTTGGGCGATGGGTGCATCGCTGCGTTCGAGGACCCTCTGGACTGCCTGGCGTTCGCGCAAGACTTCCGAGCCTCGGCTGCTGTCGACGGCTTCGAGTCGAAGGTCGGCGTGGATGTCGGGCGCGTCGAGCTCACCGATGGTGAGCTGATCGGCGCGGCCGTGTACCGCGCACACGACCTGCAACGTCACGCATCACCTGGCGAGATCGTTCTCTCGGCGGTCCTGCGTGACTTGGTCGGCCTCAGCGGGTGCGGGGGAAGCCGAGGTCGACGCGACTCGTCGAGGGATCCGGCCAGCGCGCCGTGACGACCTTGGTGCGGGTGTAGAAGTCGACGCCGTCGGGGCCGTACATGTGGCGGTCGCCGAACAGCGACGCCTTCCAACCGCCGAAGCTGAAGGACGCGACGGGCACCGGGATCGGCACGTTCACGCCGATCATCCCGGCTTGCACGTCGAACTGGAAGCGACGGGCGGCGCCGCCGTCACGAGTGAAGATGGCGGCGCCGTTCCCGTAGGGGTTCTCGTCGATGAGACGCACGGCTTCGTCGTACGACTCGGCGCGCACGACGCACAGGACGGGGCCGAAGATCTCGTCGCGGTAGACGTCCATCTCGGGCGTGACCTTGTCGATCAGCGACACCCCGAGGAAGAAGCCGTCGCCTTCGAACGCGCGGGCGCGCCCGTCGACGACGATCGTGGCACCGGCGTCGTATCCCGTGTTGATGTACGCCGCGACCTTGTCGCGGTGCTCACCGGTGACGAGCGGTCCCATCTCGCTGTCGGGATCGGTGCCGGGCCCGATGCGCAGCTTCGGGAGGCGCTCCGCGATGGCGTCGACCAGCGCATCGCCGACGTCGCCGACCGCGACGACGACCGAGATGGCCATGCATCGCTCGCCCGCGGAACCGTAGGCAGCAGAGACTGCCGCGTCCGCCGCCGCGTCGACATCGGCGTCGGGCAGCACGACCATGTGGTTCTTCGCTCCGCCGAGTGCCTGCACGCGCTTGCCGTTGCGCGTGCCCGTCTCGTACACGTGCTTCGCGATCGGCGTCGAGCCGACGAAGCTCACCGCGGCGATGCCCGGGTGCTCGAGGATCGCGTTGACCGCGTCACGATCGCCGTGCACGACGTTGAAGACGCCGTCGGGGATGCCTGCCTCGGCCAACAGCTCCGCGATCAGCAACGACGGCGACGGATCCTTCTCGGACGGCTTGAGGATGAACGCATTGCCGCACGCGAGCGCGTTCGACACCATCCAGAGCGGCACCATCACGGGGAAGTTGAACGGCGTGATGCCGGCGACGACGCCGAGCGGCTGTCGGATCGAGTACACGTCGATGCCCGTCGACACCTGCTCGCTGTACGAGCCCTTCAAGTGGTCGGCGAGCCCACACGCGAACTCGACGACTTCGAGCGCGCGAGCGACCTCGCCGGCGGCGTCGGACAGGACCTTGCCGTGCTCGGCGGTGATCGCCGCGCCGAGGTCGGCGCGGTGGCGATCGACGAGCTCGCGGAAGCGGAACAAGACCTCGGCGCGTTGGGAGAGCGACGCCGAGCGCCACGCGGGGAACGCGGCCGCGGCTTCGTCGACCGCGGCGCCGACCTCGTCGGCCGACGCGAAGTCGACCTCCCCCGTCTGGACCCCCGTTGCCGGGTCGTACACAGGACCGGACCGGCCCGAGGTGCCCGGTACGAGCTTCCCTCCGACCCAATGCGAGATGCGCTTCACCCCCACAGCCTGCCTCAGGGCGCCAGCGGCTGCGGGAGAGAAGCGACGCAGGAGGTGTCGACAGGTGCCTGGGGGTTGTCGAGGAACGCGAGCGAGATGCTCGTCGCGCACTCGCCGTTGAACGCGTTGCCATGCCCTCCCGCGGGGATGATCACGACCGTCGCGTGCGACAGGCCCGCTTTGATGATGTCTGCGAAGCGGGGTGGTGCGACGGGATCGAGGCCGCCCTCCATCAGGAGGACGGGGACGTCGCTGACCGGTTCCCTCAAGGGACCCCCTGGGACGGGCGGGACGTCCCAGACCGAACACCGCGGATACGCCCACCCGATGAGGAGGCTGCCGTACTCACCGGGATCGGCGAGCACGGCGCGATCAGCGTCGTTCAGGTCGGAGCCGTCGTCGGCGCACGTCGATACGCCGTTCAGTGCCGACGCCTCTCCGTTGTCCTGGTTCAGCTGCGCGGCGAGGCCATCGATGATCCCGGTCTCGCCGTCGGCGATCGACTTCGCCGCGCCCGGAAGGACGGGGATCAGGTCTCCGCGGTACTGCGCGTTGAACGCCGCCGACAGAACCTCCTGGCCCGTCACGACGAGCTTCGTGCCGTCCGGGTTCAGCACGCTTGTCGTGTATGGGTTCACGTCCATGCGCGAGACGGCTGCGTCGAGCGTGCTCTGCAGATCCGGCGTGTTGGCAGAGCACGTGGGCTGCGCGGCGCACGCCGCCGAGAGGCGCACCACCGCATCCTTCGCCCGCTCGACGAGCGACGCGGGGCCGAGCGGCGCGGAAGGGATCGAGCTGTCGAGGACCACGCCCGCCGTGGCCGGCCCGTCGATCTCGAGCACCTGCTGCGCGAGGCGTCCGCCGTAGCTCACGCCGTAGAGGAGCCACTTGTCGTATCCCAGGGCCTTTCGGAGATCGACGATGTCGGCGGCGTCCTCCGCGGTGTTGTACCCGGAGAGGTCAACGCCATCGGCAACCAATCGCTCGCGGCACGCCTTGACGGCCGCCTGCGCCTCCGCCACCCGGTCGGCCCAATGCTGGGTGCCGTCGGTGGTCAGCTCGTCCTGCTCCTTGCAGTCGAGCCGGGGCTCAGACCGTCCGGTGCCGCGCTGATCGACGAACACGAGCGGCCGCGCGTTCCCCACCAAGGTCAGCCGGTGGTCGAGGATGGGGGACGCAGCGTCGCCTGGCCCCCCGGTGAGCCAGACGAGCGGCAACGTGCCGGCGATGACTCCGTCTGGTGTGACGACGTCGACCCAGAGCCTGATGCGTTTCGCGTCAGCGACATCTCGGCGTTCGGGCACTTCGAGGAAGTAGCACTTCGTCGGCGGGAGCCAAGGTGCGCCTTCACAGGGCCGATCCACGAGCGTGGCCCTCGCTGGGGCGACCGCGGTGGTCGGTGCCGCCGTGGTCGGCGCGGCTGTCGTCGGCGGCGCGCCGCTGACGTTCGCGGACGAGTCGTCGCCGCTGCACGCACTTGCCGCGAGCGCTGCCGCGCAGGCGAGCGCGACGACGGAACGCCTCATGGCGCGAACGGTGCGGGCAACGTGCTCACGCAGGACAGGTCGAGCGGCGCCGACGGGTCGTCGAGGAACGCTCCCGTGATCGATGACGCGCAGGGTGTGCCCAGGGCATTGCCGTGGCTGCCGGCCGGGATCATCACGATCGTCGAGTGGGTGAGCGTCTTGGCGATGACGTCCCCAAGAGTCGGCGGAAGCACCGGATCGAACGCTCCCTCGAAGATCAGCGTCGGCACGTCGCTCGTCGGCGGCTGCAACGCTCCGCCCGGAACCGAGTCGACCTTCCATGTGTCGCAGTACGACCAGCCGGCGAGCACGAACAAGGTGCCGTAGTCCCCCGGGTCGTCGATCGCAGCTCGGTCCGCCGCGGTGGATCCGGCTTGGTCGTCGGCGCACACGATCGCGCCGCTCAACGCCATCGGCCCGCTGGGAGGATCCGCGTCTTGCGCGGCGATGAGGTCGAGCGTCGCGGTCTCACCTACGGCGATCGACTTCGCCGCGCTCGGCAGCAGCCCGACCGAGCTCGCATCGGCCGTGACGACCAGCTTCCCTTGGAGCACCTCCTGCCCCGTCATCAAGACCGAGACCTTCGTACCGTCACTCGCCGTCGGATGAGCGGTGTACGGGTGCGCGTTTGCCTGTGCGATCGCGGCGTCGATCGATGCGCCGAGGTCGGGCGTCACCGAATGACACGAGGGCTGGGCGGCGCACGCGGCCGAAAGCGTTGCGGTCGACGCCTTGTCGTTGGAGATCCTGACCGCGGGACCCTGCGACTCGGCGGTGAGGGGGCTGTCGAGGATCAGCGCGGCAACGCCGTCAGGATCCTGCCTGAGCACCTCCTGCGCGAGGCGACCGCCGTAGCTGAAGCCCCACACGATCCACTTCTCATAGCCGAGCGCCTCCCGAAGAGCGACGACGTCGGCCGCTGTCTCGACCGAGTTGTACCCGTCGAGGTCCACACCCGAGCTCACCAGCCGATCGCGGCACGCGGCGAACATCGCGGCTACTGCCGACCTCCGATCACTCCACGGGTGCGACGCATCGAGCGGCCGGCCGACCTCGGGGCACGACATGTTCGGTTCCGAGCGACCGACGCCACGCTCGTCGAGGTACACGACGGGACGGGGACCGCCCGGCCACTTCGTATCGGGCGACAGAGCGAGAGATGACGCGTCGCCGCCCGGCCCGCCGGGAAGGAAGATCATGGGTGTCGAATCGGCAGGCGCGTCAGCGGGCGTGGCCACCGCGACCCACAGCTTGATGGTGCGGCTGCCCGAGACGCCGCGGTGCTCGGGCACCTCCAGGAACGCGCACTTGGTAGGGCCGAGGGAAGCCGGCGTGTCGCAGGGGCGATCGACGAGCTGCGCCGGCGCGGACGCCAACGCAGTCGTGGAGGTCGACGCCGCAGCTGTGCTGGTCGACGCCGCGGTCGAGTTGGCGGACGAGTCGTCGCTGCTGCATGCCCCGAGCACGGCGACGAACGCGACCAGCGCGACGACCCTCATCCGCCCCACACCGACATCATGCCTCGCCGAACTATCGTCGAGGCAACTCGACGAGGGGGGCCGACATGACTGACGTCCAGGGCACGTGCGATCCGCGCTTCGAGAGCGTCAAGCAGACGTTCGCGAGCAACTTCGATCAGGGGCTCGATGTCGGCGCGTCGGTTGCCGTCGTGCTCGAGGGTGAGGTCGTCGTCGACATCTGGGGCGGCCATGCCGACGCGGCGAAGACGAAGCCGTGGGAGCGCGACACCATCGTGAACGTGTGGTCTACGACGAAGACGATGACCGCGCTGTGCGCTCTGATGCTCGCCGATCGGGGCGAGCTCGACCTCCACGGCAAGGTCGCGAAGTACTGGCCCGAGTTCGCCGCGAACGGCAAGGCGGACATCGAGGTGAGCCACCTGATGGCGCACTCAGCCGGCCTCTCGGGTTGGCAGGAGCCGATGACCGGGGAGGATCTCTACGACTGGGAGAAGTGCACGTCCCTGCTCGCCGCGCAGGCTCCGTGGTGGGAGCCGGGCACTGCGTCGGGTTACCACGCGATCACGCAGGGCTACCTCGTCGGCGAGGTCGTGCGACGGGTCGCGGGCGAGTCGGTCGGCACGTTCTTCGCGAAGGAGGTCGCGGGCCCGCTCGGTGCTGACTTCCACATCGGCACTCCGGCTGAGTGCGACGACCGCATCGCGCTCGGTGGTGCCGCCGCCTCCGCTCCCCATCCCCGAGAACCCGAGCGAGATCCTCCTGAAGACGTTCGGCAACCCGCCGCTCGACGCGTCGCAGTCATGGACGGTGCCGTGGCGTCGCGCCGAGATCCCCGCCGCCGGCGGACACGGCAACGCGCGATCTGTCGCGATGGTGCAGTCGGCGCTCTCGTGTGGCGGCGAGACGGGCGGCGTGCGCCTGCTGTCGGCGAAGGGATGCGAGGTCGCGCTCGAGCAGCAGGTCAGCGGCACCGACCTGATCCTCGGGCTGCCCGATCACGTTCGGCATGAACTACGGGCTCAACTCGGCCGATCTGCCGATCAGCCCCAACCCTCGCGCCTGCTTCTGGGGCGGCTGGGGCGGTTCGATCATCGTGAACGACCTCGACGCCCGAATGTCGGTCGCGTACGTGATGAACCGGATGGGCGAGGGCACGCTCGGCGACCTCCGCGGCGCCAGCATCGTGCTGGCCGCGTTCGCCAGCCTCGCCGCCTGAGGTTTTCCCGCACGCCACTTGGCGTTCACCTCCACGGACCAAACTCCGCCCCATGACGACGGTGCGGGCGGTGTTCATCAACGCGAGGAAGACGAGAGACGTCGCTGCCGGCGAGACGATCTTCCGCGAAGGCGACGAGGGCGACTACATGTACGGCGTCGTCAGCGGCGCGGTCGAGATGCGCATCGGTGACCACACCGTCGAGACCGCCGGCGAAGGTGACGTCTTCGGCGAGATGGCGCTCATCGACAAGTCGAAGCGCGCCGCGACTGCGATCGCGACGGCGCCGACGTCGCTCGCGATGATCGATCAGCGCGAGTTCCTCTTCCTCGTGCACGAGACGCCCACGTTCGCGATCCAGGTGATGTCGTCGCTCGCCGACCGCCTGCGCAAGCTCGACACGACGCTCTGAAACGCCGCCGTCAGGACGGCTGCGGCATCTCCCCGCCCGTATGGGCGAACGTCTTGTTCACGATCTTCCACGTGTTGTCGAAGCGCGCGAGCGAGAAGAAGTCGACGAACGAGACCTGGCCCCAGCATCCCTCCTCGGCGAGCGTCGCCACGGCCGCATCGCCCACCTGCTCGATCGAGGTGATGTTCGCCTTGTAGTTGCCCGCCACGTTCATCGGCGCGGACGCGGCGAACTCGAAGAACTGCTGGATCGGCACGTCGAACCGATGGCCATCGACATGGCCGAACATCCGGGCGTCGTCGTGAAACGCCTCCTTCAGCTTGCCGGCATCGCCGTCGGCGCTTCCGTCGATGTAGAGCTGGACGACCTGGGCGATCGCGTCTCGGTCAGCTGTCATGGCACGACCTCACTTGTGATGTAGCGACGGGGATGACGCCCGTCGACGTAGCCGAGGAACGGTGGATAGATGTTGTATCCCAAAAGCTCCTGCAGCCGCTCGGGCAGCTCGGCAGCGACCGCCCGTGGCACCGCGAGGAGATGCGTCTCCTGAGGACGAAGCCATGCCGCGACGTACTCGAGGATCACGCCGAGCCGCGGCTTGTCGGTCGAGTTCGCGCCTCCGCCGTGGAAGACCTTGCCGCCGTAGAAGATGACAGAGCCCGCGGGCATCACCGCGTCGACGACGACGTCGCCCACTGTGGGCTGGCGATCGACCCAGCGATGGCTACCCGGGATGATCCGCGTCGCGCCGTTCTCGACCGTGAAGTCGTCGAGCGCCCACATCGTGTTCACGACGACGTCGCGGAAGTCACGAGGCAGCGGGTAGACGCTGGCGTCGTAGTGGAGCACTTGCGCCTTCTCGCCCGGCGCGATCTGGATGCCCGTGGGCGCCGACAGCTGGTAGTGCCCGAGCACCCGGTCGAGCACGCCGAGGAGCAGCGGGTGGATCGCGGCGGCGTCGAAGGCGCGCGTCTTCGCGAAGAGCGCGTAGACGCGCCGCGTGTGGTGGCCCTCGAAGTCGTTCCGGCCGAATGGGATCTCGTCGAGCACCTGCCGCAACGAGGCCTTCGCCTGCGCGACCTCGTCGGGCGACATCACCCCCTCGACGATGCAGTAGCCCTCGCGGTCGAGCGCGTCGACGATGTCGTCGACCGTGACCGTGGACGCGGAGAGGTGCGTCACCAACGCCGACGCTACTGCGGTGAGCCAAGATGCGGCATGGGTTGGGAGGAGGATGCCGATCGGGTGCTCGTGGGCGGGCTCGAGCCCGTCAGCCGCATCGTGATCGTCGACTACGACCCGGCGTGGCCCGGCCGCTTCGAGGTCGAGCAGAGCCGAATCGCGACGGCGCTCGCGGACGCCGCCCTGCGCATCGAGCACATCGGATCGACCTCGATCCCCGGCCTGGCGGCGAAGCCGATCATCGACATCCTCGTGGTGGTCGCCGATGTCGACGACGACGCCTCGTTCGCTCCCGCGCTCGTGGCGGCTGGCTACGAGCTGCGTGTGCGGGAGCCCGACCATCGGATGTTCCGCACTCCTGAGCGGGACGTGCACATCCACGTGTACGCCGAAGGGTCGCAGGAGATCGTGGACTACCTGGACCTTCGCGACTGGCTCCGCGGCGACGCCGAGGGCCGCGAGCGCTACGCGGCGGTGAAGCGAGCGCTCTCGACACGACCGTGGGCCGACATGAACGACTACGCCGACGCGAAGTCCGACATCGTGCAGGACACGCTCCGCCGTGCGCGCGAGTGGCGATGCGCGCGCCACCGAGCCGTCGTGCAGCGGCTGTTCGACGAGGTGTGGAACGGTCGACGCTTCGAGGCGCTCGACGAGCTCTACGCGCCCGATCTCGTCGTGGACTACCGCCCGTACTCACCGCTCGGGCACGGGCCGCAGCACATCCGCGACGCGGTGGAGCGCGCGTGGGCCGCGTTCCCCGACTACCACGAGGAGTGCCTCGGCGTCATCACCGAGGGCTGGCGCGCTGCGGTGCACGTGCGGACGACCGGGACACAGGACGGGCAGTGGGGCCCGTTGCCACCCACCGGCATGCGGCTCGAGTTCGAGGAGATCATCCTCCTCGACTTCGACGATCGCGGCCGCGTCGTGCGTCAGCGCGGCATCGTCGACAACCTCAACGCGCTCCGCCAGGCCGGCGTCATCCCGACGCCGCGGCCATGAACCGCTCGAGCTCGGCGGGGATGTCGGGCCCGGCCGGCTGATACGCGATCTCGGTCGCGCCGCCGGCCTCGAGCGACGCGAGGTGGTCTCGCCATGCAGCTATGCCTCGAGCGAGGCCGAACGACGCCAACGTCTCGCCGGTGACCACGAGACGATCGCGCTCGTTCGCCTCGATCAGATGCCCCTCGTGCAGCGCGAGGTGCCGCTCGTCTTCGGGCACTGCTTCGAGCGCGCGACCCACTCTTCGCCGTTCGGCAGCTGCTTCGCCGCGCCACGGAGATGGAGCGCGTGGTACATGCAGCGCGCCGGCGTGGCCCGCGGCCGCCATGGACCGCGCGCTCCCTGCGTCCTCGCCGTCGTCGAGGACTGTGCCGAACGTCAGCACCGAGCAGCGCGTCGAAGCCGGGCCGAGGGCTCGTCGCGAAGATGCCGTCGGCAAGGTCGCGGGCGACCGCCTCACCCTTCGGTCCGCCCGTGCCGAGGATGATCGGGATGCGGATGGGGCGGCGCGCGCCGAAGCCATCGGGATGCATCATGCGGATGCGCGCACCCTCCCACAGTGGAGTGCCGCCACCGAGCAGCTCGACCAAGACTTCGACGTACTCGCGCACGTAGGCCCACGGCAGCGGCTTCTGCCCCAGCGTGAGACGACCGGTGAAGCCCGACCCGATGGCGAGGTTGACGCGGCCCGGCGCGAGGTCGCACAGCGTCGCGACCGCGGCTGCGGTCACCATCGGATGTCGGAGCGAGGGGATCGCCACGCCGGGGCCGAGCTCGATGGTCGAGGTGCGGCGCGCGCACTCGGCGAGCGTCATCCAGACATCGGGGTAGAGCGCGGGCGAGTCGTAGAGCCACGCGCGCCGGAAGCCGAGCGCTTCGGCGTGCGCGACGTGATCGGGGGTCGCCATCGACGTGGCGAACGCGCATGAGATGTCGAGCATCAGCCCTCCAGCGCGGTGAGCATCGCGGCCGTGTCGATCGAGAAGTGCGCTGCGACCGCTTTGCCGTCGCGGATCGTCCAGCGATGCACCTCGGGGATGTCGAACGGCGTGCCGTGCGCGACCGTCGTGCCCTTCGTGTGCCCGACTTGGATGACGTCACCGTCGGCCATGAACAGGTCGTGCGTCGTCACGGCCGAGTTGATCGAGCCGGTGAGCGCCGCCGCGAACGTCAGGAAGCCCGGGTGCCCGACATGGCGGCCGCCCCAAGGAAGGGCCGGGTCCTGGGTGATCACGCACGCCTCGTCGACGAGCTGGGCCAGCGTCTCGAGGTCACGGGCTGCCATCGCGGCGTAGATCTGCTGCACGACTTCGATGTCCGACATCGGCGCATCCTGGCAGCCTTCGATGTGCGAACATGTGTTCGATGCGAGCCGAGGCGACCATCCTCCACGCCGACCTCGACTCCTTCTACGCGTCGGTCGAGCAGCGTGACGACCCCTCCCTCAGAGGAAAGCCCATCGTCGTCGGGGGCGGCGTCGTGCTCGCTGCGAGCTACGAGGCCAAGGCGTTCGGCATCTTCACGCCCATGGGGGGCCGACAGGCGCGAGAGCTCTGCCCCAACCTGATCGAGGTCTCGCCGCGGTTCTCCGCGTACTCCGAGGCGAGCAAGGCGGTGTTCGAGATCTTCAACGACACCACTCCCCTCGTCGAGGGCATCTCTCCCGACGAGGCGTTCCTCGACGTCGGTGGCCTCCGCCGGCTGTCGGGCACGCCGTTCGAGATCGCGACGAGGTTGCGCGCCCGCGTGCTCGAAGAGGTCGGCCTGCCGATCACCGTCGGGATCGCGCGGACCAAGTTCCTCGCCAAGGTCGCGAGCGGAGTCGCGAAGCCCGACGGGCTGCTCGTCGTCCCGCCCGATGGTGAGCTCGACTTCCTGCACCCGCTCGCGGTCGAGCGGCTCTGGGGAGTGGGCATCAAGACCGCGACGAAGCTCCATGACCGCGGCATCGACACCGTCGCTGATGTGGCGCGGCTCGAGCAGTCGACGCTCATGTCGATCCTCGGCCCCCACGCCGGTCGCCACCTGCATGCACTCGCGCACAACTACGACCCGCGGCCCGTCGAGGTCGGCCGTCGACGGCGGTCGATCGGTTCGCAGCGCGCGATCGGGTGGCGTGCGAAGGCGCCGGGAGAGATCGAAGCGACCCTCGCCGGGCTCGTCGACCGGGTGACGCGGCGGCTGCGGGCCGCGAACCGAGTCGGTCGCACCGTCGTCCTCCGGATGCGCTTCGAGGACTGGTCTCGCGCGACTCGTTCGCACACGATGGCTCGCCCGACCGCCCGCACCGAGCCGATCCTCGAGACCGCACGCGGGCTGCTCGCCGACGTGCAGCCTCTGATCGACGACCAGGGGCTCACGTTGATCGGTGTCGCGGTGATGAACCTCGATGACGACGACGCGGTGCAGCTCCCGTTGCCGTTCGACCGTCGCACGGCGAGCCGGCTCGACGCGGCGCTCGACGAGGTGCGCGACCGGTTCGGATCCGCAGCCGTCAGCCGAGCCGCGTCAGCTCGGCCACGACCCGGGCTTCGCCGTCCCGATGCTGCCCGACTGATCGGCCTGCTGTGCCAGTGTCTCCCGATGCGTGTGAGAAGACGCTCGTGGCCGTCGCTGTCGGCATCGCGGTCGCCGGGTGCGCCGACGACGCATCGACGACTGCGGCAACGACCGACGACCACGGCCGCCGCATCGACGACGCGCGCCGCGACGACCACGATCGGCACGACCACCACGACGATCGCCGAGCCCGAGGTGCAAAGCGTCATCGACGTCGGCGGCACGCAGCTGCTCGGTCTGGCGGTGACCGTCCGACGCGGTGTGGCCGGTGTCGTTCGACGCGAGCACCGTCAACCGAGTCGACCCGACGACGAACACCGTGACCGCGTCCTATGAGATCTCGGGCGCCGCATCCGCTCTCGCCCTCGGTGACGTCGTGTGGGTCGCGAGCTACGGCGGCTCGCCCTCCCTCGTCGCGCTCGATGCCGAGACCGGAGCGATGCGAACGAGCGCGCAAGCCGGTGAGGTCTGCTGCGACCTCACCAGCGACGACGAGGGGGATGTCTGGGCGGTCGATCCCGGCGGGCGAGTGGTCGAGATCAGCGACGGCGGCGTCAGCCGAGGACTTCCCGTCGACATCGACGCACGAAACGCCCACACCAACGTCGTGTACGCCGGCGGCAGCCTCTGGGTGTCGAGCGACACGACTCCCCTGCACCGCATCGACCCGGCAACGGGAGCGACCACTGACCTCGACGTCGGAGGTGGCGTCCCCTTCCTCGAGCACGACGGCCTCGTGTGGGGCGCGTCGCCGACCGAGATCTGGGCGGTCGACCCGGCCACAGGTCAGGTCGCCGAGCGCATCGAGCTCGAGGGATCGACCGAGGTGCTCTCGCTCAACTTCGACGCGGACGGCGACGTGTGGGTCGGCATCCGCCGCGCGGGTCGGGCCGGGCGCGTGCTGCAGCTCGATCGGTCGACCGGCGCGGTGAAGACAGAGCTACGCGACGTTGACATCCCCGCACACATCGAGTTCGGCTTCGACTCGATCTGGATCACCGACTCGGGCAGCAGCTCGCTCTACCGAATCGCCGCGTGACGTCTGCGCAGGATCGCGCCGTGGACTTGAACCACCTGAACCTTCGGGTCCGCGACGCAGCGGCGTGCCGCGACTTCTACGTGCAGCACTTCGGCTTCACGCCCGCGTTCGAAGCCGATGGTGGGTACTTCGTCAAGAACGACGAGGGGTTCCTCCTCGCGTTGGTGCCAGCGGATCCGCACACCACGCTGCCCGAGGGCTTCCACATCGGGTTCAACGGAGCCGACGCCGACGAGGTCATCGCGCGTCACGCCGCGCTGTCGGCCGCGGGCGTGAAGGTCGGCGACATCGAAGACTTCCGACCCGACGAGGACTACGTCACGTTCCGGTGCTGGGATCCTGACGACACCGAGATCGAGATCTTCTGGGAGCCGTGACGCGTACGCTGCGACCGTGGTGGGGAGACCGGGGACCGCGACGATCCTCTTCACCGATCTCGTCGGATCGACTGAGCTGAGAGTCGCACTCGGCGAAGCCGCGGCTGACAGGCTCCGGCAGGCTCACGACCGCGTGCTCGCCGCAATCGTCGACGAGCAGGGCGGGACCCTCGTGAAGGGCACCGGCGACGGGATCATGGCGACCTTCCCGAGTGCCGCTGCTGCGGTCATTGGAGCAGTGGCGATGCAACAGGCCTCGACTGCCCCTCCCGAGGGCGACACGCCGGGCACCGAGGTGCGCATCGGCATCAGCGCGGGCGACGTCACCTGGGACGATGAGGACTGCTTCGGCACCCCTGTGGTCGAGGCTGCCCGCCTCTGCGCCGCAGCCGCCGGAGGCCAGATCCTCGTGGCCGATGTCGTGCGGATCCTGGCGCGGGGACGCCACGGCCAGACCCTGGTCGCGCTCGGGTCGCTCGATTTGAAGGGGCTCCCCGAGCCGGTCGTGACTCACGAGGTCGAGTGGGCACCAGCGGTTGGCGCGGGCGACGACGTGCGCGTTCCCCTGCCTGCGGCCCTGCGAGGAGACCGAGAGTTTCCGTTCGCTGGCCGCGGCGAAGAGCTCGCGCGGCTGCGCGACGCGTGGTCATGCGCCGAGCGCGGTGCCGCGCCGCTGCGCGGTCGTCTCTGGTGAACCCGGCATCGGCAAGACCCGGCTCGCAGCGCAGATCGCCGCGGAGGCCTACGACGCGGGTGGCCTCGTGCTGTACGGCCGGTGTGACGAGGAGGTGGGCTCTCCTTATCAGCCCTTCGCTGACACGCTCGATTACTTCGTCCGCAACACTCCTAGCGACGAGCTGCTCGCCCAACTCGGTGCACACGCCGGCGACCTCGCTCGGCTCCGTCCCGATCTTCGAGAGCTCGTCCCTGATCTCCCGGCACCGCTGCAGTCAGAGCCGGAGGCTGAGCGTCATCGACTCTTCGAGGCGTTGACCGGATGGTTGCGAGCGGTGAGCGCGACGCGCCCGGTCGTCGTGGTGATCGACGACGCGCATGTGGCGGCTCGGCCGACCGGGTCGTTGCTCGTCCACCTGGTTCGTGAGACCACCGACGCGAAGCTGCTCTTCGTCGTGACCTACCGCGACACTGAGCTCGGGCGGACCCAGCCCTGGGCGGCCACGCTCGCGGACCTTCGGAAGATCGACGGTGTCGACCGGCTCTCGCTCCAAGGCCTCAGCGAAGAGGAGCTCGCCGCCCTCCTCGACGAACAGGCAGTCACGGCACTCACGAGAGCGCTGAGCGCCGAGACCGAAGGCAATCCGTTCTTCGCTCGCGAGGTCCTCCGAAGCCTGCAGGAGTCCGGCGCCATCGCGAAGGACGAGGGCGAATGGGTCGCGCGCGGACCGATCGCACAGGTCGGCATCCCGGAGGGCGTCAGGGAAGTCGTCGGTCAGCGCCTGTCACGGCTGTCCCAGGCCGCCAACGATGCTCTGGCGACAGCTGCGGTCGTGGGAATGCAGTTCCAGCTGCCGGTCATAGCGATCGTGCAAGGCGGCGACGAGGACTCGCTGGTCGAGGCGTTCGACGAGTCGGTGACCGCCCGACTGCTCGTCGAGATGGGAGTCGGCTCGTATCGGTTCTCCCATGCGCTCGTTCGCTCGACCCTCTACGACGAGATCAGTCTCACCGCGCGGGTGCGTCTTCATCGCCGGGTCGGGACCGCGCTCGAGTCGGTCTCACCCGACGACGTCGTCGCCCTTGCTCATCACTTCGGTATCGCCGCCGCGGGCGGGCAGGACGTCGAGCGCGCGATCCGCTACTCAGTGGCGGCCGCACGGAACGCGCTGATGGCGCTCGCAGTGGGAGACGCGAAGACTTTCGCCTCCAAGGCGCTTGACCTGCTCGAAGATCACCACAACGACATTCTCCGGTGCGACGCGCTGACCTGCCTCGGCGGGGCCGAGCGGTTCCTCGGTGAAGGTCAGCACCGAGAGCACCTCATCGAGGCCGCGAGGCTCGCCCAACAAGCCGACGATGTCGATCGGCTCGTCGCGGCGGTGCTCGAGAACGGCGGTGGAGTGGGCGACGTTGCCGGCGCCGATGCCGATCGCATCGAGCTGATCGGCGCCGCCCTCAATGCGATCGGCCCCACGGACAGTGCGACACGCGCTCGGCTCCTGGCACTGCGAGCGCTCGAGCTGGGAGCATTCGCAGGCGCCGCTTCGCCCGAAGCGTTCGAGGTCGCCGAACACGCGCTCACGACAGCCCGGCGAGTGAACGATCCGGCGACGCTCAGCTTCGTGCTGCACGCGTACACGGACGCGAAGAGGGTGCCGCACACCCTGCCTCAGCGGCTCGAGCTCGCGACAGAGAATGTCGCGCTCTCCAAGGACCGCGCCGACCCGGTCGCGCTCGGGTGGGCGATTCAGGATCTTTCCGTCGCCCGCGCCGAGAGCGGGGACCTCGAGACGTTCCTCTCCGACAACGAGAAGGTCGAGCGGATCGGTGAGGAGTACGGCATCGTCTCCCTCATCCGTGTCGCGCACCTCGTGCGGGCGGCCGACGCGCTGATCAAGGGGCGCCTTGACGATGCGGATGTCCTCGCCGAGGAGGCATTTCGCGTCTTCACAGCCAGCGGCCATCGCTCCGCGCTGATGTTCTACGGCGGACAGCTCATCTTCATACGACGAGAGCAGGCTCGGCTCGAAGAGATCTCCGAGCTGGTCGACGTCATGGCCGCCGAGCAGCCATCGCTCCTGGCGCTTCAAGTCTCCCTCGCCCTGATCCACCTGGAACTAGGGAGGGGCGAACGGGCACACGAAGTGCTCCGGGACATCGGGACCGACGGGTTCGCCAGGATCCAGTACGACTTCCTCTGGTTGCTCAACATGTGCATGTGCGCCGACATCTGCCGCGTCGTTGGGCGATGAGGCGCTGGCGTTGCCGCTCTTCGACGCACTCTCTCCCTTCGCGGATCAGTACGCGGTATTCGTCACCGCGTACGGCGCGGTGAGTCGGTTCGTCGGCCGCCTCGCGACAACACTCCGGCGCTACGACGCCGCGGACGAAGCCTTCGAGCGCGGAGTGGAGATGGAGATCCGCGCCGGCGCAGTGGTGAACCTGGCGCGGGGGCGCTTGGACTGGGCCGAGATGCTCTATGAGCGCAGGGCGCCAGGTGACGCCGAACGTGCCGACGGCTTCGTCAACACGGCTCTCGACGTTGCCACCGAGCTCCACCTCCCGGCTGTGGAGCTCAAGGCCCGGAGCCTGCTGCGGCGCCACTGATCCCTTCGAGGTACCGGCTCTGATTCAGCCGATCGCAGGGCGAGGGATCGGGCGGGCCTGCTCGTAGGCGCGAGCAGCGCGCAGCACGAGCGCGTCGTTGAACATCGGGCCGACGATCTGCATCCCGATCGGGAGGCCGTCGCTCGTGAGCCCGCACGGGATCGTGCACGCGGGCTGCTGCGTGAGGTTGAAGGGATACGAGAAGGGCGTCCATCCGAGCATGGCCTCGGCCGACATCGGCGTGTGTCCCGCAGGCCGGGCTTCGAACGCCGGCACCGCGACCGACGGGCGTGACGATGAGGTCGTAGTCCTGCATGAGCTGGCGCATGCGTGAACCCAGCTCGCCACGACGCAAGACGAGCCGTTGCACGTCGAGGTTGCTCAGCTCGGAGCCGAGGCGCGCTTCCGCGGCGAAGTCGGGATCGGTGACTTCTTGCTGCGCCGGCGTGAGTGTGTTCCACAGCGTCCACGCTCCGGTGAACCACAGGCCGATCGTGATCGGGAGCGGATCCTCGAACCCTGGGTCGCCCTCCTCGACCTTCGCGCCGAGCGCTTCGAGCTGCTTCGCCCCCGCCGCGACTGCGGCCGCGACTTCGGGGTGGACCTTCGCATAGCCGAGTGCCGGCGAGAACAGCACTCGAAGTCCGTCGATGCCCGCGTCGAGGTCCGCGAGGTAGTCGGAGTCGTCCGGAGGAAGCGACGTCCAGTCCCGCGGATCGGGTCGTTTCAGCACGTTCATCATGAGCGCCGCGTCCGCGACGCTCATCGTGTGCGGGCCGAGGTGTGAGACCGTGCCGAACGGCGAGAGTGGATGCGCGGGCACGCGACCGAAGCTCGGCTTGAGACCGAAGTTCCCGCAGAACGCCGCCGGGATCCGCACGGATCCGGCGCCGTCGCTTCCGATGCTGAGCGGCGCCAAGCCCGCAGCCACGGCCGCGGCAGTGCCACCCGACGATCCCCCACTCGTCTTCGTCGTGTCCCACGGATTGCGGGTGATGCCCGTCATCGGTGAGTTCGTCTCGCCCTTGCACCCGAACTCGGGCGTCGTCGTCTTGCCGACGAGCACTGCTCCGGCCTCGCGGAGCCGGGCCGTCGCGGGCGCGTCGACGTCCCAGGGCTGATCGGGATCGACGGTGAAGCTGCCTCGGCGCGTCGGCCATCCCCGAGTGAGGATCAGATCCTTGATCGACGTGGGGACGCCGTCGAGCAGCCCGATCGGCTCGCCCCGCTGCCAGCGGGCCTCGCTCCCACGAGCCGACGCGAGCGCGGCATCCGCATCCACCAAGCAGAACGCGTTGATCGCGGGGTTGACCCTCTCGATCCGCTCGAGCACTGCGGTCGTGGCTTCGACCGGCGACGCCTCGCCGCGCCGGTAGAGATCGAGGAGCTCGGTCGCGGTGCAGGCGCGTGAGCTCGCTGTTGCCGAGGGTCGACATCGGCGCAGTCTCGCGGAAGACTCCGACACCATGCGCGAGTCAGAGCCAGTGCGCTTGGTCAGTCCGGAGGAGCGCGTCGAGGCAGATCCCACGCCGGGCATGACGCGCGAGCGTGCGATCGATGTCGACGGACTCTGGGCCGGCTTCGTGCGAACCGAACCCGGGATGACCTCGGGGTGGCATCACCACGGCGAGTACGAGACGTCGATCTACGTCGTCGCACGGCACGCTGCGGATGGAGTCCGGTGTCGGCGGCAACGAGGTCATCGACGCCGAAGCGGGTGACTTCTTGCATGTGCCCAAGGGTGCGATCCATCGCGAGAGCAACCGCGGCCACGAGCAGAGCCACCTCATCGTCGTCCGCGCCGGGCATGGAGTGCCGACGATCAACGTCGACGGCCCGGCGCAGGAGGCCTGAGATGCCCTACAACTCGACCGGGCGGGTCGTGCACGACGCCGACGCCCACATCATGGAGACGCCCGGCTGGCTCGTCGAGCACGCCGACCCCGCGATCCGTGACCGTGTCAGACCGCTCGAGTACGCGGGCGGCAACGAGCTCCGTCAGACCGGTGATCCCGAAGAGCAGCTGCGCGACCTCGAGGCCGCGTTCGCCCGTCTCGCCGATCGTCACCGATCAGAGGAGTACACCGAGGTCGAGGCGGCCGAGATCATGAACCGGAAGAACTTCGCGGCCACCGGGTCGTTCCTCGCCGAAGATCGCGGCCGAGCGATCGACCTCCTCGGCTTCTCGAGCCAGCTGGTCTTCAACACGTTCCACAATCGCCGCCTCCGTGACTGGGAGCACTCGGGCGACGTCGACCTGGCACTCGGCGCCGCACGTGCGCACAACCGAGGGATGGTCGAGTTCTGCGCGGCCGACCCCCGACTGCTTGCCACTTGCTACGTGCCGCTCTGCTCGATCGACGATGCCGCAGCGATGACCGACGAAGCGATCGAGATGGGAGCCGCCGCGCTGCTGATCGCTTCCGGTTGTCCGCCGGGGCACTCCCCCAGCCACATCGGTCTCGACGGCGTGTGGGCACGGGCGCAGGAGGCGCAGATCCCGATCGTGTTCCACGTCGGCGGCACCGGCGACCTGATCGACAAGAGCTACTTCCGCAACGGCCTGCCGATCCCGCCGGACTTCCACGGCGGCGAAGAGAACTTCCGATCAGTGGACTACATGGGCATCCCCGGACCGCCGATGCAGACGTTGGCGACGATGATCTTCGACGGTGTGCTCGAGCGGTTCCCGGCGTTGCGCATCGGCGTCATCGAGCAAGGCGCGATCTGGCTTCCCTCTTGGATGCGTCAGATGGAGGCTGCGTTCGACGCGTTCGCCCGCCACGAGGAGCGCCTCCGCGCGCTGTCGATGCGCCCGAGCGACTACGTGCGAAGGCAAGTGCGCGCGACGCCGTATCCGACTGAGGACGTCGGGTGGATCATCGAGCAGGCCGGCCCCGAGGTGTGCTTGTTCTCGAGCGACTACCCGCACGTCGAGGGTGGGCGGCGACCGATCGAACGGTTCGAGGCGTCGCTCGCGAGCACCGTGGAGGATGCGAAGCAGCGCTTCTACTGCGACAACTTCCTCGACCTCATGGGGAGCGCAGCTACGGCACTTGCCGCCTGAGCCACGTGGACCGACCCACCTTGGTGATCGTCAGCGGCCCGGCCGGCACCGGCAAGACGACGCTCGCGCACGAGCTCGCGAGGGCGATCGGCTGTCCGGCGGTGTGCCGCGACGAGATCAAGGAAGGCATGGTGCACACGGTCGGCACGTTCGAGGCGGGCGAAGGCGATCCCCTCACCCAACGGACGCTGCCGGTGTTCTTCGAGGTCTTGCGCGTGCTTCTCGAGAACGGCGTCACCGTCGTCGCCGAGGCTGCGTTCCAGAACCACGTGTGGGCGCCGCAGCTCGAGCCGCTCATGGGGATCGCGGACATCCGGGTCGTGCAATGCCACGCCGACCTCGACGTCGTGCGCGAAGTCGCTTCATCGAGCGCGGCGACCGCAGCGCGCACGCCGACGACATCTGGCTCGTCGACTGGGAGCGACGGTTCGAGCGAGTTCGAGCGCCTGACGCTCGATGTGCCGTCGATCGACGTCGACACGACCTCCGGCTACGCGCCCTCGATCGAGCAGCTCGATCGCGTTCCTCAACGACGGCCGCCGTCGGAGTAGAGCACCTGCCGGTTGATCCATCCGCCCTGTTCGGACAGCAGGAAGCTCGACGAGGTCGGCAGTGTCGGCCGGCGTGCCGATGCGTGGCTGGAGGTTGCGCTCGACGATGAACGCCCTCACGTCGTCGTCCATCCAGCCGGTGTCGTTCGGTCCCGGGTTGATCACGTTCGCGGTGAGGCCGAGTCCGGCGAGCTCGTCCGCGGCAGCGAGCACGATGCGATCGAGCGCGCCCTTGCTCGCGCCGTACGGCAGGTTGAACGACGTGTGATCGCTCGTCATCGCGACGATGCGCGCTCGGCCCGCGGCCTCGGCGGGAAGCTGTCGGGCGAACGCCCGGATCAGCAACCAGATGGCACGGGCGTTGACGGCGAAGTGCCGGTCGAAGCTCTCGACGGTGGTCGTGAGGATGTCGGAGTCGACGCTCTCGGCATGGCACATCACGAGCGCGGTGATCGGGCCATCGGCCGCGAGCGCGGCGAACAGTGCGTCGGGCGCGGCCGAGTCGGTGAAGTCGACCTCGTGGTCGGCGAGCGCGATGTCGTCGGCTCCCCAGTCCATGCGCGCGTCGTACGTGCGGAGTCCGGTGGTGACCACCTGCCATCCGTCATCGCGAAGGCGGTCGGCAACGGTGGCGGCGATGCCTACCTTGCGACTCACGCCGGTGACAAGGGCGCGGCCGGGCATCGTGCTCACGGGCGCCGCGTCCGCGACCCGGCATGCGCGGCCCGTCGCTGAAGTGGCGGCCGTCGTAGTACGTCGGGTTCGTGTCGGGCCGTCCGCGGCGGCTCGTCCATCGCCACGTCAGCGAGATGCGCGGGCTGATCGACACTCGGCGCCGCGGGCACTCCGTGCAGCCACTCGCGCTGGCATGCGCCACCCATGATCAACATGTCGCCCTCGCCCGGAGTGAGGATCACGTCGTCGGGGCTGGAACCCGCGGGGATCCGCTCGATCGGCACGCCGCGCTCGAGCCTCGGTCGAAGGACGAACGGCCGGCGCGCGCCGAGCACGGCGATCGCGATGACGGTGTCGTCGAGCCATCGCATCTCGCGATCACTGTGCAGCCCCTGGAAGTCGTGACCATCCCGATAGAGGATCGCCGCGACACCAGTGAACGGCACCTGGAAGCGTGACCTCAGATGGAGGTCGGTCTGGCGCAGCACGGGATAGGCGTCGTTGCGCACGCCGACACCGAGCCGGTTCTCGGGGACGTACTTGTCGTAGCGGAGGACTTCGGTCTGCGTCCACGCGAGAGACCCGTGCAGCTCAGTGAAGACGCGCTCGGCATCGCGGACGAAGCCAGGCACGAGCTCGACCCACGACGCCGGCGGCAGCGTGATGCGCTCGACCGGCGCGTGCCGATCGATCTGCAGCTCGTCTGCGGGCGCGTCACTCGCTCAGTATCGCCTGCTCGCGCGCAGGCCGTCGACCTCAGAGCCGATGAGGACGACGAGCGAGCTGAGCCAGAGCCACAGCAGCACGACGACGATCGATGCGAGCGCAGTAGGCGGGTGCGACCGACTGCTGTGTCGCACGTGCAGCCGCTCATCGCGATCGACCGAAGCAGTGTCAGGCGAATGGAGCGGCGGTCGTGTTCCGAACCGCCTATGCTCGGGCGGTAGGTGTCGCGCACCATCTGGTCGATGCCGGCGCCGTCCGCTTCGACCGGCTCCATGTAGAGGCGGCCCCAGGCGAGCGCGCGTCCTCGATCCCCAGCACGATGACCCGTCCATCGCAAAGGGTGAGCCGTCGGTGTACGTCCCCCACCACCGCCACTCCCCGATCTCGACGCCCTCATCGGTGGTCGCCGACAGCAGGAGCTCCGCGTGGAAGTCGGGGACACCGGCAAAGACGCTCGTCCAGTTCTCGCGTACCTGGTCACTGCCTCGGAACGCTCGGCTCGGGTGCGCGGGCTGCTCGCTGCGGTAGTCGGTAGCGAAGCAGGCGACGAACGCGTCGATGTCGTGCGCGTTCATCGCGGCGAGCAGCCGGTGCATCACCTCACTCATCGTCGAGAGCGTACCGAGCTACTCGATGCGCAGACCGCTGATCGCACGTGCGATGACGAGCCGCTGGATCTCGGAGGTGCCTTCGAAGATCGTGTAGATCTTCGCGTCGCGGTGCCACCGCTCGACCGGGTACTCGCGGGTGTAGCCGTAGCCGCCGAGGATCTGGATCGCCTCTTCGGTGACCTTCACCGCGACCTCGCCGGCCTTCAGCTTCGACATCGAGCCTTCGCCGGCGACGAACTGCTTGCCGTTGCGGCTCATCCACGCCGCGCGCCATACGAGCAGCCGGGCGGCGTCGATCTCCATGCGCATGTCGGCGAGCTTGAACGCGATCCCCTGGTTCATGATGATCGGCTGGCCGAACGCCTGACGTTCCTTGGCGTAGTCGAGCGAGTACTCGTAGGCCGCGCGTGCGATCCCGAGCGCCTGCGCCCCGACCGCGGGACGAGTCGCCTCGAACGTCGCCATCGCCGGCTGCTTCGCGCCGGTGTGGCCGGCCTCACGCGCCTTCGCGAGCTTCGCATCGAGCTTCTCCTTGCCGCCGAGGAGGAGCCGTCCGGGCACGCGCACGTCGTCGAGCACGACCTCTGCGGTGTGGCTCGCACGGATGCCGTGCTTCGCGTACTTCTGACCCTGCGAGAGGCCCTTCGTGCCCGGCGGGACGATGAAGCTCGCCTGCCCACGTCCCTTCAGCGCCGGGTCGACGGTGGCGACGACGACATGGACATCGGCGATGCCGCCGTTCGTGATCCAGGCCTTCGTGCCGTTGATGACCCACTCGTCCTTGGCCTCGTCGTAGACGGCGCGCGTGCGCAGCGACGACACGTCAGAGCCAGCGTCGGGCTCGCTCACGCAGAAGGCACCGAGCTGGATCTTGTCGGCGGTGCCGTAGCACTGCGGCACCCACTCCATGACTTGCTCAGGGGTGCCGTTGCCCGAGATGCCGGCCGCGGCGAGCGCCGATCCGAAGATCGCGAGGCCGATGCCGGCATCGCCCCACCACAGCTCCTCGAGGCACACCGGGAGCGTCAGGCCGGTGGGATCGGTGAAGGCGTTCGCCATGAAGTCGAAGCTGTAGAGGCCGATGTTCGCTGCCTCTTGCACGACGGGCCACGGGAACTCCTCACGCTCGTCCCACTCATGAGCGACCGGGCGCACCACGTTCTCGGCGAAGTCGTGGACCCACTTCTGCAGCTGCAGCTGGTCCTCGTTGAGGTCGAGCGAGAAGTCCGTCATGCCGTCCAAGTTACCCAACGGTAACAACGAACTGCAACCCACCTGAGGGAAGAGAATCAGCCGATGGGCGACGCCAGCGCCGGACCTGCGGATGATGAACCTGGTCGTGGGCGACATGGCGTCGTCGGTCGAGTTCTACCGGCGCCTCGGCGTGACGGTGCCGGACGGTGAGGCGGCGAGCGGCTGTGCACGTGCAGCTGCGGATGCCCAGCGGCTTCAGCCTCGAGCTCGACACCGGCGAATCGGCATCGTGGTGGCACGCGGGATGGCGGGCCGACCCTGGCAGCGTCGCCGTAGTGGTGTGCTTCGCGCTCGAGAGTCGTGAAGCGGTGGACGCGACGTACGCCGACCTGACCGGTGCGGGTCATGTCGGCCGTCAGCCGCCGTTCGACGCGTTCTGGGGAGCGCGGTACGCGATCGTGGCGGACCCAGACGGCACGACGTCGGGTTGATGTCACCGATGGACGAGGCACGCCGGTTCTGGCCGCCGACCGAGTCGCCCGATCCCTAACCGGCGGGCGTCTGCCCCGAGATTGGTAGCTCGGACTGCTCAGGAGTGCTCCCAACTACCAATCCCGGGGAGGCGGGGTGCTCGTGCAGGGTGAGGACGAGCGCGAGAGCGCCGGCGGTGATGCCGGCGCCGACGACGTAGGGGGCGCCGACACCGACGTGCTGGAAGAGGACGCCCGCGAGGACCGGCCCGATCACGCGTCCCATGCCGCCCGCCATCTGCTGGAGGCCGAGCGCGTGGCCGCGGCGCTCGGTCGGTGATCGGCCGGCGACGATCGACGCGAGGGTGGGTGTGGTCAAGCCTTGGCCGACGATGAGCGCGGCGAGGGCGAGGACGAGCACAGCCCAGTGCACGGCGAGGGCGAGCAACAAGAGCCCGACGATGTTGAGGGTCAGGCCGCCGCGCAACGTGCCGACCGCGCCGAGCCGAGACACGACCGGGTGCACGAGACCGGCCTGCACGAGGACGAGGAAGAGGCCGATGACCGCGAACACCGCGCCGGTCGAGCTCAGCGTGAGGTCGAAGCGGGTCTGCCCGAAGAGCGCGAACGTCGCCTCGAAGCCGGCGAATGCGCAGGTCGCGACGAACGCGCAGAGCGCGAGCCGCCACAGGTCCCCCCGCACATCCGCGCTGAGCTCTTCGCCACGTGGGCGACGATTCGATGTCGATTCGCTGCCGATGGGGGCGGTCTCGGGGAGGCGGCGGATGGCGACGACGGCGTTCGCCGAGCGCGAGGCAGCCCGCGAGGTAGAAGGGGACGTGGGGACCGCCGAGCGCGGCGAGCGCGCCGAGCGCCGGACCCGCGACGAATCCCAACCCGAAGGCGCGCTCCGAGCAGCCCGAGCAGCCGGGGCCGCTCGGACGGCTCCGCGACGTCGGCCACCGCGGCCTGCGCCACCGACACGCTCGCTCCCGACGCGCCGTCGACCAGCCGGCCGAGGAAGAGGAGCGGCAGCGAACCCGCCGCGCCGGTCAAGAAGCTGCCCGCCGCGGTGCCGAACAGCGAGATCAGGATCACCGGCTTGCGCCCGATCCGGTCGGAGACTCGCCCCCACACCGGCGCGAGGAGGAGCTGGGCGATCGAGAACGTCGCCAGCAGGACGCCGATGGTCGTCGCGCTCGCACCGAATCGCTCGGCGTAGAGCGGGAGGATCGGCAGGACGATGCCGAACCCGACGAGGTCGAGCGCGACAGTCGTCCAGATCGTGCCGAACCCAGCGGGGAGCGGCTTGCGCTCGCGCCGCTGCCTGGCGCTCACGCGGCGCTCACGCGTCGTTCACTCGTGGCTCACGAGCGACGGACGAGCGTGCCGTTCGCGGTGTCCTCCACGACCCAGCCGTCGGCTTGGAGCTGGTCGCGTATCGCGTCGGCGCGAGAGAAGTCCTTCGCGCCACGCGCCGCGTCGCGTTCCGCGGCGAGTGCAGCCACGGCGGGGGGCACGTCGTCCACGTCGCCCTGCAGCTCGAGCCCCACCGCCTCGCAGATCGCGTCGACGGCTCCCGCGAGGGGGCCCGCCGTCGCGAGGTCACCCGAGTCGAGCGCGGCGTTCACCCTGCGGACGCTGTCGAACAGCAACGCCATCGCAGCCGGGGTGTCGAGGTCGTCGTCCATGGCGACGCCGAAGCGCTCGATCGTGGCGGGATCCGCGGGATGGAAGCCCGAGAGCTCGACTGCGACGCGCCGCGCGAACGCATCGAGACCGGCGAGGGATCGCTCGGCGCGGTCAGTCGTGTCCTTGCTGATCTCGAGCGGCGAGCGGTAGTGCGACTGCAGCACGAGCAACCGATAGGCGCGGGGATCGACGTTCTCGATGAGATCGAGGAGGTTCGTGAAGTTGCCGAGCGACTTCGACATCTTCTCGCCACCCACCTCGACCCAGCCGTTGTGCACCCAGTGCGCCGCGAACTCACGACCGAGCGCGACTGCCTGCGCGCGCTCGTTCTCGTGGTGCGGGAACGCGAGGTCGCGGCCGCCCCCATGGAGGTCGAACCGTTCGCCGAGGAGGTCGAGTGACATCACGACGCACTCGGTGTGCCAGCCCGGACGGCCCGCGCCCCACGGCGACTCCCACGACGGCTCGCCCGGCTTCGCCAGCTTCCAGAGCACGAAGTCGGCAGGATCACGCTTCTCTTCACCGACGAGCGCTGCGCTCACCACCGCCGGCCCGCATGTCTTCGAGCGACTGGTGCGCGAGCAACCCGTAGTCCTCGATCGTCTCGACCGAGAGGTACACGCCGTCACTCGTCACGTACGCGTTCCCCCGATCGACGAGCTCGCTCGACGAGGGAGATCATCTCGGCCACGTAGGCCGTCGCGTGCGGATCGACGGTCGGCCGCTTGACGCCGATCGCGTCCATCGCCTCGTACCAGACGGCCTCGCACTTGACCGCGATCTCCTCGGGCGGCCGGCCCTCGCGCTTGCCGCGCTCGATGATGTTGTCGTCGATGTCGGTGATGTTCGAGATGTAGCGAACCTCGAGGCCCGTCCACTCGAGATAGCGGCGGAGCACGTCGAACACGAGCGAGAAGCGGCCGTGCCCGAGGTGCGGAGGGCCATAGACGGTCGGACCACACACGTACATGCCCACCTTGCCCGGCTCGCGCAGCGCGAGCTCGCGGACAGTGCCCGAGGCGGTGTCGTGGAGGTGGATCACGCCCGAAACGGTAGCGGGAGGCCCATGGCCTACCCGGTAGCGTTTCTCCACCATGCCTGCTCCCGAGAAGCCCACGCTCGATGGTGTCGAAGAGCGATGGACCGCGATCTGGGAGCGCGAAGGCACCTACCACTTCGACCGCACGAAGACCCGCGACCAGATCTTCTCGATCGACACGCCGCCGCCGACGGTCAGCGGCGCGCTCCATCCGGGTCACGTCTGCAGCTACAGCCAGACCGACATGGTCGCCCGCTACCGCCGCATGCGCGGCCACGAGGTCTTCTACCCGATGGGTTGGGACGACAACGGCCTCAACGTCGAGCGTCGAGTCCAGCTCACCTACGGCGTCACCTGCGACCCTTCGCTCCCCTACGACCCGGCGTTCGTCGCTCCTGACGCGGCCGCCGAAGCAGCCGATCCCGATCTCGCGGCCCAACTTCGTCGCGCTGTGCGGCGAGCTCACCGAGCAGCTCGAGCAGGCGTACTTCGAGCTCTGGACCCGCGTCGGCCTCTCGGTCGATTGGCGCCAGACGTACACGACGATCGGAGCGAAGGCGCGCCGCACGTCGCAGCGAGCGTTCCTCGGGCTGCTGCGCGACGGTCACGCCCACCTTGCCGAGGCGCCCACGCTGTGGGACGTCGACTTCAAGACGTCGGTCGCGCAGGCCGAGCTCGAGGATCGCGAGCGGCCGGGTGCGTACCACCGCATCGGCTTCCGCCGCACCAACGACGGCGAACCGGTCTACATCGAGACGACGCGACCCGAGCTGATCGCCGCGTGCGTCGCCCTCGTCGCCCATCCGGACGACGCGCGCTACAAGCCCCTCTTCGGCACGAACGTTCGCTCGCCGCTCTTCGACGTCGAGGTCCCGGTCGTCGCACACGAGCTCGCCGATCCCGAGAAGGGGTCGGGCATCGCGATGATCTGCACGTTCGGTGACACCACCGACGTCATCTGGTGGCGCGAGCTCGGGCTGCCGGTGCGCTCGATCGTCGGCCGTGACGGCCGCATCATCCAGAACCCGCCGCAGGGCATCACCGCCAACGGCCCTTGGACCGAGATCGCCGGCCGCACGGTCTCGCAGGCGCAGGCCCGCATGGTCGAGCTGCTCACCGAGTCCGGCGACATGGTCGGCGAGCCGAAGCCGATCACCCATCCGGTGAAGTTCTGGGAGAACGGCAACCGACCGCTCGAGATCGTCACGAGCTGGCAGTGGTTCATCAAGTACCCGCCGACCGACGAGCTGTTGGCCCGCGGTCGCGAGCTCAACTGGTACCCCGACTTCATGCGGGTGCGCTACGAGAACTGGGTCAACGGCCTCGCTGGCGACTGGAACATCACTCGTCAGCGCTTCTTCGGCGTGCCCTTCCCGGTCTGGTACCCGGTGCTCGACGACGGCACAGCCGATCGGTCCCGTCCGATCACCTCGGACGAGGCTCGCCTTCCGGTCGACCCGTCGACCGACACGCCCGACGGGTACGACGAGTCGCAACGTGGTCAGCCCGGCGGGTTCGTCGGCGACCCCGACGTGATGGACACCTGGGCGACGTCGTCGGTCTCGCCGCACATCGTCTCGGGCTGGGTCGACGACCCTGACCTCTTCGACCGCGTGTTCCCGATGGACATGCGGCCGCAGGCCCACGAGATCATCCGCACGTGGCTCTTCTACAGCGTCGTCCGCGCGCACATCATGCAGGACGTCCTGCCGTGGCGCGACGCCGCGATCTCGGGGTTCGTCCACGACCCCGACCGCAAGAAGCTCTCGAAGTCGAAGGGCAACAGCGAAGACGATCCCAACAACCTGCTGTCGACGTTCGGCTCCGACGCGATCCGGTACTGGGCCGGGAACGGGCGGCCGGGGCAAGACATCTCGCTCGACAAGAACCAGATGAAGGTCGGCCGCCGTCTCGCGATCAAGCTCCTCAACGCCAGCAAGTTCGTGCTCGGGCTGACCGCGGACGAAGCGGGTGACACCCCGGTCGACTCATCCACTCGACCGAGCGATGCTCACGGTGCTCGCCGACGTCGTCGATCAGTCCACCCACGCGTTCGAGGCCTACGACTACGCACGCGCGCTCGAGCGCACGGAGACGTTCTTCTGGAGCTTCTGCGACGACTACGTCGAGCTCGTGAAGGGCCGCGCGTATGGCGCTGCTGGTGCAGAGGGCGCCGCGTCAGCGAGCAGTGCGCTGCGGACCGCGCTGTCGACGTTGCTCCGTCTCTTCGCGCCGATCCTCCCCTTCGTCACCGAAGAGGTCTGGTCGTGGTGGCAGGAAGGGTCGATCCATCGCGCGCCGTGGCCCGACGCGGCCGACGTGCGCGCCGCGGCCGGCGAGGGCGATCCTGCCGTCGCGGAGGTGACAGGCGAGGTCCTCGGCGCGGTGCGCAAGGCGAAGTCCGAGGCGCAGCGGTCGATGCGTGCACCCGTCGAGCGCGTCGTCGTGCGCGACTCCGCCGACCGGATCGCGGCCCTGCAGCTCGCAATCGACGACCTCAAGGAGGCGGGCTCGGTCCGAGAGCTCGTGCTCGAGGCGACCGACGGCCCCGCAGGCGTCGACGTCGCGCTGGCCGACGACGCCGCCTGAAACTGGTCACCAAGCGGCCTGATCAGGAGGACGGGGGCGTCACCGCCGGCGATGCGCCCGCGTAGAAGCCTTCGGAGTCGAGCCCGTCCTTCAGGTGCACGCGCATGCGGCGTTGCACCTCCCACTGGCTGCCGGGCTTGGTGCGGGCGGTGACTCTGATCGTCATGTGATCAGGGGCCAGCGCCTGCACGCCGACGACCTTCGGCGGGGCGAGCAGCAACGGCGCGATCGCCTCGTCCTCCGCGGCCTCGTCGGCGAGCCGCGAGACCACGGCGATGGCCTTCGTCGCCGCGACCGTGGACGTGACCTCCACGTCCAGCACGGCCGTCGAGTAGTCGGACGACTTGTTGCCGAGCACGCGGATGTCGCCGTTCGCGATGTGCCAAAGCGTCCCTTGCCCGTCGCGAAGGTCAGTGACGCGGATCGAGACGCGCTCGACCACGCCTTCCTGGTCTCCGATCGTCACCGTGTCACCGACGCCGAACTGGTTCTCGACGAGCATGAGGAAGCCGGCGAGGTAGTCCTTCACGATCTGCTGCGCGCCGAAGCCCAGCGCGGCGCCGACGAACGCACTCCCGATCGCGAGCGCGCGCACGTCGACGCCGAGGATCGCCATCACCCACAGAGCCCCGAAGACCAGCACCCCGCCGCGGACGGTGCTCGCCGTCACGGTCCCGAGCGTGTTCGCTCGCTGCTCGAGCGCTTCGGGTGCCTCGGTCGTCAGGGGGTTCCTCCCGCTGAGCATCACGAACTTCGTCATCGCCCGCTTGGTCAGGCGCCTCAGGAACCAGCCGACCACGAACGTGATGACGACCGCGACGAGGATCTGCAGTGGCTTGTCGACGAGCCAGTTGGCGGTCTTGGCGAGTGCCTCGTTGTGGGTGTTGTTCCAGACCCATTCACAGGTCACGCCGGGATCTTCCCCGCACGCGCTCGTGAGGTCGGCCACGTCAAGCGACGTTACTCAGGACGTGCGGGCGCAAGTCGCTACCGTGGCGCGGTGGCCGCCGACCACGACGCACCGAGCGAAGCGCCGAACCAAGTAGAGAGCGACGCCCCGGGCGACACCGAGCCTCCCATGCCCAACCGCGTCGTCGCGATCAACGCGGCGATCGACGACACACGGGCGACGGGCACGGTCGCGACGCCGAGCCGCCGCAAGGTCGTCATCCGCATCCTCATGCTCATGGCGACTGCGGCGTCGCTGTACCTCCTCTTCCCCGCGCTCGTGTCGGTGCTCGGCTCGTGGAAGGACCTCGAGCGCGTCAACCCCCTCTGGTTCGTCGCGGTGGTGATCACCGAGACGCTGAGCCTCGTGTGCTTCTGGAACCTGCAGCGCATCGCGCTGCGCACGAAGGCCTGGTTTCCCGTCGCGACGTCGCAGCTCGCGAGCGGCGCGATGACGAGCATCATCCCCGGCGGCCAAGCAGCAGGCGCGGCGCTTCAGTTCAAGATGCTCACGACCTCGGGCATCGATGCGACGACCGCCGGCTCGTCGATCACGGCGCTCTCGCTCCTCACGACCGGCACGGTGCTCGCGTTGCCCGTGCTCGCGCTCCCCGCGATCCTGACCGGCACCTCCGTGCCGGCCGGCCTTGCCCAAGCGGCGTGGCTCGGTGCCGCTGCGTTCGTGCTCCTCGCGCTCGGCACGGCGTGCCTGCTGATCTTCGACCGTCCGCTCCACATCGTCGGCGCGGTGATCCAGAAGATCCGCAACCGAGTCGAACGGAAGAAGGACCCGATCACCGACCTGCCCTTCCGGCTCGTGAGGGAGCGCGACACGATTCGACGGACGATGGGGTCGCATCTCGGCGCCGCCGTGTTGAGCGCTGCCGGCCGCTCGTTGTTCGACTACCTCACGCTGCTCGTCGCGCTCACCGCGGTCGGAGCGCGCCCCGACCCGTCGCTCGTGCTCCTGGCCTATGCCGCGGCTCAGATCCTCGGGATGATCCCGGTGACGCCGGGCGGCCTCGGCTTCGTCGAAGCGGGCCTCACCGCGACCCTCGCGCTCGCCGGCGTCAGTGGCGGTGAGGCGGTGCTCGCCACGCTTATCTACCGGTTGGCGTCGTACTGGCTCCAGATGCCGGCCGGGCTCGTCGCGTATGTGCTCTTCCGTCGCAAGTACCAGACGGGGAAGGTCGGGCGGCCCGTGCCGGCCACCTGACGTGCTCGAAGCCTTCCTCATCAGCTTCGGGGTGATCTTCGTCGCCGAGCTGGGCGACAAGAGCCAGCTGATGGCGCTCGGGTTCGCGACGCGCTACCCCGCGGTGCCGGTGCTGATCGGCATCACGATCGCGACCGGTCTCGTGCACCTCGTCTCGGTCGGGATCGGCGCGTTGATCGGCAACGCGCTGCCCGGCCGCGCGATCGAGGCGGTGTCGGGCGTCGCATTCATCGGGTTCGCGCTCTGGACACTGCGAGGCGACACCCTCGAAGAGGAAGACAAGAAGAAGATCGAGCAGTCGCACGGCTCGGTCATCCTCACGGTGGGCGGACTGTTCATGCTGTCCGAGCTCGGCGACAAGACGATGCTCGCCACGATCACGCTCGCGACCCAGCACGGCCTGTTCGGCACGTGGCTGGGCTCGACGGTCGGCATGGTCGCCGCCGACGCGATCGCGATCGTCATCGGACGCGTCGCTGGCGACCGCCTCCCGGAGCGCGCCATCCGCATCGGCGCCGCCGTGCTGTTCGCGCTCATCGGGATCGCCTCGTTGATCGAGGCCGCGATCGGCTGAGCTCAGACCCCACAGGTACCCTGACCAGGTGCGCCGGACAATCGTCGTGGTTGGGTTGCTCGCCGTCGCGGCGCTGCTCGTCGCGTGCGGGGCGAACGACTCACCCGCCGCGAGCCCAGGCACGACAGCCGCAGCGACGCCCGCGACGGCACCCCCGGTGTCGGGCGCGACCGAGACGAGCGTGCCGGCCGACCCGTCGTTCCCCGCGGGCACCGAACACCTGCACTTCGAGTTCGGGCCCGTCGACGTGCAGCCGGGGCAGAACTCGATCGAGTACTCGAAGGGGAAGATCCCCAAGCCCGACGCCGACGGGTGGATCCTGCGGATGTCGGCGAACCTCAAGCGGGCCGACGGCACCGTTCCGCCGGTCGACGTCATCCACCTCCATCACGGGGTGTGGCTCAACGCGTCGCGACCAGACACGACGATCCCGAGGTTCCCCGAGCGCTTCTTCGCCGCCGGCGAGGAGAAGACGACGACCGAGTTCCCGCCCGGCTACGGGTACCAGTACCGCGCGACCGATCGTTGGGTCCTCAACTACATGCTCCACAACCTGACGTCGCAGGGCGAGAAGATCTGGGTCACCTACGACCTCGACTTCCTTCCCGCATCCGCACCGGCGGCAGCGAACATCGTCGGCGCGCATCCGGTCTGGCTCGACGTGCAGAACGGCAGCGGGTACCCGGTCTTCGATGTCATCAAGGGCACCGGCACGAACGGCACCTTCACCTATCCCGATCAGGCAACCGACCCCTATCAGGGCGGCCCGCCGAAGAACATCTGGCCGGTCGACACCGACGGCGTGCTGATCGGCACCGGAGGCCACCTCCATCCCGGTGGGCTGCACGACGACCTCTATCTCGATCGCAACGGTCAGAGCGCGCACCTCTTCGAGTCCGAAGCGAAGTACTTCGAGCCCGCGGGCGCGGTGTCATGGGATGTCGCGATGACCGTGACCAACCCGACGTGGGCGGTCGCGGTGCATCCCGGCGACACGCTCCGCATCTCGACGACCTACGACTCGTCGCGGGCGTCGTGGTACGAGTCGATGGGGATCATGGTCGTGTGGATGGCCAACGGCGCGTCGGGCGGCGCCGACCCCTTCACGACAAAGGTCGACGAACCCGGTCACCTCACCCACGGCCACCTGCCCGAGAACGACCATCACGGAGGCAAGGACGCCACGTTGCCCGACGTGACCGCGCTCCCCACGGCCCCGGTGACCGACCCGATCCACATCGCGTCGTTCTTCTACGGGCAGGGCGACATGCGCACTGGCGGCACGCTCCCGAGCGTGAAGGAAGGGCAACCGCTCACCTTCATCAACGACGACTCTCCCGTGGGCCCGGGCATCTGGCACTCGATCACCGCGTGCAAGGCGCCGTGCAACCTCGAGACCGGCATCGCCTACCCGATCGCCGACGCCGACATCCCGTTCGACTCGGGCCAGCTCGGCACGCAAGGTGCGCCCACCACCGGTCACATCGACTGGTCGACGCCGACGAGCCTGCCTCCGGGCACCTACACGTACTTCTGTCGGATCCACCCGTTCATGCGCGGTGCGTTCGTCGTGGTCAAGGTCTGACCTCGTGATGCAGGGCTGACGCCCTCGTGACCGCCCTCGCGATCGTGGCGGCGTTCGCGCTCGCCCTCACGATGGGGATGGCCGACGCCGGCAACGCGAGCGCCAACCTGGCCTCCGCTCGTCTCGGGAGCATCCGCAAGATCTTCGCCCTCGCGTTCGTCTCCCATGTGGCTGGCGCGGTGCTGTCGGGGACCGCGGTCGCATCGGCCGTGCTCAGCGCGATCGACGTCCCCGCGGTCGACGTCATCACCGTGATGGCCGCGGGATCGGTTGCCGCGGTCGTCCTCCTCGTGTTCGCGTCCGCGGCGGGCATTCCGATCAGCGCAGGACTCGCGCTGGTCGGTGCTCTCGCCGGGGCAGCATGGAACGCTGATGGCCGGGGCGCAGTCGTGTGGGGCGGCCTCCACGGCATCAAGCCCTACGGCGTGCTCGGCGCTGCGCTGGCCATGGTGGTCGCTCCAGCGCTCGGCATCTCGGCGGCCGTCGTCGGGCGACGGGTCGTGGGCCGAGTGCTGAAGCGGGCATCGCGGCAGATGCGTCATCCTCTGCACGCAACGCTTTGGATCAGCTCGGGGTTCGTCGGCTTCGCGGACGGAACCAACGACGGACAGAAGGCGATGGCGGTCATCACGGCGGTGCTGGTCGCCAACGGATCCGCCACCGCCGGCAACATCCCGTTCTGGGTGAGACTGACCGTCGGCGTCACGCTCGCGACCGGCACCCTGCTCGGCGCTCGCGTGTTGCGCACCGTCAGTCGCCGCCTCTACCCGAGTCGCCCGCTCGACGCCGTCACCGCGGAGACGACGTCAGCGGGGGTCATCCTCGCGTCGTCGGTCGTCGGCGCCCCGGTGAGTACGACCGCGGTGGTCGCCTCAGGGGTCGTCGGCGCGGGGTCGGCGGTCCGGCCGCATCACGTGCATTGGGCGACGGTCCTGCGCATCGGGCTCGCGTGGGCTGCTTCGCTGCCGGTGAGCATGGCCGCGGGCGCAGCCGTGTTCGCGATCCTCGACGCCGTCCGCTGACCCGAACCACGCCGCGCGGCAGGCGACACGTGCGAGGCTGACGCGATGGCGCTCCGGCTGCCGTGGTTCCTCTCCGGCGAGCCGGACGTGCTGGCTCTCTTCGACGCGCAGGTCGAGGAGACGGTCCGCGGGATGGAGAGCTTCGCGGCATGGGCGGCGAGCGGGAGCGAGGAAGACGCCCTTGCCGTGCGCCACGCGGAACACGCCGCCGACGAGGCACGTCGCAGGTTGATGGAGGTGCTGCGCAAGGCGCTCGTCACGCCGCTCGATCCCGAAGACCTCTACACGATGTCGGAACGGCTCGACACCGTCATCAACGGCGCGAAGAACGCGGTGCGGGATGCCGAGGCACTCGGGTGGAAGCCCGACAAGGCGACCGCTGAGATCTCGCAATGGCTGCTGGAGGGCACGCAGCATCTCAGCCACGCGGTGCGGTTGATCCGCCGAGACCCGAAGGAAGCGAGCGAGCGGGCAGACGAGGCGACCCACTGCGCGCGAAAGGTGGAGAAGGTGTATCGGGCCGCGATCGCTTCCCTCAGGACCGACCGAGCAGAGGACCCGCTCTCAGTCGTAACGACCTATGAGGCCTACCGAGCCCTCTTGGCGATCTCGGACGGCCTCGTGCACGTCGCGCACCGCATCTGGTACGCGTGCTGCTGAAGGAGAGCTAGTTCGCGACGAGCGAGCGGACCTTGTCGCCGGTCGCCGGGTGCCGCAGCTTGACCAGCGCCCGAGCCTCGATCTGGCGGATGCGCTCACGCGTGAGCTGGAACACCTCGCCGACCTCGTCGAGGGTGCGGGGCTCGCCGCGGTCGAGGCCGAAGCGGAGCTTGAGCACGCGCCGCTCGCGCTCGTCGAGGACCGCGAGCACTTCCTCGGTGTCTTCGGGCAGGCACGCGAGCACGGCCATGTCGGCGGGCGACTCGGCGTTCGGGTCGCCGACGAGGTCGCCGAGCTCGGTGTCACCGTCGTCGGTGAGCGGCGCGTCGAGCGAGCCCGGGATGCGGGCGAACGCCATGATCTCGTGGAGCTTCTCGATGCCGACGTCGAGCGCGTCGGCGAGCTCGGCGTCGCGGGGCTGACGCCCGAGGCGCTCGGTCAGCTCTTGCCGCGCCTTCTGGAGCAGCTTGACCTGGTCGACGGCGTGGACTGGGAGGCGGATCGTGCGGCCCGTGTTGGCGATGCCGCGGGTGATCGCCTGGCGGATCCACCACGTCGCGTAGGTCGAGAACTTGAAGCCCTTGTCCGCGTCGAACTTGTCGACCGCGTGCATGAGGCCGATGTTGCCCTCCTGGATCAGGTCGAGGAGCGGCAGGTCGGCCGACTGGTACTTCTTCGCGATCGACACGACGAGGCGAAGGTTCGCCTTCACGAACGTGTCCTTGGCGTGCTCGCCCGTGCGCATCAGCTTGGTGAGCTCACGCTTGCGGGCAGGGGTGTGGCCACCCTTTGCGAGCTCGTCGACGGCGGCGAGCCCGGCCTTGACCTGGGCGCCGAGGCGCGCTTCGTCGGCCTTCGTGAGTAGGGCGTGACGTCCGATCTCGGACAGGTAGATACGAACGAGGTCGTCATCAGTTACGGCAGCGGCGGGCACGAGCTACTCCTGGCAAGGGGTGGTAAGCGAACGGATCCAAGCCGAGGGGGGAACACGGCTCGCAGGATGATTGACGCTAAGCGAACGTAGAGAGTTCCCAGCGTGGCGCGCGTCACCCCCCGTTTGCAACCCCGATACGACGATGTCACCCAACTGTGACCCAAAAGTGCTGGTCACGCGCGGATCCACCACTGAACGCTCCGGATTGTGTCACGCCAGCCAGGCGGCCGCCTTTTCGATGACCTGGGCGACCCGGGTGACCAGGTCATCGAGCTCCTCGGGGCCGCAGATCAGGGGCGGCGCGATGGCAAGCATCGTCGCGCCGCGGTCGTCGGCGCGGATGTGGAGGGCCGCCTCGCGGATGAATCGGGTGAGCTCGCCGCCCAGGAGGCCGGCCGACTCCTCGGCCGTGAGCTCACGTCCGGCGCTGCGGCTCGCCATGAGCTCGATCGCGTAGAAGTAGCCCATGCCGCGGACTTCCTTCACGACGTCGTAGGTGTCGTGGAGCTCGCGGATGCGGTTCGCGAGATGGTCCCGGTGAGCGACGACGTTCTCGACGACACGCTCCTCGCGCATCGCCATGAGGTTCGCCACAGCAACGGCCGTCGCGACCGGATGGCCGCCGAACGTCGACCCGTGCACGAAGCTCGCGAGAGGAGACGCAGCGATCTCGTCGACCACCTTGTTGGTGGCGATGACACCGCCGAGGGGCGCGTACGCGGAGGTCACGCCCTTCGCGAACGTGAGGAGATCGGGCACGACACCGAACAGCTCGCTGCCGAACCACGCACCGAGGCGCCCGAAGCCGTTGATCACCTCGTCGGCGCACAGCAGCACGCCGTACTTGTCGCAGATGCGCCGAAGCTCGGGCCAGTAGCCATCCGGAGGCACGAGCGCGCCGCGTCCGTTCTGGACGGGCTCCGCGATGACCAGCGCGACCGTGTCGGGACCCTCCTCGAGGATCTTCTCCTCGATCGCTCGCACGCGCTCCAATCCCCCATGCAAGGTGTTGGGCACGTTCCGCACGCCGTCCCAGAGCATCGGGAGGAACGGCGCGCGCAGGCGCGGCACCGCGGTGATCGAGAGCGCGCCCAGGGTCGTGCCGTGGTACGCCCACTCGCGGGAGATGACCTTGTACCGGCCCTCGTCGCCCCGGGCGACGTGGTAGTTGCGCGCGAGCTTCGCCGCCGACTCGACCGCCTCCGAGCCCGAGCTCACGAAGAACACGTGCTCGAGATCGCCGGGCGCGAGGTCGGCGATGAGTGCTGCGGCCTCGATCGAAGGCGGGCTCACGACCCCCCAGTTCGTCGTGAACGCGAGCGTCTCCATCTGCTTGGCGGCGACGGCGCCGAGATCGGCACGGCCATGCCCGATCTGCACGCAGAAGAGGCCGCTCAAGCCGTCGAGCACCTGCCGCCCGGCGTCGTCCCAGAGGTAGGCACCGTCACCGCGCACGTAGACGGGGAGCTGGGGGCTCTGCCACGCCTCGGCCTTGGTGAAGTGCGGGATGAGGTGACGACGAGCAGCGTCGCGGATGTCGCTCACGTGTTGAACCCCCGGTCGCGTGGGCCGTGCACGGCCTCCATCGGATCTTGCAGGTCACCGAAGTACCCGAGCGCGTACGCGCCGCGCCGGTACCCGATCAGCTTCGCGAGGTCCTCGTCGATCGTGCGGGCGACCTCGGGCGGGCAGGCGAGGTACTGGTTCTCCTCTTGCCGCAGCCACGAGAGCGTGTAGCCCACGTTGATGCCGAGCCTTTGCTCACTCGAGCGATTCGCGCCGCCGCCGTGGTACACGGAGCCGACATAGAGGAAGACCGAGCCCTTCGGCATCTCGGCCGGCACGGTCTCTTCGTAGGCCGGCCGCAGCTTGTCTTCCCACTTGTGGCTGCCCGGGATCACGCGCGTCGCGCCGTTCAGCTCGGTGAAGTCGGTCATCGCCCACATGACGTGGCACTCGACTTCGTAGCCGGCGGGGAAGGGGAAGAAGTCGAACGCCCATTGGTCACGATGGACGAGCTGCCCGGGCTCGCCGGGCCCGATGTCGATCACTTGCGTCAGGTGGAGCTGGTAGCTCGTGGCGTGATCGCCGAGCACGCGGTCGAGCGTGCCCGTGACGAGAGGATGGTTCGCGAGCGGACGGAACGAGGGCGAGCGGGCGATCATGCTGCCGGTGCGCCGGGTGCGGTGACCACTGAAGTCGTCGGGACCCATCGGCGTCGCCTCGATGTACGGCGCCATCTCGCCATGGATGTCGTCCATGACCTGCGGCGAGACGAGCTCGGCGACGCTCACGCACCCGTCGTCGGCGAGCACCGCCGCCACGTCGTCAGCCGATGCATCGGCGTCGAGGACGCGCACCTGCCGGAGATCCGTGCTCATCCGGACAGCCTATGAGCGCCGAAGAGCCCACGGGTTTTGAAGCGGGTGCGGACTGAGCCTATTGCAGGTCACTTGCAACAACCTTAAGGTCGGTGGCGATGCACATCCCCGATGGCTTCATCGACGGACCGACGTCGGTGGCGGGTGGTGCGGTGGCGGTCGCCGGCCTCGCGGTGTGCCTGAAGAAGGCCTCCCAGACGATGGAGGACAGGCAGATCCCGCTCGCGGGCCTGACCGCGGCGTTCGTCTTCGCGGTGCAGATGCTGAACTTCCCGGTCGCGAGCGGCACGAGCGGCCACTTGCTCGGCGGTGTCCTCGCGGCGGTGCTCGTCGGCCCGTGGGTCGGAACGCTGTGCGTCTCGGTCGTGCTGACGGTGCAGTGCCTCCTCTTCGCGGACGGAGGGGTGAGCGCGCTCGGCCTCAACATCATCAACATGGCGATGGTCGGTGCCTTCGGTGGGTACGCCATCTTCCTCGTCGTCAAGAAGGTGCTGCCGCGCACGAAGGGGGGCGTCACGGTCGCATCGGGGATCGCGGCCGGGCTCGCTCCCCCGCTGGCTGCCCTGGCGTTCACCGCTCGAGTACGCGCTGGGTGGGAACGGCGCGGCGTCGGTCGGCACGGTCGCGGCAGCGATGATCGGCGTGCACGTGCTCATCGGCATCGGCGAGGGCGTGATCACCGCGATGGCGATCGCCTCGGTGCTCGCCGTCCGGCCCGATCTCGTGTGGGGCGCCGACGGACTTGACGATGCATCCCGTCGCACCGGCGGTGGCCGCGTGAAGCGAATCGCGGTCTTCCTCGCGGTCGGGCTGCTCGTGGCATTCGGGCTTGCCTTCTTCGTGAGCCCGTACGCGAGCTCGAAGCCCGACGGGCTGAACAAGGTCGCCGTCGGACAAGGCGTTCGACCGGGCGTCAAGGCGAGCCCCGTGGACGGCAGTCCCCTCGCGGGCTATGGCGTCGACGGCGTGCACGACCAGAAGCTGAGCAAGGGCCTGTCGGGCGTCATCGGCGTCGCGCTCACCTTCGCCATCGGCTACGGCGTGCTGACGATCGTGCGAGTGTCTCGCCGGCGGCGGACCGCATCGCACGTGAGCGGCAACCACCACCTCTACGTCCCGGGCGCCTCGCCGCTCCACCGGTTCGCGCCGCAGTGCAAGCTCGCGGCGACCGTGCTGTTCGTGCTCGCGGTCGTCGCCACTCCACGCGAGGCGTTCTGGGCGTTCGGGCTCTTCGCGCTCATCCTCCTCGGGCTGATGCTGCTCGGTCAGATCCCGGTCACGTTCGTCTTGCGCAGGCTCGTGATCGAGGTGCCGTTCCTCGCGTTCGCGCTGCTCCTCCCCGTCGTCGGGCAGGGCGAGCGCGTCGAGGTGCTCGGCCTGTCGCTGTCGGTCGCCGGCCTGTGGGGGATGTGGAACATCCTCGTGAAGGGCACGCTCGGCGTGGCGACGACCGTGATCATGGCCGCGACCACGCCCGTGCCCGACCTCCTGCATGGGCTCGAGCACCTTCGCCTGCCAAAGGTGTTCGTCGGGCATCTGCGCGTTCATGATCCGGTACACGGACGTGATCGCGTCCGAGCTCCACCGCATGCGGGTGGCCCGCGTGTCGAGAGGCTCGGATCCGAGATGGCTCTGGCAGGCCAAGGCCACCGCGGCATCGGCCGGCACGCTGTTCATCCGCTCGTACGAGCGCGGCGAGCGCGTGTACCTGGCGATGGCGTCACGGGGCTACGACGGGCACGATGCCGATGGTCGAGGACCACTCGGCGCCCGCGGACCAGTGGCTCGTCGCGCTGGCGCTGCCGGCCGTCGGCGCGGTCATCGCCGCCGTCGCGTGGGTGCTGGTGTGAGCGCCCTGCGCTCGACGTCCCCGCGCTCGACGTCCGCGGCGTCACCTTCGCCTACCCCGACGGCCACGGCGCGCTCTTCGGCGTCGACCTCACCATCGACGAGGGCGAACGGGTCGCTCTCCTCGGCCCGAACGGCGCCGGCAAGACCACGCTCGTCCTCCACCTCAACGGCATCCTCGGTGGCGGCGCGGGCGAGGTGCGGGTCAGCGGGCTCGCCGGTCACCAAGCCGCACCTGCGCGAAGTGCGCCAGCCGCGTCGGCATCGTCTTCCAGGATCCCGACGACCAGCTGTTCATGCCGACCGTGCGCGACGACGTCGCCTTCGGGCCGGCCAACTTCGGGATCAGGGGCGCCGAGCTCGAAGCCCGGGTGCACGAGGCGCTCGTCGGCGGTGGGGATGGAGGCGTTCGCCGACTCGGGCGCCCCACCACCTCAGCTTCGGCCAGCGCCGCCGGGTCGCCGCCGCGACCGTGCTGGCGATGCGCCCGCACATCCTCGTGCTCGACGAGCCGTCGTCGAACCTCGACCCGATGGCGCGCCGCGAGTTCGCCGACATCGTGCACGGCCTCGGCATCACGACGCTCATGGTGACCCACGACCTGCCCTACGCACTCGAGCTGTGCCCCCGTGCCGCTTGTGATGAACGAAGGCCGCATCGTGGCCGACGGGCCGACCCGCGAGATCCTGGCTGACGGCGAGCTCATGCGAGCCAACCGGCTCGAGCTTCCGTACGGGTTCGACCCTGCTCGCACCGCCTGACGGCAGACGCTCCCGGGTCTTTACAGACTTCCCAGCCACGTCACAGGAGGCTCAGAGGGACGAAGTGCAGGATCGGGCCCATGGCTGCAGACACCTCCACCGCGGAAGGCCGTCAGCACCCGCTCATCCCCATCAGCCCCGTCCTGACCGATCGCAGATCCCGGCGGTCGACATCGCCCTCCCGGTGCACAACGAAGAGCAGATCATCGAGGCGAGCGTCGAGAGGCTGCACCAGCACCTCAGCGAGCACTTTCCCTACTCCTGGCAGATCACGATCGCGGAGAACGGCAGCACCGACGCGACTCGTCTGCTCGGCCAGCGCCTCGCGAGCGAGCTCCGGGAGGTCCGTTTCGTCTCGATCCGGGACGCGGGTCGCGGCGGGGCCTTGCGCCGGGTCTGGTCGGAGAGCAGCTCCGAGGTCCTCGCCTACATGGACGTCGATCTCTCGACCGACCTCGCCGCGCTGAACGCGCTGGTCGCGCCCCTCGTGTCGGACGACGCGGACGTCGCGATCGGGTCACGGCTGTCGCCCGAGTCGCTCGTGCGCCGCTCTCCCAAGCGCGAGGTGCTGAGCCGTGGCTACATGGCGGTGCTGCGGGCCGCGTTCCGGCCCCCGTTTCACGACGCGCAATGCGGCTTCAAGGCGCTGCGCGCCGATGCCGCGGCTGAGCTCCTTCCCCTCATCGAAGACGACGGGTGGTTCTTCGACACCGAGCTCCTTCTGCTTGCCACCCACATGGACCTGCGGCTCCACGAGGTGCCGGTGGACGTGGGTCGAGGACACGGACAGCCGTGTCCGCATCGTGAAGACCGTGTGGCATGACCTCGAGGGCGTCGCTCGCATGCACCGACGCCTCCGTTCGGGCGCAGGGGTGCCCGAACGCCCAACGACGAACGGCCATGTGACAGAGCACGCCGCATGACCTCGGCCATGGTCGCCGCCCCTCCGGCGACCGCGGAGGCCACGCCCGCCGAGCGCCGGCCCGGGACCCCCACTCCCGTGCGGCTGGCGCTCGGCGGCGTGGTCTGCATCGCGTTCGTCCTCAACTGCTGGGCACTCTCCCGCAACGGCCTCGGCAACACCTACTACTCGGCCGCGACGCGGAGCATGACGGCGAGCTGGCGGAACTTCTTCTTCGCTTCCTTCGATCCTGGCGGCTTCATCACCGTCGACAAGCCACCCGTCGCGCTCTGGTTCCAGGCGCTGAGCGTCCGCATGTTCGGCTACTCGAGCTGGACGCTGCTGTTGCCGGGCGCCCTCGCCGGCACCGCCTCTGTCGCGATCCTGTTCTCGATCATGCGCCGCCACTTCGGCGCCGTCGCGGCGACGATCGCCGCGCTTGTGCTCGCGGTCAGCCCAGTGAGCGTTTCCGTGAACCGGCTCAACCTCCCTGAGCCGTTCATGATCCTGTTCCTCGTGGCAGCCGCGTGGGCCGTGCTGCGCTCGCTCGACGCGGCACGGCCCCTCGTCTGGCTCGCGGTCGCGGGCGGGTTCGCGGGTCTCGCGTTCAACACCAAGACCCTGGCCGCCGCGATCGCGTTCCCCGCGCTCGGGCTCGCCGTGCTCGTCGGGGCGCGCACGTGGAAGTCGCGCGTCATCCGGGGCGCGGTGCTCGCCGGCGTCGCGGCGCTCGCGTCGCTCTGGTGGGTCCTCGTCGTCGACGTGATCCCGACGTCGATGCGTCCGTACGTCGGTGGGAGCCGCAACAACACCGAGCTGAACCTGCTCATCGGGTACAACGGCCTCGGCCGGGTCGACGGCGAAGGCCAGCTCGGCGGCGGGCGGTCGCGTGAGGGGGCTCGGCAGCGCAGGAGGGATCTTCGGAGGGCAGCCCGGGAAGCTTCGTCTCCTCAGTGACGCCGTCGGATCACAGATCGGGTGGCTGCTGCCCCTTGCGGTCGCCGCGACCCTTCTCGGCGTCTGGACCTACCGGAAGCGACGGCATCGCCTCGCGGCAGTCGTGCTCTGGAGCACGTGGTTCTGGCTCTACGCGATCGTGTTCAGCGAGGCGAAGGGGATCTTCCACTCGTACTACACGTCCGCGCTGGCGCCGGCCGTGGGTGCACTCATCGGCATCGGCACCGTCGCCGCGCTGCGCGCGATCCGGCGCAACCCGGCGGCGTCGTTCTTCGTCGCAGCGATCGTCGGCCTGACTGTCGCGACCCAGCGGCTGATCATGAACCGCGCGCCCGAGTTCCACTCGTGGGCGCAACCGACGATGTTCGTGCTCGTCACGATCGGCGTCGCGGCGCTCTTCGTCACCGCCTTCCTGCCGAAGGTGCGGCGGTTCGCAGGGCTCTCGCTTCTCGTGATCATCGGAGGGTTCCTCATCGGGCCCGCGGCCTGGGCGTCGAGCGAGGTGACGACACCCGTGCTGAACGCGACGCTGCCGCAAGCCGGGCCCGCGGCATCGGGCTGTCGGGCACGACCTTCGGCTCCGCGGCGTTCGATCCCGACGCCGCCCTTGCCGACTTCCTCCGTGCCGAGCGGCACGGCGAACGATGGGACGTCGCGACGACGAGCGCGATGACCGCATCGGGTCTCATCGCGCAGGACGACATCTCGGTCATGGCGATGGGCGGCTTCCTGGGCAGCGATCCCGCCACCTCGGTCGCGAAGACTGCCGAGCTCGTGAAGAAGGGAGAGGTTCGGTTCTTCCTGGCGGGAGGTGGCTTCCCACGGTTCGGCGGACCGGGAGGCTTCGGCGGCACGATCAACAGCACGCTGCAAGGCAGCCCGAACGCACCGAGCCCAGCGAGGCCGCAGCGACCGCAGGCTCCGCCGGGTCCGCCCGGTCGGCCCCGGATCGGGGCGCAGGGCGGCGGCTTCAACAGCGGGCCCCGTCTCTTCGACCTCGAGAGCGCGGGCTCTGTGATGGCCGCGGTCGAGCAGGTGTGCCAACCCATGACGTACGACTCGACGCTCGGCAAGCTCCCCAACAACTACGACAACGCGATCTACGACTGCCAGGGCTACGGCGACGAGCTCGCCGCACTCGGTTGATCGGCTCACGGCACGGCTGACGCCGAAAGGCTCGGCACTAGCCTGCGGCCGGATGACGGTCGGTGGCGCGATCTGCTTGCGATGGAAGATCAAGCGATGACGGCACGGCAGCCGGCCCCGATCGACCCGTCCGCGCTCGACGCGGTGCTCGCGCCGTTCGGCCAGAGCCACATGCTCCCCCGCGAGGCGTACGTCGATGAGGCCGTGCTCGCGTGGGAGCAAGACGCCTTCTTCCGAGGGGGATGGGTGTGCGTCGGCCGGGTCACCGACCTGCCCGAGCCGGGCGACCAGCGAGCGCGCGCGATCGGAGGCGCGGGGCTGCTGCTCACGCGTGATCGCGAGGGCGCGCTGCACGTCTTCGCGAACGCGTGCCGCCACCGTGGCCACGAGCTGCTCCCCTGCGACGGAGCGACGAACACAAGTGTCGTCAACAGAGCCGTCGTGCAGTGCCCGTACCACGCGTGGAGCTACGAGCTCGACGGTCGGCTGCGACTTGCGCCCCGATTCGACGCCGAGAACTTCGATCCGTCGGCCGTCGCGTTGCTTCCCGTGAGGCACGCCGAGTGGGGCGGCTGGCTGTTCGTGAACGTGTCCGGGGACGCTCCTCCGTTCGAAGAGCACCTCGGCTCGCTGCGCGCGCAGGTGGAGAACTGGGAATGCGAGCGCCTTCTCGTCGCCGCGACGCATCGCTATGAGCTCGCTGCGAACTGGAAGATCGCGGTCGAGAACTACAACGAGTGCTACCACTGCCCACTGATCCATCCTGAGCTCGCACGCGTGAGTCCGCCCGACTCGGGTGACAACCACGAGGGGCCAGGCGCGTGGGTCGGCGGCACGATGGACCTCGCCGACTTTGCCTCGACCATGTCGATCAGCGGGGAGTCGAGCGGCGTGGTGATGCGGAGCCTGACGTCTGAGCAGCGCCGGCAGGTGCTCTACCTCGCGGTCTTCCCGAACCTTCTGCTCAGCCTGCACCCCGACTACGTCCTGACCCACCGGATGGAGCCGGTCTCGGCGGGGCGCACGACGATCGAGTGCCAGTGGCTCTTCGCTCCTGAGGCGGTGAATGACCCGGGGTTCGACCCTTCGTACGCAGTGGACTTCTGGGACCTCACGAACCGCCAAGATTGGGCTGCGGTCGAATCGGTGCAGCGGGGGGTGTCACATCCCGCGTTCGTGCCGGGTGTGCTCGCCGAGCAAGAGAGCGACGTCTACCGCTTCGTCACCATGGTCGCCCGCGGCTACCGCGGCGAGGCGATCAGGGGCGGGGCTGTGCCGCGCTGACGCCGAGCAGCGCGAGCGCCACCTTGCGCGCCTGATCCAGCGAAACCGCGCGGCGACTCGAGCTCAGCGCCACCTGCACGCCGAACCCGTCGATCAGTGCAGCGAGCACCGCTGCCATCTCTGCCGCGTCGTCGGTGACGAACACGCCGGCGTTCATCCCCTGCTCGACGACCTCCTCGAGCACGGCGCGCCAACGGTCGTCGAGCTGCCGCCAGGTCTTGCGCAGGACAGGCGAGCGCAGAGCCTCTCCCCACGAGTCGATCCACAGCGCCCACGACGCGCGCGTGCTCGGACCGAGGCCCGAGACCAGCAACGCGTCGAGGCGATCGAGCGCGTTGTCGGTCGCATCGGCGATCGCGTCGAGGTCGACCATCTCGTTGCGCGACGCGTAGGCGAACGCCTCGGCGAGGAGGGCGTCCTTCGATCCGAAGTGGTACACGACGAGCGGAGGCGAGATGCCGAGGCGATGAGCGACGTCGCTCATCCGGGTCTGCGCGAACCCGCGCTCGCGGATCACGTCGCAGGTGACCGCGAGGATCTCGTCGCGCCGGGCCGCGCCCTTCGGGCGGGTCACGAGGCGGTCACGCCGTCGGCAGCCAACATGTCCTCGAGCGCGTGCACCCACGACTCGTAGTACGACGTCGCGTCAGGGCTCTCCGCGATCGCGGCGATGAGGTGCGGGCGAAAGTGCTCCCAGCTGTTCCCCGTGGTGTCGAGGTACGCGGCGACCATGCCGAACGCACGGCTCTCCCACGGCGCTTCGAACACGAGCTCGCCGTTGCGCCGCGGCACCGCGGTCGGGAGGTCGCCCGCGATCAACGCACGACGCCGATCATGTGGTCGCGCGTCACCAGCCCGGCAAGCTCGGCTTCGGAGTGCGCGTCGACGTCGTCGGGAGCAAGGGGAAGGACCAGGTACCGGATCTCGGCACTCGAGTCCCAGACGCGCACCTCGACGTCAGCGTCGAGCACCGTGCCGAACTCGGCCAGGACGGCCCTGGGCTCGCGCACCACACGCGAGCGGTACTCGGGGCTCTTGTACCAGCGCGGCGGAAGGCCGAGCACCGGCCACGGGTAACACGAGCACAGCGTGCAGACAACGACGTTGTGGATGGTCGGCGTGTTCTCGAGCGCGACGATGTGCTCGCCCTCGGCACCGCCGAACCCGAGCTCGGCGATCGCTGAGGTCGCGTCTTCGAGCAAGCGCGCACGATAGGCCTCGTCGGTCCACGCGTGGGCGACGACCGTCGCGCCGTTCATCGGCCCGAGGTCGTGCTCGTACACCTCGACGATCGCGTCGATGGTGTCGGTGGTGACGAGCCCGCGCTCGACCAAGAGCGACTCGATCGCAGCGACGCGCTTCTCCACGTCGGTGAGCGGAGCCGGATGATGGCCATGATCGTGGTCGTCGTGATCGTGGTCGTCGCTCATTCGAGGTAGCTCTCCCACAGGTCGATGAAGAGGGTGCCGGGCTCGGCGTCGTCGCCCCACAGGTCGGGCATCGCGAACGCGACCGTGTACAGCGCCTCGGGTGCGCCCGCGCCGAGCGTCTGGGGCTGCGGCCATCCGCCGTGCATGACAGTCACCGTCCCGGTGACGCCACGCACATAGCGAGGGCACCGATGGTGGTGCGCGGGGGCCATCCGCCGCACGGTGACCCGCTGACCGACCGCGAAGCGCTGATCGACGCCGACGACAGGCTGGTTCGGTGGGGTGGTCAGCGCGCGCACGAGGCCGGCAGTGCGCGCGGGGTCCGCGGTCGACGGCACATGGTCAGGGTGCGCGACGCGCTCGTCGATGTCCGCGGTGGTCAAGGTGTCTGCCAGCACGAGGCCCCGCTCGACCGAGAACGCCCACCGTTCGAAGTACGACGCCCGGAGGTAGTCGGCCGGGGGCATCGCCTCGATGTTCGGCCGCACACCACCGGCCCGAAGCCCGCCGGTGGAGAGCATGAGAGCGAAGGTGCGGCCCTCCCAGCGCTCGTGGAACGTGGGCTCGTCGTCCTCGACGATCGCGGCCACCGAGCCGAAGCCGTGCATGCCGCCCATGTCGTGGGCACCGTCCACGGTGGCACCCTATGCGACCCCAGTAATCTGAATCGTCGTTCAGGGAAGGCCGATCGGAGGACCATGCCCACCATCGCCGCCCGGCTGGGAGAAGTCGGCTTGCCCGAGCCGATCTCCGAACTCGCCTCTCGACATTGGGACGCGATCGTCGTCGGCGGAGGGCACAACGGCCTCGCGTGCGCCGCATACCTCGCCAGAGCCGGCAAGTCGGTGCTCGTGCTCGAGCGACGCGATCGCCTCGGCGGCGCGTGCACTCTCGAACGGCCATTCCCCGACCAGCGCTACGTGGTCAGCCCGTGCGCGTACGTCGTCGGCCTGCTCGACCGCGTAGTGATCGACGAGCTCGACCTCGAGCGGCGCGGCCTCGAAGTGTTCGTGGCCGATCCGAACCTGTGGGCGCCGTTTCCCGGCGGCGGCTCCTTCGCACAATGGCTCGACGACGCGAAGACGCAAGCGAGCCTCGACGCGATGGGGCTTTCCCAACACGACATCGACGGCTACTGGGCCTACGAGCACATCTTCGACGAGATGCGGCAGCGATTGCGCACTCGAGGTCGCGACACCTGGATCGGCGACTCCCCTACGCGCGAAGAGATCGAGGCGTTGCTCGGCCACGACAAGTGGATGATCGACATCCTCTTCGACGCGTCGATCGCGGATGTGCTCGACGAGTACATCGACGACCAACGCATGAAAGACGCGCTCTACGGCCAGGGCGTCATCGGCGCGTACGCAGGCCCGCGCGACTGGGGCACGGCGTCGGTGAAGCTCATGCACTATCAGGGCGACCTCGACGGGCAAGGTCCCGTATGGGGCTACGTCAAGGGCGGCATGGGGGTGATCAGCTTCGCCATCGCCGAAGCTGCCGAGGACGCAGGAGCGGTGCTCGCGTGCGGCGTGCCCGTCGCCGAGATCCTGCCCAGCGAGGGCGTGCGGCTCGAGAGCGGAGAGCTCATCCGAGCCACCACCGTCGTGTGCAACGCAGATCCGAAGCGTGCGCTCGCGATGCTGCCGAACGACGCGAGCGTGCCCGCCGAGTACCGAGCTCGGCTGCAGGTGTGGCAGGTGCGCAGCCCCGTCGTGAAGCTGAACGCCGCCCTCACGCGTCTCCCGACCTTCACCGCCGCCGCGGGCGAGCAATGGCCCTATCAGTCGATGGTGTCGGTGACGCATGGCCTCGACGCGGCGCAAGACGCGTTCAACGAATGCCGATTCGGTCGGGTGAACATCGGCTACGGCGAGGTCTACTTCCAGACCGGCTACGACCCCTCACCGGCGCCTGAGGGCAGGCACCTCATGAGCGTGTTCGGGCAGTACGGCCCGTACTTGCTCGAAGGGACCACGTGGGACGCCGAGCGTGAGGCGGTGGCTCGCCAGTTCATCGACCTGATCGCGACCTTCGCGCCCGACATCGAGTCATGCCTCGAGCATGTCGAGGTCCTCGGCGCCCCGGACATCGAGGAGCGCATCGGGCTGACCGGAGGCCACATCTTCCAGGGCGAGACCATGCCCGACCAGATGTGGGACAAGCGGCTCTCGGCGCGCACGCCGATCCCCGGCTTCTACTTCTGCGGTGCCGCGACTCACCCGGCGGGCTCGGTCATCGCGTTGAACGGCCGCAACGCAGCCATGGCCGTCCTCGCCGATGCGCTACCAGACTGAGTCGGCCAGCGCGCGCAACAGGAGCTGGTGGACGTGCGCCACGCCCTTCTCGTGCTGCGGCGAGAGGCGGCCGCGCGGGTCGAGCCCGCCGTCATAGCTCCGCTGCACGCGCTCGCAGATCTCGAGATCTTGCTCGCCGACCGCGAGCGCGGCCTCGTGGTCGACTTTGCGTCGCGCCTCGCCGACCTCGGCCGCCCAGCACCGGTGGTAGTCGACTCGTGAGGTACGTGCATCGACGGGCGTGACGATCAACGCGTGGAAGTAGCGCGGGAACACGCTCACCATCAGGTTCGGGAACACCGTGAAGTACTGGCCCGAGAGGAACGGCTCGTCCGCCTGCGCTTCGGCGATGTGCTCTCTCCCGGGCTTGATGCGGTCGCTGGCGAGCACGACGGGGCCCTCGACATCGATGACGTAGTCCCAGGCGGCACCTTCGAGCTGAGGATGCACGAACGGCGTGTGGAAGTTCTCGGAGTAGTTCTCGACGAGCAGCTTCCAGTTGAAGGAGCGCACGACGTGCTCGGCGATGCCGGGCTCCATCGCCTCGACGTCGAAGGGCTCGATCGCTCGGGCGAGTGGCCCGAGGTCGAGGGGCTCGGCTTCGAGGTCCGGGTTCACGAAGAGGAATCGAGACCAGGTCTGGACCTGCACCGGGAAGAGTCCGGAGTCCGCAGCGTCGAAGCCGGGCACGTCGTTCATGCCGCGGGCCTTCGTGAGCCGTCCGTCGAGCTGATAGATCCACCAGTGGTACGGGCACTGCAGCACTCGCACCTGGCCGCTGCCCTCGGCGACGGGTGCGGCGCGATGGCGGCACACGTTGAGGAAGCCGTGCAGCGCGCCCTTCGTGTCGCGCGTGATGACCACGGGGATCTCCCCCCCGACGAGCGCGGTGGTGAACGAGCCAGGCGCCGCGACGTCGTCGGCCATGCCGACACACGACCAGCCGTAGCGATAGACCGCGTCGAGCTCGGCGCGGTGATGCTCGGGGTCGCCGTACCAGCGACGAGGCAGCGTCGTCGCCCTGATCAGCGGCACCCCCAGGCGCAGCCTCAGCTCGTCACGCAGCGATGCCACGGGGACAGCCTCTCAGGCGTATGCACCGCGTCCATCGTCGCCTCGGTGCCGCTGTTGCCGAACCGCCACAGCGGGAGCCCGAACCGTGCCGCGAGGTTCTCGGCCACCGCGACCGCGTCGTCGGTCGGCTGCGCGAAGTGCGAGCCCAACGCGATGCGGTGCTGCACGGCGTCGACGATTGCCGGATGCGCGTGGCCGACGAGCATCACGCCGTAGCCGCCATGCAAGTCGACGTACTCGGTGCCGTCGACGTCCCACATCCGCGAGCCCTTGCCGTGGCTCATCCACACCGTGCTCGGCCGGCTGATCATCCAGCTCGACGTCGCGCCGCCGGCGAGCACCTGCTCAGCGCGCACAGCACGGGCCGCCGAGGCCGGTTGGCGAGCGAGGAACACCCGCTCCTCCCGCTCGATGAGGTCATCGAGCGACATCGTCAGAAGCTGTGACGAAAGCTGTGACGCTTCGAAACCCTCGCGGCATCAGCGAGGAGTGCCATGGGAACCAACCCCTTGTTGCCCGAGCTTCCCAGAGCGCCGGCTGACTGACGCATCAGTCGAAACTGACTGATGCGTCAGTATAAGCACCGGCCGGGAGCCTGGGAAGGCATCGGTCTCGCCCGTACGCTTCTGTGATGGCTCGGCTGCGTCTGGCGCTCGTCATCGCGGTCTCGCTCATCTCGCTGGCGGGGTGTGTGCATCCCCGTCCCGATTGGCTGGGGTTGCGACCGCTCCCGCTGCGCCCCGACGGCCTCGGTCAGATCGAGCCCACTCCGCCGGAGCTCGTCGACCGTCAATTCGCCACGATCGACGTGCTGCCCCCACCCCCGTCCGACGTGTTCGTGTCGTCGATCCAGCCGGTGCCCGCGGCCGTCGTCGCCCGGTCGACCTGGACGCCCGCCTGCCCTGTCGCCCTCAAGGACCTCCGCTACGTGCAGGTGTCGTTCTACGGGTTCGACGGCAAGTTCCACACGGGAGAGCTGCTCATCCACGAGGCCGCGGCCGCCAAGATCGTCGAGGTCTTCCGCAAGCTGGAGGCAGCACGCTTCCCGATCGAGGAGATGCAGATCCCCGATCCAGCGCTCTCGAACGCAGCACCGACTGGCGATGGCAACGACACGGTCGCGTTCGCGTGCCGGCCAGTGGTGACGACGACGCAGACGTGGTCGCAGCACGCCTTCGGCCTCGCGATCGACATCAACCCGTTCCACAACCCCTACGTGAAGGGCGACATCGTCATCCCCGAGCTCGCCTCTGCATACAAGGCGCGCGGCAACGTGCGGCCCGGGATGATCGAGCCGAACGACGTCGTGGTGAAGGCGTTCAAGTCGGTGGGCTGGACCTGGGGCGGCACGTGGAGCTCGCTCAAGGACTTCCAGCACTTCTCCGCCAACGGCAAGTAGCCGACGCCTTCCGGTTCTCGCGCGAGTAACCGGCCAGAAACTGGCGGGTTATTCGCGCGAGTTCGCTGGGCTGCGGTTACCCCCGGCGGCGGATCTTGGTGCGGCGGACGTCGAGGCCGGTGCCGGTGTGCTCGTCGACGACGACCGGGTGGATCTCGTCGCCGGTCTCGCGGTCGACGAGACGGACGGGCGGCTGCTCGCCCTCGGGCCACAGCCAGTCCTCGCCCCAGCGCCACATCGCCGCGAGCACGTCCCAGAACGCGCGGCCCTTGTCGGTGAGGCGGTACTCGTAGCGAAGCGGACGCTCCTCGTACGCGACCCGATCGAGCATGCCCTCGTCGACGAGCCGGTCGAGGCGCGCGCGCGAGCACCGCGCGCGGGATGCCGAGGTCGGCGATGAAGTCGTCGAAGCGCTTCACGCCGGCGAACGCGTCGCGCATGACCGAGCGGCGTCCACCAGTCGCCGATGAGGTCGGTGGTCCGCGCGATCGGGCACGGCCACTCGTCGAAGCGCGTGCGGCGCACCGTCAGGCCACTGCCTCGCGATGCCTCGAGCGCGCCGGACGTGCTTGTGCCACGGCGTGCCCGCGAGCCAGTCGCGGTCGGTGCCCGACGTCAGCTCGTTGGGCGCGACGCCGTCGACGACGTTGTCGGGCGACGGTGAGGCCGAGGCCGTTCGGCAGGCTGACGTGGCCGGTTGCATCGCATCGGTGATCTCGACCGGTGCCTCGACCGATCCGCGGCGCGTCACGACCCGCACGCGTCCACCTGCGTCGACGCCGAGGCTCGCGGCGTCCTCTGGGTTCATGCGCAGCGCGACGCCGCCGTCCTTCTTCCGCCACGCGGGATCGCGGAAGATCGTGTTCGCGGTCGACGAGCGGCGCTCGCCCGCGGAGAGGACGAACGGGAACTCGAGCGTCGGCGGGAACGTCCGACGGCAACGACGCGAGCTCCTCGAGCAGCTCGGGGATCACGAGGTTGACCTTGCCGTCGGGCGTGTCGAGGCGCTTCCAGGTCTCGTCGTAGTCGTCGACGGTGAACACGACGCCGGAACGGGTTGGCGAGCATCGCGTCGAAGAGCGCGTCGCCGTCGGCGAAGCCGGCGCGCTGCACCGACTCGGGATGCGACAGGAAGCAGGTCTGCGCGAGACCCCACACCGCGGCCGCGCCTTCGTGGCCCTCGCCCAGCGTCGGGCCGAGCGTCTCGTAGAGGACGACGGCGCGAGCGGCGCGAGGTGCGGCTGCTCGACCATCGCCGTCGAGGAACGCGTCGGCGAACGCGGCCCGGCCCTGCGCGGCGGCCGCGTGCAGCGCGGCGAGGTCGTCGTCGCTGTAGGCGCCGAGCGCGCGCACCAGCCGCGCGGTGGATCTCGGGCTCGGGCAGCGTGCCCGGCAGCGGCTCGAGGATCGGCGCGCGGAGCTGGAACGACGTTCTCCGGGAACTCGAGCGTGAAGAACGTCGCCTCCCACTTCTCGTACTGCGACGGCGGCGGGCAGCACGTAGTCGGCGCAGCGCGCGGTCTCGGTCATCGCGACGTCGATCACCACGACGCAGTCGAGCGCGGCGAGCGCCTCGCGCATGCGCTGGCTGTCGGCCAGCGAGTGCACCGGGTTGCGCGCTCTCGACGATCATCGCCCGGAACCGGTTGGGGTGGTCGGTGAGGATCTCGTCGGGGATCACCGCGCTCGGGATGAGGCCGGTGATGATGCGATGGCCGCCGACCGGGCTGCGACGATCACCGCCGCCCTTGCCGCCACCGCCGAGGCTGGCGAAGCGCGTGTGGATGTTCATCCCGCCCTGCTTCGCGAAGTTGCCGGTGAGCAGGTAGACGAGCTTCTCGAGGTACGAGTTCAGCGTGCTGTGCGGCGCCTGCTGGATGCCGAGGTCCTCGAAGATCGAAACGCTCGACGCGGACGCGAGACGTCGAGCGACTGCGCGCACGTCCTCTTCGCGCACGCCCGCGATCGCGCACGACTGCGCGATCGGCGACCTTCGCGAGATGGGTCGCGCAGCTCGTCGAAGCCGTTGGCGTGCTCGGCGAGGAAGTCGACGTCGGCGAGGTCCTCCTCGATCAGGACCGCGAGCAGCGCGCCGAGGCACCATGCGTCGGTGCCCGGGCGGACCTGCAGGTGGATGTCGGCCAGCTCGGCGGTCTCGGTGCGGCGCGGATCGATGACGATCAACGAGCGCTCGGGATCGTTGGCGATCGCGCTTGAGGATCGCTGCGCGCCCGCGGGAAGCCGTGCGACTGCCACGGGTTCTTGCCGACGAACACCGCGACCTCGGCGTGCTCGTAGTCGCCGGTCGTGTGGCAGCGCGGCCGGCCGAAGAGCTGGCCGTCGACCCAGAACTCGCCGGTCTTCTCCTGCGCCAGCGCGTTCGAGCGTGTAGACGACGCCGAGCGCGCTGCGCGTCGCGCGGCCGTACCCGCCGCCGAGGTGGTTCCCCTGCCCGCCGCCGCCGTAGTAGAAGATCGACGCGCCGCCGTGGGCGTCGCGGATCGCGCGCCAGCCGTTCGGCGATCTCCGCGATCGCGGTGTCCCAGTCGATCGCGCTCGAACGTGCCGTCGGCGCGCCGGCGCAGCGGAGTCGTGAGCCGGTGGCGGCCGTTCTGGTAGTGGTCGAGCCGCAGCGCCTTCTCGCACGTGTAGCCCTGCGAGGCCGGATGCGCCTTGTCGCCGCGCACCCGCGCGATGCGCCGGCCGTCGAGGCGCACCTCGATGCCGCAGTTGACGCTGCAGAGGATGCAGGCGGTCGTGTGCCAGTCGTCGCTCACGCGAGACCTCCCGTCCGGGCGAGTTCTGTAGTTGAACTTACTCCCGATCGCGAGGGTCGTCCACGAAAGCCGGCCTCTTTGTGGCTCCCGTCGCACAGCGGCTTGCGGCTCGACGCGCCGCAGCGGCACAACGCAACTCGGTTCCGGGTCTGCAGCGTGCCCTCGTCGCCCACATCGACGGGGATGCCGCCGGTCACCCACAACGGCCCGTTCACCATCACGCCGATCTCAGTCGGGAGCCGTGGCTCGTTGTCGGCCTCGCCGTCGATCGAGTAGCTGATCGCACCCGACGGGCATCGCTCCACCATCGCCACGAGCATCGACCGCACGGTCGTGTCGTCGGTCTTGCGCACCATCTTCCAGACGTTCGTGATCGTCGTGCCGCAGAACCCCGCGTGCACGCAGACGTCGCGGTCGTCGTAGAGCGTCACTCCGGTACCCGGATACTCCGTCGGCGTGCGGGTGCGCAGCGCGTCCTCGGCCTCGAACCCGACCCGGAGATGCGTCCCGTCGCAGAACGGCTTGCGCCCCGACTGGCCGCAGCGGCACAGCGCGTACCGCTCCTTGTGGCCGATCTCCGGACCGACCTCCCACGCGATCGGCTCACCCAGCTCGGTCTCGATCTGGGCCTTGGCGACCACCGTCACGTCGCCGACCACTGCATACGGCCCGTTCGGCCGCACCGTGATGCGGGGCTCCGTCGCCGCCATCGGTCTCCTTCCGGTCGGCCCGACCGTAGCGCCCGCGACCGGGCCGCTACACGGGCGGCGTCAGAGGCCGGAGACGGGCTGCTCGCCGTTCGCCTTCAACACCTCGTTCAGGATCGTGAGGTCGAAGAGGCCCTTCAGGTCGGGCACCGAGTCGAGCAGGCCGACGTCGTGCGCGTCCGCAGCCGACTGCTGCACCGACGACGCGATCGGGTCGTCCGTGAACGTCAGGTTCTTGAACGCCGGGCCGAGCACGCCGTCAGCGAGCTTCTTGCCGGTGATCTTCTCGATCTCCTGGTTCGCGATCTGCGCGGCTTCGTCGGGGTTGGCGGCGATGAACTCGTCGGTCGCGAGCTGCGCCTCGATCAGCTTCTTCACCACGTCGGGGTGCTCGTCGAGGAACTTCTTGCTCACGATGAGCTCGGTCGTCGCGAACTTCCCTTCGGGCCACAGCGTCGCCTCGTCCACGAGGACCTTGCCGCCGCCTTCGACCACGAGGCGAGTAGCCCAGGGCTCGGGCACCCACGCGCCCTGCACGGTGTCGGCCTTGAACGCCTCGAGCGTCTGCGAGTTGTCCTGCGGATGGATCGACACGTCGCCTCCACCGCTCGTGTCCGCGCTCAGCCCGTTGTCCTTCAGATACGGCACGGAGCGCGACGTCCTGCGTGTTGCCGAGCGACGGAGTCGCGAGCACCTTGCCCTTGAGGTCTTGCGGGGCCGTTGATGTCGGGCTTCACGACGAGGGCCGCACCACCCGACGTCGCGCCAGCGACGATGCGCAGCGCCTCTCCGTTCGACTTCACGTAGCCGTTCACCGCGGGGTTCGGCCCGATGTAGCCCGCATCGATCGCGCCGGCGAAGAGTGCCTCGATCTCCTCGGTGCCGGCTCCGAAGATCGAGGTCTTGAGCTCGACGTTGGAGCCCAAGGTCTTCGCGTAGGTGCCGTTGCCGATGCCCACGAGCGGGGAGCCGTGGGTGATGTTGGCGAAGTACCCGAGATGGAGCGTGACGGGATCGGCGCTCTCGGTCGACGCCGGCGCCGTGGTGTCGCCGGCGACGGTCGAGCCGGTCGAGCCGGTCGGTGCCGCGCCTGCGGCTGAGCCGCTGTCGTCGCCGCACGCGGCGGTGAGCAGGGCAAATGCCACGAAGACTCGGGACCAGGAGGGCGCTCAGACGGCGTCGCATGGGGGATTCTCCATAAAGTTGATCGGATTAGTCGGGTATTTCTAACCGGCGTCCGATCGACACGCAAGAACCAAGATCCGCTCGGCTTCGGCCTGGTCCTGCTCGCTGGGCTCCTGGCCCGAGTACGCCGCCGCGGTCACGACGTCCGCGATGACCTCGAGCTCTGGATGACGCAGCACCGTCTCACCGAGGGCCCGCACGTAAGCGGCGGGAGTTTCCGAGGGCGCACGTGCTCTCCCTCGCTTCGCGCCTTCCTTCTGCACCGACTCGTAGAACCGCGACACCCACGGCTTCACGGGACGCGGGTCGGCGACGGCGACGCACGAGCATCGCGACGCCAACCGCGGCTGCGATGACGAGACCGATCGCGAGGAGCACCGGGATCAACCGCTGCACGACCCGCCACAGGCGCGCGGCGGTCGAGTTCGAGTACTCCCCCGCGAGGGGCACGCTCGCCGTGGGATCGAAGCCCTGCCATCCGACACCCGGGAACCAGACCTCGACCCATGCGTGGGCGTCCTTGCCTCGAACGGTGAACTCACCGCCGAGCAGTGACTCCTCGCCCGGGGCGAAACCGGTGACCAACCGCGCGGGCACACCGAGCGAACGCAGCATCACGGTCAGGCTGCTGGCGATCTGCATGCAGAAGCCGCGCTTGTCCACGAACAGGAACTGCTCGACCGTGTCGGCGCCGGCGGGCAGTGGCGGGATGTCGAGCGTGTACTTCGTGTTCTCGCCGAGCCACGCCTCGAGCGCGCGGATCGCGTCGTATGTCGTCGGTGCATTGCCCGCGACCTGGGCCGCGAGCGCTGCCACCCGCGGCGTGGCTCCCCCACTCTGCACGTAGAGGCGCGCGAGATCCGGGGACATCCCCGAGGTGCGTGGGTCGTTCGTCCGCAGGATCGACGTCGTGGTGAGCACACGGTCGCTCGTCACGACGTACTGGGCGCCCTTCCCGAGCGGCGTTCGCAGCTGGAACGAGCCGTCGGACCTGACGTCGTAGGAATCCCTGGGCAGGTTCACGCCTTGGATGAGCGGCGCACCGAACACCACTCCGATCGCGGACGCCTCGACTCGGACCGCTTGACGCATGACGTCGAACCGGGGGACGGCGAGGCCGCCGTTGTCGACGCCGCCACCCTCGAGATCCTCGGTCGGCCCACTCGCCGTGACGGCCGGCGACTGACTCCAGACACGGCCGTCGTACCGATCGAACGCGGCGCCGCGCCAGAAGTCGGGCGCGTCGGCCTTCACCCTCAGCACGACTGCGTTCGACAGCGTTCCCCGGGCGCCGGTGTCGAGCTGGTTGTCGAGTCCGACGTATGGCGCCAGGTCGGAGCCGACCGACCCACCTGGGCGCCCGGGCCGGGACGACCCCCGCGCCGACAGTGCGGACGACAGGTCGAGGCTCGCCACGGCAGAGATCAACACCGCGAGCAGGCACAGGAGCCCGACGACGACCGCAGCCCCTCTGTCGAAGCGTCCGAGACGCAGGGGTTGCTTGCCTGCCGAGAGCCGGCGCTCCGAGCCCATGCGGCCGACTTCGATGCCCGCCCACGCGGTGATCGCGCCGACGACCCACACCGCGACCCATCCGAGTCCTGCGCCCGACTTCGGAGACGCGTGGAAGGTGGTGACCACGAGCCCGACCGCGATGAGCGTGATCGCGAGCCACGGCTCGAACCATCGCCAGAAGACGGCGACGAAGACGAGAGCCAGCGTGAACACCAACCCGAGCGTCGAGAGCGCAGGGCCCGACGCGCCGGCTGCGGCGACTTGCACGATGAGCAGTCCGATGAGCGTCAGCGCGATCTCGAGCGAGCTCCGCTCGTGCGAGGGACGCGTGATCAGTGCCACACGACGCCTTCCGCCGACACGACGAGGACGGGCACGCCGGCGGGACGAAGGCGGCGCGCCCGGGGCCGCCTCCGCCAGGCGGCGCTGCAACCCCACTGTGTTGACCACCGTCGTGGCCGGCCCATCGGGGCTCATCGCGGTGAGCGAGAGCTGGGCGCCGGTCGCGAGGATCTGGCGCCCCACCCACGCGGCGACACCGGCGACTCTCTCCCCGACCGGGCCACGCTCCGCGCCGAGATCGACCAGGAGGTGCACCACGTGGGTCGCCGGGCGTTCGACCTCGCGCGTCACGAGCTTGCCCGTGCGCGCCGTCACCGACCACGCGACTCGACGAAGCGGATCGCCCGGCACGTACTCCCGCACGCTTCGCGTGATGTCGCCCTCACCCGCGGCGACGACTGGCCCGGTGGGCAACGGGCCGGTGCGAGGCGCGAGGTCGATCGGCTCGCTCAGCGCGACCGGGCGAGGCCCGATCCACAGCGTGCGGCGCAAGTCGATCAGCTGCGAGCGCGAGTAGCCGAGGAGGCCGAGCGGTCCCCACGAGCACACCTCGACCTCGGCACGCGTGGCGACGCCGCGGAAGCTCGCGCTGCCGGGGAGGAACCCGACGTCCGGTGGAAGCGCCGTGACCCAGGGCGCGTCGGGGGACGAGCGCATCCGGACCGACACGGCCGAGCGCAACCCGGTGATCGACATCTCGACGCCCGCGGGCTCGCCGACGACGGTGTCGGTCGGGTTCTCGACGATCTGGGTCGACGCCTTGTGCACGACCACGATCGCCACGAGCAGGTTGCCCAAGGTCGCCGCCAACAGCACCACGAACGCGAGGCGAGTCGCATCTTCACCCGCCGGCCCCCAGATCCGCGCAAACATCAGCGCGACGCCTACGGCGATGAGCAGTGCCGGCCGGGCGTGGAGACCGGGGGCCGACGACCTTCCCATGGTTCAGACGCTCGGCACGGCGACTGAGGTGAGCATCTCGGCGACCGCCGCGCTCGCAGCGCTCAACCCGGTCGTCGTGTCGCCTTGCATCCGATGCGCGAGCACGGCGCTGGCCACCGTCTGCACGTCGTCCGGGGTGACGTAGCTGCGTCCCACCGTCGCGGCGCATCCCTTCGCGACGGCGAGCAACGCCTGCGTCGCCCGTGGGCTGATGCCGCGATCGCCGGGCGAGCTGGGACCTCCGATGCGCGTCGCCTCGGCGATGTCCAGCACGTACTCCTCGACTGCAGAGGCGACGTGCATCGCCGCGACCTCGCGTTGGCACCGAGCGAGCTCGCTCGGATCGGTCACCGCCTCGAGCGCGTCGAGCGCGCCGAGCCCACCGTTCCCCCTGAGCAGCTCGCGTTCGACATCTCGCCCGGGAAGGCCGAGAGAGACCGACACCGCGAACCGGTCGTACTCGCCCGCGATCAACGGGAACGTCCCCGCGTCGCCGAACGGGTTCTGGGTCGCGAGCACGAGGAACGGCTCGGGCAGGTCGTGCTGCGAGCCGTCAACTGTGGTGTGGCCCTCGGCCATTGCCTCGAGGAGCGCCGACTGCGCCGCGGCGTCGCCCGGTTGATCTCGTCGACGAGGAGCACGTGATTGAAGAGCGGGCCCGGGCGGAAGTCCCAGTCGCGCCGCTCCTGGTCGAAGATCGTCACGCCAGTGATGTCGGCGGGAAGCAGGTCCGCGGTGCCCTGCACACGCCCGACGGTGCCGCCGATCGACCGAGCGACGGCCTTCGCGAGAAGCGTCTTTCCGACGCCCGGCGCATCCTCGATCAGCACGTGGCCGCCTGCGAGGAGGGCCGCCACCACGATTCGGACCTGCTCCCGCTTGCCGAGCAGGACGCGCTCGACGTTCGTCGCGATCGCGGCGCCCACCCCATCAGCAGTCATTGGGGAACGATTGTGCCCGCTACCAGGCCTCTCGCGGCAGCAGGTCGGGAAGGTTGCCGTCGTCAGCGATCGGCATCGCCATCAAGCCGCTGAGCACTTCGACGTCGTCTCTGAGCTCTGCCTCTTCGAGGAGTGCCTCGGAGCAGGCGATCAGATCGACCTCGAGCGTGCTGCGCATCCAGATGACGCGCGCTTGGGACGGCGACCGCAGCCCGATGAGCGCGAGCGAGGCGTCGAGGATCTCGGTGTCGGTCTCGAAGTCGACGGGCACCATCGCGGCCGGAACATCGCCCGCGGTCAGCGCGTTCAGGCGAGTCACCGCCACGTCCATCTCGCGGAGGATGCGCGAGCGGCAGAACTCGGCGAAGCCGACGCCGACCGCGTTCCCGTGCGTCTCCTCGGTGAGCCCGCGCGCGGCGATGTAGCGCACGCGGAGGTCTCGCGTCGGATCGGCGTGGTGCAGCGCGTCCTTACGACCCACGACCGTCGGGTCGAGCCCGGTGCCGCTGATGTTCTTCCCGATCTTGTCGAGCAGCAGCAGGTCGATGTCGGTGAACGGGATGGTGGCCATCCATCGCAGCGAGTCGACCAAGAGGTCGGGCTCGACATCGAGGATGCGCTCTCCTGCGATCGCTTCGATGCGCGCCGTCTGCTCATCGCCTCGCTCCACGAGCGCGACCCCGGCGAGGAGGTTGCCGCGCTCCACCACGATTGGCATCGCGTCGTTGATCACGTCCATCCAGCCGAGCTCGAACATCGCCCGGTGGTAGAGCGCGGCGCCTTCGAGCTTCCCGAGCCCGATGGTCGCCATCTTCGCGAGGCCGCTCTCGACGGGGCCGGTGAACATCGTGTGGGTCTTCACTCGGTTCACAACGACGACGTGGTCGGCCTCTGCGGCTGCCGTCGCATAGAGGATCGGGAAGCCGAGCTTCGAGTCGGCGAGTGTCACCACGTCCATCCGCGCGTCGACCGGACACCCGCAGAAGTCCTCCGTGATCCCGAACGACGCGAGGAGGTCGGTCTGCCCTTGCGCGGTGCCACCGCCGTGGCTGCCCATCGCGGGCACGATGAACGGAGCGGCGCCGAGACCTCTCAGATGGTCCACCGTCGCCTTCACCGCGAGGGCGATGTTCGCGATGCCCCGGCTGCCCGCGGTCACCGCGACGCGATCGCCTGCCCTCACCCGCGATCCGAGGTCGAGCGACCGAAGCGCTTCGTCGACCCGCCCGGCCACGTCTTCGATCTTGGGGCCGCGCACCGACTGGCGGGCGAGGAAGAACGAAGGAAGATCTCGAGCGATCGCGGGATGGTACCGCCGTAGCCTCGCGGCTGTGCTGGAGGACACCGACCGGGCGCACTTCGAGGAGCGCGGCTACCTGCGCGTGCCCGGTGCGTTCACGCCGAGCGAGGCGGAGGCGATGCGCGACGTCGTGTGGCGCGCACTGGAGAGGCAGGGCTTCCGCCGCGACGACCCCAGCACGTGGGTCAACGAGTCACCCTCGAACCTTCAATCGCTCAAGGGTGATGACGTCTTCAAAGCGATTGGGAGCGTCCGAACGCTCGACGCGATCGACGACGTCATCGGCGCGGCCAGATGGAAGCAGCCGTCCGACTGGGGCGCCTACTTCTTGCTGTTCCCGACGTGCCGAGTGTGGAACGTCCCGTGGAAGGCGTGGCACCTCGACCACGACTATGCCGCTCCGCTCTCGCCCGTCGGCGGCCTCAAGGTGCATTCGATGTTCGGTGACGTCGCTCCGCGGGCCGGCGGGATGACGATTGTCGCCGGCTCCCATCACGTGGTGGCACGCCACTTCACCGACCATCCGCCCCGGCCGGGAGCAAAGGCCGTCCAGCTGCGCAAGCAGCTCATGCACAGCAACGACTATCTCCGCGAGCTGGGCACCGACGGCGAGCCCGGCCGCGCGGATCGCTCGGTTCTTCGAGCGCGACGAGGACGTGTGTGGCATCCCGTTGCGCGTCGTCGAGCTGACCGCGAGCGCGGGCGACGTGATCCTCATCCACCCGCTGTTGCTGCACACGCGCCCCACGAACGCGGGCACGCAGCCGAGGTTCCTGCTGAACAAGGACCTCTACCTCAGGAGCCCTGCTGCATGACGGAGATGAGGCTGACACCGCCCTCGTCGTAGATGCCCTCCGGGTTCGCGCGGACGACCTCGTCGAGCCGATGGGCGTCGTCGCCGACGAGGATCCGCCACTTCCCCGCCTTCACCGCGTCGAGGATGGTCGTCGCCGCCTGAGCGGCCGACACCGGCGCCATGGACTTGAAGCCCTCGCCGAACATCTTCATCATCCCGCGGATGTCGTCGTCGCTCATCGACTGCACCGGCATGCCGCGCTTGCCCAACTGCGACGCGTGCCTCAGCGCGACGTCGTCGGCGGTCATCTCGTCGGGCTCGGCGCCACCGAGCACGCGGCGGCTGTTCGACACGATGTCGGTGCCGATGTGCCCGGGCATCACGACGGCGACCTTCACGTGCGGCGCGTTCACCCTGAAGTCCTCGATGAGCGCCTCGGAGAAGCCCTTCACGGCGAACTTCGCCGCGGAGTATGCGGTGTGCGGGTTGCCGGGGCCGAGTGATGCCCAGAAACCGTTCACGCTGCTCGTGTTCACGAGATAGCCGTCGTCGCTCGCGACGAGCAACGGCACGAACGCGCGAGCGCAGTTGTAGACGCCGCCCCAATCGATGCCGAAGACGCGGTCCCACTCGTCGCGCTTGCCGGTGAGGAACGACCCGCCGCCGCCGATGCCGGCGTTGTTGAAGAGCAGGTTGATGTGGTCGGTCTCGTGCTCCTTCACGACGTCATCACGGAAACGGTCGACCTGCGCGCCATCGGCCACGTCGCAGAGGTGGGTCGTGACGCGAGCGCCCGCGAGGCGCCTCGTTCGCGGCTCGCTTCGCCGTCTCGGCGAGCGTCTCGGAGTGGACATCACACGTAGCGACGGAGCATCCCTGGGCCGCGAGCTGCACGACGAGCTCGGCCCCCATGCCCGTGCCGCCGCCGGTGACGACCGCGACCTTGCCGTTGAACGAGTCCATGACATCCCCCTCTTGTCGAAGCCGCGACCTTATCGACCGCGGCTCAGCGCCGGTCAACGAGAAACGGGAAGCGCGCGCGGGTGTCGGCGACTACGGCCGGGTCTACGTCTCCCACGAGCACCGCCTCGCGATCACCACCGACCACGACCTCCTCGCCGAAGGGACCGATGATGGCGCTGTCGCCGCACGTAAGTCGAGGCCGTCGCCCGACCCGACGCGGTTCACCGCCACGACGTACGCCTGGTTCTCGATCGCGCGTGCCCGCACCAGCGTCATCCAGTGTGCACGGCGCGACGCCGGCCAGTTCGCGACCACGACGTAGCAGTCGGTGTCGGACGCGAGCGGCCAGAACTCGTCGCCGAACCGGAGGTCGTAGCAGACGAAGAGGCTCAGCCTCACGCCTTCGACCATCACGGTGACGTGCTTGTCGCCGGCCTCGTAGTGGTGGTGCTCGCCCGCGAACGAGAACGGGTGGATCTTGCGGTAGCGCAGGATCGTGCCGTCGGGACCGGCGAGCACCAGGCAGTTCGACGGACGTGTCGCGCCCGTCGCGACCTCGGGCAGCGAGCCGCAGACCCACAGGTCGTTGCGTGCGGCCTGCTCGACGAGGAACGCGCTGCTCGGGCCGTCCGGCCGGCTCGGCGATGCGCTCCGCGGCCATCGAGAAGCCCGGTCGAGTACATCTCGGTCAGCACCGCGAGGCGCGCGCCCTGCGCGGCCGCCTCGCTGATGAGGCCGGCGAGGCGAACGAAGTTCGCGCCAGGGTCCTCCCACACGATGTCGTGCTGGATCGCGGCGACCTTCACGCTGCCTCCCTGCCTGGGCTACCGAGCGAGCTTCTGCAACCGAGCGACGGCGTCGTCGATCACGTCGAGCTTCTTGCAGAACGCGAACCGCACGAGAGGCGACCCTGCTTCTACGTCGTCGTAGAACACCACGTTCGGGACCGCGACGACGCCGCACCGCTCGGGCAACGACCGACAGAACGCGTACCCGTCGTGCTCGCCGAGCGACCGGATGTCGACAGTGACGAAGTACGTGCCGGCCGACGGGTACACGGTCAGTCCCGCACTCATGAGCCCCGCCGAAAGCCGGTCGCGCTTCTCGCGCAGCTCGAGGCCGAGGGCGTTGATCCGCTCGTCGGGCAGGCGAAGTCCGACGGCGATCGCCGGCTGGAACGGCGCTCCGTTCACGTACGTGAGGAACTGCTTCGCAGTGCGGATCGCCCGCACGAGCGGGGGCGACGCGCAGACCCACCCGATCTTCCACCCGGTGCACGAGAACGACTTGCCGCCGGAGGAGATCGTGACGACACGGTCGCGCATGCCGGGCAACGTGGCGAGTGGGATGTGCGCACCGTCGAACACGATGTGCTCGTACACCTCGTCGGTGACTGCGATGAGGTCGTGCTCGAGGCAGAGCGCGGCGATGACCTCGAGCTCGTCACGCGACAGCACCTTCCCCGTCGGGTTGTGCGGTGAGTTGATGAGGAGGAGCCGCGTGCGCGGCGTGATCGCGGCCGCGCAGCGCATCGGGGTCGAACGTGTAGCCGGGAGGCGTGAGCTGCACGAGGCGATGCGTCGCTCCGGCCATCGCGATGCACGCGGAGTACGAGTCGTAGTACGGCTCGAAGGTGACGACCTCGTCGCCGGGCTCGCACAGCGAGAGCAGGGCCGACGCGATCGCCTCGGTCGCGCCCGCGGTCACCAAGATCTCGGTGTCGGGATCGAAGTGCAGTCCGTACCAGTGCTGCTGATGCTCGGCGATCGCGAGGCGGAGGTCGGCGGTGCCGGGCCCCGGCGGGTACTGGTTCTCGCCCCGCTTGATCGCGTCGATCGCGGCCTGCATCACCTCGGGAGGGCCGTCGGTGTCGGGGAAGCCTTGCCCGAGGTTCACCGAGCCGGTCTCGACCGCGAGCGCGGACATCTCGGCGAAGATCGTGGTGCCGAAGCCTTGGAGGCGCGACGCCAGATACGGCACACGGTCGCTCACCTGCCGCACCTTAGAGTCGCCGGATGACCCGGCTCATCGATTGCAGCCACGAGATCGTCGACGCGATGACGACCTATCCCGGCCTCCCCGGACCGGCGATCACCACGCACCTGAGCAGGGAGGACACCGCGCAACGCATGGCGCCGGGCATCTCGTTCCAGATCGGCCGCATCGACATGGTCGCGAACACAGGCACCTACATCGACAGCCCGTGGCACTTCCACGCCGAAGGCGCAGACCTCGCCGGGCTCGCACTCGCGCAGACCGCCAACCTCCCCGCGGTCGTCGCGCACCTCACTGGCGTCGCCGGCGGGATCGGGCCCGACGCGTTGCCCCCCGGCCCGCTCGAGGGCCACGCCGTGCTCTTCCACACTGGCTGGGATCGCCACTGGCGCACGCCGCAGTACGGCGAGTCCGCCCCTCACCTGACACGCGCGCTCGTCGAGCGGCTGCTCGCGGAGGAAGTGGCGCTGGTCGGCATCGATTCGGTGAACATCGACTCGATCGAAGACCTCACGAGGCCCGCACACCACGGGTTCCTCGGCGCCGGCATCCCGATCGTCGAGCACCTCACCCATCTCGACGAGCTGCCTGAGCGGGGCGCCCGGTTCTTCGCGGTCCCACCCAAGGTCAGCGGCTTCGGGACGTTTCCGGTCCGCGCCTTTGCGATCATCCCCGAATGAGAGGAATCACAGAATGAGCAGACTTCCCGCCCTCCACCGCGACGACCTCGACGAAGCCGGCCAGGCCCTCTGGGATCAGATCGTCTCGACGCGGTCGGCCGCCGTCGTCGACGAGCAGGGAGGGCTTCGCGGCCCGTTCAACCCGTGGGTGCACGCGCCGGAGGTCGGCAGGCGCGCCGCAGACCTCGGTGCGCACCTTCGGTTCGGGGTGTCGGTCGAACGCAGGCTCCTCGAGCTCGCGATCATCACCGTCGGCGCGCACTGGAAGGCGGAGTTCGAGTGGTGGGCGCACGTGCCGATGGCCCGAGAGCACGGCGTGAGCGAGCCGGTGATCGAAGCGATCGGTCGCGGTGCAACACCCACGTTCGAGCACGACGACGAACGGATCGTCCACGCGGTCGCATCGCAGCTGTGCGCCGACGGGCATGTCGACGCGAAGACCTACGCCGACGCGCAGGCGCTGCTCGGAGATCGAGGCCTCGTCGAGCTCGTGACGCTGTGTGGCTACTACGTGCTCGTGTCGTTCACGTTGAATGCGTTCGACATCTCGTTGCCCCCGGGGAGCAAGCCCGCGTTCTCCTGATCGCGAGGAGGCAGCCGGGGCGGCAGCTGCAGCACCCTCGCGGCGAGCGCCACGACGCCGAGGGGGACGATCACCGCGACGATGCGTTGCGCCAGCCCCTGGACGGGAGTCTCGGTGAGGGCGACGCTCGCGATGGCACTCAGCGCGACGACGACACCGAAGATGCGGGTCGGGCGCGCGAGGTCGTGCCATCGCTCGGTGCCGCGCATCCGGTGCGCCAGCACGAACGGAGCGGCGATCGTGGCCAGCGCCGCGATGACGGCGGCGGCGAGATGCACCTTGCCGTGCCACGACGCGGTCGCGGTGGCGATCGAGCAGCCGTTGTCCGCGGCGCGGCAGTCGAGCCTGAAGAAGGCGTCGCTCAGGTCGTCGAGGCCGGCGAGTGAGAGCGCGACGAGCCACGCCCCGAGGCCGAGCTCGGGCCGCAATGCCACGAGTGCGAACACGATCGTCACGGCGCCCGACACACCACAGGTCACGAGGACGATCGCGGGATGGTGCGCGGTGAGCGCGCCGAGGTCGCTGATGTCGTCGGACGTGACCGAGTAGCCGTGCCGCTCGATCACGCCCGCGAACACCCATCCGGCGAGGCACGCCAGCTGGGCGACGATCGCCCCCACCGCCAGGCGCCTCGACCACATCAGGCTCGGCTCACCTCCGAGCCAGGTAGACCGCGTCAGCCGGGTCGCCGGGAGCGACCTGCACCTCGACCGAGGTGAAGCCGGCCTCGGCGAGCAGCTCGAGGGCGAGCTTCTCGGCGAAGACCGTGCCGATCCCGGCACCGCCGTGAGCGAGCGACACCGTCATGCAGTGGAGCGTGCTGCATCCGTAGAGCAACGGCGCCATCGGGTTGCCGATGTTGTCCTCCAGGGAGTCCGCGCCATGTGGCTCCTTCATGAAGAAGACGCCGTCGGGGTTCAGTGCACGGTGGATGTTGGCGAGCACTGCCCGCGGGTCGACCTGGTCGTGCACCGCGTCGAACACAAAGATGAGATCGAACGGAGTGCGAACGTCGAGCCGTGCGGCGTCGGCGACCTCGAAAGTCACGTTGGTCAGCTGCGCTCCCGCCGCCTCCGCTCTTGCCCGTCCGATCGCTCCGTCGTCGAGGTCGTAGCCGACGAAGGTCGAGGCGGGGAATGCCCTCGCCAGCACCACGAGGGCATGGCCCGTGCCGCACGCGACGTCGGCGACGCGGATGCCCGTCTCGAGCCGGTCACGCAACCCGGGGACCAGCGGCAGATAGCCATCGACGAGGAAGCCGTCGTACTGCACCCGGCCGATGCTGTCCATCACATCGGTGAACTCGGGCCGGTACTCGGAGTACGGCACACCGCCGCCCTCGCGGAAGGCGCGCGCGACTTGGTGCACGTGCTTGCCCAGGTGGGTGCCGAGCGCCGCCATGGGCGCGAGGTTCATCGGTCCGTCGGTGAGCATCGCGGCGTGCGACATGGGAAGCGTGTAGGTGGCGGTGGCGGGGTCGTAGTCGAAGATGTTCCCGGTCACCATCGAGCCGAGCCACTCGCGCACATAGCGCTCTTGGAGTCCGGCCCGATCGGCGAGCTCCTGACTCGTCGCCGGCCCCTGAGCAGCGGCTGTGAACAGCCCGGTGCGGTGGCCGATGTCGATCATGTAGTTCAGCATCGAGCCGGCGTAGATCGACACGAGCTGACCCGCGAACTGCTCCATCTCGGTCGGGTCGAACACTGCGGTCTCGGTCATGTGGGCCTCCTTGGTCACAGGTCTCGTCTGTGAGCATCGTTGGAGAGGCCGCTCGTGGCATCCGTGAGACTACGAGTCCTAACCGAAGGAACGGGCCGCGACCGTCGCCAGCTGCGCCCGGTTTCGTGCGCCGAGCTTGGCGAGGAGCGACGACACGTGCGCCTCGACGGTGCGCACCGAGACGTACAGCCGCGCGGCGATCTCCGCATTGGGCAAACCATCGCCGAGCAGGCGCAGCACGTCTGCTTCCCGCGAGGTGACGCCCGCCGTCGCGAGCTCGTCGGGGACGGGAGCTTGGGCTCGGCGCCGGCGCGGGACAGGGCCGCCCGCCTCGCGGAGCGCCTGCCTCGCACGGTCGGCGGCCAGTGGCGCGCCGGCGGCCTGGTAGAGGTCGACCGCCTCGCGGAGCCAGCGAACGCGAGCGGGGCCCCGGAGGACGTCGGCACCGACGCAGGCGCATGAGCGCGATGTCCATCGGCATGCGCCCGGGTGCGGCCGCGATGGCGCGGTCGACGCCCTCCTCGTCGCCGTCGAGCAAAGCCGCGCCCGCCGCCAACACCACGCGGCGGCCATACCAACGCTCGAGGTCCGGCATCTGCCCCGCCTCGTCGAGGGCCAGGCGCGCGTCAGTAGGTCGGCCCACTGCCGCGAGCGCCCACACCCGCCAGCACGGCGAGTCGACGGGCACAGCGCCGGGCAGCGTCTGGAGGATCTCGCGTGAGACGTCGAGCCACGCCAACGCGTCGTCATACTGGCCGGCCCGAAACGCGATGTCCGCCCTGATGCTCGAGGTGTGAAGCCGAAGGTCGGACGTGTCCATCAGCGCCTCGGCCTCGGCGAGCCGCTCCTCGACCCTCTCGTTGGTCGCGTAGCTGCTCGTCGCAGCCTGCCCGATGAGCAGGTAGGCGAGCTGATCGAGCCGCAGTGCCCGACACGTCGCGACCGCTTCATCGAGGAGCGCCGCGGCTGCCGGGAAGTCTCCCTGAATCCCCAACGCGATAGCCAGGTTCTCCTGGGCCCAGCCGAGCTCGACGAGCGCGCCTGCCTCTCGCGCGAGCTCGACGGCCTCGTACAGCCGATTCGGGGGCTCGCCCGCGAAGAGCTCGACCTTGCCCAGCTGGACGACTGCACGGAGCTGCGCTTGCGTGCGCCCTGCGGCAAGCGCCTCGCGCGCTTGGCGCTCCCACGTGGCCCTCGCCGCGTCTCGTCGCCCAAGAAGTCGTGGGCACGACCTTCGAGGTCGAGCGCGGAGAGCTTCAGGTCGGGGTCGGACGCCATGTCCGCGGAGATGGCCCGGGCGATGCCGAGCGCGCGCGTTGCGTCGCCGCGGACGAGCGCGGCCCGTCCCGAGGTGATCCGCATCGCGGGAGTGAGCATGCCGGCGGCACTCGCGGCGGCGAGGATCTCCTCTGCGACCTCGGGACGGCCGAGCTCGACGGCGCACTCTGCCATTCGGCCCTCGCGCGAGAGTGAGGAGCCGTGATCCGTCGTCGTCGCAGTGTCGACTTCGAGCGCCTCGCGCCACCGGCCTTGCGTCGCGAGCGAGCGCGCGAGCGTGTCCGCTGCTCCCTCCCGCGCCGTTGGTGACCGTGCGAGGGACATCGCCTCACGCGCGGCTTGCTCGGCGCCGAGCAACGCGAGCGACGCGACTTGAGCGAGCGCAGCCGCGGTCAGCGTTTCGGACGCCTCGTCGTTCGCTCCGACGGCACGCAGGTGGCCGGCGCGACGTTCGAGGCGGACGGCATCGACGAACCCACCGCCGACGGGCGATCGAGGGCCGCCGCGGCGCGACGATGCAGCGTGTCGACGACATGAGGGACGGTCGCGTCGAGCACCGCCTCGCGGATGATCGCGTGGCGAAAGGTGATCACACCGCCGCTCACCTCGAGCAGACCGGCACGAACGGCGCTGCCAAGAGCGTCGCTGACGACGGCATCGTCGGCCTCGGCGACCTCGACGATCAACGCTGGCTCGAAGTCGCCCAGCACGGCGCCCGCGACGATCACGCGCCGGTGCTTCGAGTCGAGACTGCGAAGGCGAGCATCGATGAGCTCGCGGATCGTCTTGGGCACGGTGGCGTCGCCATCGCGCCACGTGGTCGCTCCGTCGTGCACTTCGACCGTGCCGGCGCGGAGGTGCGCGAGCACGACCTCTTCGACGAGCAGCGGGACTCCGTCGGTGCGGCCGACGATGTCGTCGGACGAGGTCGTCGGGCGGATGCGCGTCGAGCAGCGCGGCGACGAGGTCGGCGACACCACGTCACGCCGAGCGGCTCGATCTCGACGACATCGGCTCCCTCGCGTCCCAAGGCCCGCACCGCATCGTCCGCGAGCAACGATGCGCCGGAACGCAGCGCGCCGACGGTCGCGACGCCGGGGATCGCGGCCTGCATCAGGTGACGCATCGCCTCGAGACTCGCCAAGTCAGCCGCGTGCATGTCGTCGAGCAGGACGACCGCGCCTCCGCTCGTGTCGGCGATGCGCGCGACGAACCTCGCGATGCCCTCCAGCGCCAGCAGGTGCAGCTGCGGCCCGTCGAGCTGGACGGAGTCGTCCGGCAAGGGCCACTCGGGTACGACGAGCCCGAGCCCCCGGTCGAACGGCCGGAGGGGGCCCGGTGAGTCATGGCCGCGCAACCACGACCGCAGCGCTTCGGTGAACACGCTGAAGGGCGCGGGGGTCACGATCGGCGCCCGACCCGACAACACGGCGACACCGGTCTGGCGAGCAAACGTCGCCAGCTCGCCGAGCAGCCGGGTCTTGCCGACACCGCCCTCGCCGACGAGCAGCACACTCGCCGTCTCCCCGGACCGGGCGGCACGCGCGGCTGCGCGCAGGAGCTCGAGCTCGTCCTCCCGGCCGACCACGACCGAGGCCCTCGCCGACGATCTCACCCCCGAGGCCACGATCTCAGTCTGATGCTCCTAGCACTCGTGCTTCCACGGATGTCCGCCCGTGCCCTCGGGTGCATCATCCAGGCATGACGTTCGAAGAGATCATGCCCACCGTCATGCAGTGGAGCACCGCTGCAGAGACGCTCGCCGCGCTCGGCGCCCATCTCACCCTCGCTCAGTCGGGCACGGAGGCCCCGCCGGAGGTGGCCGAGGCGCTCCGCAAGGTGCTCGACGCCGCCGGCCTCACGGGCATCGACGAGCTGCCGCCGCCCCAGCAGATGATGCTGGCCAGCATGGCCAAGCTCTCCGTCCATCAGGCGAACGAGCTCGTCGAAGCGCCGGGCCGAGCGACCGGCTGGACGTTCACCGATCCGGTCATCCTCGACGGCTGGGGACGTGGCTCGATGATGGTGCCGCCGGTCATCAAGGCGGCCCATCCCGACCTCGCGGATGTCACGAGCTTCCTCGACGTCGGCACTGGGGTCGGCCTGCTCGCCGTGAGCGCGGCGAACGTGTGGCCGTCGACGACGATCGTCGGCATCGACATCTGGGATCCCTCGCTCGAGCGGGCGCGCGCGAACGTCGAAGGCGCAGGCCTCGGCGACCGCATCTCGCTGCGCAAGCAGGCGATCACCGAGCTGTCCGACAGCGAGGCGTTCGACTGCGCGTGGGTGCCGACGTTCTTCCTGACCGAGGCCGATCTCGAGAAGGCGCTGCCCGCGATCGTCGAGTCGCTCCGCCCAGGGGGCTGGGTCGCCCTCGGAGTGATGCGGCCGCCGCCCGACCCGCTCGCTGCTGCGATCTTCGACCTCCGCACGGTCCGCGGCGGCGGGTGCGTGCTCACCACCGAGCGAGCGATCGAGCTGTTGGATGCCGCCGGCACCACCGGTGCGCACTCGGTACCTGCCGCGGCCGCCGACACCGCTCGAGCTCGTGATCGGCCAGCGCGCTCGCTGAGCCGCTCCGTCACCAGCCCGGCGTTCATTGTGACGCCGCCAGATGTGGCGGGTTACCCCGCGAGTTCGGGAGGGAGTGCGTGCTGCGGCCGTCGAGGTACGTGGCGAGGTGGTCGCCGAGGTCGTTCGCGTCGTCGGCCGCGCCGTCGATGAGCGTCGACTTGCGTCGGCGCAGGAACGGCATGCCCATGACGTACATCCCCGGCACTTCGTCGACGACCCCGCCGTCGTGACGGATGTAGCCCTTCGCGTCGACGACACGGGATGTCGAGCCACGAGTAGTCGGGACGAAACCCTGTCGCCCAGATGATCGTCTGGAACCGGCCCTTGGTCAGGTCGAGCATCAGCGGCGGATCGTCTTCGACCCGGGTCGGCTCGAAACGGTGCGGGCGGCTCGATCTCGCGATCGACCGCGTTCTCGCTCGCCCACTCGTCGATCGTGTCGAGAAGCCGACCGAGCTTCAGGTCGGCGAGGGCGCATTGGTTGCGCAGCGAGCCCGAGAACTGTGCCTTGCCCTCTTCGCTGACTCCGGCGAACTTGCCGACGAGGTTCACGCCGATGTCGGTGAGCGCGTTGAGGTCGATCGTGCGGCGATCGCGGCGTGCCGGCGAGCTGGAACGACGGCAGGCGGCGCACGCGCATCACGTCGTCGACGTCGGTGTACATCTCGTCGTTCAGCCCGGTGACGTCCATCCACCACTGGATGTCCATGCCTCGGTACACGCGCGGCGCCCGCACGTGACCGCCCACCGCCAGGGTCACCTGCCGGCCTGAGCGCTGGATCTCGTCCGCGAGCTGGATGCCTGTCGCGGCCGCGCCGACGACGAGCACGCCCCCTTCTTCGAGCTGACCGGGTGTGCGGTACTGGGACGGCGTGATCTGCGTGACGCCAGGGGGAACCACCGCGGCGACCGCGGGGATGTGCGGCGATGTTGCACGTGCCCCGACGCGAGCACGACGGTGGGCGCTCGCCACTCGCCCTGGTCGGTCTCGACGACGAAGCCGTCGTCGGACCGCCGCAGCGCGGTGACCGTCGTGTTCGTGTGCAGCGGTGCGCTGATCACGTCGGCGTAGCCCTCGATGAACGAGATCACCTCGGGCATCGTCATGTAGCCGTCCGGATCGTCACCCTCGTACCGGTAGTCGGGCAGCCTGCTCTGCCAGTTCGGCGTGAGCAGCGTGAGCGAGTCCCAACGCTCGGTCTTCCAGGTGTTGGCGACGGTGCCACGCTCGAGCACGACGTGGTCGATGCCGCGCGTCGCGAGGCAACGACTCATCGCGAGCCCGGCGTGGCCCGCGCCGATGACGACTGCGGTGGTGGAGCGGGAGGTGCTCAGGCGACCTCGACCCTGACGTTGGTCGGGTTGGCGATGATGTCGTACACCGCCGACCGCTTCTGCGACTGCGCCACGAGCGCCTTGATGTCCTCGGGCGAAGCGTCGGCGTCGATCTTGTACGTCACCTTGATGCCGCTGAACCCGTTGCGGACGTCGCTGTCCATGCCGAGGATGCCGCGGACGTCCATGTCGCCCTCGAGCGTCGCCGACACCGACTTGAGCTGGATCTCGCGGTTCTGAGCGACCGCGGCGACACCAGCGGTGAGGCAGCTGGCCAGGCCGGCGAGCACCATCTCGACGGGAGTCGCACCGTTGTCTTCCGAAGCGAAGATCTCGGGGTGATCGGCGTCGAACGTGAACGTCGTCTTGTGGCTCTGCTCGCCACCGAGGCCGAAGAAGCCCTTCGACTGAGGTCTGGCTGTGGGTGCCGTTCACCCACTTGCACTCGGCCCGCCACTTGAACTGCGCCGCCTCGGGTGCCTGGGAGAGTGCTTCGCGTGCGCCGAGAAGTGCCTCGACGTTGACGCCGTTGTCGACAGGGGTTGCGGTCTGGGCCATTCGTGCTCCTTCACTACTTGCTGGTCTCGGGTTCCACCCGGGAGAGTCCCTCCGAGACGGCATACGTTACGCGCGAGTTCTCGGCGGCGAACAGGGCCGCGGGGTGTGAATCTCCTGGGAGATCGGTCACACCGTGAGCTCGAGGCCCTCCAGGTCGCCGGCGGCGCGCCACGCCTCCCACATCTGCACGAAGGCGATGGAGCCTCCGCCGTAGGGACCGTCGCGGAACGCCCGCTGGTTCGGATGGCCCTCGTTGTTGTAGTAGCCGGGCGTGCACGACTCGAGGAAGTCCATGCGGTTGATCGCCGCATCGAGCACGGCCTTCACCCACGCGTCCTCGGCCTCCTGCGAGGCCTCGATGACCTTGATGTCGTTCTCCTGCGCGTGCCCGAGGATGTACGCGAGGTGACGGGCCTGCTCGTCGAGCATGTGCGGGAAGTTCACCGAGAACCCTGACTGCACGATGCTGAAGATGAACAGGTTCGGGAAGCCGCGGACGTGCATGCCGTGGTAGGTCGACGTGCCGTCGGCCCACTTCTCGCTCAGCGTGATCCCGTCGCGGCCGTGCAGCTCGCAGCCCGCCCGCCGGGTGAACGAGGTGCCCACCTCGAACCCCGTCGCGAAGATCAGGCAGTCGACTTCGTACTCGACGCCGTTCGCCACGATGCCGTGCTCGGTGAGGCGCTCGACCCCCTGGCCGTTGGTGTCGACGAGCGTGACGTTCGGCCGGTTGTAGGTGTCGAGGTACTCGTCGTGGAAGCACGGGCGCTTGCAGAACTGCCGGTAGTACGGCTTGAGCGCTTCGGCGGTGCCGGGGTCTTCGACGAGCTCCTCGACGCGTGAGCGGATCTGCTCCATCTTCTCGAAGTCGGCCATCTCCATCGTGCGGGCGAGGCTCTCGGCGGTGAGCTCACCGGCTTCGCCGCGCTGGATCATCAGCAGCAGCTTCCCGATGATGTCGGTCCATCCGTCGTTGACGAGGTCCTCGGACGCGAAGCCGCCCGACACCAGCGTGTTGAAGTTGTCCATGCGGTGCCTCTGCCACCCTGGCCCGAGCGAGGCTGCCCATTCCGGATCGGTGGGACGGTTCGCCCGCACGTCGATGGATGACGGCGTGCGCTGGAAGACGTACAGGTGCTCGGCCGCCTCGCCGAGGTGGGGGATCGCCTGCACTGCGGTCGCGCCAGTGCCGATGATGCCGACCCGCTTGCCCGCGAGGCCGGTGAGGTTCCCGTCGCTGTCGCCGCCCGTGTACTCGTAGTCCCAGCGACTGGTGTGGAACGTGTGGCCCTTGAAGTCGTCGATGCCGGGAAGCCCGGGCAGCTTCGGACGGTGAAGCGGCCCGCTCGCCATGCAGATGAACCGGGCTCGCATCGCGTCGCCGCGGTTGGTGTGCACGATCCAGCGGCTGGTCTCGTCGTCCCACTCGAGGTCGGTGACCTCGGTCTGGAAGCACGCGTTGCGATAGAGGTCGAACGTCTCGCCGATCGCACGGCTGTGCTCGAGGATCTCGGGCGCGTGCGAGTACTTCTCCTTCGGGACGTAGCCGACCTCTTCGAGGAGCGGAAGGTAGATGTAGGACTCGACGTCACACATCGCGCCCGGATACCGGTTCCAGTACCACGTGCCGCCGAAGTCGCCGCCCTTCTCGATGATGCGGATGTCGTCGACGCCAGCCTGGCGCAGCCGAGCGCCGGCGAGCAGGCCGCCGAACCCGCCGCCGATGATGACGACGTCGACCTCGTCGGTGAGCGGCTCGCGCTCGATCGGAGCGACGTAGGGATCCTCGAGGTAGTGGGCGTACTCGCCCGCCATCTCGACGTACTGATCGTTGCCGTCCGTTCGGATGCGCTTGTCGCGCTCCTGGCGGTACTTCGTCCTCAGCGCGTCGGGGTCGAACGAGCGCGCGGGTTCAGCGATGGTTGGTTCGGTGTCCGTCGACAAGGTCGGTCCCCTCCGGCCGTGTGGATACTGGCCCGCCATCGTACGGCACGACCCCGGGTCTATGGTCCGGCGATGGTCGCCTACGGCATCAAGACCCCTCCCCAGCACGGCACGTGGCCCGACTTCCTCGCGGTCTGGAAGGCAGCGGACGACATCGACCTGTTCGAGTCCGCGTGGACGATGGACCACTTCTACCCACTCACTCCCCCCATGGACGGCACGCACCTCGAGAGCTGGACGATGCTCGCCGCCCTCGCCGCCCTCACGACGAGGCTGAGGCTCGGTTGCATGGTCAACGGCATGCACTATCGCCATCCCGCGGTGACGGCGAACGCGGCGGTGACGGTCGACCACGTCTCCAAAGGCCGGTTCAGCCTGGGTTTGGGTGCCGGGTGGTTCGAGCCCGAGTCGAACGCGTACGGCATCCCGCTCGGCAGCTTGAAGGAGCGGTTCGACCGCTTCGACGAAGGCGTCGAGGTCATCTCGTCGCTGTTGACGAACGACTCGACGACGTTCTCCGGCCGCTACTACACACTCACCGAAGCTCGCTGCAACCCGAAGCCGTTGCAGTCACACCTTCCCATCGTCATCGGCGGGAAGGGTCCGAAGCGCACGCTCCGGGCAGTGGCCCGCTGGGCTGACCACTGGGATGTCGCGGGCGCACCCGACCCGGTCGAGTGGAAGGGCCTCAACGAGGTCTTGATCTCGCACTGCGAGGCGATCGGACGTGACCATCGGCAGATCAAGCGCTCGGTCCACGTCATGTGGCCGGCCGACGCCGACCCGAGCGAGCTCGCCGCGCGTGCGGCGGCGTTCGCGAGCGAAGGCGTCGACCTGGTGATCTTCTCGATGCGCGGGCCCTACGAAGTGCGCCTGGTCGAGCCCCTCGCCAACGCCTTGTCGCGCGCTTGACGAACTGACTCGGTCGCGGCTCTGCCCGCGATCCGTATCGGCTCGGGTGACCGCGTCGCGCGGCTCAGCAGGAACGCACCTTCGATCGCGCAGAAGAGCTCGACGGCGAGCTCGCGCGCTCGACGCCGAGGGATGCCCGCTTCGGTCAACCGGTCGGTGAGGACCTCGAGCCAGGACTCGAACGCCGCGGCCGACGCGCGTCGCATCGGCTCGCTCGTCGATGCTGTCTCGAGTGCGATCGTCGCGATGGGGCACGCGTCCGCGTAGTCGGTCTCCTCGATCATCACTGCTGCGCCCTCGAAGAAGTCGCTCGTCGCTCGGACGACGTTGCCTGCGGGAAGGAAGAATTGCTCGACGAGCTCCCGGTACACAGTGCCGCCCGCATCGAGCACGGCGACGCCGAGCTCTTCCTTGCCGCCGGGGAAGAAGTGGTACAGCGATCCGTACGGCGCGTCACTGGCAGCGAGGATCGACTTGAGCCCGGTGGCCGCGAAGCCCTGGCGCCGAAAGAGCTCGGACGCCGCGAGCAGGATCCGTTCACGGGTTGACGTGGCCACCGACATGCTCCTACCCTACTCGCTAGAGCGATCTATCTAGAGAGCGAGACCATGTACAAGGCAACCGTCCGTCGCATGATCCGCCACACGATCAAGTCGTTGAACGAGGGCGACTACGGGCCCGCCCTCCGGATGTTCGCCGAGGACGCCACGCTCGCGTTTCCGGGCGACAACAGCTGGGCGAACCAGTTCCGCCCTACCGCGCTCGGGCGCGAGGCATTCGCCACCCACCGGGGCCGAGCCGAGCTCGAGGCGTTCTTGCAGCGCTACGTAGCCCACGGGCTGCAGATGGAAGTCGAGGACATCCTCGTGAACGGTCCGCCGTGGAACACGCGCGCCGCGGCCCGAGTGCACCACTGGGTCACGGGTGCAGATGGCCGCGACATCTACGCGAATCGCGCGGTGTTGTTCGTCAACGCGCGGTGGGGGAAGATCCGCGCGCAGGAGGACTACGAAGACACCACGCGCGTCGCCGCGTACGACGAGGCATTCGGCTCGACGACAACCGCGTCGCCGGCTGCCACCTGACCGGGCTCGAGCACCCAGGCGTACGCCCGGCTCCAACCCGGATGGAGCGCGTGACCCATGCGATGGAAGTCACGACCGAGAAACCACTGCGCGTTCTTCGCGCAGGGGTCGGTGAACGCAGAGATCTCGAGGAGGGCATCGCCGACACGCATCCGGACACCCGGCCTGATCGTGGTCCAGTCGATGCCCGAGACCGTGATGTTCTCGCCCGCTGCGCCCGGATGGATCGGATGGCCCTCGGCGCGCAGCGCGTCGATGACCTCAGACGACCAGAGGCACACCGCCTGGAACGGCCGCCCGTGGAGCCGCCGCTCCGCCTGGCGATCTTCTTCGAGACCTCGGCGCCCGATCGACGCCCGCAACAGCGCGTGCTTCGGCACACCGCCGCTCGACGCGCTGACCTGCGCGATCGAGCCGTGCTGAGTCGGGGCGCCGGCACCGAGCGCGGCGAGCCCGCGACCGACGTCACGCAGGTGGTGGGTGGCGTCGTGGACGGCGTGGCCGACGATCCACTCCACGTCGACTTCTTCGTCGCCGATGACCACGGTGCGCGCCCAGTCGTCGTCGGCCAGCTTCACGGCACGATCGTGCAAGCGAGCGACGCTCGCCTCGAGCGCGGCGATGGTCTCGTCCATCGAGCCCGCGGGTGACGGGACCGGTGGATCGGGCGGAGGGCCGTCGAGGCGAGGATCGTCGCTCGTCAACGTGAAGTGGAGAAGCCGTCCCATCGCCTCGGTGATGTCGCGGGAGTGCGCTGCGTACTCGAGCGCCGACCACGTGTGCGATGCGGGGCGAGCCCCGACGACGCTCGGTGGCATCCCTTCGGTCATCGTGCGCCACATCGGCGCCACGGCGCGCAGCGTGCCGAACAGGTCGTGGTGCGTGTAGTCCGCGGCGTCGAAGCCACACTCGTCGCACGTCTCGATCACGCGGGGACAGCGTACGCTCGCCGGAGATGCTCGACTTGCGGCTTCGTCCTGTAGAGGAGCGCGACCTCGCCGAGCTCGAGCGCCTTGATGTCGACCCATCTCTCAGCGAGCCGTTTCAATGGCGTGGCTTTCGCGATTGGCGGTCCCGAAGGCGACGCTGGGAGCTCGACGGCTACCTCGGTGAGGACGACGCTCTCCTCGTCGTGGCGCGCGGCGATGACGCATTCGCCGGCATCGTCGTCTGGAGCTGGGTGAGCACGTCGGGACCACGGGGATGCGTGCAGATCGGCATCCTGCTCCTCCCCGAGCATCGCGGCTGCGGCGTGGGCACCGCCGCGCAGCTGCTGCTCGCGGAGTACCTCTTCGCGCACACGACCGCGAACCGGCTCGAGGCGACGACGGGAATCGACAACACGGCCGAGCAGCGCGCACTCGAGAAGGCGGGGTTCACGCGCGAGGGGCTGCTGCGAGGACGCGGTTGGGGCAACGGCGAGTGGCGCGACGGCTACATGTACTCACGACTCCGCGCCGATCCCCCGCCCCGCGTGAACGAGCTCACGTGGTTGAGCGCGGTCGAGCAGCTCGCGCTGCTCGAGCGTGGTGACGTGACGGCTGCTGAGCTCCGCGACGCGGGCATCGAGGCGTGCGAGACGCTCGACCCTTCGCTCGGCTTCCTCGTGTCGCCGCTGTTCGATCGCGCACCGCCGGGTGTGCCGATGTTGCTCAAGGACGCGGGGCAAGAGATCGCCGGCACTCCTCACTTCGTCGGAGTCGCGGCGTTGCGCGATGCAGGGAGCCGCTCGACTGCAGACGACTCCACTCGCCGCGCGCTTCGAGGAGCTCGGGTTCTCGATCATCGGAAAGGCGGCGTGCCCGTCGCTGTCGACCGCGATCACGACCGAACCACCCGGCTTCCCGCCGACGCGCAACCCCTGGGACGCGGCTCGCTCCTCAGGCGGATCGAGCGGCGGATCGGCGGCGGCCGTTGCAGCGGGCGCCATTGCCGTCGCCCATGGCTCGGACGCGACGGGCTCGTTGCGATGCCCGGCCGCATTGTGCGGCCTCGTCACCCTCAACCCGACGAGCGGCCGCATCCCGAGCGTCGCGCCGGCAGGTCAGCCATCGAGCGATGCATGGCGCGACTTCGTGCTCGCCCGCGAGGCGGCGGACCTCACGATGATGTTCGAAGCGCTCGCGGGTGCGAAGGTCGTCCGTTCCGATGCGCGGCTGAGGGTCGGCCTCCTCGACCACGATCCGGAGATCGGGTTCACGTCGACGGCGCGTGCGTCGAAGGCACGCATCGAGTTGGTCGACTGCTCGAGTCGCTCGGCCACGACGTCGAGCCCGGTTGGCCGGCCGCGCTCGACCATCTCTGGAGAGACGCGTTCGCAGCTCTCGCGAGTGGCAGCCGACGCGACTCGGCCACCGATGATCGCCTGGGTCAGCGACAGGCTCGGCCGTCCCGTGCAGCGAGGCGAGCTCGACGACACGGTGTTCGAGGCTGCGGAGCGCGCCGCCTCCCGATCGGACGACGATGTGCGCGCGGCGCACGCGACGATCGAGCACGCGGTCGCGCCGCTCGCCGAGTGGTGGGACGACTTCGACGTCTTGCTCACGCCGTCGACGTTCCAACCGGCCTGGCCCCTCGGCGGCAGCCCGGGGCCGCGCGAGCTCGGAACGCTCGCGGCGCCGTTCAGCCTCTCGCGTCAGCCGTCGCTCTCCGTCCCCGCCGGCTGGTCGGCAGACGGCCTGCCCGTCGGTGCGCAGCTCGTCGCGCGTCGAGGCAACGACGAGCTGCTCCTCGACCTCGCGGAACGCCTGCAGGAGGCGGACGACTGGACGACGCGCCGCCCACCGCACGGCCTCGGGCAGCGGTCCTGACGCGCGAAGCACCGAGTGCGCGTGTCGCCGCACTCGAAGCCGCGTCCGATCGCGCACAGGGCGAGATCATGCGGTCAGGCGTCTTGGGACCAGGGGCCGACGCCGCCGACGCTCTCCACGGTGATCCTGAGCACGTAGCCGGGCGGCGGGTCGTCCATCGGCGGGAACTTCACGTCGGGACCGAGGTAGACGTGCGCGAGGCGCTGCAACAGCTCGGGCGCGCCTCCCTCGGTCACGCGCGCCCGTCCCCGCACGATCACGTACTCGTCGAGGCCCATCGGGTTCCGCACACCGCTCTCCATCGAGAGGACGACGCGCGGATCACGCTGCACGTTGCGGACCTTCTGCTGCATGCGCAGATGGCCGCTCACGATCTCGTCGCCGTCGAGCCCCACCCACACGATCGCAACCTGCGGGCTGCCGTCCGCGTTGAGCGTGACGAGGTGCGCGAGATGACCGGACTCGAGCACAGCACGAACGGCGTCGGTGAGCACGTCCGTACGCTAGGCCGCGGTGACGTCGCCCCTGCCGTTCGAGTCGCTCGACTTCGTCTACACACCGACTGCGGACGTCGACGCGACGGCCGACTGGTACGTGACCGTCTTGGGCGCGCGACTCGACTTCAAGGTCAAGGCGATGGGAACGACCGTCGCGTCGGTCTCGATCGCCGACGACGGCCCGCGCATCCTGCTCGCCGGGCACCTTCACACGCCCGGTCCGATCCTCGTGTACCGGGTCACGAGCTACGCCGACTCTGTGCAGGCCTTGCGTGAAGCGGGCGTCGAGTGGCGGGAGGAGCTCGAGATCCCGCACGGCCCGTGCGCGGTCTTCGAAGCGAGCGGCGGGCAGGCGTTTGCTATCTATGAGCTCGTGCGACCGGGGGCAGCCACCTACTTCGACGGACGTGTCGACCCGTGAGCGAGATCCGGCTGGTGGTGCAGGGCGACGACCTCGGGATGTGCCGCGCGGTCAACGAAGGGATCGCGCTCGGCCGCCACCGACGGCATCCTCACGCAAGCGTCGGTCATGGCGCCGACACCGTGGTTCGCCGAGGGCGCGGCAACGGTGAAGCGCATCGAGCTCCCGGTCGGGCTGCACGTCACGCTCACCTGCGAGTGGGACTACCTGCGCTGGTCACCCCTCTCCCCTGCGCCGACACTGCGCGGCTCGGACGGCACGTTCCATCGCACTGTCGAGGCCGCTGCGACTGCCGACTCCGCTGACGCGATCATCGAGGCGCACGCGCAAGCCGACCGCGCCATCGCGCTCGGCCTCGAGATCACCTACGTCGATCCCCACATGGGAGTGTCGGTGCCCGCTGCGTACGCCGCGATGTGCGAACGGTTCGGAGTGAAGTTCATCTATCGCGGCATCGAGCCGCACCACGAGTGGGCGTCGCTCATCGTGCTGAGCCTTGCGCCGTCCGACGACCGTGCGGCATGGCTCGCCGAGCGGCTCGAGTCGATCGGTCCGGGCACACACTTCGTGCTGTCGCATCCTGCGGTCGAGTCCGACGAGCTCCGCGCGATCACCGACCCGAGCGAACGAGAACAACGAGTGGGCCGAACCGATCCGCATCCGCGACCTCGCCGCGCTGTGCGACGACTCGAGTGCGACACGTCGATCGAGCGACGTGACATCGAGCTCGTCGCGGTGCGCGACCTGACCTGACCCGGCTCAGTCGAGGTCGACGAGCCCCTCGATCAGCGCCATGAGCACCTTCTTGGTCGCCGCGAGCGACAACCCCGCGTTGCGGCGCAGCTCCATGAACGACTCGACGCTCGTGACGAGGTGCAGCGCGGAGGCCGCCTGAGCCGCGGTCAGGTCGCGGAGGCGCCCTTGGCGCCCAAGGCCGCGAGCGATGTGCTCCATCGAGCCACGTTGCTCCTTGCGCTGGTTGTCGATCAGTGTCGATCGCGCCGGGTTCGAGCTCAGCCACCGCCTTCAGCGTCAGAAGGATGTGCCCCTGCAGCTCCCAGTGATCGCACGCGGCGATGACGAGGGCGCGCAGCGACGCGACGGGGTCTTCGACCGCGACGGCGTCGTAGATGGCACGCATCGTCGGACCGCCAGAGCAACGCACCGCAAGGGTCTCGAGCACTCCGAGCTTCGAACCGAAGCGGCTGAACACGGTCGCTCTCGCGACTCCGGCCTTGTCCGCAAGGTCGGCGACCGTCGCCTGCGCGAAGTCACCCGACATGATCAGGTCCTCGGCTGCCTCGAGCACTCGGTCGCGAGTAGCCGACGTGTCGATGCCGCGTCGCTTCGCTACGGGGGTGTATGGCACAAGACACAGCGTACTGGCTCTTGCGACGGACAGTCCAGACTATTAGTCTGGACGCATGATCCAGCATTCTGCAGTGGCAACCGACTACCGAGCTCCTTCCTTCATCGCTTCGGTCCGCCATCGAGGACGCTCGGGCTGACGCTGACGCCGAGCGACGGCTCCCCAGCGAGCTCGCCGAGACACTTCGGGCCGCAGGCGCGTTCCGGATCTCCACGCCGATCGAATACGGAGGCGCCGAGCTCTCCCTCGCGGCCGCCGCCCAGGTCTACGAGGCGTTCGGAAGCATCGACGGTCCCGTCGCATGGAACATCTGGAACGGCTCGCTCGGCTTCTGCGCCGCACTCCTCTCCGAGGAGGGCGCGTCCACGATCTGGGAGCAGCCCGATCCGATCATCGCCAACTCGGCGCGACCGACGGGCGTTGCCACGCCCGTGCCCGGGGGCTATCGACTGTCCGGTCGTTGGGACATCGTGAGCGCCATCGACATCGCCGACTGGGTCGGGCTCTTCGCGATCGTCGCGGGAAGCACGCCCGAGGTGCGGGTGCTCGCGCTGCCACGAGGAGACTTCACGATCCTCGACACATGGCACACCACAGGGATGCGGGGCACGGGCAGCAAGACGGTCTTGGTCGACGACGCGTTCGTGCCAGCGCATCTGACGGTCAGCCCGTTCGCCGATTCGCGGATCGACCGACCGCTCTTTCGCATCCCTCCGTTCACGATCGCGTCGACGGGCGCGGCACCCATCGTGCTCGGCATGGCACAAGCCGCGATCGACGAGATCGTCGCGATTGCGCCGACGAAGGGCACAGACAACGGGCAACCGCTCGCGATGCGGTCCCACGCACAGGCGGGCATCGGTGAGGCACAGACCGCGCTCGATGCCGCACGCGTGCTGCTGGCGTCTGCGGCGGCGACGATCGATGCAGCCGCAGAGGCGCGCGAACCGGTGACCGAGCAGCTGCGGGCCCGGATGCGCGCCGCGATGAGCCACGCCGCGTGCGTCAGCCGCGAGGTGCTGCACACGTGCTACCTCCTCTCGAGCTCTACGGGCATCTACACGCAGAACGCGATCGAGCGACTGTTCAGGGACGGCAACGTCGCGACGCAGCACTTCATCCTGTCGCCGACGCACATCGAGATCCGTCGGGCGACTGATGCTCGGCCAAGAGGCGGGCACGCCGCTCGTCTGATGCTCGCGCGATGATCACCACGTGGGCCCGGACGTTGGTGATCACCTCGCGGAGGGTCGAGCGGCCCTGCGCGCTGGCGACGCGGCGGCTGCTCGTAGCGCGTTCGAGGCGGCTGCCGCCGGAGGCGAGTCAGCTGAGGTGATCGAGGGGCTCGCGCAGGTCGCGTACCTCGAGCACGACTACGCGACCGCGATCCAGCACTGGGAGCGCGGCGTATGCCGCGTACCGCGACGAGGGCCAGCTGGTCGGTGCCGTGCGCGCGGCTCGCACGCTCGGATGCATGTACGGCACGGTCATCGGTGACTGGGCCGTGTGCAGCGGGTGGATCGCGCGAGCGGGCACGTTGGTGGCGACGACCACCGGCTCGGCAGAGGCGGGCTGGGTCACGCTCAACGCAGGCATGTTCGAGGGCAACCGCGCTCGGAAGGAGGAGCTCTTCCGGGAGGCGCTCACACAAGCGCGCCGGTATGGCGACACCGACCTCGAGTTCTCCACGACGGCATTTCTCGGAGCGAGCCTGGTGCACAGCGACCGCACCGAGGAAGGGATGATTCTCCTCGACGAGGCTCTCGCCGCCGCTGCGGGCGGGGACGTCGAGGACTTCCTCGCCCTCGAGGAGATCTTCTGCCAGCTCTTCTCCGCGTGCGAGCACGCGCACGACGTCACCCGCGCCGACCAGTGGATGCGCGTCGGTGACGCGGTCGCCGCGCGTCGGAACCTTCCGGTCGTCACCGCGTTCTGCCGCACCCACTACGGCGGAGTCCTGACCGCGGCGGGCCGTTGGCCTGAAGCCGATGAGACCCTCACCGAGGCCGTCAGGCTCTGGGGGCTCGGCCAGCGCTCGGGCCTTCGTGAGGGTGCACTGGTGCGGCTCGCAGACCTTCGGGTGAGGCAGGGTCGCATCGACGAGGCCGCGCAGCTGCTCGACGGTCTCGACCCGGCCGCCAACGCCGAGGCCGCTCGACCCGTCGCCGCGATCCACATCGCCCGCGGCGAGACCGCGCTCGCTCGCGACGTGCTCGAACGCGCGCTCGAGCAGCTGGAGGAGACGAGCACCGCGTCGGCGCAGCTGCTCACGTTGCTCGTGGACGTGCAGCTCGCGTCCGGCGAGCTCGCCGAGGCGGGCTCGACAGCCGACAGGCTGGCCGCGTGTGCGGCAGTGCACCCGACCGACTACGTCCGCGCGGTGGCTGCGCTCGCGCGGGAGGGTCTGCCTCGCGACCGGACCGGCGACCCACAGGCTTGCCTCCGCGACGCGCTCGCGGGGTTCGCGAGGGCACAGACGCCGATGGAGCTCGCTCGGTGCCGGCTCGCGCTCGCCGGGGCGCTTGCCGCGGATCGTCCAGAGGTCGCGGTCGCGGAGGCCCGGGCCGCGTTCGATGCGTTCGACCAGCTGCGAGGCGGCGCGTGACGCCGATGCCGCCGGAGCGCTCCTGCGCTCGCTCGGCGCCAAGCCCGCCAGCACCCGTCCAGGAGGCGCGCTCCTGACCAAGCGGGAGGCCGAGGTCCTCGACCTGATCGGCCACGGGCTCTCGAACCCCGAGATCTCGGATCGGCTCTTCATCAGCCGCAAGACCGTGGAGCACCACGTCGGGAACATCCTGGCCAAGCTCGGCCTGCGGAGCCGGACCGAAGCGGCCGCCTACGCCGCCCGGGCGAAATCAGCCGCCGAATAGGGGACCTCCCCGATCCCCCATCGCCCCGGAAGGGCGCATGGTGACAACCATGACGAGATGTACGACGCAATCGTGGTGGGTGCCCGGTGCGCAGGCGCCCCGACAGGGATGCTCCTCGCCCGCAAGGGCTACAAGGTGCTGGTGGTCGACCGGGCGACGTTCCCGAGCGACACGTTGTCGACACACATGATCCACGCACCGGGAGTCGCCGCGCTGAAGCGCTGGGGGCTCCTCGACCAGGTCATCGCGACCGGCTGCCCGCCCGTCGACACCTACTCGTTCAACTTCGGCATGTTCACCATCGCCGGCAGCCCCCGGCCGTCGGACGGCAACGCGCCGGGTACGCGCCGCGTCGCACGCTGATCGACAAGATCCTCGTCGACGCCGCCTCCGCCGCGGGCGCCGAGGTGCGCGAAGGCTTCACCGTCGAAGACGTGATCGTGGAGGACGGCACCGTCGTCGGGGTCCGTGGGCATGATGCGGGCGGCGCGTCGGTGGTCGAGCGGGCGCGCGTCGTGATCGGCGCTGACGGCCGCAACTCCCATGTCGCGAAGGTCGTGAAGCCCGAGCAGTACAACGAGAAGCCGAACCTGCAGTGGAGCTACTACACGTACTGGAGCGGTCTGCCTGTCGACGCGTTCGAGACCCACATCCATCCCGACCGGGGATGGGCGTTGCTCCCCACGAACGACGACCTGACCCTGCTCGTGCTCGGTTGGCCCTACGCAGAGGCGAACGCGTACAAGGCCGATGTCGAAGCCAACTACTTGAAGACGCTCGAGCTGACTCCGTCAGTCGCCGAGCGGGTGCGAGGCGCGAAGCGCGAGGAGCGGTTCTACGGAGGCTCGGTGCCGAACTTCTTCCGCAAGCCCTACGGGCCCGGATGGGGCCTGATCGGCGACGCCGGCTACAACAAGGACCCGATCACGGCGCAGGGCATGAGCGACGCGTTCCGGGACGCCGAGGCGTACACGGCTGCGCTCGACGACGTGTTCACGGGTGTCCGCTCATACGACGACGCCATGGCGGACTACCACCACGCCCGTGACGAGCACGCGATGCCGATCTTCGAGTTCACCACGCAGCTCGCGACGCTCGAGGTGCCGCCGCCCGATGTGCAGCAGGTGCTGTTCGCCGTGAGTCAGAGCGCGGCGGCGCAGGATGCGTTCGTGAGCATGGTCGCTGGCACGATGTCGCCGATCGAGTTCTTCGACCCTGCGCACATCGGTCCGATCATGGGCGCGGCGGCAGCGCCAACTCACTGAGAGTCGGCACGATCTTCAAAGTGATGCTGAAGTGCCCGAGGCCCTCGTACATCACGAGCGTCGCGTTCGGCACGATCTCAGCGGTGTGCGGCGCGAACGCAGGATGAGCGATCGTGTCACTGTCGCCGTGCAGCACGGTCACGGGACACTGCACCTTCGACACATCGAACGACACCCATCCGACTCCGTCGGCGATGCGATCGTCCGTGTATCCCTGCGGACCGAACGCGAACATGTGCTGCAGGCCGCCGAGCATCTCGCCGATGTACGCGGGATCCGAGAACATCTCGAGGTCGGCGGGCGGCAACGGGGGCCCGTCGGCCGCGACTGATGCCATCTTCGTGCCGTCGTCGCCGAACACGTCGGTTGCCACGGCAAGCGCCGTGGCGCGATCAGGGGCGTCCCAGATGCCGTGGGTAGGCGGTCCCGGGATGAGTTCGCGGCCCTCCTTCCACTGCATGTCGGTGAGCGCGCAACACGCCAGCACCGCGAGGACGCGGTCGGGATGGTTCGCCGCGAGGGCGAGCGCATAGGCGCCGCCCGTCGACACGCCGACCGCGACGAAGCGGTCGATGCCGAGGTGATCGGCGACCGCGATGCCGTCGGGCACCCAGTCCGCGATCGAGCGGCCGGGCAACGGGGTCGACAGCCCGTACCCAGGCCGATCGATCCCCACGACACGAAAGCCAACCGCTGCCGGCGTCGGGCGCCAAACCCGACGGCTCCATGCGGCTCCCCGGGCCGCCGTGGCACCACAGCACGGGGGTCGCCCCGTCGGGCCCGTAGTCCTTGAACCCGATGCTGCGCCCGTCGTTCGCCTTGATCGTTCCCTCGCTCGGCATCTCGGCACCTTATTTTGCGAGCCGCGTGGTCGCGTGAAAGCGTCGAAGGCCGTGAGCGCTATCGACGACCTGCTTGCAAACAACGCGAAGTTCGCGGCGTCGTTCGACGGCACGTCGGCAAAGGTCGTGCCGGCGAAGAAGGTCATCGTGCTGACGTGCATGGACAGCAGGCTCGACCCGGTCCGCGTGCTCGGTCTCGCACCCGGCGACGCTCATGTGCTCCGCAACGCCGGCGGGATCGCGTCCGAGGATGCGATCAGGTCGATCATGCTCAGCCAGCGGCGGCTCGGCACGACCTCGATCATGGTGATCCACCACACCGACTGCGGCATGCTCAGCCTGCACGAACAGCAGGAGAAGGATCAGATCGAGGCTGACACCGGCATCCGGCCGAGCTTCGCACTCGAAGCGTTCACCGACCTCGAGGCTGACGTGCGGCAGACCGTCGCACGGCTCGCAGCAAACCCCTTCCTGCCGCGTAAAGACGACATCCGTGGCTTCGTCTACGAAGTCGAGACCGGCCGCGTGCGCGAGGTCACCTGACCGCCGGATGTTTCTCTAGCGTCGCCTAGAAGTACCATCCCTTCGTGACCGATCTCACCGACGAGGGCGGCGACGCCCCTTGCTGGGCGCACCTGTTCGAGAACGACCTGCTGACGGACGAGACGCTCGCGGGGCTCATCCGCTCGCTCGCCGACGCCGTCATCGTCGCCGACCCGACCGGCACGATCGTCTTCTGGAACGCGTCGGCGGAGCGCCTCTTCGGTTGGACTTCAGCGGAGGCCGTCGGGTCGCCGCTCGACCTGATCGTTCCCGAACGCCTGCGAGATCGTCACAACGAGGGCTTTCGTCACGCCATGGCGGCGGGAGAGACGAAGTACGGGGAGCAGCTGCTCGAGGTGCCGGCGACGCACCGGGATGGCAGGCCCCTTTCGATCGCGTTCACGGTGACTCTCCTGCAGTGCGAGACCGGCGTCGCCGGCGTCGCCGCGGTCGTGCGAGACGAGACCGCTCACTGGCAGGAACGCCGGCAGCTGCGCGCCGAGCTCGACGCGCTGCGTCAGGCCGTCAAGTCGTGATGGGGCCGACTCCCGAGCGCCCCGCTCATCCCAAGGCCGCTGCGATCCTGCTGCTCGTCGGCGTGTTCCTGCTGATCGTGGCGCTCTCGGTCGCGCCGCTGCTGAACCGATGACTGCGTCGACCCACGACGAGGCGACCGAGCAGGCCCGAGCGCTCGGAGATCCGACCCGCAACGCGATCTTCCGCTACGTCGACGCAGCGTCCGACCCTGTCGGCGTCGCGGAGCTGACCGACCACTTCGGTCTGAACCACAACGCGATCCGCCAGCATCTCGCCAAGCTGCGCGACGCCGGGCTGGTCGTCGAGGAGCTCGCGACGCCGTCGGGTCCGGGACGCCCTCGCGCTCCTCTACCGACCGAACCCCGGTGCGGCGGGACGCTGGGAGAGCCACAGCCCATACGAGCAGCTGTCCTCACTGCTCATCGAGCTGTTGCAGACCGGAGACGACCCGCGAACCGTCGGCCGCGCCACGGGCCGTCGACTGGCGAAGGCGGCGCGCGGCGCCACCGATCGCGTGCGCCTCCTCGAGACGCTCACGCGGCGGCTCGGCTTCGAACCCCGCACTGTCGAACGGCGGGGCGGCGTCGAGGTGGTGCTCGACCGGTGCCCGTTCGTCGCAACCGCGACGGCGGCGCCGGAGATCGTCTGCGAGCTCCATCGCGGGTTGGCCGAGGGCGTGGTCGAGTCAGGACCCGCGGCGCCCGGGTGCGCGACCTCGTCGTCAGGCCGGCGAAGCGCGCCGGATGTCGCATCGTGATCGACGTCGACTGACCTCGGCTCTCAGAGGACGAGCCCGAGGCCCCCATCGACGATCAGCGTCGAGCCGCTCGCGTAGCGACAGCTGACGACCGCGAGCACCGCGTCGGCGATGTCCTCGGCGCTCGCGACGCGATGCAAGGGCGCCATCGCCTTCACCGCTTCGTGGCGGTCGCCCCATGTCGCGGTCCAGGGCGTGTCGACGAGACCGGGGGCTACGCCATTCACGCGCACGTTGCTGCCCACGAACTTCGCGAGCAGGGTCGTCATGTGATTGACGGCTGCCTTCGACACCGCGTAAGGAAACGAGCTGCCCGTCTGACGGGTGCCGGCAAGCGACGTCACGTTCACGATCCAGCTCTCCGGCGCAGCACGCAGCAGTGGCAGACACGCCTGGCTCACGAGGAACGTGCCGATCACGTTGGTGCGTAGCACCTTCTCCCAGTGCTCGACACCCACTGAGTCGAGGTCGGCGAGCGGGACGCTCACCGTGCAGCCGGCGTTGTTGACGAGCCCGTCGAGGCGTCCCCAGCGATCGGTCGCGGCGCGGACGAGGTTCTCCGCGGTCGCGGGATCGCCGATGTCGCCCTGCACGTAGACCGCGTCGCGGAGCTCGCTCGCGACCTTCTCCCCCGCCTCACGAGACGACGACGAGTTGACGACGACGCCGGCGCCCAGCGAGTCGAGACGGCGCGCGACCGCAGCACCGATGCCGCTCGATGACCCCGTGACGATGACCGCCTGCCCGGTCAGGTCCATGTGCTGCCCCCTTGCCCTCAGCTCGGTTCAACCAGTGCCGCGATGACGGCGTCGGCCAGGAAGCGACCGTAGCGTTTCGTCGACCAGCCTCGTTCGAGCACGAGCAGCTCGTAGACCTCTGCCGAGAAGTAGGTCCACAGACACGTCGCGCGCCTCGTTCGCGCTCACCTGCAGCTGCCCGGTCTGGTGCAGGTTGCGCGCGAAGAGCGTCATCCCGTGCAGCGTCTCTGCCCGCGTCTGCGCGTAGACACCCGCCGCGTCAGCGTCGGCCGCGCCGGCATCGCGCGCCAGCAGCTGCACCGGCGCGGCACGAGGCATCGACTCGCAGAGGTGGGCGACGTACATCTCGATCTTGGTGCGGGCCTGGGGCTCGGCCTGGATGCGGGCGATGAAGTCACGGTCGGCCATCGCGACGGGCTCGTCGTCACCGGCGACCGCGACGTCGAAGACCGCCTTGAGGAGGCCGGCCTTGTTGCCGAACGCCTTGTAGATCGTCTCGACCGACACACCGGCATCGCCCGCGACCTGACCGACCGTCGTGCCGGCGTAGCCCTGCGCGAAGAACCGCGATCGGGCGGCCTCGAGCACCGCGGCACGGTTCTGCCCCGCCTGCGCTCGGCGCCGACTCGAGTCGTAACGCCTGACGGTTGTCACATTGCGCTTTCCCGGATTTCGTTCCATAGTGTTGTATCAGTTACTAGCCACTGTATCTGATTTGAATTTGATTCGGGAGGACTCTCCGATGCCCACTTCGACGCTCCCCCACCTCGAGGTCTCGCAAGCCCTGCTCGACGAGATCTCTGCCCGCGCCGACGAAGCCGAACGGGCTGGCAACCTCCCCCTCGACCTCGTCGAGGCCATGCGCGACGCCGGCATCTTCCGCATGATGCAGCCCACGGCCCTCGGCGGCTTCGAGGTCCACCCCGCGGAGCTGATCTCGATCGTCGAACGGCTCTCGCACGCCGACGGCTCGACGGGATGGATCGGCTCGATCGGCGCCGGTGGTCCCACGTTCACGGCGTGGCTCGATCCCGCGGTCGCGCGCGACGTGCTGGGCCCGAACACCGACCTTTCCATCGCGACGGTGTTCGCTCCGACGGGTCAGCTTCGCCCTGGTGACGGGGGCGTACACGACCTGTCCGGTCGGTGGCCGTTCGCGAGCGGATGCCGGCATGCGCACTGGTTCTTCACGGGAGCGTTCGTGTTCGACGGCGATGTGCCCCGCTTCACCGAGCAAGGCCCCGACTGGCGGCTCGCGCTCTTCCCGAGCGACCAGGGCCAGATCATCGACAACTGGGACGTGCTCGGCATGCGCGGGACGGGGAGCAACGACATCGAAGCCCGTGACGTGCGGGTGCCCGACGAGCTTCTCATCCGACCCTTCTTCGAGCCGGCTCGTCACGACGGTCCTGTCTGGCGCTTGAGCTTCTTCACCCTCGCTGGCATCTCGCTCGTCGGCGTGCCGCTCGGCATCGCCCGGCGTGCGCTCGACGAGCTGACCCCGCTCGCCAAGACAAAGGTGCGCGCCGGCACATTCACCCCTCTCTCCGACGACGGCCACGTGCAGATCGAGCTTGCTCGTGCCGAGGGGCGTCTGCGGTCGGCCCGAGCGATGGTGTTCGACGTGCTCGACGACCTGTGGCAGACCGCCACCGGAGGAGACGCACCGACAATCGAACAGCGGCGACGTTCCAGCTCGCCACGAACGAGGCGCTGCGAGCGTCGGTCGAGGCCGTCGACACCGCCTTCACCCTCGCGGGGTCGTCGGTCGTGCGGCCGCACCCGATCCAGCGCTGCTTCCGCGACGTGCACACCGTCGCCCAGCATGCGTACTTCAGCCCCGTGGCGATGCAGCGCTTCGCGAAGGTGCGGCTCGGCATCGAGCAGCCCACCGTCTTCATGTGAGAGCAGTGGCAACTCGGACTCAGTCGTCCAACGAGTCGTCCAATGACCAGGGGGTTGCGATGGGGAAGCTCGACGGGAAGGTCGCGGTCGTCACGGGCGCGGGATCGGGCATCGGCGCCGCCACCGCAGCCGTGATGGCGAGCCACGGCGCCTCGGTGGCGTGTGCAGACCTCGATCTCGCGAAGCCGAGGCAACGGCGAAGGGCATCCGCGAGGGTGGCGCGAACGCGATCGCGGTCGAGCTCGACGTGACCAAGCCCGAGTCGAACGACGCAGCGGCGAAGGCTATCGTCGACGAGCTCGGCGGCCTGCACGTCGCGGCACCTGAACGCCGGCGTCGCGTCGATGGGTTCGGTGCTCGAGATCGCGCTCGAGGAGTGGGACCGCACGATGGCCATCAACTTCCGCGGCGTGTTCCTGGGGCTGCAGTCGTTCGGACGCTCGATCGCATCGTCGGGCGGCGGCTCGATCGTCATCACCTCGTCCGGCGCGGGCCTGATGGGCGGCCGGATGATGGGCACGTACTGCGCCACGAAGTTCGCCGTGATCGGGCTCATGAAGAGCGCGGCCGCGGACCTCGCTCCGCTCGGCATCCGGGTGAACACGGTGTGCCCGGGCGTCATCGACACGCCGATCCTCGGCCCGGCGCACGGGAACAACGAGATCCTCGACATGTTCGGCGCAGGGCATCCGATCGGCCGCGTCGGCCGGCCCTCCGAAGTCGGTGAGCTGGTTGCGTTCCTCGCGAGTGACGAAGCCAGCTTCATGACGGGTGGGGCGTATCCCGTCGACGGCGGGATCACGGCTGCGTTCTCGGGTGCTCGCCGGGACTGAGAGGGCAGTTGAAGGTCACGATCCTCGACGACTACCTCGACACGCTCCGCACGCTCGCGTGCTTCCGAGAGCTCGACGGGCACGACGTCACCATCTGGACCGACCACACCGACGACCTCGACGAGCTCACGGCGCGTCTCCACGACACCGAAGCGCTCGTGCTCATCCGCGAGCGCACGAAGATCACGGGCGCGCTGCTCGAGCGCCTGCCACACCTCCGGCTGATCAGCCAACGCAGCGCGTATCCGCACATCGACATCGACGCGTGCACACGGCTCGGCGTGATCGTGTCGTCCGACTTGCACCAGGGCTCACCTTCGTACGCCACGGCGGAGCTGACGTGGGCGCTCGTGCTCGCCGCGATGCGGCAGATCCCGCAACAGGTCGCCGCGCTGAAGCGGGGCGAATGGCAGGTCGACATCGGACGCAGCGTCATCGGCAAGACGCTCGGGATCTACGGCTACGGGCGCATCGGCGCGGTCGTCGCGGGATATGGCAACGCGTTCGGGATGAAGGTGCAGGTGTGGGCGCGCCCGAGTCACTCGCAGCGGGCCGAGGCCGACGGCTACGCGATCGCTCCGAGCAAGGAGGCGTTCTTCGAGACGAGTGACGTGGTCTCCGTCCACATGAGGCTCCTCGCGGCGACGCGCGGCATCGTCACCCGCGACGACCTCGCGTCGATGAAGCCGACCGCGCTCTTCGTCAACACGAGCCGCGCCGGCCTCGTCGAGCCGGGCGCTCTTGTCGACGCGCTTCGCGCTGGTCGGCCGGGCATGGCCGCCGTCGACGTCTACGAGACCGAGCCGCTCACCGATTCTGCGGACCCGCTCGTCTCATTGCCGAACGTCGTGTGCACTCCGCACATCGGCTATGTCACCCGCGACGAGTGGGAGCTGCAGTTCCACGACGTGTTCCGCCAGATCAACGCGTTCGCGGACGGCCACCCGATCAACGTCGTCAACCCCGAGGCAACCGCCAGGCCCTGAGGTCGCGCGCTTGACTCGGGAGCGACGGGCGCCGATGGACATGTGGTGAGCGTGACCGCCGGAGCTCGGCCCGAAGTCGACCTCGCCGCGCTCGTGCTTCGAGGGGACGTACAAGCCGTCGCGGCCGCATGTGACGCGGGGACAGCCGTCGACGGATCGCGCCGCTCTCGTGGCGACGTGCAAACAGGTCATCAAAGAGGGTCCGTGGCTCGTGGGCGGTCACACCCCCGACCAGATGGACGCTGCCGCGATCGCGTTCACCACCTACGCGTCGGTCGCGGAGCTCCGCCCGATGCGGGCTGCGTGGCTGTTGCCCCGCGATCACGCGCTGACGGCTCGCCTCGTCGCCGCCGCGAGCAGTCGTTCCGGGATGCGTGGGTCGAGAAGGGCTTCGAGAACCTCGACGCCAGGGTCGTGCGCATCGGCCGCCACCTCATCGCCACCGGCGCGGCCCACAAGCCCGACTCGGACGCCTACACCCTCGCCCTCGTGTCGCACCCCCAAAGCTTCGACCTGTCCTCAGGACCGGACGGGTGGAGGCGGATGAGCGTGATGGAGGTGCTGCGACGAAACCCCGACCTGCTCGTCGACGACGTGTGGCGCGTGTTCGAAGTCGAGGGCGGCGGGGAGAACAGCCTCGCCGCGTACGACAAGTACAGCCGCGAGGAGAACCGCTGGCGGGCAGCGCTCGTCGAGCTCGGCAACGACGGGTCACTCGACCGCGAGCGGCTGCTCGACGCGAGCCTCGACGCGTTGCAACGCGGGTTCGCGCAGTTTCGGGCGCAGTGGTTCTCCGCGTTCCACGAGGCGATGCGACCGACACCGGCCGAGCGCACGGCGCGGGCGTCGACCTACCTCTCGCTCGCCGCGAGCCCGATCGGACCGACTGCCTCGATGGCGCTCAAGGCGCTCGCGCAGATCCAGAAGGCGGGAGGGCTCGACCCGGCCGAGGTCGTCTCGCAGATCGGTCCTGCCCTGCTGGCACCCAGCAAGGGCGCCGCCATCCAAGCGTTGGCCCTGCTCTCCCGCGCCGGCGAGGCCGAGCCTGCACTTCGAGTCGACGCCGCCGGTGTGATCGTGGCGGCGCTCGGCCACAGCTCTCCGGACGTGCAGAAGTCGGCCGCGGCGCAGCTCAGGTCATGGTTTCCGGACGCGCCGGATTCGTTGGCTGCGTCGGTGCGCGCCCTTGGCCCCGGATGCCATCCGACGGTGCGATCAGATCTCGCGACGTGGCTCAGCGACAGCGATCGTGGTTCGGAGCCACGGCCCACACCGTCGGCCCGCTCTCCCCGGCCGCGTCGTCGGGAGCCGATCGAGCTGCGGCCGGTGTCCGACCTCGACGACTTGCTCGAGCGCACCGCGGCTTCGCTCGAGGCACCCGGCACTCCCGACGAGCTCGAGGCGGTCATCACCGCGATCGCGGCGACGGGGCATGGCGCCGTCGCCGGTCAGCGCCGCTCGATCACCCTGGCTCGACGCGCTGCGACGGTGTGGCGCACTGCCAGTCCGACGCAGCAGCTGCTCGCCCGGCTGGTGATCGCGTGGGTGACGCCGGACGACACTGCGACACAGCCACATCGCCAACCGGGCACGAACGCGCTCGACGACCTGCTGTGCGACCGCGTCGAGGCGGCGACCGAACGCGTGCGCCGCGGAGAGCCATTCGTTCCGATGGCGGCGCCGACACATCACAACGGGGTGATCGATCCAGCGGTGCTGGCCGAACGACTCCGAGCCGCGAGCGAAGCACCCGATCCCGCAGAGCTGACGGCGGCGCTGCTCCGGCTCCCTCCGGACCGAGACCGTCTGCGGGAGGCGCGCCGAATGCTGCCGGCGGACGATGCCGCCGCCCGGTGGTTCGAGGAGTGGGCCGAGCAGTGCGAGCGTGACGCGACGCGTCCCTCCTCGTGGAGCTGCGCCACCCGCACCACCACGCGTGGGTACACGTTCCGCGAGCTGCGCGTCGAAGGGCTCGGCACCATCACCCCGCCCTCGTGGCCTTCGCCGGTCACGCTCGGCTCAGCACGTTGGCGACGCTTCGCGTCGGACGCCGCGGGCGTCGCGTGGATGGGGTCTCTCATCCCCGGCCTGCCGGCGAGCTGGGCGCGCCTCGGCGCGTCCACGATCGGCCCCACCAACGGCCTCCGCGACGTGGCTCACGGCGATCCCGCGTTCCTCGAGCGCTTGTTCGACCAAGACGTTCGACTGGGCGACGACGCCAACCTTCTGCTCGCGCTCGCGCTGAACGACCAACGCGCCGCAGTGCGGACCGTGGCCGTCGACGTCACGATCTCCGCGCTCGACGACGGTCGTCTCGATCCGCGGGGGGTTGGCGAGCAAGTCGGTCGGCTCGCGAGCAGCGGCCTCGTCACACCCTCGCGTTGGGTTGGTTCCCTCGCCGACGTGGCCGGCGCGACCTGTGACCATCGAGCCGCAGTGCTGCAGGCGCTGGAGCAGGCCTTCGCGATCGCCGACCCTCCCAAGCCGCAGGACCTGCTCGGCCTGCTCGAGCTGTTCGAGGCGCTGGCACTCGACAGCGGCGCGACATTGACCGACGACGCCGCCCGCGCCTCCTTGTCCCGCATCGCTGGCACGAGCAAGACCGCAAAGGCCGCGGCGCGGGTCCTCGCGTTGGAGGCCCGATGACCACGACGGCGGACGAGCTCGTCTACCGATACGTCGGCGCGAGCGCTCTGCGCGACGACGGAGGGCGACTCGAGCTCGACCTGGCCACGTCCGGTGGCTGCGGACCGAACCCGTGGCTGGCCGAAGGCTTCCTCCGCGCGCCCCAGACCGCGGCGCGTGCGTTGCTCCTCGTCGCCAACGTCGCCGGCGCGCGGCTTCTGGACTCCGCCCAACATGGTCGCCGCCGCCATCGAGGCCGCCGACCCCGTCGTCACCACGTCCAGCGAGGCACTCAGGTTCGAGTCGTTCTCGCGATGCTGCGGTGTCTACGCGAGGTTCGACATGGACGCCGCTGCGCTCGACGGCACCGTCCACTCGCACGGGACGACGAACGTCGACGTCAACCCACCCCTCCGCGCCTAGCTCGCACGAATCGGCCCTCGCGATCCCCTGCACTTGCGCGTTGGCCACGACGAGCTTGCCGTCGAGCACGCTCGGCGGACGGGTCGTCGAGAAGCGCGTGCCGCTCCCCGAGCGTTGGGTGCGCGGCTTTGCCGAGGTCGCGGTCGCCACCTCCTCCCTCGAACCCAGCGCTCGTGCTCTCGAACGCAGCCCTGCGACAGTTCCTCCAGCAGCTACCGAGAGGCGGAAGCCGGGGCGTGGGCTGGGTGGTGCCGTCCGGCACGGGAGCGAGGCTCTCGACGCGGCATGCGCCGGGAGCGCTCGCCGTCGGAGGGATCGAACGCCTCCGAGTGCTCCGCGAGATGGCGCCGTTCATCCGCGCGGTCACTGCGTTCGGCCGTCAAGGAGGGTCGGCGAGCCAGGGCAGCTCGTGCTCCGTCTGGTCGGTCGACGTCGAAGGTGGGCACCTCGCGCTCGCGCTCAGCCCCGAGCCGTCTCGCGGGTTCTCAGGCGAGGGCGGTCTGCTCTACGCATCCTCGAACGCGGTGGACGCGAAGGTGGAGGCCGCGGCCGCGGGGCGTCTCGGCTACGACGTGCGACGGGCCGAGTGGTTCCCGCGCGAGCTGCCGTTCAGCCGCCGCACCCTCGACAGACCTGACGGCCGGCTCGCGAAGGCCCGTGAGCTCGTCGCCTCCGAGGCGGTCGTGCTGACCGACGACCGGCACGCCGCCGCGGTGACGAGCGGTTCCAATGAGTATCGAGTGCGCCTCGTCGACGGCACATGGCGATGCACTTGCCCCTGGTGGGGAAAGCACGGCGACGACCGAGGACCGTGCAAGCACATCCTCGCCACGGTCATCGCTTCGACAACGGCCTGAGCTCCGCGAGCGGAACGTCGAGCGAGGTGACACGGCGGAGATCGATGCCGCCGTGTCCCACGATGGCCTTGAGATCGTCGACGACATCCCACGTGTTGACGGCCATCGCAGCGGTGACCACCCCGTCGCGATGCCAGAACGCGATGAACGTTCGGGAGTCGAGGTCTCCGCGGATCGCGACTGCGTCATCAGGCGACGCGTGCCCGATGTACTCGAGGCCGAGGTCGTACTGATCGGAGAAGAAGTACGGCATGCGGTCGTACGTCTCTCGCCGACCCGCCGCATTCGCGCCAGCAGTGAGACCTTGGTTGAGCGCGTTCGCCCAGTGCTCGACCCTGAGGTAGCGGTGGTAGCCCGGGTGCCACGCGTTCGCGACGTCGCCCGCGGCATAGATGCCGGGCACCGTCGACTCGAGGTGCTCGTCGACCACGATGCCGTTGTCGACCCTGATGCCCAGGGCAGCCTCGACGAGGTCCACCCTGGGCATCGCGCCGACGCCTACCACCACGACGTCCGCGACTTCGACCCGGCCATCGGCGAGCACGACCTGCTCCACGCGTCCCGCCCCGCGCAGCTCGCGCACGGCCGAGCGCATCCGCAGCGTGACACCGTGGTCAGCGTGGAGGGAGAGGAACGTCGCTCCGATCTGTTCACCGAGCACGCGATGCAGCGGCGTGGGCGACGGATCGACGAGCACCACGTCGACGCCCATCTGTCGAGCCGACGCCGCCACCTCCGAGCCGATCCAGCCCGCGCCGATCACCACGACGCGAGTGGTGGCGCGGATCGCGTCACGCAAGGCCCGTGCATCCTCGACGGTGCGGAGGTAGTGCACGCCGTCGAGGTCCGCGCCGGGGACGGTGAGGGCGCGCGGCGCCGACCCGGTCGCGAGCACGACGGACTCGAACGGCAACTCGAGACCGCCGCTGAGCCGCAAGCGGTGCGCCGCGGGGTCGATCGCCGTGACGACCTCGGTGATCAGCTCGATGTCGTGCTGTTCGTAGAAGTCCGTGGCGTGGACATGAGCCGAGGCGAGCTCGGCCTCGCCGCGCAGGAAGGCCTTCGACAGCGGCGGCCGCTCGTAGGGCGCGTGGGGCTCATCTCCGATGAGCACGACGCGACCCTCGAATCCTGCGGCGCGTGCTCCTTCGGCGGCCTTCGCCCCGGCCAGGCTGGCGCCGACGATCGCAAGCGTGGACGTCGTACTCACCGCGCGGCCATCACTGGAACCGGCTCCACGACAGAGGGTGCGTGCTTCCCATCGAACGCGGTCGCGAGCCGGGCAAGCGCGAGGGCGCCCAGAAGCAGGCCGAAGTCGCGCAGCGCGACGTCGTAGTGGTCGGCGAGGATCAGCAGGTTCACGATGATCCCGGCGAGCCACGCGGCGACCAGGTAGCCACCGAACTTCGGCCGCACTGCGACCACGACGCCGGCGACGATCTCGATGACGCCGACGGCGAGCATCGCCTGGTGGGCGTTTCCGGGGATGAGGTCGTCGATCTGAGGCGCCAGGTAGATGGGCCAGTCGACGAGCCAGTTCAGGAACTTGTCGAGGCCGAAGAGGATCGGTGCGACGGTGAAGCCGACGCGGAGGATGGAGAAGGCCTGGTAGGCGGGATCTGAGAGGCGGGGGCGCTCGAGAGCAAGCATTCCGGGCTCCTTTCTAAAGGTGGATATCTTGACTTTAGAATCGGAATGCTCTTGCGTCAAGACAATCCTCTTTTAGAATGGGCTCGTGAGCCCCACGTCAGACCTCGAGTCCCGGATCGCTGCGATCGCCGCCCTCGACCAACCGGTGCGGCGGGACCTCTACCGCTTCCTCGCGACGGCGGACGATTGGACGGGTCGCGACGAGGCCGCAGAGGCACTCGGCGTTCCGCGATCGGTCGCCGCCTTCCACCTCGACAAGCTCGCCGATGCGGGCGTGCTCGAAGTGCGGTTCGAACGAACGACGGGTCGCTCCGGACCCGGTGCGGGACGACCGTCGAAGCTCTATCGCCCGAGCCAAGATGAGATCGCCGCGTCCGTGCCCGATCGGCGGTACGACCTCGCCGGCTCACTGCTCGCGGCGGCGATCGCCGAATCGACTCGGTCCGGTCTGCCCGTCACCGAGTGCCTCAAGGTCGCCGCTCACGCAGCGGGGCGAGAGATCGGCGACGACGCCAGCGAGGCAGTGCGCATCGCGACGACGAAGGACGCGCGACGAGGAGCCGTGCTCGATGTCCTCTCACGCCATGGCTACGAGCCAGAGGTCGGGCGCCGGCGTGAGATCGCACTCGCCAACTGCCCCTTCCACCGGCTCGCAGACGAGGAGCGCGAGCTCGTCTGTGGCATGAACCTCGACTTCCTCGACGGACTCCTCGAGGGGATGGCCTCGAGCGACCAGCTCACGGCGCGCCTCGATCCCACCCGGCTACTGCTGCGTGCGCATCGCTGCCGCCTGACCATCCGCGCCTCAGAGCCATCGCGACATCACGGTGACTTCCTCGGCGAGTAGCCGACACGCTCATAGAACGCGAGCGCTTCACTGTTCGTCGCGCGACCATCAGCTGCACCTTCACCGCGCCGCGCTGCCGCAGCCACTCCTCGCCGCTCCCATGATCTGCCGACCGAGATCGCGGCCACGAGCACCGGGGTCGACCGCGACGTAGTACACCCAGCCCGGTGACCGTCGTGGCCGCCATCGCGGTGGCGACAAGGGCGTCACCGTCGAAGGCTCCGAGCACCGTGGACGTCGAGCCGTCGAGGCTCGGCGAAGTCCGCATCGGGTGGGTTCCATGGACGGACGAGACCGGCGACTTCCCAAGCGCGGTTGTCGGTCGCGATCGGCGGCGGTGAGCGCTCGAGCCTCCAAGCGCCGATGATCGCAGACCGCGACGATTACCGTCCCGCGCATGACTGTTCGTTGGGGCATCGCCGCGCCAGGACGCATCGCAGCTCAGTTCGCGGAGGGGTTGGCACTCGTCGACGACGCCGAGCTCGTGGCCGTCGGTTCGCGAGCGAAGGAGCGCGCCGACGCGTTCGGCGATCGCTTCGAGATCCCGAATCGATACGGCTCGTACGACGAGCTGATGGAAGACCCGGGTGTCGACGTCGTGTACGTCGCCACGCCCCACGCTCAGCACGAGGCCGTCGTCTTGCGGGCGATCGAGGGCGGCAAGCACGTGCTCTGCGAGAAGCCGTTCGCGTTGAACGCGACCCAGGCGACTCGCATGGCCGAGGCCGCGCGCGCCCGGGGCGTGTTTGCGATGGAGGCGCTGTGGAGTCGCTTCCTCCCGTCGTACCGAGTGCTCGCGGAGCTGCTGCGTGACGAGCGCATCGGCGAGCCGATGGTCGTCGAGGCCGACTTCGGCTTCCGCGTGCCGTTGATGCCCGAGCACCGGTTGTTCGATCTGGCGCAGGGTGGCGGCGCGTTGCTCGACCTCGGCATCTACCCGTTGCAGCTCTGCTCGATGGTGCTCGGCACGCCCGACCACGTCGTCGCCGAAGGCCACGTCGGCGAGACGGGGGCGGACGAGCAGGTCGCCGCAGTGCTGCACCACGGGGGCGGGCGACTCGGCGTGATCAAGGCCGCGACGCGCATCGGGCTGTCGAACACCGCGCGCATCTCTGGCACCGAAGGTTGGATCGAGCTCCCGGCATCGATGCACCGCCCGACTCGCGTCGGCGTGGGCTCGGGCAACAGTGTCGATTGGATCGAAGCCGACTACGACGGCGAGGGCCTGCGCTTCCAGGCGATCGAGGTGCAGCGCTGCCTCGCCGCCGGTGAGACCGAGAGCCCAGTCGCGCCACTCGACGAGACGATCGCGCTCGCGCACACGATGGACGACATCCGCGCACAGATCGGCGTGGTCTACGCCGCCGACGCCCTTCCATAGACCATCGGGATTGATGATTCGGCGGACATATGCGCCGTTCAATCTCAATCCCGGCGTCGGCGCGGGGCTAGCGCGTCAGTCGTCGAGGGATGCGTAGACGCAGGTCCAGAAGTCGCGGATCACTGCGGGCGGTGGGAACGGCCCCGTGAACATGTCGGTCGTGAGGATCGTGCCGACGACGCGCGCGCGGGGGTCGTTCGCCCACGACGAGCCGAGCCCGCCGTCCCACCCGTAGCTGCCGATCTCGCGGGCGAGGCCCGTGCGACGCACCTGGACGCCGACGCCGAAGCCCCATCCGAGCGAGCCGTCAGGCGACGGCCCGGGTGCTCCGCCGAGGACGCCGATGTGGTCGGTCGTCATCGCGTTGACTGCTGCGGAAGAGATGAGCCGCGAGCCGTCGGGCAGGCGGCCTTCGGCGAGCAGCATGCGCCCGAACGCGTGGAGGTCGTCGACCGTCGACACCAGACCACCCGCCGCTGACGGGAAAGCGGGCGGCTTCGTCCACTCGCCCTCGGGTGCGTCGTACACCGTGCGGTGACCGTCGACCGGATCGACCGCGTAGCACGCGCCGAGCCGGTCGGATTGCTCCGCGTAGAACGCCGTGTCGACCATGCGGAGTGGTTCGAACACGCGCTCACGCAAGAAGACCTCGAGTGGTTGACCTGCCGCGCGCCGGACGAGCACGCCCAGCACATCCGAGCCCGTGTTGTAGAGCCACCTCTCGCCCGGCTGATACAGGAGCGGCAACGACGAGAGCCGACGGATCCACTCGTCGGGCTCCGGTGGCACCTGCGGGTGCGGCGGCCCGCTGCCGAGGTCGAGCGCATCCATCGCGTCCATGACGGGCCACGGCCACGGCGCGGAGAAGTCCATGCCGAGACCGAGCCGGAACGTGAGGACATCGTCGACCGTGATCGGTCGCGCCGCCGGGACGGTCTCGCCATCGAGGCCGCCGCGCCCGTCGACGAGCACACGCCGGTTCGCCATCTCGGGCAAGAGATCGTCGATCGGGTCGTCGAGTCGGAGTCGGCACTCCTCCACCAGGATCATCGCTGCGACGGCGGTGATCGGCTTGGTCATCGACGCGATGCGGAAGAGCGAGTCGGGCTCGACTGCCGTTCCCTCCTCACGGGTCAGCGTTCCGGCGACACCGACCTCGACGTCACCGTCTCTCGCCGCGAGCCAGGCGACGCCCCCGACGTTGTCCCGCTCAACGTGGCGAACCATCACATCGTGCAGTCGTGCGAGTCGGGATTTGTCGAATCCACTCATCGCGTCGACACTACGACCGGTGACGTTCGACGCGGTCGTGGTGGGCGCCGGAGTGTCCGGCCTCTATCAGCTGCACCGCCTCCGCGAGCTCGGGATGTCGGTGCATGCCTACGAAGCTGGCGGTGACGTCGGCGGCACCTGGTACTGGAACCGCTACCCGGGCGCCCGGTTCGACTCCGAGAGCTATTCCTACGGGTACTCGTTCTCACCCGAGCTGCTCGACGAGTGGGACTGGAGCGAGCACTTCTCGGCGCAGCCCGAGACGCTGCGCTACCTGCAGCACGTCGCCGACCGCTTCGACCTCCGACGCGACATCACGTTCGACACCCGCGTGAACGGGTTGACATGGCACGAGCAGTCGCGGACCTGGAACGTCGACGTCGAGCCCGGCGAGTCGGTCACCGCGCGCTTCGTCATCTTGGCGGTCGGGGTGCTCTCGACTCCCGTGATGCCCGACATCCCGGGCATCGAGCGCTTCCGAGGGCAGCTGTTCCACACCGCGACCTGGCCGCACGAACCCGTCGACCTCTCGGATCGCCGTGTCGCGGTGATCGGGACCGGCGCCACGGCGGTCCAGCTCATCACCGAGATCGCGAAGACGGTCGGACACCTCTCCGTTTTCCAGCGAACACCGAACTGGTGCGCGCCGCTCCGCAACGGCCCGATCGATGCCGACGAGCAGGCGTCGATCCGTGAGCGCTACGACGAGATGTTCGATCGGTGTCGCAACACCTATGGCGGCTTCATCCACGACGCTGATCGACGTAAGGCCCTCGAGGTGTCAGACGAGGAGCGGCTCGCCTTCTACGAGGAGCTCTACGCCCAGCCGGGGTTTGGGATCTGGATGGGCAACTTCCGCGACGTGCTCGTCGACGCTCGCGCGAACGCGACGTTGAGCGACTTCGTCGCGACCAAGATCCGTGAGCGCGTGCACGACCCCGCCTTGGCGGAGAAGCTGATCCCCGTCGACCACGGCTTCGGCACACGGCGCGTGCCGCTCGAGTCCGGCTACTACGAGGTGTTCAACCAGCCCAACGTCGAGCTCGTCGACCTCCGAGAGACGCCGATCGTCGAGATCACCGACTCGGGCATCACCACGACTGACGCGCACCACGAGTGCGACGTGCTCATCCTCGCGACGGGCTTCGATGCGGTGACCGGCTCGTACGACAAGATCGAGGTCGTCGGCGATGAGGGCGCGCGGCTGCACGACGCGTGGGAGGCCGGCCCGAAGACGTACCTCGGGCTCGGAGTCGCAGGCTTCCCCAACCTCTTCATGCTCGTCGGCCCGCACAGCGCGGCGAGCTTCTGCAACATGCCTCGCTGCATCGAGCACAACGTCGACTGGCTCGCCGCGCTCCTCGACGACATGACCCGCGCGGGCAAGACACGCGTCGTCCCCACGGTCGGGGCGCAGGACGAGTGGACCGACGAGGTCGTCGACGCGGCCGAGCGGATGCTGTTCTCGAAGGTCGACTCGTGGTTCACGGGCACTCGGTCGCGGAGCTACGCGGGCCGGGGCCGCACGGTGCTGCTCTACACCGGAGGCTTCCCGAAGTTCCAAGAGCGGTGCCGAGCCGTAGCGGACGACGGCTACACCGGCTTCGACTTCGCCTAGCGCGCCGGGGCCTCGCCGGCGAGGACCGCGAACCCGCGCCAACGCCACAGGCAGTCGACGTTCGTCAGGCCTGCTTCGCGCATCCATGCCAGCTGGTCGTCGACCGAGGCGAGCCGATCTTCTGGGTCATCCGCGGTGCGTCCGATCGCGGCGATGAAGTCGCCGTGTCGTTCGGGGGTGGCCGAGGCCACCACCTCGAGGTTCACGAACACGCCGCGCGGGTTGAGCGCGTCAGCAACCTCTGCGAGGAGCGCCCGCTTCCGCGGATCTTCGAGATGGTGGATCGCGAACCCCGATACGACCAGGTCGAACCGCCCGAGCGGAGCGATCGACTCCTCCATGTCGCCGGTGCGCACCGCGACCCGGTCATCTCCGGCGAAGCGTGCACGCGCCAGATCGAGCATCGGCGCGGAGCGGTCGACCGCAACGACCTCCTCGACAGACGGCCGAGCCTCGAGCACCACCGCGGTCAACCGGCCATCGCCACAGCCGAGATCGAGCACCCGCTGGGGAGAGGCGGGCAGGAGGTCGGCGACCATCTGCTCCCCCGCTCGGCGCGCTTCGAGCTTGCCGATGCGACCCACGTACCACTCGACCTGGGCCGGGTCGGTCCAGCCCGAGGTGGGAGTCGGACCATCGGCCACCCGCCCAGGATGCCACCGGTCGCGACACCGACAACAATGCGCCGATGCGATACGTGTTCGGCGACACGGTGCTCGACACCACTCGCTACTCGCTGTACCGCAACGACGAGCCCGAGCACGTCGAGCCGCAGGTCTTCGACGTGCTCGCGCACCTCGTCCAGAACCGCGACCGCGTGGTGTCGAAGAACGAGCTGCTCGACCATGTGTGGGGCCACCAGTTCGTGACCGAGTCGGCGCTGACCACGCGCATCAAGCAGTGCCGTCAAGCGGTCGGCGACACCGGCAAGGAGCAGAAGGTCGTGCAGACGATCCACGGCCGCGGCTACCGGTTCATCGCGCCGGTGCAGGAGGTGCCCGACGCCGTCGAACGACCGGTGCTCGAGGTGCCCGAAGCGCTTCAGCAGAACATCCGCTTCTGCACCGCACCCGACGGCACGCGCCTCGCGTACGCGACGATCGGGTCCGGGCCGCCACTGGTGCGCGCGGCGCACTGGATCACCCATCTCGACTACGACTGGCAGAGCCCCGTGTGGCGGCACTGGCTCGTCGACCTCGCGCGCAACCGCATGCTGGTGCGCTACGACGAGCGCGGGAACGGCCTCTCCGACCACGACGTCACCGACTGGTCGTTCGACGCTCTGGTCGCAGACTTCGAGACCGTCGTCGACGACCTCGGCCTCGAGCACTTCCCGATCCTCGGCTTGTCCCAGGGCGGCGCGATCGCCGTCACCTACGCAGCTCGGCACCCGGACCGTGTGAGCCACCTCGTCCTCGTCGGCGCGTACTGCGAGGGAAGGCTCGCGAGGGCGAAGACCGACGAAGAGGTCCGCGAGGCGAAGGTGCAGTTCGAGATGGTCCGCCTCGGCTGGGGGAAGGACGACCCGGGATTCCGCCGGTTCTTCGTGTCGCGCTTCATCCCCGACGGGTCGGCCGAGCTGTGGGACTCGTTCGCCGAGCTCCTGCGGCGCACGACCTCGGCTGCGAACGCGGCGCAGCTGCTCGAGACGTGGGCCGACATCGACGTGAAGGAAGTTGCCCGCGAGGTCAAGGCGCCGACGCTCGTGCTTCACGCGCGCGACGACGCCTCGATCCCCTGGGAGCAAGGTCGGATGCTGGCCTCGCTGATCCCCGGCGCTCGCCTCGTGCCACTCTCGAGCCGCAACCACCTGCTCCGCGCGGACGAGCCCGCGTGGACGCAGCTCCTGTCCGAGATCGACTCGTTCCTGAGCACGTGATGCGCTGGCCAGCGGACTTCATGTGGGGGACCGCGGCGTCGTCGACGCAGTGCGAGGGCGCGGCGCCGGCGTCGGACTGGTGGGACTGGGAGCGTGCCGGCCACGCACCGATCTCCGGCGACGGCAACGGGTTCGCGGCCCGCTACGCCGAGGACTTCGCGCTGCTCGCCGAGCTCGGCCTCACGCACCATCGGCTCTCGATCGAGTGGGCGCGGATCGAGCCCGAGCCGGGCGTCCACGACCCCGCGGCGGTCGCGCACTACCGCGCCGTGCTCACCGCGGCGCGCGACGCCGGCGTCACGCCGTGGGTGTGCCTGCACCACTTCACGCTGCCCGCGCTGGTTCGCCGCGGACGGCGGCTTCCTCGATCGAGCGGAACCGCACCGGCGCGTGGGCGCGCCACGTCGAGTTCATCGCCGAGACGTTCGGCGACCTCGTCGGCGGCTGGCAGCCGGTCAACGAGACCAACTACTACGCGCCGTGCGGCCTACCGCGGCGGCGGCTGGCCGCCCGGGCACCAACGACCGCGACGAGTGCGCGATCGTCGACGAGGCGATCCACCTCGCCACCGCCGAGGCCGCCGTGCGCCTGCGACAGACCGGGCGCGCCGGTCGTCGTCGATCTTCGGGCTGTCGGCGATCGTCGCGCAGGACGACGACTCGCCGAGACGCACGCGGCTGCGCCGACGCGATGCACGAGCTGCTCTGGACGCCGGGCCTCGACCTGTTCCGCGACGGCGTGCTGCGCGATCCGCGGCCGCGACGCCGATCGAGCGGCCCGACCTCGCCGGCGCGTTCGACCTGATCGGCTTCTCGTACTACTCGGCGATGGGCGTGCGCGACGGCCGCCTCGCCGTCCATCCGCCCGACGCGCCGGTCTCGCCGCTCGGCTACGGGATCTGGGCCGACGGGCTCGGCGCTCGTGCTCGATCGCCTCCACGCGGAGGCTGCCGGGCACGCCGCTGCTCGTCGCCGAGTACGGCATCGGCACCGACGACGACGAGCAGCGCGCCGCGCTACCTCGCAGCGCGGGCTCGAGGTCACGCACGACGCGATCGCAGCGCGGCATCGACGTGCGCGGCTTCTTCCACTGGACCGCGGTCGACAACTACGAGTGGCTGCACGGCTACGACGTCGCGTTCGGGATCATCGACGCGACCGCAACGTCCGGCCGAGCGCAGAGGTGCTGCGGCGCGAAGCAATCGGATGAAGCAAGCGCCCTACGACGACGGACGATGGACCGTTGGCGACCACGCCGCCGACGACTCACGGAACCCTCTGGTGCCGAGGAAACGTCGGCGAGGTGTTCCCGAACGTGGTGACGCCACTCGAGCGCCTCGCTCTACCGAGGCGCCATGGATCGCGGGCAAGCCGCCGCCGCGGTCGAGTGGGGGATGCTGACCGAGAAGCAAGTCGCGGGCTTTCGCCCCGACGCGGCATGGCTCACCGGCGTGTTCGGCGGATATCTGTACGGCAACGTGACCGCGGCTCGGAGCGCAGTCGCAAGATCGCCGGGTCTCACCGTCGAGCTGGTCGACACTCAGATGTTCGGTCTGAGTGACGCGCCGCCACACCGGCGAGGCAAGGGCGAGCGCGACCCTCGAGCCGCAATCAAGACCGTGACACGGATCGCTCGTTCGATGCGACGGCCCGACGACTCGTGCCTCCGCACCGACCAAGCCGACGTCGCCCGCTACGCGCAGAGCCAACCCGACATCGCGTCAGCCTCGAACGACGAGCTCATTGCTGTCGCTCGGTCCATGGCGCCGTGGACCGAGCGGATGATGCACCACTTGTTGTCGACGAGCAGCGCTGCCGGCATCAGTCGGTCCATGCTCGAACGAACCGTCGCATCCCTTGGCGACGCGGGACTCGAGAACCGGCTGACTGCGGGCCTCGGCACGATCGAGTCGGCGGAGCCCCCGCGAGACGCGTGGCGGCTGGGACGCCTCGTCGCAGGCGACGCCACGCTGACCGCGCTGTTCGACGAGGGACTCGACGACCTCGACGCGCGCCTGCGCACGAGCACGGGGGCGACTTCGTTCGTCACCGAGCTCGACGCGTTCTCCGCGCGCCACGGCGCGCGTGGACCGGACGAGTGGGAGCTCGCGTCCCCGACCTGGGGCAGCGATCCCGCGATCGCGCTCGCCATGATCGACCGCCTTCGTCACGCCCCCGAAGACCGCAGACCCTGTCGCCGTGAGCCGGCGCCTCGCGGCCGAGCGCGAGGCGCTGGTTCCGGAAGTCCGCAGCCGGCTCCCGAGATGGCGGCGTCCCCTGTTCGACATCGCCATGCGAGCGACCACGGCGCACGCGCCGCAACGAGAGGCGACGAAGGCTGCGTTCGTCCGTGCCCTGTACCCGGCTCGGCGGGCGCTCGCCGAGCTGGCTCGTCGCTCGCGTCTCGACCACGACGACTTCTTCCTCTTGACGATCGACGAGGTCGCGGACCTCATGGGAGGCGGCGGACCGGGGGACGACGTCATCGCCGAACGGCGTGACCGGCGCGACCAGCTTCAGCGGCGCACTCCGCCGTTCTGGTTCGAGAGCCCGCTGCCGGCACCCGACACGTGGGCGTTGCGCGACGAGGGGAAGGAACCCGACCCTGCGGCCCGCACCATCGTCGGCATGGGCGTGTGCTCGGGCATCGCCACCGGCACGGCGCGGCATCGTTCTGCGTCCTGACCAGCCCGGCGATCTGGGTCCCGGCGACATCCTCGTCGCGCCCATCACCGACCCTGCGTGGACGCCGCTGTTCCTCGCGGCCGCCGGTGTCGTGGTCGACGTCGGCGCGCAGCAGAGTCACGCGGCGATCGTGTCGCGAGAGCTCGGCATCCCCGCGGTCGTCAGCGCCACCGGCGCGTCAGCCACGATCCCCGACGGCACGCGGGTCACCGTGGACGGCACGCGCGGCGTCGTGACGGTCCACGCGGATGATGCATGACGGAGCGCGTTCCGCTCGGCACCATCGCGAAGAGCTGGACGAGGCTGGGGTGCATCGGCTTCGGCGGGCCTCCGACGCACATCACGTTGCTTCGCACGCATGTGCGTGGACGAGAACAAGTGGCTCGACAGTGACGAGTTCGAGGATGGCATCGCCACGACGAACCTGCTGCCGGGCCCGGCGTCGACGCAGCTCGCGATCTTCTCGGCCTGGCGAGTCGGAGGTCCGGCGGGTGCGCTGATCGGAGGACTCGGCTTCATCGTGCCCGGTCTCGCGCTCATCCTCGGGCTTGTCCGCGGTGTTCCTCGCGGGCAGCCCACCCGTCGCGGTGCTGGGTGCCGCGGCCGGAGCCGGTGCCGCCGTCCCAGCGGTCGCGCTCCACGCCGCGCGGACCCTCGTTCCGTCGAGCTGGACTCGCATCGGCACTCGTCGGGCCGAGCGCGCGCGGTGGGTCTTGTACGGGCTCGCGGGTGGCGTCGTCGCTGCGACGGTCGGACCGTTCCTGGTGCTCGCACTCATCGCCTGCGGCTTGATCGAGGTCGCGCTCCGCCGCGGCACCAAGCTGGGAGATGTGCGGCCCGCGCTCGTCGCGCGTGCGGCCGCTCCCACTGTCGCCGCGGGCGGACTCGCGGCGCTCGCGTGGGTCGCGTTCAAGGTCGGCGCGCTCTCGTACGGCGGCGGGTTCGTGATCATCCCGCTGATGCAGCACGATGCCGTGCACGCGTATCACTGGATGACCGACGCGCAGTTCCTGAACGCGGTTGCCCTCGGTCAGGTGACGCCCGGTCCCGTCGTGCTGACCGTCGCGACCGTCGGCTACGCCGCCGCGGGAGTGGGCGGAGGGTTGCTCGCCGCGGCGATCGCGTTCGCTCCTTCTTTCCTCTTCGTCCTGATCGGAGGCCCTCGGTTCTCTCAGCTCCGCGCCAACCGTTCGGTGCAGGCGTTCCTCGCCGGTGCCGGGCCCGCGGCGATCGGCGCCATCGCGGGGTCGACGATCCCGCTCGCCCTTGCCCTCGGCCACTGGTGGCAGGTCCCGATCCTGGTCGCCGCGCTCGGCGCCCTGCTCCTGTGGCGGCGCGGCGTCGTCGTCACGATCCTGGGAGCCGCGATCGTCGGCCTCGTCGTCGCACTGGCCGGCGCGCCGATCTGACCGCTCGGAACGCTCCACGCTTCGCTGTGAGAGGCTCGCCGCAGGCCGCGCTCAGACATGGCGGCGAAGGAGGCACAGCCGATGCCGAAGTACATGTTCGAGGCGTCCTACAGCGCCGAGGCGGCGAAGGGCCTGCAGAAGGCCGGAGCGGCCAGCCGGGTGAAAGTCGTGAGCGAGATGTGCGCCAGCGTGGGCGGCGCGCTGGATTCGTTCCACTTCGCGTTCGGGGACGTCGACGCATTCGTGATCTGCGACCTCCCCGACGACGAGGCTGCGGCCGCGGTGTCGTTCGCGGTCAGCACGGGCGGCACCGTCGGGATCAAGACGGTCAAGCTGATGACCGTCGAGGAGATCGACTCGGCCCTCAAGCGCAAGGTCAGCTACAAGCCGCCGGGCAGCTAGCCGCAACCTGAGTATCGTGCCCCCGAGTCTTCTACATCGGGGGTTTGCACATGGCTGCATCAGGTTCGATCCTCGGCAACGCGGTCCAGCGACTCGAGGATCCGACGCTGCTCACGGGGAGCGGCAAGTACGTCGACGACCTCGTCGAGCCGAACATGGCTCACGTCGTGTTCGTGCGATCGCCCATCGCGCACGCGAACGTGACCTCGGTCGACGTCGAGCGCGGCGACCTCGATGCCGGGCGTGGTCGGCGTGTATCACGCCGGTGGCGACGACCTCGGCGTCCCGAGCCTGCAGGGCTTCCCGATGATGCCCGACACCCTGAACCGGCCCGTGTTCGCCAGCGACAAGGTGCGCTTCGTCGGCGACATCGTTGCCGCGGTCGTGGCCGAGACTCGGGCGCAAGCCATCGACGCGGCCGAGGCCGTGGTCGTCGACTACGACCCGCTGCCTTCCGTGCTCACCGCGGCTCAGGCGCTCGCGCCCGACGCTCCCCTCCTCTTCCCCGAGCACGGCTCGAACATCTGCTTCGGCACGCAGTTCCCCGAGGGCGACGACTCCGACCCGATCGACCGGCGCCGACGCGGTCGCCGAGGTCACCATGGTGAGCCAGCGCCTCGCCGGCGTGCCGATGGAGACCAACGGCATCCTCGCCGTCCCCGAGAGACGAACGGCCTCACGCTGCTGGGTCTCCCATCAGGCGCCTCACTCTGCGCACGGCGCGTACGCGCCGTTGCTCGGCCTCGCACCCGAGAACCTCCGCGTCGTGTGCCCGTGGGTCGGTGGCGGCTTCGGTCCGAAGGCGGCCACCTACGTCGAGCACCTCGTTGCCGGGGCAGCCGCGCTCGAAGCTCGGTCGTCCGGTCAAGTGGATCGAGTCACGCTCCGAGGACATGGTGTCGCTCGTCCAGGGCCGCGACTACATCATGACGGCTCGGCTCGGCGTCGGGACCGACGGCAAGATCGTCGGCCTCGACATCAAGGTCGTTGCCTGCGCCGGTGCCTACCCCGCGATCGGGGCGATCCTCCCGATGCTCACGCAGATGATGGCGGTCGGCGTCTACGCCATCCCGAAGGTGCGTTCGAACGCGGTGATGGCGTTGACGAACAACACGACCATCGGCGCCTACCGCGGAGCCGGCCGTCCCGAGGCCACGCAGCTGATCGAGCGCGTGCTCGACGTGGCCGCGCGACGAGATCGGCATGGACCCGGCCGAGATCCGGCGGGTCAACTTCCTCCAGCCCGCGAGCTTCCCGCTCACCACGCCCACCGGGCGCCAACTACGACTAGCGGCGAGTACGAGAAGGCGCTCGACGCGGCACTGCAGGCGTCGAGCTACTCAGAGCTGCGGGCCGAGCAGGCGCGTCGCCGCAGCAGCGGCGACTCGAAGCAGCTCGGCATCGGCGTCTCGTCGTATGTCGAGGTCACCGCGCCGGTCGGGCTGCACGTCGAGTTCGGCGCGGTCGAGGTGCACGACGACGGCACCGCGAGCGTCTTCGCGGGCACCAGCGTGCACGGCCAGGGCCACCAGACCGCGTTCGCGATGCTCGCCAGCGACGTGCTCGGCATCCCGATGGACAAGATCACGCTCGTCAACTCCGACACCGACCGCGTGCCGCGCGGCGCCGGCACGATGGGCTCTCGCTCGCTGCAGACCGCGGGCAGCGCGATCCACGTCGCATCGAACGAGGTGTTCGCCCGGGCGCAGAAGATCGCGGCGCATCTGCTCGAGGCCGTCTCCCGACGACATCGTCGCGGGCGACGGTGGCCTGCACGTCGCCGGTGTCCCGGCGAACGCGCTCTCGTGGGCCGATCTCGCGGTGGCCTCCACGTGATGCGTCGCGTCTGCCGAGCGGCCTCGAGCCCGCGTCCGCTTCGCCACGAGCTCGACTTCGACGGCACCGACTCGACCTACCCGTTCGGTTCCCACGTCTCCGTCGTCGAGGTCGACACCGAGACCGGCGAGGTCACGATGCTCCGCCACGTCGCCGTCGACGACTGCGGCCGGATCCTGAACCCGCTGCTGGTCAACGGCCAGCAGCACGGCGGCATCGCCCAGGGCGCGGCGCAGGCGCTGTTCGAGTGGATGCAGTACGACGAGGACGGCAACCCGCTCACGTCGACGCTCGCCGACTACGCGATGCCGTCGGCCGCCGAGCTGCTGCAGCTTCGAGGTGTCGAACACCCAGACCGACAGCCCGCGCAACCCGCTCGGGGCCAAGGGCATCGGCGAGTCGGGCACGATCGGCTCGACGCCCGCCATCCAGAACGCGGTCGTCGACGCCGTGTAGCCATCTCGGCGTGAGGCACATCGACATGCCGTGCACAGGCGGAGCGCGTGTGGCGCGCGATCCAGGCCGCTTCCGCCTGAGCGGCGGTCACGCTTGCCGACGTGTGGCCGGCTCGTACCCAGCCCGTGAACGCGTCGATCCCGTCGATCAGTCGTTCGAACCGGATCGACCGGAAGAGATCGAACGAGTGCTGCGCCCCGGGCAGCTCGACGTACACGACCGGGTTCGCAGACACCTCTCGCACCCGCGCGACGAGCTCGCGCGCCGCCTCGACCGGCACGTAGGTGTCGTTGTCGCCGTGCGCGACGAAGAGCGGCGGCGCGTCGGGGCCGGCCAACCCGAGCGGTGACGTGAGCGGCTGCCCATCCTCGGCCGTGCCGTAGTAGCCGTACAGCGACACGGCTCCCGCGATCGTCGGATCGGTCAGCGCGACGGACAAGCGCGAGATGGCCACCGGCCGAGCTGCCGGCGACGAACACCTCCACCGGCTCGATCCCGAGCTCACGCGCGCGGGTTCGAGCCCAGGCGACAGCGCGGCATGCGCGTCGGCCAACGACTCCGACGAACGGAGCGGGACGAAGCGCGTAGCTCGCGCTCGACGCACAGCCACCCTTGGCTCGCGAGCCGGTAGACGAGCGGTCTGGCCTCTCGGTTCTTGGCGCCGCCGCGATAGCCGCCTCCGTGGAAGTAGACGAGCACCGGTCCCGTCACGTCTCGACGGCGCGGCAGGTAGATGTCGAGCACGCGGCTTGCGCCCTCTCCATAGGGGATGTCCGCGGGCGCGCTCGACGTCGCGACGAGTGACGACGAACGGTGCGAGGAGGATGTGCAGCATCGCCAGCCGGGAGCGGGGAACGTCGATGCCGAGCGAGTCGCGCATCGCCGACGCGACCACGCCTCGGGTCCGCGTCGCGCGCCACACGATGACGACGAGCGCTCCCGTCGAGAGCACTGCGAGTGCGAGCCCGATGAGCCCGACCGAGGTGCCGAGGTCGTGCTGCAGCGCCGCGACGAGCGTCGCCGCGGCCAGATAGGCGAACACGACGAACGGCAGCTCGTTCGGCACCATCGCGACCATCCACATGAGGCGTCCGAGACGAGCCGGACGGCGCAACGGCGCCGCCGCGCATCCCGTGCAGACCGCGATCGAGCGCGACCGTGATCAGATAACCCCAAGGCATGCAGCTAGGTCGTCTGCCCGCGGACTCCGACCGCGTCGAGGACTTCGTGCTCATCGTTGTGGCTGTGCGTGAAGCCGAGCTCGCGCTCGATGCGCACGGTCTCTTGTGAGCGGTAGGCGACGATGTACGCACGGCGGTACCCCGCAGTGAGGTTGCCGCCTGACCCGTGCATCACGCGTTCGTTGTGCACCGTGCAGTCGCCGCGCGCGATCGGCTTCACGACAACCTCGTCGCCGTCGCGCAGGTCAGTGCCGAGCGCATGTGACGTTCCCCGCCCGCCGAACACCGGCGTGTGCGGACGCAACGCCGCCTCGTGGTTCGTCGCGGGCACGAAGCGCATGCACCCGTTCTCCGCGGTCGAGTCGTCGACCGCGAGCCAGAACGTCGCCGTGCGGCGATCGGGCGTGTCGGGCCAATAGGCCATGTCTTGGTGCCACGCGAAGATCGCATCGTCCTTGTAGGGCTGCTTCGCCAGCAGCTGGTCGTAGTCGATCGTCATGCCGTCGCCGCAGAGCTGCCGCGCGATCGATGCGGTGCGCTGCTCGTAGACGTTGCCCTGCCACGCGGGGTAGTACCGACGCGGCAGCATCACGTTGACGATCGAGAAGTCCTCGGGCTCGCGGCCGTAGTCGCCGGCCATGTCGCAGTAGTCCTTGCCCGGCACCTCGATCTCACGCCGGAGGAACCGGTCGTAGACGACCTCGAGGTCCGCGACCTCAGCCTCGGTGAGCACGCCGGAGAGGTGCACGAAGCCGTCCTGTGCGAACGTCTTGCGGTCGAGGTCGTCGACCTCGTACGTGCCGTCCGCTTGCAGGCTGCCCACGCCTCAGCCTCCCAACACCATGCCCTCGGCGCCCGACGGCTCCGGGTCCGGGAGGCGCATCATCCGAATCGAGACCGCAAAGCCGAGCAGCGCGGCGAGCAGCGGGACGATGAGCGCGACTTGCAGCGCGATGTTCCGCGCGTCGGTGTTGATCCGGATGATCTCGGCTTGCACGTCCGGAGGTTCGCCGGCGAGCAGGCCCTCCAGCTGCGTGTTGGTCATGATCTCAGCGTCATCGTCGAGCACGGTCGCGATGTGCGCCTTGTCGTCCGGCGGGAGCACCGCGCTGTTGTTCGCCATGTGAGTGAACGAGAACGAGAGCGTGGCGAGCATGATCGCCCCGGCGAACGCCAGGCCGAAGGAGAGGCCGAACGATCCACCTGCCGAGTTCACGCCGGCGGCCTCGCTGACCCGCTCCTCGCTGATCGGCGACAGCGTGTAGTTGTTCAGCTGCGAGACGAGCAGACCGAGGCCCGCACCCGCGATCGTGAGCGGCACGAGCAGCCACCAGCCCGAGTGCGCTCGGGGGACGATCGGGAGCAGCAGCACCACACCGACGGTCACGAGGGCGAACCCCGCGCGGATGATGCTGCTCGGGCGCCGCGAGCCGGCCTTCTTGCCCGCGATCACCGCCACGGCGAACATGCTCAGCGACAACGGGGCGAGCGAGAGGCCCGCTTCCATCGCGTTGTACTCGAGCACCATCTGGAGGTAGATCGGCAGCGCGATCATCAGCCCGCCGAGCGAGATCTGCTGCAGCATCTGCCCCGAGATCCCGGACGTGAAGAGCTTCGACTTGAAGAGCCCAGGATCGATCAAGGTGGGCTTCCCCGCGCTTCTTGCGTCGCACGAGCCACATCGCGAAGGTGACCATCGCGGCCACGCCGAGCACGATGAGGATCGCGACCGACTCGGCTCCCTCCTGCCACGCGAGGATCCCGAGCACGATGCCGCCCATGCCGAGCACGGAGAGCACGGCGCCGATCGGATCGATCGTTCGCTCACCGGTGTAGGGGACGTCCTTCACCAGCTTGATGCCTGACAGCACCACGAGGATCACGACGGCTTCGAGCCCGAACGCGACTCGCCACGACAGGTAGGTCGTGATGAAGCCGCCGACCAGCGGGCCGATCGCCGCCGCGATGGCCGCCGACGCGCCGACCAGCGCGTAGACCTTGCGCTGCGCCGCCCCTTCGAAGTTGCCGTGGATCAGCGACTGCATCGAGGGCAGCAGCAGCGAGGCACCGAGCCCTCCGATGATCGCCCAGAAGATGATGATCGCGGTGAGCCCCTGCGCCAGCATCATCGCGATCGCGCCCGTCATGTAGCCGAGCAGGCCGAGCACGTACGCCTTCTTGCGGCCGAAGAGGTCGCCGATCTTGCTGCCGATGAGGATGAAGGCGGCGGAGACGAGCGCTTCGAGGGCGATGGCGGACTGAACGCCGCTGACTGTGGTGTGCAGGTCCTGCACGACTGCGGAGATCGACACGTTCATCAGCGACGTGTCGACCACCAAGACGAACATCGCCATCGCGAGCAGGAGAGCGAGCTTCGGGTTGTAGGAGCCTGCGGCGGCGTCGGCTTCCTCCATGACTCGCGGTCATACCAGACGCGAGGCCTTGCGGGCCGCCTACGGTGAGCGGTCCATGCCTGGGACGGGGGTTTGGCGGCGAGTCGAGCGGTTCGTTCCGGGCGTCGGGGTGGCGCGCCACTACGAACGCCATTGGCTCAAATCGGATCTCGTTGCGGGCCTGGTGCTCGCCGCGATCCTGGTGCCACAAGGCATGGCCTACGCACAGCTCGCGGGATTGCCGCCGGTCACCGGGCTCTACACGACCATCGGGTGCCTGGTCGGATACGCGATCTTCGGTCCATCACGCGTGCTGGTCCTCGGCCCCGACTCGTCGATCTCGCCGATGATCTTCGCTGCGTTGGCGCCACTGCTCATCGTCGGCGCCAACTCGTCAAGGGCGATCGAGCTCGCCGGGCATGCTCGCCCTCCTCGTCGGGGTCATCGAGATCGTCGCTGGGCTCGCGCGGCTCGGCTTCGTCGCCGACCTGCTGTCGAGCGAGGTGCAGGTCGGCTACATGAACGGGCTGGCGATCACGATCATCGTCGGCCAGCTGCCGAAGCTGTGCGGGTTCTCGACCGATGCCGACACGTTCTTCGAAGAGGTGAAGGAGTTCTTCAGCAACCTCGATCAGACCGTCGGGAAGTCACTCGCGGTCGGCATCGCTGTGCTCCTCGTGCTCCTCGTGCTGCCGCGGATCACCAGGAAGGTGCCGGCGGTGTTGGTCGCCGTCGCCGGCGCCACCGTCGTCTCGGCGGTGCTCGACCTCAGCAGCAAGGGAGTGTCGACGGTCGGCTCGCTCCCGAAGGGCTTTCCGACGCCGGCGTTCCCATTCACAACGGTGCACGACGTCGGCCCGTTGTTCGTCGCCGCGATCGGCATCACGCTCGTGTCGCTCACCGACACGATGGCGACCGCGTCGAGCTTCGCGGCACGCCGCGGCGACGAGGTCGAACCGAACCAGGAGATGATCGGCATCGGCGCGGCCAACATCGCCGCCGGGTTCGTGCAGGGCTTCGCGGTGTCGACCAGCGGGTCGCGCACCGCCGTCGCTGAGCAGTCAGGGGCGAAGAGCCAGCTCACCGGAGTCGTCGGCGCCGGCATCGTGGTGTTGCTGCTCTTGTTCTTCAACTCGCTCCTCGCGGACCTCCCCCAGTCGGCGCTCGCCGCGGTGGTCATCGCCGCGGCGCTTTCGCTGATGGACGTCTCGCTCCTCCGGAAGTACGCGCGGGTGCGTCCGAGCGCCGTCGTGCTGTCTCTGGCGACCAGCGCCGGCGTGATCGTGTTCGGTGTGCTCCCGGGCATCGTGATCGCGATCGTCCTGTCGGTGCTGCTCGTGTTCCACCACAGCTGGTGGCCGCACGGCGCGGTGCTCGGCCGCGTTCCAGACCTCGCCGGATGGCACAGCGTCGAGCAGCACCCCGACGCGGAGGAGCTCGAGGGGATCGTGATCTACCGGTGGGAGGCACCGCTCTTCTTCGCGAACGCCGGCGCGTTCCGCCGGCAGATCCGTCACCTCGTGCGAGAACGGCGACCGAGGTGGATCGTGCTCCAGTGCGAGGCGATCACCGACATCGACGTCACCGCCGCCGAGATGCTCGAGCAGCTCGACGACGAGCTCAACCAGAAGGGCGTCCACGTCGCGTTCGCGGAGATGCGCGACCGCTTGCAGGACCTCACATTCCGGTACGGGCTGTTCAAGACGCTCGACCGCGACCACTTCTACCCGACCGTGAAGGAAGCGCTCGACGCGATCGCAGGCTGAAGAGGGCTCATCCGGCGACAATCGCTAGTCCTCCTTCTCGGCGACGACTTCGATGCGGACCTTGACGTCGGGGTGGACGCGCAGCATGAAGATGCGCGGCGGCTCCATCCCGAAGTCGCGGATGTCGAACGACGACTCGCCCTCGACGCGGAGCGTGCGGTCGTCGATCGGCGTGATCACGAGGTCGTCCTCGCAGCGGCGCGTCACGCCATGGAACGTGAGGTCGCCCGCGACTCGATAGCGACCGTCGCCGCTCGCCTTCGAGATGTGGACCAACCGCCCTTCGATCGTGGGATGGCGACGGGCGTCGATGCGGCGCTGCAGCTCGCTGTCCTCGAGGCGGTTGCCTGACGAGAGTCGATCGACGCGCAGAGACAGCTCGGCCTCTCGGATCCGCGGCGGTGTCGATGACGCCGTCGCGGACGTCGACCTCGAGAAACCCGACCAACCCCGTGGTCCTGGTGTGGATGGGGTGGAGGCTGGAGCTCGCTTGGATCAGGACTGCCGACTTGTCGGGCACGATGCGGAAGCGGGCCATGGCCTCCATCTTGGGCAGTGAACCCCGGCCGCGGAGCGACTACTTGGAGTGCGCCTCGAAGAAGTCCCAGATGACCTGCGTGGCATCGATCGCCGTCGACGGCGGATCGGTGCCGAGCAGCCGTTGCGCCACTGGGTTCGGCTTGGCTCCCGGCCACTGGTGTCCGGCACCGGCGATCGTGATCAGCTCGACGGTGCGACCGCGAGGACACGTCGCGGTCGATGTGGAGACGGCGCCTGTCGTGGCGACCACGGGCGCCTCACACTGATCGATGGTGCGCCAGGTCGCGTTGTCGGCGGGTACTGACGGCCCATCCACTCGAGGCTCGCCGGCCACGGTGACCGCGCTCCCTGGCCCGCCTCCGTAGGGCACGTTCTTGTCGGCAGCGCCGTGGATGTGCAGCACCGAAGTGGGCGTGGCGTTGCCGCAGTCCACCAAGATCGTGCCGGCGACCGGCGCGACCGCCGCGAACAGGTCGGTCGAGCAGGCGAGCCGGTACGCCAGCATGGCCCCATTCGACATCCCGGTGACGTAGACGCGATCGGCGTCGACTGCGCCTTCGGCCTCGAGCGATCTGACGACCTCCGAGACGAAGGCCACGTCGTCGACGCCCAGCGCTGCGGGCGGCCCGCAGCACGTGCCGGCGTTCCACGAGCGGTACAGCCCGTCCGGATAGGCGACGAGGAACTTCGCGGTGTCGGCTTGCTGGTCCCAGCCGTACGTCGATTCGGCTTGGCTGGCGCTGCCGTACCCGCCGTGCAGCATCACGACGAGCGGCGCTCGTTGCGCGGTGCCGTCCGGTCGATACAGCAGCACGGTGCGCTCAGTGCCGCCCACCGTGACGGTTCGCTGCGAGTGGCCGACGGCGACCGACGTCTCCGCTGCGGCCCGAAGAAGTCGGGCGGCACGAGACGAGGAGCGCCGCGACGAGAAGGACCGGCAGCCCGAACCGAACGACTCGCACAGCTCGACACTACGGAGCCCCACGTCCGGTTCAGGCGCGATGCCGCTCGAGGAACTCGATCGTCGTCGCGATCTTGGCGGGGGTGAGGAGGTGCTCGGTGTTGGGCAGGATCGCGAGCTCCGCGTTCGGCAGCTTGCGAAACGCGACGACACCCTCCTCGACCGAGCAGAACGCGTCTCTGTCGCCCGCGAGCACGAGCGTCGGAGCGGTGACCTTGGCGAGGTCGTCGAACGTGTGACCCAGGGGCTGGGTCGTGCGCGGGAAGGCGTTCGTGATGTACGTGCGCCAGTACCCCTCACCTTGCCCGTCGTGGTCGGCCTTCATCACCTCGAGCGTGTGCTTCATCTCGGGCGAGGCGGAGAAGAACCGTTCGACCGCATCGGGATCGCCCGCGGTCGCGTCGGGGCTGCCGCCGAGCGTCATCCTCATCATCATGAACGAGGGCGACTCGGGGTTGAACATGTCGTAGCCGGCGTCGTTCACGATCGCCCGCACCGAATCGGGATGGGTGAGCGCGAGCACGGTCGCGGTGATGCCACCTTCGCTGAAGCCCCCGACCATCGGACGGTCGAGACCGAGCACGTCGATCAGGGCGCGCACGTCCTCGGCGAGGACTGCGAACGACGCGGTGCCCTCCCCAGGCTCCGTGAGGCCGGCACCACGAGTGTCGGGAGCGATGACTCGAAAGTGCTGTCCGAGCGTCTCCATGTGGTCGGCATAGGCGAAGGGGTGGTTGCGCCACAGCGAGCTCGTGGACACGACGCCGCCGTGCAGCAGCACGAGGGGTTCGCCCTGCCCGACCTCGAGGTAGTGGATGTCGATGCCGTTCGCATGCACGAACGCACCGCCCCGATCGCTCTTCCTGATCTCCTGGACGGACATGGCGTCTCCTCATGAGTCGTGACTGGTGTGCGATCAGCGTGCGGGACGCCGGGTGCACTGGTCATGAGGGGATCGCCTCATCTTCGTCAGCCCAGGGTCGCGAAGCCTTCCTCAGGGAGCAGGCCGTGTTGCATCGCGAAGAGGCTCGCAGCGGTGCGGTTCGTCGCGCCGATCTTCGAGTAGATGTGCTCGATGTGGTTGCCGGCGGTCTTCGGCGTGATCACGAGTCGGGCCGCGATGTCCTTGTTCGAGAGGCCCTGGGCGAGGAGCCGCAGCACCTCGACCTCCCGAGCCGTGAGCCCTGCCGGTCCCTCCCGCCGCCGCACGACACGGTGACCGGCAGCGGTGAGCACGGCCTCGACGACGTCTCCGTCGAGCCGCCCGACGCGCACCTCGTGTCGAAGCTCTCGCGCCGCGTCGTCCGCAGGCCTCGCTGGACGGTGGGGCCGGGGTTCCCGCATCGCTTGGTACGCGTCGGCGGCACCGACGACGCGTGCCGAGCGCGAGATCGCGCTGCCGGACAGACCACGCGGATAGCCGGAGCCGTCGAGCCGTTCACGGTGCTGCACCGCGATGCGCGCGACGGGCGCGAGCGTCTCTGACTGCTGCAGCATGCGCTCGCCGTAGTACGGGTACATGCGCACACGCTCCCACTCGCCCGCGCCGAGCGGCCCCTTCTTGTCCCAGATCGCGTTCGAGACGCCGAGCCGACCGAAGTCGTGGACGAGACCGGCGCGGTAGAGCAATCGCACCTCCCCGGTCGAGAGGCCGAGCCGCGACCCCGCAGTCGCGGCGAGGTCGGCGACCGCGTGCGAATGCCCGAGGGTGTACGGCGACTTCAGGTCCACGAAGTTCGCGATCGCCAGCAGGGCGGCATCACACTCGTCCTCGGTGAGCACGATCGCCAGCGACGGCTCCGCGTCGACTACCGCGTCCCACGAGCCCGCCGAGTCGAGCCCGCCGAGGACCTTCTCCGCGTCCGCACAGAGCAGCTGCACGAGACCAGGGTCGAACTGCGTCCCCGATCGGCTCTCCGCCACCCGCTTCGCGGCGTCGACACCGTCGGATCGATGCGCGACCTCGACGAACTCTGCGAGCTGCACGATGCGCGAGGCCATGGGGATCGATTCGCCCGCGAGCTTCCCGGCCATCCCTCACCGTCCCATCGTTCGTACGACGCCCCGAGCCCGTCGAGCACCCGCTGCGGGAGGTCGAGCTCCTCGCCGAGCATGCGCGCGAGGCGCGCGTGCTGGGCGATCATCCCGTCGAACTCCTTGCGACCCGACACGGCGAACGCGAACCCGGTGCGGATGCGGTGCAGCGGTGGGCTGCCCGCGCCGACCATGCGGAGCATGTCGGTGATCTGCCGGAGGGACGAGGTCTCGGGGTCGTACTTCTTCGACTTCAGCGCGATGTCATCGCCCATCCACTTCGCCTGCTCGTGCGCGTCGGTATGACATCCGACGTTGACGAGGAGCGCCGAGTAGTAGACGGCCTCGCGGTCTTCGTCGTCGAGGCCGATGTCGTCGGCGAGCCGGAGCGCGATGAGGCATTGTCGGAGCACGTGCTCCATCGGCTGACCGAAGCCGAGGTCGATGCCGAGCGAGAGGGCGGCGACGAGCTCGGCCAGGCGAATCGGGCGCCGATCTCGAAGGTCGCTCACTCGTTGCCGAGGATAGATGCGGCTTCCGCCTCCTCGTGGGCGGCCGAGCATCGCGCCCACAGGCGGTCGAGCGTCTCGGGCGGCACGCCCTCGAACCGCAAGTCGAAGAGGTCGGCGAGCGCGCCGAACCAGTCGTTGCGCTCCGTGAGCGGATGTGTCGGCGCGCTGCCCTCCCCCACCCGGGTCAGGACGAGCCCCCGCATGATGTCGACGCCGATGGCGTCGCGGCGTTGTGCGCTCGCGGTGCGGACGAACCCAGAATCGGGGGAGGTCGAGAGCACCTCGTGGCGCTCGGCGAACTCGTCGATCGTCGCCGGCCGCATCCGCCAGCTCATCCCGGCGAAGGTGCCCAGGGGATCATGGGTGAGATGCCAGTCCCCCACGCCATCGTCGGTCTGTTCGAGCGACAGCGTGAACGGGCCCTGCCGGAACGTCGCGGCCGCAAGCGGCACCGTGTCATGCAGGGCGTCACCGAGGCCGACGTCGACGTACCAATCACCGAGCTCGTTCTCGGAGGACGGCAGACCTGACACGGTGAGGACGAGGTGGTTCGTGAGTGCGTCGACAGTGGGACCGTCCGAGCCGTGCACGCCGCCGACGTGCCGGGTCACGTCGTAGCCGAGGCACGCAAGGAGCTCACTGAAGGCGCCGTTCAGCTGGAAGCAGTAGCCGCCGCGACCGCGAAGCGCGACCCGCGTCGCCGACGCGACCGGATCGATGTCCCACAGATCTCCCGAGTGGATCCACATCGTCTCGTAGGGCACCCGTTCGACGTGGGCTCGGTGCAGGCGGCTGAGCGCCTCGGCGGAAGGCGGCTCGGCGTCGAGCCCCAGTCGACCGAGGTACGCGTCACGCACCTCGAGGGTCGAGTCCGCCGGCTGAGCGCGTCACAATCGGCGAGTATGCCTCGCATGACCGCCACCCAAGCACCGCTCGGCTCCGGGTTCGGCGCCGCCTCGACCGCGGACGACGTGGTCGCAGGCATCGATCTGACCGGGAAGACCGCGATCGTCACCGGCGGCGCGTCCGGAATCGGCGTGCCCACAGTGCGGGCGTTGCGCGCCGCCGGCGCGATGGTCGTCGTTCCGGCCCGCAACGTCGACGCCGCCGCCGAGACCTTGGCTGGGCTCGACGTCGAGATCAGGGCGATGGATCTGATGGTGCCCAAGACCATCGACGTCTTCGCCGCTCGGTTCCTCGCGTCCGGCCGGCCGCTCCACCTGCTGGTGAACAGCGCTGGCATCGGGGGCGCGCCGTTGGCTCGCGACGAACGCGGCTACGAGTCGGTGTTCACGACGAACCACCTCGGCCACTTCCACCTCACCTGCCGGCTGTGGACCGCGCTGCGTGCCGCCGAGGGCGCGCGCGTCGTGGCCGTCTCGTCGTGGGCCCATCGCGCGTCACCGGTCGTGCTCGACGACCTGATGTTCGAGCGCCGCGACTACGACCCTGTGCTCTCGTATGGGCAGTCGAAGACGGCGAACATCCTCCACGCGGTCGCCCTCGACGAGCGCGGACGCGACGAGAACATCCGCGCGTTCTCTCTTCACCCGGGCACGATCGTCGACAGCAACTTCAAGCGGTACACGCCGCCCGAGGTGCTCACCGCGTTCGGCCTCGTCGACGAGAACGGCGACGCCGTGATCGATCCGTCGAAGTCGCGCAAGACCGTCGAACAAGGAGCGGCGACGAGCGTGTGGTGCGCGACGAGCCCGAAGCTCGACGGCCTCGGTGGCCTGTATGCACAGGACTGTGACATCGCCCCGCTCGTCGAGCCCAGCGACGCGCTCAACATCGAGTTCGGATCACCCCCTCTCGGCGTCATGACGTACGCGGTCGATCCCGAATCGCGGCGCAGCTCTGGGCCGCAAGCGAGAAGCTCACTCATGTCAGGCTGCCCTCATGAAGATCACGCCTCGCTACGACACCGAGCCGCTGGTGCGGCTGACCCCGATGGTCGAGGGGATCGCCACGACGGTGACTCGTCAGCGCGACCGGCTCGCGGCGACCCTTGCCGACCTCGACGCGGACCAGTGGGCGACGCCGAGCCGCTGTGAGGGCTGGTCGGTGCAGGACGTGATCATCCACCTGGCGTCCACGAACGGGTTCTGGGCTCACTCGATCAACCAAGGGCTCGCCGGCGAGCCCACGCGGTACTTGCTCGGCTTCGATCCGGTCGTGTCGCCGGCTCAGCTCGTCGCCGCGGCGCAAGGCACGGAGCCGACCGACACGCTCACGCAGTTCGTGCAGGGCAACCAGGCGCTCGCCGACGCGCTCTCGTCGGTGGACGACTGGGATGTGCTCGCCGAGGCTCCCCCTGGCCACATCGCGATCGGCCTCGTCGCGATCCACGCGCTCTGGGACTCGTGGGTGCACGAGCGCGATGTGGTGATCCCGCTCGGGCTCGATCCCGTCATCGACGATGCCGAGCTCGAGGCATGCCTGTTGTACGCCGGCGCGCTCGGGCCCTCGTTCCAGGCGAGCACCGGGTCGACGCGCTGCGGCGTGATCGCGCTCGAGACGACCGGCCCCGACGTCCACGCGGTGATCGAGGCGGGTCCGGTTGTGCGCATCCACCGAGGCGCGCCGCCCGCGGGTGCGGTCGTCCTCACGGGAGATTCCGTCGAGGTGCTCGAGCAGCTCAGCTTCCGCGCGCCCTTCACACCTCCCGGCACCGACGACGATCGCTGGCTGTTCCAGGGCCTCGCCGACGTCTTCGACAAGACCCCGTAGCCCGCAAGCCATCCCAACCGTTCTCGGTCGAAAACCCGCCAGTTGTGGCGGGTTTTCCGGACGAGTTCGGGCCGCCCGGGCTCAGCTGTCTCGACTGATGCTCAGCGGGGAGACGCGCCGTTCACCAATCCGAGGCCGAGGGCCTTGTAACCGAACAGCACGAGCAGGTCATCGGATGCCGCGTCGACGACGTCATCGTCGAGCGCAAGGAACCAGTTCTCCTGCGCTCGGTAGATCGGGATCGTGTACCAGGCGAACACGCCCGCCCGGCGCTCGTCGACGGTCCGGTTGTTCCCCGTCTTGTGCCAGACCCGACCCTCCATCACGACCATCGAGCCCGCAGGCGCCTCGATGGCGACGGTGTCCGCGCCCTGATCGTCGGCCATCGGGGCTCGGTTGTGCTCGTGGCTGCCGGGAACGAACCGGGTCGCCCCGTTCTCGTCCGTGAAGTCGTCGAGGCACCACAGCACGTTGATGCCCTGCACGCCTGACCACGGCTGCGGCATGTAGAGCTGATCTGCGTGGAGCACCATCTCGCCACCACCGGGCCCCGTGATGTTGGCGCTGATGTTCGACAGCAGCGCGGGCCAGCCGAGCGTGCCCTTGACGAGCGCGAGCGCGGCCGGGTGCTCGGCGAGCGCGCAGAACACTGGATGACGGTTCGGGAGGTTCCACACCCGCTGGTTCGTCGTGTCGGTCGCGTAGTCGAGCCCGAACCTCACCTCGCGGCCCTCGGCCCGATCGCGTGCCGCGGCCTCGTAGAGCGCGTCGCGTGCTGTGGTCGAGCGTTTCGTGGTCGAGCGCGCCGGGCACGATGCAGAGCCCGTCGTCGCGGAGATCGGCTGCGGCGCGGTCGAGGTCGATGGTCGTCACGCAGGCTCCCGGCTGCCCCGGTCCTCGCGACCTCTCTCGCCCACGGGTAGTCGGCCTTGCCGTTGGCTGCCCGCTGCACGCGGTCGACGATGATCACGCTCTTGGGCAGCTTGTAGCGAGCGATGTGCTCGGTGGCGCCCTCGATGATCGACGCCTCGTCCGCCGACGCGCCCGGCTGCAGCGACGCCACGGCGACGATCCGCTCGCCGAAGCGCTCGTCGGGAACCCCGACGACGAGGCAGTCGTACACCGCCGGGTTCGCCTTGACCGCCTCCTCGACTTCCTCGGGGAAGACCTTCTCACCGCCGGTGTTGATGCAGTTCGACCCGCGGCCCAACAGGATCAGCGACCCGTCGGCGGCGACCTTCGCCCAGTCTCCGGGCAACGAGTGCGGCACGCCGTCGATCACCATGAACGTGCGGGCCGACTTCTCGGGATCCTTGAAGTAGCCGAGCGACGCGCTCAGAGCGGCGACCATCCCGATCTCGTCGGATCCGGGCTGCACGCTCGCGGCCGTCCTCGGTCACCACCTTCACCGAGGGGTTGGTCGTGAACTTCGCCGTCGTGCCGACTCCTGCTCGTGTGCTGATCGTCGTGCCCATCGCACCCTCGGTGGAACCGAGGCCGTCGTAGAGGGTGACGTCGAGGTGCTTCAGCAGCCCTTCCTTCACCTCGGTCGACCACATCACGCCCGACGACACGATCGTCTTCAGCGAGGGGGCTTCGTAGCCCTTCTCGTCGAGCGCGCGGAGCATCGGCTTCGCGAACGCATCGCCGACGATGACGACCGCGCTCACGCCCTCGCGCTCGACCGCCTGCCACAGCTCGTGGGCATCGAACGAGCGGTTCGTCAGCGTCACGACCGATCCCTGCAGCAGCAGCGGCGCCATCGTGCCGAGCCACATCCCCGTGCCGTGCATCTGCGGGCACGCCGCGAGCCAGACGGGAGGCGCGGCGAGCTGGTCGCCGAGCGCGAGCACCTCGTCGACGTTGGTGGGCGGGGTCAGGCCCGAGATCGCCGCGCCGAAGCCGGCGATCGCGATCGGGAAGATGCCGTGCGTGTACATCACGCCCTTCGGCATGCCGGTCGTGCCGCCCGTGTAGAGCATGTAGATGTCTTCGGGCTGACCCTCGATGCGGGCCGCGGGCTCGTGCGAAGCGAGCACGTCGTTCCACCGCAACGCGCCGTCGACGTGCTCACTGTCGACGCCCAACGGGGCATCGTCGACCTCGATCACCGCGCGCAGCTTCTCGGCCTTCGGCAGCACCTTCGCGACACGGTCGCCGAGGCTCGAGTGGAAGATGAGGACCTCGGCGTCGGAGTTGTCGAGCAGGTAGAGCAGCTCGCCTTCGCTGTACCGGTAGTTGACGTTGATCGGGACGCCGCGCATCTTGAACGCTGCGTATTGCGCGGTCACGTACTCGGTGCCGTTGTAGAGGTAGAGCGCGACCTTGGAGTCGGGCTTCAGGCCGAGCTCGATGAACGCCTGCGCGAGCCGTGCCGCTTGGTCGTCGTGCTCACGCCACGACACTCGCTCGTCTCCGTGGATCAGGGCGGTGCGATCACCGACCTTGTCGGCGATGTCCTCCCAGATGTTCGCGAAGTGGACCTGCATGCCGACCCCCCGGCTCGGTTGCCTCGGACAGCAGACCAACGTACGTCACACGAAGCCCTGCACGGGCTGAGGCGTGTACGGCGACTCGAGCGCCGAGATCTCGTCGGCCGTCAGCTCGATGTCGACCGACGCGATCGCGTCCTCGAGCTGGTTCGGCTTGGTGACCCCGACGATCGGCGCGGTGACCGCGGGGTGCTTCGACACCCAGGCCAGCGCGATCTGCGCCCGCGACACACCTCGGTCGGCGGCGATCTTGGCAACGGCCTCGATGATCCCCGCATCGGCGTTCGCGTAGAGGGTGCGTCCGAACTCGTCGGTCTCGGATCGATCGGTCGACGGTGCCGGCGTCGCGGGTGAGCAGGCCGCGAGCGAGCGGGCTCCACGGGATGGCACCGACGCCCTGGTCGAGCGCACAGCGGGAGCATCTCGCGCTCCTCCTCGCGGTAGACGAGGTTGTAGTGGTTCTGCATCGAGACGAACTTCGTCCAGCCGTGCAGCTCAGCCACGTGCTGCGCCTTCGAGAACTGCCAGGCCCACATCGACGACGCGCCGATGTAGCGGGCCTTGCCCGCCTTCACGACGTCGTGCAGCGCCTCCATGGTCTCCTCGATCGGCGTGCGGGAGTCCCAGCGATGGATCTGGTAGAGGTCGACGTAGTCGGTGCCGAGCCGGCGGAGGCTCTGGTCGATCTCGTGCATGATCTCCTTGCGCGACAGGCCGCGCCCGTTCGGCCCTTGGCGCATGACGCCGCAGAGCTTCGTCGCGAGCACGATCTCGTCGCGACGTGCGAACTCGGCGAGCAGATGGCCGACGATCTCCTCGCTGGTGCCGTCCGAGTAGACGTTCGCGGTGTCGAAGAAGTTGATGCCCGCCTCGATCGACCGCTCGATGAACGGACGTGCAGCGTCCTCGTCGAGCGACCAGGGATGGCCGCCACGATCGGGGATGCCGAAGCTCATGCACCCGAGGCAGATCGGGCTCACATCCATGCCGGTGCGTCCCCAGCTTGCGGTACTTCATCGCGGTGTCCCTCCGTTGCGGTCGGCCGGGCTGACGACACGGCCTGGAAGTGTGTCCGGCCCGAGCTGCTCGCCGTCGACGCGGATGGCGACGCCGTTGACCAGGACGTGCCGCACACCCGTCGGCTGATCTGCGGTGAGGCGCTCGCTGTCGGCCGGGAAGTCGCGGACGCGGCGCACCGGGCCAGGGCCGACCGCGTCGGGGTCGAACACGGTGACGTCGGCGAACGCGCCAGGCCGGAGCACACCGCGGTCGGCGAACCCGAAGAGATCGGCGGGCTCCTGCGTCAGCTTGTGGACCGCACCTTCGAGCGAGAGCACCTCGCGCTCGCGCACCCAGTTGCCGAGGAGGTCGGTGGGCAACGGGGCGTCGCAGAGCTGACCGACGTGGGCCCCCGCATCGGAGAGGCCGAGCGTGCAGCCGGGCTCGTTGAGGAGCATCGCGATGCCCTCGGGGTCGTCGTTGGCGAGGATCGTCTTCACCCGGAGCGCCTTGATGTCACGCTCCTCCGCGCCGAGGTCGAGCAGCGTGTCGAACGGGTCCGTGCCGCGCTCCTCGGCGACTGCAGCGAGCTTCTTCCCGACGAGCTCGGGATGCGCGGTCGACTCCATGATCTCGTAGGTGTCCCACCGCGGCGGGATGCCCTTGCGGTCCTCCCAGGCATCGCGCACCTTCTGCCTCCAACCCGGATCCGCGTACGCGGCCCGACGCTCTTCGATCGAGCGCGGCATCAGCTCGGCGAACACCGGGTTCGTGTTGAGGTTGAAGGGCTCGACGAGGTTCACCGAGAACGACAGCGGCCGGCACGAGACCTGCGGCCACACGTCCGCGCCGCGCGCTCGCCGCTCGCGGTGGATCTCCGCGGCCTTCAGGTGCGCACCGCTCGGCACCGTGAGCACCGCGGTGTACGTGATCGGCGCGCCGAAGCTCGGCTGCAGGTCGTAGCACTCGGTGAACGACATCCCCTCGCCGCCGTTGACGCCGATGACGCCGCGCCCACTGCGACCCACTGCCCGGCACAGCGCTTGCGTCTCCTCGGGCTGAGCGACGCGGCTGGGGATCGGGCGACCGTCCGCGCCGACGTGTGTGAGCGCCATGCTCGTCGCGAAGCCAGCGGCGCCCGCCTCCATCGCCTCTTCGATCAGCGCGACCATCGCGTCGACCTCGTCGGAGGTCGCGGCGCGATCGGCGGCCTCGGCGCCGAGCACGTAGAGCCGCAACGGCGTGTGCCCGATGTAGGCGGAGTAGTTGAGCGCCGAGCCGCGCCTGCGCACCGCGTCGAGGTACTCGGGGAACGACTCGAACTCCTCCCACGGGATCCCTGCCGCGAGGCACTCGGGATCCATGTCTTCGACCTTCTCCATCGTGCGACCCAGCAGGTCGCGATCGGTGGGCCGGGTGGGGGCGATGCTGAACCCACAGTTGCCCGCGACCACCGTCGTGACGCCGTGGTAGCAGGACGGCGTGAGCGCGGGATCCCAGAACACCTGCGCGTCGTAGTGGGTGTGGATGTCGACGAAGCCCGGGGTGACGACGCAACCGTCCGCATCGACCCGGCGATCACCGCGTAGCCCGGCGCCGATCTCGACGATGCGGTCACCCTCGATGGCGACATCGGCCGCGACGGCGGGTGCGCCCGTCCCGTCGATGACCCTGCCTCCTGCAATCACCAGACGATCCATGTGACGCTCCCTTCAGCCCGAGCGATCTTCAGCGTCTCAGCATCTCACCCCGTGAGCGCACCGAACGTGTCGACGTCCCGGGCCAGCTGCGCGGACCGGTCGGCCATCGCCATGAACATCCGATCGCCGCGCTCGGTGCGCCCGACCAGCATCGACGCGGCGATCGCCATGATGAGGCTGGCGTAGCCATGGCGCCGGTACTCGAGCCAGCACTGGTCGAACGTGTAGCCCCTGACACCACGCTCGACCAGCAGGTCGTGGTACCTGCGGACCAGCCGCTCCTGATGCTCACGGCACTCGTCCACGTCCGCGAACGCGTTGCCGATGAAGTACGCGACGTCCTGCGGGCCTGATCCGACGTGCACGGTCTGCCAGTCGACGACCGTGACAGGTCGCGTGGCACTCGAGGCATCGAAGAGCATGTTGTCGAGGCGAAAGTCGCCGTGGATCGCGGTCGGCACGAGGGGCCGCAGATCTTGCAGCGCGTCGACGGCGCCCACCAGCCGCTGGCCTTCCTCGATCGTCGCCGGTGCAAGCGTCTCGCGGTAGCGCGCGAGGAAGCCGTCCCAGAAGCGGAGCATCACCGTGCCGCCCGAGGGCGGACGGTTGAGCCACGCCATGTCCGCAAGCGACGGATCCCCCCAACGCGGTGCGTGCAGCTTGGCGGCCTCGTCCATCACGATCTCGGCCTGCTCGACCGCGCAGCCCGCGATCTGGTCACCCTGCTCGGCCGGCGCGAGGTCCTCGAGGACGATCACGACGTTCGCGGTGCCGTGCTCGAGGTCGGCGAAGTAGCAGTGGGGTCGGCTGACGTGGACCGTGTGCGCCAGCTCTCGGTAGAACGCGACTTCGGTCTCGTAGGTGAGGGTGCTCACGCCGGTCGCCGCGCTGTCGGGATCAGCAGAGGCGAACTTGCACACCACAGACGGTGGCCCCGGCTCGCCGTCGTAGGTCAACACGAAGCGCACGTTGGCGCCGACCTGCCCCGTGCCGATCGGGGTCGCATCGAGCGAGGTCACGCGCGAGTCGCCGCCGAGAGCGCCGGCCTCGCGTAACACGTCGGTCAGCCACGCGGACGTGACCTGCTCGGGTTGCGAGATGAGCGTCGGCACCTACGCGAGCTCGTATCGGATGGGAAGGCGCTTGGGCCCGCCGACGAAGAGCGTCTGCATGTACGCCGGGTCTCCCGAGAGCTCGATCGACTTCAGCCGCGGGATCAGCTCGCTGTAGAGCGCGCGGCCCTCCATGCGGGCGAGCTGCGCTCCGAGGCAGAAGTGCGCGCCGAAGCCGAACGCCATGTGCTTGTTCGGGTTGCGACCGACATCGAAGTGGTCGGCGTGGTCGAAGACGTCTTCGTCGCGGTTCGCGGACGGATATGAGAGCAGGACCGACTCCCCGGCCTCGATGTGCACACCGCGCAGGTCGTAGTCCTCGGTCGCGGTGCGCATGAACTGCTTCACCGGCGAGACCCAGCGGATCATCTCGTCGACCGCGGTGCTGACGAGAGCGGGATCGTCGCGAAGCCGCTGCAGCTGATCGGGATGCGTGAGCAAGGCGTGCAGGCCACCGGCGATGGAGGACGACGTCGTGTCGTGGCCCGCAGTCGCGACGATCACGTAGTAGCTGACTGCCTCGAAGATCCCGATCGGCGCGCCGTTCACCTCGGCGTTTGCGATCACCGAGGCGAGGTCGTCGGTCGGGTTGGCGCGGCGATCCTCGGTCAACGCCACGAAGTACTGGAAGAAGTCTTGGATCGTCGCCATGAGCTCTTCGGGCGTCGTGCCGCGTGCCATCTCGGGGTCGGCCGCGCCGAACAGCTCTTGCGTCAGCTTGAGCAAGCGCGGGAAGTCGTCCTCGGGAAGGCCGAGGATCGAGAGGATCACGTAGAGCGGGTAGTGCACGGCGACGTCGCGAGCGAAGTCGCATTCGCCGCCGAGGTCGGCCATGCGATCGACGTAGCGCTTGGCGAGCTCGGCGATGCGGGCGTCGAGGCGCGACAGCGACTTCGGCAAGAACCAGTCGGCCGCGATGTGGCGATAGGCGGGGTGATCCGGCGCATCCATGTGGATCAACGTCCGCAGCACGTCGCCGGTGACGGCCCGCTGGTCGTCGCCCTCCTTCGGCCCGAGCAGCGGGCGCGGGAGCGTTCAGCCACTTCTCGTGCTGTCGCTCGATCTCCATGACGTCGGCGTGCTTGGTGACCGCGTAGAAGGGATAGAAGCCCTCGGCCTCGACCCGATGCACCGGCGCCTCACGGCGCAACAGCGCGCACGCGGCATGGAAGCGCGGCTCGTCGGCGTAGGCGGTGGGGTCGGTGAAGACCCGACCGGCGTCCTCGACAGTCATCTCGGAGATCACGAGCCGCACGGTAGTTAAGATGGTTGCTTCCCACGAAGCGAGGAGGTGCACGCGTGACAACGAACCCCCGTGCCCACCGCCTCGCCACCGCGCACTGAGCGATCTCCACCCGCGCCGCTGCGGCGCGACCCGGTCGGGCCGACCCTCCACATCGACGCCTGGAGCGCGCAATGCCCCGACCTGTCCCCCCGTGGGTCCTCGTCGACGACTACGTCGACGCCGACCTCGGAACCCTCAAGACCGGCAAGGAAGCCGAGATACGCGTCATCGAGCGCATGGCAGCGGACGGCAGCGGACGCCACCTTCTCGCCGAGAAGCGGTACCGACCGAAGACCGTCGGTGCGAAGGGCGAGCTCGAAGCGCTCGGATTCACCAGGGCCGCGACGTTCCGCAACGACGTCGGCTACCGCGAAGCGCGAGCGATCCGCAACAGCCGCGACCGCCGAGCCGTGGCGAAGATGACTCGCCGCGGCCGAGACGTGGTCCGCCAAGACTGGGTGACCCACGAGTTCGAGGTGCTCACCGATCTCTGGCACGCGGGCGCACCCGTGCCCTATCCGGTGGCGACCGATCACACGACATCGGTGCTGCTCGAGTACCTCGGCGACGAAGCGGGCGCCGCGCCGCGGCTCGCCGAGGCGCGTCTCGACCGGCCTGCCCTCGCCTCCGCCTGGGACCAGCTCCTCACCGCACTCCAGATCGTGGTCGAGGCCGGATGGGTGCACGCCGACCTGTCCGCGTACAACCTCCTCTGGTGGCGCGACCAGGTCTGGCTCATCGACGTGCCGCAGGCGGTCGACCTCCACCGCTCGACGATCGGCTACGAGCTGTTGCACCGGGATCTCGAGAACGTCAGTCGGTGGTTCACGGCGCACGGCGTTCCCGTCGACGCTGACGCGACTCTCGCCGCGGTGCTGCGTTGACGCTCAGTCGGCCACGTAGCGCTCGCGGAGTGCAGTCACGGTCTTGGCCGGGAGCGCAGCGAGAGCGGAGGAGATCCTCCAGCGTCATCGAGTCGAACGTCGAATCGTCGACCAGCAACGACCGGTAGCGCGAGCAGATGTCCGCGTGGTCGGTGTTGCCTTCCGGATGGACGACGACGTAGCGGCCCCAGCTCCACTGCTTGCTCTCGTGCTGCAGCATCGACAGGAGGAGCAGATGCTCGAGCCACGTCACCGACAAGGTCGAGCGAGCGACCGCGTCGAGCGTCGTCGGGCGGAAGACGCGTGATCGCTCGAGCACCTCGCGGTAGCGCCACATGTTCTCTGGCTTCGGGGTCTCGGCCTTCGCCGCTTCGTGGTACTTGACGTCGACGCCGATCACGCCGTGCGTGCCGTCGGGCAGGTCGAGCACGAACGCTGCGTCGAACACCCTCAGGCTGTTCAGGTAGGTCGGGTCGAGCCAGCCCGGCGAGTGGCTGAAGCGGACCTCGCTGACCACGCCCGGCGAGTCGGGCCACCACGTGTGCACGGCGCGATCCGCCCGCGCCAGGTCAGTCGCCAGATCTCCGAACAAGTTGAACGCCATCGCCGGCGACCAGAGCAGGTCGGCCCACAGCCGCTGGTGGTCGAAGCTCTGACGCGGCTCGACGAACGACGTGCGGTTGCGGGCAGCGGCGAGCGCGTTCGGAGTCACGAACGTCGCGCCGGTCTCCACTGCAAAGCCCAGGGGGAGCCGGCTGCCGACGAGCCGAGAGGGCTTCCCGTCGCGCGGCACGATGGGCTGCGTGCCCATGGGATAGCCGTGGGCCTCGCGCCACTGGCACTGCCGGTAGCGCGAGGCCCTTCGAAACTCCGTCATCTCCGGACGTCCGCCGACCTCGTCGTCCTTCTCCCAGCAGTGCGCTACAGGAGGAGTCATGTCGACCAGTGTCGCCGGTCGCCGCTGGAGACGTTCAGTTCCTGATCAGTGAGCCGTTGGGAGCGAGGACGAACCAAGTGCCGCCACTGCCCTCGCCGTTCACGTCGCCGGGTGCGCCGTCGCCCGCGTACAGGTACACGGGCCACTTGCCCACCTTGAGCTGCGATGTGTGATCCGTTCGGGGGACCATCGACAACAGCGCCGCGTCGACACCGCCACCGACAGTCGTGTTCGCCTTCGCGGCGACCGGGGGCCACGCGTCAGCGCACGCGCCGTCACAGGTGGGCATGCCGGCCAGAGTCGTTCGTGAACGCGTAGAGCGTGCGGCCTTGTGCGTCGACGAGGATCGTCCCGAGCTTGCTTGCCGCGGTCTTCACGGTCACCGGAGCTGAGCCCGCCGTTGACGGCGTGCCGCCGGTGCTCCGCCGCCGTACCCGCCCGCTGCTTGCGCGCCCGTGCTGCACGCGGCGAGCAAGAGTCCGCCCGCCAGCACGAGTCCGCCGATGCGATGTGCCTTCATGTCTGCACTCCTTCTGCGTGTGTGTGCAAACGAGTACGGGCGCGCGCGCAACGACGGTTCGGGTGATTCATTTCACCGCGCGCGGGTGAACCCGCGAGCTCAGCGCAGGCAGTCGCGCACGACAGCCGAGAGCTCGACCGCACGCGCATCCATCCCGCCGGGCAACGGGAGTCGCTGGACGGTGTAACCGAACGAGAGGTCGATAGGTCGGATCGCAGAACGCGAGCGAGCCGCCGGCGCCGTCGTGGCCGAACGCGCGAATGCTGCCGAACGGCCACCGCGGTGCGCACGGTGCTTGGAAGATCACCCCGAAGCGAGCCGTCAGACCCGAGCCGAGCTCGATGCCGGCGACCTGGATCTGCGACATCTGCCCGATCGTGTCGTCGCTGAGCACGCGAGGCTGGCCGTTCACCTCGTGACGCAGAGACGCGTAGAGCGCGGCGAGCCCGCGTCCGCTCGCGAGGACGCCGGCAGCGGGAGGCGCGATCCGCCGCATGTCGATGTCGTTCACACGCACGAGCATCTCGATCACGTTGCCGTGCGGCAGCGCCGTGGCGCTCACGGGGTCGCCGCTGTCGAGGGCACCGGGGTTCTCGACGAGGAACGCTGACAGCTCCTCACCGGTCGGGGGCAGTGCCACCGCGACGCGATGGTCCTCTGACTCGGGCGTGCCCATCCACACGTCGATGCCTCGCGGCCCGGTGACTTCCGTGCGCAGCACCTCTGCGACCCGTCGACCGTCGACGCGACGAACGAGCTCGTCGGCGAGCGTGCCGATCGTCAGCGCGTGGTACATGAACGCCTGTCCCGGCTGCCAGAACGGTCGCTGCGCGGCGAGCCTCTCGGCGAGAGCGTCGTGTGCGAGCACCTCCTCCCACGTGAACCCGCCGTCGACGCCGGGGAGGCCTGCCTGGTGCGAGAGCAGCTGCCTGACCGTGATCGCGTCCTTGCCGCACGCTGCGAACTCGGGCCAGTAGTGCGCCACGCGTGCATCGAGGTCGAGCTGACCGCGCTCGACGAGCAGCGCGACGACGACTGCGGTCGCGCCCTTGCTGCTCGAGTACACGGGCAGCAGCGAGTCGGGCTGCATCGCGCCACACGTGAGGTCGACGACGGGCTCCCCCGCGATCTGCACGCAGAGCTGGGCGCTGTAGGTGGGATCGGCGTCGACGAATGCACCGAGCGCGTCGTGCACCGCTTTGAACGACGGAGACGAGGTCATCGCCGGACAGTAGGCGCTCGACGAGTGCTAGCCGCCGGCCTCTCTCGCAAGGTCGAGGAGGTGGCCGAGGTCGGCGAGCCTCGCGTCGAGCGAGTCGCCCTGCAGGCCGACTCGCAACGTGGTGACTCCTGCGTCGCGATAGAGGCGCAGACGTTCGCGGATGATGTCGTCGGTGCCGACGAGGTTCGTGCCCAGGCCGATCGCGGTGGGCACCCGCTTGCGGGCTGCCTCCTTGTCGCCGGCGAGCCAAAGGCGCTGCACCTCGCGGACGTCTTCGCCGTAGCCCTGCCGCTCGAAGGCGTCGTTGTAGAAGTTCTTCGTCGCCGAGCCCATCGCACCGAACGTGAACGCATAGCCCTCGGCATGACGACGGCCGGCGGCCTCGACGTCGTCGGTGATCTCGAGCCCGACCGAGACGGTGAGGTCGAGGTCGGCGATGTCGCGTCCGGCCGCGGCGGCGCCCTCGCGGATCGGGTCGAAGAACACATCTGCGGTCTCGGGGAAGAACGAGTTCCCGATCCATCCGTCCGCGAGCTCGCCCGTGAGGCGGAGGTTCGCCGGGCCGAGCGAAGCGATGTAGATCGGGATGTGCGCGGGCGGCATGAGCGAGCGGATCGCGCGGCCCTCGCCTCCGGGCAGCGGGAGCTCGTAGATCTCGCCGTGGTGCTCGAGTCGCTCGCCGCTGCTGATCGTGCGGATGATCTCGATCGTCTCGCGGGTGCGCCGCACGGGCTTCTCGAAGCGCACCCCGTGCCAGCCCTCCATCACCTGCGGCCCGCTCGTGCCGACGCCGAGCACGAACCGGCCGCCTGAGAGCGCCTGCATCGAGAGCGCGGACATCGCGAGCATCGCGGGAGTGCGAGCCCCGAGCTGCACGATGCCGGTGGCGAGCCGGATCGTCGACGTGCACGCCGCGAGGTACGCGAGAGGCGTCAGCGCGTCCCCGGCCCAGAACTCGGGCACCCACACGGAGTCCGCACCGAGGCGCTCGGCCTCGCGGACGAAGTCGACGCTGTCGGGCTGGAACGGCGTTGCCCAGACCCCGATGCGCAGGCGTCACGAGTCCGGTTCCGTCACGAGACCGAACCCTCGGCGAGGCGCTTGATGCCGTCGAGCGTGGCCCGCATGTTGGCCTCGAACTCCGCGAGCCTGCGAGCGACGATCCGCTCCTCCTTCTCGGGCATCGCGTTGATCGCGATCGAAAGACCCGACGGCGCGGGACCCATCTGCGCGTGCTGCCGCAGCCGCACGCTGCCGTCCTCCTCGTCGAGCTCGAACCACCACACGGCAGACGGCTCGTCGACATCGGTCACGCACCAGCCGAACGCATGATGCGGGTCGAAGCGGTTCACGATCGACGTGGTCTCCCACTCTCCGATCGCGGGATGGCTGTTGCGACCCACGAACCGCGCGCCTTCGCGCGGCCCTTCGTCCAGCCACGTCGCGCCGACGAACTCGCTCGAGAAGCGCGACGGCAGCTCGATGTCGGTGACGAGCTGCCAGACGCGCTCGATCGGCGCGTCGATCAGGACGTCGGCGTCGACGGTGGGGCAGTCGGCGTAGAGCACGTGGCTAGTCGACCAGCGCTGCGTAGACGAGCTTGCGCAGCTCGGCGCGGATCGGCCACGTGCTCGACGGCAGCAGCTGGGTCATGAACTGCGCGGTGATGCCTTCCTTGCGATCGACCCAGAAGGCCGTGCTCGCCGCGCCGCCCCACGCCATCTCGCCCTTCGAGCACAGGTTCTTCGCTTTGACGGGGTCGATGACCACCGAGAACCCGAGGCCGAAACCGGTTCCGTCGAACACCGACTCGGTGAAGAGGGGCCGACCGATCTCGGTGAGGTCGTGCCCGCCGGGCAGGTGGTTCTGACCCATGTAGTCGACCGTGCGAGGGCTGAGGATGCGAACGCCGTCGAGCACTCCGTTGTTCGCGACCATCTGCGAGAACCGCATGTAGTCGTAGAGGGTGCCGACGAGGCCTCCACCGCCACCGAGGAAGAGCGGTGGCGCGCTCGTGCGGTGACCGAGCGGAGCCAGGACCGCCTTGCGCGTGCCGGGCCTCGGCACGTAGAGCGCCGCGAAGCGATCGGCCTGCTCGTCAGTGCACCAGAACGACGTGTCGGCCATGCCGAGCGGGCGGCAGATGCGCTCCTCGATGAAGTCGCCGAGCGTCTGACCCGATGCCACCTCGACGACGCGGCCCAGCACGTCGGTCGACACCGAGTAGTTCCACTCGGCGCCCGGCTGGAACAGGAGTGGGATCGCGGCCCACGCGTCGCACGCACCCGCGAGGTCGAGCCCTTCGGGTGTGCCGAGCTCGAACCCCGCCTGCCTGTACAGGTGGTCGACGCCGCTCGCGTAGAGGAAGCCGTAGGTCAGACCCGACGTGTGCGTGAGGAGGTTGAACACTGTCATCGGCTGCTCTTGCGGCACGGTGCCCGGGTTGTTCGCCGGGCCTTTCGAGTACACGCGAGTGTCCGCGAACGAGGGGATGAACTTGGACACCGGGTCGGTGAGCTCGAGCTTGCCCTCCTCGAACAGGATCATCGCGGCGACCGAGGTGATCGGCTTGCTCATCGAGAAGAAGCGGTAGACCGTGTCGAGCTCGACCGGCGCTCCGGACTCGAGGTCGCGCTTGCCGTAGGTCTCGAGGTACGGGGTCTCCCCGTTGCGTGACACGGCGATCGCCCAACCGGGCAGGCGGCCGTCGTCGACGTACGCCTTGAAGTGCGAGGTGATGCGAGCGAGACGGTCGGCGTCGAAGCCGAGGTCCTTCGGCTCAGCGGTGAGGGCAGGAGCAGGCATGCCTTCACCGTAGAACCAGATCAGCCCTTGGCGCGCGCCCGCTTCTTGGCATCGGCGAGCCCCGCAGCGAGCACCCACTGGGCCGTCTGCAACATGACCCGCTTCGCCTCCTCGACCTCGAGGCCGGCGACGTCGATGAGCGAGATCGCGGCTTCGGTGCCCCAGGCCACGTCGAGCGCGGCGACGAGGCGGCGTCGCTCCGCGTCGGTGAGCGTGCCCCGCAACGGCTCGACGACGCGCTGGTTCCAGTGGTGACGCCGGCCTTCGCGGATCGGCGCGGACTCGACCGTCGGTGTGTGCTGCTGCGCGAACCAGCGCTCGGACGCGAGCTTGACCATCGTTCGGTAGGGCAGCGGGTTGTCGAGCATGTCCCAGCCGATCCTCGTCACCACCACTTCGAGTCGCGCGGCCGCGTCGTCGCCGGCGGCCTCGAGAGCCGTGTCGACGCCCGCGTTCATCTCGGTGAAGTCCATCGTCTCGAACGACGCCTCGGTCCAGAGGTCGTCGGCGGTCGGGAAGTAGCGGTAGGCCGTCGCCACGGACACGAGGGCGCGCTCGGCGGCATCGGGCACCGACGGAGGCCGGCCTTCGCGCACGAGCTCGACGGCGGCGGCGAGCAACGCGGCCCGAGTCCGCGCCTTCTGGTTCACCCGCCCAGATTTTGTGACACTTGCCTCTTGACGTGAGACTGTCATCTCATGATGATAGCACCATCACAAGATGAGAGGAAGTGCAGAGATGGAAGTCTCAGAGATGAAGGCGCTCGTCGAGCGTCACCTGAAGGCAGAAGGCGCCGGCGACATCGAGGGCGCGGTCTCCGTGTACACGGACGACGTCGAGCACGATCCCGTCGGGTTCCCCGGCGCCCCCTACCAAGGCAAGGACGCCGCTCGGGCGTTCTACGGCCAACTCACCCAGAACTTCCTCACGGAGGAAGAGACGCCCACCCACGAGTACGCGACCGAGAACGCGCTCGTGATGGAGCAGCTGATGACCGGCACCGTGATCGGCGAGATGCTCGGCCTCCCCGGCAACAACCGCCGGATCACGTTCCGCATCCTGCACGTGTTCGAGTTCCGTGACGGTCTCATCAGCCGTGAGAACGTCTGGCTCGACACCGCCGCGATCGTCGGCCAGCTCAGCGCTTGAGCCGAAGTGCGACCAGTGCACTCGGCACCGGTCCCTCCGGACGACGCACAGATCCACCCGTGAAACCGCCAACGAGGTTCGGGGTCGCGCACGACTTCCGCTGCCCGCCCGGCGCCGATTACACGCTGCAGGACGTCTACGCACAGACGATCGATCAGATCGCGCGGCTGGACGAGCTCGGGCTCGACGAGGTGTGGTTCAGCGAGCACCACTTCGTCGAGGACGGCTACCTGCCCTCCTTCGTTCCGGTTGCGGGCGCGGCTGCCGCTGTCACCAAGCGGATGCGGATCTCGACGAACATCTCGATCGTCCCGTTCGCGCATCCGCTCCGCCTCGCCGAGGACCTCGCCGTGCTCGACCAGCTGTCCGGGGGGCGCATCGAGCTCGGCATCGGCCTGGGCTACGTGCCCCACGAGTTCCGCGGTTTCGGGTTCCCCGTGTCGCATCGCGTCTCGCGCACCGAGGAGTGCGTCGAGATCCTGCGCCTCGCGTGGTCCGGCGAGCGCTTCAGCTACGCGGGCAAGCGCTTCACGTTCGAGGACATCCGGGTGACACCCGACCCCGTGCAGCCGGGTGGCCCCCCGCTGTGGATGGCCGTGTCGAGCGAACCCGGCGTGCACCGCGCGGTGCGCTACGGAACGAACGTGCTGCCGCAAGGGCCTGTCTCGTTGTTGGACAGCTGGCGCGCGCAGACCATCGCGGCAGGCGGCGATCCGGACGCGAAGCGAATCGGCATCATCCGCTCGTTCCTGGTCACAGACGACCGTGCCCGCGACTGGCCGCCATTGCGCGCCGCAGAGCGCTACCGGATGGCGGTGTACGGGCGTTTCGCCGAGGAAGCAGGGACCGGCGATGCGACGCTGTTCAACGATCCGCAGCGCATCACCCAGCGCGTGTTCGTGGGCAACGTCGACGAGTGCGTCGACGAGCTTGCATCGTTCATCGAACGCTACGGCCTCACCGATATCGTGACTTGGGGCTCGGCTCCCGGCTTGCAGCCAGCCGCACTCACACCGTCGATGGAACGGTTCGCCTCCGAGGTCGTGCCGCTGGTTCGCGAGCGCCTCAGCGCCTGAGGCGCGCGGTGAACAGCGTGTGGAACTGCCACACGAGCTCGTCGCCCTCGCGATGACGGCGCACCTCGACGCCATCGAGCCCTTTCGGTCGGAGCACGAGGGCGCCGTCCTCGAACGTCGCCGCGACGCTGATGGGCGTCGCGAAGTCAGACGCCATCACGTCGTTCACCCCGCGCTCGTAGGTGCCGTCGACGACCATGTCGTGCACAACACCTCCGCCGGTGACAACGAGGCGGTTGCCGCACTGCTCGATCCGCTCGACGTGGCGCCACATCCGATGGTCCTCGGGGGCTCGCGCGCCGCCGATCACGAGGTCGACGACACGCCACGTCCCCCGCAGGTCGGGCGCGCCGTCCGGCGAGCGGCTCGCTGCAGCGAGCGAGGATCGGCTCGGGCATCTGCTCGCCGTAGCCGCCCGGCGGCGTGTGCGCAGTGGGGATGACAACCACCGCCGGACGGTACTGCGAGGTGGTCAGCGCAGGTCGAACCGATCGAGGTTCATGACCTTGTCCCACGCGGCGACGAAGTCACGAACGAACTTCTCCTTCGCGTCGTCCTGCCCGTAGACCTCGGCGAGCGCACGAAGCTCCGAGTGCGAGCCGAACACGAGGTCGACCGCGGTCGCCGTCCACTTGACCGGGCCGGTCTCGCGATCGCGTGCCTTCGTAGAGGTGCTCGCCGCTGACCGACGTCTTCCACGATGCCCATGTCGAGCAGGTTCACGAAGAAGTCGTTGTTGAGCGTCCCGGCGCGATCGGTGAAGACGCCTGCTGCGACCTCCCGTGCGTTGCGCGCCCAGCACGCGCATGCCGCCGACGAGCACGGTCATCTCGGGTGCGCGTCAGCCAGAGCATGTTCGCCCGATCGAGAGCAGCGTCTCGGGCGCACCTTCTCCCCCGCCTGCAGGTAGTTGCGGAAGCCGTCGGCCGTCGGCTCGAGCACCTCGAACGACTCGACGTCGGTCTGCTCTTGCGTCGCGTCGGTGCGGCCCGGAGCGAACGGCACGGTGACGTCGAAGCCGGCATCCTTCGCCGCCTTCTCGATCGCGGCACATCCGCCGAGCACGATCACGTCGGCGAGCGAGACCGTTCTGCTGCCGAAGTCGCTGCTGCAGCCCTCGAGCACCGCCAGCACCTTCGCGCAGCTGCGCCGGCTCGTTGACTTCCCAGTCCTTCTGCGGCGCGAGACGGATGCGCGCGCCGTTCGCGCCGCCCCGCTTGTCGGTGCCACGGAAGGTCGCCGCCGATGCCCACGCCGTCGAGACGAGCTGCGACACCGACAGGCCGCGCGCGAGGATCTTGCCCTTGAGCGCGGCGACGTCCGCGTCGCCGATCAGCTCGTGGTCGACCGCGGGCACCGGGTCTTGCCAGATCTGCGGCTCGGACGGCACGAGCGGGCCGAGGTAGCGAGAGAGCGGGCCCATGTCGCGGTGGGGCAGCTTGTACCAGGCCCTCGCGAACGCGTCGGCGAGCTGGCCGGGGTTCGTCGTGGAAGCGCTTCGCGAGATCGGCCGTACACCGGGTCCATCACGCATCGCGAGGTCCGTCGTGAGCATCATCGGCGCGTGCGCTTCGACGGATCGTGCGCGTCGGGCACGGTCGTCCTGTGCCTCGGGGTTCTTCGGCTTCCACTGCTTGGCGCCGGCCGGGCTCTCGTCAGCTCCCAGTCGTAGGCCGAGGAGGTTGTCGAGGAATCCGTTGTCCCACTGGGTCGGGTTGTTCGTCCACGCGCCCTCGAGGCCGCTGGTCAGCGAGTCGCACGCCCACACCGCTGCCCGAAGTGTTGTTCCAGCCGATGCCCTGCGCCTCGACCGGCGCGCCCTCGGGCTCGGGGCCGACGAACTCGCGGGCTCGCCGCGCCGTGGCACTTGCCGAACGTGTGGCCGCCGACGATGAGCGCGGCGGTCTCCTCGTCGTTCATCGCCATGCGAGCGAACGTCTCACGGATGTCGAGCGCGGCCTTGAGCGGATCAGGGTTGCCGTTCGGCCCCTCCGGGTTCACGTAGATGAGGCCCATCTGCACCGCGCCGAGCGGGTTGGCCAGGTCGCGCTCGCCGCTGTAGCGCTCGTCGCCCGAGCCACGTGTCCTTCGGAACCCCAGAAGACCTCGTCGGGCTCCCAGATGTCTTCGCGGCCGAAGCCGAAGCCGAAGGTCTTGAAGCCCATCGACTCGATCGCGACGTTGCCGGCGAGGACGAGGAGGTCGGCCCACGACACCTTGTTGCCGTACTTCTGCTTGATCGGCCAGAGCAGGCGGCGCGCCTTGTCGAGGTTCGCGTTGTCGGGCCAGCTGTTGAGTGGAGCGAAGCGCTGGGCGCCGCTCGCCGCCGCCGCCGCGACCGTCGTGGATGCGGTACGTGCCCGCGGCATGCCACGCCATCCGGATGATGAGGGGCCCGTAGTGGCCGTAGTCGGCGGGCCACCAGTCCTGGGAGGTCGGTCATCACCGCGATGAGGTCGCGCTTCAGCGCGTCGAGGTCGACGCGTCTCGAACGCCTCCGCGTAGTCGAAGTCGGCGATCCATCGGGTCGGACGTTCCGCGTTCGAGCGGAGCACCGAGAGATCGAGCTGGTTCGGCCACCAGTCCTGGTTCGTGTACGGCCGATGGGCTTTCGGCTTAGGAGCGGCGATGACTGGGTTTTCGCTATCAGACACGTCGGTCCTCCTCTTGGCTGGTTGCACTCATGCACTGGGGGCACAGCCCCCAGTAGACGACCTCTGCTTCGTCGAGCTGGAAGCCGTGATCTTCAGATGGCTCGAGGCATGGCGCCTCCCCGACCGCGCAATCGACGTCGTGCACGACGCCGCACTGGCGGCAGACCATGTGATGGTGGTTGTCGCCGACGCGCAGCTCGTGCAGCGCGGGCGCGCCCGCGGGCTCGATGCGACGCACGATGCCGGCCTCACCGCAGCACGCGGAGCACGTCGTAGATCGCTTGCGTCGACACGCTGCCGAGCTCGGCGCGCACCTCGCTGACGACGACTTCGGCGGACGCGTGCGGGTGTTCCGCGAGCACCTCGAGCACGGCGACGCGCGGCGCGGTGACCCGAAGGCCGGCTGCCCTCAGCAGCTCGGTCGCCGACTCCGCATGCGCCACGACGGCCATGCCATCACCTTTTCTGGAATCAGTCAAGAAAGAGCGATCAATTCCAGGCTTGGACGCGCTCGAGGATGCCCGTCGTCAGGCGGCCTCAGCCGAGATGTGGGCGGGCGCACCCACTCGCTGCCGCGCACCAGCTGCGCAGCCGTGGGCAGTGCAGGATCGAAGAGGAGCGGCCCGGTCGGGAGCGGCATCTGCCAGTCAGCATGACCACGGAACCGCCGGGGGGTCGCGCCATCGTGCTCGGTCGTCTTGCCCATCGCCTTCTCCTCGCTGTTGCGCCCAAACGCTTGCAGCGAGGATCCGACTTCTGACGTCCGCTCGCCAGGGACCTTCGACCCTTCGGATCGTCGGCGGCTTCCCGCGGTCCACGTGGTCAGTGCGCGTGCCTGCTCCTCGCGGGAAGCGCTCCGAGCAAACCGGCCACCAGCTGACCTGGCCGCCACTGGGTCGTGGCCGGGCACGCGATCACGTCGAGCTCGAGGGGGACGAGCGCGTCGCGCTGGAAGGCCTCGAGCTCCAACACGCCGGCATCGATGAGCTCGACCAGCTCGCTCGCGACGAACGAGAGGGCCTGACGCCCTTCGTCGTTCGGTGGACGATCCTCGGCCGCCGCCCGGAGCTCGGCCTCCGTGCCATGTGCCAACACGTTCATCCAGGCCCACACGGGCACCGGCTCGCGACGCGCCTCACACAGCGAGACGGACTCGCCAGCGAGAAACGACTCGCATTCTTCGATGAGCCGCTCGGCATGCGGATCAGTCCGGTGCCGCCACATGACAGTCACCGCCCCCGGGCCTGGTGGCGAGCATCCACCCGCGCCGGAACCACGTAGGAGGAGGGAACGGGCACGACTTCGAGCGTCTCGTCGATGAGCCGCAGGATCTTCTCGCAGCGGTCCCGCAGCGTCTTCGTTCCGATCGTTGTGGACATGCGACGATCGTCGCTGCCGACCCCGTCCTTCACTAGGGGCGTTGGTCCCGGGTCTCCGTCCCGACACGGGTTCGCCGGTCAGTGGGCTTCGCCCCCGTACTCCTCGTCGGTGACATGGGCGCCCCAGTCGGTCTCGGGCTTGTCGCTCGCGCCGATCCCTTCGGTGATCGAGAGGTGCGCCATGAAGTGATCGGGCGCGGCGCCATGCCAGTGCCACTCTTCGGCCGGCGTGTGCACGATGTCGCCCGAGAGTGAGCCTGAAGATCTCACTCCGGCCGACTGGATCCGGCCCTCCCCCTCGGTGACGAACAGCGTCTGTCCGAGCACGTGCGCGTGCCAAGCGGTCCGCGCTCCGGGCGTGAAGTGCACTGCGTTCACGCGGACGCGCGAGGGCTCATCGCCACGCGCGATCGGGTCGAGCCAGACGTCGCCGGTGAACCACTCGCTCGGGCCTTTGATGGACGGCGACTTGGGCTTCTTCTCCATGCGTCTCTCCCTTCTCAGGTTGACGGCTGCTCACTCGACGGACCGAGGAACTTCTCGATCTGCCCGGTGTCGAAGTACTCATACGCTCGGCTGATCATGCCGTCGCGCACGTAGCCGACGAAGCAGACGTCCATCTGCCCGACGAAGCCGCTGTCGCGCGTGACGTAGATCGTGTGCTGCTGCACGAAGCCGCCTTCGAAGACCCGGATGCGGCGATCCTTGAAGCGAACCTTGGGCAACGTCTGCATCCCCTGCTTCAACATCGCGAGGTTGTCGGCACGGGGCTGGTAGAGGCAGTCGTGGCTGTGCCAGATCACGGCCTCCGGTGCGTAGCAAGCCTCGAGGGTGTCGTAGTCGTTCTGCTCGATCGCGTCGAAGAACCGATCGCACAGCTCGAGGGTCTGCCAGTCCTTCCTCATCTCGACGTTCCTTTCGGCGAACGGCCGGCCCACGCCGCGAACTTGCCCGAGTCCAGGTACTCGTCGATGCGCGTGATCTTCCCGTCGCGGCATCGGCCGACGATGCAGATCCACAGCGCGCCGCGGTGGCCGTTGTGCTGCACCCCGTTGAGCGTGTACTGGATCACGAAGCCGTCATCGAACGTGTTGATGATGCGGTCGTTGTACGTGCGACGGCGCTGGCCGTTGTAGCCGTCGGGCAGCGCGGCGATGTTCTCGGCGCCGGTGGTCTCGCGCCCGAAGACGTTGTGCCACACGATGCAGTCGTCGGCATAGAGCTTCTCGATGACGTCGACGCGACGGTTCTCATATGCGTCGAAGAACGCCTCGCAGAGCTCGCGGATCTCGTACTGGTCCATCACGCGGCGACCGAACTTCCCGGAGTCGAGGTACTCGAACAGCTTCGTGATCTTGCCGTCGCGGACCTCGGCGACGAGACAAGCGGACAGCGCGACCTCGGATCCCTTGTGGGTCACGACGTTCACCGTGTACTGCACGACGAAGCCGTCGGCGAAGGTGTTGACGATGCGGTCGTTGTAGGTGCGTCGCCGGTGCAGGTCGCGGCCTGTGGCCAAGTGCGGCGAGGTTGTCGTCGCGGCTCATCACCTCGCCGCTTGCGTTGAACCACAGCGTCATCTCGGGTGCGTAGCACCGCTCGACCGCGTCGATGTCGCCGGCCTCGATCGCGTCGAAGAGCGCGTGGCAGAGCCGGCGGTGCTCAGTGTCGATGCTGCTCATCACGCAAGAGCTCCCGGCCGAAGTGCAGCGCGGCGGCGTCGACGTCGAAGACCGTGTGCGCGCTGATCATGTGCATGTCGCGGTGGATGCGCTGCAGCTCGTTGTCGAGGAAGTGGGCGCCGGCGCCGCTCGCTTCCATCACGTCGCGGACGATGTCGCGGCACATGCGCACCACGTGGGCGATCGTGACTCGCATCTGAAGGTGATCGAGCAGGCTCAGCTGCGTCTCCCCCCTCGCGTGCGCGGCCATGTCGCGAGCAGCAGCGTGCATGGTGTCCTCGGCGATCGCCGTGCGCACGACGAGGTTCGCCAGGCGGATCTGCGCGGGCGCCGTCTCGGCTTGACGCTTGGTCGTGCCGAACAAGATCCGCTCGATCATGCGCTGCCTGAACAGCTCGACCGACCGACGGGCGCACCCGAGCGACGGGATGGCGGCCGTGAGCGCAAGGAACGGGAGCATCGGGAAGCGGCGCAGGTAGGGCTCGTCGCGCTCGAGCAGCCACGTCGGAGGCGGGGTGTGCGACACGCGCCTGTCGGGGACGAACACCGACCTCGCGACGATGTCGCGGCTGCCGGTGGCGGCCATGCCGTCGACGTGCCAGGTGTCCTTCACCTCGACCTCGCCGACGGGGACGAGGAACATCCGCGACATCGGCGCCTCCTCGCCGGGCACCATGCCCGACAAGATCACCCAGTCCGCATGGACGACGCCGGTGCCGTACTGCCACTGCCCGGAGAGCTCGAAGCCTCCGTCGCGAGGGGTCGCCTCGCCTGAGGGGTTCACGGTGCCCGGCGCCAGGATGAACGGCTGCGCGGTGAAGATCTCGCGCCGCAGGTCCTCGTCGAAGAGGCCGAGCAGCCAGTTGTGCTCCATGTAGAAGGTCGTGATCCATCCGGTCGACGGGCACGCCTCGCTGACCGCGACACCGATGTCGACGAAGAGCTCGAGGTCGATCTCGTAGCCGCCGTACTGCTTGGGCACGAACGAGCGGAACACCCCCGTGCGCTTGAGCGCGTCGATCACGTCGTCTGCGGGCTTGCGCTGCGCCTCTGCTTCAGCGGCGCGCTCCGCGATCAGAGGCACGACCTCACGGACGCGTTCGAGGAGGCCCGCAGCGCCGTCCGCCGAGTCTGCGATCACGTCGGTCAGCCCAGCACGCGCAGCGCGGCTTCGGCGACCTCGGAGTCGTCGGAGCAGTGGCCGCCGCTCACGCCGATGCCGCCGACGAGGTTGCCGTCGACGGTGATGGGGAAGCCGCCGCCGAAGATCACCAGTCGGTCGATGCCCGCGGTCGCGCCGGCGGCGAGCGGCGGGTCGTCCTTGATGAAGTCATGCCACGCCGCGGTCGAGATGCCGAAGCCGACCGCGGTGTAGGCCTTGTCCTGCGCGATCTGCACGCTGATCGAGCGGCGCGCCGTCCATCCGCTCCAACGCCTTGAGGACCCCGGAGCCGTCGACGATCGCGATCGTGAACGCCTTGCCGAGCTCGGCGCCCTTCGTCGGCGCCTGCTTCGATCAGCCGGCGACACGCCGACGCCGACACCATCTGCTGGGCGACCGTGCTCTCGCCCTCAGCCATTGCGAACCTCCCTCTCTCTCGCTCCCCCGGGGACCGCCGTAGCGTAGGCATCGTGCGACAACGGGGCAGGGGTGGCGAGTGGGGTCTCACCGCGCTGAGGGTGGCGGCGGGGGCGCTCATGGTCGGGCACGGCATGCACAAGCTGCGCGACGTCGACGGCACCGGGCGCGCCTTCGAGCACCTCGGCCTCCGGCCCGGTCGCCAGCACGCGCTCCTCGCGGGCGTCACCGAAGCGGGGGCCGGCGCCGCGAGCGTGCTCGGCGTGTTCACACCGGCAGCGAGCGCGGCGCTCACCGGGACGATGACGGTCGCGATCGCGAAGGTCCACGGGAAGAACGGGCCGTGGATCACCAAGGGTGGCTACGAGTACAACGCGACGTTGATCGCCGTCGCGTTCGCGCTCGCCGCAGCAGGTCCTGGCCGGCTCGCGCTCGACGGCACGCTCACGCGCCGGCGCGCCGGCTTCGGTTGGGCGGTCGCAGAGCTCAGCTTCGGCGCGGCCACCGCGGGAGTCGTGATAGCCACGGCCCAACGCCGCGCCCAGCACGCCGCCGGCGAGTGATCGCTCAGTCGTCCTTGTCGACGGCGATGCCGATCTGGCGGCCGAGGTTCTCGGCCTTGTAGTCCGCCGGTGCCGCGATCTCGACGATCGGATCGTCGCGGTTGTCGTACTCGAGGTGGAGCGCGCGTGAGATCACCGCGTGCATCGTGTACATCATCGTGATGTAGGTGAACTCGAGGATCGCCTCGTCGTCGAGGTGCTCTCTCATCGCATCGAAGACCGCGTCGTCGACTCGCCCGAACCCGAGCACCAGTGCGTCGGTGTACGCGAGCAGCGCCCGCTCGAGCGGCGAGAAGAGGTCGGACACGCCCCACGCCTTCAGCGCCTCGATCTTCTCCTCTGAGTAGCCGAGCGCCCGGCAGGACTTGCAGTGCTGGGAGAAGACGAACTGGCTGCCGACGAGCCAGCCGGCTCGGGTCTGACCGAGCTCGCGCAGGGCGGGCTTGACCTTCCGGTTCGGGCTCGCGTACAGGCCGAACCCCCGGCAGGCGTGTTCGAGCACGTCAGGGCAGTTGGCGAAGACCGTCCACCAGTCGCCGGGCGTGCCGGTGGCGGTGCCGGGCTCCGCGACAGGGTCGCGATCGCCGAAAAGGCGGTCGTACATCGAGAGGACGATCGGGGCGTTCGCCTCGGACCTGGGGATCTCGCGGAGTCTGGGCACGCTGGGAATGTAACAATTGCGGTGACACCGAGGATTTGGGGGATCGATGGCATCGATCACGAACACCAACAGCGAGTTCGAGCTCCGGGGCTTCAACCACCTGGCACTCGTCTGCCGCGACATGGCAGAGACGATCGCTTGGTACGAAGACGTGCTCGGCATGAAGCTCGTGAAGACGCTCGAGCTTCCCGGTGGCCGGGGCCAGCACTTCTTCCTCGACATGGGCAATGGCCGCGACGGCGTCGCGTTCTTCTGGTTCCCCGAGGCACCCGAGGGTGTGCGCGGCGAGTCACTGCAAGACAAGCGGGGCATGACCGCGATCGGGACGATGAACCACCTCGCGTTCGACGTGCCGCCCGAGAAGATGGACGAGTACCGCGCCAAGCTGAAGAGCAAGGGCGTGCAGGTGACCGAGATCGTCAACCACTCCGACTCGCTCGAGGGTGGTCACAAGGCGGACTACGACCCGGACACCGACGGCGGCGATGTGTTCGTGCGCTCGATGTACTTCGCGGACCCGAACGGCACGCTGCTCGAGTTCGCCTCGTGGACCCGCGAGTTCAGAGACGACGACGTGAAGCACACGGCGGCCACCGCCGCAGGTGCGCCGGTCAGCGCCTGACGCTGTCCGCCTCGTTCGCGTGGGTCGTCACCAGGTCGACCCACTCGTCCCAGTACGCCTCGGGGTAGTCGTGCCCCATCCCCTCGAGGAGCACGAAGCGCGCGCCGGGGACGAGCTCGGCGGTGCGCCGGCCGCCGCTCGGATCGAGGAGGGTGTCGGCACTTCCGTGCATGACGAGTGTCGGGACCGCGACCTCGCGCAGCCCGTCGGCGCGTGAGCCGCTCGCCATCACGCCCATGATCTGACGGGCGACGCCGGGCGGGTCGAAGGCACGATCGAACGCCTCGCCGGCGTACCTCGCCTGCGCTTCCTCGTCGACCTTGCCCGGGCTGCCCCAGATGCGCAGCCCCTCGAGGTGGTTCGCGATCGCCGACGCCCGGTCAGTCGCCGGTGGCCCGAACAGGCGGGCTTGCGCCTCCGGCGTGGACTGCCCGACGTCGGGTTCGCCGGTCGTCGACATCACCGAGGTGACCGAGCGCAGACGGGCCGCATGCTCGATGGCGAGCGTCTGCACGATCATCCCGCCCATCGACAGGCCCATGACGTGGGCGCGGTCGACACCGAGTGCATCGAGCACCGCGATCACGTCGGCCGCCATGTCGGACAGCGTGTACGCCGCCTCGTTCGCCGGCGAGTCCGAGAAGTGGGTCGACAGGCCGACGTCGCGGTTGTCCATGCGGACGACCTGGAAGCCCTTCGCGACGAATCGTTCGCACCACTCGACCCGGTAGTTGACGCACTGGCTGCCGAGCCCGTTGACGAGCACCAGGGTGGGATCGCCCGGGTCGCCGAAGGTCTCGTAGAAGATCTGGACCGCACCGTTCGTCGCGAATGCCATGGGCGCGAGCGTAAGCCGTCAGCGGCGGTCGAACGCGAGGTCGAATCGCTGCACGGCGCCCGCGAAGATGTTCCGCTCGATCACGGGCTCGCTGATCACGCGCAGGTTCGTGAAGCGCCGCGCCATCTCGGCGAAGAGCACCTCGAGCTCGAGCCGAGCGAGCGACTGACCGATGCAGACGTGCGGTCCGAACCCGAACGCGAGGTGTGGGTTGGGGTTCCGGGTGATGTCGAAGCGGAACGGGTCGACGAACACCGCCTCGTCGCGGTTGGCGGACGGGTAGAGCAGCACGATCCGGTCGCCGGGATGCACGGCGGTGTCTCCGATGTGATCCTCGGCGACTGCGGTGCGGAACATCTGGTTGAGCGGAGACACCCACCGCAGCACCTCCTCGACCGCGCTGGGCACGAGGGACGGCTCGGCCGCGAGTCGATCCCATTGGTCCGGGTGGTCGCAGAAGATGCGAAGGCCACGCGCGATCGCGGTGCGCGACGTCTCCGCGCCTCCCGAGATGAACAGACCCGTCTCGTTCATGATCGTGTGGTCGGGCATCGGGCAGCCCTTCACCGTGGCGTTGGCCCAGACCGAGATGAACGAGCCGTCCGGCTCGGACCGCTGTCCGCGGCACGGCCTCATCGAGGTACGACTGGAACTCGCCGATGGCGCCCATGAGGTTCATGAGCACCTGCCCGCTCGAGTCGCGTGCGATCGAGTCGATCCGCATCATCCGCTCGGACCACGACTTGAGGTCGCGCCACCGATCGCGCGGGAAGCCCAACAGCTCGCACGTGAGCTTGCTCGGGTACTGCGCGGCGAGGGCGTCGACGACCTCCATCTCCCCGCGATCGGCGACGGCATCGAGTGCCTCGTCGACCAGCGACCTGAGGAGCGGCTCCTCGCGGGTCGCTCCCCTCGGAGTGAGTCGCCGTGCCACGAGCGCTCGCTGCTCGGCATGGCCGGGGTCGTCCTGGGCGATCATGTTGTCTTCCTGAGGCGACCACATCGAGCGATAGCCCTGGCTGCTCACGAACACCGTCGCTCGACGCTCGACATCGAGCAGATCTGCATGCCGAGTGACACCGACCATGCCTGTCTTCGGGTCGCGATACACCGGGTCGTTCGCGCGCAGGTACGTGAGCGTCTCGTGCATGGCGTCGAGGTCGGCGTAGAAGCCCTCGTCGAGCAGATCGGGTTGCGTCGTCACTGGCATGCGACAGTTGTACACGGAGGTTCGCGATGGCACCGATTCCCCCCGAGCTCGCGCTCACCGACGACGAGCTCGACGAGCTCATGACGACGACGTGGAACATGCGGGTCGCGACGACGGGTCCCGGCGGTCGCATCAACCTCACGCCGCTGTGGTTCGGCTGGGCGGGAGGCCGCATCTACTTCTACGCCCGAGGACAGAAGATCGCGAACCTCCGGCGCTCGCCGCAGTGCACGGTCCTCGTGGATCGCAACGAGCGCTTCCCCGAGCTGCAGGGTGCGATGTTCCAGGGCCGGGCGACCGTCCTCGAAGACGCTGCCGCAGAAGCAGCGGATCCTCATCTCGAGGAGGCGCGCTGGCAGATGGGCACCAAGTACGCAGGCGGGCACGGTGAGGCGGCGCCCCCCAGCGGTGAGCGGGTGCGCAACGAGGCAAGCGCCCGCGGTCGTGCGTGGCGCTGGGTCGTGGTCGAGCCCGACCGCGTCGTCACCTGGGACAACCACAAGCTGCGGCCTCGGTCGGCCTGACCCGAGGCGCGTACGGTGGGCTGATGCGCTCGATCGTCTGCACTGCGTACGGCACGGACGACAACTTCGTGCTCGAAGAGGTGGCCACCCCGGACCCAGCGCCCGGGCAGGTCCGGATCGCGGTCAAGGCGGCGGGCGCGTCGCTTCGTCGACGCGCTGCAAGCCGCGGGCAAGTACCAGTTCGCCGCGCAACCGCCCTACGTGCCGGGAGGCGAAGCCGCCGGCGTCATCGACGCGGTGGGTGAAGGGGTCGAGGGTTGGCATGTCGGCGACCGCGTGATGGCGACCGTCGGCAAGGGTGCGTTCGCGGATCACATCCTCGCCGTCCCGCAGCAGCTGCTCCGCCTGCCTGACGAGATCGACCTCGCGGTCGGCGCTTCGTTCATGCAGGTGTACGGCACGGCGTGGTTCGCGTTCAAGAAGCGCACGGTGGTCCGGCCCGGCGAGGTCGTGCTGGTCACCGGTGCGGGCGGAGGCGTCGGGCTTGGCCGCGATCGACGTCGCTCGCGCGTTCGGCGCCCGGGTCATCGCGGTCGCGTCGTCGGACGAGAAGCGGGCGCTCGCCATGGCGATGGGCGCCGAGTCGACGATCGATCCGCTCACCGAGGACGTCAAGACCCGCGGCGCGAGCTCACCGACGGCGCCGGCGTCGACCTCGTCTATGACGTCGCCGGCGGCGATGTGTCCGAGCCGGCGTTGCGAGCGCTGCGCTTCGACGGGCGCTTCCTGGTCATCGGGTTCCCCGGCGGCATCGCGAAGGTGCCGCTGAACCTCGTGCTGCTCAACAACCGCACGGTGATCGGCGTCGAGTGGGGCGGATGGGTGCCCCGCAACATGGACGAGAACCGGGCGATGATCGGCGACATCGTCGATGCGATCGCGCGTGGCGAGCTGCACCCGGTGAAGCCGACCGAGCGGCCTCTCACCGACGCGCGGGCAGTGCTCTCCGAGCTGCTCGACCGTCAGGCCGCGGGCAAGATCGTGCTCGTGCCCTGAGCGTCAGCTCATCCCGCCGCGCGCTCCCCGTTGACGGCGATCACCTGGCCGGTGACGTAGTCGGACAGCGGAGAGCACAGCCAGAAGATCGCGTCGGCCGCGTCGCGGATCGTGCCCGTGCGCCCGAGCGCGACCGCGCCGGGCGGCATCGACCTCGCCGCGTACATCTCCGCGTCGGTGACCACCCGATCAGGGTCGATCCGCACGCCGAGCCGCTCCGCCTGCTTCGCCGGCATGCCCACGTGGATCGTGCGGCCGCCGGTCTCGATGACCTCGTGCTCGGACTGCGGCAGCCCGAACCGAGTCTGGATGACCCCGAACGCGACGGCGTTCACGTTGACGCGAAAGCGCCCCCACTCCTGCGCGAGGGTGCGCATCAGGCCGAGCATCCCGGCCTTCGCCGCGGCGTAGTTGCCCGCCCCCGGAAGACCCCACTGCCCCGCGAGCGAAGACACCATCACCGTCTTTCGGTGACGAGGCGCGCCGCTCGCGTCGTCGGCCTCCGCAGCAGCGCGGAAGATCGGCGCGGTCGCGCGTGCGAGCCGGAAGGGGACGACGAGGTGGATGTCGAGCATCGCCTGGAACTGCTCGTCGCTCATGCTGTGGATGCCCCCGTCCCACGCGTAGCCGGCGTTGTTCACCACGATGTCGAGCCGGCCGTAGGTGTCGAGCGCGTGGTGCACGAGGTCGTCGCACGCGTCCGGTGCGGCGAGGTCGGCGACGAACGCGTTGGCCGTGCCGTCACCGAGCTCGGCGTTGAGGGTCGCGACGGTCTCATCAGCCTTCGGCTCGTCGACTTCAGCGATGACGACCCGGGCTCCGTTGGCGGCCAACATCGTCGCCGTCGCGCCGCCGATGCCCCGCGCTCCACCCGTCACGATGGCGACCTGCCCGGCGAGGAGCTCCGACCGCAACGTGGGTTCGATGAGCATGGCCGCACCCTTTCAGATCGAGGCGCTACAGGGATAGCGTCACGCGCCGTGGACTACGAGCAGATCCTCCAGGAGCAGCGCGACGACATCGTGCTCCTCACGCTGAACCGTCCAGAGAAGCTCAACGCGTGGACGCCGCGGATGAGCGCCGAGCTCGTCGACGCGATCGAGGCCGCCGATGCCGACGCGTCGGTGGGCGCCGTCGTCGTCACGGGCGCAGGTCGCGGCTTCTGCGCGGGCGCGGACATCTCCGCGGTGTTCGACGCGCAGCTGTCAGGGGAGGCCTCGTCCTCTGCGCCGCCGACACGCACTCGAGACTGGATCGAGCTCGTGCGGTCGACGAAGCCGATCGTCGCCGCGGTCAACGGCCCGGCGGTCGGTGTCGGGCTGACGATGATCTTGCCGTTCGACCGCATCGTCGCGGGCGAGAGCGCGAAGCTCAGCGTGCGGTTCGTGAAGATGGGCCTCGTGCCCGAGCTGGCGTCGTCGTCGATCCTTCCGCAGCGCTGTGGCTTCGGGGCCGCGTCCGACCTCATGCTGTCGGGCCGCACCGTCCTCGGACCGGAGGCGGTGGCACTCGGGCTCGCGGACGAGTGCGTCGCGGACGACGCGGTGCTCGACACTGCGATCGAGCGGGCCCGGTCGTATGCGGAGAACCCCACGCCGCAGCTGCGGTGGATCAAGCAGCTCATCTCGCAGAACGCCAACGAGGTCGACACCCGCGCCGTGCAGCGACGCGAGCTCGAAGCGCTGCAGCAGGCCTACGCCACCCCCGAGCACAAGGAAGCGGTCGCCGCGTTCCTCGAGAAGCGCAAGCCGAACTTCCGGTAGCTGATCGTGGAAGCGAGGAACCTCGCGGACCTCTACGACCTTCCGCTCGTCGACTGGTCGACGGTGACCGAGCGACTCGAGCAAGGCATGACGCAGGCGCCGTCCACCGGCGGTCCCGATCGTCACACCTGCTGGCTCGCCACCATCGACGCTGACGGCTCACCCCATGTGACCGGCATCGGCGCGATCTGGGTCGACGATCGGTTCTGGTTCGAGACGGGCGACCGACGCGCAAGGCGCGCAACATCGCTCGAGATCCACGGTGCACGCTGAGCATCTCGACACGACGAGTTCGACCTCGTCGTGGAGGGTGAAGCGCACAAGATCACCGACCCGGCAACCGTCGCCGCGATGGCTGCACGGTGGGCTGCCGAGGGTTGGCCGTGCCGAGTGGACGACACAGGCGAGGCGCTCACCGCCGACTTCAGCGCGCCCTCCGCCGGGCCGCCACCGTGGTTCGTGTACCGAGTCACACCGACGGCGGCGACGGCGCTCACGGTCATCGAGCCCGGCGGCGCGACTCGCTGGACGTTCTAGCTCACGCGTAGCGGGCGATCGCGTCCGCGGCGGCGCTTCGGTAGCCACCGCCGAACTTGATCGCGTGCACGACGAGCGGCGCGATCTGGTGCAACGCGACCCGGTGCTCCCATCCGTCGGCCAAAGGATGAGCCTCGGCATAGGCAGCGAAGCAGTCGGCGCCGTAACCCCCGAACAGCCGCATCATCGAGAGGTCGAACTCGCGATGCCCGCCGTGGCACGCGGGATCGATGAGCCAGCTGCGACCGGATGCGTCAACGAGGCGGTTGCCGGCCCACAGGTCGCCGTGCAGCCGCGCCGGCGGTTCGGCGGGGCCACCGATCTCTCGAAGGCGGTCCGCGTCGAGGCGGGCGAGCCCGAGCGAGCGCGCGCTCGGACACCGCTCCCGCGTCACGAGCGAGCCGCGCGAGCGGGGCCATCCGCTGCGTCGCGTAGAACGTGGCCCAGTCGGGGCACGGCTCGTTCGGCAGGCCCCGACTGCCCGTCGAGCGACGGTCCTCGCGGCCGAACGTCGCCGCGCCGGCCGCGTGGAGCGCTGCGAGCGCGCGACCGAGCCCGCGGTCCGTCTCCGCCGTGGGTCGCCCTTCCTCGATCCACTCCAGCACGAGGAACGGAGGATCGTCGGAGACCGCCAGCACCTCGGGCACCGGCACCACGCCAGGCTCACGCAGCCACCGCAACCCGGCCGCCTCGGTGGTGAAGAAGCCGGGCGGCGCGTTCGGATGGGTCTTCGCGAAGACCCGGCGCCCGTCGGCGAGCTCGATCGCGAACGACGCCGCGACGTCTCCTCCATGGACGCGCGACGCGCCGACGACGCCCACGCCGAGCGCCTGCGCGACGTGGTCGGGAAGATCCACCCAGCGAGCCGACTTACGCGGCTGCGACGGGATCGACAGCCCAGCCGTTGCCATCGGCAACGATGCGCCCGGCGCCCGGTCCACCCCAGTGGGTGCCGATGACCAGCGCGTCGTTCGCGTAGCGCTCGAGGAAGCTCGCGCGGGTCTCGGCCGCCGCCTGCTGATCGAAGTCGAACGCGGACGAGCGGGCGACCTCGGCGATCTGCAACGGCGTGTGGATCATGTCGCCGGTGATCACGGCGCGCTCTCCCGCGGACTCGACGACGACCGACACGTGACCCGGAGTGTGGCCGGGTGTCGAGTCGAACCGGATGCCCCCGTCGACGGCATGGTCGACGGGAACGAGGTCGACGACGCCGGCCTCGCCCAAGGGCGCGACCGAGTCGCTGAAGTAGTCGTCGCCGTCGGGGAACGTGGTCGCCTGCCAGTACTCGAACTCGGGCTGTGCGAGCAGGTAGCGCGCGCTCGGGAAGGTCGGCACCCACTGGCCGTCGACGAGCGTCGTGTTCCAGCCCACGTGGTCGACGTGCAGGTGCGTGCACACGACGGCGTCGATCGTGTCGGCGGGAAAGCCTGCCGCCTCGAGGTCGGCGAGGAACGGGAGGTGCAGCTCGTTCCAGCCCGGGGTTCGCTCGGGGCTTGTCGTTGCCGACGCACGTGTCGACTGCGACCCGCACGCCGTCGAGGTCGACGACGAGGCACTGGATCCGTTGGAGGAGGTAGCCACCGTCGTCGACGAACGCGCCTTGGAGCCACGGCGATCGTCGTGCGACGTCGAGCACGCCCGCCTTGTCGAGGTCCTTGAAGAGGAATCGGGGCGACGTCACCGACTCGACCTCGATGATCGGCGTGATGGTTGCTCGGCCCACTCGCCATGCAGTCATCGCGCCATCCTTCCCCATGCGAGAGTGTGGCGTGACGCACGTGAACGAGCGCGAGCTCGCGAGCGAGTCGTTGCTCCGGCAGTGGTGTGAGCGCGTCTGCGGCGCCGGCTACCGCGGCACGGGCACGGCCGAGCACGACGCACTCATCGACTGGGTGGTGGAGCAGGTCCGTGCGATCCCCGGCTTTGCGGTGCGCACCGACGAGTACGAGCTGCTCGGCTGGCATCCCGTGCCCGAGGGCGACCTGGAGCATGCCGGCACCCTGCGCGCCGGCGACGACGAGATCGCGGTCGCCGGGGCCGTGCCGTATTCGTTGCCCACGACGAACGCGGGCCCCTTGGCCTACGTCCCCCGCGGCGAGTCCATCTCTGATGCGCTCGCCGGCAAGGTCGTGCTGCGCGACTTCCCGGTGTTCGCGCTCCCCTACGACCTGCTCTTCGGGCAGCACATCCACCTCACACCCGACACGGACGAGCTGCGGGGCCAGGTGTGGGATCGCCCGGGTCTCGCGAACACGGTGTTGCACGACGACCTGCTCGCCGCCGGCGCGGCCGGTGCGGCCGGCGTCGTGTTCGCGTTCGACCTCCCCCGCGAGCAGATCGCCGGCTACTACGAGCCCACATGGGCACGCACTACCGCGTGCCCGCGGTGTTCGTCGGCGTCGACGAACGCGATCAGCTGAGGGCGCTCGCCGCGAGCGGGGACCGTGTCGAGATCACGGTGCAGGCCGACGTGCGACCGGTCACGACCCGCAACGTGCATGCCACCCTGCCCGGCCAGACCGACGAGCGGATCGTCCTGATCACCCACACCGACGGCAACACGTGGGTGCAAGAGAACGGGATCGCGGCGCTGCTCGCGATCGGGCAGTACGTCGCGTCGCTTCCGATCGAGCAGCGACGCCGCACGGTCGAGCTCACGTTCACCTCGGCCCACCTGCACATCTCACGCGAGGGATCGCACCGCTACTCCGCGCAGCTCGACCGCGAGTACGAGGAGGGGACGATCGCGTTCGCGTTCGCCATCGAGCATCTGGGTGCGCGCGATCTCAACCCAGTGCCGCGCACCGACGGACCCGGTCGCGAAGCTCGCGTTCACCGACGCCGCCGAGCTGCTGCTCTGGTGCGTCGGCCCGAGCGAGGCGATGCAGAGCGCGGTCGTCGAGGCGACATCCGGCGCGAGCCCTCGAGCGGGTGCTCGTCGTCACCGGGCTTCGGCGCACCGGTCGAGGGCCAGGTGCCGCAGATCGTGTCGTTCGGTGGCATCGGCACGCCGTACCACGCGCACCTCGTGCCGACGATGTCGATCATCACCGGGCCCTGGTCGCTGTGGGCACCCGCCTTCGGGGCGGACGCCATCGACATCGGCGCTGCTGCGAGCCCAGGTGCTCGCGGCTGCGGACGTCGTGCGAGCACTCGACGCGGTCCCGCGTGACGTGATCGCGGGCGGCTATCTCGCCGACCGCGCGGCTCGCGCTGCTGGCGCGACGCCCGGACGCGATGTCGAGCCGCCCGAGCTCGCGCCCGTAGATCAGCATGCCCGACGAAGCGCGCCGGTCGTCGTTCGCGCACCGCACTGACCCCTTCGCGGAAGTCGTCTGTGCGCTGCAAGCGATCCTGCTCGGCGCGCTCGTGTGCCATCGCCGCGCGCAGCTGCTCGACGAGCGGTCCGCGCATCGTCTGGCGGATGGCTCGCGTCGCGAGCGGCCCGGCCGCCGCGATCTCTGCCGCGTATGCAGCTGCTCGCGGCCGAAGCTCGTCTGCGCCGACGAGGATGTCGCACAGCCCCAGCTCGCTCGCGGTCGATCCATCGATCCGTCGGCCTGTGTACAGGAGGTCCATCGCGGCTTGATGACCGACGACCAGCGGCAGTGTGACGGTCAGACCGAAGCCGTGATGGAAGCCGAGGAGCGCGAAGTTCGCCGCGAACCGCGAGTCCGGAGTGGCGACCCGGAAGTCGGCGGCCAACGCGAGACCGAGGCCGCCTCCGATGGCTGCGCCCTGCACCGCAGCGACGATGGGCAACGGCTGCTCGAACAAGCGGATCGCGACGTCGTAGAGATGCGGCGCGCCCTCGCGACGAACTGTGCCTGACGCGCCGCTGAAGTCCGCCCCGGCACAGAAGTGCTTGCCCTCGCTGCACAGCACCACGGCACGCACGGCGCCCGACGCGAGCGTGTCGAGCTCGTCGGCGAGATCTCCGATGAGGTCGACGTCGAAGAAGTTGTTGGGACCACGACGGATCTCGAGGATGGCAACAAGCCCTGATTCGTCGATCTCGACCGAGACATCGCTCATGGGCGGACGTTACCGAGCCCTCGGGGCGCGGTCGTGGGGTCAGGCGGAGCGGCGAGTGGCAGCGCGGCGCGGGCCGCGGGGCTGGTGTCCCTGTCGGCTCCCGGAAGTGGGCCTCTTGCCGGAGGCCCGAGGAGCCGGCTTCGCGAGCGACGACACGGGCGGCGGCAGGCGTCGCTCGGCAGTCGGACCAGCGAGCGCGAGCGTGCGGGCATCGCCCGGCCTGACAGTCGCGGTGTTCGGCCGCACGTTCGCCTTGCGGAACAGAGCGGCAACCGAGCGCGCCTGCTCGGGCGTGGCGATCGTGACGACCGACCCGGCCGCTCCCGCGCGAGCGGTGCGACCTGAGCGGTGCAGGTAGGACTTGTGCTCCTCCGGCGGGTCGACGTGCACGACGAGCGAGATGTCGTCGACGTGGATGCCGCGCGCCGCGATGTCGGTCGCGACGAGGACGCGAACCCGGCCCGCGGAGAACGCGGCGAGGTTCTGCTCTCGCGCCGGCTGCGACAGGTTGCCGTGCAGCTCAGCCGCGGGGATCCCCGCGCTCGACAGATGGCGGGCGAGCTTGCGGGCGCCGTGCTTCGTGCGAGTGAACAGCAGCGTGCGATCGACGCCGCCGGCGAGCTCTGCGACCACTGCGGCCTTGTCGCCGGTCTGCACAGTGAACAGGTGATGCTCGAGCAGCTCGACCGATGATTCGGGCGGGTCGACCGAGTGCTCGGCGGGATCATGCAGGTAGCGGTCCACGATGCCCGCGACCGCAACGTCGAGCGTGGCCGAGAACATCAGCCGCTGCCCGTCGGGAGGCGTCTGATCGAGCAGCCGGCGAACCGCGGGGAGGAACCCGAGGTCGGCCATGAGATCGGCTTCGTCGAGCACGGTGATGCGAACCCGGTCGAGCGCGCACTGGCGCTGGGCGATCAGGTCCTCGAGGCGTCCGGGAGTGGCGACGAGGATGTCGACGCCTCGGCGGAGCGCGGCGGTCTGCGGGCCTTGCGAGACGCCACCGAACACCGTCGCGCAACGCAGTCCAACCGCTTCGGCGAGCGGTGTGACCGTGCGGGCGACCTGCGCCGCGAGCTCGCGGGTCGGGACGAGCACGAGCGCTCCCGGGCGGGTGGGCGTCCGTCGATAGTCGGAAGCGAGCAGCGTGCCCGCGAGGGGCACCGCGAAGGCGATCGTCTTGCCGCTGCCGGTGCGAGCGCGGCCGAGGACGTCACGCCCTGCGAGCGAGTCCGGCAGGGTCGCCGACTGGATGGGGAACGGAGCGGTGATCCCGCTGCGGGCGAGCGCAGCTGCGATCGGAGCGGGGACGCCCAACGCGGCGAACGACGTCGCCTCCGGTGCGGGAGGTTGCGGCGCGAGAGGTTGCGGTGCGGACGGTGCGGTGCGCAGGTCGTTGCGGCTGCGGCGACGGACGCGATTCGAGGTTGCGGCGCGGACGGCCGCCACCATGGGGCTTGGGGGACAAAGGTCTTCCTTTCGAGAGCAGTGAGGCCGTGGATGCTGCGGCTACACGCTCATCGAGCAGGAAACCATGGGTCGCACGAGGCGCCCGCACTTCAGGCTTCAGGCCGCGCCAACCCAGCTGGGGATGGCGACCCGCACACCCTACCGGCTCCGAGCCGAGAAGCTCGGCCGCGGCAGCGGGGAAGGAGAGTCGAAACTACGGGTCGAGCCGTGGCCACGAACCATTGGCTTCGGCTTCGAGTCGTGGCGCTCGTGGTCGGTGTCTCGGCCGTGACGGCGTGCTCGAGCTCGTCGGCAACAGCTCCAGCCGCCGCGGCTCCGACGACATCGGCCGCCTCGACGACATCGGCGCCGACGGGTGCGACCGTGTGGCTGTGCCGTCCCGGCACCACCGACAACCCGTGTGAGGCGAGCACCGCGAGCACCGCGATCTCGCCGACCAACGCGCTGACCGTCGCTCGGGCGACCCGCAGACGTCGACGCTCAAGCCGGTCGACTGCTTCTACGTCTACCCGACCGTCAGCACCCAGCCCGGGCCGAACTCCGACCTCACGATCGAGCCGGCGGAGCGAACGGTCGCCCAAGCGCAAGCATCCCGGTTCTCGTCCGTCTGCAACGTCTGGGCGCCGATGTACCGCCAGGTGACGGTCTCAGCGCTCGGGAGCGGCCCGGTCACGGCCAGGGTCGCGTACGACAGCCTCCACGCGGGTTGGGAGGACTACCTCCAGCACGACAACGACGGCCGACCGATCGTGTTCCTCGGCCACAGCCAGGGGTCGGCGATCCTGATCGACCTGTTGCAGCAAGACATCGACAACGACGCAGGGTTGCGGGCAAGGGTCGTGTCCGCGGTCATCCTCGGCGGCAACGTCCAGGTGCCGATCGGCAAGGACGTCGGGGCCACCTTCCAGCACATCCCCGCGTGCCGATCGACCACGCAGACGACGTGCGTCATCGCGTACTCGACGTTCCCCGACCAACCACCCGCCGACGCGGTGTTCGGGATCCCCGGTCAAGGAGTGAGCTTGCTGTCGGGCCAGACCGAGCGCGCCGGCGCGTCCGTCCTGTGCACCAACCCCGCCAACCTGTCCGACAGCGCCGCGACCGCTCCTCTGCTTCCCTACTTCTGGATCGCAGGGCGCCCGTCGCGCCAGCTGCTCTCGACAGACTGGGTCGCGTTCCCGTCGCTGTACACCGCCGAGTGCCATGACAACGACGGTGCGTCGTGGCTGCAGGTCAACGACATCGGCACCCCGTCGGACATCCGGACGAGGCTGCAGCTGACGAACGGCCCGTCGTGGGGCTATCACGCCGTCGACGTCAACGTTGCGCTCGGTGACCTCGTCGACGACGTCACGGCCCAGGTGCGTTCGTACCTCGCCGCTCACCCGTCGTGATCCAGCGAACGGTGATGTCGCCGTCGAGGCCAGGCAAGGGGAATGACTGCGCTTCGAGCTCGACCGCGTCGCGCTCGGCGCGAGAAGGCGACGCCAGGGCTGGATCGTGACGACCGCGCCCGCGCGGCGCCACGTCCCGGCCACCTCTCCCGCGACGACGACCGCGCCTGGCCACACGCGCGGTGTCCAGAGCTCGGCACGTCGGGCCGCATCGCGCACGAGGAGCTCGCGGTCGGCGCCTTGGAGGAGGAAGTAGGTGTCGCCGCTCGGCAGGAGCCGCGCGGGTGCCGACTGTCCGTCGACTGGCGAGCGGAATGCCTTCTCGTCCTCGGACAGGATCCACCCCTCGCCGCTCGGCGTGTGCACGGGCGTCAACGATCCCGCGAGCGCCTCGAACGTGGCCCGGCCCCGCGGGGGCTTGATCCCCGCCCACTCTGCGAACGACTCCGCTGTCGTCGGTCCGAACACATGGAGGTACCGGCGCGCGAGCTCGAGTCGGGCGTCGACCGGATCGACCTCTGGCCGCGGCACCGTCCAGATCGTCGGCTGCCGCGCGCCGTCCCAACGCATGAGCACCCGGCCGGTCGGGCGCGGCGTAGCGCAGCGACACGGGATGGCGGCCGAGCCCGCGCCCCACCTCGCGGCAGTCCATCCGCCGACCCTCGAGAAAGCCTTCGATGCGATCGGCAAGGTCTTGGAATTCACGCGCGCCGGGCAGGAGCGTCTGGCATTCGTGCGACGGTGAACAGCGCGCGATCAACGTCGGCGACGACGTACGCGCTGAAGCGCGGACCCCACACCTGCACGAGAGACGGGTCCTCCCAGGTGCCGGGCTCGGTGCCCTCGACGCGCGCGTGGATCGAGAGGAGCGCGGCCCTCGGCATGCTGTCCTGCAGTCCGGCCCACGCCGCGACGCGCAGCGACTTCGCACCGGCAGGGAGTCGTCGGTCGAGGCCGCCGACCCGACGTCGAAACGCGAGCACCTGCGAGCGGGTCAGCTCGAGCCGACGGCTTGCCGCTTTCGTCACGCGCCGATGCTCACTTCGCGCCGATCGTCCCGCCGCAGGGAAATACGGCTGGAGGAACTCGTTGGCCGGCGCACGGGTGTGCGCATACGGAAGTTCCGTGAGAAGCAGGCCGAGAACCACGAAGCCCTGGTCCGCCGTAGTGGCTGACCAGGGCCTTGTGGAGAACGGGGGCTTGATGAGGAGCTAGACAACTCTCCGATACAAGGTCTGCGTGCTGACGCCCGCGAGGTACGCCTTGCTCGCTTCCTTGTCGAGAAGCTCGGCGAATCCCTTGTCGGCGGCGAGTGCCGCGTCCGCCGTCTGCACCTGATCCACTGAGTCGTACAACGTGATCCACCCGACCGCCCCGTAAACACCGGTCTGCGCCGCGCCGAACGAGGTCGGACGGCCCATGATCTTCTTGGCTCGCTGCGCGATTTCGACGCCGAGCTCGATGCCGCGGGCCGCATGGCCTGGCGCGAGCACCGCTTCGACGACGCCCGCGTACTGCCGGTCGCCTGTCGCAGCGTCGGGGTCGGCATGGATGAGATTGATGAGGGAATCATCGATCCCTGCATCAGAGGTGTAGCGAGCGCCTTCGTCGGCCAGCGAGGTGTAACCGCTGTCGGCCAGCAACTTGGCGTCCAACGCCTCGAGCTGGCTCAGGTCCTCCACGACAACCGTCCATGAGAGCGTGCCGAGCTTCGGCGAGAACACCGTGGTCCACAGCGACACCGGCACTTCGCTGATGGCATTGACCTTCTCGGTGATCTTCGCAGACCACGTCATGGAGTCGAGGAGGTTTCCGGGCGCCAACCTGAGCCGACGCGTGAACAAGTAAGACATGTGCTTCTCCCTGCTGGGACCGGACGAAGTCCGGCGTGAGGCGACCGTACACCCGTTCGAGATTCGCCGCTGTCGCGTCGTCGGTCACTCGCCGATGTAGGCCGCGAGATGCTCGGCGGTGAGGGTGGATCGGGCGGCGACGAGCTCGGCCGGTGTGCCCTCGAAGACGATCCGGCCGCCGTCGTGGCCGGCGCCGGGGCCGACGTCGATGATCCAGTCCGCGTGCGCCATGACCGCCTGATGATGCGAGATGACGATCACCGACTTGCGCGTGTCGACGAGCCGGTCGAGCAGGCCGAGCAGCTGCTCGACGTCGGCGAGGTGAAGGCCAGTCGTCGGCTCGTCGAGGACATAGACGTCGCCCTTCTCGGCCATGTGCGCAGCGAGCTTGAGGCGCTGCCGCTCGCCGCCGGACAGCGTGGTGAGCGGCTGGCCGAGGCTGACATAGCCGAGCCCGACATCGGACAGCCGACCGAGGATGGTGTGCGCGGCCGGCGTGCGCGCCTCGCCGGCACCGAAGAACTCCTCCGCGTCGGTCACCGACATCGCGAGCACCTCGCTGATGTCGCGCCCTCCGAATCGGTACTCGAGCACCGAGGCGTCGAACCGCTTGCCTTCGCACTCCTCGCACACAGATGCGACGGTGGCCATCACGGCAAGGTCGGTGTAGACGACACCCGCGCCGTTGCAGCTCGGACACGCGCCCTCGGAGTTCGCGCTGAACAGCGCGGGCTTGACGCCGTTGGCCTTCGCGAACGCCTTGCGGATCGGGTCGAGCAGCCCCGTGTACGTCGCCGGGTTGCTCCGGCGCGAGCCACGGATCGGGGTCTGATCGACCGACACCACTCCGTCTCGTCCCGACACAGAACCGTGGATCAACGAGCTCTTCCCCGCGCCGGCGACCCCAGTCACGACGACCAGCACGCCAAGGGGGATGTCGACGTCGACGTCCTGCAGGTTGTGATCGCGGGCGCCGCGCACCTCGAGCACTCCCGAGGGCGCGCGCACCGACGGCTTCAACGACGCTCGGTCGTCGAGGTGGCGGCCGGTGAGCGTGCCGCTGTCGCGCAGCCCGTCGACCGTGCCCTCGAACACGACCTGTCCACCGCCAGTGCCAGCGCCGGGGCCGAGGTCCACCGCATGGTCGGCGATCGCGATCGTCTCCGGCTTGTGCTCGACGACGAGCACGGTGTTGCCCTTGTCGCGGAGCTGCAGCAAGAGGTCGTTCATCCGCTCGATGTCGTGCGGATGCAGGCCCGCGGTCGGCTCGTCGAAGACGTAGGTGATGTCGGTGAGCGACGAGCCGAGGTGGCGGATCATCTTCGTGCGCTGTCCCTCGCCGCCCGAGAGCGTCCCTGACGGACGCTCGAGTGACAGGTAGCCGAGCCCGATGTCGACGAAGGAGTCGAGGGTCTGTTGCAACGCGGCCAGCAGCGGTGCCACCGAGGGATCGTCGACGGAGCGAACCCACTCCGCCAAGTCGCTGATCTCCATCGCGCAGGCGTCGGCGATGTTGATCCCCTTGATCTTGGACGACCGCGCCGCCTCACTCAGCCGCGTGCCACCACAGTCGGGGCAGGTGGTGAACGTGACCACTCGCTCGACGAAGGCGCGGACATGCGGCTGCAGCGAGTCGATGTCCTTCGACAGCATCGACTTCTGGATCTTCGGGATCAGGCCCTCGTAGGTCAGGTTGATGCCCTCGACCTTGATCTTGGTCGGCTCCTTGTGGAGCAGGTCGTGAAGCTCCTTCTTGGTGAACTTCTTGATCGGTTTGTCGGGGTCGAAGAAGCCGCAGCCTCGGAAGATCCGGCCGTACCAGCCGTCCATGGTGTAGCCCGGGATCGTCAGCGCGCCCTCGTTGAGCGACTTGGTGTCGTCGTACAGCTGCGACAGGTCGAAGTCGTTGACCGAGCCCCGTCCTTCGCAGCGCGGGCACATCCCGCCGAGGCGGGTGAAGCTCTTCACGGTCCTCGTCGTCGCACCGCGCTCGACAGTGATCGAACCGCTGCCCCGAACCGAGGGGACGTTGAACGAGAACGCGTTCGGCGAGCCGATGTGTGGCTTGCCGAGCCGGCTGAAGAGGATGCGCAGCATCGCGTTGGCGTCGGTCGCGGTGCCGACGGTGGAACGGACGTCGCCACCCATCCGCTCCTGGTCGACGAGGATCGCAGTCGTCAGCCCTTCGAGCACGTCGACCTCGGGGCGCGCCATCGATGGCATGAAGCCCTGCACGAAGGTGCTGTAGGTCTCGTTGATCAGCCGCTGCGACTCGGCGGCGATCGTGCCGAACACCAACGAGCTCTTGCCGGAGCCCGACACGCCGGTGAACACCGTGAGCCGGCGTTTCGGGATGTCGATGCTGATGTCTTTGAGGTTGTTCACGCGCGCGCCGTGCACGCGGATCAGGTCGTGGCTGTCGGCAACGGCGTTGCGCATCGTGTCTCCAGGATCAGGCATCTGCGCGCCACCGTCGATGCTCGGGCAGCTCGACGTCGCCGTAGCCGTTGCAGCGCACCTCGGTGGGTCGCAGCTCGAACAGGACGTAGCGATCGGCGGGTTCGTAGCTGGCTGCCGCGACGACCATCGCGCGCGCGTCGCGATCGTCGACCGGATGGCCGGTGCCGGTGATCGATGCCTCGCCACCAGTCCCGGCGTTGTCCGGCACGCCGTTGTGGAGAGCGAACCAGTCGCGCTCGCGGAGGTCGGCGGCTTTCGGTGACGTCGGCTCCATGAACAGGTAGAGCCCCGCTTCCGTGAAGATCGGCGTGACCGGGTGAACCCGCGGGGCGCCGTTCGTGCGCACGGTCGCGAGGTATGCGGGCGCTGCCAGCAGCCGTTCCGCCACGAACGCGGCCAGCTCCGGTTCGGCGACGCGGAAGGCTCCCCAGGTCGTCATCGGCCCATCATGCTCGGGGCAATCCGGGCCGCGACGACGGTCAGGCCTGCGCGATGCGGACCATGTTTCCCGAGGGGTCGCGGAACGCGCAGTCGCGTGCGCCCCACGGCTGCGACACCGGCTCTTGCAGCACTTCCGCGCCGGACGCGCGGACCTTCTCGAACGTGGCGTCGAGGTCGTCGGAACGGAAGATCGCGACCTGCAGTGACCCCTTCGTCACGAGCGAGAGAAGGGCGTCGCCCTCGACTTCGGAAAGGCCGCCATGCGGCTGGAACAGGACGATGTCGACGTCCTGGCCCGGAGCGGCGACGGTGACCCAACGGAAGCCGCCGTTGGCGACGTCGTTGCGGACCTCGAGGCCCAAGGCGTCGCGGTAGAAGCCGAGCGCCTCGTCGGGATCGTTGACGGGGATGAACGTGGTGGAGAGGTTGAGTGCCATGAGACGACCGTACGATCACGGCGCCTCGGATGCTTCTCCGATCCTGCTCAGCTCGCGACAGGGGTGCGACGCGGTCGCGTCGCGATCTTGCTCACGCACGGCGGAACGACCTCGAGGTCGCGGTGATCGCGCGCGCGGTACTGCGAAGGTGTCTCGCCGACGATCTCGGTGAAGCGCGAGCTGAACGAGCCGAGCGACGTGCAGCCCACGGCGAAACAGGTGTCGGTGACCGACATCCCCTGACGCAGCAGGTTCTTCGCGCGCTCGATTCGCCGCGTCATGAGATACGAGTAAGGAGTCTCGCCGTAGGCGGCGCGGAACTTGCGCGAGAAGTGTGCCGGCGACATCAGCGCCGCACGCGCCATGGCCGGGACGTCGAGGGGCTGCGCGTACTCACGATCCATGAGGTCGCGCGCTCGGCGGAGATGCGCGAGGTCGGCGAGCTCGTCCGGCGTCATCCCTCTGACGTTAACGAGATCTTCGGCTCGCTCAACCCGGACGATGCACATCAACCGTTACGCTACGCGGCCATGGCCGCCTGGAGGGAGGTCGAGCAGTCCGAGCCGGAGTTCGCCGGGCGGGTTCAGCAAGCTGTTCGATGCCGGTCGCCACAAGACGATCGCGACGCTCCGCGCGGACGGCTCGCCCCGCATCTCGGGCATCGAGTGCGAGTTCGTCGATGGCCAGCTGCAGTTCGGCTCGATGAGCGACGCGCGCAAAGGGGCGGACCTGAAGCGCGACCCACGCTTCGCGATCCACGGCCCGACCTTCCACCCTGTGGAGGGCAAGGAGGGCGAGTGGCCGGGCGAGGCGAAGATCGCCGGACGCGCCATCCTGACCGGCCCGATCGCCACCGACGAGGACGGCGAACAGCAGCCCGAAGGCGAGATGTTCGTCGCGGACATCACCGAGGTCGTGATCACTGGGCTCGACGATGCGGCCACGAAGCTCGTCGTCGAATGGTGGACGCCAGCGCGAGGGCTGCGAAGAATCGAGCGCGACTGAGTGACGACGCCCGACGGAGTGCAGGAATCGATCGTCGACTCGACCGTGATGGAGTGGATCCCGCTCGGTGAGGGCGAGTGGTTCAAGCCGCTCGGCTTCGGGCCCGGCGGGTGGCGGCGCTTGTTGCTGCGGCTCTCCCCCGGCGTCGTCGTGCCGCGCCACCGCCATCGTGGCGAGGTGCACGCGTTCAACCTGGCCGGCTACCGGCAGATCGAGGGCCGCGACGAAGTGATCGGCCCGGGCGGCTACGTGTACGAGCCCGCCGGCAACGTCGACAGCTGGGCTGCCGTCGGGGACGAGGACTGCATCGTCTCGATCGTCGTCGCGGGCGCGATGGAGTACCTCGACGACGACGATCATGTGCTGAAGGCCGACGACACCGAGTCGCTGCGCGCGACCTACCTGCAGTGGTGCGAGGAGACGGGGGCCGCGCCCGATCCCCGACTCGACATCACACCTCACCGCGTGACAGGCGGCTGACACCGGTCAGAATGCCGACCCATGAGCATCCGAGATCGACTGAAGACAACGGGCGTCTGGTACTTCACCGACGGAATGACCGTCGAGGCGGCCGGCGAGTTCGCGGCGAGGATCGAGACGCTGGGCTACTCGACCCTGTGGCTGCCAGACACCGTCGGTCGAGATCCGATGGCCCACATCGCGTACCTCGCGACGAAGGCTCCGACTCTGACGTTCGCCACCGGGATCGCCAGCATCTTCCACCGTCATCCCGGGCCGATGAAGCAGGCGGCGCTCACGCTCGCCGAGCAGACCGGTGGCCGCTTCGTGCTCGGCCTCGGCGTGAGCCACGCGCCGATGGTCGCCGGAGTGCGACAGCTCGACTATTCGAAGCCGCTCTCGCAGATGCGCGCGTACCTCGAGGCGATGAGCTCGTCTCCGTACGGCGCTCCGGCTCCTGCAGAACAGCCACCGACGCTGCTCGCAGCGCTCGGACCCAAGATGCTCGAGCTCTCTCGCACGCACGCGGACGGCGCGCATCCCTACTGGACGACGCCCGAGCACACCGCGGAGGCACGAGCGATCCTCGGGCCCGACAAGCTGCTCTGCGTGGAGCAGAAGGTCGTGCTCACGACCGACGCTGCGGCCGCACGCGCGGCGGCGAGTGGCGCGGTCCGCGTGTACGCGGGTCTGCCGAACTACCGCAACAACTGGCTGCGACTCGGGTTCTCCGACGACGAGATCGAGCAGCGGGACTCACGGTTCATCGACGCGCTCGTTGCGTGGGGAGATGCCGACGCAGTGCGCAGTCGCGTCCAGGCACACCACGACGCGGGCGCGGACCACGTGTGCATCCAACCGCTGTCGGTCGAAGGGTTCGGTCAGCTCGATTGGAGCGCGCTCGAAGCGCTCGCGCCGTGAGTCAGTCGACCTTCACGAGCGTGACCCGCATCGACGGCTTGTAGGTCACCCCGTCGTCAGTGCGCTCGTGCAGCACGGTCTGCACGTGGTCGTCGTCGCTGAACTCCACGGTGGAGCGGGTGGTGTCGCCCTGGTAGGTCCACGTGCTTCCGTCCGCAGACAAGGCTGCTGACGACCACGTTGCCCTGGCTGTCGTAGAGGTGCGACGTGTAGCTACCGGTTGCGTCGTCGTAGCCGATGATCTCGACAGCGCCGCCACTGTGCTCCCCGGCGCGACCGAAGGCCGTGTGCAGGATGAAGAAGCCACCGGGGGCCCACTCGTACACGTCTGACGTGGTGATGGTCAGCCCGGGAGTGCCGTCTTCGTTGATCGTGTGGCCGTTGTTGATCCAGCGCCCGACCCAGATCTCGAGCGCTTCGTGCTGCGGCCCGCGGGTCCGGGCCTCGCCGGCAGCCGGCTCGACGCCTCGGTTGAGCTGGACGACGCGTTCCGTCGGCTCGGTCATGGCTCTCCTGCTGGGGGGTCAACGATGGGCGGTGATGGTGCGCAGATCGTCGAGTGATTGCCGGATCAGACGGGGCAGGTTGCGCTTCGTCGGTTGCTCCACCCAAGTCGTGAACGCCACCTTGAACGCCGCAACGCCGGCCTCGGCAGTGAGCGTGGCAGACGGTTCCTTCACGCCACGGCCTCTGAGCGCTTCCGCCAACGCTTCCGCCAACGAGGCGAGCTTGATGAGCTCGCGCTCGCGCAGCTCGGGGTTCGCGGCGATGACAGCCTGACGCTGCTTCGACCACTCACCCCGCTCCTGGATGAGTGCGCCGGCGGCCTCCAACGCCTCGCCGACCGCATCGATCGGCGGGGTGCCTTTCGGGGCGCGTGCGACCTCCTGGGCGAGCAGCTCGGCGAGCTGCGCCGAACCGGAGAAGAGCACCTCGCGCTTGTCGGCGAAGTGGCGGAAGAACGTGCGCTCGGTGAGACCAGCGCGAGCAGCGATCTCGGCAACCGTCGTGGCGTCGTAGCCCTGCTCGACGTAGAGCTGCATCGCCGCCTGCTCGAGCCGACCGCGCGCGTCGGGCTGCCATCGCCCCATGTGTGACACAGTACCAGTTGATGTCAGTCGCTGACATCCCTACAGTGATGTCAGCACCTGACATCACTGGGAGGTCTCTCATGCGCGTGTTCGTCACCGGAGCGTCCGGTTGGATCGGCTCGGCAGTCGTGCCTGAGCTCATCGGCGCCGGCCATCAAGTCGTGGGGCTCGCTCGCTCTGATGCGTCAGCCGACGCGCTCGTGGCCGCGGGCGCTGAGGTACGCCGAGGCTCGCTCGATGACATCGACTCCCTCCGCGACGGCGCAGCCGACAGTGACGGCGTCATCCACCTGGCATTCATCCACGACTTCAACGACTACGACGACGCGAACCAGACCGACCGCGCCGCGATCGAAGCGATGGGCGCGAAGCTCGCGGGCTCGAACCGACCGCTCGTGATCGCCTCCGGCGTGGCCACGACTGCAGTCGGTCGGCCGGCCACAGAGGACGATCAGCCCGCGCCCGAGTTCCCTCGTTCAGAGGCGTCCGTGATGACCGTCGAGCTCGCGACACGAGGTGTGCGGTCCGCGGTCGTCCGCCTCCCACCGACGGTGCACGGTCGCGGCGACGAGGGCTTCATCAAGATGCTCGTCCAGATCGCCCGAGAGAAGGGTGTCGCCGGCTACGTCGGTGACGGCACCAACCGATGGTCCGCCGTGCACCGCTCTGATGCTGCACGGGTCTTCCACCTCGCGCTCGAGCAGGCACCGGCCGGCGCGGTGTACCACGCGGTCGGCGAGGAGGGCGTGCCGACTCGCGCGATCGCAGAGGCGATCGGACGGCACCTCGAGCTCCCCGTCGAGTCAATCCCCGCTGAGGACGCCATGACCCACTTCGGTTGGATGGGCCTCATATGGGCGGTCGACGTCCCGACTGCGAGCGCGTGGACACAAGCGCAGCTCGGTTGGCACCCGACCGGCCCGGGTCTCCTCGAGGACCTCGAGGCCGGCCGCTACTTCGAAGATCCGACCGTGCCGGGCGCGGGCACGTAGGGCTCGAAGAAGTCGTTCGCGGGCATCCCGGCTTCCGTCAGCATGATGGCGGGCACCGCCACGCCGTCGATCTGCTCGCGGATGATGTCGGCGTGCCCGGCGTGGCGGGCCATCTCTTCGATCTGGTGCACGAGGGAGTAGCGCGCGTTCGCGGGACGGTTGTCGTAGATGCCAAACCACGGAGCCGGCGGAACGACCGTGCCGAAGTCCGGATCAGTTGCGATGAAGGCAGCGAGATACGCCACGCGTGCGTCGTCGAACGCCGCGACGACGCCGACCCCGGTCTCGTCGTCGGTGAGCGCGAAGCTCGCTTCGTGGGCCGCGATCGCGGACCCGTCGAGCGCCGGCGGAGCGGCCAGGTCGCCCGTCAGCCGCGTCGTCGCGCCGCGCATGACGTAGGTCGCGTGCTTCACGATTCCGCCAATAGAGAGGGCGCTCCGACACGGGCGCATCCGCATCTGCTCGTCGGTCAGGCCAATCGCCGACGCCCTGATCGCGTCGAGCTGCTGCTCGAGGTACTTCGCCAAGCCTGTGATCTCGTCGTCGATCGCCGGTGCGTACATGATCGCCTCCGTTCGCTCTCGGTTCCTCGATCATGCGCCCTGAAACCGGACATCGAGTGGCCGGTTTCCGATGGACGGCAGCGGCCGAGCGCGTCTCGCGAGCGATGATCTCGACAGATGGACACGTTGCCCGGCTTCCCCACATCCGATGTCGACCTCTGGGACGACGCAGTCCTCGCCGATCCGTATCCGACCTATCGCGCGCTGCGCGATCTCGGGCCCGTGGTGTGGCTCGAGCGGCCGGGCCTGCTCGCGTTCCCCCGGTTCGACGTCGTGAGGTCGGTGCTCACGAGCTGGCAGCGGTTCTCGTCCGCGTCGGGCGTCGGCGTCGACGAGCAGGCGAACACGAGCCAGCCCGAGAGCATCATCAAGAGCGACCCGCCCGAGCATGACGAGCACCGCCGCTTGCTTGCTGGGCAGCTCTCGATCGGCTCGCTCGCGGGCGCCACCGGCGACATCGAACGCGCCGCGGATGCGCTCGTCGCCACCCTCGTCGCACGCGGCTCGTTCGACGCGGTCGCCGACCTCGCCCGCCCCTACAGCCTCAACGTCGTCGGCGACCTCATCGGCTTGCCTGCAGAGGGGCGTGAGCAGCTACCGCACCTGGCCGAGGAGGCGTTCAACGTCTTCGGCCCCGCGAACGAGCGCCTCACCACCGCTCCCCCGGCGCTCGCGCAGCTCTTCGGGCACGCGTTCGAGGTGGCGCAGTCCGGCCAGCTGTGCCCCGGTCGCAGGGCCGCCGAGCTCGTCGAGACCGGACACCCAGAGGGCATCGTCGCCTACACGTGGCCGGGCATCGACACCACCGTGAACGCGCTGGGCGTCGCCGTCTACCTGTTCGCGACGCACCCCGATCAGTGGGAGCTCGTGCGCAACGACCCGTCGCTCATCCCGAGCGCATTTGCCGAAGTGCTCCGCCTCCACGCGCCGGTCCACTACTTCACGCGGCTCACGACCGAGCCAGTGGACATCGACGGGCTCGACGTGCCCGCGGGGCAGCGCGTGCTCGTCATGTACGGCAGCGCCAACCGCGACGAGCGTCACTACCCCGAGCCAGATCGGTTCGACGTCACTCGGAACCCGGTCGATCAGCTCGCCTTCGGCCGCGGCATCCACCTTTGCGTCGGCATCAACCTCGCCAAGCTCGAAGCACTCGCCTACCTGACCGCGCTCGTACGCCATGTCGGGCGGTTCGAGCTCGCGGGGAACCGCAGTGGCTGCGCAACAACACCCTGCACGGCCTCAGCGCGCTCCCTGTCATGGTGTCGCCCGCGGGCTAGAGGGTGCGGCTCAGATCACGTCCTGCAGCCAGGCGAGGAACAGGTCGGTCCACCGGTCGGAGGGCAGCCCCTGCTGCACCATGCCGAAGCCGTGCGCGCCTCGCGCGAACACATGCAGCTCGGACGAACGATCTGCGGCCGACCAGTCGGCGTGGAGCCCTTCGACGATGTTCACGAGGATGTCGTCCTGCGCGACCGCCGTGAAGAGCGGCGGCGCGTCGGCGGGCACCGGCGCGCCCCGCGTCTCACCGCCGTAGATCGGCGCGATGAACGCGAGCTGTGGGCCGCGAGGGTCGAGCGCGACGTCCACGGCGAGGAACGCTCCGGCCGAGAAGCCGATCATGCCGACGGCGTCGGCGCCGCACATCGAATCGAGCGGCGTGCTCGCGAACGAGCTCGATCGCGCGGCGGCCATCGTCGGCACACGCCTCGCGCGCCGCGAGGTACTCGGGAGTCGAGATCAGGTCGCTGATCGCGCCGGGCTTCTGCGCCTTGGGCCGAGGCACCGCAAGACCTGCATCGATCGCCCCCATCATCGCCTCGAACGTCTCCTGGTCGGCCGGCGACGCCTGCACTCTGTACTTGAGCAGGAACGCGGTGTAGCCGAGCGCCGAGAGCCACCGCGCGACGTCGAGGCCTTCGTGCGTCCACGCGTTGATGGTCCAGCCGCCACCCGGTACGACGATCACGCCCACGCCATTGGTCGAACCGGCCGCGGGCGTGAAGACGGTGAGCGTCGGATCGGAGATGTTGCGCAGGAACGTCCCGCCCACCGCGACGCCCGCTCGCACGGGGTACTCCACCTCGTCGGGGACGCCGTCGATGCGCGTCGGTGGGCCGTCCGGCCAAAGCCTGATGATCTCGGTGGCGCCCTCGAGCAGTGTGGTCATGCCGAAAGGATGCCCCAGGAGCCCCTGTCTGGACACGTTCGGTTTGTAGTGCAAACCTATCTTCATGTCGAACCTCTCGGGCTCCGCAGCGGATGACCCCCGTGTCCTCCTGTCGACCACCCAGGACCTCACCCAGCGAGTGCGAATCGCTCAACGCGGCGCCTGGTTCCCGCTCCTCGTGTTCGCGGCGGTGACGTTCGGAGCCATACCGTTCAGTCGCTACGGCGGGCATCCGACCCACTGCAGCTCGGTGCAGGGCGGCGGCACGGTCTGCCTCATTCACTCGTCACTGGCGCTCTGGTATTGGCCGATCGCGCTCCTGGTCGCATTCGTGTTGATCAGCTGGTTCTACCTGCGGCGGTCCGAGCAGCGCGGCGTCGGCACGCGCGTGCAGCCGTTCGTGGCCGTCGGCGTCGTCCTCACGGCGCTCGGCGCACTCTGGGCGATTTGGGCGGCCGCCCACCCCGCGTTCCTGGTTGCCACTGTTCGCGTCGGGCCGAATGAGCCCAGCCGGTTCCTCTACCGGATCGCGAGTCCCGCCGGCGTCATCGGCCTTGCGCTGCTGCTGCTCGCGTGGATCGAGCGCAGCCGGCCGCTGCTCATCGTCACCGTCGTGTATCTGCTCGTCGCCGTCTCGACGGTCGGCATCGACTGGTTCCCGCACCCGACGCCGTGGGCGTTCCTCCCCCATTTGGTGATCGACGGCAGCGTGCTCCTCATCGGCGGCATCGTTCTCGCGGCAACCCAAGGCGCTCGAGTGACCGTCGCACGAATGACCGATCACCCCGTCAACGGGCTCGACGACGTCGTCCATCAGCGCGTGCAGGCTGGGCATCCTCGCGATCACCCATGAGGCTCGAAGGGTCGAGTTCGGCTTCCTGCGCACCACCCTCGAGCTCACTGCCGGCAACCTCTCGCAGCACCTCACCGTGCTGGAGAACGCCGGGCTCATCGCGATCGAGAAGGGCTACGAGGGCCGACGAGCCCGCACTTGGATCCAGCTCACCAAGGCGGGCCGCCGCGCGCTCAACGACGAGATCGCGGCACTCAAGACCCTGATCCACCAGCTCGAGAACGGGCGCGCCTGAAGCGCCGGAGGCTCGGCCGACGATCTAGCCGTCGACTGCCGGCGAGGTCGAGTACTCGTCGTGCCGGTGGAACCACGAGAGATCCCTCTCGTTGCGACCGAGCGGCGCACGATCAAGCCATTGCCACATCGGCCAAAGCGCGTCGAGGCCGCGGGCATACGCGGAATACGTGTGGAACACCGCATTGCCTTCTCGCGCGAAAGCGCTCATGCCGGGTTGCTCGCCCGACCACTCGCGCCATGCGACGTTGTCCGCCTCGAGCTGCGCCTGGTCCCGATAGTTGTACTCAACCGGCGTGCGGCGAGTCATTCTTCGCGAGTGCCGACCGCGTGGGAAGTCGTCATGTGTCATCTCCTCTCCGGGCCGTGCAGGAGTCGGCCGTGGCGATGCATCGTCGTGGTCACAGACTGCTCGCGCAGCCACCTCGGTAGCTCGATCTCGGGAGCACCCACGGGTGGCGCGTCGTCGACCGACACCTCGGCGGCATGGGCAGCAGACACGGAGCTCGTGGGTCGCGGTGTCTGCGTCGTCGCCGATGAGTCGGAGCCGGCCGACGCCGAGTGTTCCGAGTCGTGCTGCCAACGCGGCGGCGGACTCGTCGGCCGCGTCGGAACAAACGGTGTGCGCGCCGGTCGCGCTCGACGCGGCCACGACGAGCCCGCGTTCGCGGTCGGTCGCGTTCGATCCCCATCGCACCAACACAGCGGCCGACAGTGCTCGGTAGCGGAGCACGTTCCCTTCAGCAGCAAGGGCGGACGGGTCGTGCTCGCGGTGTCCGACCTCGCGCATCCATCGCCGGTAGTCGGCCGCGACCGTCTCGATGCCGAGGCCCGTGTCGTGCCAGCGGGCGAGCGTGTTGACGTAGCTCGGGCCACCCGCCTTGGCGGTCGGGCCGACGGCCGAACGCTTCCAGCCGCCGAATGGCTGGCGCCGCACGATGGCGCCGGTGATGCCTCGGTTGACGTAGAGGTTGCCGGCCTCGACACGTTCGCGCCACTGGGCGATCTCGTCGGGGTCGAGCGAGTGCAGATCCGGCGGTGAGGCCGTAGTCGCTGTCGTTCTGGATCTCGATCGGCGTGGTCGAGGTCGTCGGCGCGGATGATGCCGAGCACGGGGCCGAAGCACTCGGTCGCGCGCGAACCAGGATCCGGGACGGACTCCGATGCGGATGCCCGGGCTCCAGAGCCGCCCGATCTTCGGAGCGAGCCTCGGGTCGAGCAGCCACTGCTCGCCGGGGTCGAGCGTGGTCAGCGCGCGCTGGAGCACCTCGCCGGGAGGGTCGATGAGCGGTCCGATCTCGGTGGCGACGTCGCTGGCGGGTCCGACGCGCAGGCTCGCGGCGGCGTCGCGGACACGTTCGAGGAACGCGGGGTCGTCGTACAGGGGCGCCTCGACGATTGCGAGGCTCGCCGCCGAGCACTTCTGGCCGGCGTGGCCGAACGCGGACCGCACGAGATCCATGACGGCGCGGTCGATGTCGGCGGTCGCGGTGATGACGATGCTGTTCTTGCCGCTGGTCTCGGCGTGCAGGCGCAGATCGGGCCGCCAGGCGAGGAACGGCTGGGCGGTCGCGTAGGAGCCGGTGAGGATCACCGCGGCGACATCGGGGTGGGTGATCAGGCGGCGCCCGGCATCGTCGTCGTCGGCCGGGACGAACTGGAGGACGATCGCGGTCGATGCCGGCGGCCCAGCACAGCTCGGCGATCAGCGCGGCGGTCGCGCGAGCTCTGGGCGCGGGCTTGAGGATGACGGCGTTGCCGGCCGCGAGCGCGGCGAGGACACCGCCCGCGGGGATCGCGAGCGGGAAGTTCCACGGCGGCGCGACGACCACGGGACCGAGCGCTGACGGCGTGGCACCCGCGATCCCGTCGAGGCTGAGCGCAGCGCGGGCGTAGTAGCGGGCGAGGTCGATCGCCTCGGACACCTCGGGGTCGCCCTCCGGCCACCGACTTGCCCGCGTCGGCGACCATCGTCGCGAGGATCCGGCCGCGGTGTGCTTCGAAGACGTCGCCGACTCGGTTGATGATCTCGGCTCGCCCGCTCGTGCAGCGACGGCGGCCCAAGGCGCACCGGCTGCGCCTGCGACGTCGCACTGCCGCGTCGACGTCGGCACGTCGTCGGAGCGACGCGCGTCGTCGCGAGGGTCATCGACCGGCTCGGCGAGGGCGGCGGTGATCCAACGCCGGTTGTCGGGATGCGTCCAGTCCGTGTCCGGCGCGTTCGAGAACGGGGCGGAGAGCGACGTCGGCTCGGTGGGCGCGAGACGTGAAGTCATCCGGCGACGAGTGGCGTCACGGCCGTGGCGCGCGCGGACCGAGACGGCGAAGCGCTCGGCTTGGTCGTCGAACGCCGCCGGGTCGGCCGCGAGGTCGAACAGATGAGAGAGGAAGTTCTCGGTCGAGGTGTTCTCGTCGAGGCGGCGCACGAGGTAGGCGATCGCCGACGGGAAGTCCCGGTCTTCGCACGACGGGCGTGTAGAGCAGCAAGTCGCCGGCGAGGCGTCGGACGGCCGCCGCCTGCGCCGGAGCCATGCCCTCGAGCATCTCGATCTCGATGCGTCCGGTCGGCCGGCTTCGCGCAGCTCGTCGCGCAGTCCGATGCGCCCACGCGACGTCGAACAGGTTGTGGCTGGCGAGGCCGATGCGGACGCTGTCGTCGAAGGTCGGATCCAAGAGGACGTCGAGCACCGCCTTGTAGTTGGCGTCGACCTCGTGCTTGGAGCCGTACGGCGCGGGCGGCCAGCCGTGCATCTCGGCCTCGACCTTCTCCATCGCGAGGTTGGCGCCCTTGACCAAGCGCACCTTGATCGGTCCGCCGCCGCGGGCTCGTCGCCGGTTGGCCCACTCGCCGAGCGAGCGGGCGACCTCGCGGGTGTCGGGCAGGTAGGCCTGGAGCACGACGCCTGCGTCGAGGTGCGCGAGCTCAGGCTCGTCGAGCACCGTTTGAAACGCAGCGACGGTGAGGTCGAGGTCGCGGTATTCCTCCATGTCGAGGTTGACGAACTTGGCCGGTTCGAAGGATGCAGCGACCGCGTAGAGCTCGCGTAAGGCCGCTCTGACCTCTCTGACCGTGGCGTCGAAAGCGAGGGGGCTGATGCCCGCGGCGATCGCGGAGATCTTCACCGAGACGTAGTCGACATCAGGGCGACGGAGCCGGTCGAGCACCAGGTCGAGCCGGCGTCGGGCTTCTTCGCGGCCGACGATCGCCTCGCCGAGGATGTTCACGTTGCACCGCACGCCCTCCGCGCGCCGGCGGGCGAGGTGGTCGGCGAAGGCGGGGTCGTCAGCGGGGAGGATGACCGCTGCCGCCTCAGCACGAAGTCGTCGCACGACGAGCGGCATCACGACGCGCGGCAGCACTGGGGCGAGCCGAGCACCGACATCGAGCATCCCCCGGTCGAGCCATCCGAAGCCACGAAGGTCCGCCTGCTCGACGAGCTCGGAGAACCGCCGGGCCGCGGTCGCGGGAACGGGGATGCGAGGCACCTCGTCGGTGAGGTGCACGGTGAAGTCAGCGGCAGCCGCGTCCCGCACGAGCGTGTGCATGCGGGCGCGGCGGCGGCGCTCACGCAGCGGCTGGTGCGCCTCGAGCTGCGCGGCCTCCTGCACCAGCCGGCGGGCCAGTGCGATGGCCTGGTCGATGCGCCGTTCGTCGTCCTCCGGCCCCGCGCGGGTGGCAACCTCCGGCTGGAAGGAGCGGTCGGCGGACACACTCCATTCGTACCCGGGATCTGCGCGATCGCGTTAGGTTCCTGGCGCGTGAACCGAGTCGACATCGAGATCGAGCTGCACCGGGGCCGCGCCGACGCGCTGGAGTGGGTGACCTCGCTCAGCGAGGATGAGCTGCGGGCACCGCGCACTCGCAGTGAGCACGACCCCGACTCTTGGTGGAGCGCCGCAGATCACTTCGTCCACACCACGCTGATCGAACGCAGCTTCAACGAGATGGTGCGACGACACCTCCGTGGCGAGCAGGGAATGGACGCCGCGATGGTCGACGCGTCGGGCAAGGCGCTGCGCCCTCTCGAAGACCTCATGGCGTACGTCCACGCGTACACCGAGGGTTGGAAGAAGGAGCAGGAAGGCAAGCCGCTCGACGAGCTCGTGCGCATCGGACTCGCCGTGCGGGCCGACACGCTGGCGTTGCTCGCCGAGCTCACCGACGAGCAGCTCGCATCGAAGATCCCTGGCGCTCCGTGGTCGGACGGGACTGTCGGCGGAGTGCTGTCGGTGCATGCCGCGCACGCCCGCATGCACCGACACTGGTGCGAGGAAGCGACGCCCGCGGGCTGAACGTCGCCCCGAGACGAGCAGAGTCCGGGCGGGGCCACCAGACTGGCGTCAATGTCGACCCCAGTGCCCGAGCACCTCAACAATCCCCATCACCGAAAGACGCTCCTTCAGGTCTTCCAGCACCCGACGAGCCACAACATCGAGTGGCACGATGTCCTGTCGCTCCTCGAAGCCCTCGGATCGGTCGAGCTCGGCAACGACGGTGACTACGCAGTTCACGCCGGTGCCGAAACCGCGTTCCTCGGCCCGAAGAAGGACAAGGACCTCGAAATCGAACAGGTCCTGGCCGTGCGCGAGCTGTTGACCGCCGCCGGCTATGGACCGGTCGTCGAGGCTCTGGCGGACAAAGGTGAGGAAGTCTGAGACCGCGTCAGGTCGGCGCTTGCAGCTCCGCGACGACAAGGTCCGCGAGCCGGCAGAGGGCCTCGAGCTGCTGATCGTCGAGCAGACGGGGGCGGTGATCGGCGACGCACAAGGTGCCGACCCGGCTTCCGTCGGCGAGGGCCAGCGGCACCCCGGCGTAGAAGCGAACCCGGATCGGACCGGCCACAACGGGGTTGTCGGCGAACCTCGAGTCCTCGAAGGCGTCCGCGACCTGGAGGACGTCGGAGCCGAGGATCGCGTGTGCGCAGAACGACTGGTCTCGATGGCTCTCGATGGCATCGAAACCGGCCGTGGCCTTGAACCACTGTCGCTGGGCGTCGACCAACGACACCAGTGCGATCGGCGTCGCGGCGATCTCGCGGGCCCGCTCGACGAGGCGATCGAAGCGCTCCTCACGCGGCGTGTCGAGCAGGCCGAGGCCGTGCAGGGCCGCGAGTCGACGCTCTTCGTCGGGCGCGACCGGTGCCGCCAGCCAACGGCATGCTTTCCGCAGCACGGCGGCGCGGAGCTTCGTTCGGATGTGGGCGATCGACGCGGGCAGCACGATCCAGTCAGTGATGCCCGCGATCGGAAGCGAGGGGACGGCCCGCCGGGTGACGCCGAGCACGCCAGCGCTGCGGTCGACCGAACGCGATGCACCGCCGTCGTCGTCGACATCCATCACGACCACCGCGTCGGAGAGGTCGCCAGCGAGCGTCCGCACTGAGAGCCCTTCGGCGATTGCGGCGGCCTCGACCGCCGCAACGAGCTCCGGGTCGCTGGTCGCGATGGCAACTCCGACCGCGAGGTCACTGATCGCGGGAACGACCGTGGCCGATGCGCCGGCCGGGCGGCCGCGATGCCGATCCACGTCCCGAACCTCGAGAACGGAACCTTCCGCGGCGGCATCGACGTCGAGACTCAACCCCTCGGCGACCGCCAACGCACGCGCTCTGCGAAGCAGGTCGTCGACACCGTCGTCGTCACGCTGCGGGTCGTGGTGGTAGAGCACGAGCCGACCGACGCGGCTCGCGCCGGCCAACGTCACGGCGTACTCCATCGTGCTGTGGCCCCAGCCGACCTTGGCGGCGTACCCCGCGGCGTCGTACTGCGTGTCGTGCACCACCACGTCGGCATCGGCGAGGAAGTCGGCGTGCCGCGCGTCGGCACTGCCCAGCCGCGGGAGGCCGCCACCGGCGAGAGCCGCGTCATGAGGCTCATGGTCGGAGGCGTACACGACGGTGGCGCCATCGGCCTCGATGCGGAACCCGAGGGTGAGAGCAGGGTGGTTGAGATATTGGGTTCGGATGGTGGCGTCGCCGACCTGGAACACCCCTTCGACCAGGTCGTGGTAGCGCACCTCCGCACTGACCTCGTCCAGACCGATCGGGAAGTACTGGTACTCCATCTGCCCGGCGAGCACGTGGTCGAGCGTCGTCACCAGCCCGCACGGCCCGAACACATCCCACTGGCTGCCGGGGACGAACAGCGGGGAGAAGAACGGAAGCCCGTGGATGTGATCCCAGTGGGTGTGGCCGATGAGGATCGCGCCCGCAGGCGGTGGCCCGCCCGCTTCCGCGGCGTCCTCGAGCAGGCGCAAGCCGAGCCCCCGAACCCCCGTGCCGCAGTCGAGGACGAGCAGCGTGCCGCCGTCGGTGCGCACCTCGACGCACGACGTGTTTCCGCCGTATCGCACCGTGCCTGGTCCCGGCGTCGGCACCGACCCGCGCGTGCCCCAGAACCGGATCCGCATCGGCCCAGTCTGCCCCTTACGCGGCCGGAAGGACTTGCGTCTTCACGCCCTCGCCGCGCGCGAACGACGCGAGCGCATCTGCATACTCGGCGAGCGGCCGCTGACTGGTGACGAAGGCCCGCCAGTCCACGATGCCCGCAGCGAACAGATCGGCAGCGCGTTCGAAGCTGTGCAGCACTGCCATCGAGCCGGTGATCGTGATCTCGTGGTTGTAGATCGCGTACGGAGAGATCGACACGCGGGTCTCGGGTGAGGCCACGCCGAACTGCAGGAACGTGCCGCCCGCGCGTCACTCGCCCGACGCCGTCCTGGATCGCACCGGCGTTGCCGGTCGCGTCGATGACGACGTCCCACCCCTCATCGACGTCGAGGGCGGCGACCGACGGCGCCGGCTGCGGTGCACCCGAGCGCGGCCGCACGCTCGCTCGCTCGATGTTGGGGTCGACGACATGCACCGATCGTGGCCCGGTGTGCTTCGCCACTTCGAGCAGCAGCAGGCCCATCGTTCCCGCGCCGTAGATGAGCACCGACGCACCGAGCGCGGTTCGCAGCACGTCGTAACCGCGCAGCACGCACGACAGCGGCTCGATCAGCGTGGCGCCCTGCAGATCCACCTCGTCGGGCAGCACGATGCACCGGCCCGCGTGCGCACGCATGTACTCGGCCGCGCCGCCCGCCGTCGTCACGCCGAGCGCGCCGAGGGTGAGGCACAAGTTCTCGCGGCCGCGGCGGCAGAACCGGCAGGCGCGGCACGGGAGCGAGGGGTCGACGGCGACCCGGTCGCCGACACGTACGTCGCCCACGTCGGCTCCGGCCGCGACGACGGTGCCCGTCACCTCGTGGCCCGGCACCACGGGCAGCACGCCATGCTCACCCGCAAGGATGTGCAGGTCGGTGCCGCAGAGCCCGACCGCGGCGACCTCGACGATCACGTCGCCGGACCCCGGCGTGGGATCGTCGATCGTCGTGACCTCGATCGCGCCCGGCGCGGTCATCACCACAGCTCTCACGCGGGCCCAGTCTCGCTCAGTTGCAGCGCGAGCGAGGATGGAGGTCTGGCGGACGACCCGCCAGGTGAGGAGGACTCGGTGGCGGACGGCCCGCACGATCTCAACAGGGAGTTCCTGTCGTCGTTACCCGACGACGGGCCCGTGGTGATGGTCAACCTCGTTCGGTTCCGAGAGCGATCGCTCGACGGGAACGGGAGCGGGTGGGACGCATACACCCGATACAGCCAGGCCGACATCCCGTTGCTCAAGCGAGTGGGCGGAACGGTCCTGTGGGCCGGGCACGTCGAGGGTGCAGCAGTCGGCGACCTCGGCGACGGACGATGGGACTGGGTGGTCGTGGTCCACTACCCGTCGCGCGCAGCGTTCCTCTCGATGATGACCTCATCGGAGTACGCACTTGCCAACGTCGATCGGGAGAACGCCATCGAGGATCACGTGATCCTCGCGGCCAGGGAGTCGTATTCGAAGCTCCTGGCCTGAGCCTCACGAACGGAGTGAGGGGAGGACCTAGACAGCGCGGGTCGCGTCGAGGACGATCTCCATCCCTTCGTACGCCAGCACCGGAGCGCTCGGCGCGTCCTGCCACAAGTCGCGCGCGACGGCGAGGAGGCGTTCCAGGTCCGCATCGCTGTGCGCTGGGTCGTGATGGAACAGCACGACCTGCCTCGCGTCGGCACGCCGGGCCAGCGCGACCGCATCGCTGACGGCGGAGTGGCCCCAGCCGACGTGGCTGGGGTACTCATCGTCGAAGTACTGCGCGTCGTGGAAAAGCACATCGACGCCTTGGATGAGCGAGAACCCGGACAGCCAGTCGGTCCCAAGGCTGCTGAGCTCGACACCGATGGCGGGTTCGTGATCGGGCAGGTACGCGAGCGAGCGCCCGCCCTCTTCGATTCGGTAGCCGACTGTCGGTCCCTGGTGCGACACGAATGCCGCGGTCACGGTCGAGCTGCCGATTGTGAAGGGCGAGTCAGGGCAGTCGTGGAACACCAAGTTCGCCGGGATGTCGTCGAGGTGGACCGGGAAGAGTGGCGGCGACATGTAGGTGGCCACGCGTTCCGCGAGGCTTCGCGTGGCGGAAGCAGGACCCCACACATGCACCTCGACCCCGGCGGTCCAGAGCGGTGCGAAGAACGCGAGGCCTTGCAGGTGGTCCATGTGAAGGTGTGTGAGCAGCACGTGCACGGGCTGGTCGGGTGATGGCCCGATGTCGACGCCCAGCTCACGAATGCCAGAGCCAGCGTCGAGAGCGATCGGGGTGCCGTCACGCAACGTGACGCCGACACACGAGGTGTTGCCGCCGTAGCGAACTGTGCGCGGACCCGGGGCAGCGAGCGACCCACGCGTGCCCCAAACCCGAATTCTCATTGCTCGGTCCGGAACGGGGACGCACGCGAAGCTGGGCCGTACTCGCTGCCGAGCTCCCAGAACACGCCGGCGGCGCCGACGAAGCTCGTGGCGCTGGCGAACAGCGGGTAGACGGTGCTCTCGATGACGTGCCACACCCCGTCGAGACCGCGGATCCGGATCACGCGGTGCGCGGGTGTGTGCTCGGAGACGACATGGGCGAGGGGACCGCGTCGCAACGAGAGCTCGTTGCCCTCGGTATCAGTCGTCGCCCACCGCTCGTCGTACTCCGCCGCGGTCACCTCGCCGACCGACGCGAACGTCGCGCCCAGAACTCTCTCGGCCGGCTCGTTGAAGTAGACGAGCGTCCCGACCTCGTCGATCACGAGCATCGGAGTGGCGATGTTGCTCGCCAGCTCGCGGGCGAGGATCAACACGACGCTCTTCTGCTTTCCACCGCTCATACCTGTCGAATGATGCCGCGATCGGGGCCGGCCCGCGTTCGCTTGTCTCGAGGACCGGATGAGAGGCTGCGGACATGAAGGACCTTGCAGGCAAAACGGCCGTCATCACCGGCGCGGGGAGCGGCATGGGCCGTGCCTTTGCCGAGCGCTTTGCAGACGCGGGGATGAACATCGTGCTCGCGGACGTCGAAGTCCCGCGCCTCGACGAGGCCGCCGAAAGTGTGAGAGGTCGCGGCGTCGACGCCATTGCCGTGCCCACGGACGTGTCCGACGCCGACGCCGTCGCGAGGCTGCGCGACGCGGCCCTCGAGCGCTTCGGTCGGGTGAACCTCGTGTGCAACAACGCCGGAGTGGCCGGGGGCATGAGCCGCGGGAGCATGAACCTCAACGACTGGCGATGGGTCATCGGGGTGAACCTGTGGGGCGTCATCCACGGGCACCAATCGTTCCTCCCCCACCTCCTCGAGCACGGAGACGGCCACATCGTGAACACCGCTTCCATGGCCGGCCACTTCCCCGGGCACAGCGCGTACTCGGCGAGCAAGTGGGGCGTGGTCGCGATCACCGAGGGGCTCTACCAACAGCTGAGGATGGAGGGCTCGACCGTCGGAGTGTCGTGCTTGTGCCCCGGGTGGGTCGCCACCGACATCGGATCAGCCGACCGAAACCGCCCGGAGTGGGCGGCGCCCCCGGCGCTCGAGGAGCAGCCGGTGGACCCGAGGGACGAGCTCGATCCGCGAGTTCGTGCTCGACCAGCTGAAGAGTGGCATGGAACCCGCCAAGGTCGCCGACCTCGTCCACGACGCGGTCGTGGACGAGCGCTTCTGGGTCTTCACCGACATGGAGATGGTGAAGAGCTTGGAGCCCCGCTACCAAGCCATCCTTGCGGCGGAGAACCCGCCGGCTGCGCCCGGTCCCGGCTGAAACGGATCACTTACACTGCGCGCATCGAGCGAGAGGCGAGTGCGCGAGATCCCGATCCCGCGAGCAGTCGACGTCGACGTCGATGTGTGGTCCGACGCCAACCTGCGCGACCCGTTTCCGCTCTACGCCGAGCTACGAGCATTGGCGCCGGTAGTTCGCCTCGCACTCCACGACGCCTACGCGATCACCCGCTACGCCGACATCCGCGACGCGCTCCAAGACTGGGAGTCGTTCACGTCGGCGAAGGGCGTGGGCATGTCACCGGTCGCGAACGCCCGGGCCGGTCGCGGAGTGATCAGCTCCGACCCGCCGACGCACAGCTCACGACGGCGTGTGCTCACCAGTCAGCTTCTGCCCGCGGCGCTCAAACCGCACGAGGAGTTCATCGAGGCGCGCGCGAGTCGAGTTCGCGGACCGAGCGGTCGATGCTCGCCAGCTCGAGGTCATCTCCGAGCTGGCGATGCCGTTCAGCGTGTCGCTCGTGTGCGACCTCGTCGGACTGCCTGAGGAGGGCCGCGACCGGCTCCTGCCGTGGGCTCGTCACGGCTTCGACTCGTGGGGTCCACTCGGGCCGCGGTCAGAGGCGGCAGCTGTCGGCTATCAGCACCTCGTCGACTACTCCGACACCGTCTCGGTGCCAGCGCACCTCGAGCCCGGCCGCTGGGGAACCGACATCTACGACGCCGCCGATCGCGGTGACATCGAACCCGACGCAATCCACGGCATCGTCTTCGCCTATCTCCAGGCGGGCATGGACACCACGGTCAACGCGATCGGGTCAGCGCTGTACCTGTTCGCCCAACACCCCGATCAGTGGGACCAGGTCCGCAGCGATCCCGAGCTCATCCCTTCGGCGATCAACGAGGTGCTCCGCTACCACTCTCCGATCCAGCGCTACACACGCGTCGCCAACCACGAGATCGAGCTCAGCGGCGTCCGCATCCCGGCCGACAGCCGCGTCGTCGCCCTGATCGGCGCGGGCAATCGCGACGAGCGACGATTCGAAGATCCCGACCGCTTCGACGTGACCCGCAACCCGGTCGACCACCTCGGCTTCGGTCGCGGCATCCACCACTGCGCCGGAGCCGGCCTCGCCAGGCTCGAGCTGAGCGCTCTTCTCACCAGGTTCGCCGAGCGAGTGGAGCGCTTCGAGGTCAGAGATCACGAGTGGGAGATCAACTCCACGATTCACGGCCTCCGCTGTCTCGATCTCACGATCCATCCCGCCTGACGATGCTGACTAGTGAGCGAGGTCGGTGATCACCGCACGTCCGAGGAACTTGCCGGTCTCGAGCTCCTCGAAGATCGCGTCGAGGTCGGACAGCGGGCCGGTGCGGTCGACGTGCGTCCGAATCTTGCCGCGGGCAGCGAGATCGACGAGCTCGCGCATGTCCTGCACGTTGCCGACCGCGGAGAAGATGATCGTCGGCTCGATCGCGAACAGGCGGAACACGTCGATCGTGAATCCACCCTCGCTCGTCGGCGGCAGACCGACGCCGACGAACAGGCCCGCCTTGCGCAGGAGCTGCAGACCGAGGTCGTAGCCGGCGATCCGGGCCGAGAACACGAGCGCGGCGTCGACGCCTCCGATGTCGCGCTGCACCACCTCGACCGCGCTGTCGGGATCGACCGCGAGCTCGGCGCCGAGCGAGCGCACGAAGTCGAGGCGTGCCTCGCCGATGTCGACCCCTATGACGCGATATCCGAAACCGGTCAGCAGCTGTACGGCGTAGTGACCGAGGCCGCCGGCCGCGCCGATGACGGCGACCGGTCGTCCCGGCAGCACGCCGTGCTTCAGCACCTTCTTCACCGCGCCGTACGCGGTGAGGCCGCCGCAGGCGAGCGGCGCCTCGGTGTCGGGGATGCTGTCGGGCAGGACCACGAGGCCGGGCGCGTACACGACGAACTGCTCGGCGAACGTGCCCATCACGTTCTGCGTCTGCGCGCAGAGGCGAGGCTGGCCGCGGAGGCAGAACTCGCACGCGCCGCACCAGAACCCACCGCCGCTCCCGCCGAGGCCGACCATCACGCGATCGCCGACCTTCACGAACCGGTCGGCGCCGGGTCCGAGGTCCTCGACGATGCCGATCGCCTCGTGCCCGAGGCTCGGCGGCTGCATGCCGTACCAGTCCCCGCGGGCGAGGTGCAGGTCGGAGTGGCAGACACCGGAGGCGGTGATCCGAAGCAGCGCCTGGTCGACACCCGGTATCGGGGCATCGACGTCGTGGATCCCGAGCTCACCGTTGAGCACACGTGCAGCCTTCATGCCGTCATCCTCCTCCGTTCGTAGGTCATCGATCGACATCGCCTGAGTTCAGGGACGGTAGGACGAGCGCGCGTACGCAGTGTCCATGTACTCGTGGACGCTGCGCACGAGAGAGCCCTCGATCTCGATCACCCACGCGTACCGGTTGTGGTACTCGCTGCCGTCGCGCATGGTGCCATCGGCATGGGTCTCAGCGGCCACGCGATCGCCCGACGCGAACAGCGTGTGCACGGTCACCTTCGGGTCGCCGGGCGCGAACCGGCCGCGGACCGGCGCGAGGAACTCGTCGATGATGGCGTCCCGCCCGACGGTCAACCGCTCGCCGGGCACGGCGCGCATCACCTCCCAAGTCGCGTCGGGATGGAGCATCGGGCGCATCGCCTCGAGGTCACCGTCGCTCAACGCGGCGAAGAAGCGCCGCACGACATCGCATCCACGCTCCTCGGCCTCGTTCATCGTGGTTCGAGGACGATCACCGGCGTCTCGGTCGACCGCCGGACCGCATACGCGTCGAGCCTCGGATCGACCGCGACCCAGCGCTGCCACAGCCGATCACGCTCCTCCCCCGCCGAAAGGCGTGCGCGCACCAGGCGCGGCTGCTCGTGCGCGAATCGAATGACGGCGTCCGGGTGCGCCTCGAGGTTCAGCCACCACGCGGGATGGCCCTCGTCCCAGCCGTTCATCGCGAGCGCGACGAGGTTCGGACCGTCTTCGAGGTAGCCGATGATGACGCTGCGCTCTTGTCCGGACTTCCGCCCGATGGTGGTGAGGCGCAGCGCACCCCAGCCTCGCTTGTTCGACGTGGTCCACAGGAATCGGCCGCCACTGATCCGGTACAGCGCGCGATGAACGCGCCAGGCCGTGTGCACGAACCACGGCGGCGGGTGTTTCGGCGGCCGGGTTGCGGCATTGCTCATTGGCGACACCTCCCGCACAGGGGGACTCTGCACGGTAGGCCGCAATGAACGGTCCGGGCCTGACGGCGTCGTGATCAGCTGCCGCCGCTGGCCGACGGCGGCGGATCGTCGAACTCGTCATGACGGCGGTACCAAAACGACCACGGCGCCTGCGGCCAGCCCTCGGGCGCGTCCTCGCCATCGAACTGCCCGCCGTAGGGCGTGAGGGAAAACATGCTCCAGACGCTGCCGATGCTCTGCACTGCCTCCCCGTGCTGAAGGAAGTAGGTGCGGTAGACGTCGTCGCCGTCGCGCAGGAAGACGTTGAGCCCGAACCACTCGTCGACCCCGAAGTCAGCGGAAAACCGCTCAGTGCAGATCGTGTACCAGGGCACCTGCGAGAGCCTGGTCCCATTCGGCCTGGCTGACAACACACGGACGAGCGAGCGTCACTGACCTGCCTCCATCCGTCGTCTACCCCAAGCGTTGTGCACCCAAACGACCAGTCAGAGCGCGTCGACGTGGCGTTCCAGGTTGTCCGCCAGATCAGCCATGAACTGTCGCCACTCGCCCGTCAGCATTGCTGGCGCGGTTCCTGATGTCGGCGACGACGTTGCGAAGGTCCCCGACGAGCAATTCGACGAGTCGTTGCGAGTCGCCGGCCGCTTCCGCGGCGATGTTCCTCGCCCGATGGCCAGTGGGGCTCGTGATCCACGGTGCCCGCGTCCCTATTCGCTGCTCGGCGTCGTCGACCATGACGATCTGTTCACCGACGAAGGTCTTGAGGCCGTCGAACACTTTGCGACGTTCGGATGAAGTCGCGGTCCATACGGCTTGTTTCGTCTCGCCGATCAGTTCGACGAGCTCGTCGAACACCGCGCCCAGATGGGCTTCGACTTCGTCCTCAGTGGTCATCGTTGGTGCGCGACGTTAGACCTGCGCGTCAGGGATGCAACCCGCCGACAGGGGTGTCGCATCCGCGGTGCTCAACTCCGCCCAGCAGATCGGAGGAACGCTCGGACTCCTTGTCGCGCTAGCCGCGATCCGCACCCGTCGTGACAGGCTTGCCGGATGAGCACGCCGCTGACGCTGATGGCCGTGCACGCGCACCCCGACGACGAGTCGTCGAGCACGGGCGGCGTCTTGGCCCGGTACGCGGACGAGGGCGTGCGCACCGTGGTCGTCACGTGCACGAACGGCGAGCTCGGCGACGCACCGGGCGGGATCAAGCCGGGAGAGGAGGGCCACGACGAAGCCGAGGTCGCCCGCATCCGGCTCGGCGAGCTCGAGCGAGCGTGCGAGACGCTCGGTGTCGCGCATCTCGAGCTGCTCGGGTACCACGACTCGGGAATGGTCGACTGGGAGCACAAGGACCGGCCCGACGCGTTCTGCAACGTCTCGGTCGACGACGCCGCCGAACGCCTCTCGCGCCTGTTCGAGCGATACGAACCCGACGTGATCGTGACCTACGACGAGCGCGGCGGCTACGACCACCCCGATCACGTCCACGCCAGCCGCGTCGCGATGGCCGCGGTCGCACGAACGGGGATCCCCCGCAAGGCCTACTTCACCGCGTTCCGGCGCAGCATGTTCGCGAAGTTCCGAGCCGTCCTCGAGGAGCAAGGAGTCGACCTCTCGCAGTTCCCGCAGCCCGATCCCGAGCAGGTGCGCATGATGGACGCGGTCGAAGCGCGCATCACGACCGTGGTCGACGTCAGTCGGTTCGTCGAACGAAAGCGCGCCGCGCTCGCGACGCACGCGAGCCAGATCCAGGAGTCGTTCTGGGGCCGCTTTCCTACCGAGGCGTTCGGCACGCTCTTTGGTGAAGAGGCCTTCATCAGAGCGCACGACACCACCGGCGCGCCGATTCCGGAGGCGGACCTCTTCGTCGGGTTGCGATGAGGGTGCCCGACCGTTGCGTGGCGGATCTGCGGGAGCGGGGCTATCTGGTGTTCGAGGGCTTCCTCGAGGCTGACGAGCTGGCGGCGGCCCAGGAAGCTCTGTGGCTGCACTACCCGCGGCCCGAGGAGTACTTCGCCGACCCGGCCGCTCATGCCTGGCTGGCAACCGACCAGTGGGCCGGCATCGTCGGCGGACCGTGGCGATCGTGGAGCCTGAACCGACTGGCCTTCCACCCCGACCTGCTCGACCTGGCGGAGCGCTTCCTCGGTTCGGCCGACCTGCGGCTCTACGAGGCGGAGCTGTGGGCCAAGTACGCCGGGGCCGTCGACTACGACCAGCGCCACCACCGCGACTTCGTCAACCACAGCCTCGTCGTGCCCAAGCGCTCCCAGCCGGCCACGCAGATGTTGAGCTGGATCCTCCTGTCAGACGTCGGCGACGAGGACGGCCCGACCAAGATCGTTCCGCTGTCGGTCGGGGAGAGCGTCCCGTACTGGCCGGTCCCTGGGCATCACGACATCACGAACTACCTCCCCGCGGGGATGTTCGCCGAGGAGGAGGTCTCGATGACAGGTCCCGCAGGAACCCTGTTCGCCTTTCGGACCGACGTACTTCACCGTGGGTCGCGCATGACCGGCGAACGATCAACCCGCTTTGCGCTCCTCGCCGACTACGACGTGTGGGCACCGCGCTGGACCGGCAGAGTCGCCTGGGCCGAGCGCGCGACGCGTCCAGACTGGTTCGAGATCGTCGAGCGGGCGTCTCCCCGGGAGCGGTCGGTGTTCGGCTTCCCCGCTCCGGGCGACCCGTACTGGGACGAGCAGACCTTGGCCGACACCCAAACGCGCTACCCCCGGGCCGATCTGACGCCCTACCGCTGAGAGGTCGCCTGCCGCGGCGAACCGGGCTAGACGCCGATGAGGTCGCCGGCGCCCGCGAAGAACGAGTTGCGCACGTGCAGCATCCACGTCCCTGAGCTGGCGTTCGCAGATCGCCACCGCGTCGGCCGTGCCCTCCACGTGCGGATAGTCGCTGCAGAACGCGAGCAGGTCCGGCACCTGTTCGAGAACTCCGGCGATCGGTTGCGATGCCGGGAGCGGTGAGACACGAACCTGCCGTTGGAGGTACTCGGTCGGCGTGAGCGGGAGCCGGTACCCGCCGCGCTCGAGGTTGCCCGGCCGGTACTCGCCGTCGTGGAGGACCTCCGGCGTCCGGCCCACCATCACCTCCAGGGTGGTGACCAAGTGTGGGAGCCAGTCGATGCCGACCTCCTCCACGACGACCACGAGACGGGGGTGCCGCTCGAGCACTCCGTCCAAGACGAACGATCCGACGAGGAGCTGCGGCGCGATCTGGGATCCGACCAGCATGTTCAGTGCGTTGAACGTGAGCAGGTCGTCGGCGCCGTTGTTGGCCCACCCGGCGTTGATCCGTTCCCGGCCGAAGCCGACGTGCGCGAAGGCCGCCATGCCCAGGTCCTCGGCGGCCGACCAGATCGGATCGAAGTCGGGGTGGCTGATCGATCGGCCGACGGCACGGCTGCCATCAGCAGCTCTCCCTCGGCCGCCCACGGGCGCCTCGGGGATCATGAACGCCCGGCTCCCGGCCTCCCGCATCCGCTCCATCTCGCCCAGGGACCAGTCGATGTCGTGGAGGTCGATCTGGGTGACAGGGATGAGCCGGTCGGCGTGGCCGTCGACCACGTCCATCGCCCAGCGGTTCCAGGTCGACTGCACTTCGTGGATCAGGTCGAAGCGACCGAGTCGCGCGACCTGGATGATCGGCCCGACCAGGAACGTCGGGTTGAGGAACTGCACGTCGATCCCACGCTCGTCGCACCACGCCAGCCGGCCGGCGGCCCCAAACCGGGGGTCAGTGTCGTCGGCATGGTCGTCGGGCTGGCGCTCGTCGGTCATCTCGAGGTGGTGGACGAAGCCCGGTGTGATCAGATCCCATCGGTCGCGCGGTTGCTGGGCCTGCGGCAGCTGCGCGAAGGCCCGGTCGGCGACTCCGAAGATGTCGCCGGCGATCTCCATGAACCTCGCTGGCTCACCCATCTCTGCAGCCAGTGCCGGATTCGTGCGAGCGACCCAGTCCAGCGGCTCGTGCAGGTGAGCGTCGACATCGACGATGCGCATCTGATCCCCCCGTTGCTCAACGCAGGACTACTGGACGGAGAAGGACGCCCTCCCTGCCGCTGACCTCGACGACGGCTGCCTGCGCTACGCCTGAGACGATCTATCGTCGGCTCATGCGGGTCCACCTCGACTCCGGGAAGTGCCAGGGCCACAACCGCTGCTACGCCCTGGCGCCCGAGCTGTTCGACGTCGACGACTACGGCCAGGCCGTCCTCCTCGTCGAAGACGACGTGCCCGAAGACCTACAGACCAAGGCCCGTCTCGCCGCATCGAACTGCCCCGAGTACGCGATCACGATCACGGAGTAGCGCACAGATGACCGACCACGTCGATGCGACCAAAGTCGCTACCACCCCCACCTCGCGCAGCAGCGAGCAGTACGTGCCCGTCGTCGGTGACCGGCCAGAGGGCACAGACGTCTGGCTGCGCGTGCCGTACGACCCCGCTGACTACGGGCCTGTCGACGACTTCGCGACCGACTTCGACCACGCCGACCCCGCGTACAACCCCATCGCGCCAGAAGGTCTGGAAGGAGCTCCGCGAAGGCGGCTGCCCCGTCGCTCACTCCGATCGCTACGGCGGCATGTGGGTGCCGTTGACGCACGACACCGTCAACGCCATCGCGTACGACACCGAGAGCTTCACCAGTCGCGTCTGTGGTGGTGACGGTCGGTCGCCCCGGCGACCTCGCGATGCCGGCTCCCATCGGCGGCGCACCGCCGATCACGAGCGACCCGCCTTTCCACGGGATGGCGCGTCGACTGCTGCTCCCCGCGTTCGCCCCGAAGCAGATCGAGCCGTGGGAGCCGGAGGTGCGCCGGCTCTGCCGAGAGCTGCTCGACCGGCTCACCGACGTCACGCCCGGCGAGACCGTGATCGACGCTGCGGTCGCATACGCCCAGAACATCCCCGTCAATGTCATCGGGCGCATGCTCGGCTTCCCGGCTGAGGACGAGCATCTTTTCCGCAAGTTCGTTCACGACGTCCTCGAGCGCATCGCGGAAGACCCGACCGCCAGCGACGGCATGGACGACCTCGGCGACTACATCCGCGTCCAGGTCGAAGACCATCGCGCGAACCCTCGCGACGACCTGACCAGCTACCTGCTCACCGTCGAGCTCGACGGGCAGCCGATCAGCGACGACATCGTCGGCGGGATGATGATCCTGCTACTCGTCGCCGGCGTCGACACCACGTGGTCGGCGATCGGGTCGTCGCTGTGGCACCTCGCGCAGCATCCGGAGGATCAGAAGCGCCTGGTCGACGATCCGGCGGTCATGACCTTCGCGCTCGAGGAGTTCCTCCGCGCGTACGCACCGGTCACCATGGCTCGCTTGGTCGCCAAGGACATCGACTTCTTCGGGTATCCGATGAAGAAGGACGACTACGTGCTGCTTCCGTTCCCCGCAGCCAACCGCGATCCGCACCAGTTCGAGGATCCGGACACGTTCATCATCGACCGCGCCGTGAACCGCCACGCGGCGTTCGGGCTCGGCATCCACCGATGCCTCGGGTCGAACCTCGCCCGGCTCGAGCTCAAGATCGCGATCGAGGAGTGGGTCGCTCGCTTCCCGCGGTTCGAGCTGGCTGGCGACGTGCGCTGGAGCGTGGGCCAGGTCCGAGGACCGCGTGAGCTGCCCATCCGCATCCTCGAAATGGCCAAGTGACGATGCAAACGGGACGGTGTCTCTGCGGTGCGGTGACCTGGGAGCTGACCGGTGATCTGATCGCGACGGCGATCTGCCACTGCGACCACTGCCAACGCCAGAGCGGAGGAGCGTTCTCGGTGAACCTGGTCGCTCGCGATTCGCAGCTCACCATCAAAGGCGACCTGAAGACCTACGAGGAACGCGGCGAGCGCGGCGACGACGTGTACGTACGCCGTCGGTTCTGCCCGTCGTGCGGATCACCCATCGTGTCCGAGCTCGCGAAGACGGGCGGCGTGGTCGCCGTGAAGGCGGGCACGCTCGACGACAAGTCCGACGGTGCTGCCCACCGTCGAGGTGTGGTGCGTCGACCGCCAGCCATGGGTCTCGCTGCCCGGCATGGCGGTGTCGCTCGACCGCGAGTAGCGCCATGGCGCACCGGATCTTCACGACCAGCGTCGCCTCCGTGTACCCGCACTACGTGGCGAAGGTCGAGCGCAAGGGACGCACGAAGGCAGAGCTCGACGAGGTGATCGAGTGGCTGACGGGATACGACGAGGCCACGTTGCAGAAGCACCTCGATGCGGGCACGACGTTCGAGGCGTTCTTCGCTGGCGCCCGGTTGAACCCGAAAGCGTCGTCGATCACCGGGGTCGTGTGTGGCGTCCGGGTCGAGAACATCGACGATCCGCTGATGCAGAAGATCCGCTACCTCGACAAGCTTGTCGACGAGCTGGCCAAGGGCAAGCCGATGGAGAAGGTGCTGCGCGCCTGAACACCACGACGCGCAAGGGCCGGCGCTCTCGCACCGGCCCTGGACTGCGCTTCGATTGGTGGCGGGGGCTGGATTTGAACCAGCGACCTTCGGGTTATGAGCCCGACGAGCTACCAGACTGCTCCACCCCGCGGTGAGGGAGTTCAGGATAGCGAAGCGCGCCGCTCCTCACACCTTCGGACCTCGGGCCGTGCGCGCCGATCCGGGAGTGGAGCACGGCCGTATCCTTCGATCTCGTTCGAGCCCAACCGTCGACTGCTCAGAGGGGCCGTCGCGATCCTGGCCGCGGTAGCACCGCTCGTTGTGGGCTGCTCGACGGGCGCGCAGACGACGACAGGCGCGACGTCGCCGGCATCCGCAGCTCCACGATTCCTCCGGTCACGGCGGCGCAAGTGACCGGCTGCCGGCTGCTGCGACGACACCCGCATCCACCACGCCATGCGGCACCGCGTCGGCACCGCGTCAGTACCGGCACGTGATCTGGATCTGGATGGAGAACCATCAGCGCGACCAGGTCATCGGCGACCGGGAGGCACCGTTCGAGTCCGCGCTCGCTCGCGAGTGCGGCACGGCAGCTCACTACTCGGCCGTCGGCAGCCCGTCGCTGCCCAACTACCTCGCCGCCACGTCGGGAAGCACCCAAGGGGTCCATGACGACGGAAGCCCCAACAAGCACCCCGTCGACGCCGACAACCTGTTCCGCCAAGTTCGAGCCGGCGGCGGCACGGCGCGGACCTATGCCGAAGCGATGCCCGCGCCGTGCGCCTTGCAGTCGAGCGGGCGCTACGCGGTCAAGCACAATCCCGCCGCCTACTACGTCGGCGCCGACGACCGGCACACGTGCACAGCGGACGACGTTCCCCTCGGCACGCTCGACACCGGTCCGCTGGTGCAGGACCTCGCCGCAGGAACACTCCCGACGTTCGCGTTCGTCGTGCCAGACCTCTGTCACGACACGCATGACTGCAGCGTCGCCGACGGCGACCGGTGGCTGGCAGCCTGGGTCGGCATGCTCGTCGCCGACCCGACGTACCGCGACGGCTCCACGGCCCTGTTCGTCGTGTGGGACGAACCGACACCGATGCCGTTCCTCGCAATCGCACCTGCCGTCCACCAAGGGGCGACCGTGAGCGAGCCCGTCGACCACTACAGCCTCCTGCGTACGACCGAGGAGCTGCTCGGCATCGACACCTACCTTGGTGCCGCGAACCGTGCGTCGAGCATTCCGATCGACGCTCGGGCTGTGAGCCGAGGTCAGCGCAGCGACGCGGGCGCGAGGTCGTGTCGCACGAGCCAATCGGTCGACACGTCAACCGCTTCCTGCAGCTTCGGCCGCTGACCGGGGCCGATGTAGTAGTGCGTCGCGCCCTCGATCGTGTGCCGCTCCTTGTCGCCGTGGCCGACTGCGTCGTAGAGCTCCGTGGCGTGGCTCGGGTAGCACACGGGGTCCGCGCCGTTGTCGATCACCAGCACCGGCACCGAGATCGCGGCCGCGGCTCGCAGGCCATCGCCCAGCGCGTCGTCGTGGCTCCACTGCGACAGCCATGACCGCAACGTGCAGAAGCGCGCGAGGCCGACCGGTCCGTTGTTCACGAGCCGGGGATCGCCGAGGTAGCTCGTGCCCGCGGGCCGGTCGTTCGCGTCGATCGTGACGTCGAGGATCGCCGGGTCGGCCATCGTCCCGTGCACGACGAAGCCTCGCTCCTCGCCGCGGCCCGAGGCGGCATCGAGCTCGCCCTTCACCCACGCCGTGATGCGACGGTTGCGCTCGACCTGCGCGTCGCGGAAGCGCGCGAGCCACGCGCGGTCGTACGGCGGCGTCGGCGCGTTCGGACCGTAGAGATCGAGCTCGGGATCGCGCTGATCGGGATCGCGCTCGTCGAGGATCGACGGGTCGAGGCTCAGCGTGAGCACGCCGTGCCGACTCGTGTGGGCCGCCAACAACATGACGGCGTCCGCGGGCACGAGGCCAGCAGCGGTCAGGTCGGGCGAGTCGCCCGCCGGTGTCGCGGTGACCCAAGGCTTCTCGGCTTGCTCCTGGTAGTAGAGCGACAGCGCGCCGCCGCCACTCCACCCGGCGAGCACGACCTTCGCGTACCCCAGCCGCTCCTTCGCATCGCGCACGCATGCGCCGAGGTCGAGCACGACCTTCTCCATGATGAGCGCGACGTCGGATCGATAGCGACTGTTGCAGTAGATGACGTGATGGCCGGAGCGCGCGAGGTGGCGCACCATCGGCAGATACGCGCCGCCGCCGACCGGGTGCATGAAGACCAGCACCGTGTCGGACTCCACCTTCGGCTTGAGGAGGTACGACTCGCAGACGACGACACCCTCGGCGCCGCCGTAGGTGTCCTTGAACGCGGCCTGCTCCTCGTAGACGAGCGGATACGGGATCTGATCGAACTCGTACGGCATGGGAATTGGCTATCGCACGCGTCGGTAGCGTGGGCCGGTGACAGCGGACGCGATCTACGACTCGATCGGCGTCGGCTACGCACGCGTCCGGCAGCCCGATCCACGGATCGAGCGACAGATCCACGCCGCGCTGGGGAGTGCGGCGCGAGTGCTCAACGTCGGCGCGGGTGCCGGTTCGTACGAGCCGACGGATCGGGCGGTCGTCGCTGTCGAGCCGTCCCGGCGGATGATCGACCAGCGACCACCCGAAGCGAGCCGGATCGTCGTCCGGGCCTTCGCCAGCGAGCTTCCGTTCGAGGACGACGCCTTCGATGCGGCGATGGCCTTGCTCACCGTCCACCACTGGCCCGACGCGTCGGCGCGGCTTGCGCGAGGTGCGCCGCGTGACCGCAGGGCCTGTCGTCGTGCTCACGTTCGATCACGCCGTGCACGCCACCCAGTGGCTCGTGACCGACTACCTGCCTGCGATGGTCGAGTTCGACGCCGACGTGCCCTCACCCTCCGCGATCGCGGACGCGCTGGGCGGCGGGGAGGTATCGGTCGTCCCCGTGCCCGCCGACTGCCGCGACGGCTTCTGCCACGCGTGGTGGCGGCGGCCCGACGCCTACCTCGACGCTGGGGTCCGCGCCGGCATCTCGGGCATCGCTCGCCTACCGACCGACGTGGTGGACGAGGCAATGGCGCGCCTGGCCGCCGATCTCGCCTCGGGTCGTTGGCACGCCACGCACGAGAGCTTGCTCACCGCGTCAGAGATCGACGCGGGATATCGCCTCGTCGTGTCTCGAGGGAACCGCTAGCTAGCGCCGGCATCTCCCTACGCTGTGGACGATGGCGGTCGACCGAAGCCGCAAGTCCAGGGCTGCGCGGAGGCGAAAGCGACGCATGGATCGCGTCGAGCACGATCTCAGCGATCAGCATTGGGCTGCGCTCAAGGCCGCGTGGGCTGGCTGTGCGTACTGCGGGACGAAAGACACCCCGCTCCAGCGAGACTGCGTGCTCGCGCTCTCTCGGGGCGGGCGTTACACGCTCGACAACATCGTGCCGGCATGCCGCTCGTGCAACACCAGCAAGTGCAACGACGAAGTCACCGGCTGGCTCCGGCGCAAGCGGCTGGACGAGAGCGCCTTCCTGTTGCGCCATCGTGAGATCACTACGGCGCTCATGCTGGAGTTCAGGACGGACGAGGCGACCTGAGCCGGCTCAACGCTTCGCGCCGCCCACGACCAAACCGGCGAGAAGATCCTGAGTCATGTGCGCGATGTCGTGGACGGCGCGCTCGAACACTTCCTCGTTCGCCCTCGACGGCGTGCGGAAGCCGCTGATCTTGCGGACGTACTGCCGCGCGGCCGCCTCGCACTCCTCCCACGACACCTCGGGCTCGGGACGACGCAACGTGATGATGCTCCGACACATGCCCTGAGTCTCGCACCGGGCAGGCCGATCGCGGCACGCGTAACGTTCGCGGCATGACGATCGTGCGCACCACTGCAGGCGAGATCAAGGGCTACGAGAAGGACGGGATCCACTACTTCAAGGGGGTCCCGTTCGCGGCGCCGCCGGTCGGTGACCTGCGGTTCGCTCCCCCGCAGCCGCCCGTCCCGTGGGAAGGCACCCGCGATGCGACGGAGGACGGGCCGATCTGCCCGCAGGCCGTGCTCCCGCTCGAAGGGCCGCTCGCCGATGTGATCTCCGCGACGCAGCCCCAGGACGAGGACTGCCTCACGCTGACGGTCACGACGCCCGCCGTCAACGGCTCGTTGCCGGTGATGGTCTGGATCCACGGCGGCGCGTTCACCGGTGGCAGCGGATCGACGCCGATCTACGACGGCACCTCCTTCGCCCGCGACGGCATCGTCTTCGTGTCGATCAACTATCGCCTGCACACGCTCGGGTTCTTGTACCTCGACGAGCTGTTCGAGGGCGCGCAGGGCACCGGCAACCTCGGCATCCTCGACCAGGTGCGCGCCCTCGAGTGGGTGCGCGACAACATCGCCGCGTTCGGTGGCGATCCGAGCAACGTCACGATCTTCGGAGAGTCGGCCGGCGGCATGAGCGTCGGCACGCTCATGGGCACACCGAGCGCGAACGGGCTCTTCCAGCGCGCGATCCCCCAATCGGGCGCGGGCAGCCACAACATGAAGGCAGAGACCGCGACCCGCGTCGCGAAGCGCGTGCTCGAGCTGCTCGAGGTCGAGCCCGGCGATTGGAAGGCCCTGCGCGCGGTTCCCGTGCAGCGGTTCGTCGAGGTGAGCACGCAGCTGTCGATGCTCGAGAGCCGGGGGCTGCTCGGTGACGACCTCGCGATGGCGATGGTGCTCCTCCCGGTCGTCGACGGCGTCACGCGCGACAAGACCGCGGCCGAGCTCGTCGCCGCGGGCAACGCAGCGAACGTCGACATGCTCATCGGCACCTGCGCCGAGGAATGCCGCCTCTTCATCTGGGCGATGCCCGAGGCGATGCAGGCGATCATGCCGGTTCCCGCCCCGGCGCAATGGTTCTCCTCGACCGGCCGCAGCGACGACGAGATCCGCAAGGTCTACAGCGAGGCTCGTCCGAACCTCGACGACCGCGAGGTCGACATCGCGGCGTGGACCGACGGCCTGTTCACGATCCCCGCGGCGAGGTTCGCCGACGCGCAGCGCGCCCACAACGAGAACGTGTGGAGCTACCGGCTCTCGTGGCGGACGCCTGCCGGCACCGGGATGCTCGGTGCCTGCCACGGGCTCGACATCCCGTTCGTGTTCGACCGGATGGACATCGCCGCGTTCGTCGGTGACAACCCGCCTGTCGAGCTCGCCAAGGAGATCCACGGCGCGTGGGTGCGCTTCGCGAAGACGGGCGATCCGAACGGAGGCAACCTCCCGGCGTGGCCCCGCCACGACCCCGCAACCCGCCCGACGATGGACTTCGACACGCCCATCCGGGTCATCGACAACCCCGACGCCGCGGTGAGCGTCGCCTGGGAAGGGGTCTGGGCGCTCCCCGCGTGACGGTCAGGGGGCGCCGAGTGCGGCGCGGACCTTGTCGGGCCACGAGTCGTCGTGGACGACCCGCGCGGCGAGCGCGCCGCGCATCCAACGCACCGGCTCGAGCACCCGCACCGCGGTCGCCCATCGGCCGAGCTCGTCGTCCGCCAGCGAGTACACCTCGCGACGAAACGTCGTGAGGACGAGCACGGCGTTCAGTCGCTCGACGTCGTCGGTGCGGAAGATGTACGTCGCTCGATCGTCGGCGTCTGTCGCCTCGACGGCGACGAGGTCGCCGACCGGCGCGAGCAGGAACGGCATCGACGTGCGGCCGCCATCGGTCCAGATGCCGACGCGCAGCCGATCGCCCGCGAGCCCCGCGAGCAGCTCGGCTTCATCGGCGCGCTCACCTGACATGACCGCGGCCCGCACCTCACCCTTCGCCTCGACCGCCCACCCGTCGTCGAGGGGCAGTCCCCCGATCGCGGCCCGGGTCGCGGCGGACAAGTCCTCGCGTGCTCGACGCAGATCTTCGAGGAACTCGTCGGTGCGCTGACCGAGCGCGCGGACCACGACGGGGTCGAACACACGCTGGCGGATCGTGATCGTCCAACCGTCACGCGCCACGTCCACGATCGACGGCAGCGGCACACCCGTCGTGCTGCCACCCCGAGGCTCGACGACCAACGCGCCCTGACAGAGCGCGATGTCGATGACCTTGCCGGCGTCGTGCGACACGTACGAGTCGATCGGAGCACCGGTCGACTGCGTGAGCGCCGCCCTCCGCACCTTCGCCCGCGCCTCGCGCAAGTCACTGCAGAAGCGATCGAACCCGGCGCCGAGGTGGGTCACGGTCACCTCACCACTCGGCAGCACCAAGGTGACCGAGTGATCGAGCTCGCGCACGACATCGGCGTCGAGCCACGTCGCAATCAGTCGGCCATCGACGACGAGGCCGTCGTCGGCGAGCGTCGCCGTCGCGTCGTCGGCCGCCGAAGCGGCAGCGATAGGGGTCGCTCAAACCTTGGTGCCGCACTCGGCGCAGAACTTGGCGCCCTCTTTCATCTCTGCCCCGCAGCCCGTGCAGAAGCCCGACGACGCGAGCTTGTGCCCGCATTCCGGGCAGAACTTGCCGCCGTCAGTCGCGGCTCCACAGCTCGGGCACTTCACCTTCGCACGGGTCGTGAGATCGAGGTCGGAGGTCCAGTCCTGCTCGCGGACCTTGGTCTGGATCTGCTCGACCTGGGCGGCGGCCTGCGCGCGCGAGATCTCCTCGGTGACGAACGGCGAGCACATGGAGCACTGCCCGACCTCGGCGTTCCAGCACACCGCGACGCACACCCAGTTGCCGCACCCGCGGCACTGCTTGAACTGGTCCTTGACCGCCTCGACCGCGTCGGCGAGCGCCTTGTCCTTCTGCTTCGAGTTCGTGCCCCGGTCGTACGAGAGGGTCTCGGCGGCACCGCTGATCTGGTTGAGCTTGCCGCCGAGGAGGCTGTTCGCCGCCCGCAAGAACCCCTTGCCCTGCTCCTTGATGTTCTTCACATACGGCGATCGGTAGCCGTTGCCGCACCGCTCACAGTGGAACTCGAACTGGTAGCCCTCGAGGTTCGAGAGGTCGCTGAAGTTGTCGGTGAACGGCACGATCTCGCTCATGGGCCCCATTCAACCTCACCACGGTCCCCCGTTTCGAGAAGGCCTGTCAGTAACGTCACGGTCCATGGTGTGGCGTCGTCGGAAGTCGCCCGCGCCGCCCGGTCCGACGTTGGCCGAGCTGCTCGCGCCGTGGAACGACGCCACGTGCCCCGTGCTCACCCGCACCACTCGGATGGAGCGAGCCCTCGTCTCGCTCGCGACCCACACCTCGCAGCTCCGCAAGCGCGTCGATGCGATGGAGCAGCGGGTCGACGGCCGCGAGCTCATGATGTCGAGCGCACCGAGTCGAGCCGAGATGGACGACCTGCGCGAGCAGAGCGCTCGCCTCGCCCGTGATCTCGCTCGCCTTTCGATCGACCTCCGGGAGGAGCTGGCGAAGGCGGTCGACGCCGTGCGGCTGGCTCAGGTCGCGAACGCCGTTGCCAACGGGAACGGCAACGGCAACGGGAATGGGCACGCAGATGAGCCGTACGCCGACCTCGCGCCGGCGGAGCTCGCACCGGCGGAGGTGGCGCCCGTCGCGCTCCCCGAGGTCGAGATGAGTGTGATCGACCTCACCGAGGTGAGTCACACCTATCCGTAGTCGGGGGCCCGTAGTCGCTACGCAGAGGCGACGGTGGTGGTCGACGCGTTGACCGATGTCGGCGACGAGCTCGACGATCCCGAAGACGACGAGCCCGGGGCGGTCGTGGTCGACGCACCCAAGCCGACCGCCGCGCCGGCTTGCTGCACGAGCGTGCGGGCCTCGTTGATCGCCTCTTGGTATCCCGACAGGTCACCGGCCTTCAGCGCCGCATCAGCCTCGTTGAACTTCGCGTCAGCCTGCGAGAGCAGGCTCGTCACCGACTGATCCGAGTTCGGCGGCGTCTGCCCGCCTGCCGACCCTTGGTTCGGCGGTGGGTTCTGGACCGGTGGCGCTTGACCGAACGCGGCTTGCAGCGCTTCGCCGAGGGTGTCGCGCATGTACGAGTTGCCGTTGAAGGTGACGATCACCTTCTTCAGCTCGGGCACCGCGGTCGGGCCTGCTGCCTGCGTGTAGAGCGGGCGCACATACAGCAGCGACTCACCGACGGGCACCAGCAGCAAGTTGCCCTGACGCACCTGTGAGCCCTGCTGGTCGAGCAAGGTGAGCTCGGCCGAGATGTCTTCCTCGGACGCGATGTTCGCGGCCACGAGCGCGGGACCGTCGGGCAATCGGTTTCGTGGCATGACGAAGACCTTCAGCTGCCCATAGTCATTGGGATCGCTCGACGCGGTCATGAACGCGACGAGCTCCTTGCGGCTGTCGTTGTCGGAGAACGGCACGAACGGACGTAAGAGCACGTAGCTGACCTGCTTCTCCCCCGGCAGCTGCATCAGCAGGTAGTAGGGGTCGATCCGCTGCTCACGACTCTGGGAGATGCGGCCCTGCGAGTCGGTGGTCTGCGTCTGGTTCACGACACCGGCGACCGTGCCGGGATCCTGGGCGACGCTCCACGCGTCGCTCTGGCTGTAGAACTCGGACGCATCCTCGATGTGGTACCGGCCCCACATGGTGGTCTGCACCCGGAACAGGTCCTCGGGGTAGCGCAGGTGCGAACGCAGGGCGTCGGAGATCTTCGAACCGTCGGTGAACAAGCTCGGGAACGCCTTCTCGTACGACCGAATGAGCGGGTCGGTCGGATCGACGACATAGAAGGTGACCGAGCCGTCGTAGGCGTCGACAGTCGCCTTCACCGAGTTGCGCACGTAGTTGAACCGGCCCCCGAGATCGCTGCCCGGCGGAAGCTGCCCCGTGACGGCCCGCTGCGCGTAGGGGTACTGGCCGGTGGTCGTGTAGCCGTCGATGATCCACACGAGCTTGCCGTCGACGACCGCGGGATAGGGGTCTGAGTCGAAGGAGAGGAAGGGGGCGAGCAGCCGCACACGCTCGCTCACGTCGCGGACGTAGAGGATCTTCGACTCGCCCGTGATGAAGTTCGAGATGAGCGGGTTGATGTCGCCGAAGCGAAGAGCGAACGCCGCCCGGCGGAAGAACGAGCCCATGCTGACGCCGCCCTTGCCGCTGTAGCGCGTCGTCTGCGTGGTGCCGTCTTCCTTGACGTAGTCGACCTCCTGACGATCGGTGTCGACGACCACGTAGGCACTGAGGTTCTCACCGAAGTACACGGCCGCCTGGGTCACAGGAAGGTCACCGGTGGGTGGCAAGTCCTTCACGAGGAAGTCGGGCCGGCCGTCGACGGTCACCGTGTTCGCCGACGCGGCCGCGAGGGCGTAGCCGTGCGTGTAGGCGAGATGCCGGCCCTCCCACGTGTCTTGCGGGAGGTCGGACGAGTTGAGCTCGCGCACCCCGAGCACGACCTGCCGCACCTGCCCGTTGACCGCGTAGCGATCGACGTCGAGATCGTTGAACTGGTAGAAGCTGCGGATGCCCTGCACACGCTGGAACGTCGGCAACACGATGTTCGGGTCGAGCAGCCGCACGTTCGTCAATGTCGGATCGTCGGTCGCGAGATCCGCGGAGGTGACGTCCTGGGTCAGCTTGAAGTCCTGAGTGTTGACCTTGGCCAGGCCGAGTGCGTCACGCGTCGCGGCGATGTTCCGCGCGATGTACGGCAGCTCCTTCGTCGACTCCGCCGGCTGCACTTGGAAGCGCTGGATGAACGCGGGATAGACCGCGCCGGCGACCACCGCGACGAACGCCCACAGGCCGACCGCGATCACGGGAAGCACCCACCCGCGCCGGCGGATGTTCACGAGCAGCAAGATCGCGGCGCCGAACGAGATGAGGATGAGGAGGTTGATCGCAGGCAGCTGCGCCTTCACATCGGTGTAGCCGGCACCGTTGACGAAGCCCCTCGTCGAGAACGTGAGGCCGTAGCGCTGGAGGTAGTAGGCGGCGCCCTTCAGCAGGGCCAGCGCCGCGAGCAGCACCGAGAGATGGGCCTTGACCTGCGGCGTCACCCGCTGGCCGGGCGTCTGCACCCGGATGCCGCCGTTCAGGTAGTGGGCGACGGCAGTGATGATGATGACGATCAGCACCGCAGCGAACATCCAGTTCACGAGGAACCGCAGGAACGGCAGCGTGAACACGTAGAAGCCGACGTCGGTGTGGAAGAGCGGATCCTTCTGCCCGAAGTCGACGCGGTGGGTGAACAGGATCCAGTCGTTCCACTGGCTCGACGTCCCCACGCCCGCGATGAGCCCGAAGAGCAGCGACACGATGATGCGGACCAGCCCGGTGCGTCGCCCGATGAGCTCTTGATACCGCTCGACGAACTCTTCCTCGGGGCCCGCGGGACGGAAGCGCGGAGCGATGCGATCGGCGATCCAGAGGTTCACCCAGCAGAGGACGAAGAAGATGCCGGTGAAGATCAGCGCCAGCGCGATCTTCGCTCCGAGCACGTGCTTGAAGACGCCCGAGAAGCCGAGCGAGTCGAACCAGAGGTAGTCGGTGTAGAAGCCAGCCAGCCCGCGAAGCGAGGTGATGAACAGCACCAGCGCGATCGCCAGGACGATGAGAAGGATGCGGCCGCGGTTCGGGCGCGCCTTTCGGCGACGAATCTCGCTGGGGGCTCGCATTGGAGGGGGAGCCTAACGGGGGGCGATCACCACCTGGCATCGGCAGCCAGGGTGCGCGGGGGCGTGCACGTGCCCTGTAGGGAACGCGGTGCCGCGTGCGACCTCGCCTGCGAGCGCGTTGTCATCGGCATCTGGACATGGAGGTTGATCAGGTGCCACGAGCCACCGCAGCATGCAGTCCTCCGGGGCGGAGGCGAACGCGCCCCGATTGAAGCCAGCAAGGAGGGCATCTGACGCCACCGCGTCGATCCTCTGCGTCTTCCACTCTCGGTATGCGGAGCGCACGAGCTCGGTCGCCTCGTCGACGTCGCCCGCGCTGTCCGTGAGACAGGCGGACAGCCGTTCGCGCAACGGACCGCTCACCGCGGCGCCCAGATCTGTCACCACATCGTCAAGATCCGCAGGCTCTGCATCGGACACGCCGTCGATCAGCTCGGCTCCGGCACGGGCCGCCGCGGCGAGGTCGCCCCGGGCGGGCTCGCCGTAGCGCGCGCCGTGCTCGGCCGCTCGCCCCGACCAGGTCGTCGAGCGCGGGGAGCTTGCTGCCCTGACGAAGCCGGTCGAGCACCTCGTTCTGCTCGTCCGCGAGCACCCGGCGCAGCTTGCGGGCCAACGACGTCTCGAGCGGGGCCAACGCGGCCGCCCGCTGGTCGAACACATCCGGGCTCACTGCTTTCCTTGGTGTTTTCCTCGCTCGGCGCAGCAGTTTCACCAAGAGAACCAGCCGGGGCGTCGGCGAGGATGTCCTCGGCGTTCGCGACCTCTTCGGCGCGTCCGGCGCGGATGCGCGCGAACAGCTCGTCGACCGACTCGTCGAGCGTCGGGTCTCCTGGGACGACCGCTGTCTCCTCGGTGACTTCGTCGATCACCGCCTCGACGACGATCACCTCGACGATCTCGTCGACCACGATCCCGTCGACCACGACCTCTTCGACGACGATCTCTTCGACCGACGATCTCTTCGACCGCGTCGACGACGTCGGGTGCGACATCCGGCTCGGCCGCGACCTCAGGCTCGGGCGGCGCGGGCGGCGTCAGGACGCGCACACCCTCGGGCTCTTCGATGTCGGGGGCAGCCGGCAGCGCGACACGCTCGGGCGCGGTCACCGCGTGCGCGTCCGGAGCCGCGAGTCGCAGCTGCTCGACCGCGTGGTCGACCGTGCGTTGGACGACCTCGTACGCGCCGAGCAGTCGATCGCGCCCCTCGCGCAGCTGCTCGATCTGCGCGCGGCCTGCGTTGCGCCGGCGGGAGAGGTCAGCAAGCACGCGCTCGCGCAGCGCCTGGGCGTCGGTGATCAGCTGCCGGCCGTGCGCCTTGGCGGCCTCGACCTCCGCCATTGCCGCCGTCTCCGCTCGCTCACGATGGCGGATCGCCTCGGCCATCGCGTCGGATCGCATCGCGGTGGCTTGTTCCGATGCCTGGCTGAGCACGCGCTCGGCGTCGGACTCCGCCCGACTCCGGATCGCCGCGGCGGCCTCGCGTGCCGAGGCCAAGACGCGCGTCGTCTCTTCACCGAGCAGGGCGGTGAGGCGATCCTCGTCGAGCTCGACATGGGCGGTCGCCCGCTCCTCCGCGGCGACGAGCTGCACATGCAGCCACGACGTGTGCTCGTTGACCGCGCGCACCTCCTCCGCGAGAGCCAGCAAGAACGCGCGCACCTCGTCGGTGTCGTACCCGCGGAACGAGCTCGAGAACGTCTTGCGGGCAACGGCGTCGGCGTCGATGTGCGGGGGGTCAGAAGACTCGCGGGATCGATCCGACATCGCTGCCAGAGTAGGACGCGACGCGTGCCGTTGGGCGCGATCCAACCTCAGTTGACAGACTTCCTGCATGACCCTCGTGCATGTCGACATCGCAGATGGCGTCGCGACCATGACGCTGGACGATCCGGATCGCCGGAACGCGCTCACCCTTCCGATGGTCGACGAGATCGTCGCGGCGATGGATGCCATCGAGAAGGACGAGAGCGTCGGCGCGATCGTCGTCACCGGCGCGCCGCCGGCGTTCTGCGCGGGTGCCGACCTCGGCAACCTCGTCGACACCGGTGACGGGCCGGGATTTCGCGCGATCTACGAGGGGTTCCTGCGGGTGGCTCGGTCGCCGCTCCCCACGATCGCCGCGGTCAACGGTGCCGCGGTCGGCGCGGGCATGAACATGGCGCTCGGCTGCGACCTGCGCATCGCCGCGCGGCGGGCGAAGTTCGACACCCGGTTCATCCAGATCGGACTGCACCCCGGCGGCGGCCACACGTGGATGCTCCGCCGCATCGTCGGCCCGCAGGCGGCCGCGGCTGCGGTGCTGTTCGGCGAGGTGCTCGACGGTGCGGAGGCCGAGCGCCTCGGGCTCGCCTACAAGTGCGTTGACGACGACGCGCTCCTCGACACCGCCCACGCGCTCGCCATGAAAGCGGCCGACGGCCCGCGTGAGCTCGTGATCACGGTCAAGGAGACGCTTGCCGCGATGGCGACGATCGACTCACACGACGAGGCCGTCAGTCGCGAGCTCACCCCTCAGGTGTGGTCGACGCAGAAGCCGTGGTTCCGTGAGCGGATCGCGGCGCTCCAGTCGAAGATCTCGTCGAAGAGCTGAGGCGCGCGCCCTCGCGCTAGGTCCACTCGGCGAGCAGCTTGTCGTGCCGCTCGTCCCACTCCTCGGTCGTCATCGCGTACCGCACGTGGTCTTCCCACGTGCCGTTGATCTCGAGGTAGCGAAGCGCCGTGCCTTCCTCGCGGATCTCGAGCTTCTCGACGACGCGCCGGCTCGGCTTTGTTGCGGGGGATGATCGCGATCTGCATGCGGTGCAGGCCGAGCTCCTCGAAGCCGTAGCGGAGCACGATGACGACCGACTCGGGCGTGTAGCCCTGACCCGCGTGCTCCTCGTCGATCCAGTAGCCGATGTACGCGTTCTGGAACGGGCCCCGCTGCACGGAGTTGAGGTTGATCTCGCCGGCGAACTTCCCCTCGACGAAGATCCCGAACCCGTAGCCGGCGCCGAGCTGCCGCTCGCGCTCGCGGGCGCTGCACCGGACGGCGAACGCCTCGCGGTCGACGCAGGGTCGGGAGTGCCCGGGATGCGCATCGGCTCCCACTTGAGCAGCCAGTCGCCGTTGCGCTGTCGCACCTCGCTCCACTGCATGAAGTCGCTACCGACCAGCGGGCGCAGCATCACGCGCCGCCCGAACAGGCGAATCATCGCGGCAAGCAGTCTTCGAGCGCGCCGAGCAGCAACGTCACGTTGCGCACCCGGGCGGTGTGGCCCATGCAGCCGATGCGCCAGACCTTGCCGGCGTACGCGCCGAGCCCGCCGCCGATCTCGATGCCGTAGCGCTCGAGGAGCCGCCGGCGCACCGCGGCCTCGTCGACGCCGTCGGGCACCCACGCGGTCGTGAGCTCGGGCAGACGGTGGCCCTCCTCGGCGAACAGCCGGAAGCCGAGCTTCTCGAGCCCGGCCTGCAGCAGCGCGCCGCACTCGGCGTGGCGCGCTTGCGCCGCCTCGAGCCCTTCGTCGAGCACCGCACCGAGACCCGCGTGCAACGCGAAGATCATCGAGATCGGCGCGGTGTGGTGGTACGTGCGGCCCCCGCCGGTCGCGACGTACTGCGAGATCATCCGCAGGTCGAGGTACCACGACTGCGAGCGCTCGACGAAGCGATCACGAGCGCGGTCCGACATCGTGAGCGGCGCGAGGCCCGGCGGCACACCGAGGCACTTCTGGGTGCCGCTGTACGCGATGTCGACGCCCCAGTCGTCGATCGTCGACCGGGATGCCGCCGAGCGACGTCACGCAGTCGACGAGCAGCAGCGCGTCTCCCTTGAGGTCGCGCAACGGGGCGATGTCGCTGCGCACGCCCGTGGAAGTCTCGGCGTGCACCACCGCGATCACCTTCGGGTTCGGATGCGCGGCAGCAAGCGCCTCGGGATCGATCGGGCGGCCCCACTCGGCCTCGACCCGCACGACCTCGGCCCCGCAGCGCGCGGCGACATCGCACATGCGCTCGCCGAACACGCCGTTCACACCGACGACCACGACGTCGCCGGGTTCACGACGTTGACGAACGCCGCCTCCATGCCCGCCGATCCGGTGCCGCTGATCGGGAGCGTCAGCGCGTTGGCCGTGCCGAACACCGTGCGCAGCCGGTCGCACGTCTCGTCGAGCACGCCGAGGAACTCGGGATCGAGGTGGCCGAGCATCGGGTTCGTCGAGCGCCTCGACGACCTCGGGGTACGGGTTGCACGGCCCAGGCCCCATGAGGATGCGATCGGTCATGGGCACGGCGGCATGCTACCGATGGCTGCCGATCGGGGCTGAGGGGACGCCGGCGCGATTCAGCGAGCTCAGGCAGCGACCGTCGAGTCGACGCGCTCGAAGATCGCGGCCCACCGCTCGATCACCTGGCAGAGGCAGGAGTCGACGAGCGGCTCGGCGACGAGCGATCGGGCGACATCTCCCGCGAAGCGCGCGACCTCGGTGACTTCGCCATCGGGAAGCGAGCGCTCCCCGCGCTCGGCAGCTTGCACGACGAGGCGCCGGGCAGTCGCCGCCGCGAGGCCGGCCTCTCGGCTGCGGTGGGCAGCCCGCAAGCCTCGGTCGACCGCGAACAAGACCTGCCATGCCTCGACTTCATCCGACACCGAGTCGGCAAGGGAGCGATGGGCCACCGCGATCGCGTCGATCTCGGCTGCCGTCAACCGCTCGATGCACTCGGCGAAACGCCGAACATCCATGCGGTACCCGTCGGCTCTGTCGCGCCCCAGGTGATGGGCCGTTTGGCCCTGCCGGGTTCGCGAGATGGCAGGCTGACGCCCCGTGAGTGCGACCGCCGTCCTGCCGTCGGGCCTCGTGACCTTCGTGCTCACCGACATCGAGGGCTCGACGAGGATGTTCCGCCAGCTCGGCCCCGCCTACCGGCCGCTGCTCGAGAAGCACAACGAGCTGCTCCGAGCCGTGTGGGCCAGGCATGGCGGGGTCGAGGTCAAGACCGTCGGCGACTCGTTCGTCGTGGCCTTCGCCGTGGCGGCCGAGGCGCTCGCGGCCGCCGTGGCGGCACAGCGCGCGATCACGAGCCACCGGTGGCCCGAGAGCGCGGCGCTGAGGGTACGGGTGGGAGTCCATGCGGGGATGGCGTTCCCGCATGGGGGCGACTACATCGCGCTCGCGCTGCACCAGGCCTCGCGCGTCGTGGGTGCCACGAACGGCGGGACGGTGCTCGTCACCGAAGAGACGGTGCTCATGGCCGGTGACGACTCAGACGTCGCCGCGAAGCGCGTCGGCGCGTTCCGACTCCGCGACTTCGATCAGCCGGTCGTGCTCTACGCCGTGGCGAGCGACGATGCGGCGCTCGCGCAACCCGTCGCCGTGCGCGCGGTGCCCGCGCAAGGTCACAACCTCGTGGCTCCCGCGACGACGTTCGTCGGGCGCGAGGACGCGCTCGCCGAGCTCACGAGCAGGGTCGCGCCTGGGCGACTGCTCACGATCGTCGGACCCGGCGGCATGGGCAAGACCCGGCTCGCGGTCGAGCTCGGGCTGCGCGTCGCCGATGCGTGGTCCGACGGAGTCTGGATCGCCGACCTGTCGAAGGCGACGAACGGACGGTTGGTCGCCGCCGCGGTGGCCGACTCGCTCGGTGTGCCCGGAGGAGAACGAGACGATCGTTCGTCGATCCTCGACCACCTCGAGTCGCGCTCGGCGTTGCTCATCCTCGACAGCTGCGAGCACGTGCCGCTGGCAGCCGCTCGTCTGGCGTCCGACATCCTCAACGCGCACCCGAGCATCGCGATCCTCGCGACGAGTCGCCAGCCGCTCGCGCTTCCCGTCGAGGAGGTCTGGCGCATCGGCTCGCTTCCGACGGACGCCGACTCGGTGAAGCTGTTCGTCGACCGCGCCCGCTCCCACGTCCCCGACTTCTCGCCCTCTGCCGAGGACGAGCGGGTGATCGGCGAGATCTGCCGCGCATCTCGACGGCATGCCGCTCGCGATCGAGCTCGCTGCGGCCCGACTGGCGGTCCTGAGCCCGCCGGAGATCCTCACGGGCTTGCGCCAGCGCTTTCAGCTGCTGCGCGGCCGCGACCCGAGTGCGCCCGCGCGTCAGAGGACGATGCAAGGACTGCTCGACTGGGACTACGAGCTGCTCAGCGCGGCTGAGCAGGTCGCGCTCGCCCGACTGTCGGTCTTCGCGGCGAGCTTCAACCTCCGCGCTGCGTCCGCGGCCGTCGGTCACGGAGACGTCGACCCGGACGACGTGCCTGACCTGGTGTGGTCGCTGTCCGACAAGTCGCTCGTCGCTGTCGAGCGGACCGAAGGCAGCACCCGCTACCGCCTTCTCGAGACAGTGCGCGCGTACGCCGACGCCAAGCTGCGGGACAGCGAAGACGGGCACGCGACCCGCGTCGCGCTCGCCGAGCATTACCTCGATCACTTCCCGCCTCGGATGCGAGGACAGCGTGAGTGGATCGACGGCGTCGCGCTCGAGCTCGACACGATGGTGGGGCTCGTGGCCGCGCTCGCCAGGTCTGCGCCCGACGCGGCCTACGGGCTCGCGTGGGTGAGCAACGACCATCGCTCGACCACGGGGCACTTCGAGCTCGCGAGGGCCGAGGCCGCAGCGATCCTCGACGGTGACGTGGTGGCGTCGCCGAGCCTGGCCCGGCTGCTCGCTCACACCGCGGGACTCAACGCGAGCGCGGGCAACCTCGACCTCGCGGAGTCACGCCTCGCCCAGCGCGCAGGCCATCCTCGACGAGGTCGGCGACCAAGACCGTTGGGGCAAGGTGACGACGACCGGCGGACGCGACGACGCTTGCCCTCTACCGGCGCGATCGCGCATCGCTCCTCGACGTCGCCGATCGCATCGAGCGGGAGATGCGCACTGCACCCGATCCGTCGACCCGGGCCGATGGCCTCTGGTGGCTCTCGATGGTGCGCAACGCACTCGGCGAGGGCGACGAGATCGCGCTCGCGACCGAAGCCGTCGAGCTGTCACGAGAGAGCGGCGACTACGTGGCCTTGGTCGGCGCGCTCTGCGCCGCTGCTGAGTACACGCTCCGTGCCGAGGATGAGGTCCTCGCGGCGACCTACCAGCAGGAAGCGATGCGCCTGTCCGCAGAGCTCAAGATCGACGTCTACCTCGCGTTCTCGTTCATCCTCGCGGCTCGCATGGCCCAGGACCGCGCCCAACCCGAGGCCGCGGTCGAGCTGCACAGCGCAGCCGACGTGATCCTCGAGCGCATCAGCTTCACCTTGATGCCCGACGATCGACAGCTCAGCGATGAGATGTTGGCGGCGGCGCGTACCGCTCTCGGCGAAGAGCGCGCCCGAGAGCTCGAGGCCCAGGGACGCGCACTCCCCCTCGATCAGGCAGTCGAGATGGCCGACAGCGTGTTCGCCCAGATCATGACGTGACGGTCACGACGCGAGCGCGATGAGCTCGTTGGCGATGCCGTCGAGGAGATCGGTCTCGCAGACCACGCAGTCCTTGAGGTCGAGGCGCCGCATGATCGCGAGCAGCACGCAGCACCCTCCGACGATGATGTCGGCGCGATCGCTGCGCAGCCCCGGGTTGTGCACGCGGTCGGCGAGCCGTTCGGTGGCGAGGGTGCGGAACACATCCTCGGCTGCCGCACGCGGTCAGCACGAAGCGATGGATGACGTCGCGGTCGTACTCGACGAGCCCGATCTCGACCGCAGCCATGGTCGTGATCGTGCCGCCCGTGCCGAGCAGCGTGCTCGCGTCGCGCACCGCAGGCATCTCGCGGAGGACGTCGTCGAGATAGGCGTCGACGATGGCGAACGCGTTGCTGAGCTCCTCCGGCGCGGGCGGGTCGGAAGAGAGCTGCTGCTCCGTGATCCGCACGCTCCCCAACGGGATCGACATCGATCCCTCGCAGGTCGTGGTGCCAACGGACAGCTCCGTCGAGCCGCCACCGATGTCGAGCACGAGGAAGGGCCCGTCGGCCTCGTCCACCTCGCTCGTCGCTCCCACGAACGCGAGACGACCCTCCTCCTCACCCGACAGCACCTCGACGGGCGTGCCCAGCACCTCGGTCGCTCGGACGACGAAGTCGTGTCCGTCGGTCGCCTCGCGAACCGCTTGCGTGGCGACCGCACGCACTCGTCGCGCGCCGTGCGCTTCGACGACCTCGCGATACTCCGCGAGCGCCTCGAGCGTGCGGGTGACGCCGTCGGCGTCGAGGCGACCCGTGCGATCGGTTGAACGACCGAGGCGCGTGGTCACGATCCGCCGCTCGAGCGTGACCGAGCCGGCCCGAACGAGCAGCCGGGTGGAGTTCGTGCCGCAGTCGATGACCGCGACCGGCACCGCGAGCGAGGGCACGGAGAGCGAGGGCACGACGCCCTACCCGTCCTCGCGCAGCTGGGCGGCGACCCAGCGACCGACGGGGTCGTCGAACCCGGCGAGGAACGCTGCGTAGTGAGCGTGAAGGCACTTGACGCCCTGGCGCGTGCCGCCGACGCCTCCCGATGGTCGCGGACCCTCGTGACCGGCCGGGATGGCCGAGTCGCGCTCCTCGGCGTACGCGGCGTGCGCGGCCGCGAGCTCCTCGCGGTCGACGGCGCGCTCTGCTGCCCGCACGCCCCCGCCCGCTTCGAGCCGGCTCACCGCCTCCGACTCGGCCTTTCCGACGAGCCAGAAGCGCGTCGGCATGGGCGTGCCGTCATCGAGGAGGGGCGCGTTTCGGATCACGACGGGCCGGCCCTGGGAGTCGCGGGCGGCGACATCGAAGGCGCAACGAGGCGCTCTGCCGAGCAGCTCGGTGACGACGGCGACGTCGTCCACCGCGACGTCGACCCCCTAGCCGCGGTGACGACGCCGCACGCCACGCACGAACAGCAAGACGAGCAACCCGCCGATCACGACCGGCACCACGCGCTTCGCCACCGACGCGCCCGCACTGCCGACGAGGTCGACCGGCTCGGGCTCCGGATGGTCGAGCCGACGGATCGTCGGCGTCGCCTCCGCGTTCGGCGGCGGAGCCGGCGCTTCCGGTTCTGCCGTTGCCATCGCCACCGGTGCGTCGGGCTTCGCAGCGTCAGCCGCGTCGGGCTTCACCGCCTCGCCGGCGTTCCCCGCGAGGATCGTCGTCTCGAGCTGCTCGACGAACTGGTTCAGCAGCTTCGTGCTCACGTCGGCCATGATGCCGCGACCGAACTGGGCGACCTTGCCGGTGACCGTGAGGTCGGTGTGCACGGTCACCTTCGTGCCCTGCGCGTCGGGCACGAGCGTCGCCGTGATGAGCGCCGACGCGTTGCCTTGGCCCTTGGTGTCGCGACCCTCCGCCTTGAGCACGGCCTTGTGGTTCGTGTCGTCCTTCTCGACGAACGTGGCCTTGCCCTTGTACTGGGCGGTGATCGGGCCCACCTTCACCTTCACGATGCCGCGGTACTCGTCGCCTTCGATCTCTTGCAGCTGCGCGCCGGGCAGCGCCGGTGCGATGCGCTCGACGTCGGTCAGCACGTTCCACGTCTCGTCGATGGGACGCTCAACCCTGAACTCGTTGGTCAGCTCCATCGCTGCAGGTCCTCCAGCGTGTCGACATCGGCGGGATCGCCGTCGCACGCTACTTCGCTGACGAGATCGGGCCTACTGCGCATCAGCACCCTCGCGCCCTCGTCGCCTTCCCGTGGCAGCAGCGGCCAGATCTCCTTCGCCAACCGCACAGGGCTGCGACGCTCGCCGTCGTATGTCGCGACGACGATCGGTGACGTCACTGTGGTCGCCACCGCCCGCCAAGCCTCGGCGGGGACGCCGGGCTGGTCACCGACGCCGACCACGATCGCCTCGTGCCCCGCCTCCTCGGCGTGGCGCACCGCGGCCTGCAGCGAAGACGCCTGACCTTCGGCCCACCGCTCGTTGTGGATCACCGTGACGCCGGTCAGCTCGGGCAGGGATGCCGCGCCCGTGACGACGACGGTCTCGTCGAGGCCCGCTTGGCGTGCGCTCTCGATGGCCCACAGGACGAGAGGACGGCCCCGCACGACCGTCAGCAGCTTGTGGGTGTCACCCTCGAAGCGCGTGCCTGCGCCACCGGCGAGCACGACCGCCGCGATCGTCACCCGCTGTCGCGCCGTCCGCGCAGGCCCTTGCGGAACTTGCGCGTGCGGACCGTGACTCCACCGCACAAGGCGAACACGCGCACGCGGACGCGCGGCATGCCCGCGATCGGGTCACATCGCTTCACCTTGTACTGCTTCGTACCCATGACCGCGATGCCGCTGAGCTCGACAGGAAGGCCCTCGGGCACCTGCACCTCGACGCCGCCGAACAGCGCCACGATGTAGATCGTCGCCTCGTCGCCGACGACCTGCGCGTCGCACAGATCGATTTGGGCGCTTCCGAGAAGTGCCACTGCGTGCATGTGGTCGTCGAGCCGCCACGGCCCCCGCACCTTCTCGCCGGAGAGCACACCGACCGCCCACCGTCGAGGCGGATCGGTGGGCGGTGCAGGTTCGACGAGCGCGGGCAACGACGCGGTGACCGCGACGAGGTCGGCGCGCGTCTGCGCGATGAGCACCAGCTCGACTCGGTCGGCGAAGTCCTCGAGCGAGAGCAGCCCCGCGGCAGCGTGATGTCGAAGCGCCGCGATCGTCTGGTCTCGCTCAGAGTCGGAGACGAGGTCTGGGCGTTCGAGCGACATCAGCACGACCCCATCAATACGACCGGGGCAGCCCGAGCACGTGCTCGGCGACGTAGGCGAGCACCAGCTCTTGGGAGATCGGAGCGATGCGCATGAGCCGAGCCTCGCGCCAGTAGCGCTCGACGTCATATTCGACGGCGTAGCCGAACCCGCCGTGGGTCTGCATGGCCTGGTCAGCGGCCTGATAGCCGGCGTCGGCGGCGAGCCACTTCGCGATGTTCGCCTGCTCACCGCACGGCAGCCCGGCGTCGTACCGAGCGGCCGCCTCGTACACCGCGAGCGTCGCGGCGTGCACCCGGGCGTACGCCTCGGCCAGCGGGAAGGCGACGCCCTGGTTCTGGCCGATGGGCCGGTTGAAGACCACGCGGTCGTTCGCGTAGGCGACGGCCTTGCGGATCGCGGCGCGTCCGATGCCGACGGCCTCCGCGGCGACGAGGATGCGTTCGGGGTTGAGGCCATCGAGCAGGTAGCGGAAGCCCTCGCCCTCCTCCCCCACCCGGTCGGTGACCGCGACGGGCAGGTCGTCGTAGCGCACCTCGCACGACACGACGGCGTTGCGTCCGACCTTGGGGATCGGCCGGATGTCGACCTCTGGCCGCTGCAGGTCCGCGAGCAGCAGCGTCATCCCGTCGGTGCGGCGCTTGCACTCCTCGAGCGGCGTCGTGCGCACGAGCAGCAGCACCTTCTGGCAGTACAGCGCCTTCGTCGTCCAGACCTTGCGGCCGCGCACGATGTAGTGGTCGCCCTCGAGCCGCGCCCGCGTCGTGATCGCGGTCGTGTCGGTGCCGGCGTCGGGCTCGGTGACGCCGAACGCGACGTGCAGCTCGCCGGCAGCGACCCGCGGCAGGTACTCGGCGCGCATCGCTTCGCTGCCGTGCTTCACGACCGGGTTCATCCCGAAGATCGACAGGTGCAGCGCGCTGCATCCGTTCATCGCTGCGCCCGACGCGGCGACCTCCTCGAGCACTGCCGCGGCTTCGGTGATGCCGCGGCCGCCGCCTCCCCATTCCTCGGGGATCGCGATGCCGACCCATCCGCCCTCGGCCATCACGTTGTAGAAGTCCCAGGGGAACTCGTGGTCCTGGTCGTGGGTGCGCCAGTACGCGTCGTCGAACTTCGAGCAGACCTTCCGCACGCCCTCGCGGATCGCTTCCAGATCATCGTCCGCCGAATTTCTTGGCGTGTGGGCGCTCATAGTGCTCCTTCGCGCCAAGAGAACCAGCTCGGCGTCAGTGGATGGGGCCGGATCGGTCGCGGAGTGAGGGCGGGGTGCGGCCGGTGCGCCGGGCGATGATCTCGGCGCAGATCGAGACGGCCGTCTCCTCGGGTGAGCGAGCGCCGATGTCGAGCCCGATCGGAGACATGACTCGGGCCTCGAACTCGTCCATGTCGACGCCCTCGTCGAGCAGCCGCTCGAGCCGTTTGTCGTGCGTCTTGCGCGAGCCCATCACGCCGATGTAGCCGGCGCGGCTCTTGAGCGCCCCCAGCACCGCAGGCACGTCGAACTTCGGGTCGTGGGTGAGGATGCACACCGCGTCACGAGGGCCGAGCGACGCGCCAACCCGATCGAACACGCGGTTCGGCCAGTCGACGACGATCTCGTCGGCCATCGGGAACCGCTTCGGCGTCGCGAAGACTTCGCGGGCGTCGCACACCGTGACGCGGTAGCCGAGGATCTTCGCGACGCGGCCGAGCGCGGCGGTGAAGTCGACCGCTCCGAAGATGAGCATCTGCGGCGGCGGCGCGAACGACTCGACGAACACGCTCACCGCGGTCTCGTTCGCCTGCCCCTGCTCCCCGTAGTGCCGCACGCCGGTTCGGCCCGACTCGAGCTCCGCGAGCGCGTCACGCGCAGCCACACGATCGAGGTCGGGATCGCCCAACGTGCCGAGGGGAGGTTCGTCGGGACGCAACAGCAGCGTCGCACCGACATGCGCGCCATCGATCACCGTCACGAGCGCGACCGGCGCCTCGCCGAGGAGCGACTCGCGCAGGACCTCGTAGATCGAGGGCACCGCGCCTACCAGTCGAGCGGTTCGATGAAGAGGTGGATGATGCCGCCACAGGTCAGGCCCACGGCGAACGCCTCGTCGTCGCTGTAGCCGAACGTGACCAACCGCGGCAGCCCCGTCTCGAGCACCTGCAGCGCCTCGCCGACGACCGCTCCCTCGACACAGCCGCCCGACACCGATCCTGCGACCTCGCCGTTCTCGCTGACCGCCATCGCCGCGCCGGGATCACGCGGGCCCGAGCCTTCGACGTCGACCACTCGAGCGATCGCGACTCGCTGCCCTTGGGCCTTCCACCGATCGATGTCGGAGAGCACTTCTTTCATTTCGAGATCACCGTCACTTCGAGATCACTTCGGCCAGCTCCTGGAGGGCGGCGAGCGAATGCCCCTCCACGAATTCGTCAATGTACGGCAGCGCGGCGGCCATTCCTCGTGCCAGCGGCGCGTAGCCCGGCGAGGCCTTCAGCGGGTTCACCCACACGACCTTGTGCGCCACCCTCGACAGCCGGCACATCTGCTCGGCCATCACGCCCGGATCGCCGCGCTCCCAGCCGTCCGACAGGATCACCACGATGGCGCCCCGCGCCATGCCGCGCTGCCCGTAGCGGTCGTTGAACGCCTTGAGGCCCTCGCCGAGACGAGTGCCCCCGGACCAGTCCGCGACCTCACCGGCGGCGGCCTTGAGCGCCGCATCGGGATCGCGCGAGGTCAGCTGTCGCGTGATCCGCGTGAGCCGGGTGCCGAGCGCGAACGCCTCGACCTTGGTGCGACCGACGACCGCGGCGTGGAGGAACCGCATCAGCGCGCGGGCGTAGGGCTCCATCGAGCCGCTGATGTCGCACAGGAGCACGAGCCGGCGAGGACGCTCGTCGTGGTCGAGCCACTCACGGCGGACGGGCTCGCCGCCGGACCGGAGCGCGGAGCGCACCGTGCGACGGAGATCGGGACGGCCCCGCGCTCGGTGCGAACGCCGGTAGCGACGTGACGGCCGCAGTGCGCCCGCGAGGCGGAGGTCGGCCATCAGCCGACGAGCCTCGTCGAGCTCGGCCCGGTCGTACAGGGCGAAGTCCTTGTGGCGAAGGACCTCGTGCGGACTGAAGCGCACGGTGATGACCTCACGCTCGTCGAGCGCATCGCCTTCGGGCTCCGGCTCCGCATCGGGCTCGTCCTCGTCGTCGAGGAGGAGGGTGATCTCGTCGGGAGGCATCTCGATTCGCGTGCCGTCGTCGTGCCACGCGAGCCACCACGCACGAAACGCGCGGTTGTAGAGCGGCACGTCCTCGACGCGACGGACGAGCGTCGTGCGGCCCGCCCAGTAGACGCCAGCTGCGCGCGTCGATGCCGACCGCCGCCAGCGCTTCCGCATACGTCACGACCGTGCCGACGGGCACGTCGAGCCCAGCACCGCGCAGCACTCGCGCGAAGCCGACCGCGAAGCGCTCGACATCGACGGTGACAGGCATCGGTGTCACGCGCGAGCAGCCGCGGCCCGCACGAGGTCGCCGATGCCGTGCGTCTGCACCCGCTCCGCATCCTCTCGGTACTTGAGCACGGTGCCGAGCGTTGCCCGCACGGAACGTTCGTCGAGGGAGGTGCGTCCGAGCGCCGCGAGCGCCATCGCCCAGTCGATCGTCTCCGCGACCCCGGGCGGCTTGTACAGCCCGAGCCCGCGCACCGACTCGACGGCCGCAGCCACCTGACGAGCCAACGTCTCGGACACGCCCGGTGCGCGCAGCCGCACGATCGCGACCTCGCGCTCGAAGTCCGGATGGTCGACCCAGTGGTAGAGGCAGCGGCGCTTCAGCGCGTCGTGCACGTCGCGAGTGCGGTTCGACGTGATCACGACGAGCGGAGGCACGTGGGCGCGGAACGTGCCGAGCTCGGGCACCGTGATCGCGTAGTCCGACAGCACCTCGAGCAGAAAGGCCTCGAACTCGTCGTCGGCGCGGTCGACCTCGTCGATGAGGAGGACCGGCGGCGGCCCCTCACCGTGGTCGATCGCCTGCAGGAGCGGCCGGCGCACCAGGAAGCGCTCGGAGTAGAGCTCGTCTTCGAGCGCGTCGGTCGTCGCGTCGGGGCCGACCTGGCCGGCGGCTTCGGCCGCGCGCAGGTGCAGCAGCTGGCGGGAGTAGTCCCACTCGTACACGGCCTGCGCGACGTCGAGGCCCTCGTAGCACTGCAGCCGCAGCAGGTCGCCCCCGGTCCAGCGCGCGAGCACCTTGGCCACCTCGGTCTTGCCGACGCCCGCCTCGCCTTCGAGCAGCAGCGGCCGGTGCAGGGTCTTCGCGAGGAAGATCGCCGTCGCGAGGCCCTCGTCGGCCAAGTAGTCGTGCGCGGCGAGCGCATTGCGCACATCGTCAACGGTCTCGGGCGTGTGCTCCGGCGCTGCAGCCATCACTTGCAGCGTAGGTTGTCGGCCACCTTTCGAGGCAACGGAGGCGGTTCAGATGGACCTCGGCTTGAACGGCAAGCGGGCCGCGGTCGCGGCTGCGTCGATGGGTCTCGGCTACGCGTCTGCCGAGGCGCTCGCCGCCGAAGGCGTTCGCGTCGCGATCTGCGGCCGAGACAAGGCCCGCATCGACGAGGCCGCGGCCAAGATCGGCCCGAACGCGATCCCCCTCGTCGCGGATGTCTCGACGACCGCAGGTGCGACCGCGTTCGTCGAGGCCGCGCAGGAAGCGCTCGGCGGGCTCGACGTCCTCGTGACGAACGGAGGAGGACCTCCGCCCGGCGACTTCGCCTCGACTCCCCTCGACGCGTACGCAGACGCGGTCGAGCTGAACCTGATGTCCGTCGTGGCCATGTGCTACGCCGCGGTGCCGTCGATGCAAGAGCAGGGCTGGGGTCGCGTCGTCGCGATCACCTCGATCGCCGTGCGCCAACCGATCGGCGGGCTGATCCTGTCGAACACCGCACGCACCGGCGCGACGGGCTTCCTGCGCACGCTCGCGCGTGAAGTCGCGAAGGACGGCGTCACCGTGAACTCGGTCCTCCCTGGTCTGCACGCCACCGCCCGGCTCATCCAGCTCTACGGCGACACCGCCGACGCGGCGCGCGGCATCCCGAGCGGCACCGTCGGAGACCCCGGCGACTTCGGTCAGGTCGTCGCGTTCCTCTGCTCCGAACAGGCGAAGTTCCTCACCGGAGTCGCGCTGCAGATCGACGGCGGCACCTACGCCGCCCTGCTCTGAGAGGAGACCAGATGATCAGACGAGTCGTGCTGCTCCGCTGGAAGGAAGGGATGACCGCGGCCCAAGTCGAAGCGGTGACCGCGGGCCTCTCGACGCTGCCGGGGCAGATCCCGGAGATCCGCTCGTACACGCACGGCCCCGACCTCGGGGCGGAGGCCGGCACGTACGACTACGGGATCGTGGCCGACTTCGACGACGTCGACGGCTGGCGCGTCTACGACTCGCATCCCGTGCACGACAAGGTGCGCACCGACCTCGTCCGCCCGCACATCGCCGAGCGCGCCACGATCGTCTTCACCGTTTGAGGCCAGAGCGACCATGCGTCGGCTGGCGCCGCGTAGCGGTCACCAGCGGGCGCATACGGCCGCCTGGTGACCAAACGGTCGGAATTGGCTCGGCTCAGGCGCCGGCTTCCTCGAGGGCGCGGCGCACGAGCACGCGGGCGAGGTGCTCGCGGTACTCGACGCTCGCGTTGAGGTCGGCTGAGGGCGAGGCGCCCTCGGCCGCGTGCTGCGCCGCGTCGGCCGCAGACGCACCGCTGGCGAGGGCCTGCTCGACGGCGCTGGCGCGCACGGGCGTCGAGCCCATGTTGACCAGCGCGATGCCGGTCGTGCCGTTCTTCACCGCCGCGACACCGACGATCGCCCAGTCCTGGGCGCGGCGGTTGAACTTCTGGAACGACCAGCCCGCGCCGGCGACCTTCGGCACGCGGATCTCGGTGAGGAGCTCGTCGGGTGCGAGCGCCGACTCGAGGAACCCGGTGAAGAAGTCAGACGCCGCGATCGTGCGCTCGCCCTTGCTCGACCTGGCGACCATCGTGCCCCCGAGCGCGAGCACGACCGCAGGAAGGTCTGACGCGGGGTCGGAGTGCGCGATCGAGCCGCCGATCGTGCCGCGGTGACGCACCTGCGGGTCGCCGACCTGGCCGGCGGCGTGAGCGAGGATCGGCACCTGCTGCTTCAGCAGATCGGACGTCTCGAGGTCGCGGTGGCGTGTCAGCGCGCCGATCGCGATGTGGTCGCCGCCGTCCTTCACATACGACAGGTCCTTGATCGGACCGATGTCGATGAGCATCGCCGGCGACGCGAGCCGCAGCTTCATGAGCGGGAGGAGCGAGTGACCGCCCGCGAGCAGCTTGGCCTCGTCGCCGTGCTCTGCAAGCAGCGAGAGGGCCTCGTCGGCCGACCCGGCCTTGGCGTAGTCGAACGCGGCGGGGATCACTTCGCACCTCCGGACATCTCGGAACTGGCGGATTTGGCGGCTTGGATGGTGGACCAGACTCGCATCGGCGATGCGGGCATGAGCATGTCGGTGACGCCGAGGTGGGACAGCGCATCGACGACTGCGTTGATGACGGCGGGCGCGGCGCCGATGGTGCCGGCCTCGCCGATCCCCTTCACGCCGAGCTGGTTCGTCGGGCTCGGCGTCACGGTGCGCCCGAGGGTCAACGACGGCACGTCGGATGCCGCGGGCACCAGGTAGTCGGCCAGCGTCGACGTGCGGAGGTTGCCGTCGTCGTCGTAGACCGCCTCTTCCCAAAGGGCCTGCGCGAGGCCTTGGATGACACCGCCGTGGACCTGGCCGTCGACGATCATCGGGTTGATCTGCACGCCGCAGTCGTCGACGGCGACGTACTGCAGCACGTCGACCTTGCCGGTCTCCTCGTCGATCTCGACCACGCAGATGTGCGTGCCGAACGGCCACGAGAAGTTGGGCGGGTCGTACACGACGCTCTCCTCGAGGTTCGGCTCGACGCCGTCGGGGAGGTTGTGCGCGGTGAACGCCTCGAACGCAACGCCGGCGAGCGGCATCGCCTTGTCGGGCGAGCCCTTCACGCTGAACGTGCCGGCCGAGAACTCGAGGTCCTCCTCGGCGCACTCGAGCTGATGCGCGGCGATCTTGCGTGCCTTCTCGATGACCTTGTCGGCGGCCATCGCGATCGCGATGCCACCGACGGCCAACGACCGCGAGCCATAGGTGTCGAGGCCGAGCGGGCTGATCGCCGTGTCGGAGTGCAGCACGTCGACGTCGTCGGGATCGACACCGAGCTTGTCGGCGATGATCATCGACCACGAGGTCTCGTGGCCTTGGCCGTGCGGCGAGGAGCCGGTGACCACCTGCACCTTGTTCGTCGGGAGGACGCGCACGGTCGCGGCTTCCCATCCGCCCGCGGAGTAGTTCAGCGAGGCGAGCACACGGCTCGGCGCCAGCCCGCACATCTCGAAGTACGACGAGATGCCGACGCCGAGGTGCTTGGTCGAGCCGGCCGCCCGGCGGCGCGCCTGCTCGGCCCGGCGGCCGTCGTAGTCGCACAGCTCGAGCGCCTTGGCGAGCGCGCCCTCGTGGTTGCCGCTGTCGTACTGCAGCCCGGTCATCGCGGTGTACGGGAACTGCGATTCCTTGATCATGTTGCGACGGCGGAGCTCGGCCGGATCGACACCGATCTTCGCCGCGAGCGCGTCCATCGCACGCTCGATCGCGTAGGTGGCCTCGGGCCGCCCCGCGCCGCGGTAGGCGTCGGTCGGCGTCATCGTCGTGAACACCGACGTGCAGCTGAACGAGTAGTTCGGCACGTCGTAGACGCCTGCGTAGAGGAACGCGCCGAGCAGTGGGATGCCCGGCGTGACCAGCTGCAGGTACGCGCCCATGTCGCCGACGAGCTCGACCCGGACGGCGGTCACCTTGCCGTCGCCGTCGGCGGCGAGGTCGATCTTCTGGATCTGGCCGCGGCCCTGGATCGTGGCCTGCGCGTTCTCGGTGCGCTCCTCGACCCAACGCACCGGTACCCGCAGCTTGCGGGCGAGCGCGGTGCAGATGAGCTCCTCGGCGTAGACGTTGAGCTTCGAGCCGAAGCCACCGCCGACCGCGGGAGCCACCACGCGCACCTGGTGCTCGGGGATGCTGAGCGTGAGCGCCACCATGATCTTGAGGATGTGCGGGATCTGCGTGGCGGAGTAGAGGGTGATGTCGCCACCGAAGGGCTGCGGCACTGCTGCCACCGCCCGAGGCTCCATCGCCATCGGGATGAGGCGCTGCTGGATGTAGCGCTCGCTCACCGTGTACGCGGCCGCCGCGAACGCCGCGTCGACTGCCTCTTGGCCCTGCGGATGCAGCTCCCACGTGTAGCTCTTGTTGGTGCCGAGCCCCTCGTGGATGACGACCCGATCGCTGAGCGCGTCTTCGAGGTCGATGACGGCGGGCAGCGGGTCGTAGTCGACGACCACCACGTCGACGGCGTCGCGCGCCTCGGCGTTCGAGCGCGCCACGACGACCGCGACCGCGTCGCCGACGTAGGCGACCTTGTCGATCGCGAGCGGGAAGTGCTCGGGCGCCTTCATGTCGGGCGTCACGGCCCATGCGCACGGCATCGGGCCCCACGAGTCGCGGAGGTCGGCGCCGCTGTACGCGGCGACCACGCCGGGCATGCCGAGCGCGGCCGACACGTCGACGCTGCGGATGCGCGCGTGGGCGTAGGGGCTGCGGACGAGCGCGATCGACAGCGCGCCCGGGATCGCGAGGTCGTCGGTGTACTTCGCCTCGCCGGTGAGGAGCGCGGGATCTTCCTTGCGGAGCATCCGCGTGCCGACGACGCCCGCGGGCGCCGTCTCGACCGCGGTCATGCGTTCACCGCCTGGCCCGAGGCCGCGAGCACGGCCTTCACGATGTTGTGGTAGCCGGTGCAGCGGCACAGGTTGCCTTCGAGGCCCTCCCGCACCTCTGCCTCGGTGGGCTTGGGGTTCTCGTTCAGGAGGCCGACCGCCGCCATCACCATGCCCGGCGTGCAGAACCCGCACTGCAGGCCGTGGTTCTCGCGGAACGCGGTCTGCATCGGGTGGAGCTGGTCGCCGTTGGCGAGGCCCTCGATCGTCATGATGTCGGTGCCGTCGGCCTGGACGGCGAGCATCGTGCACGACTTCACCGACTCTCCGTCCACGTGGATCGTGCACGCCCCGCACGACGACGTGTCGCACCCCACGTTCGTGCCGGTGAGGCCAACGACGTCACGCAGGTAGTGCACGAGCAGGAGCCGAGGCTCGACGTCGTGCGACTGGGACGCGCCATTGACCGTCAGTGAGATCCGCAACGGGACCACCCCCCGAGTTCGCTGTTCCGTGATCGCTGGTTAGGGCGGCCATCATGCACCGCTGTCGACACCGTCGCTAACCGCACCGCTAGTCACATGTTGACTACCGCCGCGGCGGCGATCGCCCGCCACACCTTCTCCGCTGACGCGGGCATGTCGATGTGCCGCACTCCGAGATGCGCTACGGCGTCGACCACCGCGTTCTGGACCGCGGGCGTCGACCCGATCGTGCCCGACTCGCCGACGCCCTTCGCACCGAGCGGGTTCACGGGCGTCGGCGTCTCCATGTGGATCACCTCGAACGACGGCAGCTCGGCGGCGGACGGGAACGCGTAGTCGGCGAGGTTCGCGGTCACGGGGTTGCCGTCCTCGTCGTAGCGAACCTCCTCGAACAGCGCCTGCGCCGCGCCCTGCGCGATGCCGCCGTGCACCTGGCCCTCGAGCAGCATCGGGTTGAGCACCTTGCCCGCGTCGTCGCAGGCGACATGGCGGAGGAGGCGCACCTGGCCGGTGTCGGTGTCGACTTCGACCACCGCGATGTGGGCGCCGAACGGGAAGGTCGGGCTCGGCGCGGTGAACACCGCGGGGAGGTCGAGCGGGTTGCCCTGCTGGTTCGCCGCGACCGAGAGCTCGCCCCACGTCTTCGCGCTGGCGGGCGTGCCCGCCACGTGGAAGGCGCCGGCGCCCTTGTCGAGCACGAGGTCGTCCGGGTTCGCCTCGAGCATCTGAGCCGCGACCTCACGCGCCCGAGCGACGAGGTCGATCGACGCCTGCTGCACGGCGGCGCCGCCCTGCTGCAGCGACCGCGAGCCCATCGTGCCGCCGCCCGCGGGCACGAGATCGGTGTCGCCGTGGATCACCTCGATGAGGTCCATCGGGATGCCCGTCTCCTCGTGGGCGATCATCGACCACGCCGTCGCGTGGCCCTGCCCGTGCGGCGACGTGCCGGTGTAGACGGTCGCGCCTCCGTCGGGATGCACGACGATGCGCGCGTGCTCGAACGGAGGCGGTGCCCCGCCGGTGATCTCGACGTACACCGACACGCCGATGCCGAGCTGCTTCGGACCGCCCGCGGCACGGCGCGACGCTTGCTCCGCGCGGAGCGCCGAGTAGTCGGCTGCTGCGAGCACCCTGTCGAGCGCGCCTTCGTAGTCGCCGATGTCGTAGGTCGCGCCGGAGACCGTCGTGTAGGGCCACGACTCGTTCGGGATCAGGTTCTTGCGCCGCACGTCGACCGGATCCATCCCGATCTCGGCCGCGTACACGTCGAGGATGCGCTCCATCGCTGCGGTGGCCTCGGGACGCCCCGCACCGCGGTACGCGACGATCGGCGTCGAGTTCGTGAGCACCGCCTTCGTCGTGCACTCGAACTTGGGCACCGTGTAGACGGCCGAGCCCATCATCTTCGTCATGAAGAGCGGGAGGATCGCGCCGATCTCGGGGTAGCCGCCCGAGTCCTGGAGGATCTCGAGCCGGTACGCCTCGACCTTGCCCGTCGCGGGTGCCGCCGATCGTCACCTCCTGGAACTGCCCACGGCCGTGGCCGAGCATCTGCATGCTCTCGGTGCGGCTCTCGAGCCAGCGCACCGGCCGGCCCACATCCTTCGCGAGCGCGCCGAGCAGCAGCTCCTCGGGGTACGCGCCGATCTTCGCCCCGAAGCCACCGCCGACGTCAGGAGCGATGACGCGCACCTGTCCGGCCTCGAGGCCGTTCGCGGCTTGGATCGCATCGCGCGCGCCCTGCGCGTGCTGCGTGCTCGACCACTGCACGAGCCGGCCGTCGACCCACGCGGCGGCGCCCGACCGCACCTCGAGCGGGCACGGCGCGACGCGCTGGTTCACGATGCGCTGCGTGACGACGACCTCGCATCCGTCGAAGAAGTCCGCCGTCGGAGGCTGCTCACCCATGATCGCCCCGTCGATGACGACGTTCGTGCCGACGTCCTCGAAGAGCAACGTCGAGCCGTCGCGCGACTCGAACACGTCGATGACCGCGGGGAGCACCTCGTAGTCGATCAGCACCCGCTCGGCCGCGTCCTCGCCCTGATACGGATGCTCGGTCACGATCGCGACGATCGGCTCGCCGACGAACCGCACCTTGTCGGTGGCGAGCGACGTGCGCAGCATCGCCTGGTTCAGGAGGGGCAACCCGTACGGCGCTGGCGTCAGGCCGAGGTCGGCGGCCGTGAACACCCCGAGCACGCCGGGGGCCTGCTTCGCGTCGTCGGTGTCGATGGACACGATGCGGGCGTGCGCGACGGTCGAGCGCACGAACGTGACCCAACCCGCGCCTTGGAGCATCGGGTCGCGGAGGTCTGCGGCGTACACGCCACCGGTCGTGAGGAACTTCGGGTCTTCCTTGCGCAGCACGCGCGTGCCGAGGATGCTCATAGGCCGGTGACCATACCGGCTGGTCAACCAGGCGCCGGACGCCCCAACAGCTTGCGGATGAGGTCGAACGGGAACCCCGGCGGCAGGTCGGTGAGCGCAGGCGCAGGCAAGATCGCGAAGGCTTGCTCGCCGGGTCGCACGAGGTCGAACTGCTCGCGCGCGATGCGCTCGATCTCCGCGTCGGTGTCGAGCGCGGTCACCCTGGCCGAGAGCGCGTCGTTCTGCTGCTGCAGCACCTGCAGCTGGTGCTCGGTGCGCGTGGTCTCGGCACGTTGCGCGAGGTAGGTCCGCGTCGGGAAGACGAACACGAAGAGCGCGGCGACGAGCAATCCCGTCACGAGGATCGGCCAGATCGCGCGCCGCACCCGCGCCGGGCGCCGCTCGCTGACCTCGAAGTCGAAGGGCTCGGGACGCTCGGGATGCAGGCGCTGGCGCAGCCCTGGATCGATGATGCGCTCGGGATCGACGACCGGCACCGGTCGAGAGGTCGGATGACGATGTCGGGCCGCGTGGTGCTCTCCGGCAACGAGGTGCTTGCGCTCGCGCCGGCCGATCTTCGTGTCGGGCGAGATGACGAGCAGGCCGTTCAGCGCCGAGGTGGTGTCGGTGTCGTCTCGCGGTCCGCCCAGCAGGGGGTCGACCGGACCGGTCCCCCGCGGCGGGCTCACGCGCGCGCCCGTGGCGCCGAGCGCGTCGCGGCCGAGGTAGGCAGCCGACTCGCCGAGGTCTTCCTCGATGCGCAGCAGCTGGTTGTACTTCGCCGTGCGATCGGAGCGCGCCGGCGCTCCGGTCTTGATCTGCCCGCAGTTCGTCGCGACCGCGAGGTCGGCGATCGTCGCGTCCTCGGTCTCACCCGAGCGGTGCGACATCACGCTCGAGTAGCTCGACCGTGTCGCGAGCGCGACGGTCTCGAGCGTCTCGGTGAGCGTGCCGATCTGGTTGACCTTGATGAGGACCGAGTTCGCGACCTGCCGCTCGATCCCCATCTCGAGCCGCTGGGTGTTGGTGACGAACAGGTCGTCGCCGACGAGCTGCACGCGGTCGCCCACCGCGTCGGTGAGGGCGCGCCAGCCGTCCCAGTCGTCCTCGGCCATGCCGTCTTCGATCGAGACGATCGGGTAGCGGTCGACCCAGCTCGGCCCAGAACTCGGCGAGCTCGCCCGGCCGCAGGCTGCGCCCCTCGCCCTTCAGCTCGTAGCGAGCCGTCGCGGTAGAGCTCGGACGTCGCGGGGTCGAGCGCGATCGCGATCTCAGTGCCGGGCGCGTAGCCCGCCCGCTCGATCGCCTCGACGAGCAGGCGCACCGCGTCCTCGTTCGCGGCGAGGTCGGGAGCGAAGCCGCCCTCGTCGCCGACGAGGGTCGACAGGCCGCGCTCGTGGAGCAGGCTCTTCAGCGCGTGGTAGGTCTCGACGCCCCAGCGCAGTCCCTCGGTGTACGACGCCGCGCCGACCGGCATGATCATGAACTCCTGGAAGTCCACGTTGTTGTCCGCGTGCACGCCGCCGTTGAGCACGTTCATCATCGGCACCGGCAGCACGTGCGCGTTGGCCCCGCCGACGTAGCGATAGAGCGGCAGCCCGAGCTCGTCGGCCGCCGGCCTTGGCCACCGCGAGGGAGACGCCGAGGATCGCGTTCGCTCCGAGCCGGGCCTTGTTCTCGGTGCCGTCGAGGTCGATGAGCGTCGTGTCGATGCCGCGCTGGTCGAGCGCCTCGAGCTCGAGGACCGCGTCGCGGATCTCGCCGTTGACGTTCCCGACCGCGGCCTCGACGCCCTTGCCGCCGAAGCGGGCGCCGCCGTCGCGCAGCTCGACCGCCTCGTGCTCGCCGGTCGACGCCCCCGACGGCACGATGGCTCGGCCGCGCGGCGCCGGTCGCGAGCACGACCTCGACCTCGACGGTGGGGTTGCCGCGCGAATCGAAGACCTCGCGGCCGACCACGTGCTCGATCTCACTCATGCGACTGCCTCGCCAGCGTCCGGCTCCGCCCGTACTTGCTGGTGTTGCTCGATGTTGCTTCTGTGCCTGCTGTTGCCAGTGAGGATACGCCAGGTTCAGCGCTTGGCTTGGTCCCAGAGGACGTCGAGCTCGGCGAGGGTCATGGTCGAGAGGTCTCGTCCCTGGGCGCCGGCCTGCGCCTCGACCTGCTCGAAGCGGGTGCGGAACTTCGCGCTCGCGCCCCGCAGCGCGGTCTCGGGGTCGATGTCGAGGTGCCGGGCGACGTTCACGACCGCGAAGAGCAGGTCGCCGAGCTCGTCCTCGATGTCACGATCGATCGCCGAAGCCATGGCCGCCTGCAGCTCGTCGAGCTCCTCGCTGATCTTGGGCAGGGCGCCGTCGACGTCGTCCCAGTCGAAGCCGACCGAGGCGGCCTTTCGTTGGATCTTGTGCGCGTACAGCAGCGCGGGGAGATCGCCGGGCACGCCCTCCATCACGCTCGAGCGACCCTTCTCGGCCTTCTTGATCTGCTCCCAGTTCACGAGCACCTGCTCGGCGCTCTCCGCCTCGACCGAGCCGAAGACGTGGGGATGGCGGTGCACGAGCTTGTCGTGGATCACCCGCGCCGACGTCCGCGAGGGTGAACCATCCCTCCTCCGCGGCGAGCGTCGCGTGGAAGAAGACCTGGAACAGCAGGTCGCCGAGCTCCTCCTCGAGGTGGCCGATCGTGTCGGGCGACCCGTCGAGCGCGTCGATCGCTTCGAGCGTCTCGTAGGTCTCCTCGAGGAGGTGGCGAGTGAGCGTGCGATGCGTCTGCTCACGATCCCACGGGCACTCACGCCGGAGGGTGCGCACGAGCTCCGCGAACCTCACGAGCTCGCTCGCGACGGGCGCCTGCAACGTGGGGATCCAGAGCGCGGTGAGGTGGTCGGGCGTGAACGACCGGTCGAGCTCGTCCCACGCGACCTCGAGCACCTGCTCGTCGGGCAGCCCGAGGTGGTGGAGCACGACGACCACGCGCGGCGAGTCGTCCTCGATCGAGAGCTTGATGTCGGACAGGACCTGGGCGGTGTCGCATTGCGCGACGACGAGCGGACCGCGCTCCCCTGCGGCCTCGACCGAGAACCGCTGGCCGTCGACGAGGCGCACTCCGGCCGCGAGAGGGTCGATCCCGAGCCGGCTCCACACGAGATCGAGGAACGAGAGCGCGGGGACGACGTCGACCACGACGCGATCGTCGGCTCGCAGCAGCTCGACCGTGCGCTCCGCGACGAGCGGCGAGCCGGGAACCGCGTAGAGCACCTCACCGTGGTCGCTCGCCGCCTCGACCAGCGCGTCGACGATGCGGGCGTAGACCGCGTCGAGCGATGCCTCGCGCTCGTAGACCTCGTCGAAGCTCGTCGCGTCGCCGACGATCGAAGCCGACGGATGACGAGTCGTGCGGATGAAGCGCCGGCCGACGCGGGCGATCTCCGCGACGGCTTGTTGCGTCACCAGCTCGGGCCCGGCCGGGCCGAGCCCGACGATGACGACCCGGCCGCGACCCAAGGTGCTACCCGCCCGTGGTGGGCGTGACCGCCGTCGTCGCCGTCGCCCCCGTGGCTGCGGTCGTGGCTGTCGAGTTCTGGAGGTTCGCGAAGTCGGCCGGCACGACCGCGTTCAGCGAGCGTGTTCCACGTGCCGAAGCGAGGATCGATCGAGACCTTCGCCTTGGTGAGGCTGCCGTTCAGCAAGTCGTTGAACTTGGTCATTCGAGTCGCTGAAGATCTTCTGCAGCACCTGCGGCTTCGCGTCATTGAAGGCGGGCGCCTTCTTGTCGGTGACCTTGATGACGTGGTAGCCGAACTGCGTCTGCACGGGCTTCGACACGGTGCCGACCGGCGTGGCGAAGAGCGCGTCCTCGAACTCCTTCACGGTGACGCCGCGGGCGACGCAGCCGAGGTCGCCGCCGTTCGGAGCACTGCCGCTGTCGATCGAGACCTCCTTGGCGACCGTCCCGAAGTCCTCACCGTTGGCGAGGCGCTTCTCGACGGCGTCGGCTTCCTCCTGCGTGTTCACGAGGATGTGGCTGGCGCACACCTCGGCGAACTGCGAGGGGTCGGCGTCGAAGACCTTCTGGAGTGCTGCGTCGTCGAGCGCCGAGCCGGCGACGTTGGCGCGGAGCGTGAAGATCTGCCGCGTTCTGGTCGACGAGCCGCTGCTGGAACGAGGCGGGGAAGCCCTTGAAGGCGTCGAGCCCGAGCTGGGCCTCGACGTCGTCGCGAGCAGCCGCCTCGATCTCGGGCGTCACCTTGGCGCCGCGCGCCTCGTTCTGCTGCTTGGCCACCATCACGACGATCTCGCGCTGCAGCGCCTGGCGGGCGAAGTCGGCCGACACGGTGTCGCTGCCGTTGCCCGTCACCGACGCCTGGCCGCTCTGCGAGACCCTCGCGATGAAGGCGGGGTTGTCGGCGAACTGTTGGAGCGAGTCGGTGAACGACGCCCTGTCGATCGAGTCGCCGTTCACGGTTGCGGCGCTCGGATTGACCGTCGAGCACGCCGACCCGACGAACGCGCCCACGACGAGGACGGACGCGAGAGCCAGGACCTTGGAAGTCACGACTTTGGAGCGAAGAAGCACGGCGAGCGAGCCTATCGGCGCGCTTTCACGGGCTCTCGTCAGCCCCCGTCGTCAGAGGGCCGCAGCTCGCGCAGGAAGTCGACGACCATCGATGGCAAGTCGCCCTTGCGCGGCACCCGCAGCTGCATCTCGCCGAGGTCGGGCTTGTACACGCCGTCGCGGGCGAGCCGGCGGAAGCGAACCTCCTCGCTCGCCTTCAGCGTGATCGGCGTGAGCCGCACCATGCCGCGAGCGACGCCGACCTCGCGGATGCCGAGGCGATGGCACTCGGCGCGCAGGCGCCCGACCGCGAGCAGCGCCTCCGCGGGCGGCGGCGGAGGCCCGTAGCGGTCGGTCCACTCGGCCTTGATGTCGGCGATCTCGGCCTCGGTCGTGACGGTCGCCAGGCGTCGATAGGCCTCGAGCCGCAGCTCCTCGCGTCCCACATACGACGAGGGCAGGTGGGCGTCGACGGGCAGGTCGAGCTTCACCTCAGCCGGCTCGCGCAGCTCCTCGCCCTTCAGCTCGGCGACCGCCTCGGTGACCATCTGGCAGTAGAGGTCGTAGCCCACCGCCGCGATGTGGCCGCTCTGGTTCTCGCCCAGCAGGTTGCCGGCGCCGCGGATCTCGAGGTCGCGCATCGCGATCTTGAACCCCGAGCCGAGCTCGGTCGCCTCGCCGATCGTGCGCAGGCGCTCGTACGCGTCCTCGCTGAGCACGCGGTCGACGGGATGGAACAGGTACGCGTACGCCCGCTGCCCGGCACGGCCGACCCTGCCGCGCAGCTGGTGGAGCTGGCCGAGGCCGAGCATGTCGGCGCGATCGACGACGAGCGTGTTGACCGTCGGCATGTCGATGCCCGACTCGATGATCGTCGTGCAGACGAGCACGTCGAACTGGCCCTCCCAGAAGTCGACGACCGTCTGCTCGAGCGTGCCTTCGTCCATCTGTCCGTGCGCGACCGTCACCCGGGCCTCGGGCACCATGTCGCGGATCTCGGCCGCGACCTCCTCGATGTCCTGCACCCGGTTGTGCACGAAGAACACCTGACCCTCGCGGAGCAGCTCGCGGCGGATCGCCTCGGCGACGGCGCGGTCGTCGTACTCGCCGACGTAGGTGAGGATCGGCTGGCGATCGGCGGGCGGCGTGTTCAGCAACGTCAGGTCGCGGATGCCGGTGAGGCTCATCTCGAGGGTGCGCGGGATCGGCGTCGCGGTGAGCGTGAGCACGTCGACATCGGTCTTCAGCTTCTTCATCGCCTCCTTGTGACTGACGCCGAAGCGCTGCTCCTCGTCGACGACGAGCAGGCCGAGCCGCTTGAACTGCACGTCCTCGGAGAGCAGGCGATGGGTGCCGATCACGATGTCGACCTCGCCGCTCGCCACGCCGTCGACGACGCGCTTGGCCTGCCCCGGCGTGAGGAAGCGGGAGAGCACCTCGACGCGGATCGGGTACGCAGCCATGCGATCGCCGAAGGTCGCGAAGTGCTGTTGCGCGAGCAGCGTCGTCGGGACGAGCACACCGACCTGCATCCCGTCCTGCACCGCCTTGAACGCCGCTCGGATCGCGACCTCGGTCTTGCCGAAGCCGACGTCGCCACACACGAGCCGATCCATCGGCGCGTCGTGCTCCATGTCGGCCTTCACATCCGCGATCGCCTTCAGCTGATCGGGCGTCTCGACGTACGGAAACGCCTCCTCCATCTCGTGCTGCCACGGCGTGTCCGGGGCGAACGCATGACCCGGTGAGGTCACCCGCCGCTGATACAGCACGACGAGCTCCTGCGCGATCTCGCGCACCGCGGCCTTGACCCGCGCCTTCGTGCGGGCGAAGTCGCTGCCTCCGAGGCGATGCAGCGCGGGCGCGTCGCCACCGGTGTAGTGGCGCACCGCGTCGATCTGGTCGCTCGGGATGTAGAGCCGGTCGCCGCCCTTGTACTCGAGCAGCAGGTAGTCGCGGTCGACGCCGTCGAGCGAGCGGGTGACCATCCCGCCGTAGCGACCGACGCCGTGCGTGTGGTGCACGACGTAGTCGCCGGGCTTGAGGTCCTCGAAGAACGATGCGGAGTCGCGACGCTGCGGTCTCGGCCGGCGGTGGGCGCGGCGACGACCGGTGAGGTCGGCCTCGGTGATGACCGCGAGGCGGACGGCGGGCAGGACGAAGCCGTGGTCGAGCGGAGCGACGACGATGCGGCCGCCCGGGCGCGTGAGGTCGGTGTCGCCGTTGACGTCGATCACGAGGTCGAGCCCGACCGACAGCAGCAGCTCGTGCAACCGGCGGGCCGAGCCTTCGGTGTCGGCCGCGACGATGATGCGATGACGCTCCCCGAGCAGCTCGGCGATGCGCCGGCCGAGTCCTTCGCCGTCGCCGACGACCGGTCCCCATCCCGTCGCCTCGACGACCGCGGTCTCGGGCCGGTCGGCCATCGGGAGGAAGGTCCAGGCGCCCGCCGGCGTGTTCGCGAGCAGGTCGTCGAAGGGCGCGTGCAGGCGCGGGAACTCGGTGCCCTCCGCTCCCCAGGTCTTGCTCAGGCTCGCCGCGAGGTCGGCCTCCTCGGCGAGGATCTCGCTGGCGCGGTCGCGCATGCGGCGGGGCTCGACGAGCACGACCTGCGAGTCGGCGTCGAGGAGGTCGACGAGGGTGTGCTCGCCGGGAGTGAGCCACGGCATCCACGACTCCATGCCGTCGAACACGAGGCCCTCGGCGAGACGCTCCCACTGCTCGCGTCCCCAGGGCTCGGCACCGACGAGGGCCGCGGCGCGGGCGCGCACGTCGTCGGTCGGCAGCAGCTCGCGCGCGGGGAAGATCTCGACCTGGGCGAGGTCGGCCGTCGAGCGCTGGTCGTGCACGCTGAACTCGGAGAGGCGGTCGACCTCGTCGCCCCACAGGTCGACGCGCACCGGTACATCCGCGGTCGATGGGAACACGTCGACGATCGAGCCTCTGAGCGAGACCTCACCGCGGTGCTCGACCAGGTACTCACGCCGATAGCCGAGCTTCACGAGCTCGGCGACGAGCTCGGCCGGGTCGACCTGCTGCCCGGTCGTGATCGTCACCGGCTCGACGTCTTCGACGTGGGGGCCGAGCCGTTGCGACAACGCCCGCACGCCCGCGACGACGAACCGGGGCGCCGCGCTCGGGCTTGCGCAGGCGCCACATCACTCGCAGGCGTCGCCCCATCGTCTCGACGCCAGGGCTCACCCGCTCGAACGGCAAGGTCTCCCATGCGGGGAAGAGCTCGACCTCGTCCGCGGGCAGGTACGCGCGCAGGTCGTTGGCGACGAGCTCGGCCGACGTGCTCGTCGGGAGCAGCACCAGGAACGTCCGCTGGCTCGACAGCGCGGCGAGGCCGGCGAGCGTGATCGTGCGGGCCGCCTCGGGGATCGCCACGGTCGCGGCCCTGCGCCCGAGCAGGTGCGCGACTGCTCGCTCCTCGCGCAACAGCGGGGGGAGGTCAGCCAGACGCATTTCTTCGAGGGTAGCGAGCGAACGGCGAAGACCGTTTGCTCACTGGACCACGTCACAGGTGGGTCGAGTGAGCAAACGGTGTGCAGGAGGAAGGCGCAGGGAAGCCGCCGGGTGAATGATGGCGGTGATGGACACGACCGACGCGCTGCAGTCCTGGGGCAGCTTCGACCGAGACAACCCGTTCCCCCTCTTCGCGGAGGTGCGGGAGCAGGGCCCCGTGCACGCGGTCACGCTCGCCGACGGTCACCCCGCGTGGCTGGTCGTCGGGTACGACGAGGCGAAGCTCATGTTGAACGACACGCGGCTGTCGAAGGACATGCAGGCCGCGTTCGCGAGCGGTGAAGGGGTGCTCGCCGAGGGCTTGCCGGGCCCGGCCTTCGCTCACCACATGCTCGCGGTGGATCCGCCCGACCACACGCGTCTGCGAAGGCTCGTCGCATCGGCGTTCTCGCTGCGGCGGATCGAACGGCTCGAGCCGCGGGTCCGGGAGATCATCGGCGGGCTGCTCGACGCACTCGCCGCGGCCGGGCCCGACGCCACGGTCGATCTCGTCCCGAACTTCGCGTACCCCTTGCCGTACACCGTGATCTGCGAGCTGCTCGGTGTGCCCGAGGACGATCGCACGTCGTTCAGCAAGGCGCTCATGGCGCTGCTCTCCCCGACCGACACCCCCGAGCAGTACGCGCACGCCAAGGAGGGTTCCGATGCGGTGGTCGCCCACCTGACCAAGCTCGTCGAGACCAAGGAACGACTCCCCGGCGACGATCTCGTCACCGCGTTGATCCGCGCCCGTGATGGTGACGACAGCCTGGACCACGAGGAGCTGCTGTCGACGCTGCTGCAGCTCATCATCGCCGGCCACGACACCACGACGAGCCTGGTCGGCAACGGCGTGGTCGCGCTCTTGCGGAACCCAGACCAGCTCGCGTCAGTGAAAGCGGATCCCGCGCTGCTCGGGCCGCTCGTCGAGGAGATCATGCGCTACGACGCGCCCGTGCCTCACGCGACGTTCCGCTACGCCGCCGAGGACATCGAGGTCGGCAGTCTGACGATCCCGAAGGGCGGGCAGGTCATCATCTCCTTGGCAGCCGCGAACCGCGACGGAGCACGGTTCAGCGACGCCGAACGGTTCGATGTCGGACGCGCGGACAACCGCCACCTCGCGTTCGGGCATGGGATCCACTTCTGCCTCGGCGCGCCCTTGGCGCGCATGGAGGGCGTCATCGCGCTCGGTTCACTGCTGGGCCGGTTTCCCGACCTCCGTCTCGCCGTGCCTCCCGACGACCTTCACTGGGGTCACGGTGACGGCCTCGTGCTGCGAGGGCTCTCGGCGCTGCCCCTCGTGCTCGGGCCAGACCGTCAGCCGTTGTAGCGGTTCATCGCGACCGCGGCGCCCTCGCCGACGATCATCTCGACGGCGTCTGCAGCCTCCTGCACGACGACGTCGAATTCGGTGCGGTCCTTCTTCGAGGGCTTCTTCAGCACGTGGTCCGCGCCCTGCTGCGCGCTCGGCGGCTTGCCGACACCCATGCGCACGCGGACGAAGTCATCGGTCTTCAGGTGCTGCACGATCGACTTGAGGCCGTTGTGCCCGGCGAGGCCACCGCCGACCTTCACCCGCATGCGGCCGACGGGCAGGTCGAGCTCGTCGTGCACGATCACGATCTGCTGCGGGTCGTCGATGCTGTGCCGACGGACGAGCTTCGCGACGGCCTCACCCGACAGGTTCATGTACGTCTGCGGGAACGCGAGCACCACGTGCTTGCCCGCGATCGTCACCTCCGCTGACAGTGACTTCTCCTTCGAGCGCTTCAGCGTGGTGCCTCCGCGCTCGGCGAGAAGCGAGACGACTTCAGCACCGAGGTTGTGCCGGCTGCGCGCGAAGTCTTCGCCAGGGTTGCCGAGACCGACGACCAGGAAGTCGGCCGCCTTCCCGCGCCGCTCGGAGCCGCCGCGGCGGAACAGGGTGGGTCAGCCTTCGTCGCTGCCGGCGCTCTCCGCCGACCCTGCGGCACCGTCGCCGCCCTCGCCCTCGGCGCCTTCGCCCTCTTCGCCCTCGGCCGCCTCATCCTCGATCGAAGCGCGCGTCGCCTCAGCGGTGACGAGCGGCGTCTCGGGGTCGAGCGGCGTGGTGACGCCCGCGGGCAGCGCGAGGTCGTGCACGCGGATCACGTCGCCGATGACCATCGCGGAGACGTCGATCGTGAACGACGGCGGGATGTCGCCGGGCTTCGCGATGACCGTGAGGTGATCGAGCGACTGGTCGACGAGGCCGTCGTTGCGAAGGACGTCGGTCGCCTCGCCCTCGAGGTGGATCGGCACCTCGACCTCGATCTCCTCGTCGCGGTTGATGCGGAGGAAGTCGACGTGGGTGACGACCCGCTTGATCGGGTCACGCTGCAGGTCGCGCACGATGGTGAGCTGCGGATCGCCGCCGACCTTCAGCGTGATCAGCGCGTTCTGGCCGGCCGGACCAGAGAGCGCGATGCGCAGGTCGCGACGCACGACGGTGACGCTCTGGGTGCCGGCGCCCTGCCCGTAGACGACCCCGGGGACCTTGTCCTCGTGACGGAGGCGGCGCGCCGCGGCTGAGCCGATCTCGCGACCAAGGTCAGCAGTGAGGGTTACTTCGGACGAAGGCATAGCGCGCTCCTAGAGCGGTCGTGCGGGGGAACGAGCCAGTGTACGGACTCGCCGACCCCATCCTGCCAGCCGGGATCAGGCCTGGTTCTCGCCCCCGAAGATCTGACTGACCGACGTGTCCTCGAACACTGCGTCGAGGGCAGCGGCGATGACACCAGCGATCGACAGCACTTCGATCTTGTCGATCTGCTTCTCGGACGGAAGCGGCACCGTGTTCGTGATGACGATGCGTCCGATCGGCGCGTTCTTCAACCGGTCGATCGCGGGCCCGGACAGCACGCCGTGCGTCGCCATCGCCCAGACGTCGGCGGCGCCGTGCTCGATGAGGCATTCGGCCGCCGCGACGAGGGTCGCCGCGGTGTCGATCATGTCGTCGACGATGACGCAGTGCCGTCCTTCGACGTCACCGATGACCTCGCGCGCCACCGCGACGTTGGCCATGCCCTTCGGGCGCGTCTTGTAGATGAACGCGAGGTCGGCGTCGAGGTGCTGTGCGAAGCGCTCGGCGACCTTGATGCGGCCGGAGTCGGGCGACACGATCACCGGGTCGATGCCCGAGTTGCCCTTCAGGTAGTCGAGGAGGACGGGCGCCGCAGTGAGGTGGTCGACCGGGCCCGTCGAAGAAGCCTTGGATCTGACCGGAGTGCAGGTCGACCGAGATCATCCGCTTCGCGCCCGCGGCCTTGAACAGATCGGCGACGAGCTTGGCCGTGATCGGCTCGCGACCCTCAGCCTTGCGATCCTGACGCGCGTATCCGTAGAACGGGCACACCGCGGTGATGCGCTTGGCTGACGCTGCGGTGGGCAGCGTCGATCATGATCAGCTGCTCCATGATCGCGTCGTTGATCGACATCTCGGACGTGCCGGCGTGCGTCTGCATGATGAACACGTCGCAGCCCCGCACCGACTCGCCGAACCGGGGGCGCATCTCGCCGTTCGCGAAGTCCTGCACGTTCGGGTTGCCGAGCTCGACCCCGAGGTGCTCCGCGATCTCCTCGGCGAGCGCCAAGTGAGCGCGTCCCGAGTAGAGGACGAACCGCTTCTTGGTGACGAGCTCCATCGATCCTCCTGCCCCCGACGTACCCCGGATCAGGATTCGTCGCTCCGAGGAGCAGTGTAGAAGGCACCCGTGCGGGTTCCCGAAGCAAGCTCCGCGCCGGGGTCGAGGGTAGCGAACGGACCCACCACGCAGTCGGCGCCGATCACGGCGTTGCGAGCGACCGTGTTGGCGACGACGGCGCCCGCGCCGACCTTTGTGTCGACGAGTCGGGTGGACGGCCCGATCTCGGCACCAGGGCCGATCGTCGTCACGCCTTGCAGGATCGTGCCCGGGAAGAGGGTGACGTCGGGCGACAGATCGACGGTCACGTCCACGTAGGTCTGCGCCGGATCGACCATCGTCACGCCGGCGGCGAGCCAATCGCGGTTCGTGCGAGCTCGCAGCTCGGCCTCGGCCTGGGCGAGCTGCACCCGGTCGTTGACGCCCTGCACCTCGACCGCGTCGGCGATGACATACGAGCCGACGCGATAGCCCGCGTCGTGCAGCACCGACACGACATCGGTGAGGTAGTACTCGCCCTGGCTGTTCTCGGGGCTCAGCCGCCGGAGCGCCGGCGCGAGCAGATCGCGGCGGAAGCAGTAGATCGAGGTGTTCACCTCGTCGATCTCGAGCTCTTCGGGCGTGGCGTCTCCGTGCTCGACGACGCGGGCCACGTTGCCATTGCGGTCGCGACTCACGCGGCCGTAGCCGGTCGGGTCGGCGAGGCGAGCGGTGAGCAGCGTCGCGGCCGCACCACTCTCGCGATGCTGTGCGACGAGCGCGGCGACGGTCTCACAGCGGAGCAGCGGCGTGTCGCCCGGCAGCACGAGCAGATCGCCCGACTCGTCGAGGTCGTCATCGATGAACCCGGTCATCCCGACGAGCACCGCGTCGCCGGTGCCGCGCTGCACGAGCTGCTCGACGAACCCGATGCGAAGCGCGGACGACCCGAGCTCTTGCACCTTCTTCGTGACGGCTTCGGCGCCATGACCGACGACCACCACAGTGCGATCGATGTCGCAGCCCTTCAGTGCGCTCAGCACGTGGAGGAGCATCGGCCGTCCGCAGAGGAGGTGGAGGGGCTTCGGTCGCGCGGACCTCATCCGAGTGCCTTCACCGGCTGCGAGCACCATGGCCGACAGCGTCATGGTGTTGTTCTACCAACGACAGCGTGAACGGCAAGCGTCATATGGTGAATCGTCATGCATTCGTCTCGTGAACGGTTCCCAGGACTCGACGAGTGGGTCCGTCTCGACGGACCTGCGGGAACGCTTCCCGTCGACACGTCGATCGATGCGATGCACGCGTATCTGACCAGTTCAGCGCCAGCGAACACCGGCGGCGCGTTCGCCGCGAGCCGCGAGACGACCGGGTTGGTCGAGACGGTGCGCGAGCAGGTCGGCGCACTTCTCGGCGCGCAGGGCTCGCAGGTCATCTTCGGGCCGAGCGCGACGGCGCTCGTCTTCGCCTACACGCGTGCGCTGGCGCGGACATGGAGCGGTTCCGAGCGCATCATCTGCACCCAGCTCGACCACGACTCGAACGTGACTCCCTGGGTCGAGGCAGCGCGCGACGCGGGCGCGACGGTCACGATGCTCCCGGTCGACCCGCGCGACGGCACGCTCGACCTCGCCGATCTCGAGCGCGAGCTCCATGCAGGCGGCGTCGCGTGGGTCGCGATCACCGGCGCGTCGAACCTCACCGGATGGGCACCCGACGTGCGGGCCGCGCTCGATCTCACCCACGCAGCGGGCGCTCGAATCCACGTCGACGCAGTCGCGCGTGCACCCCACCTCCCGATCGACGTCAATGGATGGGGCATCGACTCGCTCGTGACGTCGCCCTACAAGTGGTACGGCCCGCACGCCGGCATCCTCGTGTTGCAGCCGGAGCTGCTCCACGGTGTCGAGCCCTACCGTGTGCGGCCCGCCGACTACGACGGTCCCGACCGGTGGGAGACGGGCACGAAGTCGTTCGAGGCGATCGCCGGCATCGGCGGCGCCGCGTCGTTCATGGCCGAGATGACGTGGACCGAGGTGATGGCGGCGGAGGGCGTGCTGCTCGAGCGGCTCGAGACCGGGCTCAGGGCGATCCCCGGCGTCGCCGTCCACGCTGCCGATGACGGCCGAGGGTCGCGCCCCGACGACGATCTTCAACTTGGAGGGCCGAGATCCCGAGTCGGTCGCAACCGAGCTCGCCTCTCGCAAGATCGCCGTCTGGAGCGGCGACAACTACGCCTGCGACCTCATCGACGCGATGGGGTTGCGCGCCCGGGGCGGTGCCGTGCGGGCCGGAGTCGTGCGCTACACGACCGCGGACGACATCGACGCCCTCCTCGCCGCCGTGCGCGACCTCACCTGAAGTCGAGTCCCAGCGCGCCCAAACGGGCGCGCTCATCCGCAACTTCGACCGCGCCGGCGGTGCCCGTTCGCCGACTCTGCGCACTTGTACCCCTCGATGCCCGATCGGGCGCCCGCAGGTACAAGTGCCGGCGAGCGCGGCCGACTGCGGCACTTGTACCTCTCGATGCCCGATCGGGCGCCCGCAGGTACAGTGCGCCGGCGGATGCCACAGTTCCTGTCGATGTCGAATCGGGACGAGGACGCCTATCGGCGGAGGCACTCCGGGATCGTGGGCCGGTGGACGTCGACGGAACGCGGGCGGCGGGGCTGCACGTTCCTGCTGATCGCCGGAGTCGTGCTCATGGTCCTGTTGCTGGTGCTCGTCCCGTTGCTCGCGGTCATTTGAGGCCGTGTTCGAAGGCGTAGGCGGTGGCGGCCGAGCGAGAGGTGACGCCGGTCTTCGTGAAGATGTTGGACAGGTGGCGGGCGACCGTGCGCTCGCTCAACGAGAGCGCGGTGGCGATGTCCTTGTTCGAACGGCCCGAGGCGACGAGCCGCAGCACCTCGGCCTCGCGGTTCGTGAGCCCGTCGGGCAGCGCGGGCGGGCGCCGGAGGTCGTCGATGAAGCGAGTGTCGAGCGACGCGCCGAGATGATCGAAGATCGCCTGCGCAGCAGCGAGTGAGGCGAGGGCGCCGTCTTCGTCGCCGGCGACGCGGCACGCCTGGCTGAGCAACAGCCGCGCCGTCGCGACCTCGTACGGGACGTCGAGCTCCTGCCAACGCTCGAGTGCGCGTCGCAGCACACCGCACGCCGCGCTCGCATCGCCGGTCGCGAGGGCAACCCGTCCTTGCGCGGACGCGGCCTCCGCGAGGAGGGCGGGGCTCTCGAAGTCGGCTGCGATCGCCGCCAGCTCGGTCACCGCCTCGTTCGCCGCGTCGAACTCGCCGCACGCGACCGCGATCTGCACGCGCGCGGGAAGGAGCCGCGCGCGTGCGAGTCGGTTCCACGGCTCCGCATCGAGTGCCTGCGTGATGATCGCCGTGGCCGCGGCGCGCTGCCCCTGCGCCAACCGGACGAGCGCGAGCCCTGGTTGGCGGACGTCCCGACAGCGCTTCGGCCTCACGAAACGCGCTCTCCGCGCCCGCCAAGTCTCCGAAGCGGCGGCGGAGCTCTCCGAGCTCGACGTAGCCGGCAGCCGCGTGCACGGGACTCATCTCGCGGAGCTCCGCACATGCGCGCGTGACCTCTTGCTCCGCGCGCGTCCAGTCGCCCCGCGACTGAAGCGCCCACGCGTGGTGCACGCGGCACACCCCCGGGAAGAAGACCGTGTGGGGATGGCCCTCGGTCCATCGCGAGGTCGCCTCGGTCCACTCAGCCGCACGTCGGTAGTCGCCGACCTGCTCGCACGCGCTGATGAGGCTGCAATACACCTTGCCCGTCGAGTAGGGGCTGAGGCGTCCCTCGACCGCGAGCAGCATCGCTTCGTCGAGCTGCTCGAGACCGTCGCGCGCGTCGCCGCGATCGATGAGGACGCGTCCGAGCGCCTGCTGGGCTTCGGCCTGGAGGTCGGCGCTGCGCAGCTGGAGCGCGAGCTCGAGCGCGCCGTTGGCGTGGACGATCGCCTCTTCGAGCTCGCCCCGCCCGTGCATCACCTCGACCTCGCGGAGGACGAGGTTGCCGTACTCGACGCACCCTGCTTCGCCGTCGAGCCGCTGCCGCCCACGGCGCAACCACGCCCCCGCGATCGCGGGCTGCGCCCTGAAGACGTAGTGCTCGTAGAGCCAGACGGCGCACTGGCCCGCGCGGCGCTCGTCGCCCGTGGCCTCGTAGATCGCGTACGCCGCCTCACGCGACGCGATGCAGTCGTCCATGCGGCCCAGCCACCACGCGGCGTCGGCCCTGACGTCGAGCCAGGCAGCGTCGACGCGGGCGTCGCCAGCCACCGCGTCGTCGCCCGCGCTCTCGTACGCGGCCAGCCAGTCGTGGCGAGCCAGGGCGGCGCGGGCGTCGTCCAAGCTCACGCGGCCACGGTAGCGGGATGGCACGAATTGCCCATCTGACCCGCGGGGCGGAATGAGCGAATCGACCGATGCGGGCCGCGGCTCGCGGAGCACACGATCACCCCGACAACGACTCACACCTCACCAGGGGGAGATCCACATGACCACCGTCACCGCGCCCGACTACGTCACCATCAAGACCCGCCAGCAGGGCACCTGGTCGTCCGGCGACTACGCCGTGATCGGCACGACGCTGCAGATCGTCGGCGAGACGCTGTGCGAGGCCGTCGACATCGCCGCGGGTGAGGACGTGCTCGACGTGGCTGCAGGCAACGGCAACGCGTCGCTCGCCGCCGCACGCCGCGGCGCGATCGTCACCGCTTCGGACTACGTGCCCGCGCTTCTGAACGGCACCCTCGCCCGCGCCGCCGCCGAAGGCCTGACGATCGACGCGCAGGAGGCCGATGCCGAAGCGATGCCGTTCGCGGATGACTCGTTCGACGTGGTGCTGTCGACGTTCGGCGTGATGTTCACGCCCAACCAGGACCGGTCAGCGGCCGAGCTCGTGCGCGTCTGCCGTCCCGGTGGACGCATCGGCCTCGCGAACTGGACGCCCGATGGCTTCATCGGGAAGATGTTCAAGATCGTGGGCCGCTACGTCGCGCCGCCGGCCGGCATCCACTCGCCGCTCGAGTGGGGCACCGAGGCTCGGCTCACCGAGCTGCTCGGATCGAAGTGCTCCACGGTGCAGATCCGTCGCAAGGAGTTCGTCTTCCGCTACCGCTCCGCGGAGGACTGGGTCGACACGTTCCGCGAGTTCTACGGGCCGACGCTGAAGGCGTTCGGTGCGCTCGACGCGGCAGCACAGAGCGGCCTCGAGCAGGATCTGCTCATGCTCGCCCGCGAGCACAACACGAGCGACCGTGGGCTGCGAGTGCCGAGCGAGTACGCCGAGGTCGTCGCGACCGTGTAGTTGAACGTTGCGAGCTGGCGGGCCAGGGCTCGAACCTGGAACCTCCTGATCCAAAGTCAGGCGTTCTGCCAGTTGAACTACCCGCCACCACGGCGCGGTCACGGTACTCGCACGTGCGATTTCCACGGCTCGAAACGCACCACTACCGTGTGCGCAGCCATGGGATCGCTGATCAAGAAGCGCCGCAAGCGCATGCGCAAGAAGAAGCACAAGAAGATGCTCAAGCGCACGCGCTTCCAACGTCGCAAGTAACCCATCACGACTTCCGTCTCCGACCGCTCCTCTCGCGAGGGGCGGTCGGTGCGCGTTTTCGCCGATCCGTTGACAGGCAGCCGTTTGGCTGCATATCTGTCGAAAGGCAGCCAAACAGCTGCCTTTCTATGGATGACGTCTTCAAGGCCCTCGCCGACCCCAGCCGCCGCCAGCTGCTCGATTCGCTGAACGCCCGCAACGGGCAGAGCCTTCGCTCGCTGTGCGCGGACCTGGCGATGGCGCGTCAGTCGGTCAGCAAGCACCTCGCGGTGCTCGAGGCCGCCGGCCTGGTGGTCGTCGTCCGCAGCGGCAGGGAGAGGCTGCACTACCTCAACGCCGCGCCGATCAACGAGATCGGCGAGCGGTGGATCAACCGTTACGACCAGCGGCGCGTCGACGCGCTGGCCGATCTCAAGCGAGCACTGGAGTCCCCCATGACCACATCGACGACCGACGCGCCTGCGTTCGTGTACCAGACCTACATCCGCACGACCCCCGAGCAGCTGTGGCGCGCGCTGACCGAGCCTGCGTTCACCGAGCGCTACTGGGGCGGCCTCGCGCTCGACACCGACTGGAAGGTCGGCTCGCCGATCTCGTGGCGCTTCGGTGGCGTCACCGTCGACGATCCGGAGCAAGTCGTGGTCGAGAGCGACCCCTATCGGCGGCTCGCGTACTCATGGCACACCTTCACGCCGGAGTGGGCGGTCGCGAGCGGCATCGACGAGGCGCTGCGCGCGGAGATCGCCGACGAGCGGCGTTCGATCGTGACGTTCGAGATCGAAGACGTCGGTGAGATGGTGAAGCTCACCGTGCTGCACGGCAACTTCGAGGCGGGCAGCACCGTCGCGACGATGGTGCGCGACGGATGGCCCCGCGTGGTGTCCGAGCTCAAGACCTTGCTCGAGACCGGCGAGCCGTTGCCGGCAGCGCGATGAAGGCGACGGTGGTCATCGGAGCCTCGATGTCACGGGTGCACGACGGGTTGAGCTCCCTCGACGGGCTCGCAGGCTGGTGGACACCGGAAGTCGACGGCGATGCGACAGCGGGGGGCGATCTCACGCTCCACTTCGGCGACGAGCAAATCACGATGCACGTCGACACGAACGTGCCGACTCGGGTCGCGTGGACGTGTCGGGAGCACACGAAGTTCCCCGAGTGGAGCGGCACTCACATCACGTTCGCGCTGCGAACCCCGACTCCGATTGACACCGAGGTCGTCTTCGAGCACGACGGGCTCGAGCCGGAGTGCGACTGCTACGAGATGTGCTCGCGGGGATGGGATCACTACCTCGCGAGCCTCGCCGGTTGGGCAACGGGCGCCGGCGGAAGCCCGTGGCACTCGCCGACGTGGAGGCCTGCGCTCAGCTGATCGTGCGCACGACCACGACGGTCGCGGCCGCGAGGGCGTCGGCCGCTTCACGGTGATCGCCCTCGATGAACCACGTCGAGCCGCTCCCCGCGAGCATGGCGACGCTGCCTGTGACTCGCAGGATCCGATCGCGCCACGATGCGAGCCGAGGTTGCACCTTGATCGCCGCCGACTCGAGGTCGTTCGGGCCGACCTCACGGACCGGGAGCGTGTCCCACACCCGATAGACCTCGGCGGTCGAGACGCCGAAGGGCGGCGTGATGATGGTGTAGGTGCACGGGATGAACGGAAGCGGCTCGACGACCTCACCGATGCCCGTCACGCGCGCCCGTCCGCCGACCAAGCAGAACGGCACATCGGCCCCGACGGAGGCAGCGACCGCGAGGTCGTCCACGCCGGCCCACCGGAGGATCGCCGCGGCATCGCTCGATCCTCCGCCCAACCCCGCACCCGCGCGGATGTGCTTCTCGACCCGGACGTGGGCGCGGCGTCCGACCGCTGAGAGCGCACGGCGCACCAGGTTCGAGTCGCCGCTCGCGATCCCCGCGGCGGCCGGGCCGACGACCTCGAGCCCGTCGCCCTCGCTGATCGTCAGCCGATCGGCGAGGTCGAGGCTCACCATCTCCGCGTCGATGAGGTGATAGCCGTCGTCGCGCACACCGGTGATGCGGAGGCTGACAGTCAGCTTGGCTGGAGCGACGACGACGTCAGCCACGAGGTGAAGCCTCGCGGGCGAGGCGACCCCACGCGTCGACATCGAGCTCCTCCGCCGCGCGCCGTGGGGGCGACACCGGCAGCGTCGAGCTGCTCCACCGTCGCGACGCCGGCGAGCGCACCGCGGAGCATCTTGCGGCGGTGACCGAACCCTGCCCGCACGACCGAGAACAGCCACTCGGGATCGACGTCGGCGACCGCGGGCGACGAGCGGCGCACGATCCGCACGAGCGCGGACTCGACCTTCGGCTTGGGCAGGAAGACCGTCGCCGGCACCCGTCCGACGATCTCGGCGCGCGCCCAGTAGGCGACCTTCACCGAGACCGCGCCGTAGCCCTCGTCGCCGACACGCGCGGCCAAGCGCTCCCCGACCTCGCGCTGCACCATCACGAGCATCCGGGTGATCTGCGGGACGCCGTCCAACAGATCTGCGACGAGCGGAGTCGCGACGTTGTAGGGAAGGTTCGCGACCAAGCTCCAGTCGTCGTCGCCGAGCAGCGTTCGCCAATCGACCTTGAGCGCATCGGCTTCGACCACGCGCACGCCAACCGGCTCGACCACTTCGCGCAGCACCGGCACGAGGCCGCGGTCGACCTCGACCGCGGTGACATCCGCGCCGGTCTCCGCGAGCGCGAGCGTCAGCGACCCGAGGCCCGCGCCGATCTCGATCACGCGATCACCCGGACCGACCTCGGCAAGCCGGGCGATGCGGCGCACCGTGTTGGGGTCGACGACGAAGTTCTGCCCGAGCGCGCGGCTCGGGTGGAGTCCGTGCGCGGCCAGCAGCTCGGAGACGTCCCGTCCGCTGAGGGTCACCAGGTGATGCGGACGTTGATGATGCCCGCCCCGACCGGAGCGATCTCGACGAACTGCTCCTCGTCGAGGTCGATGATCGCGTTGCCGTAGGGACCGCGGTCCTTCACGATGCACCAAGTCGACGCGCCCGTCTTCACATTCACCACCGTGACGACGGTTCCCTTGGGCAAGGTGCGGTGAGCGCAGGGACGCTCGCCCCATTGGGGATCGGTGTTGTCGTAGCGATGGAAGGTGCCCCGCCCGTCCTGCACGTGCACCGCGATCGTCGTCTCGCCCGGATCCACCGGCGCGCTCGTCGCCGGCGCCGTCGCGGGCGGCGCGGTGTCGAGCACGGTCGTGGTCGGCAACGTCGTCGCGGTCGTGGTGGGCTTGGGCTTCGCAGTCGTCGTCGGCTTCGGCTTCACCGTGGTCGTCGGCTTCGCCGTCGTCGGAGCGGCCGTCGTTGCGACCGTTGCCACGACGGTGGCGCTCGTCGGCGCGGGGGTCGGTCCGACCGTCTCGGCGAGCTCGATCACCCGGACCGGAGAGGTCGTGCTCGCGACCGAGCTCACGACCAGCGGTGAAGCGACGCCCGCTGAGGTCGTCGATCCTGACGCCGAGACGCGGTCGTCGCTCTTCCCGCCACGCGACGCGAAGAACACCACCGCGAGAGCGGCGACTGTCACGAGCACCGCAGCGGCGATGCGACGCCGCTCGGCGGGAGTGACCTCCAGAGCTCCACCTTCCCCCGGGGACCCGAACGGGTGGCGAACCTAGTGCAGCGTGAAGACCGCAGTCGCTGCCGCACTCGAGGCCTGGGCCACCGCGTCGACGTCGATGCCCCGCAGCTCGGCGATCGCAGCGCCCACATGCGTCACGTATGCAGGCTGATTGGGCTTGCCGCGATGAGGCACGGGTGTGAGGTAGGGCGCGTCGGTCTCGACCAGCAGCCGGTCGAGCGGGCAGAACGCCGCTGCCTCGCGGACTTCGGGCGCCTTGGGGAACGTCACGATGCCGCTGAACGACAGGAACGCGCCGAGCTCGAGGCAGCGAACCGCCTCGTCGCGACCACCCGTGAAGCAGTGGAACACCGTGCGCGTGGGTGCGCCATGCGCACGCAACAGGTCGAAGGTGTCGTCCCACGCCTCGCGCGTGTGGATCACGAGCGGGAGGCCTCGTTCGTGGGCGAGGTCGATCTGCGCCGCGAACGCGTCGCGCTGCACGTCGCGAGGCGAGTGGTCGTAGTGGTAGTCGAGGCCGCATTCTCCGATCGCCACGACACGAGGCTCACCGAGCAGCGGCACGATCGTGTCGACTCCGTTGCTCGCATCGTGTGGATGCAGCCCGACGGTCGCCCACACGCCGTCGTTCCCGGCCGCGATGTCGATCGCCATCCGGCTGCGCGTCGCGTCGGTGCCGATCGTGATCATGCGATCGACGCCCGCCGCCCGCGCCGCAGCGATCGCCGCGGCCGCGCCGCCCTCCAACCGCTCGTCGTCGAGGTGGCAGTGGTTGTCGGTCCAGGTCACGACGAAGGGACGGTGAGCCGCGGGAAGAGCGGCGCGCCCCTCTCGACCGCAAGCCCGCCCGGGTAACCGCCCCACGCTGCCGCCTGCGGGAGCCGCTGGTCGAGCACTGATCCCGAGAGCCCGATGCGTCGCCAGATCTCCTGGGACGCATGCGGGAGGGCGGGGCTCGCGAGCACCGCGACGATGCGCAGCACCTCGAGCGCGTCGCCGAGCACGCCGTCGACCGCGGGACCCGGTTCGGCCTTCCACGGCTCGGTGGCTTCGAGCTCGGCGTTCATCGCGCGGATGAGGCGCCAGGTGGCCTCGAGCGCCTCAGACGGCTGCACGCGCTCCCACGCTGCGGCCGCGTGGTCGAACGCCTGCACGGCGACGTGCGCGAGCGAGCTGTCGGGCCGCGGCGCGGGACCGATGCCTCCGCACTGCTTGCCGACGACTGTCGCCACGCGCGAGAGCAGGTTGCCGAGGTTGTTGGCGAGGTCCGCGTTGTAGCGCGCGACCATCCCCTCGTAGGAGAAGTCGTTGTCGGGGCCGAACGGCACGTCCGCGAGGAAGTGATAGCGGTAGCCGTCGACGCCGAAGTCGGCGACGAGATCTGCCGGCGTGATCTGGTTCAGCTTGGTCTTGCTCATCTTCTCGCCGGCGATGAGGAGCCAGCCGTGCACGTGGATGGTCGCGGGCGGCTCGAGCCCGGCCGACAGCAGCATCGCCGGCCAGTACACGCAGTGAAAGCGGAGGATGTCCTTGCCGATGAGGTGATGCCCCGGCCACCAGGTCTTGAAGCGTGCTTCGTCGTCGCCGTACCCGATCGCGGTGATGTAGTTCGCGAGCGCGTCGAACCACACGTACGTGACATGCCGCTCGTCCCACGGGATCGGGATGCCCCACTTGAGCGACGTGCGGCTGATCGAGAAGTCGAGAAGGCCTTGGCGGATGAAGCCGAGCACCTCGTTGCGCCGCGACTCCGGCTGCACCGCGTCGGGATGGGCCGCGTACCACTCGAGCAAGCGGTCTCCGTAGCGGCTGAGCTTGAAGAAGTAGTTCTCCTCCTTCATCTGCTGCACAGGCGTGCCGTGGATCGGGCAGTTGCCGTCGACCAGCTCGGCCTCGGTGTAGTACGCCTCGCACGCCACGCAGTACAGGCCCTCGTAGGTGCCGAGCTCGATGTCGCCCGCGTCGTAGCAGGCCTGCAGCAGCTTCTCGACGCCGCGGTAGTGGCGGGGCTCGGTCGTGCGGATGAAGTCGTCGTTGGCGATGTCGAGCAGCTGCCATGCGTCGCGGTAGCGCTCGACGGTCGTGTCGGCCCACTCGCGAGGAGTGACGCCTTGCTTCTCGGCCGCCTGTTGCACCTTGAGGCCGTGCTCGTCGGTGCCGGTGAGGTAGTGCACCTCCTCACCCAGCAAGCGGTGCCAGCGCGTGACCGCGTCGCCGATCAACGTGGGGTACGCGTGCCCGATGTGGGGCGCGTCGTTCACGTAGTAGATCGGTGTCGTGAGGTAGTAGCGCGCCACGAACCGAAGGCTACCGGCCGACCTCTCGCGTTCCCGGCGAGATATAGCGGTGCTCGAGCATGCCGCCCGCGCCAGTGACCTCCCGGTCGACGCCGTCGCGCGCCCAGCCGAGGTGCTCCCAGAACGCTTGGCCGCGCGTGTTGTGCTCGATCACGTGGAGACGCAGGTCGGTGTAGTCGAGCCGAGCCGCTGCCGCGATCGCCGCGTCGTTGAGCAGCCGACCCAACCCGCGACCCTGTGCGCGCGGATCGACGTACGCGCCGTTGAGCTCGGCGCACGACGTCGGATCGAGGTCGTCTCCCGCCCAGGGACGCACGTGCGCAGTCCCCGCGATCGCTCCTCCGATGGTCACGACGCCGCTCCAGGTGCGCGGCGCGCCGAGGCGTGACTCCCACACTCGCCAAAAGATCCCGTGAGTCGCCGCGTCGGCCCACTGCTCGTTTCCAGGCCAGCGGTACGCGGCGACCGACGAGCGAAATTGCACATCGGCCATCGGCGCGAGGTCGCCCGGCCGCGCGTCGCGCACCGCGACGGCATCGCCTTCGGCGAAGGCGAGCCCGAGCCCGACCCCGAACGCGTGGACGAGCGCGCGCATGTCATCACGATCGCGGTCGTCGGGGGCGTAGCCGAGGTGGGTGAGCACCTGTCCCTCGGCGGTCAGGCACCGCACTCGCCGCCCCGCGATCACGCCCTCACCGACGAGGGACGTCTTCGGGTACGCGAAGCGGCTCCCGAATCGCTGCGCCTGGATGCGGTCGCCGGCTTCGTCCTCCGTCGTCGGATGCATGTCGACGCGCCGATCGCCGGGCGCCGCGAGCACGAGACCGATCGGCAGGGTGTCGACCACAGGCATGAAGCCGAGCGGTCGCAGCGCGCTCACGGTTGCGGGAACCGCGTCGCACGGGACGACGACGTCGAGGTCGCCATGCGGCCGACGCTGCGACCCGAGCAGCGCATCGATGCCCCATCCGCCGTCCACGAACGCGTCGATGCCGGCGTCGTCCAGCGCCGTCGAGGACCGCAACCGCAGATTCGGCCGACATCATCGGCCCAACAATGGCAAGGATGGGGACGTGCAGATCGCCTTCTTGCTCTTCCCCCGTGTCACGGCGCTCGACGCCATCGGTCCCTACGAGGTGCTCCAACGGCTCCCCGGCGCCGAGGTGGTCTTCGTCGGCGCGCAGCGCGGGGAGGTGCGCACCGACAACGGCTACCTCGGCCTCACCGTCGACGCCACGCTCGACGAGGTGCCTCATCCGGAGGTGCTCGTGGTGCCGGGCGGCATGGGCACGCGCCCACTCGTGAAGGACGAGACCGTCCTCGGATGGATCCGCCAGGTGCACGAGACGTCGCAATTCACGACGTCGGTGTGCACCGGATCGCTCTTGCTCGCCGCGGCCGGCTTGCTCGACGGCCTCGAGGCGACCACCCACTGGGGATCGAAGAAGGCCCTCGAGGATCTCGGCGCGCGCTACACCGAGCAGCGCGTCGTGCAGAACGGGAAGATCATCACCGCCGCAGGCGTGTCGTCGGGCATCGACATGGCGCTCACGCTCGCGGCACAGCTCACCGACCCGGTCACCGCGCAAGTGATGCAGCTCTTCATCGAGTACGACCCGCAGCCGCCCTACGACTCGGGAGCGGCCAGCAAGGCGAGCGAGGCGGTGTGGGCCCGCGTCGAGGAGCTGCGTCGTCACCCGTCTCGCGGAACCCGCCAAATCTGGCGGTATCCAGCAAGAACCGGAGGGTGGGGTGAGGCCGAGCGACGCGTCGTAGACGACGCGCTTCGCGACGCCCAGCTCGCGGGCCACGTCCGCGACTGCGGACTTGCGATCGCTCCCAGCCGCGAGATGCGCGCGCAGCGCGGCCTCGACATCGTCCGCCGTCGCGGCCTCTGGCTCGGGCGCACCGGCGACCACGAGGACGTACTCGCCGCGGGGCTTGACCTCGGAGACGTGTGCTCTCGCGTCGCCGAGCGAGCCGCGCCACACCTCCTCGTGGAGCTTGGTGAGCTCGCGAACCATCACGACGCGACGCTGGTCGCCGAGCGCGGCGGCGAGGTCGCCGATCGTCGCGGCGACGCGATGCGGAGCCTCGTACAACACGATCGTGCGCGGCTCCGCGGCGAGCACGGCGAGCCGGGCGGTGCGTCCCGATCCCTTGCGGGGCAGGAACCCCTCGAACACGAAGCGCCCGGTCGGCATGCCGCTCACGACCAGCGCAGCGATCGCCGCTGACGGCCCTGCCACGACCGACACTCGATGGCCGGCGCTGACCGCCGCGCGCACGAGGCGCTCTCCGGGATCGGAGATGCCGGGCATGCCCGCGTCGGTCACCACTGCGATGGTGCGACCGGCGTCGAGCTCGGCAAGCACCCTGCGGGTCGCCGCCGACTCTGTGTGGTCGTTGACGACGAGCAGCTTCGGCTTCGCGACGCCGGCGTGCTCGAGCAGCCTGCCCGTGCGCCGCGTGTCTTCGCAGGCGATCAGGTCCGCGTTGGCGAGCGCCTCGATGGCCCGCGGCGAGAGCTCGGAGAGGTTTCCGATCGGCGTCGCGACGAGGACGAGCGCGGCTCCGGTCACTCGACCACCTCGAGCTTCTGGCCGACGCTCAGGTTCCAGCGAGCGAACGCGCCGGCCTCGGCCTCGACGACCGAGCGCGCCGAGAAGCACGGCAGCCCCACCCGGTGACGCCGCATCCGCACCGCGCGTCTCACGACACCCTCCCCGTCGAGGAACGCGACATCGATGTCGAAGCGCATCCCGAGCGTGTGCACCGATCGCGCCGGCTCGAGCAGCAGCGCTCCTTCCAGGCCGTCGCGTCCGAGCAGGCCTTTGCGGCGAGCGGAACGGCTGCGGGCGACTTCGACCGACGCGAGCACGTCACCGTCACGCACCAGCCAGGGCATGGCGGCGGGCTCAGCGTCGGGCGCGGCGGTTCATGCGACGCATGATCAGCTCGAGCACGAACGACACCGCAGTGAGCCACAAGGTGCCGAGGATCGCGGCGCCGACGTTGTCGATCGAGAGCCCGTCGACGATCCACGCCGTGATCGCAAGGACGACTGCGTTCACGGCGAGAAGCGAGAGCCCCAGGGTGATGATCGCGAGCGGCGCGGTGAGCAGCTTGAGGATGAGCCCCAGGGTGGCGTTGAGCACCATGTACACGAGGGCGGCCAGGAGCACGGTGCCCCAGTCCTTCTTGCCGATGCCGGGGACGACGGCGATCATCACGGCGAACCCGATCGCGAGCGTGACGAGGCGAATGCCGAGCTCGCGGAGCATCCGCCGATAGTACGTGAGGACTACGGGTAGGGCTTCCTTCCCTCGCTGAGCATCTCGACGAACTGGGCGATGCGCCGTTCGCGCGTCTCCGGCTTCTTCGCGTCGTTGATCCGGTAGAGGATCGCGTAGCGGTTCCGCGAATCGAGCGCAGCGAAGGCAGCGGTGGCCTTCTTGTTGCGGCGCAAGGCCTTCGCCAGGTCGTCGGGCACCGTCGCCGCGCGGGGTGAGGCGTACGCGGCCTCCCATCGTCCGTCTGCCTTGGCCCGTTCGATCTCGCGCAGACCTGGCTCTCGCATCCGCCCCTCCTCGATCAGGGCGAGCACCCGCTTGCGATTGATCTGCGACCACGGGCTCCGCGCACGGCGAGGCGTGAACTTCTGCACATACCTCTCGTCGTCCAGCTTCTTGCCTTGGCCGTCGATCCAGCCGTAACAGAGCGCGACCTCGACGGCCTCGGCATACGTGACCGACCGGATGCCGGAGCCCTTCTTCGCGATGACGAGCCAGATGCCCTCGGTCTTGCCGTGATTCCGACTGAGCCAGGTCTCGAACGCGCGCGGTGTCGCGAACGACTTGACCGGTGGATCAGCGGCCCGGCCGCTCACACGAGCGAAGCGGTGTCGATTCGATAGAGCTGGCTCACGTTCCCGGCGAGGATCGCGTCGGTCTGATCGTCGCTGAGCGACGCGGTGTGCTCGGCGAGCATCTCTTGGCTCCACGGCCACGTCGAGTCGGAGTGGGGGAAGTCGTTCGCCCACAGCAGGTGGTGCCAGTTCATGTCGTCGGCGTGCTTGAACGCGGTCCAGTCGTCCTGGAACGTCACGAACACGTTCTCGGCGAAGTACTCGCTCGGCAGCTTCGAGAGCTCCTGGCCCGCGGGCAGCCAGTAACGGTGCCGCTTGTACGCGTGGTCCATCCGGTACATGAAGTGCGGCACCCAGCCCGCGTCGGCTTCGGCGCACACGATCGACAGGTTCGGGTGGCGCTCGAACACGCCGCCCATCACGAGCATCGCCATCACGTCCTGGCATCCCCGCACGATGCTCAGGAACCCCGCCATCTTGGGGCCGCGCGTCTTCTCGGCCCGCATCGTGAGGATGTGGAACGAGAGCGGCAGCTCGAGCTCGATCGCCGTCTCCCAGAAGTCGTCGTAGACCGTCGAGTCGTAGTCCTCGACACCAGGCTCGCCGGGCAGCATCACGCCGCGGAGCCCGAGTGCCTTGATCGTGTGGAGGTCGGCGATCCCCTCTTCGGGCGTGCGCACCGCGGTCTGCCCCAGGCCGAGGAGGCGATCAGGATGCGCGGAGCAGTACTCGGCGATCCAGCGGTTGTACGCCTCGAAGCACGCCCGCTTGTAGTCGAGGTCGGTGTGGTTGCACAGGATCATCCCGACGGTCGGATAGATGATCTCGGCAGCGACGCCGTCACGAACCTGATCGGCCATGCGCGCGTTCGGGTCCCACCCTCCGAGGTGGAGCTCTTCGAACTTCGAGCCGTACGACTTGATCTCGTCGGGACGCTTGCCCGCGGCCGCGGCCGTCGACAGCGAGATCGGCTTCGACATGCCGTCGATGACGAAGACGTCGCCGAGCTTCTCGTGGTCGATCATCTTCGGTGCTCGATCGCGATACGCCGGGTCGATGTTGTCGATGTAGGTGTTCGGCGGCTCGGTGACATGCGAGTCGGCCGAGATCATGAGCGACTTCATCGCGCACTCCGTTCGTCAGCTCGGGCATTGGTGGGCGCCGGTTGGGAACCCCGGATCAGCTTGCCGGGGAGCTCGCCGGTCGCTTCGCCGTCGGTGAACGTCTCGGCGCCGGCGACGAACGTGTGCTGATAGCCCATCGCTCGCTGCAGCAGCCGCTTCCCGCCTGCGGGAAGGTCGAACACGAGATGCGGTGCGCCGAGGCCGAGCCGGTCGAAGTCGATCACGTTGATGTCGGCGCGGTAGCCCGGCGCGAGCATCCCGCGGTCGAGCAGGCCGACGGCCGCCGCGGTGTCGGCGGTCTGGCGCTTCACGAGCCAGGGCACCTCGAAGCGCTCGCCGCGAGTGCGATCGCGACCCCAGTGCATCAAGAGCGACGTGGGGAAGCTGCCGTCGCAGATCGTGCCGACGTGCGCGCCGCCGTCGCTGAGACCCGGCACCGTGTGGGGATGGGCGAGCATCTCGCCGACCGCGTCGAGGTTGCCGTCCGCGTAGTTCAGGATCGGCACGTACAGCAGCGCCGTGCCCCCGGCGCCGAGCAGGAGGTCGTACAGCAGCGAGTCGGCGTCGACGCCTTCACGCGCGGCGCGCGCCTGCACGCTCATCGACGGATCGGGCTCGTACTCGGGCGACTCGCCGAGCTCGTACACCTGGTCGAGCCGGAGCGTGCGCATCGGGTGCTCGGGGAACTCCGCGAGGATCGCGGCCTTCACGTCGGGATCGGACAGCCGGGCGACGCGCTCGGGCAGCGGCAGGTCGGCGAGGGCGTTGTACGTCGCCGATCGTGCGAGCGGGTTCACCGAGCCCTGCAGGCCGAGGAGGATGCCGATCGCGCCGCGTCGCGACCTGCGCCCGCACCTCGAGCCCGTCTGCGTTCGACTCGGAGATCGCGTCGAGGATGCGGCGGTAGTGGAGCGGGCTGCGCGGCGCCTGCGCGACAGAGATCGAGAGCGGTCGGTGCGACACCTCGGCCATCGCCCGCAACGTGCCGATCTCGTCGTCGAAGTCGATGAAGTCGGAGACGACCTGCAACACGCCGGCGCCGGTCTCGCCGATCGCCTTCGCGATGCCGACGAGCTCTTCGCGCGCGGCCGTGAGCGTCGGTGTCGGGTCACCCGTGCTCGTGCGGTGGTTCAGCGTCCGCGACGTGGTGAACCCGAGCGCGCCCGCCGTCACGGCCGCGGCGGCGATGCGACCCATCTCGGCGATCTCGTCGGGCGTCGCCGCCTCACGGTTCGCACCGCGATCACCCATCACGTAGAGGCGCACCGCGCCGTGCGGCACCTGCGCGGCGACGTCGACGTCGTGCGCGCGACGGCCCACCGCGTCGAGGTACTCGGGGAAGCTCTGCCAGTCCCACTGCAAGCCCTCGTGCAGCGCCGCGCCGGGGATGTCCTCGACGCCTTCCATCAGTGAGATGAGCCGGCCGTGGTCGGTGGGGTGCACCGGCGCGAACCCGACGCCGCAGTTGCCCATCACGATCGTCGTGACGCCGTGCCACGAAGAGGGCGCGAGGTGGTCGTCCCACGTCGCCTGGCCGTCGTAGTGGGTGTGGATGTCGACCCATCCCGGCGTGACCAGCGCGCCGTCGGCGTCGACTTCGCGGCGACCTGTGCCGTCGACCGCGCCGACCGCAACGATGGTGCCGTCCTTCACCGCGACATCGCCGGTCGTCGCCGGCGCTCCGGACCCGTCGATGACAGAGCCACCGCGGATGACGAGGTCGAAGTCGGTCATGCGCGCAGGCTACTGAGCGGCGGCCCTCGGGGCTGCCCGGAGCGCGCCCCTAGCGTCTGGACACCATGCGGTCGGGCCTGGGGGCATACGTGGGCGTCGCCGCCGCCGCGGCCCTCGCCGGCGCGTGCCTTGCGGGAGGACCGCTCTACGTGTCGTCGGCCGCGAGCGAAGCCGTGCAGGTGGGTCTCGAACGCACGTGCCTCACTGACGCCGGGCTCATCGTGCGGCTGGCCCGCAACCCCAGCGGGCCCGAGGCCGACCTCGTCGAGGCCGCGTCGCACGTCGCACACGCCGAGCCCGCGCTCGTCACCGAGACCGTCCCGCAGGTCGTGACCAGGGCCGGATCGTCGACCCCGATCCGGTCGGTGCTCCTCGATCGCACCGGGCAGTACGACGCTCTGGGTCTCTCGCCGCTCGGTGCAGGGGAGGCGTCCTCGCCGGACTGGGAGCAGCCGATCTCGGGGCTCGGCCCCGGCGTGGAGGTCGACGGGTCGATCGCGAACGCACAGCGCTTCGACAGCTCGGGCCAACCGATCCTGACGCCGTCGACGCCGTACTCGCTGACGATCCGCGACCTGTACCGGGGCATCCCGGTCAACCCCGAGCCGTCGTACTGGTGCGGCCTCCGCACGCTGCTGCGCCCGAACCCACAAGGCGACCCTCCCCCGCCGATGCTCATCGTCGATCCGGCGACGTTCCGCGCGTTGCCGAGGCTCAACCTGTCACGGATCGTCGAGGTGCGCCCCGACCCCAAGGGGCTGACGCGCGTCGACGCGAAGAAGCTCAGCGCCGACCTCGACGCGATCGCGACCACGTACTCGAACACGGCCACGGGTGCGCCGAGCGGTGGTGCAGTCGGCATCCCGATCCGCGGCTCGCGGTTCCGCAACGGCCTCCCCGCGATCATCACCTATGCCGAGACGCTGAGCGACGTCGTCGCCCGCACTGTCGCGCCGGTGCGGATCGCCGGTCTCGCCGCGGCCGCGCTGCTCTTGATCACGGCCGGAGCGATGCTGGCTCGCACACGCGCGAGCGAGCTTCGACTCCGGGTGCTCCGGGGCGTCAGCCCGGTCGCGGTCGGCGCGCGGGTCGCCGGAGCCGCAGCACCCGCGATCGTCGTCGGCGTTCTCGCCGGCTTCGCCCTTGCGCTCGTCGGCGTGATCACCCTCGGGCCGACACCCGAGCTCGAGCCCGAGCCCGTGCGCGCTGCGCTGCTCGCGTGCGTGGTCGGCGCCGTCGCGGGGACCCTGCTCGTCGCGGCAGTGATCGCCGCGATCAGCGCCCGATCGGTCGACGCGCGGCCCCGGCACCACTGGGTGCGGTGGGTGCCGTGGGAGCTGGCCGTCGTGGCGCTCGCGATCGCGTCGTACCGTCGCCTCGACCGCGCCGGCGGGGTTCGACTCGTCGGTGCGGAAGCCGAGGGCGGCGATCTGCTCGCGCAGGCATTCCCGCTTCTCGCTCTGGGCGCCGCGCTGGTCGTGCTCGCGCGCCCGCTGCGGTGGGTGCTCGCTCGGACCCGCGCAAGAGGACGGCGGCTGCCGAGCCCGCTCCTCGTGGGCGTTCGCCGGCTCTCGGCCGATGCGGGCATCACCGTGCTCGCGACCCTCGCAGTCGGCCTCGTGATCGGGTCAGTGACACTTTCGTCGACGCTCACCGACAGCGCGAGCGCGATGCTGCGCGAGAAGGCCGGCACGTTCCTCGGCTCCGACCTCGTCGTCAGCGTGAACAGCGCGAACGGAGTCGAGCTGCCGGCTTCGCTCGCGTCACGGTCGACGGTGGTGCTGCGGGCGCGGACGAACGCAGGCGCGACCCGGGTCGATCTCCTCGGCATCGACCCCTCGACGTTCGGGAACGTGATCGGGCCGCGGCCTTCGGATCGAGACGTCGGGAGCGCTCGTGGCCCGCCTCCCCGCCCCGTCGAACGCCACCACCCCGCTGGATGCGATCGTCGTGCACGGCGGCCTCGCCGACCACACGCTCGCCGACGTCACGCGCGCGTCGATCGACATCGAGCCCGTGGCAACGGCGCAGTGGTTCCCCGGCTATCGCAATGGAGCGACGATGGTCGTGGTCGACCGCGCGGGTCTGCAGTCGAGCCGCATCGGGCTCGCGACCGAGGTCTGGATCCACGACCCGCCGCCGGACGCGGTCGAGCAGCTGCAGGCGAGTGGGTGGCTCGTGCGGGGCGCGCAGAACGTGAGCGACGTCTTCGAGGTGACCAGCTTCCTGACCGTGCGATGGTCGTACGCGGTGCTGACGGCCTTCGGCATCCTCATCGGGATCGTCGTCGTCGTGGCTCAGGTGCTCGTGCTCGACGCGCGTCGACGCTCACGGCAGGCTGCCGTGGTGGTCGCGCGGCGCATGGGCTTCGACCTGCGGTCGGAGGCGACGGCGATCTTCGTCGAGCTCGCGGTGCCGTTCATCGCCGGCGCGGTCTTGGGCATCGCCGCCGCAGTCGTGATCGTGCACGTGGCCATCGGGCACCTCGACACCCTCCGCAACCTGCAGCCACCCGCGCACGTCATCGTCGACCTCGCGAGCATGGCGACCGCGCTGACGATCGGGGTCGTGGCGCTCCTCGTGCTCGCCGCCCTGGGCACGATCACGACAGGCAGGATCAGACCGATGGAGGCGATGCGCAGTGCCGAGTGACACTGAGCGAGGGATCGGGCGCGGTCAGCGACGTCGCCGTGCGCGGCGACCGTCTGACGCGCCGCTTCGCGACGCCCGCAGGCACAGTGCTCGCCGTCGACGACATCGACATGGAGATCGAGGCCGCGAGCCTCACTGCCGTCGCGGGGCCGTCGGGCTCGGGCAAGTCGGTGCTCCTGTCGATGATCTCGTGCACTGACCGCCCCTCTCTCGGCACCGTCCGGGTCGGCGACGTGCGGGTCACGCAGCTGGGCCGCCGAGCGCGACGCCGGTTCCGCCGCGAGCAGCTCGGCATCGTCTTGCCGCAGCCCTCCGACAACCTGCTGCTGCACATGAGCGCGATCGAGAACGCGCGCTGGGCGATGCGAGTGCGTCGCGGGCGGCGCGGCCACGACGCCGTCGACGAGCGCGCCCGCGAGCTCATGGACGCGGTGGGCATCGGAGACCTCGGGGCCAAGCAGATCCGGCAGCTGTCGGGAGGCGAGCAGCAGCGTCTCGCGCTCGTGTGTGCGCTCATGGGCGAGCCCGCCCTCCTCGTCGCCGACGAGCCGACCGCCTCGCTCGACGCCGCGAGCTCGATCGCAGTGGTCGAGGCACTACGGGCGCTCGCTGATCGCGGTGTCACGATGATCGTGGCCACCCATGACCACCACGTCATCGATGTCGCCGACACGGTGATCCGTCTCGATCACGGCGCGCGCGTCGCATGAGCACGTCGAGGTCTGGTCGAGTCGTCGACGCGGTCGAGAAGCACTGGGACGCGACGTCAGGCCTGCGTGCGCTCACCCTCGAGGTCCGCGAGCACGAGCTCGTCGTGGTGCGAGGACGATCCGGGACGGGGAAGAGCACGCTGCTCTCGATCCTCGCGGGCTGGTGCGAGCCGGACCGAGGCGCGGTGACGTGGGGTCCGTCGTTCGACGGATGCGACGTCACGGCCTGGGATCAGGTCGCCGTCGTGCCCCAGGTGCTCGCGCTGATGGCCGAGCTCTCGGCGCGCGAGAACGTCGAGATCGCGCTCCGGGGCTGCGGCATCACCGGGGAGGCAGCGACCGAGCGAGCGAACGAGGTGCTCGAGTCGTTGCTGCTCACCGAGCTCGCAGGGCGTCCGCCCGGCGAGACCTCGCTCGGGCAACGGCAGCGGACCGCGCTCGCCCGCGCCGTCGTCGTCGAGCCCAAGCTCCTCCTCGCGGACGAGCCCACGAGCCATCAGGATGCGGCGAGCGCGCGGAGGGTCGTGGAGGTGCTGCGCCTTCGAGCCGAGGTCGGCGGCGGCGTGCTGGTCGCGACCCACGAGGAGATGCTCGTGGATGCCGCCGATCGGGTCGTCACCCTCGACGACGACTGACCGTCAGGTTCCGGTGAGCCGGCGCGCGTATGCCAGCGCGTGGAGAAGCGAGTCGGTGAACGCAGTGCCCTTCCACGCGATGTCGAACGCCGTGCCGTGGTCGACGGAGGTGCGCACGATCGGCAACCCGAGCGTCACGTTCACTCCTTCCTCGAACGCGAGGAGCTTCATCGGCGCGTGACCTTGGTCGTGATACATGCAGACGATCGCGTCGTAGCGGCCTTGGTGCACCGCCTCGAAGAAGACGGTGTCGGCGGGATGCGGACCCGACGCGTCGATCCCCTCGTCGCGTGCCGCGGCGATCGCCGGCGCGATGTGCTCCGCAGTCCTCGGACCCGAAGAGCCCGTGCTCGCCCGCATGTGGGTTCAATCCGCACACCGCGACGCGCGGCTTGGCCAGGAACCGAGAGAGCGCCGCGTTGGTGAGCTCGATGACGTCGAGCACACGGTCGGCCCGCACCCGGTCGATCGCCTCGCGCAACGCGCAATGCGTGCTGACATGGGTCACCGCGATCGAGCCGTTCGTGAGCATCATCGTCACCCGGGGCGCGCCGCACAGCTCGGCGATCATCTCGGTGTGCCCGACGAACCGCGGGTCAGAGAGCTGCGTGGCCTCTTTGTTCATCGGCATCGTGACCAGCCCCGCGACGCGTCCCTGGAGCGCGTCGATCGTCGCTCGCTCGACGTAGGCGCGCGCCGCAGCCCCGGCTTCGGCGCTGAGCTCGCCGGGTCGGTGCTGGCTCGGTCGCAGCATGCGGAGGTCGATGACGTTGAGGTCTCCGGGCACGAGGTCGCCCGGCATCTCGATCGCTCGGATGGGCACCGAGGTGCCCAGGAGCCGTTGCCCCGAGAAGAGGATGCTCGCATCGCCGTACACGACGATGCGATCGTCGAGACCGCCCGCGGCCGCCGTGCGCAACACGATCTCGGGCCCGACCCCGGAGGCGTCACCCATCGTGATGGCCATCGGCGGTGCGGCGCTCACGGTTGGGCTCCGCTGACGAGGTCGACGATGGTCGACGGCGTGCCGAACCCGCCGGGCTTCGTGAGGAGCAACGGTCCGTCGTCACCCCAGGCGCGGCTCCACGCGACGCCGGGAGCGACAGTGCCGCCGACGAGCACGACGCGATCGCCGAGCACCGCAGCCGCGGTGTCGCCTCCCACGACGACGACGGTGGCGAAGCGGCCGGACTCGATCGCTTCGCGAGCGGTGTCACCGAGCGCAGATGCGATCGCCTCGGGGTCGTCGCGCTCTGTCGACGGCGGCCGCAGCACCGTGATGCCTGCGGCCTCGGCCGCAGCTGCTTGCGCGAGCGCCATCGGGTGCAGGCTCCCACAGACAACGAGGGTGGGCCGGTCGCACGAGGGCCGCTGCGGCAGAGGCGCGGCGGGCTGCAATCGCGTCGTGCGCCGCGTAGCCGATGGCACGCGCGGTGCCCGCGAGAACGACCCCTTCGCTCCGCGCGCAAAGGTGGGCGATCATCCCGAGGTCCACGTCAGTGAGGGCGTCGCACACCGCGATCGGCGCCCGGGACGACCGGAGCCACCTCACCAACCCTCTACGGCGTCACCTCGTCGACGGCCGACGGCCCCCGCCTCGCGGAGATGGTCGGCGGGTCGACTCGAGCGCACGGGACCTCGAGCGTCGGTCGCAGCGGCCCCGTCAGCGACCGGGACCCCGTCGATCATCACGACGCCGTCCTCGCATGTCCGGCCCGCGGCCGGGAACGCGGCGGCCACCACCACACGGACGGCATGCGCCTGCTGGCGGCCGACGATCTCGTGCGCCCAGCCGCCTCGCAGCGTCGAATCGATCTTGTGGAGCGCGTGCGCGGGCGCCGAGACCGCACGAGCCCGCGCTTCGCTCGGCGGAAGGTGACGCGATGCGAGGTCGACGACCGTGCACTCTGCGCCGGACGGCTCCGCCACGCCGAACGGCACCACGATCGCGCGGCATCGGAGGTCGGCGCACGCGCCCGCCGTCTCCATCGCGCCGGTCCGGTCATCGGCGATGACGACGACGGACTCTCACGCCGCGTCGAATGGCAGCAGGTCGCCATCTTCGCCGTGGAGCGCGACCGCGGTCGCGCCGACCGAGATGTCATCGCGATCCCGGAGCTCGCGACACACCGCGTCTGTGGCCCAGAGCTCGGAGCAGTGCAGCGTGTCGACGATGCGGGCCGCCCGCACCGCAGCGACGTCGACGACGCCGGCTCCCCGCAGGCAGAGCTCCCACACGTGACGATCGTCGTCGGCGACGAGCGGGAGCTTGCCGCGGAGCAAGAAGCCCGACGTGACGATGTTCGTGCGGGTGACCTCGTGATCGATCGCGTCGGCGAACGCGCGGGGAACGACATCCGCGAGCCCCATGCCGCACGCGTTGCCGTGCGAGGCGGGCGTGAGGCGGTGGCACCCGATCATCCGGATGCGCGGCGTCTCGGGATCGGGCTCGCCGAGGATCATCGTGCGGCCGATCACGTTGGTGTCCATGCCGACGCCGCTGATGTCCTTCCCCATCTGGTCGACGAGCAGCACGTCGAGGTCGTCGATCGGGAGGCGGGGCATGTGGGCCCGGGCGAGCGCGAGCAGGTCGGGCTCGACCACGGGGATCTGCGCAGCCGGAACGACTTCTACTGCCATCACCTGTTCGAGCGCGTTCTCGACGATGGCCACTCCGAGCACGACGTTGCCGTGCGCGAGCACCTGGGCACCGATCTCGGGCACGAGCGCGCGCAACCCCGCCGAGCCGTAGGCGTGGATGCGCTCCGCCTGCACGCGGTTGCCGAGGCCGATCGCGATCATCTTCATGAGACCGCTCTCGTAGGGGCCGTGGAAGTCGGTGTGGGGCTTCACGCGGTTCACGACGATCGTGGCCGACGCCTTCGACGCCTCCGCGTCGGTCACGACCTTCATCCCGCCGACCTCCGCCGGCAGCTCGACGACGTCCATGCTCGTGCGCACCGGGCAGCCGAGGTGCTGCTCGTCGAGCCCGTACGACGCCAGCACCTCGCGTTGGCCCTCGGCGGTTGCGCCGCCGTGGCTTCCCATCGCCGACACCACGAAGGGTTGGGCGCCTTGGCTCCGCACCCAGTCGATGACGCGTCGGACGACGAGCTGCAGGTCGACGATGCCTCTCGAACCGAGCGCGATGGCGACCTCGGATCCGGGCTCGAGCACCACGCCACACGAGGCGAGCGCGCGGTCGGTGTGCGCGCCGACATCGCGGAGAGCGGGCTCGTCGAGGCGAACCGAGACTCGATGGAACGGGACGCCCATCGCGCTCCCCATGAATCGAAGTTACCGCCTGCCGGTCGTGGGGAAAGATGCGCCGATGCCGAACTTCCTTCCCGAACCCGTGCGCATCGAAGCCGCGGGCACACCGACGAAGCTGATCGACGAACACGTCGGCCTGGTCTCGACCGGAGAGGGCCGAGTCAGCATCGCGATCATGCGGAGCCCGCAGGGCTGGTCAGAGCCCGCCCAGGAGCCCGAGTTCGACGAGTGGACCGTGGTCCTGCGAGGCACGCTCCACGTCGAGCACGAGGGCGGCACGATGACTGTGGGTGAAGGCCAAGCCGTCCACGTGCCCGCGGGCGAACGGGTGAAGTACTCGACCCCGGACAGCGCGACCGAGTACGTGTCGGTGTGCCTTCCGGCGTTCTCACCCGCCCTCGTGCACCGGGCCGAGTGATGCCGCTGGCACCCGATGTGCTGAAGCGAGTGCAGGGAGACATCCGACCGCTCCGCGCTCACTTCAACCACGCCGGCATGTCGCTCACACCGGCACCCGCCTTCGCGCGGGTGCAGGAGCACCTCGAGCTCGAGGCGCAGATCGGTGGCTACGAGGCCGCGGAGACCATCGAGCCCGAGCTCGCCGCAGTCTCCGACAGCATCGCGAGGCTGCTCAACGCGAGCGCGGCGGAGTGCGCGGGAACCGAGAGCGCAACGGCCTCATGGGAGTGGGCGTTGTGGGCGATGGCCGAGTCGTTCCACTGGTCCGAGCGCGACCGCATCCTCGTCGACCAGTTCGCGTACAACACGATGCACGCATCTCTGCGTCGACTCGCGCAGGCGCACGGCGTCGAGGTGATCGAGGTCGGCGCGCTGCCCGACGGGCGCATCGACCCCGGCGCCCTCGCTGCCGCGTTGGACGACCGCGTGCGCCTCGTGCTCGTGACCCACATGCCGACCCACGTCGGCACCGTCACCGACGCGGCCGAGATCGGGACGCTGGTGCGGCCGAGCGGCGCGATCTACGCGCTCGACGTCGCCCAGACAGTGGGCCAGATGCCCGTCGACGTCGAAGTGATCGGATGCGACATCGCGTTCGCGCCGGCGCGGAAGTTCCTGCGCGCGCCGCGTGGCACGGGACTGCTCTACGTACGGCGCGCGCTGGCCGATCAGCTCGTGCCCCTGACGCCTGCGTTCGGCACCGAGATCGACGAGCGCACCGGTCGGTTCGTGCTCGCCTCGGGGCTGCGTCGGTTCGAGCAGTACGAGAACGCGATCGCGGTGCGCCTCGGGCTCGGTGTCGCCGTCCGCTACGCGATCCAGATCGGGCTCGACGTGATCGCCGAAGCCGTCGCCGAGCGCAGCCTCGAGGTCGCCGAGCTCCTCGAAGGCACCGACGGCGTGAAGCTCGCGGCGAGCCGCGACAGCCGCGGCATCGTGTCGTTCGTGCATTCCTCGCTCGACCCCGTCGCGATCCGCGCCCGCCTCGCGGCAGACGGTGTGAACGTGTGGGTGAACACGCCGGTCGGCACGCCGCGCGACGCGCAGGTGCGCCGCGACGTCCTTCCGTCGGTCCGCGTGTCACCGCACTACGTCACGAGCGACGACGACATCGCCCGGCTCGCCGCGGCCCTCGGCCGCCTCTGAGACGACTCGAGCGGCGGCCTCCAGTGCGCTGTCGGGTGGACGAAGCAGCGCTTCGCTCGAGCGAAGCGAGTACGGCGCCCGCCGGCGGCGAAGCGCGCCGCCGGCGACTCGAGCTATCTACAGTGCGGGCGTGCCTCAGCCACTGACGCTCGAGTGGTTCGGCTGCACGACGTTTCGCGTCCGCGTCGCCGGCCTCACGCTGTTCTTCGACACCTACCTCGACCGCCCGCCGTCGATCCCCGACGTCGGGCTCGACTTCGAGCGAGGTCGACTCCGCCGACTTCGCGTTCATCAGCCACGCGCACTACGACCACATGCTCGGCGCCGACACGATCGCAACGAACGCAGGCAGCGACGATCGTCGGCTCGTACGAGACGACCCGCGTCCTGCGCGAGAACGAGCGTGCCGGCGGCGCAGCTGCTTCCCGTCTCGGGCGGCGAGACGATCGACTGCGGCCATGACGTGCGGGTGCGGGTGTTCCCGTCGCTGCACTCGTGCCTCTTCGCTCGTTCGAACCCTGACTCGGGGGCCGAGTGCATCGGCGACCTCGGCGTCAGCCACCAGGAGCGCACGGCGCGCATCGCGGCGATCTTCGAGTCGATGCCCTCGATCGCGCCGGACCTCGCGACCTACCTGCTGTCGACCGACGGCCACAGCTCGCGGGTCGACGGAGGCCAGCTGAACTACCTGGTCGAGACGCCCGACGGCTCGATCTTGGTCAACGCCAGCTCGGGCTACTGGACCGGGATCCTCCGCGACCTCCGTCCCGACGTCGCCCTGATCGCCCTCGCCGGCAGGCCCAACGTCGACGGCGAGCCCCATCAAGGCTCGCTCGCGCAGTTCCTCGTCGGTCAGGTCGAGCTGCTGAAGCCGCAGAAGGTCGCTGTTCTGCCATCACGACCCGCTGCTGCCGCCGCTGACTGCCGGGAGTCGACACCGGCGAGGCGATCGCGTCGCTCGCACGCGATGCCGAGCTACGCGCAGCACGTCGACCTGCCGTACTCGGAGCCGGTGCCGATCCTGAGGGCGCGCGCTAAGGCTCGAGCCAGCCGGTGCGGGTCTTCCAATGGCCGCCGCTACGGAGGTGGCTCACGATGGCCCGCTCGAGCGTCGTGCGCTGCGGAAGGTCGTCGATCGACTTCGGCACCCGATCGAAGACGAAGCGCAGGATGTCGCGCCCATCGTCGGTCGCGCCGTCGACCACGGTGAAGCGGCGTTGGAACCGCACGATGTTCGAGTCGGCGGGCAGGTAGTCGGCGAGCTGCTCGTCGAGGAGCCACGACGTGCAGGTCGCGACGCGGAAGTCGTGCTCGGGGAAGTGACGCTTCACGAACGCCCGCGCGAGGTCGAACGACACGTCGCACTCACTCGGCACGAGCGGACCGGTCGCCGGGATGTGCACGCCGAGCGTCGCGTCGCCCTTCCTGAAGCCGGGCTCGTCGGTGTCGGGCCAGAACGCGGGCCCGGCGATCCCGACGCGCAGGTGGTACAGGTGGAACTGCAGGCGGCCGAGCGCGTAGAGCGCACCGAGGAAGTGCGGGACGAGCCACCACTGGAGATCGAGGCCCGTCGTGCCGCGGCGCTTCCGGTGGATGACGAGCTGCTGGCCCAGATCGGCGAGCGTCGCCCACGAGATGTCGTCCGGCACGCCGCGCTCGACGTGGAACGCGCGGGTGACCTCGACCATCGACGCGTAGGCGAACACCCAGAAGCAGCGACCTCTGAGGTCGAGCTCGCGAGGGAGCGACGGGCAGTCGATGAACGCGTCGCCGTCGCCCATCGATGCCACGAAACGCGCATGGCAGCGCTCGAGCAGCCACCACAGCTCGACGTCGCGATCGGGCTCGGGCCACACCGAGAGCACCGCCTCGAGATCATCGTCGGGCACGGCAAGCCGGATCAGCAGCGCCTCGGCCTGAGCGCGGCTCGGGAGCGCGAACGACGCCTGCGGCTCGACCGCGTCGAGGGCCCGGAGCCACGGCGCGTAGGCCGAGTCGAGACCGAGCCCCGCGGCGACCGCGTCGACGTCCACGACGCCAGTTTCACCACCCCGGCGCTTCTCGCGCGACAGAGCCGCCAAATTTGGCGGCCCGGCCGACGCGAGAACTGGGAGGGTGGGGTCGTGAACTTCGTGATGGTCGTCCGTCGCCGTGGCCATGCCACGGCGCACCTGGGGATGGCATCAGCTCGATCCCCATTGGGCGCAGCAGCTCGTCGCTGACGCCGGGCTCCGGCCGGGCGATCTCGTCGTCGACGTCGGCGCTGGCTCAGGCGCGCTCACGCGGCCGCTCGTCGAGCTCGGTGCCCGCGTCATCGCCGTCGAGCTCCATCCGCGGCGAGCCGCGCAGCTGCGATCGGAGTTCGGCGCCGACGTGGTGGTGGTGCAGGCCGACGCGGCCGACCTGCGTCTCCCCCGTCGCGACTTCCACGTCGTCGCGAACCCGCCGTTCGGGATCACGAACGCGCTCGTCGCGCGGCTCGTGCAGCGCGGCAGCCACCTCGTCTCCGCACACCTCGTGCTCCAGGATTGGGCGGTGCGCCGTTGGGAGGGCCCGGACGCGCCAGGCGCGCGGCGATGGCGTCAGGTCTTCGACGCGCACGCGGGCCGAGCGGTGCCGCGAGCTGCGTTCCGGCCCACGGCGCCGCGCAGCGGGCGTGTGCTGGTGATCAGGCGTCAGACGCGCGCGAGCGGCGCGGGCAGGCCGCGCGCGCCGACTTCGTCCGCGGGCACCAAGAGCACGGTGCCCTCGCGCTCGGGATGCTGCGAGTTGTCCGCGGTGACGACGATCAGGTCACCGAGCTGAGGTCCGAAGAACACGAGGCTCGTCACGGACTCGGCGGGCACCTGGATCGAACGGTCGAGCGAGCCGTCGGGCGCGAAGCGGTCGACACGACTGCCACCGAAGACCGCGACCCACACGCCGCCTTCGGTGTCGACGGCGAGGCCGTCGGGCACGCCGCCCTTGACCCGAGCGAAGACCTCTCGGCTCCCGGCGTCGATCTCGCCCTGCTCGTCGATCGCGTGCACCAAGATCGACTGGATCGCGGAGTCGGAGTGGTAGATCCGCGTGCCGTCGGGCGAGAAGCCGATGCCGTTCGCCAACCCGACGTCGCCGTAGATCTCCGTCGCCGTGCCATCGACGTCGATGCGATACGCCTCGCCCGCTTTGCGCTCGCCTCCGACGCTGAACGGGTCGTCGCGAAGCGAGCCGACATACACACGGCCAGCCGCGTCGGTGAAGAGGTCGTTGAACCCGCCGACGTCGGGCACCTCGAAGATGATCCGCGTCTCGCCATCGCGGGTGTGGCAGATGTTGCGACCCGACATCACGAGGCCACCGTCCGCGTGCAACGCGATGCCGCCCACCCCGCGACGCTTCGGCACGGCGATCGTCACTGAGCCGTCGGGAGCGAGTCGATGCACCCCGCCCCGCGTCACATCGCTGAAGAACAGGTTGCCTTCGGAGTCGGGCCGCGGCCCTTCGATCAGGCCGAACCCCCAGGCGAGCATCTCGATCATGGCCGGACGGTAGCCACGCTCGAGCCTCCGCGTGCTTGAAGCTGAGTGCGGCGGGGTACCGGGAGCGACGTGGAAGGGTCCGCGCCATCAGGCTTGCGCTTCGGCGTCGACGACGAGCCGGGGATCCGCCGCCACGGGCACAAGCGTCCGACCTACGTGAACGAAGCGTCCGGCAGGCCCGTCCACGACAGGAAGGTCCTCGATCGCATCAAGCACCTCGCGGTGCCGCCCGCGTGGTCGGACGTGTGGATTGCGTCGGATCCCCGCAGCCACGTGCAAGCGACCGGTCGCGACGCCCGCGGGCGCAAGCAGTATCGCTACCACCCTCGCTACCGCGCTCATCAGGAGGAAGCGAAGTTCGAGCTGCTCGTGCCCTTCGGCCACGCGCTGCCGCAGCTGCGCCGGCAAGTCGACCGTGACCTCCGCCGCCACGGCGTCCCACGCGAGCGAGTGATCGCCGCCCTGGTCGAGCTCCTCGATCGCACGCTGATCCGCGTCGGCAACGAGGAGTACGCCCGTGCGAACGGGTCGTTCGGGCTCACGACGTTGCGGAACCGCCATGTGCAGGTCGAAGGCAGCCACCTCCGCATGCACTTCGCGGGCAAGAGCAACAAGCACTTCGACGTGGGCTTCGACGATCCCCGCCTCGCCCGCATCGTCACGCGTTGCCAGGACCTTCCCGGGCAGCTGCTGTTCCAGTACGTGAACGGCGACGGCACACCTCGGCCGGTGCGCTCGTCCGACGTGAACGACTACCTCCGCGACCACAGCGGGCTCGAGGCGACGGCGAAGACGTTCCGCACGTGGAACGCCACCGTCTACGCGGCTGCCGCGCTCGCGACAGCACCGCAGGCCGAGTCAGCACGCGAGGGGAAGTCGACCGTGATGGCGATGCTCAAGGTCGTCTCGGCTGAGCTCAACAACACGCCCGCCGTCTGCCGGCGGAGCTACATCCACCCCGCGGTCATCGAGACGTACCTCGACGGGACGTTGCAGGATCGATGGGCCGACGCGTCCGCACGCGGATCTCGGCAGCTCACCACCGAGGAGCGCAAGACTTTGTCGATGCTCGAACGCAGCAGTCGCTGAGCGAGCCAAGACGAAGGAGAGGTTCCATGAGCAAGATGCCTCGGATCGTCGCGATCATTGCAATCGTCGGCGGCGCGTTCATGATCGTCGCCGGCGGGATCACCTACTACGTCGTCCACCGCGAGCTCTCCGACCAGCACATCACCGTGTCAGACGACGCGAAGAACTTCGGCGGGGACTCGGTCGGAGGGCCGTTCACTGCGTACGCACAGGCGATGGCGATCAAGGGCCACGCGGAGAAGATCGCTGGGGGCAAGACCTACGCGGAGCTGGCGCAGGACGACCCCAACCGCCAGACCGTGCTCACCGCGTCGTTCTTGCAGGCGTCGCTGTTCACATCGGTCGTGGCGTTCGGGGTCGCTGCGCTCGTCGTTGGGTTGGGTGTGCTGTTCATCCTCGTGGGCGTGGCGTTCCTCGGGATCGAGAAGCGGCTGCCCGCCACGCCGCCGCCGCCGTCAGCTCCGAGCGACGTCGGTGTCGCCGCGTGATGGGCGGGCACCCTTGCGGCGCTGGGCGATGACCCAGGTCGATGCCGGACGTCCGAGGAAGTATGCGGGGGACGTGGGACGGCGAGGGTTGCGTACGTTCGTCATGCTGATCTCCTTGTTGTTTGGGCGGCTCGGTCGAGCCGTTCGGGTCTGAGGACATAGAGGTCGCGGTCGCTGACCTCGTCGTGGTGCTCCAGCAGCGCGTCGAGGTCGTCGCGCACCGAGATGTGGCGCCCCGTGAGCACGTCGCCGTCGCCGCGAGCGAGACGAGCGATGAGGCGCACCGCGTCCGCGGGGTCGTCTGCATCGCGCTTCGCGAGCTCGTTGAGGGTCCAGGCTCGGACGTGCGCCTCGTACGGGGTCGCCGGCACGAAGTCGTGCATGGCCTCGCCCATCCCGACGGACAAGAGACCCGGATGGACGCTGAAGACGCTGATGCCATGACGGCCGCGTCTCGTGGGCCAGGTTCTCACTGAGCTTGGCTGCCGCGGCCTTCGACACCGAGTACGCCGAGACGAGCGGCCAGCGATGCACGCCGGCCTGGCTCGACATGTTGATGATCCGGCCTCGCTGCATCGCGACCATCTCGGGAAGCACGAGCTGCGACGCGAGGACCATGCCGCGAAGGTTCACGTCGAACGTCGCCCACCAATCGTCCGAGTCGATCTCCCACAGCGGACCGATCGGGCCGACGACGCCCGCGTTGTTGACGAGGAGGTCGATCGGGCCGAGAGCCCGGCGGATCACGCCGATCGCCTTGCGAAGATCGGACGCGTCGGTGACGTCGGCCTTCGCCGCCCAAGCGACGCCGCCGGCGCGGAAGATCGTCGTGGCGGTCTCGGCCAGCTCGGGTTCGGAACGGGCGATCACCCCGACGGCGATCCCTGCCTTCGCGAGCTCGACGGCCACCATCCGGCCGATGCCCCGACCACCACCCGTGACGACTGCGACCGTGCTCGGCTCGCTCTTCGATTCGCGGTTCGTGTTCATGGACCGACGATGCGCTCTGCGGCCGCCGACCGTCCTGAGCACGGGTTGCTCAACCTCGGCGGGCCGGAGGAGGGTTGAGCACCAATTGCTCAGGCGGCCCCGCGTGCTCGGGGTCACAGTGAGGCCCATGACTCCTGCCCAGATCGCGGCCGTCGAGGACACGTTCGCCGGCCTCGACCTCGAGGCGCTGTCAGCCGACTTCTACCGGATGGCCTTCGCGGCCGATCCGTCGTTGCTCCCGATGTTCGTGAGCGACCCCGGCGCACAGCGCGATCGGTTCGCGACCGAGCTCGAGGAGATCGTCCACTCGATCCGGACACTCGACGAGTTCGGCCCTCGCGTGCGCACGCTCGGCGCCCGCCATCGCGGGTACGGCGTGCGCGCCGCGCACTACAAGGTGATGGGCGAGGCGTTGATGGCGAGCCTGCGCCAGGCGATCGGTGAGCAGTGGACCCCCGAGGTGGAGGACGCCTGGCGGCTCGCCTACAACCTCGTGGCCGAGACGATGATGCTCGGCGCGCTCAACGAGCCTCGGACGAGCGACTCTCGTTGACGTCGGCGAGCGCGGTCGCGAGCTCGCGCCGGCTGCCGACCCCGAGCTTCGAGTACACGTTCTGCAGGTGGTTGTTCACCGTGCGCACGGACAGAAACAGCTGGTCCGCGATGTCCTTGCTCGACACCCCTTGAGCAGCCAGCGACGCGATGTCGCGCTCGCGGCTCGTGAGCGGCGTGACCATCACCGGAATGGCGAGGGCGGGCGTGCGCGCCCCCTCGCAAGCCTCAGCGAGCGCGGAGGCGCGCACGCTCATCGCCGCCGACGCGCGGCGGTCGCCCGCTCGCTGCAGCGCCTGCGCGGCCTCGGCACACGCCTCCGCCGCGAGCAGGAGCGCGCCGATCGCTTCGAACCGATCCGCGGCCGCGGTCAACCCGCTGGCGCGCCCCGCGACGAGCGCTTCCGCGTGCGCCGCGTAGGCGGGGACGAAGTCGCCCTCACAGAGCTGCCGCGAGCTCGCTGAGGCGATCGACGACGCCGGCGAAGTCGCCGAGACGGGCGATGTCGTGCAGCAGCCACGCCTCCGAGGAGCGGTACCCGGTCGATCGAGCGATGTCGGCTGCCTCCGCGAGCGCGACCCGCGCGCCGGGCAGATCGCCCGCTGCGACGCGTGCCCACCCCGCACCGAGGTGCTGCTCGGACAGCGCGAAGCCGAACGGCGGGAGAGCCGCGGCTTCATGAGCCGCCCTGCGCCGACGTCTCCTCGTCGCCCGCGCACGCCGCCGCGGCGGCGAGCTCCGACAGCACGAGCCGCCGCGGTCCCTGCAACGCGTGCGTCTCGCACCTCGCCGCCGCCTCGCCGAGCCACCGGCACGCGGTCTCGACCTGCCCTGTGAGAAGGGCGCACCGTCCTCGCTGCTGTGCGAGCCACACGAACGCGTCGGGTGGAGCGGAGGGCGGGGTCGCCTCGTACGCGGCGGTGGCGAGAGCGGTCGCATCTGCGAGTCGGCCGCTCTCCGCGAGCGCGTACATCCTCGTGATGAGGTGCACCTCCGGCGTGGGGATCGCGATCTGTTCGGGCAGCTCGCGCTGCGCAGCGAAGGCCTGGGCCGCACCCGCGGCAGCGGTCTCGCACCGGCCGATCGCGACGAGCGCAGGGAGCTCTGCATGCGCCCGGAGCGCGCGAGCCCGCGCATCGATTGAGTCCGGCGCGGCCTCGAGCACACGCAGGATCTCGAGCGGCCGGCCCGAGTACGTCAGCAGCATGGCTTCGTTGAGCGCGAGCTCGTCACCGGCGGGGTGCGAGCGCAGCTGCTCCCGCATCGCGCGGTTGTGAGCGAGCGCCTCGTCCGGCAACGACAGTCCCCACATGAGGTTGCGGGTGTGCAGCTCCACGATCGGCACGAGCAAAGGGTCGTCCTCCGCCGCCGACGCCTCTGCGCCTTCGAGCACCCGCTCGGCCTCGTCGAAGCGCCCGAGCTCGTGCAATGCCTCACCGAGCAGCAGCCCGACCTCGGGAGTGATGCCCTCGAGCGCCGCCGCCTCCGCGAGCCGCTGCACCTGGGCGAAGTCGTGCCCGTAGCGAGCGAGGCGGGCGGCCTTGAGCAACAGGGCAGCGTCAGCCGTCCCCGTCGCCTCGAGGCGAGCGGTCGCGACACGGATCGCGTCCTCACGTCGCCGGCCGCCGAGGGCGTCGATGCGATCCGCGTGCTCGAGCAGGAGGCGCCGTCGCGTGAGCACAGGCATCGCGGCCCGGAGGATCTCGCCGTGAAGCGGGTGCGCGAGCGTGACCTGCTGGCGCCGACCGTCGGTTCGCACGACGAGCAGGCCGGAGCGGTCGAGCGCTTCGAGCGCCTCCCGAGTCGCCGCAGCCTCGAGCACGGCGAGGCCAGTCGGCTCCCAGACCGCCAGCTTCTCGATCGCCTCACGAGCGTCGGCGTCGAGCGACGCGAGTCGGGCACCGACCAGCTCGCGCAGTCTCGGCGTCGTGACGAGAGGACCGGTGAGACGCCACACGCCGCGCTGATCGGTGAGACGACCGCTGTCGAGGGCTCCGAGCACGAGCTCGCGGACGAACAGCACGTTGCCGTCGCTCGACGTCCAGATGTCGGACGAGGCGCTTGCCTCGACGGGTCCGCCGAGCACGAGGTGGAGGAGCGTGTCGACCGCGGCGCGATCGAGGTCGACGAGGTCGATCCGACGCACGCGCGCTCGGTGCCACAGCGACTCGAGTGCCGGCGGCACCGGCTCCGGAGTGCGGACCGTTGCCACGAGGAAGACGAGGTCGGCGTCGACGAGCTGCGCGACCAGGGCCGCCGACGTGGGGTCGAGGAGGTGCAGGTCGTCCACGAAGAGCACCATCGGGCCTGTCGTCGCGAGGTCGCGCACCACGGGGCGGACTGCGGCGACGACGGCGACGAGGTCGCGCTCGTCCGCGATGTCGGGCGGCAGCGTGTGCGCGAGCGCGCCGAGCGGCGTTTCACGCGCTGCCTTCGGTCGCGGTCGCTCTCGCGACGTTGCGCCCCTCCTGATCGGCGAGCGCGAGGCACTGGTCCGCCAGCCGGGTCTTCCCCACACCCGCCGGACCGTGGATCACGAAACCGTGCGCACGAGGGTCGGCGAGGGAGCCCAAGAAGGTCTCGAGCTCGTCGTGCCGGCCCACGAGCGGCCACTGCAACGGCAGCATGGCCATCGCGCGAACCGTACCGGGCTACTCAGTCGAGCGTCGCCGAGAAGTTGAGCAACCGGTGCTCGGGTCAACGCCGCCGCCGGCGTCGTCCACTCGCATCATGAACACACCTTTCAACATCCTGGACTTCCTCGATCGCGCCGAGACCGTCTTCGGCGACCGCATCGGCATCGTCGACGAACCGAACCAGCCCGCGCCGAGCTGGGGCGAGCTCACCTGGCGCGAGGTCGCGGTCCGCGTGCGGGCCATGGCAGCAGGGCTCGACGCGCTCGGCGTCGGTTTCGGCGAGCGGGTGGCGATCGTCTCGCACAACAGCGCTCGCATGATGACCGCGCTGCTCGCGGTGTCGGGCTACGGGCGCGTGGTCGTGCCCATCAACTTCCGTCTGAACGCCGAAGAGGTGCGCTACATCGTCGAGCACTCGGGCGCGTCGATGTTGCTCGTCGACCCGGAGCTCGACGAGGCGCTCGCGGACGTGCACGCGCCCATTCGCCTCGTCCTGGGCGAAGAGACCGACCGTCTGCTGCTGCGCTACGACCGCAAGCCCGAGCCTGTGGTACGGCGGTGAGGACGCGACCGCCTCGATCAACTACACGAGCGGCACGACGGCCCGACCGAAGGGCGTCGAGCTCACGCATCGCAACCTTTACGTCAACGCGCTGACGTTGGGATGGCACACCGGCGTCGACGACCGCGACGTCTACCTGTGGTCGGTGCCGATGTTCCACTGCAACGGCTGGGGCATGGTGTACGCGATCACCGGGATGGGTGGCCGCCACGTCATCCTGCGCAAGGTCGACGGCTTCGAGATCCTCCGTCGCGTCGAGAACCATGGCGTGACCTTCATGGGCGGCGCGCCCGCGGTCGTGAGCACTGATCTTGACCGCCGCTGCGAACCACCCCGGTGGATCGTGGCGACCCGGCAAGGTGCGCATGGTCGTCGGCGGGGCGCCTCCGCCCACGAGCACGATCGAACGCCTCGAGACCGAGCTCGGATGGGAGCTCATCCAGCTCTACGGCCTCACCGAGACCTCTCCGGTGCTCACCGTGAACCGTCGACGGGCCGAATGGGCCGCCCTGACCGCGGTGCAGCGAGCCCGGCAGCCTCAACCGCGCCGGAGCGCCCGCGATCGGGGTGAAGATCCGCGTCGACGACGAGGGCGAGGTGCTCGCCCGCGGCGAACGTCGTCTTCGGGGGGTACTGGCAACAGCCGGACGCGACCGCCGAGGCGATGGCCGGCGGCTGGTTCCACACCGGCGACGGCGGCCGGCTCGACGCCGAGGGGTACCTCACGATCTCCGACCGGAAGAAGGACGTCATCATCACGGGCGGCGAGAACGTCTCCTCCATCGAGGTCGAGGACGCGCTCTACCAGCACCCCGCGGTCGCCGAGGCTGCCGTGTTCGGCATCCCGGACGTCAAGTGGGGTGAGACCGTGAAGGCGCTCGTCGTGCTCGAAGGAAGGCGCGACTGCGACCGAGGCCGACCTCGTCGCGCACTGCCGAACGCTCCTCGCGCACTACAAGTGCCCGACGTCCATCGAGCTCGGCGAGGCGATCGCTCGCACCGCGACGGGCAAGGTGCAGAAGTTCAAGCTGCGGGCTCCCTATTGGGAGGGGCGGACGCGACTCGTCAGCTGAGCCGTAGCGTGGCTCCATGCCCGACGACGCTCTCGCTGAAGCGAGCCTCGCTGCGTTGCGCGAGTCCGTGGATCACCTCCACGGACTCGTCGCGCCGATGGACGACGCTCAGCTCGAAGCGCAGGCGTACCCGACGGAATGGCGCGTCGCGGACGTGCTCTCCCACATCGGCTCGGCCGCCGTGATCATGTCCGAGCGATTCGCGACGGGCCTGCGCGGCGAGGCCCTCCCTGACGACTTCAGTCCCGCGGTGTGGGAGCGTGGAACGCGAAGCGGCACGCGCGAAGGCGGAAGACGCGCTCGTCGCCGATCGAGGCTTCGTCGATCGGGTGTCGGCCGCGACTGCCGACGAGCGGGCGGGCTTTCGGTTCAGCATGGGCCCGATGGAGTTCGACTTCGCGCAGCTCGTCGGGCTGCGACTCAACGAGCACACGCTCCACACGTGGGATGTCGAGGTCGCCGGTGACCCGAACGCAGCCCTCGCCCCCACGGGCACCGCGCTCGTCGTCGACAACCTGCAGCTCATCGCGCGCTTCACGGGCAAGGCCAGGGCCGACGGGCGGCGTGGTACAGGTCCGCACGACCGACCCGGCTCGCGACTTCTCGCTGACGACAGGGCCAGACGCGGTTGCGCTCGCACCCGGCGACGGTGGTGCACCCGATCTCACGCTGCCCGCCGAAGCGTTCGTCCGCCTCGTGTACGGCCGCCTCGACCCCGAGCACACGCCGTCGTTCGAGGGCGACCCCGCGCTGCTCGACTCGCTGCGCTCGGTCTTCCCCGGCCCGTAAGTCGCGCCCCGCGCGACGCTCAGTGCAGCCAGACGCCTTTGGTGCCGATCGGTGGCGGTGCGGCGCGCCAGTCCGCGGGGAGGTTGCGCATCACGAACGCGGAGTCGACCGTTGCACTCCCCGACGGGGAACACGGTCAGGTCGTCGAAGTACGACGATCGCGCGTGGTCGATGGCGGCATGCTCCATGTTCCACGTCCGAGTTCGCATCTCGACGCCGTCGAGCACGCCGCCCTTCCTCCGCAGTGAGTAGCCCACGGCGCCCCTGCGGAAGAGCAGCGACGCCTCGACCGTGAACGCGAAGAGCTCGCTGCCGCTCACCTCGTCGGCGGTGCCGGATCTCGTGTGCACCGCGGCGTCGACCACGCACGCGCCATGTCGAGAGGCAAACGCCACGCGCAGCTTCGACGGTTGCTCCTCGAGTGCGAAGTCGGCCCGCCGAGACGCGCCCGGGAACAGGCGATCGCCGATCAGGGCGGTCAGCCGCGAGCTCGTGTGCCGCTTCGGGATGAAGACGCCGACCGCGGGACGGCGCTGGTCCGCCCACTTCACTGCGAAGAGATGCGTCGCGTGCTCGCCGCTCACCCCCAGCAACGCGGGAAGGCCCTGAGGCCGGACGTCTGTGAGCTTGCTGAGTGCGATTGCGCCGAGCGCAAAGCCATTCACCAGCTGGGCCTCGAACGGGCTCGGGATCAGATCGAGGACGGCGGCGGGGTCGAGCCGGTACACGACCAGGACTCTCCACTCGATGGTCCCCTGCAGCACCGGAGTCCGGACCTCGACCACGGGTGTCAGCATGGCCGCTGCGGGGGCATACTCGACAACGTGACGGACGACGGTGCGAGCCTCCGGAAGCGCAAGGGCGTCGCCGGCGCGATGCTCGCCGGGGCGATGATCGCCGTCCGCGACATCCTCGAAATGCCGAAGGACGACGAGGCGGTCATCATCGAGGCATCGAGCGAGCCGGAAGACATCGACGAGGGGATGAGCTTCGTCGTCGACCCGAACACGATCGCCTACACGCCGCCACTGCCTCGACATCGCACGCAGCGCGACTCGGGAGCACAAGTCTGATCGGAGGCCCTCGATGAAGGCGATCGTCAAGCTCGTCGCATGGCTCGCGGTGTTGGTCGGCGCCGTCGGCGTGGTGTTCGTCGCCGGGATGCGCTCGAAGTCACCGACCGTCCTCAACGCGGTCCGTCGCATCAGCAAGGCGACGAAGCCCTACGTGCTGAAGACCGCGGGCACGGCTGGCTCGCGGACCGGGGTGATCCATCACGTCGGACGCACGACCGGCACGCCCTACGAGACGCCGATCGTCGCCGAGCCCGTCGACGACGGCTTCCTCATCGCGCTGCCGTACGGGCCGAACACCGACTGGCTGAAGAACGTGCTCGCGCGCGGCACTGCGACGCTCACGCACGACGGTCACACCTACGACGTCGACCGGCCTGAAGTCGTGCCCTTCGCCGACGCCGCCGGCCTCTACTCCGACCGCGACCGTCGAAGCCTCGAGCAGTTCCGTGTCGAGGAGTGCCTGCGGCTGCGAAAGGCAGTCGTCCTCACGAGCTGACGGGCGCTCACACGTTGAACCGGATCTCGAGGGTGTCGCCGTCCTGCACCTCGTAGTCCTTGCCCTCGACGCGGAGCTTGCCTGCCTCCTTCGCCTTCGACCACGAGCCAAGTGACAGCAGCTCGTCCCAACGGATCACCTCGGCGCGGATGAACCCGCGCTGCAAGTCGCTGTGGATCACGCCCGCGCACTCGGGCGCCTTGGCTCCGGCGCGGAACGTCCACGCGCGGCTCTCTTTGTCGCCGGTCGTGAGGAACGTGCGGAGGCCGAGCAAGTGGTACGCCGCGTGGATCACACGCGGCAGCGCCCCTTCGCCGAGCCCGAGGCCGTCGAGCAGCTCGGCGCGCTCGTCCGCAGGCGAGCTGCGCGGTCTCAGCCTCGAGCTGCACGCACGCCGCGAGCACCTCGGCCGCACCGCCGATCTCCGCGACGACCGACGCGACCGTCGCGTCGGCCTGCGTCGAGCTGGTCTTCGCCGAGGTTCACGACGACCAGCACCGGCTTCGCGGTGATGAGGAAGAACGGCTGGAGCGCGGTGATCTCGTCGGCGGACAGCCCGGCGCGGTAGAGCGGCATCGCCGCTTGCAGGAGGCCGACCGCCTTCTCGAGGACCGCGACCTCACCCGAGACAGACTTGTCGAACTTCGCCGCCTTGCGCCGCCGTTCGAGCTGCGTCTCGGCACTCGCGGCATCCGCGAGCACGAGCTCGAGCTCGAGCGTCGCCAAGTCGTCGAGCGGGTCGCTGGCGCCGACGACGTTCGGGTCGACGAAGGATCGAAGCACGTAGAGCACGGCGTCGACCTCGCGGATGCCGCCGAGGAACTTGTTGCCCAAGCCCTCGCCCGCGTTCGAGCCCTTCTGGATGCCGGCGATGTCGACGAACTCCGCGGTCGCGTTGACGACCTTCTTCGACTCGCTCATGGCCGCGAGCGCGTCGAGGCGCTCGTCCGGCACCTTCGCGACCCCCACGTTCGTCTCGGTCGTCGAGAACGGGTGCGCTGCGACCTGTGCGTTGCCGCCGGTCAACGCGTTGAAGAGGGATGACTTGCCCGCGTTGGGCAGGCCGACGATGCCGAAGCGTTCCATGACCCGGATCAGGGTAGGGGCCGCGCACCGTCTACGATTCGCTCCGTGACTCGATTCGTCCCAGACCACGTTCGAGGTGTTCGACCCAGCCGTCCTCGCCGACCCGCACGCGGAGTACGCACGGCTGCGCGCCGAGCCGGGCCTCGCCTACGTCCCGCTGCTCGACGCCTATGCGGTCAGTCGCTACGCGGATGTCACCGGCGTGCTCCGCGAGCCGCTCCTCTTCTCGTCGGCCCGCGGCATGGGCGACATGATGGCGATGGTCGGCAGCGAAGAGGTCGCCGACGACGGGCGCAAGATCGACGCCGGCGGGCTCGGACGCTCGCTCATCGCCTCCGACCCTCCGCTCCACACGACGATGCGACGCCTCGTGAACCGGGGTTTCACGCCGCGGGTGATCAACGACTACGAGCCGCGGGTCAGGGAGATCGCCGAGCAATTCGTCGGCGAGATGATCGAGAAGGGCGCCGATGGCGGTGCCGACCTCGTCCGCGACCTGTCGTACCCACTCCCCGTCACTGTCATCGCTGAGATGCTCGGCATCCCGGCGGAACGCAAGGAGCAGTTCAAGCGGTGGTCCGACGCAGCGGTCGCCGCGTTCAGCCTCGCCCCCGATCCCGCTCGCTTCAAGGTCGCCGCCGAAGAGATGTTCGAGTTCTTCGTCGAGGTCATCGAGGACCGAGCGAGGCACCCCAAGGACGATCTCGTCAGCATGCTCGTCACCAGGGGCTCCGACGGCGAGGAACCACTCACCGTCGACGAGCTCGTCGGCTTCTGCATCTTGCTGCTGATCGCCGGCAACGAGACGACGACGAACCTCCTCGGCAACTGGATGCGGATGCTCGTCGATCGGCCCGACGTCGAAGCGGCACTGCGCGCGGATCCGTCGAAGATCGCGGCATCGTTCGAGGAGCAGCTGCGATACGACGGGCCCGTGCAGTGCCTCTTCCGCGGCACCTCCGCCCCGACCGAGGTCGGCGGTCAGGCCCTCGATGCCGGAACCCGCCTGCTGGTGCTCTTCGCCGCGGCGAACCGCGACGAGGAGAAGTGGGGACCCGACGCGGCGACCTACCGGCTCGATCGCAACCCCACCGACCACGTCGGCTTCGGGCACGGCATCCACCTGTGCCTCGGTGCGCCGCTCGCTCGCCTCGAGGCCCGCGTCACGGCAGAGGTGCTGTTCGAGCAGACGTCGGCGTTCGAGCCGAGCGGCGAGATCGTCGGCACGCAGAGCTTCCTCCTCCGCGGCTGCACGTCGATCCCGTTGACGGTGAAGCCCGCGTAGCCGTGGAGCCTGTCGACGCCCTCGACCGGATCGTCTTCCTGCTCGACCGCGCGCTCGAACCCTCGCACCGCGTCAAGGCGTTCGCGAACGCACGCGACGCGATCGCCGATCTCGATCCGGCGGAGGTCGAAGCACGGGCGAAGGCGGGCACGCTCACCGAGCTCAACCACATCGGCCCGGTCACGGCGAGCGTGATCACCGAGGCGGTGAAGGGCGAGACGCCGTCCTACCTGCTGAAGCTCGAAGACGAGACGACGATCCCGCTGTCGCCCGAGGGCGCGGCGTTCCGCGCCGCGCTGCGCGGCGACTGCCACAGCCACTCGAACTGGTCCGACGGCGGAGCGCCCATCGAGAAGATGGCCCGCACCGCGATCGAGCTCGGGCACGAGTACATGGTGCTGACCGACCACTCGGCCCGCCTGACGGTCGCGCACGGCCTCTCGCGCGAGCGACTTCTGCAACAGCTCGACGTGCTCGACGAGCTGAACGCCGACCTCGCGCCGTTCCGGATCCTCACCGGCATCGAGGTCGACATCCTCGAAGACGGGACGCTCGACTGCGACGACGACCTGCTGGCGAGGCTCGATGTCGTCGTGGCCAGCGTGCACTCAAAGCTGCGGATGGAGCGCCAGCCCATGACCGAGCGCATGGTGCTCGCCGTGGCGAGCCCGCACGTCGACATCCTCGGCCACTGCACCGGGCGCAAGGTCGTGGGGAAGGGGCGGCCCGAGTCGACGTTCGACGCCGAGATCGTCTTCATGGCGTGCAAGCAGTTCGACACCGCGGTCGAGATCAACTGCCGTCCCGAGCGTCTCGACCCGCCTCGCCGGCTCCTCAAGCTCGCCGTCGAATTCGGCTGCCGGTTCTCGATCGACAGCGACGCGCATGCCCCGGGACAGCTCGACTGGCAGCCCCACGGGTGCGAGCGGGCGGCCGAGTGCGAGGTGCCGCTCGACTCGATCGTGAACACGATGACGGCAGAAGACCTGGTCGATTGGGCCGGCTCGCACGCCTGATCGCTCAATCGCGCCCCTGAACCGGCCGATTCGTAGGATGTGGCCATGAAGTTGAGGAAGGACAAGGCCCCGGCCGCTGGTCCTTCTCCGAAGCTGAAGGTGGTGAACGGGCAGCCGCTCGCGCCGCCCACACCTCTGGCCGCACCGACCGAGGCAGTCGACTCCGGAGGAGGCCATCCACATCCCGGACAGCCTCGCCAAGACGTTCCGGGTCACCGCAGGCAGCACCGAGGCAGTGATGGCCGTCGTCATGGTGCGCGGGACCATCCCCGAGCTCCTCGACGCGTACGACCGCTACGAGCAGACGGTCGACCAGCGCGGCGGCCCCGATTCGGGCCTGGTGCTCCACGTCTGCAGCCCGACCGCAGACGGCATCTGCGTGATCGACGTCTGGGAGTCGGAGTCCGCGTTCAAGGCCTGGGTCCTGCGCACGCCGGGCCAGCGGGTGCCCAAGCTCTACCCCGTGCACGGCATGCGCATCACCGAGAACCGACCGAGCGTCCGGCCCGCGCCGACGCCTCCTGCGCCGCCGCCGAAAGTGAAGCGGTACTGACCCGGTAGCCTGTCGGGCCTATGTCGAAGAAGACCAAGAAGCGCAAGGCGCGCATGCGGCGGAACAAGGCGAACCACGGCAAGAAGCCCAACTGCGGCCGAGGCTGACCTGCCCGAGCTCGACCCCCGCCGACCCCGCCCGTCGCTCCTCGCGGCGACACCGTCGACCTCCTTCACGGGCACGAGGTCGCCGACCCCTACCGGTGGCTCGAAGATGCCGCCTCGCCCGAGACCCTGGCATGGGTCGCCGCTCAGAACGAGCGAACTCGTCGCGCCCTCGAGGCCCTGCCCGGCCCGGGCCGCGATGCACGCCCGCTTCGTCGAGCTCCTGGCCGCGCCGATCTCGACGTCGTGTCGAGTCGCCGGCGGCCGCGTCTTCACCCTCGAACGAGGCGGCGGCGAGGCGCAGTTCCGGCTGATCGTCCGATCCGCCACCGATCCCGACTGCGCCGCGCGACGACGCTGATCGATCCGGCCGCGCTGCTCGAGGACGCCACCGCCGCGCTCGACTGGTACTACCCCTCGCCCGACGGGCATCTGGTCGCGTTCGGCGTGTCGATCGGCGGTGACGAGCGCTCGACACTGCGGATCGTCGACGTCGACACGGGTCGAGCTGCTCGCGGACACGATCCCCGACACGCGGCTGGTCGTCCGTCGCGTGGACGCCCGACAGAACGACGCGTTCGCCTACACGCGCTACCCGTCGGGACAGGAGTACGGCGAGCGCGTCTGGTGGCACGTCGTCGGTGACCACCACGGCCACGACGAGCTCGTCTTCGGAGACCTGCCGATCGAGGAGTCGATGCAGTCGATCACGCTGTCGCGTGACGGCCGCTGGCTCGCCGTGCACTGCAACGTCGGATGGAGCCGCGCCGACGTCCACCTCATCGATCGCGAGACCGGCGCGCGCACGACGCTGATCGAAGGCGTCGAGGCGCAGACGGTCGTGCGCGTCGTCGACGACCGCCTGATCGGGGTGACCAACCTCGACGCACCCCGCGGCCGGGTCTTCACCGCGTCGCTCGACGCGGCGACGAGCGATGCGTGGCAGACGCTCGTGCCCAGAGCGACCTCGTCATCGACGCGGGCGGCGTCGAGGTCGCGGGCGATCGCCTCCTGGTGCACGGCACGAAGTCGGCGCTGGCGGTGGTGCGCTCGTACGCACTCGACGGCACCGACATGCGCGAGATCGAGCTTCCCGGGCCCGTCTCGCTCGCGGGCTTCGACGCGGACGAGGCACAGACGCAGGCGTTCCTCCAGCTCGAGTCGTTCGCGCTTCCTGCGACGCTGCACCGTTGGACGCCCGCGGACGGCATCGAGCGGTGGGGCACTTCGTCGTCTCCCGTCGACGCGGATCGCTTCCATGTCGAGCAGGTCAGGTACCCGTCGACCGACGGCGTCGACGTGCCGATGTTCCTCGTCCGCCGCGCCGACGTCACGCCCTCCCCCGACACGCCGTGCTTGCTCACCGGATACGGCGGCTTCTCGATCGCGGCGACGCCCGCGTACTCGCCCATCGCGATCGCGGTCGCCGAGGCCGGCGGCATGTTCGCCGACGCGTGCATCCGCGGCGGCGCCGAGGAAGGCGAGGACTGGCATCGAGCCGGCATGCGCGAGCACAAGCAGCAGGTGTTCGACGACTTCCACGCGGCGGGCGACTGGCTCGTCTCGAACGAGTTCACCTCGCGAGCCCGGCTCGCGCTCCGAGGAGGCTCGAACGGCGGGCTGTTGATGGGCGCGGCGATGACGCAGCGACCCGACCTCGCCCGCGCCATCCACTGCGCGGTCCCGCTGCTCGACATGGTGCGCTACCACCTCCACCTGATCGGCAAGCTGTGGACTCCCGAGTACGGCGATCCCGAGGTCGCCGAGGAGCTCGAGTGGGTGCTCGCGTACTCGCCGTATCACCACGTCGTGCCCGGCACCTGCTACCCCGCGGTGCTCTTCACCGCGGCCGAGGGCGACGGACGCGTCGACCCGAACCACGCCCGCAAGATGACCGCAGCGGTGCAGTGGGCGACCGTCGTGTGGCGACGAGCATCCAATCCTGCTGAGGCAGGAGGATCGAGCCGGCCACGGCGCGGGCAAGCCGCTCGCGAAGCAGGCCGACGAGCTGGCCGACGTCCTCGCGTTCTTGTGGTGGCAGCTGGGCCTGATCTCGACCGAATCGGCATGACCGGCTCGCCCACCATCGCGGAGCTCGTGGTGGGCGCATCACCCGACCACTGGCGCGCCGCCGGGTTCGCCGTCGATGCCGACAACCGAGTCGTCATCGGCACCGTCACGATCCGTGCTCGAAGCCGACAGCCGATCCAGGCATCGCGTCTTGGTCGCTGCGCGCTCCGGTGCCATCGACGATCGACGGCCTCGCGACGTCGTCCTCGACGGCCGACATCCCCGACGCGACCGTGCATCCGAACCACGTCGTCGCGATCGACCACCTCGTCGTGCTCACCCCCGACCTCGATCGCACGATCGACGCACTCGCCGAGCAAGGGCTCGAGCTGCGCCGCGTCCGCGAAGGCCCCGCGGGAGACGGACGCGAGGTGAAGCAGGCGTTCTTCCGCATGGCCGAGGTGATCCTCGAAGTCGTAGCCACCGGACGCGGAGGCGACGAGCCGGCTCAGTTCTGGGGACTCACGTTCCTGTCGGACGACCTCGACGCCACACTCGCCTCGCTCGGACCCGATCGCGTCAGCGAGCGCTCGTGCCGCGGTGCAGTCCGGAAGGCGCATCGCGACCGTGCGGGAGTCGGCCGGGCTCGGCGTGCCCGTCGCGCTCATGGACCGTTGAACCGCTGCATGTCGATCTGCAGGTGGCATTCGTCGTTGAGGTAGCGCGCGACCTCCTCGGCGTGCTGCTTTGTCGTCGGGGATGAGAGCACGGTCTCGTAGCCCCTCATCGCGGGAGCGATGGCTTGCATCGTGGTCGCGTGCGAGAGCTCCGCGAGCAGCGGCGACAGGTCGTGGTAGAGCGCCCACACCGAGCTCGCGATCTCGGGAGGTGCGGCGTCGCGTAGAGCGTCGGCGCGGCGAACGAGCGCCTGCGCCCATTGAGGGAAGGTCGCACCCCAGGCCGGGACACCGGCGCCGAGACCGCGCTGCGCCGACGCAGCGAGCACGCAGAAGTCACCCGCGTCGGGCCCGAACGGCGTCGACTCGGTGAAGCCCGGCCCGAGCTCGCGCAGCTTGTCGGCGTGCACTTGCCCCATCTGCTCGGCGATCACGCCGCCGAGCAAGTTCGGATCCATCAGGCTGTGGCCCACGTGCACGACGTCGCTCACCTTCATGTCGGTGCGGAAGTGCATCAGCAATCCCTCGACCGCGACCTCGGAGAGGTCCATCGCGGCGCCGTACGCGAGGTAGCGATCCCAGACCTCGACCGCCGCCGGGGGCAGGTGGTCGAGGCTTCCGGTGCCCGCGACGAACGCGCGGACGCCGAGCCAGCGGCTCGCGACCTCGCGGCCCGCGGGTGTGAGCTGATCGGGAGCTCGCCGGATCGCGAGGTACCAGGCGATCGGCCAGAGGATGAAGAGCAGCGGGATGCCGAGGCCGAGCAGCGCCTGGGTTGATGAGCGCGAGCCCGGCGCAGAGCACAAACGGGGCGATGTCGGCCGTCAGCAGGATGCGCGCGACCTTCGGTCGGTTCACGAGCCCGAGCTGCTTCGACTCGCGGGTGACCGACATCCGGAAGCGAGCCCAGAACCAGGGCGTCGACGGGTTCAGCGCGGCCGCGAGACGCTCGGCCGGGAGGTCTTCGTTCCCCGCCACCTTCCGAATCGCGTCGAGCAGCTGGGTCTCGTAGGTGGTGAGGGGCGCCGCTCTGGCTGGTGGCTCCGTCCGCAACCTCACCATCGTCGCCCCCTCGTGCGGAGCGAAGACCTCGGCCCAGCCGCGCGCGGCGAGGTCGAGCAACGTCGCCGGCACGGCGTTGGCGGTGAGGCGCCGGTGGACGACGTGGTTGACGACCGCCGGCGACTCGGGTCCGAGGTCCATCGTGGCCGGACCGGGATGGATCTCCGGTTGATGGCGCACGACCGCCCTCGCGGCGACGAGCCACACCACGAACACGACGAACGACGCGGCGACGATGATCAGGCCGAGCTTCTCGTTGCCGCTCACTGCCCCAGGCTCGCACGCGCCCGGTAGCCTCAGCCGCGCATGCTCGATCACGTCTTCACCGACGCCATCGGCGCGCTCCGCGAGACGCTCGAGTCCGCGTTCCTCGAACGGCAGAAGGACGTCGAGGAGCGGTTCCAGGTCGACGTGCTCCTCGGCGACGTCACGTGGGAGACCACGTACGGGCTGCCCGGCGAGGGATCCCCTCCACGCGTGGTGGCCGACATCACCTTCGACTGGCCGACGTGGTCGCAGACCTCCTACCGGCTCTGGTACAGGACGAGCAGATCGACGACCCGCCCCGCATCGAGATCGAGATCCTGCTGCGGATCCAGCGCCTCGCGGCCCATCCGAACGCGGAGCTCGTGCTGGCGGCCCTGCCCTCGCAGAGCCCGCCCATCGGCACCTCGGCGCCGCTCGAGCGGTTCGGGCCGACGGTCGAGACGCTCTACCGCGACCCGCTCGAAGAGCCCGCGTACGCGATCGAGGTGTCCTACGAGGGCACCTACGAGGTGACCGAGGAGCCGCTCGCCGACGGCTCGATCCTCGACGACCACTTCAGCGCGATGGGCGGATGGATCGCGTCGACGCTCGTGCGCCTCGGCGACCTCAAGCTCGAGTTCCTGCCCCCCGACGAGGAAGAGGTGCTGCCGTGACGGAAGGACCCGTGCTGCTCGAAGTCAGCGATCGCATCGCGACGGTGACGCTCAACCGGCCCGCCGCGCGCAACGCGCTGTCTTCCGAGGTGCTGCGGCTGCTGCCCGAGCTGCTCCGCGAGGCCGACGGCCGTGACGACGTCGACGTGGTGATCCTCACCGGCGCCGATCCGGCGTTCTGCGCGGGGCTCGACCTCAAGGAGCTCGGATCGTCCGGCGGCAACCTGCGCGCCGGCAACGCCGACGGACGCGACGCCCATGCCGCACAGCACGGCCCGTTTCCGCTCATGGAGAAGCCGGTGATCGGCGCGGTCAACGGGCCCGCGATCACCGGAGGGTTCGAGCTCGCGCTCAACTGCGACTTCCTCGTCGCATCCGAACGAGCCCGCTTCGGCGACACCCACACGCGCGTCGGCGTGATGCCCGGCTGGGGGCTCACCGTCCTGCTGCCGCAGGCGATCGGCGTGCGCCGGGCGCGGGAGATGAGCTTCACCGGCAACTTCCTCGACGCGCACGAGGCGTTCCAGTGGGGCCTCGTCAACCACGTCGTGGACCACGACGAGCTGCTGCCGTTCACCCGTGGCCTCGCGACCGATCTCATCGGCAACGACCAGCGCGGCGTGCGCCAGATCCGCAAGACCTACGACGCCGTCACGTCGGGCACCGTCGGCGACGGATGGGACGTGGAGCGCCACGACTCACGGGACTGGCAGCGCAACGCGGGGTTCGACCCGGCGGAGGTCGAGCGCCGGCGCATGGCGATCGTCGAGCGCGGCCGCTCGCAGACCTGACGCCGCACGACCCGTCTCCCCGGGAGATTGATGATTGGAGGGCGGTATGCCGTCCCCGAATCATCAATCTCGGTGGGTCAGGTGGCGGTGGCGCCGCCGAGGAGCTCGGTGTCGGTCAGGTCGTAGAAGGCGATGCTCTGACCGCGAGCGACGCGGCGCTGCGGCTGGTCCCAGCGGAGCGTCGTGCCGTCGAGCGACGCGGCGCGTGGCTCGCCGTGGGCGCTGCACTGCGCGAGCACAGGACCCGTCGCGGGCTCCCCGACGAACGAGATCGCGTCGAGCTCCTGTGAGTCGGTGAGCAGATCGTCAGCGCCGCCGACGACGACCGTCGCGCTCGCGACGTCGACCGCGACTGCGTACGAGCGGTGATCGGTACCGAGCGCGCCGAGCCCTCGGCGCTGCCCCACCGTCACGAGCTCGACCGCATCGACTTCGCCGACGACGCGCCCATCGCCATCGACGACACGCCCGGGGTGGAGCGGGATGCGATCTCCCAGGAAGTCGCGGCGACCACCCGACGCCGTGATGAAGCACACGTCCTGGCTGTCGGGCTTTGCCGCGGTGCGAAGGCCGAGCGCGTCTGCGCGCTCACGCACCTCGTGCTTCGTCAGCGCGCCGATCGGCAGCACGACGCGCGGCAGGGCGCGCTGATCGAGCATGTGCAGCACGTACGACTGGTCCTTGCCGCGGTCGGCGCCTCGAAGCAGGTGGACGCGCCCGGACGCGTCACGATCCACCCGGGCGTGGTGGCCGGTGGCGACGCAGTCGAAGCCGAGGAGGTCGGCGCGCTCGACCAACCGGTCGAACTTCAGATGGCGGTTGCATTCCACGCAGGGGTTCGGCGTGAGCCCGTCGCGGTGCGCGTCGACGTAGGGAGCCACGACCTCACGCAGGAAGTCGTCGCCGAAGTTGAAGACCGCGTGATCGATGCCCAGCTGCTGCGCGACGCGCCGAGCATCGTCGACGTCACTGACCGAGCAGCAGCCGCGGTCGCTCTCGCCTCCCCACAGCTTCATCGTGACGCCGACGACGTCGTGACCGGCCTCGAGCAGCAACGCGGCAGCCACGGAAGAGTCGACGCCGCCCGACATGGCGACCAGCACCTGCACCGCGCTACCTCCGCAGCTGGGCGATCGCTGCGGGGATGACCTCGAGCGCGCGGTCGACATCCGCGGAGGTCGACGCCGGCCCGAGCGACAGTCGCACGGCACCCACGGCGCACTCACGCGAGATCCCCATCGCGGCGAGGACGTGCGACGGGTCCATCGCTCCGCTCGAGCACGACGAGCCCGCAGACGCGCAGACGCCCTGACGATCGAGGAGGAAGAGCAGCGCCTCGGCCTCGACCCCGTCGACCAGAAGGTGCGCGTTGCCCGCGACCTTGCGGTCGCGCGGCACGGTCTCGGTGATGCCGTCGACCCGCGCCCGGAGCTCGTCGACGAGCCGATCTCGCAGCGCGGCGACGCGATCGACCATCGCCTTGCGCTCGTCGTTCGCCAGCGTCATCGCAGTCGCCAGCGCGACGATCCCGCCGACGTTCTGCGTGCCACTGCGATGGCCGCGCTCTTGGCCACCACCGAGCACGAGCGGCGCGAGCTCGACTCCCTTGCGGACCGCGAGCACGCCGACGCCCTTGGGTCCGCCGAACTTGTGGCCGCTGATCGACACGAGCTGCGCGCCCGCGCACACCTCGGCGACGTCGAGCCACGCAAAGGCCTGGATCGCGTCGGTGTGCAAGACCGCACCCGGCGCGCGCTCGGCGACCACCTCGGCGACGCGGCCGATCGGCTGGATCGTGCCGACCTCGTTGTTCACCGTCATCACCGACACGACCGAGACCGACTCGTCGAGGGCTTCCGCGAGCGCATCGAGGTCGATCGTCCCGCTGGCGTCGACCGCGACGACGCGGCCACCCACGTGCTCGACGGGGTGCAGCACTGCGTGGTGCTCGATGGCCGAGCACACCGCGACGCCTCCGCGGGCGGCGTGCACACCGGTCACCGCCAGGTTGTCGGCCTCGGTGCCGTCGCCCGTGAACACGACTTCGCTCGAGTCGACGCCGAGCAGCGACGCGGCGATCTCACGCGACTCGTCGAGCGCCTTGCGCGCCTCACGAGCGGCACGATGCGAGCCCGACGGGTTGCCGAACTGCTCGGTGAGGAACGGCAGCATCGCCTCGACCGCCTCGGGCCGCATCGGCGTCGTCGCCGCATGATCGAGGTAGGTCAGCTGGTCCGGCACCCTGAAAGGCTACGCGGCACGCACCCCTACCGCGGCGGCGCGAACCCTCCGTCATCGGGAGCAGGCGTGGACGCGACATCCGGCACGAGCACCGGCGCGGGCAGCGACGGCGACGGGACGCTCGGCGCGGGCAGAGGCGACGCCAACGATCGGCTCCGCTGCTGGTACGCGGCGGCGACGCACGCGAGGAAGAGCTCGTCGGGCATCCCGGGTGGAGGCAGCTGGTGCACGAGACGACCGATCGGCCGTGCCAACCGACCCGCGATCTGGATGCGGGCCCCAGGTGTGAGCGTGTTCGCGCGCAACAGGAACGAGCGCACCAGCTCGTAGTCCTCCGCGTCGAGTGCCGCCACATCGAGCGTCGCGGCGTACGACTCGTAACCCCACGGGGGTGGGAACCACACGGGCGCCGCACTCGGGTTCGCGGTGCGCTCGTGCACGACGAATGTGCCCGCCGCGAGGTCGCCGAGGCGCTGGTCATCGCGTGTCAGGAGCACCGAGATGCACGCGACCAGCCCGCCGGGCGGGATGAAGAAGTCGACGAGCTCGAGTGCGGCGCGAATCGCCGCCTGCCGGAACCGGATCGGCGCACCTTCGGTCGTGACCACTCGGATGCCGAGCACTCGCTTGCCGACCGTCTTGCCGTTCCACACCGTCTCGCAGATCGCCGGGTAGCCGAAGATCACCAGGAACACGAGGAATGTGACGATCACCGCCGCGACCCATCCCGGCAGCGAGGCCGACGTCGCGGCGGACACTCCCGCGAGACCGAGCAGCAACAGAACCAACCCCGTCAGCTGGATCGAGAGGTCGAGGAGGATCGCGAGCACGCGCGAGCCGAGCGTCGCGAGACGCAGCTCGAGCACGACCGCTTCAGGAGTGACGATGCCGGGCAGCGGTGATGCTGCGCCCCACCGGTCAGCCACGTCGATACCGTAACGGGCTGGTGAACATCGACTCGTTCCTCGCCGATCATGACGACGAGTGGAAGCGCCTCGCGGATCTGACTCGACGCGCTCGCAAGCCGCGCTCGATGTCGGCGTCCGACCTCGATGACCTCGTGTCGCTCTACCAGCGCACGTCGACCGACCTGTCCGTCGCCCGTAGCAACTTCAACGACCCGGCGCTCACGGCGAGGCTCACGCGCCTCGTCGCCGACGCGAACGCCGTCATCTACGGCACCCGGCCGCGGACGGTGCGGGCACTCCGCCGCTTCTTCACCGTCTCGTTCCCGGCCGCGGTGTGGCACGACCGCTGGTTCGTCCTCGTCGCCGCCGCGCTCACGTTCCTGCCCGCGATCGCCGTCGGCACGTGGCTCGCGCACTCACCCAAAGCGGTCGAGGCCACCGCGCCCGCTGCCGTCCGCGAGGCGTACGTCAACAACGACTTCGAGTCGTATTACTCGTCCGAGCCCGCGGCGCAGTTCGCATCCGAGGTGTTCGTCAACAACGTGCAGGTCGCGATCTACGCGTTCGCCGCCGGCATCTTGCTGTGCGGCGTCACCGCGTACATCCTCGTCACGAACGGAGCGAACGTCGGTGTCGCGGCAGGCCTGTTCGCGGCCGCTGGTCAGTCGCCCAAGTTCTGGGGGCTGATCCTCCCCCACGGCTTGCTCGAGCTGTCGGCCGTCGTGATCGCCGGCGCCGCGGGGCTGCGCCTCGGTTGGGCGATCATCGATCCCGGGGATCAGAGCCGCCGCGACGCGCTCGCCGAGCAGGGACGCCGGTCGGTCGTGATCGTGCTCGGGCTGATCGTCGCGTTCGCGGTCGCAGGCACGATCGAAGGCTTCGTGACCGGCAGCGGCCTGCCGACGTTCTTCAGGGTCGGGCTCGGGGTCGTGGTCGCGGGCGCGTTCTGGCTCTACATCGTCACCCAGGGACGCATCGCCGCGGCCCACGGGTTCACCGGTCTCTCGAGCGAGGAAGACGCGGCGATCCGGTCGAAGCGGCTCGCGTCCGCGTCGCTCGTCACGGCATAGCGGGCTCGAGCGCGACCTCGGCGCGGTGGCTCTCCATCCTGTGGAGCATCTCGGGCCGCCACCAGAGCACGGCGCCGATCGCGACGAGCAGCAACCCCGCGGTCGCGACAGTGGCCCGAGGGCTGAACACCTGTGCGAGCCAGCCCTGCAGCAACGAGCCCAGGGGATAGCCCGCGGTGAACGTCATGAAGTACACAGCGAGCACGCGGCCGCGCATCTCCTCGACGACGCTCAGCTGCACCGTCGTGTTCAACGTCGCGATGAGCGCGAGGTAGGCGATGCCCGTCGCGAACATCGCCAGCGCGCCTTGCCAGAGCTCTGTCGAGAGACCGAACGCCGTCACGCTCAAGGCCAGCCACGTGAACGACACCGAGACAAGCCGAGCCCGTCCGAGCGTCACGCTCAACGACGAGACGAGTGGCGTCGCCACGACTGCTCCGATGCCGAATGCGGCGGTGAGCAGGCCGAGGCCGGCCGCGCCCGCACCGAACACGCTGTCGGCGAACACGGCACTCAGCTGCAGCATCGGGTTCGCGAGGAACGCCGACCGCGAAGACGAGCATGATGGCCATGAGGATGCCTTCGTGACCGCGGACATAGCGGCACGCGTCGACGAAGTCCCTCAGCACGCGGTGGCCAGTGCGAACCGCGTGCCGGACGGGAACGCGCACGAGCCAGACCGCGCCGATGACCGCGATGTAGGAGATCGCGTTCAGCAAGAACGCCCAGGACGGCCCCAGCGTCGCGAGGATGAGGCCGCCGAGCGCAGGGCCGATCGCACGTGCGGCGTTGAACTGCGCCGAGTTCAACGTGACCGCGTTCAGCAGATCCTCTTTGGGCACGAGCTCAGAGACGAACGCCTGCCACGACGGGATGTTGAGCGCCGAGATCACGCCGGTCGCGAACACCACCGCGACGAGCGCACCGGGACTGCGGACCCCGGCCTCCCACATGACCCAAAGGCCGAGCGCGCAGAAGGCGAGCGCGGTCTGCGTCGTGATCAGCACTCTGCGGCGGTCGAACCGGTCCGCGATCGCTCCGGACCATGGCCCCATGAGCACGCCGGGGATGAACTGGCAGAAGCCGGCGAGCCCGACCCACGCGGCGCTGTCGGTCGTCTTGTAGAGGACGTACGGGACCGTGATCGTCTGGATCCAGGTGCCGATGTTCGAGACGAGCGCGCCCGTCCAGAAGATCGCAAAGTTGCGGTGGCGCATCGCTGCGAGCGCCCCGCGCGGGGGGCGGGACGCAGCGACCGAGGCCATCAGAGCAATCTACGAGGCAGGTGAGCGGACGCCGAAGCGATTCGTCTCACGCAGCGGTCGACACGAGGTCGCCGCCGTTGCCGCCGATCGCGGCGAGGGCCTTCAAGGCGTCGTCGACGTTCTCGACCGGCACGATCTTGAGGTCGCCGTTCCCCACGGCAGCGCGTGCATCGTCGGCCTCGGAAGCCGGCACCAGGAACACCTTCACACCAGCCCGCTCGACCGTGGCCACCTTCTGCTTGATGCCGCCGATCGGACCGACCGAGCCGTCGAGGCTGATCGTTCCGGTGGTCGCCACCTTCTGGCCGCCGGTGAGCTCGCCGGGAGTCAGCGCGTCGATCACGCCCAGCGTGAACGCGAGCCCGGCGGACGGACCGCCGACCGATCCCGAGTCGATGTCGACGTTCACAGGGAAGTCGAACTTCACGTCGTCGCGGGTGCCGGGAGCGATGCCGATCAGCGCGGTGCCGTCGTCACGTGCCGCGAGCTTCACCTTCTCGGTGATCGTGTTGTAAGTCGGCTTGGCGGTTGGGTCACCGGTGCCCGTTGGGCGCTCGATCGTGAGCGTGACCTCGTCGCCAGGTTTGTGCGGCTCGAGGATGGGGCCGAGATCGCTGTCGAGGTGCACCGGCGTGCCGTCGACCGCGACGATCACGTCGCCTTCCTTCAGCACCGACGCTGCCGGCACGTCGGGCGAGACTTGGCGCACGACGGCGCCGCCGCCCGTGACAGGGATCTTGTACCCGAGCCGGGTGAGCGCGACGTAGACCGCGGCCTGCTTCGAGTCGCTCATCAGCTGCAGGTTGAACGTCTTGTTGGCCGACGGCGTGAGGTTCCCGAGGTAGGACTTCTCGGACACGACGTCGATCGCCGGGTCGCGCCACGCCTGGAACGCGCGCCAGGGAGTCAGGTGCTTGATGCGGACGGTCGTGTAGTCGATCTCGCCCTTGGCCGGGTACGACTCGGCACCCTTGACCTTGATGACGTGCTCGGTGTCGGTGGCCGAGCCGGGCGTGTACGCGTAGTACGGCAGGTACACGGTGAAGGATGCGATGAGGGCCACCACGAGGAGGCCGGGCAGCACCCAGAGCCAGCGCCATCCACTGCGGCGCCGGGGTCGCTCGCTCTCGCCGGGATCGGGAGCGACATCAGTCGGAAGTACAGTCGAGTTCAGCGTGTCCACCTTGATGATCAGCGTTCTGGCGGTCGTGGTGGCGGTTGCCGCCCTGGCCGTCATCGTGCTCGGAGACCGGCGTCAGCCTGCCACGAACGCTGGAAGACGGGGCGCCGCCAAGGAGGAGAACGCTCCTGATCCCCCCGAGGTTCCCGATCCGTCACGACGCGGGCGCGCCCCAGTACGAGCGGTCGCCGGCACCCCGTACCGAGCGCCGCGCTGGTACCGGCGGATCGGCGCGATCTTCGGGATCGGCCTCACGACGATCGTGATCGGCGCCCTCCTCGCCATCGCCATCGCCGTCGCTGTCGTGGCCGGTCTGCTGTTCCTGCGCCAAGCGGTTGGATGAGCGGCTGCAGGCGGTCGTCGTCGCAGGGCACACCGGCGACGAGGCCACCGCACGGGGCGCGCTGAGCGACGAGTCCCCCACGATCCGAGCCGCGGCCCTCGGCGCGCTCCGACGCATGGACGCGCTGCACCGCGGCCGACCTCCGGGTCGCGCTCCAGGATCCCGACAGCAGTGTCGTGACACGGGCCGCGGAGCTCGCAATCACGACCCCCGACGTCGACCTCGTCGACCTCACGACACGCCGGGACTCCACGGTCGTCGAGACCGCGGCATGGGCACTCGGCGAACGTGGCCCGGGTCAACCCGAGGCCGTCGTCCACCATCTCGTCGGCCTCACGACGCATAGCGATGCTCTCGTCCGAGAGGCGGCGGTCGCGGCGCTGGGCTCGATCGGCGACCCAGCCGGCCTCCCCGCGGTCCTCGCCGCCACGACCGACAAGCCGGCGGTCCGACGGCGCGCGGTCGTCGCGCTCGCAGCGTTCGATGGACCTGAGGTCGACGCGGCGTTGCGCCGAGCGACCGAGGACCGCGACTGGCAGGTGCGTCAGATCGCCGAGGATCTGCTGAGCTGAGACTCCTCGTCGCCGTCCTCCGCTGCGCTTCGGCCGGCTCCTGCTCGGTTCGCTCGACAACCGGTGCTGCGCGCACCCGGGCGGCGCACTGCGCCGCCCCGCTAGCGCCGCGCTTCGAGGAACATGACCTTCAGCGATTCGTACGACTCGATGCAGTGACCCGCGCCGAGCACGACGCACTCGAGCGGCGCGTCGACGAGGTGCACCGGAACCTTCGTCTCCCGCTCGATCCGCAAGTCGAGACCGCGCAGGAGGCCACCGCCGCCGACGAGGTACATCCCGTGGGTCAAGAAGTCGTGTGACAGCTCGGGGGGCGCCTTGCTCAGGCAGGTGATGACCGATTCGACGATCGCCGTGACCGGCTCGTCGATTGCCTGCCGCACCTCCTCGGGCGACAAGATCACCGTCTTCGGGAGGCCGCTCATGAGGTCGCGGCCGCGCACCTCGGCCCGCATCTCACCGGTCGTCGGATAGGCCGAACCGATCGCGACCTTGATCTCCTCGGCGGTGCGTTCCCCGATGGCGATGCCGTACTCGCGGCGGACGTAGTTCTGGATGGCGGTGTCGATGTCGAACGACCCGACCCGGATCGCTTGGATCGCCACGATGCCGCCGAGCGAGATCACCGCGGTCTCGGTGGTGCCGCCGCCCACGTCGATGACCATGTTGCCGATCGGCTCGTGGATCGGGAGCCCGGCCCCGATCGCGGCGGCCATCGGCTGCTCGATGAGCTGCGCGTCGGCGGCGCCCGCTCTGCGCGCCGCCTCGGTCACGGCTCGCCGCTCGACCTCGGTGATCGCCGACGGGACGCAGATCACGACGCGAGGCCGGTTGAACCGGCTCACGCCCGCTCTCTGGAGCAGGAGGCGGATCATCCGCTGGGTCACGTCGAAGTCGGTGATCGCCCCCTTGCGCAGGGGACGCACCGCGACGATGTAGCCCGGCGTTCGCCCGATCATCTGCCACGCCTCGTGGCCCATCGCCAGCACCTCGTTCGTCTGGCTGTTCAGCGCGATGACCGAAGGCTCGTTCAGGACGATGCCCCGGCCTTTCGCGTAGACGAGGGTGTTGGCCGTGCCGAGGTCGATGGCGAGGTCGCGAGCCAGCGTCTACTCCCCCGGCTCGGGAGGCGAGGGCGGCCGCGGTGGGCGACCGAACCCACGCCGCGGCGGCACTTGTCCCGGCCCCACGACCCGTCGCGACTCGGGAGCCAGCGCACGCATCTCCCGGTGGAACTCGTTGATGCCGGTCTCGATGCGGTTGGGCTGGCGGTTGCGCCACACCAGCACCGCAGTGCCGAGAGCGCTGAGCCCGAGCGCGAGCAGGAGGAACAAGACGCTGCTCACGGAGTCTCTCCCTGTGGGACCTCTACGAGGTCTTTCGCGTCCAAGCCCCACTCCGAGCCGTCGGCCCACGTCTCGCGCTTCCAGATCGGCACCGACGACTTCAGCGTGTCGATGCAGAAGCGAGCAGCCTCGAACGCCTCGTCCCGATGGGGAGCTGACGCGGCGACGATCACCGAGGTCTCGCCGATCGGGATCGGCCCGGTGCGGTGGAGCAGCCCGATCCGGCCGGTCGTGGGCCAGCGCCGGCGGGCCTCGGCCTCGATGGCCGCAAGCCGCGGCACGACCTGCTCCTCATAGGCCTCGTACTCGAGGAGCCGCACGTCGGCCCGACCCTCCGCATGGTCACGGGCCGTGCCCGAGAACACCACGACGGCACCGCAGTCGGGGCGGACCGCCCAGTCAGAGACGACGCCCGCGGACAGCACCTGGTCGGTGAGCAGCAACCATGTGTCGCTGTCGCTGGGCGGTTCGAGCACTTGATCATGCTAGGCGGCACCATCGAGACCGCAGCAGGGGCGCGGCCACGGCGGGAAGGCCCGTCGGTAACCTGCCCAGCCGTGGATCTGGAAGAGGGGCCGGATGACGAAGTTCCGTCGTACCGGGCTCCCCTTCCCCCCAGCGACCGTCTCTGGCGGCATCCGAGTGAGGTAGGCGGCTCCGGCGCAGCGGCGTCGGCGACGCCACGAAGAGGGCGCACGGGCCGACCGCCGTGGGTCGTCGCACTCGTCGCAGGAGGCGTGGGCGCGTGCGTGGCGGTCGGCGTCATGGCCGTGGCCGGACTCCTCGACCACAAGATCGTCGAGCGCCTCGTCGTCGAACGGGAGGCGGTCGCCCCGGCCGCTTCGACTGTGTCCACCCCCTCGAGCTCGCTGGCGTCAGTCGTGGCCGAGGCGAAACCCGCGATCGTGCGGCATCGAGGTCGGTGGCCTGGTCGGGTCGGCGAGCGGTTCGGGCGTCCTCTTCCGAGATGACGGCTACCTGATCACGAACGCACACGTCGTGAGCGACGCGTCGGTGATCAGCGTGATCCTTGCGGACGGCTCGCAGCACGAGGGGACGCTCGTCGGCAGCGACACCGAGAAGCGACATCGCCGTCGTGAAGATCGACGGCACCGGCTACCCGACCGCCCGCCTCGGACAGGCGGCCACCTTGCAGGTCGGCCAGCAGGCGATCGCGATCGGTTCACCGCTCGGCCTCGAAGGCGGCCCGACGGCGACCGTCGGCATCATCAGCGCGCTCGATCGCACGGTCCAGACCCACGGTGGCGACGAACCGCTCACCGGCATGATCCAGACCGACGCCTCCATCGCGGCCGGATCATCGGGCGGCGGGCTGTTCGACACGAACGGCTCGCTCGTGGGCATCACGACCGCAGTCGCGATCACAGAGTCGGGCACCGAGGGCCTGGGCTTCGCCATCCCGATCGAACAAGCCCGCAACGTCGCCGAGCAGCTCGTCACCGACGGCAAGGTCGCCCGCGTCTGGCTCGGCGTGCGCGGCGCCGACATGGCGACGAGCGCGGAGCAGGACCACGGCACCGACGGCGGGGCGATGCTCCGTGAGGTGATCGCCGGAGGTCCCGCGGCAACCGCCGGGCTGCAGAGCGGTGACGTGATCACGCGGATCGGCGACGTCGACGTCACGTCGATGTCGGGCCTCGTCGTCGCCCTCCGCGACCACCAGCCCGGCGAGACTGTCGCCGTCACCTACGTGCGAGGCGGCCAGCCGACCACTGTGAACGTCGTGCTTGCCCAGAAGCCCTGACGTCACGGCGCCGTCGTCAGCGGCGCTTCGCCGTCGCCGGTCGCTTCGCTCGACAATCGGTGCTTCGCTCACCCGGCGGCGCATTTGCGCCGCCCTTCCCTCAGCCCCACGACCGCGGCGCACGCGCCGCACGACCAGCCCCGTCGCGATCCCGAACGCTGCGGCGCCGACACCCGCAGCGCCGAGCGCGAGCTCTTGCCTGCGCTTCGGGCTGAGCATCGACCACGGCGAGCCCGCGTGCCCCGCGACGAACGCCTCCTCGTTGCTCCACCGAGGCTCCCAACCGGTTGATCGCAAGCGATCGCTCGCGACCACCCACGGGTGCTGGGTGTAGGGAACGAGGCCGGGGGGCATCGGCCCCAGCCGCAACCGCCAGCTCATCTCTGCGAGCCGCGTCGCGGTGCGGTCGGGAAGGTGCACGCGCGGCCCGTCGGCGACGAGGGCGCGCGCGGTGTCACCCGGGATCCACCCGTCGGGAGCGACGTTGAACGCGCCCGACAGCCGACCGCGGCGCACGTGCTCGACCGCCGACGCGAGGTCGTCGAGGTGAAGGAACTGCATCGGAGGGTCGTTGTCACCCGCGCGGATGCCTGCCGAGCCGGTGAGGCAGCGCGTGATCCAGCCCGCGCCGTCTTCCGCGAGCGCGAGCGCGGGACGCAGGATCGCGACCGCGGCGTCGCTGTGGTCGTCGGCCCAGTCGGCGACGAGGCGTTCGACTTGCGCCTTGTGCACCGCGTACGCGAACTCCGGGTTGGGGCGCAGTGGCGCGTCCTCGGTGAGCGGCACGGGGTTGTTCGCCCACGCGCCATAGACGGTCGCACTCGACACCACGACGACCTGCTCGACGCCTGCCGAGCTCGCGGCGTCGAGCAAGCGGCTCGTGGTCTCGACGTTGACGCGCGCTGCTTCGGGCTCGTTGATCTCGGTACGCGACGAGAAGGCGAGGTGGACCAGCGTGTCGGCCGACTTGAGAAGGGACGGTGCATCGGCGAGGGCGAGGTCGAGTCGTCGTTGCTCGGTCTTCGCGAGACCGGGACGCAGCTCCGCGACGTCGATCGCGACGACGCGGGCGACACCGGGATCCTCCTCGAGGCGGGACAGCACCCGGCGACCGACCGCTCCCGCTGCGCCGGTGACGACCACGGTGCGGCCGTCGAAATCGGCGCTTTCGCGCGGGAGGGACTCGACGACCATCCGCCTACCATGCCTCTGTGAGCGACCAGGGTCCAGAGGACCCGTTCCGCGGCGTCCCGTTCCTGTCGGATCTGATGAAGATGATCCAGGGTCAGGGCGCGTTCAGCTGGGAAGCCGCGCGCCAGTTCGCCATCGCCGTCGCGAGCGAGGGCGAGTCCGAGCCGAACGTCGATCCGCTCGCTCGCATCGACCTCGAACAGCTCATCCGGGTAGCGGAATTGCACGTCGCGCAGGCGACAGGCCTCAATCCGTCAGGCAGCGGTCGCCCCCTCGAAGCGTTGCCCGTCACGAGGGCGCTGTGGGCCCATCAGACGATCGAGGCGTATCGCCCCTTGTTCGAAGACCTCGCCGCGGCATTGTCCGCGTCGGACGAGGCGGACGAGGATCCCTCGGCCGACTTCTTCGGCGGGCTCATGAAGATGATGACGCCGATGATGCTCGGGGTCACCGCCGGAAGCATGGTGGGCCACCTCGCGCAGCGAGCGTTCGGGCAGTACGACCTCCCGATCCCGCGGGCGGCGTCGCATCAGCTGCTCGTCGTGCCGACCAACCTCGACCGCTTTGCCGGCGACTGGTCACTCCCCATCGAGGATCTCCGGCTGTGGGTGTGCCTGTCAGAGGTCACGACTCACGCGGTGCTGAACGTGCCCCACGTGCGCGCTCGAATGACCGACCTCATGCGCGAGTTCGTGTCGTCCTACCAACCCGACCCGCGCGCGCTCGAAGATCGCCTCGGTGGGTTCGACCTCGGCGATCCGCAGAGCATGGCGGGCTTGCAGTCGGCGTTCGCCGATCCCGAGGTGCTCCTCGGTGCGACGCGCTCTCCGCCCAGGACGCACTCGTGCCGCAGCTCGACGCGCTCGTCGCGCTCGTCGTCGGCGTCACCGATCATGTGATGGACAACGTCGGCGCCAAGGTCCTCTCGTCGTACGGGATGCTCACCGAGGCGCTGCGACGGAGGCGAGTCGAGAGCGATCCGTCCGACGGCTTCGTGAGTCGCTTGCTCGGCCTCACGTTGACCCGCGAGCAGGTGCAGCGCGGCTCGACGTTCGTCGACGGTGTCGTCGAGCGAGCCGGACAGGAAGGCCTCGCCCGGCTGTGGACGTCGGCCGACGAGCTGCCGACCCCGGCCGAGATCGACGCGCCCGGCCTCTGGCTCGCCCGCATCGACCTCTGAGCCCGTCTGCGCCACGGTCCGCTGTTGCCGGTCGCCAGCTGCAAGTGCCCGACCGACGCGCACGCGATCAGCGCGCGGAGGTTCGAGCGGGAGCTCGACCTGGCCGGGCGGCGGAAGCACCTCGGCGGGCTTCCGCTTCCCTCCGAGCGGCAGCACGGGCGGCGTCACCGCGATCGGGTGCGTGGTATCGATCGGATCGACATCGGGCGCCGGAGGAGGCAGCTCGAGCGCCTGGCCCTCGCCAGGCGACGGAGCCTTGCGCTGCTTGCGCTTCGCCCACCCGGCTTTGACCGCGCCCGTCACGCCGACGCGCTTCAGCAGCGGCTCGGGCGCCTTCCCGTTCGCCCGCAGGTAGCGCAGGCTCGCGTAGTAGCTCGCACCTGCCGCCCCGCCGGCCAACGAGATGGCCAGCAGACCCGCCCGAAGCGGGATCGGGATGATGACCGGGATGAACGCCCCGACCACCCACGCGAGCTGGAACCGCGTCTCGAACTTCGCGAACGACCGGCCCCGGTTCGCGTCGGGCGCGTCGCGCTGGACGATCGAGTCGAACGCGAGCTTGCCGCCGCTCGCGCCGAGACCGACGACGAGCGCGGCGGCGGTCGCGGAGAACAAGCGACTGCCCGACGTCGCGGCGGCGATCCCGGTCACCATCACGAGCAAGAGCACAGCGATGAGGATGTTCTCCTCGCGCCACGCCTGCCGCAGCCGAGGCGTGAGCACAGCGCCGAGCAGCGCGCCGAACCCGCTCGCGGCGAGCACGACCGCGAACCAGAACTCGGAGGACCCGGCGTTGCGGATGTAGAACGCGACGACGAACGTGAGGAAGCCCACGATGCCGCGCACGACCGCCATGGCAGTGCCCGCGAGCACGATGCCCGAGCTGTGCAGCTCGGCCTTCTCCTCCGGGCCGGGCGGCACCACGGCGATCGTCGTCTTCTTGGTCTGCAGTGCGAGCACAGTCGCACCCACGAAGACGATGGACGCGAAGCCGAGCACCCACTCGGGACCGCCGAGCTTCAGCATCGGCACGGCCGGCACCATCGCGATGAAGCCGACGATCGCACCGATCAGCGTGAGCTTGGCGTTCGCTTCGAGCAGCTCGTCGTCGTTGTGCACGACAGTGGGCACGAGGGCGGCCTTCGACACCGCGTAGCTCTTCGAGCAGACGAGAAGGAGGAACGCCTCGGGGAAGAGCAGAAGCGTGTCGACGTCGCGGATCATGATGGCGCAGACGATGGCGCGGCCGATCGACGACCCGATCAGCATCATCCGACGACCGCCCTTCATCCGGTCGAGAGCGGGGCCGACCATGGGGGCGACGACGGCGAACGGCGCGACCGTCAGCAACAAGTAGAGGGCGATGCGCCAACGGGCCGCGTCAGGAGTGATGTCGAAGAACAGCGAGCCCGCGAGCGCGACGGCGACCAATGTGTCGCCCGCGACCATGAGGCCGTGGGTGCGCGCGAGCCGCGTGAACGGCGACGCGACGAAGCCGTGCTCGGTCTTGATGGGCTCGCCCATCGAGATGGCATCGAGCGGCGACGGCACTAGCCCATCGTACGGGCGGGGTGGGACACCCGGGTCAGCGGTTCAGTCCGAGGCAACGGCCAGCGCGGCCTGCAGGAAGGTCACGATCTGCTCGTCGAGGCCCGCGGCCGCTTGGCCGTCGAGCAGGTGCCCCTCGCCCGGGAGCACCACGAGGTCACGGCTCCGTGACGAGGTCGCTCGCTCGTACACGTTGCGGCTGCACAGGTCGGGCAGCACGCCGTCGCTGTCGCCGTGCACGAGCAGGATCGGCGCGACGAGACGATCGACGCCGTCCGTTCCCGGCACCTGTGTCGAGAGCGCGACCACGCCTGCCGTGGCGGGGCCGAGCAGCACGCCGGCACCAATCGCAACGGCTCCGCCGAACGAGTGCCCGACGAGCGCGACACGCTCGACGCCGCGGCGGCTCAGCAGGTGATGGACGAGGAGCACGTCGAACAGGCAGTCCTCGAGGTGGCCGGGCTTGCGATAGTGGATGCGCACGCCGCCGAGGCGCCGAGCGACCTTGTGGTACAGCCCATGCGCCGGACCGGAAAGCCCGCCGAGCGCCCCGCCGAGGAACAGCGTCGCCGCCTCCTCGCCCGCATCGAGCCCGTGCCGGAGGCAGACGATGATGCCGTCCGCCGTCACGACCTCCATGACGACGATGTCCGGAGCGACCCGCGACTCTGCGATCGCGAGCGGCCGGAGGGGAGTGATGCCCGCACGGGCGCCCTCGCGGATGGCTTCGGCGAAGGCGTCCACGCGCCCGTTCTACACGGTTGGTCTCACCCGCGACGGTGGTCGGCTCCGCCGTGACGGCGGTCGGCTTCGCCTCGTGGCTACGCCTTCGGCACGTCGTACTTGTAACCCAGGCCTCGGATCGTGACGATGCGGGTCGGGTTGCCCGGGTCGCTCTCGACCTTCGAGCGCAGCCGCTTGATGTGCACGTCGAGCGTCTTCGTGTCGCCCACGTAGTCCGATCCCCAGACCCGATCGATCAACGTGTCTCGGGTGAGCACCCGTCCGGCGTTGTCGAGCAGCAGCGCGAGGAGCTCGAACTCCTTGAGGGGGAGGCTCACGCGCTCGCCACGGATCGTGACTTCGTGGCTGTCGGGATCGAGGCGCACGTCGCCGACCTCGACCGCGTCGCTCAGACCGATCACGACGTCGTCGATCGGCGCGCGGCGGAGCACCGCTCGCATCCGAGCGACGAGCTCGCGAAGCCGGTATGGCTTCGTGACGTAGTCATCGGCACCGACTTCGAGGCCGACGACGGTGTCGATCTCGCTGCCCTTCGCGGTCACCATGATGATCGGCACCTTCGAACGGGCGCGGATCTGCCGGCAGACGTCGATTCCCGACACCTTCGGAAGCATCACGTCGAGAAGCACGAGGTCGGGCGCGACGGCGTCGAACAGGTCGAGCGCCTGGCTCCCGTCTCGAGCGACCTGCACCCTGAAGCCCTCTCGGCGAAGTCCGACCGTGAGGGCCTCCACGAAGGAGTCTTCGTCCTCGACGACCAACACCGTCAGCTCTTGCGTCATCGTGCTCATCCTGCCTCCGCAGTGGTGGTGACGCCGACGGGGCCCGGCCCGGCGGGGATCGTCAAGGTGAATGTGGAGCCCTGACCTTCTTGGGATTGGACTCGCACCTCGCCGCCGTGGTTCGTGGCGACGTGGCGGACGATCGCGAGGCCGAGCCCTGTGCCGCCGGTCTCTCGGCTGCGGGCACGGTCGACTCGGTAGAACCGCTCGAAGATGCGCTCGAGGTCGCGCTCGGGGATGCCGATGCCCTGGTCCGCGATCGTGAGGTCGACCGTGCGGCCGTCCGTCGCAGTCGACACCGCGACGATCGCGCCCTCGTCCGAGTACTTGATCGCGTTGTCGAGCAGGTTCCCGATCGCGGACACGAGCTGGCGCCGCTCGCCGACCACCGTGAGCCGCGAGCTCGGCTCGGTGACCTCGACGCGGATCCCTCGCAGGTCCGCGCCTTGCCGCACGCGGTCGACGGCCTCGGCGATGACGAGGTGTACGGCGACGGGCTCGCGCACGGGCGACCGCTCTACCTCGATGCGGCTGAGCTCGAGGAGGTCGTCGATCGTGCGGCCCACGCGGTGCGCTTCGTGCACGAGCCGCTCTGAGAGGCGCTGCCTGACCGGTTCGTCGTCTTCGGCGTTCAAGGTCTCGGCGAGCAGGGCGAGCGCTCCGACTGGTGTCTTCAGCTCGTGACTGATGTTCGCGACGAAGTCCGTGCGCACCGCTTCCAGCCGCGTGCGCTCGGTGATGTCGTCGACGGAGCCGAGCGCTCCGACGATGTGCCCGCCGTCCTCGAGCGGAGACACCGCGACGACGATCGTGCGCCGCGGGCGGGCCGAACAGATCGACGGTGCGCCGATCGGACACTCCGCGACAACCCGAGGCAAGGAGCTCGACGACGGCTTGCTCGACGAGCGCGTCACCGTGACGCGCACCGACGAAGGTGGACGCCTGCACATTGCGAAAGACCACGCGGCCTGTGGAGTCCGCGATCACGATCCCCTGAGCGAGCGCGTCGAGCGCGGACGCGAGTCGATCCGCCGACGCGACGGTCGCGGCCTCGCGTCCCGCGGCCCGGTCGACCGCGCGACCGAGTCGATCGACGCTCGAGCCGATCGAGCTCGACCTCTGGCTGACCTCGCTCCCGAGTCGGGCAGCAAGCGCGTCGAGGCGCGCCGCGGCGCGGCGCTCTCGCGTGAAGAAGAAGAGAGCGGTGCCGAGCGCCACCACGACGCCCGCGACCGCTACCACCCACACTGCGTTCAGGCCTCCTGCGTCGACTCCTCGGCAACGTCGACATCATCATCGAGCGCCTTCCCGGACGGGTGGCCTCCGGTCACCATGTAGTGGACACGTTTCGCGATGTTCACCGCGTGGTCACCGATCCGCTCGTAGAAGCGGCCGACGACGGCGAGCTGCACCGCAGCCTGGAGGTCGAGCCGACCCGACGAGTGCGACTCGAAGATCGCCTGGATGAAGTCGTCGTGGAGCTGGTCGAGCAGGTCGTCCATGTCGTCCAGGGCCGCGGCGAGCGGGGCGTCGCCCTCGACGTAGGCATCGAGCGCTCGCCGCAGCAGCTGCTGCGCCTCGGCGCTCATCCGGGTCATCAGGCCACGGAGCTTCGGGTCGAACGTGCGGCCATAGAGCCGGCGCGCGGCCTTGCAGATGTTGACGACCAGGTCACCCGAACGCTCGATCTCCGCCACGAGCTTGATCGCGGTGACGATGGCGCGCAGATCGCTGGCCATCGGCTGCTGCAGCGCAAGGAGGTGGAAGCACCGGTCTTCGAGGTCGACCGACCGCAGGTCGATGACGTCGTCGCCGCGGATGATCTCGTCGGCGGAGTTCAGGTCGCCCGTGAGCAGCGCTTCGGTGCCCCGCGGCAGCACCTCGATGACCATCGCCGCGACGACCACGAGGTCGTCACGGACTTCATCGAGCTGGTGATGAAACGCCTTCCGCTGCTCGATCACGTCGCAATCCTCACGTCCCAGTCAACCGGTTCGAGGAACCGGAGGCAACGGCAAGGTGAACAGTGCCCAAATGGTTCACGTCCGGATGGGACCGGCGCCGGTGACCCCGGCGAACGCCGCAAACGCATGCAGGACGTCTCGATCGCGCGGATAGGTCAGGCGCTTGGCCGCCGCGGACACCGGCATCCAACGCATCTCATCGACCTCGTCCGAGGGAGCGAACTGGCCCGACACGACCGTCATCTCCCAGTAGCGCACGCGTTTGGGGCGCTGCTTGCGGTCTCGGTACTCGACGGATGCGACTTCGCGGCCGAGCACGCACCGCAAGCCGGTCTCCTCCTCGACCTCGCGGAGCGCGCAAGCCTCGTCACTCTCGTCGGTGGGCTCGCGCTTGCCTTTCGGGAACGTCCAGTCGTCGTAGTCGCCGGGTCGGTGGACCAGCACGATCTCGACGGCACGATCGTCGGTGACCCGCCACACGAGGCCGCCGGCAGCCCGGACGTGCCCGTCATAGAAGTCGTCCGTCAGCCCAACCACTTCCGGACCTTGCGCTTCGACAGTGCGTCCCAGGCGTCGGGCCACTTGGCGCCCCACTCCTCGGCTTCGCGCTGCTCGGCCGCGATGAGGAGCCCGGAGACCATCGCCTCGGCCCGCGTCACGTTCGTCGCCGCGATGTCGCGCAGCCACCGGCCGGCGACGACTGCGTCGTGCTGCTCGCCGAGCACCTCCTGCACAGCGGCCGCGGCGACGGCCATCGGCTCTGCGTCCTCGAGCGCAAGCGTTGCGGCCTCGGCCGCGTAGCGCACACGCTTGGCTCTGATGCGGACCTCGTGGAGGTCGTCGTTCGCGGGCTCGTCGTCGAGCTGGCCAACGGCCTTCGTCAGGTGACCCCACGGGCGGCGCACCAAGCCGGGCAGCGCGTCGGCGGCCGGGGCGTCGGCGGCTTCGAGGAGCTTCGGCGCGCGTGCCGCCTCGACGAGCTGGTCGAGCAGCTGCAGGTAGTCGTCGCTGCGATACACGTCCTCGAGCGTCCGACGTTGGATCGCGCGCTGCCGGCCGAGTCGCGAACGGACCGACTCCGCGGCCTGCCAGTCCAGCGGATCGAGCGCGACCGCCGCGCGCTTGAGACGCGTCAGCATCACGTCGGCGTCGCGCACATGACCGAGCGCGTCAGCGAGGCCCTTCAACGAGCCGCGGAGCTCTTGCACCCATACGTCGTCGAAGATCGACGCGAAGGTGCGGAGATCGGACCGCAGCCGACGGGTGCCGACGCGCGCCTGGTGCACGCCCTCGGGGCCACCGTCGAGGCGCACGAGCGCGTCGTTCTCGAGGATGCGGATGACAGCCGCGGTGATCGCGGCGCGAGCGACATCACCGACGGGCGCGTTCGGGTCGACGGTCGGGACGACGAGCTCGGGCGGCGCCAGCGCTCGCGGCCCGAGCGCGCGCACGAGCTTCGGCGTCGGGTCGGGCTGCCCAGCGCCTGCGGCTTCGAGCCGCGCCACGAGGGCCGGAAGCAGGTCGTCGGGGGCGTGCTCGGTGACCTCGAGCTCGACCTCTCGGAAGCGCGCGGCGACGCGATCGCCATCGAGCACCGACACCTCGTCATCGGCGATCTCCGCGATGCGATTGCCCTTCGGATCGAAGAGCGGCGCGCTGTGCCGGCGAGTCTGCAGCCGAGCGACCGGCGACAGCTCAGCCGTGCGCACATACGCCCGCACGAGGTCGAGCGCCGGGGTCGGGATCTGGGCCGGCACGCCCATGAAGTCGTTCTCCGAGCGCGAGAGCACGCCACCTTTGCCGTTGGCCTTGGTCGGCAGCTTGACCGTCCAGAGCCCGTTGCCGGCTTCGGTGCGGTATCGCACCGTCACGCCCCAACGGATGAGCCTGAGGTCAGGGGTGTCCCAATACGTGGCGTCGAGGGGGATGTCGCTCCGGGCGCCCGCCGTCACCGATGGCAGGACGCGATCGAGATCGGGGAGGACGAACCCGGGCCACGTCGTGAGCTTTGCCTCGCGCTCGATGCGCGAGCTGCTCATGCGCGGGCGCGAGCGAGCGCGAGCTCTTGCAGGCGCCGATGGGCGTCGTTGTGGTGCACCGTCTCGACTCGCGTCCAAGCGCCACCGGAGTCGAGCCACCACGCGAGCACGTCGTCGGTGAGGCTCACGTCGAGCACCTCCTGCAACCTGGCCTGCAGTGCGGGAGCCTCGACCGGAGCGAGGGCCTCGACGCGGCGGTCGAGGTTGCGCTCCATGAGGTCGGCCGAGCCGATGAAGTACATCGGCTTGCCCGGGGCCGCACCGTTCGCGAAGTAGAAGATGCGAGAGTGCTCGAGGTAGCGCCCCACGATCGAGCGGACGCGGATGTTGTCGGATAAGCCCGGCACACCCGGACGAAGGCAGCAGATGCCCCGGATGACGAGGTCGATCTCGACGCCGGCCTGCGACGCCGTGCAGAGCGCATCGATCATCGCGGGGTCGACGAGGCTGTTCATCTTGATGATGATGCGGCCACTCGCTCCTGCCTTCGCCTCGTTCAGGATCAGGTCTTGCACCTTCGGACGAAGCCAGCGCGGCGCGACGAGCAGCTTTCGGTAGCGCACCTCGCGGCTGTATCCGGTGAGGTGGTTGAAGAGATGGATCAAGTCGGCACCGAGGTCGGGATCGGCGCTGAGCAGGCCGAGGTCCTCGTAGAGACGGGCCGTGTCGGAGTTGTAGTTGCCCGTGCCGACATGGCAGTAACGACGGAGCGCGCCGCCTTCCTCGCGGATGACGAGCGCGGTCTTCGTGTGCGTCTTCAAGCCCATGAGCCCGTACACGACGTGCACGCCCACTTGCTCCAACGCCTTCGCCCACGCGATGTTCGTCTGCTCGTCGAAGCGGGCTTTGAGCTCGACGAGCGCCGCGACCTGCTTGCCCGCCTCCGCGGCCCGGATGAGCGAAGCGACGATCGGGCTGTCACCCGAGGTGCGATAGAGCGTCATCTTGATCGCGAGCACCGCCGGGTCGATCGACGCCTGCCTGATGAACTCTTCGATCGAGGTCGCGAACGAGTCGTACGGGTGGTGGACGAGGATGTCGCCGGCCCGGATCACCGAGAAGATGCTGCGATTGCCGTCGGAGGCGTCGACGAGCCCCGTCGGCGTCACCGGGATCCACGGGTCGTCCTTGAGGTCGGGGCGAGGCAGCGCGTGCACCGACCACAGGCCGGAGAGGCCGAGCGGCCCGTGGTGGAACGACACATCGTCGGGTTCGAGGTCGAGCTCGCGCAGCAGCAGCTCGAGCATCTCGGCCGACATGCGATGGTCGACCTCGAGCCGCACGGCGCGACCGAACCGACGACGACGAAGCTCCATCTCGACCGCGGCAAGCAGGTCGTCGGCTTCTTCCTCTTCGAGTGTGAGGTCAGCGTTGCGCGTGACGCGGAACGGCACGAAGTCGACGACGTCCATCCCGTTGAAGAGCGTCGCGAGGTGCGCCGCGATCACCTGCTCGAGGGGCACGAAGCGCTCACCGTCAGGAGTGATCACGAACCGAGGGAGCAGTGGCGGCACCTTGACGCGGGCAAACCGATGTTCTCCGGTATCGGGGTCGGCGACCGTGACGCCGAGGTTCAGTGACAGGTTCGAGATGTACGGGAACGGATGGCCCGGATCGAACGAGAGCGGCGTGAGCACCGGGAAGATGCGCTGCTCGTACACGTCGATCAGGTACTTGCGATCCTCGTCGTCGAGATCCTCCCAGTCCGAGATCCAGATGCCCGCGGCAGCGAGCGCCGGCTTCACGCGGTCGTGATAGATCGCCTCCTGCTCGGACACGAGCGTGCCGACGCGGTCGCTGATCTCTTCGAGCTGCCGCGCGGCGGTGCGGCCGTCGGGGCTCGTCGAGCCGAGGTGCGCGGCGACCATGTCCTTGAGCGCGGCGACACGCACCTGGAAGAACTCGTCGAGGTTCGAGCTGAAGATCGCGAGGAACTTGACTCGCTCGAGCAGCGGCACCTGCGGGTCGTCGGCGAGCGCGAGCACGCGGGCGTTGAACTCGAGCCACGAGAGCTCCCGATTCAGGAAGCGGGGCTGGTCTCCGAGCGCATAACCCGACGGCTCCCCACGCTGGTCGAGGTGCGTCGCCATCGACGCAGGTTACCGTCGGCAGGTCTCGCCCTCAGGCGGAGGCTTCCTCTTCGGGCAGCCCGAGATCCCAGTCGAGGATCAAGTTCTCACGCTCCGCGTCACGGGCGACGCGCTCGCGGTTGCGCCGGAACTGCGGATCGTGCGGCGGAAGGAGCACGAGCCGGGCGAGCGCCCGGGCTCGAAACTCCTCGATCACCGACCGCTCGCCGAACTCGGCCTCGACCTCCCAGTGAGGCGCGACCGGCCCGAGGTACACCACTCGTACGTGACCCCGCGGAGGCTCGGTCTGCTCGACAGGGGCGTTCATGGACATCGTGCGAGCCTACCGTCAGTTCCGGAAGGGTCAGCCTCCGGAAGCCCTGCTGCCGAGCTTGGCGGTGCCGGTCTGGGTCTCGCCCTTGCGCTGGTACTCGATCTTCACCTCGTCGCCGGGCTTGTGCGCGCGGATCGCCGCACCGAGGTCGTCGGACGACGTGATCGCCTTGCCGTCGACGCTCGTGATGACGTCGCCCTGCTGCAGACCGAGGTCGGCTGCCGCAGTGCCGGGCGTCGTGTTGGCAACGACTGCGCCCGAGGTCGCGGTGATGCCGAACTGGTCGAGGGTCGCCTGATCGAGGTCGCTCACAGACTCGGTCGACACGCCGAGGAACGCCGTGCTCGTGACGCTGCTCTTGCCGTTTTGGATGTCGGTGATGAGCGGCTTGATCACGTCGATCGGGATCGCGAAGCCGATGTTCTGCGCGTCACCGATGATCGCGGTGTCGATGCCGACGACCTGACCGGACGCGTTCACGAGCGGACCGCCCGAGTTGCCGGGGTTGATCGCGGCGTCGGTCTGGATGAGGTTGCTGAGCGACTCGCCGCCTCCCGACTCGCCTCCCGACCCGCTGCCCGCGTCGATCGAACGGTTGAGCGCGGAGACGATGCCCTGCGTCACCGTGGGGGTGCCCTGCAGGTCGAGCGCGTTGCCGATCGCGACGACCTGGTCGCCGACCTGAAGCTGCGCCGAGCTACCGAGCTCGGCGGCAGTCAGGCCGCTGACGTCACGGATCTTGATCAGCGCGACGTCATCGTCGGGCGAGCTGCCGACGAGGTCGGCGCTGAGCTCACGACCGTCGGACATCTTCACCTTGATGCTGCCGGATTGGTCGATCACGTGGTTGTTGGTGAGCACGAGGCCGTCAGGGCTGATGATGACGCCGCTGCCGGCACCGCGGCCGAAAACGCCGCCGTTCTGGCTCACGAGGTTGGTCTCGATCGCGACGACCGAAGGCTCGACCTTGCGAAGGACGGCGCGGATGTCCATCACCGGCGCGACGCCCTGCAGCCCGGGGATCGTCGACGGCGCGGAGGACGATCCGGACGATCCGGACGATCCGGATCCACTGCCGGACCCGCTGCCCGAGGACGGCGCGGGCGCCGCGGACGTCGGCGGCTGTGACGTCGGCGCTCGAAGATCCGTCGTTGCGGGTGACGGCGACGCCACCGACGATGAGCGCTGCTACCGCGGCGCCGGCGACGCCACCGAGCACGGCGGCGCGCTTCGTGCTGCGACCCTTGGGCGCGGGCGACGGCTGCGGCGGAATGGGCGGCGGGAACGGCTCTGACGGGCCGGACGCCCCCATCTGGATGGTGGGCTGCTGCGCGGTGGGCTCCTGCGCGGTCGGCTCGCCCGCCGTCGGGTCCTTCGGGATGAACGGCTCGTAATCGATCTCGCTGCCGTCCACATCGCCCTCAGTCGTGCCGAAGCTCATTGTGGGCCCTTCTTTCACGTATGGCTTTCTCGGGGGATACAGGCGGACAACGCCTGGATTTGGGCCCTAGTTCCCCTTCGCGCGGGTTCTTACCAGGTTCACAGGATGCTCACAGCGCAACTTGGGAACCAATTGGCCGATGGGTACGTAGATACCTCGTCGACCAGTGAGGAGCCGGTCGCACGCGACGGAGGATTGATGGAACGGATCGACAGCGACACGTTGTGGATGGCCGACGGGCTTTGCCGTGACAAGCCTCCCGCGGTCTTCTTCCCGAGCGACGGCGTCGGCGTCGACCGCGCTCGCAAGATCTGCGCCAGCTGCCCTGTGCGCGAGCTGTGCCTCGAGTACGCCCTCGACAACCGCATCGACCACGGCGTCTGGGGCGGAACGTCCGAACGTGAGCGCCGGCGCATCCTGAAGCGGCGCCGCATCGCCACAGTGATTGGCTGACCAGCCGCCACGGCGCAACACCACCAAGCTCGCATCCCACCCCCACCAAGCAAGCGAGTGACCGGCCTGAGGGCCGGTCACTTCGCTTTTTGGTCGCGTGCTCGGATCGGTGCGCGTCAGCCGAGGCCGAACGAGTCGAGCAGCCCCCGGCCCGCGTCGCCGAGCCGGTCGGTCAGCGACGGCGAGGGAGGTGACGGCAGCTTCGCCGCGACCGTCTGCACGAGCCGACCGTCGGGCGGACCGACGACGGCGTACACGAGGTCGTCTCGCTGCACGATCAGCACGAGGGCGTTCTCGGTCTCGAGCATCCAGGCCTGGTTGCCGTTGACCGACACCTCACGAGCTCCCGCGATCGCCGACGGGTCGAGCTTGCCCGGTTCCTCGTAGAGCGTCACGAGGTCGGAGTCGTTGGTGTACACGAGGCCGACCAGGTCGCCGTTGATCTGCACCTGGCGCAAGCGTGAGCTCGCCCGGCAACGAGAGCGGCGCCCAGTAGGGCTGGCCGAGGTCCACCTGCGGAGCGGCCTGTTGCTCGGGCTGGCCGGCGCCGAGCGACCCGATGAGGCCGCCGAAGCCGGCCGACGCCTCGGTGTGCGTCTGCGCCAGCGTCGCCGCGTCAGGGGAGACATCGTGCGATCGGCTCATGTTGACGAACCCGAGGACGAGCACCCAGACCGCGGCCGTCGCGACGAGGTTGAGCATCCCCCACTTGTGCTTCTTGGCCGGGGCCGGCGGCTGCGCGACCGCGGCGATCGCGCGTTCGAGGAAGCCATCGGGGGGCTCGACAGGCGGCAGCGCTCGCACCCAGGTGCGGGCCTGCTCGACCCGAGCCAGCTCTTCACGGTGCGCGGGGCTGTGGGAGAGGAGGTCGTCGACCTGGACGCGCTCGGGCTCGGTCAGCTCGCCGTCGAGGTAGGCGCTCAGAAGCTCGAAGGAGTCGGGGGGCGGCAGCGCGGTCATCCGAGCATCGTCCTCAGCTGGGCGCGGCCGCGGTGGATGCGGCTGCGGACGGTGCCGACCGGGACATCGAGCGACTCGGCGATCTCCTGGTAGTTCAGGCCGACCACGTCGCAGAGCACGACGGCACTGCGGAACTCGATCGGAAGCGACTTCAGCGCCTCCTGGATGTGCTCGGGCAGGCGGCTCGTGTCGAGCACGTCCAGGGGCTCCTGATCGACGCCGGTGACGCGTTCGGGCAGATCAGGGACGACCTCGAGCGGCCGGCGCTTCTTGCGCCGCACCTCATCCAGAAATGCGTTCGTCGTGATCCTGCTCAACCACGCCTCCATGGACCCCGGCCGATAGCTGGCGAGCCCCCTGCGCACACGGAGCAACACCTCTTGAACCAGGTCCTGCGCTTCGTCATGGTTCCCCGTGAGCCGATAGGCCACCGTGTAGATGAAGCGCCCGTGGCTCCGGGCAACCTCTTCCCACGTCGGGACCTCGACGGCCCCTCCGTCCGGAGGGCTATCGCTCGTCACCGCAACGACGCGCGGCCGCTTCCGGTTCCCGACATGGGGCTCAACGGGCGCGACACGCGACGGGAGCGTACAGGTCGACCCTGGCAGCCCGGCCTGGAAGCCTGGTCAGAGTGCTCGAGTGCGTGGTCAACCTCAGCGAGGGCCGCGACCAGGCCGCCGTCGCGGCGATCGCGGCCGTGGCCGGCAGCGACCTGCTCGACGTCCACACTGACCCTGATCACCACCGGAGCGTCCTGACCCTGGTCGGAGAGGCGGCGCCCCGGGCCGTGACGGTCGAGGCGGTGGCCCGGCTCGACCTGCGGGACCACCTGGGGGCCCATCCCCGGTTCGGAGTGGTCGACGTCGTGCCGTTCGTGCCTCTCCCCGGCAGTGACCTGGGGGACGCGGTCCGGGCTCGGGACGAGTACGCCCGCTGGGCCGCGCTCACGCTCGACCTCCCCTGCTTCCTGTACGGCCCCGAGCGCGACCTTCCCACGATCCGCCGTCGAGCCTTCGGCGACCTCGCTCCCGACGTCGGGCCCGCCGAGCCCCATGCCACCGCGGGTGCGGTCGCGGTCGGCGCTCGGTTGCCGCTCGTCGCGTACAACCTGTGGGTCGACGCTTCGCAGGCGCAGGCTCGCGACATCGCACGGTCGCTGCGAGGTCCCGCGGTGCGGGCGCTCGCGTTCGACTTGGCGAGCGGCGTGCAGGTGTCGTGCAACCTCGTGGATCCCGACCGGTTCGGGCCGGCGCAGGCGTTCGACGCGGTCGCAGCCGAGGCGCGGGTGACGAGAGCCGAGCTGGTGGGGCTGGTGCCGGAGTCGGTCCTGCAGTCGGTGCCGGCGCACCGTTGGACCGAGCTCGACCTCGATGCCGACCGGACGATCGAGGCCCGGCTGGCGGCTCGCCCTTAGGCGGACGCGGTGCTGCGGCGAGCCGCGGCCCGCTGGCGACGGATGCGGCGACGCTCGCGCTCGCTCATGCCGCCCCAGATGCCGAACTTCTCGCCGTTGGCGAGCGCGTACTCGAGGCAGTGCATGCGCACGACGCAGCCGCGGCAGACCTCTTTGGCCTCGCGCGTCGAAGCGCCCCGCTCGGGGAAGAACAGGTCGGGGTCGACGCCGAGGCAGTTGGCGTAGTCCTGCCAGCTGCGGTCCTCAGGATCGAACGCGGACTCGATGCGCTTCATCGGTGTGGCCTCCCCCCCGCCGCCGAGCGGGTTCAGAGTGCAACCGTGTAGTTACACCGATGTGATCTTCGCCTACCACTTCACACTCGCGCAAGGGGTGATCCGGCTTTTCGTGGCATTTCACGACATGACGTCAGGCTGAGCGGCTTCTTCCGCCCCTCATGGCCCTCTTCTGCTCGATGAAGTCGACCAGCACGTAGTCGCCGAGCGTCTCGGGCGTGGTGAAGAACGCCCGGCCCCGGTTCAGCTCGGTGAGCTTCTCGACGAAGGCCTTGCAGGTAGCTCGGTGGCGTCGAGCATGAACGTGTTGATGCGGATGCCGTCCCGGGTGCAGCGGGCGACCTCGCGCAGCGTGGCGTCGACCGTCTCGCTGCACCGGCGGGTAGTTGAAGAACACGTCGCCGTCGGGCAGTGATGTGGGCGGTCGGCTCGCCGTCGGTGATCATGATGATCTGCTTCGTGCCGCGTCTGGCGGGCCAGCATGCGGCGGCTGAGCAGGAACCCGTGCTGCATGTTCGTGCCGTAGACGAAGTCCCACGACACCTCGGGCAGCTGCTCGGGCTTGAGCTCGCGGGCGACCTCGCTGAAGCCCGACGATGCCGAGGTAGTCGCGCGGGAACTGCGCTCGAGATCAGCGAGTGCAGCGCCATCGCCACCTTCTTGGCGGCGAGGAAGTTGTCGCGCATCGGCATCGACAGCGACAGGTCGAGCATCAGCACGGTGCTCGACCGCACGAGCGTGCTCGGTGCGCTCGACCTCGAAGTCGTCGGGCGAGCAGCCGCACCGGCGTGCCGCCGCCCGTGCGCCGGATCGGCGTTGCGGACCGTGCGCTCGATGTGGAGGTTGAACGGGTCGCCGAACTCGTAGGGCTTGGTGTCGTACGTCGCGCTCGTGGCCGACGCCGCTGCGCTCGAGCTCGTGCTTGCCCATCTTGTCCGTCGGCGAGCTTCTTGAACAGGTCGGTCGAGCGCGTTCTGCCCGATCTGCGGATGCCCTTCGGCGTCAGCTCGAACCGGCCTTCCTTGTTCTCGATGAGGCCGGCCTCCTCGAGCATCTTGGCCAGCTCGGCCATCCGCTCGAGGCTGCGGGCCGCCTCGTCGCCGAGCAGCTCGCGGGCCCGGTCGATGTCGACCTCGGCCAGCGCGCCGGGGTTGGTGGCGCCGCGCAGCAGGTTCTCGAGCTGGTCGATGTCGCCGAGCTCCTGCATCAGCTGCGCCGCCTCGGCGAAGCCGAGCGGGTCCTGCCCGCTGAAGTCGTAGCGGCGGTCCCAGCCCATCTGCGGGAACAGCTGCTGCAGGTTCTCGCCGAGCTGGTCGACCTGCCAGCGCAGGTCCATGTCCTCGAGCAGCTGCTCGGAGAGGCCCTGCAGCTGGGCCCGCTGCTCGGGCGTCATCGAGTTGAGCATCGCCTGCATCGCCGCCATGCGCTGGGCCATGATCTCGAGCAGCTCGTCGAGGGTCTGCGGGGTTCTCGGGGAAGAAGTCGCCGAAGCGCTCCATGAACCCTCGAAGTCGGGCTCCTCGCCTCGCTCGCGCTGCTCGAGCATCTGGTTGAGCTCGGCGAGCATGTCCTTCATGCGCTGCATGTGCTCGGGCGACACGTTGCTCATCGCGCCGGCCATCTGGTTGAAGTAGCTCTGCGTGAGCTGCTGGCGGAGCTGGTCGAGCAGCTCCTCGAACTGCTCGCGGGCCTCGGTCGACGTGAACTCGTACTGCTGCAGGTCGCGCACCTGCCGGCCAGGTCGGGCGGGAGCATGTCGAGCTGCATGTGCCGCTCCTCGGACGACCTGCTCGGTGATCTCCTGGCGGCGCTGGTCGCCGGACTCGCGCGCCTCGCTGCGCCAGCTCGTCGAGCGCCTCGCGCTCCGTGCTCGACGACGTCGCGCAGCTCCTGGGCGATGTCGTCGTAGACGCCGCCGAGGTCGTAGCGCTCGAGCTCGTCGCGGCGCTTGCGCCGGAGCTTCTCGAGCATCTCGCGGATGCCCTGGAGCCGCTCGCCGTTGCGGTCGCTGGAACCCGGACTGCATCATCCGCCGCAGGGCGGCGTTGAGGTCGCCGTGGTACAGCAGGTCGTCGGTGATCTCCGCGAGGATCTCGTCGGCGTCGAGCTCGAAGCCGACCTGCGTGCCGTCCCACCGGGAGTAGCTGAACCGTCCGGTCATGGACGCACGCTACCGCTGGGCCGAACGACCTACGCCTGAACTCGTCGATGGCCCGGGGGTGCCGATGAGTACCAGGTGCTCCGCCGTAAAATGTCGCAGGTGCGGAATCGTGCCTCGGCGGCCCTTCTTCTTCCTGTGCTCGCGTTGTGCCTGACGAGCTGCGTGCGCATCGGCGCGCCCACGGACAACGGTGACGCAACGGCACAGGTGCAGGCGGCGCAGCTGAAGATCGAGGACCAGGCGTGGGCGCTGCGGAGCATCTTCTTCCGGCCTGACTTCGGCCCGGAGTGGCGCGAGATCCGCGACGCGCGACGGAAGCCGACGGTCGGCTCTGCCGTTCGCAGACTGCCTCGCTGCGGCTGCAGGGCAGTCCGCTCGACCCGACGACGATCTCCGCTGAACGCCGGCTCGCCGCGCTTCACCCGCCCGAACGGCGCGTTCGCCGCGTCGAACGCACTCGTCACGACGAGTCCCGAGCAGGCGGCCGCGCTGTACACGGTCGCGACCACGTCCGGCCTTCACGGACTGCATCGCGAAGAACACCGTCGACTTCCGGGCGAACGCGCCCGTCTCGTCGACGGGGAACGCCGAGTCGCTCGTCGACCAACGTCACTGCGGGCGACAGCACCGGGATCGCGGTTCTCGTCGCCTACCCGTCCAGAGCGGAGACAACGAGAGCTTCGTCGCCGACTTCATGGTCGTGAAGGTCGACCGCGCGCTGCTCGCGCTGTGGTTCGCGAACCCCGGCACGCCGACCGTGCAAGCCGACGAGGACGCGGTGGTGAAGGCACTCGTGGCCCGGCTCACCACGCTGCCCGACAAGGACAACCTCGGCGCGACGTCCGCGCCCGCCACCACAGCAGTCGCGACGACGGGCGCCGCGACGACGGGGAGCTGACTCAGCCCCTGCTGCGGTAGGTGGCGCGCGCTCCCGCCGCGTCCTTGTTGAGACGCTTCGACAGGTGCAAGCCCTCGAGGAGGAACTCGACTGCGCTCGCGACCGCGGCCGGGCTCTCGTCGTCGGTCAGCTGCGACACCGGCTCGCGCAAGCTCGGCACCCGTCGCGAGCAGATCGGCTTCGTCGGCCGACGTCGACGTCCTCGCCGACGTGGGCGATGAGCCCCTCGTCGAACGCGGTGATGACCTCGCGCAGCTTGTCGGGAGTGAAGCGGTCCTTGAACACCGTGAGGATCGACGCCTTCACCAGGTTCTCGATGATCGAGCCGTCGCGGCCCTCCTCGATGCTCTCGATCTCGACCTTGCCCGAGGTCGATGCCGCGAGCGCCTCGAGGTCTGACACGCGGGGCACGACGTCGCGTTCACCGTGCCGCAGCGCGCGGCGCACCGCGTTCGCGGAGAGCGTCTCGTAGTTCGACACGCTGAGGCGCACAGACACGCCCGACCGCTGGTTGATGTGCGGGCTCTGGCGAGCGAGATGCGACAGCGTCGACACCACCTCGGCCATGTACTCGGGCACATGCACTCGGAGACCGCCGACGTCGAACGAGCGCGGCCTCTTGCAGCACGATGCCGGTCTCGGTCTCGACGTCGAGCGGGTAGTGCGTGCGGATCTGGCTGCCGAACCGGTCTTTCAGCGGCGTGATGATGCGGCCGCGGTTCGTGTAGTCCTCGGGGTTCGCCGACGCGACGAGCATGAGATCGAGCGGCAGGCGGATCTTGTAGCCACGCACCTGCACGTCGCGCTCCTCGAGCACGTTGAGCAGGCCGACCTGGATGCGCTCTGCGAGGTCGGGCAGCTCGTTGATCGCGAAGATGCCGCGGTTCGTGCGGGGCACGAGGCCGTAGTGGAGCGTGAGCTCGTCGGAGAGGTAGCGCCCCTCGGCCACCTTGATCGGGTCGACCTCGCCGATGAGGTCGGCGATCGACGTGTCGGGAGTGGCGAGCTTCTCGCCGAAGCGCTCGTCGCGGTGCACCCAGTCGATCGGCGTGTCGTCGCCGCGCTCGCGGACGAGGTCGCGCGCGTGCTGCGACACCGGGTTGTACGGATCGTCGTTGATCTCGCTGCCCGCGACGATCGGCATCCACTCGTCGAGCAGGTTCGTGAGCGAACGGATGATCCGCGTCTTGGCCTGGCCACGCTCCCCCAAGAAGATGATGTCGTGACCCGCGATCAGCGCGTTCTCGAGCTGCGGCAGCACGGTGTCCTCGTAGCCGATGACCCGCTCGACGAGGGGCTCGCCGGCTGAGATCCGCGCGATCGCGTTGCGCCGAACCTCTTCCTTGACCGGGACTGATTGCCAGCCCGCGTCGCGCAGCTGACCGAGGGTTGCGGGCCGTGATGACATGCGAGCCAACCTACCGCCCGATCCTGCTCGCCGTGACCGGGCCGAGCGCGGCACCGGTACCCTCTGGCGAGCATGGACCAGCCGGGGACCGAGCTGTCTGGAACGTGGGCCGCGACGATCGCGGACGAGGCCCTCCGGCGCGTGTTCTTCGAGCCCTCGTACGACGACCACGACTGGGAGCCCAGTCGCACTTCCCGGCCACTGGCGCACGCATCCGGCGTTCGGGTCGACCGACGGCCCGGTGCTGCACCGCCGTTGGTTCGACTCACCCGAATGGGCCGGCGCAGCGGACGCCGGCGCGCGCAGCTGGCTCGTCTTCGACGGCATCTTCTACCTCGGGGACGTATGGCTCGACGGCGCGTACCTCGGCGACACCGAGGGCTACTTCTTCCCTCACGAGTTCGACATCACCGAGCACATGTCGGGGCGCGGCGAGCACCTCCTCGCGATCGAGGTCGCGTGCGCCCGGCAGTCCGATCGCACCGCGAAGCGCAACATCACCGGCGTCTTCCAGCACTGGGATTGCATCGACCCCGACTGGAACCCCGGTGGCATCTGGCGTCCGGTGCGGCTCGAGCGCACAGGCCCGGTGCGGATCAGCCGCCTGCGCGTGCTCTGCCGCGAGGCCGATGCCACGCGGGCGATCGTCTCGTTCGTCGCCGACCTCGACAGCGACGAGGCGCACACGGTCACGGTGCGCACGACGGTCCCCGGCTTCGCGGAGTCGAGCGTCGAGCACTCGCTCGCGGAGGGCGTGAACCGCGTCGAGTGGCAGCTGCGCGTCGACAACCCGGCGCTCTGGTGGCCCCGCGCGCTCGGCGAGCAGCCACTCCACGACGTGTCGGTCTCGGTCGAGCTCGGCGAAGAGGTGAGCCACCGGCGCGAGGTGCGCATGGGCTTCCGCTCGGTGACGATGCGCAGCTGGATCATGTCGGTCAACGGCGAGCGGCTGTTCCTCAAGGGAGCGAACCACGGACCGACGCGCATGGCGCTCGGCGAGGCGACCCCCGACGAGGTCGCGCGCGACGTGCACCTCGCGATCGATGCCGGGCTCGACCTGTTCCGCGTGCACGCGCACGTCGCGCGGCCCGAGCTGTACGACGCGGCGGACGAAGCGGGGCTGCTGCTCTGGCAGGACATGCCCTTGCAGTGGGGCTACGCGCGCAGCGTCCGCAAGCAGGCGATCCGCCAAGCGCGCAAGGCCGTCGACCTCCTCGGCCACCATCCGTCGATCGCGCTGTGGTGCGGGCACAACGTCCCGGTCGCCGTCGACGTCGAGCCTTCGATGGATCCGAAGCGGTTCGGCTTGAAGCTCGCGGTCGGTCAGCAGCTCCCTACGTACAACCGGAGCATCCTCGACCGCGCGGTGAAGAGCGCGTTCGAGCGCGTCGACGGCAGCCGTCCGGTGATCGCGCACTCGGGCGTCGTGCCGCACCTCCCGAAGCTCGACGGCACCGACACGCACATCTACCTGGGTTGGTACACCGGGCACGAGCGCGACTTCCCGCGCTTCTGCGCGACCGTGCCGCGCATGGCTCGGTTCGTCAGCGAGTTCGGCGCGCAAGCGGTGCCGGCCGACGCGGACTTCCTCGATCCCGAGAAGTGGCCCGACCTCGACTGGGAGCGCGCCGGCCGCGTGCACTCGTTGCAGAAGTCGATCTTCGATCGGCACGTGCCGCCCGAGGCGTACGAGACGTTCGAGTCATGGCGGCGCGCGACGCAGGCCTACCAAGCGACCGTGCTCAAGCACCACATCGAGACGCTGCGACGGCTCAAGTACCGGCCGACCGGCGGGTTCGCGCAGTTCCTCTTCGCGGACGCGTGGCCGGCGGTGACGTGGTCGGTGCTCGGGCACGACCGTCAGCCCAAGCCGGGGTTCCAGGCGCTGGTCGAGGTGTGCCGTCCGGTGATCGTCGTCGCCGAGCGGCCGCCTGCGTTGCTCGCGCCCGGCGACACGGTCGCCATCGATGTCCACGTCGTATCCGACCTGCGCGTGCCGCTGTCCGACGCCGTCGTCACGGCGCGGCTCGTGTGGGCGGGCGGGCATCACACATGGCGGTGGCAGGGCGACGTGCCCGCAGACGAGTGCATCCGCATCGGCACGGTGTCGGCGATGGTGCCCAACGCTCCGGGCGCGATGGACCTCGACCTCGAGCTCATCTGCGACGACGTCGCCGTGACGAACCGCTACCGCTCGACGATCACCCGCCGCGACCGCTGATCGCGCCTCCCGGCGCTGGCAACTTGTACCTCTCGGCGCCCGATTGGGCATCCTCCGGTACAAGATCGACTCGGCGGGTCGCATCGCTTCGCAACCTGTACCTCTCGGTGCCCGATCGGGCACCTCCCGGTACAAGTTGAAGCAAAGTCGAGTGCCAGCGCGCCCGAAAGGGCGCGCTCATCCGCACGTTCGGCGACGGCTCAGAGGTCGAGGGTTCGGCTGCTCGGGTCGATGCCGGCGGCGGCGATGATCTTGGCCTTCGTGCGGATGAGGACCTCGCGCGGGGCGAGCGCGATCTCCGCGGCAACCGCGCCCGCGGCGTCGAGAAGGTCCTCACCCGCGACGACCCGGTTCACGAGCCCCACCGCGAGCGCCTCGCCGGCCTCGATGCGGCGGCCCGTCAGCACGAGGTCGCGCGCCACGCTCGCGCCGACGAGCTCGCGCAGCGGCCGGTAGACCACGTCGCCGAACGTGTGCTCCACGTGTGCGAAGTAGGCGCCGTCAGAAGCGACGCGCAGGTCGCACATCACCGCGAGGTCGAAGCCTCCGGCCAACGCCGCCCCGTTCACCGCGGCGACGAGGGGGAGGGGGAAGCACAGCACCGTGTGGTGGTAGCGATCACTCGAGGCCCACAGGCGGCGTTGGTGATCGGGATCGGGATCGGCGAACTCCGACAGGTCGAACCCAGCGCTGAAGACCGACCCCACGCCCGTGAGGATCACCGCGCGCACTCGATCGTCGACCGCGAGCGCGTCGAGCGCGTCTGCCACCTCATCGCGCACCGCGATCGAGAGCGCGTTCTTCTTCTCGGGGCGGTTCAGTGTCACCGTCACGACGCCGTCGGCGGCATCGCTCACCTGCACAAGGGCCATCGCACATCCTGCCTCTAACCTGTCGGGGTGGCGCACATCGCCGAGCTGCTCGCCGCGGGGCGCACCTACTCGTTCGAGTTCTCACCGCCTGGCACCGAAGCCGGATGGCTGACGCTCGGCCGCACGATCGCCGAGCTCGACGTCGCTGCGTCCCTCGTTCGTGTCGGTGACCTATGGCGCAGGCGGTGGCACGAGGCAGCGCACGCACGAGGCGGTCGCGTGGATCCGCAAGGAGACGCCGGTGACTCCCATGGCGCACCTGACGTGCGTGAGCCACACGCGCGACGAGATCGGCGAGATCCTCGATGCCTACGACGCAGTCGAGGTCGAGAACATCTTGGCGCTCGCCGGCGATGCGCCGAACGACCCGGCGAACTGCTCGACCGAGTGAGTACACGCTACGCGCTCGAGCTCGTCGAGCACGTACGTGAGCACAACCCCGACTTCTCGATTGGGGTCGCCGCCCACCCCGAGGTGCACCCGAGGGCGCCGAGCAGCGAGGCCGACCGAGACCATCTCGCCGCGAAGCTCCGCATCGCCGACTTCGCCATCACCCAGTTCTTCTTCGAGGTCGACGCGTACCTACGCCTCGTCGACGATCTCGCGGCTCGCGGCATCGACAAGCCGGTCATCCCCGGGATCATGCCGATCACGAACATCGCGTCGGTCGCTCGCATGGCCCAGCTGAGCGGCGCGGCGATCCCGGCGTGGCTCACCGCCCGGCTCGACGCGGTCGCCGACGACCCTGACGCCGTGCGCGGTGTCGGTGTCGAGACCGCCACCGAACTGGCCGCAGCACTGCTCGACGCCGGCGCGCCGGGCCTGCACTTCTACACGCTCAACCGCTCCACCGCGACCCGCGAGATCTACGCCAACCTCGGTCTGGCCCCCTGAGCACCGCCCGACCTATGGTCGGCGCACCAGCACAGGGAGGACATGGATGAAGGCCTACGAAAAGCTGTACATCGACGGCGCCTGGGTCGCGCCCTCGGGCAAGGACACGCTCGACGTCATCAACTCCACGACCGAAGAGGTCATGGCGACGATCCCGGCCGGCGACGCGACCGACGTCGACCGCGCGGTGAAGGCTGCGAAGGCGGCGTTCCCCGCCTGGTCGCAGACATCGGTGCAAGACCGGGCGAAGTTCCTCACGCGCATCAACGAAGGCCTCAGCGCCCGTGCCGACGAGGTCGCGAACATCGTCAGCGAAGAGGTCGGCATGCCCAAGATGCTGTCGACGCTCATCCAGGTCGGCCTGCCGCAGGGCAGCTTCGCCGTGAACGCACAGCTCGTCGAGGGCTTCCAGTTCGAGGAGCAGGTCGGCAACTCGCTGGTCGTGCGCGAGCCGGTCGGCGTCGTCGGCTGCATCACGCCCGTGGAACTACCCGCTGCACCAGATCGCCGCGAAGGTCGCGCCCGCGCTCGCCGCGGGCTGCACGGTCGTCGTGAAGCCGAGCGAGGTCGCTCCGGTCAACGCGTTCATCCTCGCCGAGATCATCGACGAAGCCGGCCTTCCCGCCGGCGTCTTCAACCTCGTGTCGGGCGTCGGTCCCGTCGTGGGCGAGGCGATCGCCTCGCATCCCGACGTCGACATGGTGTCGTTCACGGGCTCGACGCGCGCCGGCAAGCGCGTCGAGCGAGCTCGCGGCGCAGACCGTCAAGCGCGTCACCCTCGAGCTCGGCGGCAAGTCGGCGAACGTCATCCTCGACGATGCCGACTTCGAGAAGGCCGTCGCCGACGGCGTGGGCAAGTGCTACCTGAACTCGGGCCAGACCTGCTCCGCGCTCACGCGCATGCTGGTGCCCCGGTCGCGGCTCGCCGAAGCCGAGGCGATCGCCGTGAAGACGGCCGAGACGTTCACGACCGGTGACCCGTTCAACCCGGCAACCCGCCTCGGGCCGCTCGTGTCGGCGGTGCAGCGCGACCGCGTGCGCGGCTACATCCAGAAGGGCCAGGACGAGGGCGCCAAGCTGCTCACCGGCGGCGCCGAGTCGCCCGAAGGCCTCGACAAGGGCTTCTTCGTGAAGCCGACCGTCTTCTCCGACGTCGGTCGCAACATGACGATCGCGCAGGAGGAGATCTTCGGCCCCGTGCTCTCGATCCTCCCCTACGACACCGAGGAGGAGGCCGTCGAGATCGCGAACGACACGGTCTACGGCCTCGCCGGTGGCGTGTGGTCGGGCGACCCCGAGCGGGCGAAGAAGGTCGCGCTGCAGCTGCGCACCGGCCAGGTCGAGGTGAACGGCGGCGGGTTCAACCTCATGGCGCCCTTCGGCGGCTACAAGCAATCGGGGCACGGCCGCGAGCTCGGCAAGTACGGGCTCGAGGAGTACCTCGAGGTGAAGTCACTGCAGCTCTAGTCGCGGGAGCCAGGGCGTGAGCCCCGCACCCCTTCGGTAGGGTGCGGGGCATGCCTGCTCCTGTTCGCGTTGCCATCACCGGCGCGGCCGGCCAGATCGGTTACAGCCTCCTCTTCCGCGTCGCGTCGGGTGAGATGCTCGGGCCCAACCAGCCCGTGATCCTGCAGCTCCTCGAGATCACGCCCGCGCTCGACGCCCTGCGCGGCGTCGCGATGGAGCTCGAAGATTGCGCGTTCCCGCTGCTCGAGGACGTCGTGCAGACCGACGACCCGAACACCGCGTTCGGCGACGCGAACTACGCGCTGCTCGTCGGATCGGTGCCCCGCAAGGCGGGCATGGAGCGCTCCGATCTGCTCACGATCAACGGCAAGATCTTCACCGGCCAAGGCAAGGCGCTCTCCGAGAGCGCGGCGGCCGACATCAAGATCCTGGTTGTCGGCAACCCGGCCAACACCAACTGCCTGATCGCGATGAACAACTCGCCGAAGATCGATCCCTCGCGGTTCACGGCGATGACGAGGCTCGATCACAACCGGGCCGTCGGGCAGCTCGCGGCCAAGCTCGACGTGCACGTCACCGACATCAAGAAGATGACGATCTGGGGCAACCACTCGGCGACGCAGTACCCGGACCTGTTCCACTGCGAGGTGTCCGGCAAGAACGCCGCCGAGCTGGTCAACGACCAGGGCTGGCTCGAGAACGACTTCATCCCGACCGTCCAGAAGCGCGGTGCGGCGATCATCGAGGCGCGCGGCCTGTCGAGCGCGGCCTCGGCCGCGAACGCGGCCGATCGACCACGTGCGCACGTGGGCGCTCGGCACCGGCGACGGCGACTGGGTGAGCATGGCGGTGCCGTCCGACGGCTCCTACGGCGTCACCGAAGGGCTGATCTCCGGCGTTCCCGGCGACGTGCACCAACGGCGAGTGGTCGGTCGTGCAAGGCCTCGACATCGACGAGTTCTCACGCGGCCGCATCGACGCGTCGGTCGCCGAGCTCATCGACGAGCGTGACGCTGTCAAAGGGCTGGGCCTCATCTGAAGCTGCTCCTCACGCAAGGCACCCTCGACCGAATCGCGGCGCGGCTCCCTGCGGAGTACGAGCCGGTCGCGATGCAGAAGGACGGCTCGCTCGCGGCGGACGAGTCGGACATCGAGGTCGCGGCAGCCGCGTTCGACCTCTTCGATGCGTACGAGGGCGCGCTGCGCCCGTTCTTCGGGATGGTGATGCGCAGCGCGACGCTTCGGTGGTTCAGCGTCCCGAACGCGGGCCTCGACAGCCCCGTGTTCACCGCGGTGCTCGAGCGCGGCGTCCGGCTCACGAACGCACACGTCACCGACATCCCGATCAGCGAGTTCGTGCTGCGGTCGGTGCTCGACCACTTCCAGCAGGCGGAGCGGTGGCGCGACGCGCAGCGCCGCCGCTCGTGGGATCGGCACCAGTTCCGCGAGGTCGCAGGGACCACGTGGCTGATCGTCGGCCTCGGCACGATCGGTCAAGCCGTTGCGGTGCGGGCGAGGGCGTTCGGCGCCCGCGTCATCGGGTGCCGGCGCAACCCGACTGGCACCGAACCGGTCGACGCGGTCGTCGCGCCCCACGAGCTGCTCTCGACACTGCCCTCGGCCGACGTCGTCGTGCTCTCCCTTCCCTCGGCGCCGGAGGCGCCCCCGCTCGTCGACGCCGCGTTCCTCGGCGCGATGGCCGAGGGCTCGGTCCTCGTGAACATCGCTCGAGGCTCGCTCGTCGACGAAGGCGCGCTCCTCGTCAGCGCTCGACCGCGGTCGTCCCGAGGCGGCGATCCTCGACGTGATGGTGACCGAGCCGCTGCCGAGCGAGAGCCCGCTCTGGTCTCACCCGAACGTCATCCTCACGCCGCACAACTCGGCGGGCGGCTTCGCTCGCTACGACCGCTACGACGACCTGCTGGTCGACAATCTCAGTCGCTATGCCCGCGGCGAGGCACTGCGGAACGAGGTCACGCTCGACACGGTGACTTGAGGGACATCTGATGTCGAAACCGGGCTCTCCCGTTCGTAGAGGGGATAGGACATCACCTCGACGGAAAGGGAAGCACCATGGGAGTCATCCAGATCGATCTGTTCACGACCCTCGACGGGGTCGCGCAGGCGCCCGGCGCACCTGACGAGGACACCGAGGGCGGTTTCGAGTTCGGCGGCTGGCAGGCGCCGGTGGCCGACGAGGTCATCGGCGAGCAGGTGGGCGCCGGCATCGCAAAGCTCGACGCGCTGCTGCTCGGCAGGAAGACCTACGACATCTTCGCCGCCTACTGGCCGCACCAAACGAACGAGATCGCCCAGGTCTTCAACAGGGTGCCCAAGTACGTCGCGTCACGGGGCAACCCGACGCTGGAATGGGACGGCTCGACGCTGCTCGGGCCCGACCTCGCGCAGGAGGTACGCCGGGTGCGAGATCGTCACGCGAACGTGCACGTCATCGGCAGCCTCGACTTCGTGCAGACGCTGCTCGCTGAGCGGCTCTTCGACGAGCTCACGCTGTGGGTCTTCCCGATCGTGCTCGGGCGCGGGAAGAAGGTCTTCTCCGGCGGCACCGTGCCGGCCAACCTCACCCTCATCGAGCCCGCGGGCACCTCGCCGAAGGGCACGGTGACGTTGCGCTACGCCCTTGCCGCCGGGATTCCCGGCACCGGAAACATGGCGGATGTCGTGGCCTAGGGCCGCGTCGGTGCGCTATTTGAGGAACTTGCTCGTCGTGTTGTCCGCGAGCACCTTCCCGCCGGTCTGGCACGTCGGGCAGTAGTTCACGGTGTACGCGGAGTACGAGACCTCGCGCACGGTGTCGCCGCACACCGGGCACGCCTGGCCCGTGCGGTGGTGCACCGCGCCGGGACGGTCGGCTGACGAGCTCATGTCGTCGCGGCCGCGCTCGTACGCGAGCGACTCGTCGACGCACCCGTGGATCGCGGTGACGACGGCCTGCGCGCCGTCGAGTCCGAGCTTGGTCGTCGACGCGAACGGCGAGATCTTGGCGCGATGGCAGATCTCGTTCGCGAGCCGGCGGCCGAGACCCGCGATGCATCCCTGATCGCGGAGGAACTTGTGCACGCGCATCGAGTGCTCGCCGAACAGCTTCGCGAGCTCTTCCGGCGTGACCTGATCGGCTTCGGGTCCGAGCCCCGCCGTTGCCACCTCAGGATCGGTCCACACTCCTGCCCGTCTCTCATGACCTGCCTCGGTGAGCATGAGCGCGCTGCGATCGTCGAACACCCAGCGCGCGACGCCGCCCTTCACCTTCGCCGCCTGCTTCGGGTCGGGCTTCAGGCGTCCGCCCTGCATGAGGTGCACCGCGAACGTGAGCGCGCCGAAGTCGAGCAACAGGTACTTCCCGCGGCGGCCGACACCCTCGAGCGCATGGTCGAGCGCGTCGGAGGGGGGCGGCACCGCGGTCTTCATCGCCGTGAACGAGAGCGGCGTGAACTTGCGCAGCACGTTGCCGCCCCATCCCTTCGTGAGACGTTCGGCGTGCGCCTGCAGCTCGGGGAGCTCAGGCATACGTGGTCCTCGCTCTCGGCGCTTGGAGCGCGACGTCGAGCGCCTCGATGGCCCGCTGCGCCGCGATCAGCTTGTCCATGTCGCCACGAATCCGCAGTCTCCCGCTCATGAACGCGCTCTGCGCGTTGATCGCACCGCTGCTCACGGCGACGGCAGTCTCGACGTCCTCGGTGAAGCACGCATCGGGGTCCGCGGCTGCGCCGGGCCGCAGCCGAGCCGAGCCGCGATCGAACGCGATGTGGTAGCGAACGGTCCCCTCGGGCAGGCCTGTGACCTCGTGCTCGACGACGAACACGAGATCGGGCGCAGCCGCGCGCACGAGGTCGCTCGCCTGCGCGGCGCGGTCGAGCTCGTCGATCCACTCCGGGCTCAGGTACTTCGCCACGTCGGTAGTGTGCCCGGCCATGCAGCAGATCGGCGAGGGCACGAAGGTGTTCGACGCCGCGAGTCGGTGCGGGGCAGGTTCCAAGCGATCGAGAGCCCCGACGACGTGCTCGCCCTCATGGACACCGGAGCCGAGGGCGTCGTCGCGCTCGTGCGCGACGCGGGCGCGACGTTCCTCGCTCCGATCTACCACGAGCTCACCGCGGTCATCTGCACCGGCGGCACGCCACGCAGCCACATCGGGATCGTGAGCCGCGAGTTCCAAGTCCCGTGCGTGATGGCGTGCACGTTCTCCGCGGGCGAGCCCGCGAACGACGCCGAGGTCGAGGTCGACTGCTCGGGCGAGGCGGGGATCGTCCGTGGCTGATCGCGATCACAAGGGCGAGGCGAACCGCCTGATCGCGTATCACTCGCCGATCGCGCAAGCGCTCAGCGCCGAGCGCACTTCGCTCGAGTCGAAGCTGATCCCGGTGACCGCGTACGTCATCACGGCGTGCGTGGAGTGCTGGTACCGCTACCCCGAGATGATCCGAGCCATCGACGCCGCGATGCCCGCCGAGGAGATCGGCCGCATCGGCCGTCGGCCGGGCACCCGGATCAACACCGTGCACCTCTGGGGCGTCCCGAACTTCTGGCTGCTCGGCCGCAAGGTCGTCGCCGGGATGGGTCTCGACGCGAACGATCCCGACCGAGCCTTCGAGGTGCTCGACTTCTGGGAGCGCGCCGCTCGCGCGTTCCGAGGCGACGGCAACCTCCAGGCGTGGGACACCGACGACGTGCGCCCGTACGACGGGGCAGTTGCGGCGCAGCTCCTCGAGGGCACCGTCGCGGTCGACGACGAGCAGCGCTCCCTCATCAAGAAGCTCAACGCGACTCTCGTCGGATATCTGTTCCTGATGTGGTTCGACACGCGCTCGGGCGCGCAAGACACCGGGCCCTACGCGGTGCCCGGCCACGACGGCCAGGTGATGCTCGTCCGCGATTTCGCGCAGCTCGCAGGCAGCGACTTCTGGTGGAGCGACGTCGCGCGCGACGTGCCCTACTCGAACCTCACTGCGGCGTTGGTGCTCGACGATGTGAAGTTCCGCGTCACCGACTTCGGCACGTCGTACACGACGCCGGAGGACTACCTCGACCGGCTCGTGCGGTTCGGGCTCTACACGACCGACGACGCGGGCGTGCTGCACGCGGTGCCGCTCGACGAGATCGACGCCATCGTCGCCGCGGTCCGCAAGGCACAGTCGGCCCACTACCGCAACATCGCCGCGATGGATCGGGACGAGAAGATCCGCTGCGGCGCCTACGTCTACTTCTCGTTCCTTCGTCCGTTCGCACTGGCCGCGGGGATCGCCGACGAGCTCGACTGGACCGTGCCTCGCGACATCCCGCAGCCGCTCTACGACTTCGTGTCGATGCTCGAAGGCGACAACACGGCGAGCAGCATGGACGACGGCGCCGCGTACTACGAACAGATCCCGTGACTGCCGACTTCGACGAGCACCGCCACGAGCCGGAAGGCGACGACTGGCAAGAGCGGTGGACGTTCGAAGCCTGGGACACCGACGGCACGTTCGGTGCGGTCGCCGCGGTCACCCTGCTGCCGCATGCACGTGAGGCGTGGTACTGGGCGGCGGTCGTGCGCAAGGGCCATCCGCTCCTCACGCTCGTCGACACCGAGCTGCGTCTGCCGTCGACGTCGCTCGCGATCCGCGGTGAGGGGCTGTGGGCCGACCACGTGTGCGAGACGCCCCTCGAGCACTGGACCGTCGCGAACGAGGCGTTCTCGGTTGCGCTCGATGATCCGGACGAGGCGCTCGGCGCGCAGCGGGGCGTGCTCGTCCCCCTCGGCATCGACCTCGAGTGGGAGTCCGCCGCCGACCCCGTCGAGGGGCCCGATGGCTACTCGATCGACGCGACGGTCAGCGGCGAGATCCTGATCGCCGACGGGAGCCTCGGCATCGACGCGATCGGCCGGTGGCACCACGAGTGGGGGCGCCTCGCGTGGCCGGAGCCGCCCACCCAGAAGCCACATGGCCTCCGGGCTCCCGCTGCGCGTCGACCAGGTCGCAGGCGCGCCTCTGCTCGTCGAGCGGGTCGTGAACGAAGACGGCTGGCATGAATGGCTCCGGAGGGAGCCCGGCCCGTAGGTTTGGATGTCGTGCACGTGCTGGCGTCGCTCAGCCTGAACCCCGAGCACCTCATCCGCACGTTCGGGACGATCGGCTTGATCGCGATCATCTTCGCCGAGTCGGGCCTTCTGGTCGGCTTCTTCCTTCCAGGTGACTCGCTGCTCTTCACCGCGGGTCTCCTCGCATCGCAAGGAAAGCTGAACCTCGCGGTCGTGCTGCTCGGGTGCTTCCTCGCCGCGTTCATCGGCGATCAGGTCGGCTACGCGTTCGGCAAGAAGGTCGGGCCGAGCATCTTCAAGCGACCGGACTCCCGCTGGTTCAAGCACGAGAACGTCGAGCGAGCCGAGGAGTTCTTCGAGCACCACGGGTCGAAGACGATCATCCTCGCTCGCTTCGTGCCCGTCGTGCGGACGTTCGCTCCGATCGTCGCGGGCGTCAGCAGCATGCGCTACCGCACGTTCGTCTTCTACAACGTGATCGGTGCGTTCCTCTGGGCCGTCGGCGTCACGCTGCTCGGCTACTGGCTCGGCAACACCATCCCGAACATCGACAAGTACTTGTTGCCGATCATCTTCGGGATCATCGTGGTCTCGCTCATCCCCGTGTTCGTCGAGTACCGCAGGCAGAAGAGGCGGCCGCCGCGCGCTCCCGCGGTTGACGAGTCGCGAGAAGACTGAGCGTCTCGGTCAGCTCACGGGTTGGGGTGCGGGCGCAGCTGCGGCCGCGGGTGCCGACGGTGAGTCGGTCATCGAGCCCGTGCTGCGCTTGGAGAACGCGATGGCCCCGAGCAGGACGACGAGCGCACACGCCGGCGATCGTGAAGCGGAGCGCCGTCGTTGTCCTGCAGGTTGATGACCGCCGGGCAGGATCAGCAGCGACACCAGGTTCATCACCTTGATGAGCGGGTTGAGCGCCGGGCCGGCGGTGTCCTTGAACGGGTCGCCGACGGTGTCGCCGATGACGGCGGCCTTGTGGGCCTCGGAGCCCTTGCCGCCCTCGTGGCCGTCCTCGATGTACTTCTTGGCGTTGTCCCACGCGCCACCCGAGTTCGACAGGAAGTTGGCCATGAGCTGGCCGGTGAGGATGACCGCGGCGAGGAACGCGCCGAGGGCGAAGTAGCCGATGCCGAAGCCGATGATCACCGGCGTGAGCACGGCGAGCAGGGCCGGGGTGGCCAGCTCGCGCAGCGAGGCGGTGGTGCAGATGTCGATGACCGGGCCGTAGTCGGGCCGCTTCTCGCCGCGTCCATGATCTTGCCGCTTCGCGCGAACTGGCGGCGGACCTCCTGCACCACGATGCCGGCGGTGCGGCCGACGGCGCGGATGGCGAGCGAGCGAGAACATGAAGGCGATCGAGCCACCGATGAGCAGGCCGATGAAGGTCTTCGGGTCGGCCACGTTGATCTGCGTCAGGCGGGTCGTGCGAAGAGGTCGCTTGCCGACCGCGCTCGAGGTCGAGCTCGGCGCCGATCGTCTCGATGAACGAGGCGAACAGCGCCACGGCGGCGATGACCGCCGAGCCGATGGCGAAGCCCTTGGTGACGGCCTTGGTGGTGTTGCCCACCGCGTCGAGGCTCACCATGATCCGCTCGGGCTCGCCCGTCGAACTCGCCCGACATCTCGGCGATGCCGGCGGCGTTGTCGGCCACCGGGCCGAACGTGTCCTCGGACACGACGACGCCGGTGGTGGCGAGCATGCCCATGCCGGTGAGGGCGACGAGGTAGAAGCGAGAACTGGATGTTGCCGCCGCCGAGGGCGATGGCGGCGCCGATGGCGACGGCGATGGCGATGATGGCCCACACCGAGGACTCGAGGCCCGAGCGAGATGCCCGACGAGCACGGTGGTGGCCGGGCCGGTGCGGGCCGCCTCGGCGATGTCGCGCACCGGGCGTCGTCTCGGTCGACGTGAAGTACTCGGTGATCCGGCTGGCGACCTGGGCCGAGCACGAGGCCGACGACGACGGCGCCGAACATGCGCCAGCCGGGGTTGCGAGATCGTGCCCTCGTCGTTGCCGACGTAGACGAAGGCGAAGACGAGCGGTGCCGATGACGGTGAGGATGCCGGCGGTGAGGAAGCCCCGGTTGATCGGCGCCATGCGCCGACTTGTCCTTCTCGGTCGGCCCGCACCGCGAAGACGCCGACGATCGAGGCGAGCACGCCGATGGCCACGGCGGCCGAGCGGGAAGATGAGCCCGATCGCCCACTTCGCTCGGGTCGTCGGGATAGATCGACTGGAAGGCGGAGACGCCGAGGATGATCGAGGCGACCAGCGTGACCTCGTAGCTCTCGAACAGGTCGGCGGCCATGCCGGCGCAGTCGCCGACGTTGTCGCCCACGTTGTCGGCGATGGTGGCCGGGTTGCGGGGGTCGTCCTCGGGGATGCCCGCCTCGACCTTGCCGACGAGGTCGGCGCCGACGTCGGCCGCCTTGGTGAAGATGCCGCCGCCGACCCGCAGGAACAGGGCGAGCAGCGAGCCGCCGAAGCCGAAGCCGATGAGGATCGCCGTCGCCGTGTTCTGGAAGATCATGATGATGACCGTCGCGCCGAGCAGGCCGAGGCCGACGGTGAACATGCCGGCGACGCCACCGGTGCGGAACGCCACCTTCAGGGCCGCCGGGCATCGAGCCCGTCGTGGCCGCGGCCGCGGTGCGCACGTTGCCGCGCACCGCGAGGCTCATGCCGATGAAGCCGGTGAGGCCCGACATGAAGCAGCCGAGCGATGAAGGCGAGCGTGCGGAACAGGCCCGGACTGCGCCGAGCGTCAGCGCATTCGGTCGCCGTTCGGCTTCGCCGATCGGCGATCGACGTGACGAACACGACGACGGCCAGCGGGATGAGGATGAAGCCGATCGTGCGGAACTGGCGCTTCAGGTAGGCGATGGCGCCCTCCTGGATCGCCTCGGCGATCTCCTTCATCTTCGGCGTGCCCGCGTCCTCGGCGAGCACGCCGCGCATCAGGACGAAGCCGACGACGATGGCGAGGAGCGCCGTCAGCGCGCGAGAAGATCAGGACCAGCCCACTCGCCGCTCCGCAGCGTGAACTCCTGGTAGCCGCCTTCGGCGGCGAGGATGTGCGTCACGAATTCCCCTGTGTGTGCGGCCGCGCGCGTCTCGCGGCGCAAGCTGGCAGAAAGGTCCGGGGGAGTCTACGGAGCGATCCCCGGCGATGCGAAATGCCCGCGCAATGGGTGGAGCAGGGCCGTGATCAGGTGTTCGGGTGTCAGACCCGGTCGAACAGCAGCGCCCGCTTGACCTCTTCGATGGCCTGGGTGACCTTGATGCCCCGGGGGCAGGCGTCGGTGCAGTTGAACGCCGTGCGGCAGCGGAAGACGCCGGACTTCTCGTTCAGGATGTCGAGGCGCTGCTCGGCCGCCTGGTCGCGCGAGTCGAAGATGAACCGGTGCGCGTTCACGATCGCGGCCGGGCCGACGTACGAGGAGTTTCCCCAGTACACCGGGCACGACGTCGTGCAGCAGGCGCACAGGATGCACTTCGTCGTGTCGTCGAACCGCTCGCGGTCGTCGGCCGACTGGTAGCGCTCCTTGTAGCCCGGGTCGTCGCCGTTGATGAGGTACGGGAGGATCGACCGGTACTGCGCGAAGAACGGCTCCATGTCGACCACGAGGTCCTTGATCACCGGGAGCCCGCGGATCGGCTCGAGGGTGATGTCGGTGCCGACGTTCTCGATCAGCTGCCCGCACGCCAGGCCGTTCTGCCCGTTGATGACCATCGCGTCGGAGCCGCACACGCCGTGCGCGCACGAGCGGCGGAACGTCAGCGTGCCGTCGTGGTGCCACTTCGCCTCGTGCAGCGCGTCGAGCACACGGTCCTTCGAGTCGACCTCGACCTCGTACTCCTGCCAGCGAGGCTTCTTGTCGACTTCGGGGTCGTAGCGCTTCACCTTGAGGTGGACAGCGACCATGTCAGTACTTCCGTTCCATCGGTAGGTACTTCCCGGAGTCGACCTCTTTGTAGCCGAGGCGGACTGAACCATCGTCCTCGCGCCACGCGAGCGTGTGCTTCATCCAGTTCGCGTCGTCGCGCAGTGGATGGTCCTCACGCCAGTGCGCCCCGCGGCTCTCGGTGCGGGCTCGACCCGAGATCACGAGGCACTCCGCGAGGTCGAGCAGGTAGCCGAGCTCGAGGCCTTCCGTGAGGTCGTAGTTGAACACCGCGCCCTTGTCTTGCACGCCGACGCGCTCGTAGCGATCCTTCAGGTCGGCGAGGATGTCGAGCATCGCGGCGAGGCTCTCCTCGGTGCGGAACACCGACGCCTTGTCCATCATCTCGTCCTGCAGCTCTTTGCGGATGTCGGCGATGTTCTCGTCGTCCCGTCGACGCGAGGAGCCGTTCGATGCGCGCCTTCGTGTCGTCGGCCGCGTCGGCCTGGGGCTCAGGCATCGTTGCGGTCGCAACGAACTCGGCCATCGCCTGACCGCCCCTGCGCCCGAACACCACGATGTCGAGCAGCGAGTTCGTGCCGAGGCGGTTCGCCCCGTGCACCGACACGCACGCGCACTCCCCCGCGGCGTAGAGACCGGGCAGCACCGTGCCCTCCGCATCGATGACGACTTCGCCGTGGATGTTCGTCGGGATGCCGCCCATCGCGTAGTGCGCGGTCGGCTGGATCGGGATGAGGTCCTTCTTCGGCTCGATGCCCAAGTAGGTGCGCACGAACTCGGTGATGTCGGGCAGCTTGGCGTCGATCTGCTCGGGAGGCAGGTGGGTGAGGTCGAGCATGATGTGGTCCTTGTTCGGACCGCATCCGCGTCCCTCGCGGATCTCGAGCAGCTCGGCCCGGCTCACCATGTCGCGCGGCGCGAGGTCTTTCACCGTCGGGGCGTAGCGCTCCATGAACCGCTCGCCGTCGCCGTTGCGCAGGATGCCGCCCTCGCCGCGCGCGGCCTCGGACAGCAGGATCCCCATCTTGTAGATGCCGGTCGGGTGGAACTGGAACATCTCCATGTCTTCCATGGGGATGCCCCGCCGGTAGAGCAGGCCCGGCCCGTCGCCGGTGAGCGAGTGGGCGTTCGACGAGATCTTGAACATCTTCCCGAAGCCACCCGACGCGAACAGGATCGCCTTCGTCTGGAAGACGTGGAGGTCGCCGGTCGCGAGCTCGTACGCGACAGCGGCGGCGACCCGACGATCGGCGCCGTCCCCCTCGAACACCACGTCGAGCACCTGGTACTCGTTGAAGAAGTTGACGTCACGCGCGACGCACTGCTGGTACAGCGTCTGCAGGATCATGTGGCCCGTGCGGTCGGCCGAGTAGCAGGCCCGGCGAACCGGAGCCTCGCCGTGGTTGCGCGTGTGCCCGCCGAACCGGCGCTGGTCGATGCGACCCTCGGGCGTGCGGTTGAACGGCAAGCCGAAGTGCTCGAGCTCGATCACCGCGTCGATCGCCTCGCGGCACATGATCTCGGCCGCGGCCTGGTCGACGAGGTAGTCGCCGCCCTTCACCGTGTCGAAGGTGTGCCACTCCCACGAGTCCTCTTCGACGTTGGCCAGCGCGGCGCACATGCCGCCCTGCGCCGCCCCCGTGTGCGAGCGGGTGGGATAGAGCTTGGTGATGACGGCGGTGCGGCACTTGCCGGCCACCTCGATCGCCGCCCGTAGGCCGGCCCCCCCTGCCCCCACGATCACGGCGTCGTAGCTGTGGGTGTGGATGTTCACGGGCTCAGCCTGCCAGAGGTTTCGCGGGAACGGCGACACGGCGGTGCGCCGGACTGAGTCAGTGGCGGAAGTGGCGCTCGCCGGTGAAGACCATCGCCAGGCCGTGCTCGTCGGCGGCCGCGATCACCTCTTCGTCACGGATCGAGCCGCCGGGCTGGATCACCGCCGCGACGCCCGCCTCGGCCGCCGCGTCGAGGCCGTCGCGGAAGGGGAAGTAGGCGTCGCTCGCGCACGCCCCGCCTCTCGCGCGGCCGTCAGCCCGCGCGGCCGCGATGCGGGCCGAGTCGACGCGGTTCTGCTGGCCCGCGCCGATGCCGACCGCCCGCTCGTTGCCGACGAGGACGATGGCGTTGGACGACACCGCCGCGCACACGACCCACGCGAGCTCGAGGTCGCGCCACTGGTCCTCGGTGGGCGCGACCTTGGTGACGACCCGCCATGCCGGCGCGGTCGAGGTTCACGGTGTCAGCGGATTGCACCAGGAGCCCGTGATCGATCGATCGGAAGTCGAGGCTGCGCGCCCCCGGCGGTCCGGCTGAGAGCACACGCAAGTTCTTCTTCGCGGTGAGCGTCGCGAGCGCGGCCTCGCTATAGGAGGGGGCGACGACGACCTCGGTGAAGACCGGTGCGAGCGCGTGCGCGAGCGAATCGGGAACGGGACGGTTCAACGCGACGATGCCGCCGAACGCCGAGACCGGATCGCACTCGTGCGCCGCGATGTACGCCTCGGAGATGTCGTCGGCCACCGCGACGCCACAGGGGTTCGCGTGCTTCACGACGACCGCGGCGGGCCGGTCACCGAGCTGGTGCACAAGTCGCCACGCGGCCTCGGCGTCGAAGAGGTTGAGATACGAGAGCTCCTTGCCGCCGTGCTGCACCGCGTCGTCCCACCAGCTCTCGAGCCCGCGGAAGCGGTAACGAGCGCCGACTTGGTGGGGGTTCTCGCCGTAGCGCAGCTCCTGCACACGATCGAGGGTCAATGACAGCGTCGCTGGAAGCACATCGTCGCTGTCGCCGAGCCATGCGGAGATGGCCGCGTCGTACGCGGACGTGTGCGCGAACGCCTTCTGCGCGAGCAGCGCGCCGCGTAGTCCAGCGAGATCGCACCGTCGCGGCGGAGCTCGTCGAGCACCATGTCGTAGTCCGCGGGATCGACGACGACTGCGACGTGCGCGTGGTTCTTCGCCGCGGCGCGGACCATCGCAGGGCCGCCGATGTCGATCGTCTCGACGTCGGGACGCTCGACGAACGGGTAGAGGTTCGACACGACGAGGCCGATCGGCGTGATGCCATGCCGCTCGAGGTCGGCGACGTGCTCGGGGTTGTCGAGGTCGGCGAGCAGCCCACCGTGGATGTTCGGGTGCAACGTCACCACCCGGTGGCCGAGCATCTCGGCCACTCCCGTCACATCGGCGACTTCGGTGACTGGCAGCCCCGCCTCGCGCAGCGCCCGCGCGGTGTTGCTGCTCGACACGAGCTCCCACCCGAGGTCGTGCAGGCCTCGACCCAGGTCGACGATGCCGGACTTGTCGTAGACGGACAGCAGTGCCCTCACGCGAGTCCCTCGCATCCGATCGCATGAACCGTCGGATCGCCGCCGGGTAGAGCACGCGCTCGGCCGCCTTGACTCGCTCGTGCAACGACTCGACCGTGTCGTCGGGAAGCACGTCGACGGCCGTCTGGGCCACGATCGGCCCGGCGTCGAGCTCGGCCGTCGCGATGTGCACCGTGCAGCCGGTGATCTTCACGCCTGCCTCGAGGGCATCGCGCACGCCGTGGGCGCCGGGGAACGAGGGCAGGAGCGAGGGGTGGGTGTTGAGGATGCGTCCTGGCCACCGGTCGACGAAGGGCTTGTCGAGGATGGTCATGAAACCTGCCATCGCGACGAGCTCGACACCGGCCGCCTCGAGGGCATCGATCACCTCGTGGGTGTACGCCAACCGATCGAAGCTCGCGCCGAATGAGGTGCGCTCCACGAGCACCGATGTGACGCCCGCGTCTTGCGCCACCTGCAGCGCTCGGCACGGTCGGTCGGCCAACGACGACCACGACCGGCAGACGAGCTTCGAGGATGGCTTCGAGGTTCGTGCCCGTCCCAGACGCAAGCACCCCGATCCGCACCAGAGGCAACCTACTTCCGTGAGGTACACCATTCCGTCACTTCAGGTCCGTCACTTTGGGAGCCCCATTGGGTACGGTGCTGCCGTTCGGCATCACCTGGGAGGCGCCCGCCGTGAAAGAGAAACCGACCGTTCCCGACTGGGTCATGATGGCCGGCGGCCTCGTGTGCCTGCTGTTCTCGTTCCTCGCGTTCTACAAGTTCGGCAGCGTGAGCCGGAGCGCGTGGGGTAGCGGCCTGTTTCCGATCGCGACATACGTCGCGCTCTTCGGACTGATCATCGGTGGCTCCGCCGCGCTGCGCGTGTTCGCCGGCACGAAGCTCCCCGAGCCGATCGTCGGGTTCACGTGGAAGCAGATCCGCCTCGCGCTCGCGATCTTCGCCGGCCTGCTCATGCTCGGCTACCTCATCGTCGACAAGGGTGGCCTCGACTTCGGCATCGGCTTCTGGCTGATGCTCCTCGGCGCCATCGCTCTCGTCGCCGGCGCGGTGATGGAGACCATCGGGTTCGACCCGCAGGCAGCCAAGGGTGGCGCGGCGCCTGGGGCGGCTCCGCCGGCCCCGCCGCCTCCCCCGAGCTCACCTCCGCCGCCGCCGCCCTCAGCCTGATCAGAGCGGCGTAGCCGCTACAGCCGAGCGACGACCTCGGCCATCCGATCCCCGGCCTCGGTCGGGTTCTGCGCAACGGTCACGCCCGCCGCAGCGAGCGCGTCCATCTTCCCCTGCGCAGTGCCCTTGCCTCCCGACACGATCGCACCGGCGTGGCCCATCTTCTTGCCCGCCGGCGCGGTCACGCCGGCGACGTACGCCACGACCGGCTTGTCCATCTGCGCCGCGATGAACTCGGCGGCCTCTTCCTCGGCTGAGCCACCGATCTCACCGATCATCATCACCGCGCGCGTGTCGGGGTCGGCCTGGAACTCTCGGAGGCAGTCGATGAACGAGGTGCCCGGCACGGGGTCGCCGCCGATGCCCACGCAAGTGGTGACGCCGATGCCCTTCTGCTTCAGCTCGTAGAGGGCTTGGTAGGTGAGCGTGCCCGAGCGGCTCACGATGCCGACCGGTCCGCCCGGCTCTGCGATCTCGCCCGCGGTGATGCCGATGTTGCACCTGCCGGGGCTGATGATGCCGGGGCAGTTCGGGCCGAGCAGTCGTGTGCCTGCGTGCTCACGCAGCAAGGTGTTGAACACCCGCGCCTCGTCGTGCGCGGGGATGCCCTCGGTGATGCAGACGATGAACGGCACGCCCGCTGCCGCGGCTTCGAGGATCGCGGCCGGCGCGGCCTTCGGCGGCACCGAGATGAACGAGGCGTCGGCACCGGTGGCGGCGACCGCGTCGGACACCGTGTCGAAGACGGGGATGCCTTCGACGTCCTGCCCACCCTTGCCCGGCGTCACGCCCGCGACGACCTTCGTGCCGTAGTCGCGGTTGCGCAGGCCATGGAAGCGGCCTTGGCCGCCGGTGAGGCCCTGCACCATCACCTTTGTCGAGTCGTCGACGAAGATCGCCATCACTTGCTCCCTTCGGCCAGCGCGACGGCGGTTCGGGCGGCATCGAGCATCGTCGGTCTGCTGATGAGCCGGTCAGAGAGGAGCGGAGCGAGGATCGCTCGCCCCTCCTCCGCGAGGGTGCCGTCGAGGCGGATCACGATCGGCGCCTTCACGTCGACTCGTCCGAGCGCCTCGACGATGCCGTTCGCGACCTCGGTGCCCTTCGTGATGCCACCGAAGATGTTGACCAAGATCGCCCGCACCTTCTCGTCCGAGTTGATGACCTCGAGCGCGGCCGCCATCACATCCGCGCTCGCGCCGCCCCCGATGTCGAGGAAGTTCGCGGCGCGCCCACCGACCTGGTTCACGACGTCGAGCGTGCTCATCGCGAGGCCCGCGCCGTTCGCGATGATCCCGACCTCGCCGTCGAGGCCGATGTACTGCAAGCCCTTCGCGGGCGAGCTGCTCGCGCTCGTCGAGCTCCTCGGTTGCGGCGTACTCGTCCCATTCGGGATGGCGGAAGGCCGCGTTGCCGTCGAGGCTCACCTTCGCGTCGAGCGCGTGCACGCGGCCGTCGGGCGTGAGGATCAGCGGGTTGATCTCCGCGAGGTCGCAATCGCCTTCGACGTAGCACCGATAGAGCTTCGTCAGGACCTCGGCCGCGCCGTCGATCGCCGCCGGATCGAGCTTCGCGTCGACCACGATCTGGCGCGCCTGCTCGAGGCTCAGCCCGTCGACCGGATCGATCCAGGTCTTCACGATCGCGTCGGGCTCCTCGTCGGCAACTTGCTCGATGTCGACGCCGCCACGTGCCGACACCATGCTCAGGTACTTCTTCGCTGAGCGATCGAGCGTGAAGCTGGCGTAGTACTCCGCTGCGATGTCGGACGCGTGCTCGACCCACACCCGCTTCACGACGTGGCCCTTGATGTCCATGCCGAGGATGTTCCCGGCGTGCTCGCGGACCTCGTCCGCGGTGGCAGCGAGCTTGATGCCGCCGGCCTTGCCTCGACCGCCGACCTGCACCTGCGCCTTGACGACGACCGGGTACCCCGCCTTGTCGGCCTCGGCCACGGCCTCGTCGACCGTGTCGGCGACACCGCCCGGAGACACGGGGATGCCGAAGCGTGCGAAGTACTGCTTCCCCTGGTACTCGAAGAGATCCACGGTCAGTCCCTCTCAGTCTCTTGGGCCAGGCCGTCGAGGGCCTGTTCGAGCCAGTGGCTCACTTCAGTGAGGTTCGCACCCGGGGTGAAGATCTCGGCGACCCCCTGCTGCTTCAGCACAGGGATGTCCGCTGAAGGGATGACGCCGCCGCCGAACACCAGCACGTCGTCACGGCCCCGCGAGCGGAGCTCCTCGATGACCCTCGGGAAGAGCGTCAGATGCGCGCCCGAGAGCAGTGAGAGCCCGACCGCGTCGGCGTCTTCTTGCACGACGGTCTCGGCCACCTGCTCGGGCGTCTGGTGCAAGCCGGTGTAGACGACCTCGAAGCCGGCATCGCGCAAGGCGCGGGCGATGACCTTCGCGCCACGGTCGTGACCGTCGAGGCCGGGCTTGGCGACGACGACCCGATAGCGGCGATTCACAAGACCGGCACAATAGGTCGGTGTCCGCCTCCGGCACCCAATCCGGCACCCCGTCCGAGTACCACCCCGCGCGCCCCGACAAGCGCCGCCGCAGCCGGGGCCTCGTGATCGCGGTCGTGGGCGTCGTCATCGCTGCGGCGCTGTTCTTCGCCGCTGCGCTGCTGAGCAGCGGAGGAGACACGAAGGTGAGGCTGGGCGACGACGACTTCAAGGTCGGCAAGGTCGACGCGCTGGCCACGCGCGTCGAGCGCGACGGCCCGCTCCTGTTCCAGGACCTCCTGATCGGTGGCACGCGCGACATCTACGTGAACCACCTCGGCTCCGACAACGACCTCGGATGGGTCGCGTTCGAGGCGCGCGTGCCCGGCTCGGCGCGCGAGTGCACGCTCGTGTGGAACGCGAATGCCGCAGAGTTCACCGACCCCTGCACCAAGGCGACAGTGCCCGCGGACGGCGGCGAGCTGCCGCACTACCCGACGCGTGTCACCAACGGTGCGCTGGTGATCGACCTCTCGCCGGGCGGGCTCCCCGGACAAGGCCCGTCGACGACGTCGACATCGACGACCATCCTCGTGACCGGACGCCTCACCACGACGACGGCGGGGTGAAGGGTCGCCTCAGCCGCGGGCGTCGAAGAGGTCGACCAGCCCGCTCTTCTGCACCTTCGTGGTGCCGGTGCGCGGGAGCTCGTCGACGATGACCACCTGACGAGGCGCCTTGTAGTCCGACAGGTGCTCCGCCGCCCATGCGACGAGCTCGGCCGGCTTCACCTTCGATCCCTCGCGCACGCGCACTGCGGCGACCGGGACCTCGCCCTTGCGCGGGTCGGCGAGACCGATGACCGCGGCCTCGACGATGTCGGGATGCTCCGTGAGGGCCGCCTCGACCTCGACCGCGTACACCGAGTAGCCGCCGTGCTTGATCACGTCCTTCTTGCGGCCCGAGAAGCGGACGCTGTTGCCGAGCCCTCGCCTCGCGAGGTCGCCGGTGCGCACCCAGCCGTCGGATGTCAGCGCGTCAGCGGTCGCCTTCGCGTCGCCGTAGTAGCCGCGCAAGGTGCCGGGCCCGCGCACCCACAGCTCACCGACCTGGCCGAGCGCGACTTCACGGCCATTGTCGTCTACGACGCGGAAGCGGTAGCCCGGGAGCGCGACGAGGTTCGGGCCTACCTTCAAGGCCACTCCTCCCCCGAGCTCGACCATGCCGTAACCCTCGACGAAGAGCGCGTCGCCGACGTGCCCGACTACGGGGAGCGACGCGCTCGCACCCATGTGCCGGAACCGCGCGGCGAGGTCTTCGGGCATCACGTCCGCGCCCGACGCCCACACCCGCACGCTCCTCAGGTCTCGCGCCGACGCGCCCGCCTCGGCCATGAGCCGGTACATCGCCGGCACCCCCAGGAACATCGTCGCTCGCCGCTGCTCGATCGCGTCGAGGACGTCATCTGCTCGAAAGCGAGACAGGTAGTGCACCGGAACGCCCGCTGCCGCGAGGCCGAGCAGCGCGGTGAACCCGTAGATGTGGGCGACGGGCAGCGCGACCACCGCTTCGTCGTGGCGCAGCCCGCTCGGGAAGAGCGCTGCGACGTTCGATGCGCCGAGCAGCCCGCGATGGGTGAGCTCGACTCCCTTCGGCTTGCCGGTGGTGCCCGACGTGTAGAAGAGGGCCGCGACATCAGACGCTCGCGCGGGCACCGGTTCGACGAGCCGCGATGCTCCGCTGAGCTCGACCGCGTCACGCACGACCATCGCCGCACCGGCATCGCGCACGACATGGTCGACCTCGTCAGGGCGCATCTGCGCGTTGATCGGCACGGGCAGCGCGCCCGCGCGCGAGACCGCCAGTGACGCGAGCAAGAGGTCGTAGCCCTCGAGTATGAGCACGACACGGCTGCCGCCGGTGACCTCGGCGTGCACCGCCCCCGCCCATCGCTCGACGCGCTCGGCCGCCTGCGCGAACGAGAGCCGCTCTGCGGTCGAGGTCATGAGCGTTCGCTCCCCGTGGATCGCCGCGAGGCGCCGGAGGAACGAGCCCAGTGTGAGGTCGCGCGCAGTGACAAGCCGCCCCCGTGCGGCCGCGGCCTGGATCACGGCCCGAGCCTCTCGAGCGGGCTCCACGACAGAAGCAGGCGCTTCTCTCCGAAGCCGCTGAACCGCACGATCGCCTCGGCCTTGTCGCCCATGCCCTCGATCCCCAGGATCACGCCATCGCCGAACTTGGCGTGGCGCACGTCGTCACCGATGCGCAGCCCGAGCCGCTCGGCACCCGTCGTCGCCGGTCGCTCGCCGGCGCGGATCGCCTGGTCGACGATGCGGTCACGCGCCACACCGGTGGCCGGGCCGAAGCCCTCGCGACGACCGCCGCCATCTGACCGATAGTGCGCGCGCATCGACGCTCGGCCCGGCGCCCGGCCCGCGCCGTCAACCACCTGGACGAGCTCGGACGGGATCTCGTCGAGGAACCGGCTCGGAGGGTTGTACTGCGTCGCGCCCCACAGCATGCGGCTCCACGCGTGGCTGACGAAGAGTCGCTCGCGAGCCCGCGTGATGCCGACGTACGCGAGCCGACGCTCCTCCTCGAGCTCCTCGGGCTCGGTGAGCGAGCGGATGTGTGGGAACACGCCGTCTTCGCACCCGATGAGGAAGACGATCGGGAACTCGAGCCCCTTCGCCGAGTGCAAGGTCATGAGCACGACCGCGCCGCTGTCGCCGTCGAGCTCGTCGGTGTCGGAGACCAGCGAGACCTGCTCGAGGAAGTCGTCCACCGACGCGATCTCGCGCGCGGAGCCGACGAGCTCGGCGAGGTTCTCGAGCCGTCCCTCGGCCTCGACCGAGTGCTCGACGTGCAGCTCCTTGAGGTAGCCCGACCCCTCGAGCAGCAGCTCGAGCACCGCCCCGGGTCCCTCGTCGAGCATCGCCCGCGCCTCGTCGAGCAGCTCGAGGAACGACGCGATGCCCTTCTGCGCCGCCGTCGACACGCCCGCGTCGTCGGCCCTGCGCAGCGCGTCGTGAAACGACAGGCCGTGACTCGTCGCCCAGTTGTCGAGCGCGTCCGATCGTGGTGTCACCGACGCCCCGCTTGGGCACGTTCACGACCCGCTTGACGCTCACCTCGTCGGCCGGGTTCGCGACTGCCCTGAGGTAGGCGACCGCGTCTTTGATCTCGCGCCGGTCGTAGAACCTCGTGCCGCCGAGCACCTTGTACGGGATGCCCACGCGCATGAAGTGCTCCTCGAGCACGCGGCTCTGCGCGTTCGTGCGGTAGAAGACGGCGACGTCACCCCACCGACGATGGTCGTCGTCGTGCAGCAGCGCGATCTGGTGCGCGACCCACTGCGCCTCGTCGCCCTCGTCGTCGGCGTGGTAGCGCACGATCGGATCGCCGACGCCCTGATCGGTCCAGAGGTTCTTCGGCTTGCGGCCGACGTTGTTCGCGATCACCGCGTTGGCCGCGTCGAGGATCGTCTGCGTCGATCGGTAGTTCTGCTCGAGCGTGATCACCGTGACGTCGGGGAACGCCTGCTCGAACTCGAGGATGTTGCGGATGTCAGCGGCGCGGAAGCGATATATCGATTGGTCCCCGTCGCCCACGACGCACACGTTGTGATGCACGGCTGCCGAGCTTCAGCACGATCTCGTTCTGGGCGCGGTTCGTGTCTTGGTACTCGTCGACGAGGATGTGCTCGAACCGCTCTTGGTAGTGCGCGAGCACGTCGGGATGCTCGTTGAAGAGGCGCACTGTGAGCGTGAGCAAGTCGTCGAAGTCGAGCGCGCCCGCCGCGCTGCAAGCCGCGACTGATACTCGCGGTAGATGTCGGCGATGCGGCGCTCGAAGATGGACGAGGCCTTGGCCGCGTACTCCTCGGGCAGGACCAGCTCGTTCTTCGCGGCACTGATCGTCGCGTGCACGCTGCGCGGCGGGAAGCGCTTCGGATCGACGTTCAGGTCACGAAGCACGTATCCCGTCAGCCGCACCGCGTCGGCCTCGTCGTAGATCGTGAACGAGGACGGGTACCCGAGCGCACCGATGTCGCGCCGCAAGATGCGCACGCACGCCGCGTGGAACGTCGAGACCCACATCTTCTTCGCCACGGGCCCGACGAGCGCTTCGACGCGATGACGCATCTCGTCGGCCGCCTTGTTCGTGAACGTGATGGCCAGGATGCGGAACGGGCTGACGCCTTCGTGCTCGATCAGGTGAGCGATGCGGTGTGTGAGCACCCGGGTCTTGCCCGACCCCGCACCGGCGACGATCAGGAGCGGCCCCTCCGCGTGGACGACCGCGTCGAGCTGATCGGGGTTGAGCTCGGCGGTCGGCATGGTCGGTCCATTTTACGGCCGGGGTGGTCACTCCCCCCGGCCTGCTCAGGGCGCCAGACGGTCCTTGAAGAACCTGATGACCTGGTTCAGCGCGTCGTGGGTGGGGTGGCCGGGCTCGTCGACGAGGTGCTCGGTCAGCACGGAGTGGGCGTTCTTGGGGATTCCGTGCGGATTGCCCTCGGACGAGTCGATCTCGACGCCGATGAACCGATCGCCGAGCTCGCGTCGAAGCGTCTCGAAGCGCTCCTTGGGCACGAACTTGTCGCCCGTGAACCGCAGGCCGAGCACGTCGCATCCGGCGGCCGCCCGCGCCTTCACCGCTGCGAGGTCGATCGGCGACAGGCCGATCGCACTTCGCCGTGACTTCGAGACCGCGATCGGGAGCGACGGCTGGCTCAGCACGGGAGCGACCGTCGTCTCGTCGAGCATCATCCCGAGCGCGAAGCCGCCGGTGAAGCACATGCCCACGGCGCCGACCCCGGGCCCGCCGCACTCGGTGTGCACCTGCTTCGCGAGCGCACGCAACCACAGCGTCACCGGCGCCGTCTTGTCAGTGGCGAGCGCCGCGAACTCCTTCGCGACGCACGCCGGGATCATCGACTGCACGCCGTACCCGATCGACGGCTCTCGTCCCGGCGTGCCGAACAGCGACGGAAGCACCGCGGTGAAGCCTTCGTCAGCAAGTCGGCGCCCGAAGCCCGCGACCTTCGGGCTGATGCCCGGCATCTCGGTCATCACGACGATGCCGGGCCCCGAGCCGATGCGGAACAGCGGGTACGTGCGCCCCTCAGCGGTGAACGTGAGGCGGTCGAATCCTTCGAACGGGTCGGACGTCGGTTCGGCCATGGGCGCGACCATACCGTCCGACTCGTACCATGAGCCGGGTCGACATCTCGCTCAACCCCGTCTCGTATGTGGTCCTCGGCTTTGCCGCGCGCGAGTCGCCGGTGACGTCGTACGACCTCAAGCAGATGGTCGCGAGCTCGGTCGGGTACTTCTGGCCGTTCCCGCACAGCCAGCTCTACGCAGAGCCCGCGCGACTCGCGTCCGCGGGCCTCCTCGACGAGACCGTCGAAGACCACGGTCGCCGCCGCCGGCTCTATCGAATCACGCCGGCCGGTCGAGCCGCCCTCCGCGAGTGGATCGGGGAGCCCGCTGGCGACGGCACCGAGGTGCGCGACCTCGGCTTGCTCAAGCTGTTCTTCGCCGCCTCGGCTTCGGCTGACGAGGTCGCTGCGCTCGCGGCCCAGCAGACCGAGGTGCACCAACGGATGCTCGCCGAGTACGACGCCCTGAACGACGCGATCCACGACGCCGCGGGTGAGTGGGAGCTCGCCACCCTCGACCTCGGGCGGCGTTTCGAGCAGCTGACGATCGACTTCTGGACCGAGGTGGGCGCGCGAGCCCGTCAGGGCCGAGCAGCGCCGATCAAGCCACCGCGGTAGATCGTCGCCACTTCGACGTTGGCACCCGTGTGCGGCGCGTGGATCATCATCCCGCCGCCGATGTAGAGGCCGACGTGGTTCACGCTCCGGCCTCCGAAGAAGACGAGGTCGCCCGGCTGCAGCTGATCGAGCGGCACATGGGGAAGCGACGCGTACTGCGCCCGTGACGAGTGCGGGAGCGCCCTGCCCGCTCGGGCCCACGCCCACGACGTGAGGCCGGAACAGTCGAAGCCCACGCCCGGCGTGGACGCCGCCCAGTGGTACGCGACGCCGAGCTGGCTGCGCGCGGCTGCGATCGCACCGGACACACCGGCCGACGGCGCCGGCACGTTGCGCCCGGCCGTCGAGGACGACACGCGGCCCGATCGGCTCTGCTGCTGGCGGGCTCGAGCCGCCTTCGCGGCTTCCGCGGCACGGCGCGCCTGCTCTTGCCTGACCAACGTCGCCAGCTGACCCTGCACCTTCGAGAGCGCCCGCTGCTGCGCGGACACCGCTTGCTCGGCCGCCTTCTTCGCCGAGCTCACCTGTGCCTGCAGCTGGTTCTGCTTCTCACGCTGCGACTGGAGATCGGCCCGGGCGAACGCGGCGTCCTCGCTCGCCGAGCGGAACGTGTCGGCCAGCGCCCGGTCCTTGCCGACGGCCACATCGGCGTAGCCGATGCGGGCTTCGGTGTTCTCTGGCGTGCTGCCGAGGAACACCATCAGGTCGCTCGCCTGATCGAACTGCACGTAGGCGTTCACCGCGTAGTCGCGCATGCGACCGCGGGTCTGACCGAGCGCGGAGTCAGCAGCGTCGAGCTGGGACTGGGCTTGGGCCACCTGCTGGTCGAGCTGTTGGAGCTCGTAGACCGCCTCGGCGTAGTTCTCGCTCAGGTCGTCGGCTCGGTTCTCGAGCGCATCGAGCTGATCGGCCATGCGCGCCGCTTGCTTGCGCATGTCGCCGATCTTGTCGGCCGAGGCGGGCGAGGCGACGACCAGCGGGGTCAGAAGTCCGAAGACCACCGCCGCAACAACGGCACGAGAGACCCGCCTCCGCTTGCGGTGGGGGGCTCGGTCGACGACCGGGCTCATGGGGAGCAGACCCTAGCAGGAGGGCGAATTCGACGTTACGAATGCGTTGCGAAAAGGTCCGAATTGCCTAGCTCGTCCTCGAGTGTGGGCAGGTCACGCATGTGCAGCAGGGGCGAGAAGACCACCCAGAGGCACGCCGCCCACGTGCCCAACGCTCCGATGAGCATGGTCTCGCGCACCCCGATGATCGAGCCCATGATCCCCCCGAAGAGCGCGCCGAGCGGCATGGTCCCCCACACCACGAACCGGACCGACGCGTTCATGCGCCCGAGGAGGGCTGGAGGGCAGATGCTCTGGCGGTACGAGACCTGCGCCGTGTTGTAGACGACGCTGCCGACGCTGACCGCGAAGATGCTGACGGCGACCAGCGTCAGCCCCCAGCCCGGGAAGGCGATCACCGCGAGGATGGCGAAGGGACCGGCCACGACCTGGCTCAGCCAGATGATGCGAGCGGTGCCGACCGCCTTGCCGATGCGCCCTGCGAGCAACCCGCCGATGAGGCCGCCGAGGCTGCCCACGCTGAACACGACGCCGATCACCCATGTCGGGGAGTCGAGCGTGCGCACGAGGAAGATGGTGATGACGGCAAAGGTCGCCGCGCTGAAGAAGTTGCTCGTCGCCGTGCAGCCGACGACCTTGCGCAGGATCGGGTGGCGGAAGACGAAGGCGAGCCCTTCCTTGATCTCGTCCCGCAGCCGGACATCGGGGTGTCGAGCGTCGGGTGCGGGCTCGTGCTTGCGGATCCCGATCGTGGTCACCGCCGACACGAGGAAGCTCAGCGCGTCGATCGCGACCGCGTACCCGGCGCCGAACGCTCCGACGAGCGCGCCGCCGAAGCTCGGGCCGGCGACCTGTCCGAACGCCTGGCTCGCACCGAGCTTGCCGTTCGCATCCACGAGGTGCTCGGGCTCCACGAGCACCGGCAAGTAGCTCTGGTAAGCGACGTCGAAGAAGACGGTGAGCACGCCGGCGACGATCGCGACGACGAAGAGCTGCGGCAGGTAGAGGACGCCGAGCGCGTCGGCGATCGGGATCGAGCCGATGATGGCCATGCGCCCGATGTCCGCCCAGATGAGCACCGGTCGGCGGCGCCATCGGTCGACCCACGCACCAGCGGGCAGCGCGATCAAGAGGAAGGCGAGCTGCGTGCACGCGGCCAGCGCGCCGACTTCGAAGGTCGACGCGTCGAGGGTGATGACCGCGAGGAGCGGGATGGCGAGCTGGGTGACCGAGCTGCCGACCTCGCTGACCGTCTGGCCCGTCCACAGCAAGACGAAGTCCCGGTTCTTGAGGACCGAGATCTGCTCCGACGGCGCGGTCTGCTCCTGCGGCTCGGCCACCCGGTATGGTTACCGAAGTGATTGAGAGAAGTCAATGAGTCAGCCGTCACGGGGCCAAGCTGGCCCGGCGGCAGGCGACTCCCGAGGAAGCCAAGGCCCTCGCCCACCCTGACCGGCTCCGCATCATCCGGCTGACGTTCGACGAGGCGCTCACCAACAAGGAGCTGGCCGACCGGCTCGGTCGCAACCCCGGCACGACGCTCTATCACCTCCGGATGCTGGTCGCGACCGGCTTCGTCGCCCCCGAGGAACCTCGGCGCGGCGCCAGGGGCGCCGCCGAGGTTCCCTACCGATCGACGGGGAAGTCGTGGACGCTCGACGTCGGCGAACCCGATCCCGATGTCACCAGCGCCATGGTCGACGCCCTTCGTGCCGAGCTCCTCGAGTCACCGGTCGAGACGCGCAAAGCCAGCCGGCTCGCGCTTCGCCTCACGCCAGAGCAGCGGGTCGAGCTCGAAGCCCGACTCGAAGCCCTCGTCGAAGAGGCGGCGTCGTGGCCCCGTGCGGACGAGGGCGAGCCTTGGGCGCTCTTCGTCGCGATGCACGAGCGAGCCACTGGTCCCGGCTCAAGATCCAGCGGCGACGCGCGCCTCCCCTAGCAACGCCGCCAGCCGGCTCTCACACCGCCCGTACTTCTTGCGGTACCCGCCCCGTCGGTACGACGCAGGGAAGACGTCGGTGACTGCGCATCCGGACGCGACGAACGTGAGGCCCGAGTCGTAGATCTCGTCGACCAGGTGGACGAACAGCAAGGCCGCGCCCTGGTTGTCGAGAGGTGCGAGCCCACGGATCACAACCGCGTCGAGGCCCTCGAGCGCCGCGGCGACTTGCACAGGAGGCACCACGCGCAGGTGGGCGACCAGCGCGTCGAACTCGTCGTCACTGGCGGCGGCGCCTCCGTCCACGAGCGTTCGCAGCACCCTGTCGATCTCGTCTGGGCTGAACGGATCGGCCTCGATCCGCGCTTTCGCCCGGTAGTCCGGCCCGTCGATGCGCACGACCTCGAAGTACGACGCGATCGCGGCGATCTCACGCGTGAAGTCATCCGCCGCGAACCGACCCTCCCCGAGTCGATCGGGCAACGAGTTCGACGTGGCAACGACCCTCACTCCTTGCGCGATGACCGCCCGGAGGAAGGTGACGGTCATCAACGTCTGGGCGATGTCATCGAGCTCGAACTCGTCGATGCAGAGCAGCCGGTGCGGCGAGAACGCGGCGATCGCCTGGTCCATGCCGAGGAAGCCGATGATGCCGGCCAGCTCGGCGAACGTCAGGTACGCCTTGGGATCGGGGGCTTCGTGCCACGCCGCCGCGAGCAAGTGGGTCTTGCCCACGCCGTAGCCGCCGTCGAGGTAGCGCGCCGCGGCTCCCGCGGCGGCGCCCGCTGCCGCGGCCGGCCTTCGCCACCGCTTCGTCGTGGGCGCCTGATTCAGCGCGGCAGTGAACCGCTCCATCTCGGCGCGCGCCGCGCCTTGGGAAGGGTGACCGGGATCGGGCAGGTACGTGGCGAACCGAGCCGATGCGAAGCGACGAGGAGGGACGAGCCGCGACAGCAGATCCGTTCCGGTCAGATGAGGACGACGGTCGACCAGCCGGACGGCCGAGCTCACTCCCACTCGATCGTGCCGGGCGGCTTCGACGTGATGTCGTACGCGACCCGGTTCACGCCCGGTACCTCGTTGATGATCCGACTCGAGAAGCGCTCGAGCAGGTCGTACGGCAGACGAGCCCAGTCCGCGGTCATGGCGTCGTCGCTCGTCACCGCCCGCACGATGATCGGATGCGCGTACGTGCGCTCGTCGCCCATCACCCCGACGGTGCGGATGTCGGCGAGCACCGCGAACGCCTGCCAGAGCTCGCGCTCGAGCCCGCGCGCGACGCACCTCCTCGCGCACGATCGCGTCAGCGTGCTGCAGCGTCTCGACCTTGTCGCGCGTGACTTCGCCGATGATGCGCACTCCGAGCCCAGGCCCTGGGAACGGCTGCCGCCACACGATCTCCTCGGGGAGGCCGAGCTGCTCGCCGACTCGACGCACCTCGTCCTTGAACAGGTTGCGCAGCGGCTCGACCAGCTCGAAGTCCATGTCGTCGGGAAGGCCGCCGACGTTGTGGTGGCTCTTGATGCGAGCGGCGTCCTTCGTGCCCGACTCGATCACGTCCGGATAGAGGGTGCCTTGCACGAGGAAGCGCGCGTCAGACAGTCCGCTCGCGGCTTCCTCGAACACACGGATGAAGAGCTCACCGATCACCTTGCGCTTCTTCTCGGGATCGGTGACGCCTGCGAGCCGCTCGAAGAACCGGTCGGCCGCCTTCACGTGCACCAGCTCGATGCCCTGGTGACGGTGGAACGTGTCGACGACCTGCTCGCTCTCGCCTGCCCGCATGAGACCCGTGTCGACGTAGACGCAGGTGAGCTGTTGACCCACGGCCTTGTGCACCAACGAGGCCGCGACGGACGAGTCGACTCCGCCCGAGAGCGCGCAGATCACGCCCTCGGAGCCCACCTGCGCACGGATCGCGTCGACCGACGTCTCGATGATCGAAGCCATCGTCCAGGTCGGTCGGCACTCGCACACCGTGTACAAGAAGTGCTTGAGCATGTCCTGGCCACGCGGCGTGTGCCCGACCTCCGGGTGAAACTGCACGCCGTAGATCCGACGGCCGTCGTGCTCGAGCACCGCGGCCGGAGTGTCGGGAGTGCTCGCGGCGACGTGAAAGCCCTCGGGGGCCCGCGTGATCGTGTCGAAGTGGGACATCCACACGGTGTCCTCTGGCGGTGCGCCCTCCCCCAGGATCACTGACGCGCCGATCGCTGAGAGCGTCGTGCGGCCGTACTCGCCGCGCCCGGTGCGCGCGACCTCCCCACCGAGCTGGAGAGCCACGAGCTGCGCGCCGTAGCAGATGCCGAACACCGGGACGCCGAGGTCGTAGACGCCGGGGTCGATGCGAGGGGCGCCCTCGACGTGGACCGACGCGGGACCACCCGAGAAGATGAGGCCCGCGGGCCGCCTTGCCGCGATCTCGGCCGCGGTGATCGTGTGGGGCACGATCTCGGAGTAGACGTGCGCCTCGCGCACGCGCCTCGCGATCAGCTGGGCGTACTGCGCGCCGAAGTCGACGACGAGGATGGTGTCGAACGACTCGGGCGTCGTCATCGGTGAGCCGTCACATCGACGCTGCGCTCATGCGCCCATGCCGATGCCCTGCGACTTCTGCAGCGACTTGCCCTCGGTCTGCAGTGCAGGTGCGACCATCACTTCGGCCTTCTGGAACTCCTTCACCGTCTCGTAGCCGCACGTGGCCATCGAGGTGCGCAGGGCGCCGAAGAGGTTCATCCGTCCGTCGTTCTCGTGCGCGGGGCCGACGAGGATCTCCTTCAGCGTGCCGCGCGTGGACGTCTTCACTCGTGCGCCCCGCGGCAGAGTCGGATGGAACGTCGCCATGCCCCAGTGGTAGCCGCGGCCGGGCGCCTCGGCGGCTGCGGCGAGCGGTGAGCCGATCATCACCGCGTCGGCGCCACAGACGATCGCCTTCGCGATGTCGCCACCGGTCGCCATGCCGCCGTCGGCGATGACCTGCACGTACACACCGGTCTCGTCGAGGTGGCGCATGCGCGCGGCGCGCGCGTCGGCGATCGCGGTCGCCTGCGGCACGCCGATGCCGAGCACGCCACGGGTGGTGCACGCGTGCCCCGGGCCGACGCCGACCAGCACGCCGGCAGCGCCCGTGCGCATCAGGTGCAACGCGGCCTGGTACGAGGCGCAGCCGCCGACGATCACCGGGATGTCGAGCTCGCGGACGAAGCGCTTCAGGTTCAAGGGCTCGACCGTCTTCGAGACGTGCTCCGCCGACACGACCGTGCCCTGGATCACGAGAAGGTCGAGCTCGGCGGCGATGATCGCTGCGGCGAGCTTCTCGGTGCGCTGGGGCGTGACGCTCGCGCACGACACGACGCCGGCATCACGGATCTGACGGATGCGGGCCGACACGAGCTCGGGCTTGATCGGCTCGCTGTAGATGTCTTGCATGCGCAACGTCGCCTTCTCGGCGCCGAGCTCTGCGATCTCGGCGAAGAGTGGCTCCGGATCTTCGTAGCGCGTCCACAAGCCCTCGAGGTTGAGCACGCCGACGCCGCCGAGCCGGCCGATCTCGATCGCGGTGTGCGGCGAGATCACACCGTCCATCGCGGCGCCCATCAGCGGCAGCTCGAAGCGGAAGGCGTCGATCTCCCACGAGATGTCGACATCCTCGGGATCGCGGGTGCGTCGACTCGGCACGATCGCGATGTCGTCGAACCCGTACGCGCGGCGGCCTGACTTCCCCAGGCCGATCTCCACCTCAGCCACGCTGCCTCCTCGTGCCGTTGGGGGGAAGGAGGCAGCGTACCGCCGCAAATGGGCGGTCAGAGCACCCTCAGCACGCGATGCCCAGCGCCTTAGCGCTTTCGGCTGAGGCCCTTGAGCACCTGCTTCGCGACCTGCTGGTTCATCTCCCACATCGCCGCGGCCTCCGCGTCGCTCACCGGCTTCAGCAAGCCACCGCCGGTCACCGTGGACAGCGCGTTCAGCGACTGGATCATCGCGTCGCGGGTCGCGTCGGTGGCCTTGTAGCCCATGCCGGTCAGCGCCTTCACCACCTCGTTCTGCGCGATCGGCTCCGGAGCGGCAGCCGCGATCACGCGCAGTGCCTCCTTCGTGATGTCAGCCGTCGCGGTGACCGCGTCTGTCGCCGACAGACGTTCGTCACCGGCCTGCGAGGCCAGCCACTTCTTGACCTTGCTCACGATCTCTTGGTGCGTCTCGCCTTCGAAGGAGAGCGTCGGCATGTGAATCACCCTATTCCGCGTCACGTCCCGGCGTCCTTGGGAAGGCCGACGCCGGGCGAACAGGGATGGTGTTCCGAGAAGCGGCCCCCCGCTCCTCGGCCGAAGTTGCGGAGCTGCGGTCGACGGGCACAGCGAGGGGATGCGTGCGGCGCAGCCGGCTCGAAGCCGGTCAGGTGTGGCGGCACGTCCGTGCGTGGCGACGACCAGCGGGCGGGGCGTTCGGCGAGCGACCTTCCTGGCTGCCGTGCCCTTCTCCACCGCGTGCTCAGTCGGGCGGAGCTTCCTCCGCCTCAGGGGTGGATGAAGGCATCTCAACCTCCCGTGTGCTCGACGGGATCGGACCTCCCCACAGAGGGAGTACTTCCGACTTTGCACCCGCGAGGGAGGCGAATCAACCCTTGACATCGGCGGGGGGACATCAGCGGCGGCGGAGGCTCAGCCTGTCGCCGCAGAACGCGACCAGGCCGCTGACCAGGGCGTGCGGTGCTTCCCAGGGCACGAAGTGGCCGCAGTCGCGGAGCAAGAACGGCCCCACGTGCTTCGGGAACACGACCGCAGCCATGCGGTCGAACTCGGGGTAGATCACGTGATCGGAGGTGCCGAACAAGATGAGGCAGCGCGTGAAGTTCGGCGTCGCCATCGTCGTGGGCTCGCTGCGCGCGGCACCGGAGAACGTGCTCTCGTAGCCACCGAAGCTGGCGCGCAGCTTCTTGCCGTCGGCAAAGGGCTCGGTGTGGAAGTCGACGGCCTCGCTCGCGCCGAACCGGCCGCTTGACCCGCGCACCGTGAACGCTGCCCGGGTGAGCCCAGAACCGCGACGTGTAGAAGGTCGCGATGTAGCGGCGACGCTTCTCGGGCGTGTCGAGCTCCGCCGCGAGTCCGTCGGGGTCAGTGCCCTGGCGCACGAAGTAGTCGCTCGCCTCGATGGCCGGGCGCGTCGCCATCCCGGCCATCTCCTCCTTGTCGAAGGGCAACGGCGAATTGAACAGCACCATCCGGTCGACCCATTGCGGGAACCGCAGCGACATGTCTTGGATGACCGGGCCGCCGAGATCACCGCCACAGAGGACGACGCCGTCGAGCCCGAGGTGATCGTGCACGAGGGCGTAGAGGTCGCGGCTGTGCGCAGGCACGTCGTGGAAGCCCGTCGCCACGTCGCTGTCGCCGAACCCCCGCAGGTCGGGGACGATGACGTCGAACCCCGCATCGGCGAGCGGCGCGATCACCTTCCAGTAGATGCGCTTGGTCTCGGGCCATCCGTGCACGAGCAGCAGCGGCACCCCGCCCATGCCCTCCCGCACGTAGGCCTGGCGCAGGCCGCGCGGCGAGGCCGTGTGCACTGCGAAGCGATGCGGATCGATGTCCGCAGGGTCGTGCGATCCGCCGTGGTCTGACACGCGCCAACGGTATGCCTTGCTCAGGGTCCTCGCGACGGCTTCGGCGGCGGACGCGGCGGAGTGCGCTCGTTGCCGGTCTTGCCCGTCGAGCCGGTTGCCGCGGGCGGAGGCCGATGCACCACCGGGGACTCCCCCGTGTCGTCGTCCCTCGTCTCTTGCTTGGGATCGTGCTCGGGATCGTCCTTGCGCATGACCACGCCCGCGATCCCGAGACCGATGCCGACGACCAGCAGCGGCACCCATGGGAACCACTTGATGCCGCCGCCACCGTCAGAGCCGAGCGCCAAGACGCTCCCGACGATCAGGCGCAGTTTCGGAACCATGTCAGCTTTCCGTCGACCGGCGTGAGGTGCACCGTCACCGCCTGCGTCGACCCTCCGCCGACCTGGTCGACATCCACGAAGAGCGTGTTCGGCACCGTCGTGGTCCGCGTGTCGGTCTTGTAGTCGTAGGGCTGCGGTGCGCTCACGCTCTTGACGGTGAACGCGGCAGTGGGGTCAGGCGTGAACGTCAAGTTCGCGCGGCACGCTTCCTCGCCGAACCGTTCGATGACTGCGGGGTTCAACCGGGAGACGAGGAAGTCGACGTCGTCGCTGCGGTAGGCCGCGGCGAGCAGATCCCAGGAACTCGGCGGGCGACTCGACGGGCGCGAGCGTCGATGTCGTGCTCAGCGACGCAGCGGGCGCGACGGTCGCCGACGCGGTCGATGACGCCGACGCCGCCGAGGTCGAAGTCCCAGCGGCGCTCGCCGAGGTCTCGTCGGTCCGGTCGACGAGAAGGCCGACGAGTCCGACCACCGAGAGCACCGCTCCGCTGATGAGCAAGACCAGCTTCGTGCGTCCTCGGCGACTGCCAGACCCCGACACCGTCGGAAGTTAACCGGCTCGGCGCACGTACCTGGTCGATGGCAGTGACAGGCCCCGCTGCGTGCAGCTTCCCTCGGCGCGCGCCTCGTAGCCGCAGCGCTCGAGCACCCGCGTCGAGGCCTCGTTGCCGCGCAGCACGTCGGCGTAGACCTCGTCGAGGTCGAGCGCGTCGAGCGCCCAGTCCGAGAGTGCGACGACCGCATCGGTCGCGGCTCCCCGGTGCCGAGCCTCGACCGCGAGCCAATAGCCGATCAACGCCTGCCGGCGCCGGTGGTCGACGTCGCGCACCGACGCGGCGCCCAGCAGCTCGCCCTGGTCGGTCGACGTGATCGCGAAGAGCGCGGCCTTGCCCTCCTCCCGCAAGGACGTCGAGAGGTGGAGCAGTGCGATCGCGTCCGCGGCCTTGAACGGCGACGGCAAGTTCGTCCAACGCTGGATCTCCGGGTCTTGGCACGCGTCGTACACGAACGACACGTCGGACGGCTCCCAGGGCCTGAGCGTGACGGCGCCGCCCGCGACCGCGTCGAAGCCGATCGGTCTGATCACTCGAGCCCCAGCGAGAGCATGAGGAAGTTCTTGAGCATGGTGCCGGTCGCACCCCACACCGTCTCACCCTCGACCTCGAAGAAGCTGATCGCTCGCTCGACGTTCGGGATCCCCCACCGCTCTTCTCTGTACACCCCTTGCGCAAGGAGATCGGAGGTCGAGACGTCGAAGATGCGGTCGACCTCGGCCGGGTTGGGCGTGAGCACTTGCCGCGCGGCGAGCACACCGACGATCGGCACGATGAACGAGTTGCTCACGACCGTGCGCAGGTGATCGAGCTCGCCGACGATCTCGACACAGCCGGGGTCGAGCGCCGTCTCCTCGTTCGCTTCGCGCAGCGCGGTCGTGACCGGATCCTCGCCAGGGTCCATCCGACCGCCAGGGAAGCTCACCTGCCCGGCGTGACTGCGCAGGTTCGAGTTGCGCAAGGTGAGCACGACACGCAGCTCGCCCTCCTCCTCGAAGAGCGGCACCAGCACTGCGGAAGGGCGATCCTCGGGCGCTTCTGTCAGCGCGGGACGAGGGGCGCGGCCCGCGAGGCCCGCCCTCGCCTTCGCGAGGTCGACGAACCGATCGGCCGCGTCGAGGCCTGCCCAAGGAGCAGGGTCGCCCGCGCGGACGTCGGCCGGACGGGGGATCGGCGCAGTCACCCCGTCTGGGACGTCGACGGTGCGTGCTCGGAGCCGAGATGCTCGAGCAGCTCCCGCAGTCCGTGCGTCTTCAGGTTCGCCATCACGCGCCCCGGGGTCTCGTCGCCGCGCTCCCACTCCATCCAGTACTCGAGGAGCTTCGCGGGGTCGGGCGGCGGACGGTCGGCCATGAGCCGAGCCTAACGGTCGGGCGCGACAGCGCCCCGGGCACAGGCCCGGGGCGCAGTCGATCGTTCTCTCGAGAACGGTGGGGCTACATCATCCCCATTCCGCCCATGCCACCCATTCCGCCCATGCCACCCATGCCGCCACCGCCGGCCATCGCGGACTCCTTCTCGGGCTTGTCGGCGATGAGCACCTCGGTGGTGAGCAACAGGCCCGCGATCGACGCCGCGTTCTGCAGCGCGGCACGCGTCACCTTGGCGGGATCGATGACGCCGGCCTTGAGGAGGTCCTCGAACTCACCGGTCGCGGCGTTGAAGCCGATCGTGCCGGTCTCGCGCTCGATGTGCTGGACGACGACGGCACCCTCGAGCCCGGCGTTGTCGGCGATGAGCCGGGCCGGGAGCCTCGACGACCTGACCACACGCTGCGGGCGCCGGTGGCCTCGTCGCCTCGAGAGCTGCTTCGATCGCGTCCGCGACCGCCGGCGCGAGCCCGGAGCAGTGCGACGCCGCCACCGGCGACGACACCCTCTTCGATGGCCGCACGCGTGGCCGAGAGCGCATCTTCGATGCGGTGCTTCTTCTCCTTGAGCTCGACCTCGGTGGCCGCGCCGACCTTCACGACGGCGACGCCGCCGGAGAGCTTCGCCAGCCGCTCCTGGAGCTTCTCGCGATCCCAGTCGGAGTCGGTGTTCTCGATCTCACGCTTGATCTGCGTTGATGCGGCCCTTGACGTCCTCTTCGGAGCCCGCGCCCTCGACGATCGTGGTGTCGTCCTTGGTGACGACGATCTTGCGAGCCCGGCCGAGCAGATCGAGCGTCGCTGTTCTCGAGCTTGAGGCCGACCTCCTCGGAGATGACCTGACCGCCGGTGAGGATCGGCCATGTCCTGCAGCATCGCCTTGCGGCGATCACCGAAGCCCGGGGCCTTCACGGCGACCGAGTTGAACGTGCCGCGGATCTTGTTGACGACGAGGGTGGCGAGCGCCTCGCCCTCGACGTCCTCGGCGATGATCAGCGAGCGGCTTGCCGACTGCATGACCTTCTCGAGCACGGGCAGCAGGTCTCTGGACCGAGCTGATCTTGCCGTTGACGAGCAGGATGTACGGATCGTCGAGCACCGCCTCCTGACGATCGGGGTCGGTGACGAAGTACGGCGACAGGTAGCCCTTGTCGAACTGCATGCCCTCGACGAAGTCGAGCTCCATGCCGAACGTGTTCGACTCCTCGACGGTGACGACGCCGTCCTTGCCGACCTTGTCGATGGCGTCGGCGATGACCTCGCCGATGTCGGTGTCGTGCTGCGGAGATCGACGCGACCTGCGCGATCTCGGACTTGTCGTCGATCTCCTTCGCCTGTTCCTTGATCGCCTCGACCGCGGCGGCGACGGCCTTCTCGATGCCCTGCTTGAGGCACGAGCGGGCTGGCGCCGGCGGCGACGTTGCGCAGGCCCTCGCGCACGAGCGCCTGAGCGAGCACGGTGGCGGTCGTGGTGCCGTCACCAGCGATGTCGTTGGTCTTGGTGGCGACCTCCTTCACGAGCTGCGCGCCCATGTTCTCGAAGGGGTCGTCGAGCTCGACCTCGCGAGCGATCGACACACCGTCGTTCGTGATCGTCGGGGCGCCGAACTTCTTCTCGAGCACGACGTTGCGGCCCTTCGGGCCGAGCGTCACCTTGACCGAGTCGGCGAGCTTGTTGACGCCCGCCTCGAGGGCGCGCCGCGCGTCGTCGTCGAACTTGAGGATCTTCGGCCATGGCCTCTACTTCTTCACGATCGCGAGGACGTCGCGGGCGTTGAGGATCAGCAGGTCGTCGCCATCGACCGTGATCTCGGTGCCGCCGTACTTCGAGTAGACGACGGTGTCGCCGACCTTCACATCGAGCGGGATGATCTCGCCGGTCTGCTCGGAGCGACGGCCGGGGCCGACGGCGAGCACCTGCCCTGCTGGGGCTTCTCCTTGGCGGTGTCAGGGATGACGAGGCCCTGACCGCGGTCTTCTCTTCGGCCTCGTGGGCTTGACGACGATGCGGTCGTCGAGCGGCTTCAGGTTCATACGCCAGCCTCCGTGGTTAGCACTCTCATGGGTCGAGTGCTAAGGCTAGGAGCCTCAGCCACCGGACGCAACCGGAGCCCGAGACTGACCCCGCTCGTTTCTTGGTGATTCTCACTCTCGGCGCTCGACTATCACCAAGGGAATGAGCATCTCCTACGAGTGGCGGGGAGAATTCACGAACGACGAGGTCAACCGGCTCCACGCCGAAGGCTTCCATCACCGGGTGCTCGAGGACGACTGGGTCGGCCAGCTCGCCCGGCACAGCCTCGGCTGGGTCACGGCCCGCGATGGCGAGGCGTTGGTCGGGTTCGTGAACGTCGCGTGGGACGGCGCCGTCCACGCGTTCATCCTCGACACCCTCACCGCCCAGACCCACGCCCGGCAGGGCATCGGCACCGAGCTCGTGGGCGTCGCGACCGACCAGGCCCGCGCCGCGGGCTGCGAGTGGCTGCACGTCGACTTCGACGACGACTTGCGCGAGTTCTACTTCGGCGCCTGCGGGTTCGCGCCCACGAACGCCGGCCTCATCCCGCTCTGACGGCGGGTCTCCCCGGCTAGTCGATCAGGGCGAGGCGGAGGCTCGGGTCGGCGCCGGTGTCGAGCGGGCTCGGGCCGTCCGCGGCGAGCCGCCACCACGCGGCGCTCCCGACCATCGCCGCGTTGTCGGTGCACATCGGCCGGCTCGGGAGGAAGCCGTGCAGCCCGTCGGCCTCGCACACGTCGAGGAACTGCTCGCGCAGCAGCGAGTTCGCGGCGACGCCGCCGCCGAGGCACAGGCCGTTCGCGCCCACCTCGGCCGCCGCGCGACGGGCCTTGCTCACCAGCACGTCGACGACCGCTTCCTGGAACGACGCGGCCACGTCGGCGGTGCTCACCTCTGGGTTCGCGCGCACGTAGCGCACGACCGCGGTCTTGAGCCCGCTGAACGAGAAGTCGAAGCCGTCGTTCGACATCGCCCGCGGGAACGCGATCGCGTTCGGATCGCCGCTCATCGCGAGCCGGTCGATCGCCGGGCCTCCCGGGTAGCCGAGACCGAGGAAGCGGGCGACCTTGTCGAACGCCTCACCGGCGGCGTCATCGACCGTCTGGCCGAGCAGCCGGTACTGCCCGTGGTCCTGCATCTCGACGAGCATCGTGTGACCACCCGACACGAGCAGGACGACGACCGGCAGCTGCAGGTCGGGCTCCTCCAACATCGCCGCGTAGAGGTGCGCCTCGAGGTGGTTCACGGCGACGAACGGCACGTCCCACACCAACGCGAGCGCCTTCGCCGCGCTCACGCCGACGAGCAGCGACCCGACGAGCCCCGGTCCGACGGTCGCGCCGACCGCGTCGATGCGCTCGTCCTCGATGCCGGCCTCGACGATCGCCTGTGCGATCACGGGAGTGAGCATCTCGACGTGCGCCCGCCTGGCGATCTCGGGGACGACGCCGCCGAAGCGCGCGTGCAGGTCGACCTGGCTCGACACGACCGACGAGAGCACGCTGGTGCCGCCCACGACGACCGCGGCCGCCGTCTCGTCGCAGGTGGTCTCGATGCCGAGGATGCAGGTGCTGGCGTCGACCGTGACCGCCCTCACGGCGCGGCCCTCATCGCCACACCTCGTCGTCGACCACCGTGGTGCCGGGGATCTCGGCCTCGATCGCCCCGTAGCCGAGCGTGGTACTCGGGCTGATCGATGTCGTGCGCCCACATGATCATCCCGTCCTCGTCGGGATCTCGGTAGTACAGCTTGCGCATCCCCGCGGGAGCGAAGCCGAACCGCCGGTACAGCTCCTGCGCACCCGTGTTGCTGGGTCGCACCTCAAGCGTGAGCGCGCGAGACCCTCGCCACGAAGCGACCCGCGCCTGGGCCAGCAGCAGCCGAGACGCGAGCTTGTGCCGCTGCCACTCCGGCGCGACCGCGACGTTCGTGATGTGCGCCTCGTCCGGAGCGATGAGCATTCCGGCGTAGCCGACGAGCGTCGTGCCGACCTTCGCCGTGAGGTAGCACCGGGTCGTGCGCTGCGCGATCTCGCGCACGAAGACGCCCTTGCTCCAGCCGCGGGGATAGACCCTCTGCTCGATCGGCATGACCTGACGGAGGTCGCGCCGATGCATCAATGCGATCTTCACGTCGAGCGGTTCGGCGGCGTCCTGCGGCATGCGTGCGGCGCTCATCGGCTGTCTCGGGTCTCCCAGTTGATCTCTGCGTCGGGCCGGCGGAGGTAGACCGGCTCGAGGTCCCACGGGTTCACGAACTCCTCCCGTAGAGCGTACGAGTGCGCGAGCTGCACGAGGGGCGCCGCTGAGGGATGGGCGAGCCACTGCTCGACGAGCTCGACTCCCCGCAGGTCCTCGAACGCCGCGGCATAGCGGCGGGCGCCGTCTCCGACCAGGAGGACGTCCTGCCCCGTCGCCTGGAGCTCGGACACCACGTCGTCGGGCTTGCCGACCTGATGCGGCGTCAGCCGCTGCACGCCGCCCGGAACCGCTCGGTAGAAGGCGTAGAAGAGCTCGCCCCGTCGAGCGTCGATCATCGCGACGATCGTGCGGCTCGTGTGCCGCACTGGGAGCGCCAGCAGATCGAGACTCGGGATCCCGACCATCGGCACCCGCAGCGCGCTCGCGATCGCCTTCGCAGCCGCGACGCCCACCCGAAGCCCGGTGTAGAGCCCCGGGCCGACATCCACGGCGACCGCGCCGATCTCGTCGAGCCCGATGCGGGCTTGGCGCATGACGAACTGGATCGCGGGGACGAGCGTCTCGGCGTGACGCCGATCGCGCGCCGACTCGTAGAGCGCGATCACGCCTTCGTGGCCGCCGATGGCACAGCCGACCCGATGCGTCGCGGTCTCGATGCCGAGGATGAGCATCAGCGCTCCAACGCGGCGCGGATCGTGGCCGCCCGCGTCGACCACGACGGCCCGACGACCGTGAACGCGAGGTCGCGCGCGTCGTCCGTGTAGGTCGGGTCCGTGTCGTCGACGTACGAAAGGCGCACCTCGAGGAAGTCGGCGGGCAGCGCGGGCAGCACCGCGTCGCCCCACTCGATCACGGTGATGCCCTCGTCGAGCATCTCCGGCAGGCCGAGGTCGGTCACCTCGTTGAGCCGTTCGAGGCGGTACACGTCGACATGGTGGAGGACGTGCTTGCCCTCGTAGCGGTGGACGAGCGTGAACGTCGGGCTCGTGACGGGCGCGGTGATGCCGAGCTCGCGCGCGAAGCCCTGCACGAACGCGGTCTTCCCGACGCCGAGCTCACCGACGAGGAGGATGAGGTCGCCTCGACGAGCAAGCGACGCGACGACGCCTGCCACGGACCGCGTGTCCTCGACTCCCGCGGTGCGGAAGGCCACCGAGCTCATGCGGCGAGCGCGAGCTTGGCCCGCACGAAGTCGGCCCGCATCTGCGCGAGCGGCTCCGCTCCGCCCCGGAGCGCGGCAGCGGGATGCAAGGTCGGCACGAGCACGGCGTCACCGAAGGGGTAGCTGCGGCCGCGAAGCTTCGTGATGCCCTCGGTCGTCTCGAGCAGCAGCTGCGCGGCGAAGCGCCCGAGTGTGACGACGACCTTCGGCCGGATGAGATCGACCTGCTGTGCGAGCCACGGGCGGCACGCGGCGATCTCGTCGGGACGAGGATCGCGGTTCTCCGGTGGCCTGCACTTCACGACGTTCGCGATGTAGCACTCGTCGCGGGTGATGCCGAGCTCCTCGGCGAGCAGCCGGTCGAGGAGCTTGCCGGAACGGCCTACGAACGGCAGGCCCTGCTTGTCCTCCTCGGCTCCGGGTCCCTCGCCGACGAAGAGAAGGTCCGCGTCGGGACGTCCCATCCCGAACACGACTTGCGTGCGCCCGGCGGCAAGTGGGCAGCGGGTGCACGTCGAAGCCTCGACAGCCAGCTCGCTGAGAGTCACCACTGAGGCAAGGCTAGGTGTCCGAGGCTCAGGGGTGCCCGGCCGGAGCCACCGACCGGATCGCGCGCTCGGCGGCGCGCACCGCGAGGAAGCGGACGTGGTCGACGACCGCATCGACGCCTCCCGTCGCGGCGGCGACGATCGCGTCGCCGTCTCCGCGAGCGTGCGACGGCATCAGGGCCCGAGCCAGCCCGTCGTGACCGCCCTGCGCGACGAGCAGACATCCGACCTTGTCGAGCTTCGCGTTCGTCGCGACCACGCCGATCGTCGTGTTCTCGCCCGCTCCGAACACACTGCCCGCCGCTCCGAACACACCTTCGGGAGGCGGGGGCGGCCAGCTCGGCTCGCTGCCGTCGTCGATGTCGCCGACGGCGTTCAGCGCGATCAGCGCGCTGACGACGAGCTCGCCGTCCCGGACCGTCGCGCTGCCGAGTCCGCCGGGCCGCGCGTGCTCGCGTCCTCGCCACTTCCCGATCGTCGCTCCGGCGCCGGCCCCGATGCGCCCGACCTGCACGTGACCAGTCCCCGCGTCACTGCATGCGGCGTAGCCCTCCACCGCGCCGGGGCGCACCGACCCGTCACCGACGAGCAGGTCGAACAGCGCCATGGCGACGACGATCGGCACCGGCCCGGCGCCCGTCGGGAACCCCGAATCCTCCTCGGCGCACCAACGCATCACCCCGTCCGCCGCGGCGAGCCCGAATGCCGAGCCACCGGTGAGCACGACGGCATCGAGGCGGTCGACGATGCGTTCGGGCGACAGCAGATCGAACTCGCGCGTCGCCGGAGCGCCGCCCCGCACCTCGCCCGACGCGACCGTGCCCTCGGGGAACAGGATCACCGTGCAGCCGGTCTGGGCTTCGGGGTGCGTCCAGTGCCCGACGCGGATGCCCGCGACGTCGGTGATCACTCGTCCTCCCCGCGGTACTCGCGAGGCACCCGCGCGCTGATGTCGCAGACGATCTCGTAGCTGATCGTGCCCAGCGGTCGGCCCACTCGGTTGCGGTCACGCGCTCGTCGCCCTGCTCGCCGATCAGCACGACCTCGTCGCCGACGTGCACGGTGTCGTCGCACGCGACCATCAGCTGATCCATGGTCACGACGCCGACGATCGGCCGTCGTCGCCCGCCGATGAGCACCTCACCGCCAGCGAGCCCGAGGTTGCGACGTACGCCATCCGCGTATCCGATCGGGACGGTCGCGACGACGGTGTCTACGTCGAAGGTGTGGCGGAGCCCGTAGGAGACGCCTTCGCCAGCAGCGACGACCTTCACGAACGACACCTCGGACCGCAACCGCATCGCGGGGCGCAACCCGGGTTCAGGGACCAGCGCATCGACCTGGGGCGAGGGTGCGAGGCCGTAGATCGCGATGCCGCAGCGGACGAGGTCGTGGCGCGCCGCGGGGTGCGCGATCGCGCCCGCGGAGTTCGCCACATGCGTGAACGGCACCAGGATGTTCTCGGCGCCGATGAGACCGAACGACCTCGTCGAACGCCGCGAGCTGGCGGCGTCGTGAAGTCGTTGTCTGGTTCGTCCTCGACCGCGCCGTGCGTGAAGACGCTGCCGAGCACGAGCTCGGGCCGCCGGTTGATCGCCCGCGCGAGTCCGAGGGCCTCGTCGGGGCTGCATCCGACGCGGTGCATCCCAGTGTCGACCTTGAGGTGCAGCGGCCAGACGGGCGTGCCCGGAGAGCGGAGCACTGCACGCAGCGCCTCCTGGATGCCGTCGAGCGTGTAGACGGCCGGCTCGAGGTTGTGCTGGAGCGCAGCTTCCATCGCATCGAGCGGCGGCTCGGAGAGCACGATGATCCGCGCGGCGATGCCCTCGTCGCGCAGCGCGATGCCCTCTTCGACGAGCGCGACCGCGAGGCTCGAGGCGCCGGCTTCGAGTGCGGCGACCGACACCTCGAGCGCGCCGTGGCCATACCCGTTGGCCTTGACGACCGCGCACAGCGCCGCGGGAGACGCGACCTTGCGCAGCAGCCGGACGTTGTGCCTGATGGCTTCGAGATCGACCTCGGCGACGGTGGGACGCAACGGACTGCGCGACTCAGCTTGAGTCGCGCCCGCTGACCATGTAGCGAAGGATGTCGCCGCGTGCGATCACGCCGACGAGGCGTCCCTCGTCGTCGACGACCGGGAGCCGCGACACGTCCTCGTCGTGCATGAGCGTCGCGGCGTCCTCGACGGCGGCGTCGGCGTGGATCGTGATCGGTTCCTCTCCCATCACCTCGCCGACAGTGAGCCCGATCTGCTTGTGCAGCTCCTCCTCGAACTCGCGCCGCGCCTTCGGGAGGGAGATGACCGTGCCGAGGATCGCGATCGCGGTGGGTGCGTGCAGCTGCGCGTCCTGCACGATGAGGTCGCTGTCGGTGAGCATGCCGACGACCTTGTTCTCGCCGTCGACGACGGGGCCGCCGCTCACGTTCGCGTCGAGCAGCCGCTGCATGCCGTCGGTGACGGACTCTTCTCGGGTGAACGAGACGACGTTGGTCGTCATCACGTCACGGACGGAGGTCGGCATCGAGGCTCCTTGCAGGGTCCAGCAGATCGAGGACGGCGGGGACGAGGTCGGGCAGGTCGCCGGCAACGAGCCCGTCAGGCCAGCCTAGGTTCCCCGCGCGGCCGTGCACGAAGGCACCGACCGCCGCGGCCTCGAGGGCAGGCATGCCGCGAGCGAGGAATGCGCCGATGATCCCGGAGAGCACGTCACCGGTGCCGGCGGTCGCGAGGCGCGGGTCACCCTCATCGGCGACGAGCACGCGCCCCGTCTCGTCCGCGATGACGGTGGCCGACCCCTTCAGGAGGACGACCGCGCGCAGGTCGCGCGCCAGCGTCCGCGCCGCCTCGAGACGATCGGCCTCAGGGGGATGCCCCGCGAGGGCCTCGTACTCCCCGTCATGGGGCGTGAGCACGAGCGGCCAGGCGCGGTCGCGGGCGACCGCCGGGTTCTCGGCCACCGCGTGCAAGCCGTCACCGTCGAGGACCATCGGGATCGGCGCGGACTCGAGCAGCGCGACCACCTCGTGGAGCGTCGCGACCTCGCGGCCGAGGCCCGGCCCGACGACGAGCGCGCGAAATCGAGCCAGGTCGCCGAGCACCTCACGCGCCCAACCGGTCTGGCTGAGCGCGTGCCCGACGACCTCCTCCGGAGCCCGCGCGTCATGATCGACACCAGGCGTGCCGAGCCGGACGTAGCCCGCGCCCGCGCGCTGCGCTCCCCGTGCTGAGAGATGCGCCGCGCCGGTCATGCCGGGAGAGCCCGCGGCGATCCACACTGCCGCCTTCCACTTGTGCGCGTCGATCGATCGGGGCGGAAGGACCGCCGTCACGTCGTCGTCGGTGACCAACCAGGCCGAGGCTGCACTGACGTCGAGGCCGATGTCGACGACCTCGATCTCACCCGCGAGCTCGCGCCCGCCGCCGAGCAGCAGGCCGGGCTTCAACGCGGCGAACGTGACGGTCCGCTCGGCTGCGAGCACGCGCTCGGAAGCCACCCCGGTGAGCCCGTCGACACCACTCGGGATGTCGACCGCGAGCACGGGTGCCGCCACGTCCGGCGCTCGCCACGATCCCCGGAACCCCGTGCCGAACGCGGCGTCGATCACGAGATCAGCGGGAGGCAGCGTGCGGGGCGCGTCGTGGGCATCGACCTCGGCGACTCGCACCCCTCGCCGTCGCAACCGGCGCGCCGCGTCTCGTCCGTCGTTGCCGTTGTTGCCCTTGCCCGCGAGCACGACGACGCGCCGGCCGTAGGTGCCGCCGAGCATGTCGATCGCGGCGCGGGCGACCGCAGCTCCGGCCCGTCCGATCAGCACCTCGACCGGCTCGGGCGCGGCAGCATCGATCGCGGCCATCTCCGCCGGCGTCACGATGGGGATCATCTGCCGTCGATGATGCCAGGCTGTCGCCATGAGCGACCGCGCCTCGATCAACTTCGATCGCCTCGCAGCCGATCTACGACGAGAGCCGCGGTGGGCTCAACGAGGCGGGGTGTACGCGCGGGACGATCAGCACCGCATCTCCGACCCGGCGACCGTGCTGGAGATCGGGGTCGGCACCGGGCTCGTGGCTCTTCCCCTCGTCGAGGCTGGTCACCCGTGGTCGGGGTCGACCTCTCGCCGAAGATGCTGGCCATCGCGCACCAGACCGACTCGGCGCTCGCATGGCGGTCGGCGACGTCATGGCGCTGCCGATCGCGACCGCATCGTGCACGAACATCGTCGCCGTGTGGGTGTTCCAGCTCGTCGGGAGCGTCGAGCACACGCTGCGCGAGGCCCGGCGAGCGATCGCTGACGAGGGTCGCTCGTGGTCGTCCCGTCGCGGGCGATCCACCAGCCCGATGACATCGACGAGGTCTCCGTCGACTTCAGGCCGTGATTCGCGGGGTGCGCCAAGACGACACCGCAGTCGGCTCGTCGCGCTCGGCGAGGCGGCCGGGTTCGACTTGCTCGCACGACTCACACGACCGCCGCCCAGGAGCTGGGACGAGTCGCCCGCCGAGATCATCCGAGCGCATCGAGCGCCGCAACTTCGGCATCCTGCTCGACCTCGGCGACGCCGACTGGCAGCGAGTCGTCGTGCCCGCGATCGACGCGTTGCGTGGCCTGCCTGACCAGGACACGGCCTCGCACGCCGATCGACGCGCAGCACGATCGTGCTCGTGTTCGAAGCCGTCTGACTACAACGCGATCGCGATCGCCTGCGCAGTGCGCTCCGTGTGCGTCAGCGACAGCTTCCACTCGGTGATCCCCCGTTCGACGAGCCAGGGCGGCCGCCTTCCCGACCAGCTTCACGGCGGGTGCGCCGAGCGGTCCCCGCACCACCTCGACGTCGCGGAAGTTGAACTTCCAGAGCCCGACACCCATCGCCTTCATCACCGCTTCCTTCGCCGCGAAGCGAGCCGCGAGCCGCTCGGTCGGGTCGTTGCGACGCGCTGCATAGGCGCGCTCGGCATCGGAGAACAGCCGCTCGGAGAGACGCGGCGTGCGCTGCAGGGCGAGCCGAAAGCGGTCGATCTCGACCGCGTCGATCCCGACCCCGATCACGAACGGATCACGAAGAGATCACGAGCGCCAGCGGTCGGCGAGGCGCTGGATCGACTCGGTGAGGAGGTCGACGACGTCGATCGAGCCGAGGAGATCGTCGCGGAACGTCGGCTCGGTCTCGGTGACCGCGTCGACGAGCGCGCCGTAGCGGCCGTACCCCTCGAGCACGCTGCGAGCGGTCGCGGAGGGCAGACGATCCACCCACCGCACATGCAACAGGGTGATGCCGGTCGCGTCGGAACCCTTCACCTCGGGCACGAACACGAGGGTGCGCCCGTCCGAACGACCACGTGCCGCCATCACCTCGCGCTCGACCGCGACGCGGCGCTTCGTGCCCCGCAAGCGTGGGTTGCGCTCGGTACGCGATTCGAGGTCGCGGCCGATGCCACCCCGATCGACGACCGCGATGATCGCCTGGTCAGCCGTCGCGTCGCCGTCGATGCGATACCGCGTGAACCCGATGACGGCGTCGATCGCGGGATCCAGCGCGCCCAGCTTGCGCAAAGCCCGGTAGCCGAGGCGATCGCGGGGCGCGCCGGCGTCGAGCACTGCCTGCACGAGCGGCACGGCGAGCAGCGTCTCGTCCGAACGGGAGATGCCGACGGTGACTGTCTTGGCCTGGTGCTTGATCGCGTCGACCGGACGCGTGAGCTCCTCGACCGCGCGGGTGAGGGCCTGGCTCAGGTCCTCGATGACTGCGCTCGGCGTGCCCACTCGCCCGTGCTCCATCTCGTACGCGTCGAGCGGCACGGCTGTCGTCGCGTACCGCATGAGCGATGCGACCCGCACCGCGGTGCTGGCCTCGAGGTGCCCGTCATAGGCGTTCGTGCGCAGCCCGTCGAGGAAGCGCCGCGGCGACGGGCTCGAGCCGCGGCGTCAGCCACCAGAGCAGCGCGTCGTCGCTCACCTCGGCCTCGACCGCCGCCTCGATCGCCGCGCGCGCCTCACGCAACGGGCGGGCCTGCGCGTCGATGGCGAGGGCAGCCTCGTAGGCGAAGAGGTGACCCGCCATCGCCGAGAGCACGAACGCGAGCGACGGGTGCACCGATGGCACCGAGATCACGGCCTGGGCGGCGTTGAACCGCTCGTCGCCGTCGCTCGCGATCACGATCGGCGCAGCCTTGTGCGCGCGGTAGATCGCGACTTCCTTCGCGACATCGTCGGCGTTCGAGCCGGACAAGCCGGCTGCGCACACGAGGATGAGCGGCTCGGAGGACAAGTCGATGTGCTTCTTGTCTTCGGTCGCGTCGCAAGCGATCGACTTGTAGCAGAGCTCGGAGAGCTTGATCCGCGCCTCCTCGGCGGCGACGCGGTTGAGCCCGTTGCCGACGACCGCCCAGTACCGCCGGGCGGGCGCGAGCCGCTGCGCGGCTTCGGCGATCGACCCGCGTTCGGCCAGCACTGCTTGCATCGCGTCGGGCAGCTCGCGGAGGCCACGCAGCAGGTCGGAGCGGGCCTCGCGGTGGGGAGCACCGACGACGTCGGCCAGGCCGCACGCGAGAAGGATCCCCGCGGCGACCTGCGCGTAGAACGCCTTCGTCGAGGCAACGCTCATCTCGACGTCGCGACCGTCGGACGTGTACAGCACGCCGTCCGTGCGCTCGGTGAGATCGCTGTTTCGACGGTTGACGATGGCGATCACCGACGCGCCCCGCGAGCGCGCGACGTCCACGGTGCGGTTCGTGTCGGTCGTCGACCCGGACTGGCTGATGGCGACGATGAGGGTGTCGCTCATGTCCGGCCGCATGCCGAACCCCGACAGCTCGGTCGCAGGCGTCGCCTCGACGCGCAGGTCGAGCCCGTCGGTGAGCGACGAGAGCGTGAGGGCGAGGCTCTGGCCGGCGACGGCAGCGGTGCCCTGACCGATCACGATCACGCGCTCGATCGCGCCGCTCCGCAAACGGTTCGCCACGTCAGTCGGGATCGTCTCCGGTCCGAGTGACGCGACCAGAAGGCCGTCGGCCGTCTCGCCGATCCGGCCCCGCAACGTCTTGCGCCACGACCCCGGTGCCTCGACCATCTCCTTCAGCAAGAAGTGGGGGTAGGAGCCCGCGGTCGATGTCACGGGTGGTGATCTGCGCGACTTGGACGTCGTCACGGGTCACGGGCATCACCGTGCCGTCGTACGACAGGCGGGTGATGCCTTCGAGCGAGCCGGCGCGGTCGCCGTCGAGCACGAACACCTGGCCGCGACTGGCGTTGGGGTTCGCGGGATCGGACGGCGTCTCGCCGTCGAGCCGTACGTACTCCGCCGTCTCCTCCACGAGCCCGTAGGGCTCGCTGGCGACGACGAACGCGTCCTCGGCGAGACCCACATAGAGCCCTTGACCACTGCCGCGTTGGGCGAGCAGCACGGTGCTGGGCGACTCCGCGATGCCTGCAGCGATCGCAACCGATCCCTCGAAGCTCGCGACGACCCGCCGGAACGCGTCACTCGGCTCGAGACCCTCGCCGACTCGGGTCGCGACCATCATCGGGATGACCTTTGCGTCGGTGGTGACCTCGACCGGGATGCGCAGTCCCTCCGCTGCCTTCAAGTCAGCATGGTTGTCGACGTCACCGTTGAGCGCCGCCACCACATAGGGAGTGCGGTCGTCGACGCGACCCTCTGCGTCGCTGTTCAACGGGTGCGCGTTCGGCTGCCCGATGAGCCCGACGGACGCCCACCGCGTATGCGCGAGCACGGTCGCCTTCGCGTGCTCGGACGACAACGCGAGCCGCAACAGCTCGTCACTCGTTACGGCCTCACGCAGGACACGGGTGTTGTCGCCCAGCTCCCCGATCTCGGCGGCCGCCTTGTAGATGAAGCTGAGGACGCCGCCGTGCTCGCGCACCGAGCCCGAGCCGAACAGCGGGTCGTAGCGCTGCTCGAAGAGCGCTCGCATCGCCGGCGCGACGACATCGACGCCGTGGTCCCACACCATCAAGTGGAGTCCCGCGGAGTCGCGGCCTCGCACCTCGAGCCGATCGAGCGACGACAGCGCGACCTGCACCGAGGCCATCGCCTCGATCGCGGCGCGACCCGCGTCGCGTCCGGCGAGGTCACCGACGGCACGCGCGTTCCGCAACCGATCACGCCGCACACACCACACCGCGTCCTTGAGCCGGATGAGGGCGACGTTCGCGCGCTCCAAGCGCGTCGGCCGAGAGCCCGGGCTCGTCGAGCCGCCGCTCGAACGTCGCGACCTCGGCGTCGAGCGCACCGCAGATGCCGTCGAGCCGCGTCAGCGACGTAGGGGCTGCCAGCAGCGCCCGCAACCCAGGCACGCCCCGCAGCTCGCGGTCGATCGCCTCGACCCTCTCGGCGGCCGCAGCGAGCCCTCCGTGGGTGAGACCAGCCAGCGCCGCTGCGAGCTCGGCTTCGAGCGCGTCCACGGAGGGCAGTGCGCGAGCGCTCGGACGGCGGACGACGACGACGATCCCGCACATGGGTTGGCTGAACCTCCGAAGGTGATCCGCCTCAGTGGAAAGTCTACGAGGACGAGTCGCCGGCCCTCGCCACGACATCGGCCAGATGGCCTGCGACCTGGGCGGCCTCATCGTGAGTGGGGGCCTCGACCATGACCCGCACCAGTGCCTCGGTGCCGCTCGGCCGGATCGAGCACGCGGCCGCGGCCGGCGAGGCGCCGCTCGGCCTCGTCGAGCTCGGACGCGACCTTCGCGGCCAGGCCGTCGCCGCCGCGCACGGGCACGTTCACGAGCACCTGTGGCAACCGGGTCATGACGGAGGCGAGCTCGGCGAGCGACCGCCCGGTGCGCTTCACGAGGTCGAGCACCCTGATGCCGGTCAGCAGGCCGTCCCCGGTCGGAGCGAGGTCGTGGAAGATCACATGACCGCTCTGCTCGCCGCCGAGGCTGAGCCCACGGTCGTCGAGCACCTCGAGCACATAGCGGTCACCGACGGGCGTCTCCTCGACCGAGATCCCCTCGCCGCGCATCGCGAGACGCAGGCCGAGGTTGCTCATCACCGTGACGACGAGCGTGTCGTCGGTCAGTCGGCCACGATCTCGGAGGTCGAGCGCGCACATCGCCATGATCTGGTCGCCGTCGACGATCCCGCCCGACGAGTCGACCGCGAAGACCCGGTCGGCGTCGCCGTCGAGGGCGAGCCCGACATCTGCGCCCGCGGCGAGCACCGCTTCACGTACGGCTTCGGGATGCTGCGAACCACATCGATCGTTGATGTTGCGGCCGTTGGGAGCGACGTTGATCGCCACGACATCGGCCCCGAGCGCGTCGAGCACGAGAGGGCCGACCGCATGGGCAGCGCCGTGCGCGGCGTCGATCGCGACGGTGATGCCGTCGAGACGACGCCCGTCCATCGTCGAGATCAGCCAATCGACGTAGCGCGACGCGAACGTGCCGTCGCTCGTCACGCTTCCTGACGACGACACAAGGCGGTCCGTCTCGACCATCGCTCGCTCGACGTCGACCTGCACGCCGTCCGCGAGCTTTCGACCGCCCGTGGCGAAGAGCTTGATGCCGTTGTCCGCATAGGAGTTGTGCGACGCCGAGATCACCGCCGCAGGCGCATCCAGCTCGCGCGACGCGCACGCGACCGCGGGGGTGGGCAGCACGCCGAGCAACGTCACCGCCGCGCCCTCTGCCGCGAGCCCATCCGCGAGTGCGGCCTCGATGCGAGGTCCGGACTCGCGCGTGTCACGGCCGATGACCCACCGCTCGTTGCCGAGCACCCGCGCAGCGGCGCGGCCGAGCGCGCGCACTTCGTCGGTTGACAGCTGGTCGGCCGGCGCTCGCACCCCGTCGGTGCCGAAGCGCAGGCGAGGCTCGGAGGCCACGCCGCCCCGGGCGACTAGCGCTTCGAGTACTGCGGCGCCTTGCGCGCCTTCTTCAGGCCGTACTTCTTGCTCTCCTTCTCGCGAGCATCTCGCGTGAGAAGGCCCGCACGCTTGAGCGTGGGTCGCATCTCGGTGTCGAGCTCGGCGAGCGCACGAGCGATGCCGAGACGCAGGGCGCCCGCCTGACCGGTGACGCCACCACCGTCGAGCGTCGCGTCGACGTCGTAGACCTCGGCGGTCTGCGTGAGGCGAAGCGGCTCGGTCACCACCATGCGGTGCGTCGCGGTGGGGAAGTAGGCGTCGATCGGACGCGAGTTGATGACGATCAGCCCGCTGCCGGGACGCAGGCGCACGCGTGCGATGGCTTGCTTGCGGCGACCGGTCGTCTGGATGAGCGGCTTGGACACGTGAACCTCTCGCTCTTACGCCTCGTCAGACCCGCGCCTGGGCGTGGGTGACCTCGAGGACCTTCGGTTGCTGGGCGGCGTGCGGGTGCTCGGCGCCGGCGTAGACCTTCAGCTTGCGCAGCTGCTGGCGGCCGAGCGGGCCCTTCGGGAGCATCCCCCACACCGACTTGCGAATGGCATCGGCGGGCTTGCGGGCGAGGAGGTTCGCGTACGTCTCACGCGTGAGACCTCCGGGATACTGCGAGTGGCGGTACACCTCTTTGCGATCGGCCTTGCCCGAGGTGAGCACGACCTTGTCGGCGTTCACGACGATCACGAAGTCGCCGGTGTCGAGGTGCGGGGCGAAGATCGGCTTGTGCTTGCCGCGGAGCACGCGGGCGATCTCGGTGCACAGCCGGCCGAGGACGAGCCCGTCCGCGTCGATGACGTACCAGTCGCGCTGGATCTCGCTGGCCTTCGGTGAGTACGTGCGCACGAAACGACCTTTTTCTTGCGGGGGTGACGCTCGGGCCTCGTGGGCCACAAAGCCGTACAACTCTAGGGCTCGAGGGGCTCGCTTGCCAACCGCGAAGGCTCAGGGAGACCCGAAGGACACCTCGACGAAGTCGGGGGTCGGAGGCAAGTCCCAGCCTGGCACCGGCTCGGGGTAGTCCACCCGCCACAGCAGAAGGCCGTGAGGAGGCGCCAGCCCGCCCGCAAACGCGCTGGTCGCGGGCTCGGAGGATCGCTGCGATGTGCCCGGCGTGCTTGCGACCCTGGCCGACCTCGACGAGCGTGCCCACGATCGCTCGCACCATCTGCTGGCAGAAGGCGTTGGCGGTGATCTCGAACTGCAGCAGGTCGTCTCCGAGGTCATCCCACGCAGCGGCGAGCACGGTGCGTACCAACGTCTTGTCGGCCACCTTCCGGCAGAACGACGCGAAGTCGTGCTCGCCGATGAAGGGATCACAGGCGAGCCGCATCCCAGCGAGATCGAGCGGCGTCGACACGTGCCACGTCGTCGCGGCGAGGAACGGATCGGGCACGGCCCGGTTCAGCACCCTGTAGCGATACGTCCGGCTCATGGCCGAGAAGCGAGCGTCGAAGTCGTCCTCGGCGAGCTCGACGTCGCGCACGACGACGTCAGGGCCGCACAGGCCATTGACCGAGCGACGGAGCGCCGCGAGATCGAGCGACTCGGGCTCGAGCGTCGTGTCGAACGAGACGACCTGACCCCATCCGTGCACGCCGGCGTCGGTGCGACCCGCGCAGGTCAGCGTGACCGGGTGCCGTAGGACGCGCTCGAGGGTCGCCGCCAGCGTGCCGCCGACGGTCACCACCCCGGGATTGGGAGCAAAGCCCGCGAACCCGCTGCCGTCGTACGCGACGCGCATGCGGACCCGAGTCACGGACGGACTCGGTCTGGCTACACCAGCTCGATGCGAGCCATGGGCGCGTTGTCGCCCTGGCGCGGGCCGAGCTTGAGGATGCGGGTGTAGCCGCCCGGTCGCTCGGCGTACCGAGGCGCGACCTCGGTGACCAGCTTGTGCACCATCTCCTTGTCGCCGATGTACGACACGAGCTGACGGTGCTGGTGCAGGCCGCCCTTCTTCGCCTTGGTGATCATCTTCTCGGCGACGGGGCGCAGCGCCTTGGCCTTGGCCTCGGTGGTGACGATCGCCTCGGCGGCGATCAGCGACGCGACGAGGTTGGCCATCATGAGCCGCTGGTGAGCGGCGTCGCCGCCGAAGCGGCGTGAACGACGGGGGGTTCCGGGCATCGTCTCGTCCTTGTCTGGTTCGGTGCTCTAGTTCGCCCCGCGGAGCGACAGGCCCCGCTCGTCGAGCTTCTGCTTGACCTCGTCGAGCGACTTCTGGCCGAAGTTCGTGATGTTGAGGAGGTCGTCCTCGTTCTTGGTCACGAGCTCGCCGATCGTGTTGATCTGGGCGCGCTTCAGGCAGTTGCGCGGGCGCTCGGACAGGTCGAGGTCTTCGATCGGATGATCGAGGTCAGGCGAGCCGGCGCTGGGGCCGATGATCTCGCCGAGCTCGAGCCCGACTGCGTTCTCGCTCATGTCGGCGACGAGCTCGACCAGCGAGCGCAGCGTGGCGCCGGCGGACGCAAGCGCGTCGCGGGGCGTGATCGAGCCGTCGGTCTCGATGTCGAGCACGAGGCGGTCGTAGTTCGTCGACTGCTCGACACGAGTCGGCTCGACGCTGAACGTGACCCGGCGCACCGGCGAGAAGATCGCGTCGATCGGGATGATGCCGATCGTCGAGGTGCCGGCCGGGCGCTCGGCCGAGAGGTAGCCGCGGCCCCGCTCGACAGTGAGGTCGACGGCGAGGCGGCCGCGCTGGTTCAGCGTCGCGATGTGCAGCTCGGGGTTGAGGATCTCGACCTCGGAGGGCAGCTTGATGTCGCCTGCGGTGACCTTGGCCGGACCGCGCATGTCGAGGCGGACGACGACCGGGTCGTCGGACGTCGACTGCAGCACGATGTCCTTGAGGTTCAGGATGATGTCGGTGACGTCCTCGGTGACGCCGTTGACGGTGCCGAACTCGTGCAGCGCGTCGTCGAAGCGCACCGTCGTGATCGCCGCACCCGGGATCGACGAAAGCAGCGTGCGACGGAGCGAGTTGCCGATGGTGTATCCGAAGCCGGGCTCGAGCGGGCTGACGGCGAACCGCTGACGGTTGCCGTCGGCCTCTCCGAGCGTCTCGACGGTGGGTCGCTGAATGACCAGCATGGGCGTTCCTTGCTTGAAGCGGGGGGCTGGAGAGCCGTTACTTGGAATAGAGCTCGACGATGAGCTGCTCGCGCACGGGCACGTCGATGTGCTCGCGCATCGGCAGGTCTCGCACCGTGGCTTCGTTGCCGCCGTCGCCCATCTCGAGCCAGGGCGGGGTGCGACGATCGAGCGTGTCGACGTTGTGGCGGATCACGATCATCGAGCGGGCCTTGTCGCCCAACGAGACCGCGTTGCCCTTGCGCACTTCGATAGCTCGGGATGGTGACGCGCTTGCCGTTGACCTTCACGTGGCCGTGGCGCACGAGCTGGCGCGCCTGCGCGCGGCTCGCTGCCCATCCGGCGCGGAACACGACGTTGTCGAGGCGACACTCGAGGAGCCGGAGGAGGTTCTCGCCGGTGACGCCCTGCTGACGGTTCGCCTCGGCGTAGACCTTGCGGAACTGCTTCTCCATGAGCCCGTAGATGCGGCGCGCCTTCTGCTTCTCGCGCAGCTGCACCAGGTACTCGGAGGTGTTCGTGCGCCGTGAGCGGCCGTGGTCACCCGGCGGGTAGGGACGACGCTCGATGGGGCACTTCATGGTGTCGCACTTGGCGCCCTTGAGGTACAGCTTCATCCGCTCTCGCCGGCAGAGCCGGCAGACGGGACCGGTGTAGCGCGCCATGTGTCAGACCCTCCGACGCTTCGGTTGACGGCAGCCGTTGTGCGGCACCGGCGTGACGTCCTTGATGCCGCTGACCTCGATGCCCGCGTTCTGCAGCGAGCGGATCGCGGTCTCACGGCCCGAGCCGGGACCCTTCACCATGACTTCGACCTTGCGCACGCCGTGCTCCATCGCGGCGCGGGCGGCCTTCTCGGCTGCCATCTGCGCGGCGAACGGCGTCGACTTGCGCGATCCCTTGAACCCGACGTTGCCGGCCGACGCCCACGAGAGGGTGTTGCCCTCGGTGTCGGTGATCGTGACGATCGTGTTGTTGAACGAGCTCTTGATGTGAGCGACGCCGTAGGAGACGTTCTTGCGGTCGCGCTTGCGGGGCCGGCGACCACCGGGCTTGGGCTTGGCCATCGAGCTACTTCCTCACGATCTTCTTCTTGCCAGCGATCGCCCGCTTCGGGCCCTTTCGCGTGCGGGCGTTGGTGTGGGTGCGCTGCCCGTGCACAGGGAGGCCCTTGCGGTGGCGCACGCCCTGGTAGCAGCCGATCTCGATCTTGCGCTTGATGTCCTGGCTGATCTCGCGCCGCAGGTCGCCCTCGACCTCGAGGTTCGTGTCGACGTAGGCGCGGATGCGGTTGACCTCTTCGTCGGTGAGGTCACGCACGCGGGTGTTGGGGTCGAGCCCGATCTCGGCGCAGATCTTCTGCGCGGTCGTGCGGCCGATCCCGAAGATGTAGGTGAGGGAGATCTCGAGCCGCTTCTCCCGAGGGATGTCGACACCAGAGATACGTGCCATGTCTACGCGTTCCTCTCGCCTCAGCCCTGGCGCTGCTTGTGGCGCGGGTTCTCGCAGATGACCATGACCCGCCCGTGACGGCGGATCACCTTGCACTTCTCGCAGATCTTCTTGACGCTCGGACGAACCTTCATCTGCTGCTCACTTGTACCGGTAGGTGATGCGGCCTCGGCTGAGGTCGTAGGGAGTCAGCTCCACTTGGACGCGGTCACCCGGCAGGATGCGGATGTAGTGCATGCGCATCTTCCCGGAGATGTGGGCCAGGACCTTGTGGCCGTTCTCGAGCTCGACCCGGAACATGGCGTTCGGGAGCGGCTCGACGACCTTGCCTTCCAGCACGATCGCGTCTTCCTTGGGCTTGGGCAGGGCAGACTCCTTGACCGACTTCAGACGAGAGGCGGACGAAGCGAGGACGTGTCCAGCGGCGGCGCGAGCGCGGCAAAGCGCCCGGTTGGCCGCAAGGCAGGAGAGCATCGTAGCGCCAGACCCCCATCGCAGCCAACTCGCGCCCGCCCGCCGGTGCTCTTGGCGAATCCGGCGTCGCAGAGGCGAGCGACGCCGAAGACGGTCGCCGCTACGGGAGGGTCAGGATCTCCGGGCCGTTGGCGGTGATGGCGATCGTGTGCTCGAAGTGGGCCGAGCGGCGGCCGTCGGCGGTCACGACCGACCAGCCGTCGTCGAGCACCACGGTGTCGGGAGTGCCGGCGTTCACCATCGGCTCGACGGCGAAGACCTGGCCCGAGCGGAGCCGCAGGCCCTTGCCCGCAGGGCCGTAGTTCGGCACGTCGGGGCTCTCGTGCATGGCCTGTCCGATGCCGTGCCCGACGTAGTCGCGGACCACCGAGAAGCCGGCCCGCTCGGCCACCGCCTGCACGGAGTGGCCGATGTCGGACAGCCGGTTCCCGTCCACCATCTGGGCGATCCCGGCCCGGAGCGACTGCTCGGTGGCCTCGATCAGGCGGGCGCTCTCGTCGTCGACCCGGCCGACGGGCGCGGTGAACGCGGCGTCTCCGTGCCATCCGTCGATGATCGCCCCGCAGTCGATCGAGACGATGTCGCCCTCTTCGAGCACCCTCGGGCCGGGGATGCCGTGGACGACCACCTCGTTCGGCGACGCGCAGATCACGGCCGGGTAGCCGTGGTAGCCGAGGAAGTTGGACTTCGCACCCCGACGGTCGAGCACGTCGCGCCCGATCTGGTCGAGATCGGCGGTCGTGACCCCGGGCCGGATCGCGGCGCGGATCCGGTCGTGCATCTCGGCGACGACCCTGCCCGCCTTGCGCATCACGGCGATCTGGGCCGGCTCCTTGCGCACACCCATGACGTCAGGCGCCGACCGGTCGACGCTCGCGGGCCGCATCGATGACGGCGACGATCCGAGCGAGCACCTCGTCGGCGCTGCCGACCCCGTCGACGACGTCGAAGATGCCCTGGCTCTTGTAGTAGTCGGCGAGCGGCGCGGTCTGGAGGTCGTAGAGGTCGAGACGGCGGGCGATCGCCTCCTCGGTGTCGTCGTCGCGCTGGATGACCTCGCCACCGCAGAAGTCGCACGTCCAGCTCTGCTTCGGTGGCACCGCGACCGAGTAGTTCGCGCCGCAGTCGACGCACACGCGGCGAGCCGCGAGCCGGGCGAGCACGACGTCGCGGGGCACCTCGAGGTCGACGACGACGTCGAGCGGGCGATCCGGGATCATCTCGTCGAGCGCCATCGCCTGGGCCGCTGTGCGCGGAAAGCCGTCGAGCACGTAGCCGCGTCGCATCGCGTCTGCGTGCCGCAGGCGCTCGTCGACGATCCCGATCATCACGTCGTCGGGAACGAGCTCACCGCCGTCCATGAAGCGTCTCGCTTCCTGGCCGAGTGGCGTGCCTTCCTTCACCGCGGCGCGGAGGATCTCCCCCGTCGAGATGTGAGGCACGACGTAGTGGCGCGACAGCCGAGCGCACTGCGTTCCCTTGCCAGCTCCCTGCCGGCCGAGGATGACGACCCGCGCGCCGGGGATCACCTACTTCAGGAACCCCTCGTAGTTCCTCATCATGAGCTGGCTGTCGATCTGCTTCATCGTCTCGAGTGCGACGCCGACCGCGATGAGCACCGTCGTGCCACCGAACGGGAAGACCGAGACGTTGGCAATGGAGAGCACGATCGAGGGCAGGATCGCGATGAAGGCGATGAACAGGGCGCCGGGCAGGGTGATCCGGTTGAGGATCTTGGCGAGGTACCGCTCGGTCTGAGGACCGGGCCTGATGCCGGGGATGAACCCGCCCTGCTTGCGGATGGTGTCGGCCTGCTTCGCGGGGTCGAACGAGATGGCTGTGTAGAAGTACGCGAAGCCCACGATGAGCAAGCCGTACAAGATCAGGTGCACCGCGTTGGTCGCGTTGAGCACGTAGTTGTTGACGAAGTCGTCCAGCCACTGGCTCTGCACGACGTTCGAGAGCAGCGCCGGCAGGTACAAGATCGAGCTGGCGAAGATGATCGGGATGACGCCGGCCTGGTTGACCTTCAACGGGATGTAGGTGCTCTGGCCGCCGTACATCCGCCGGCCCACGACCCGCTTCGCGAACTGCACGGGGATGCGGCGCTGGCCCTGCTCGACGAAGACGATCCCGACCAGGATCGCGATCGACAGCAGCACCAGGATGCCGAACACGACGTTGCCGCCCTCGGCTCGGACGGCGCCGAACTGGAAGGGCAGCGTGCTGACCACCGAGGTGAAGATCAGCAACGACATGCCGTTGCCGATGCCTCGCTGGGTGATGAGCTCACCCATCCACATGAGGAGCGCCGTGCCTGCGGTGAGCGTGAGCACCACGAGCAGCACCCGGGGCAGGGTGAAGTCAGGCAGCAGGACGATGTTGGGGACGTTGCGGCCGAAGAACGACCGGCCGCCACCCCGACCGAACAAGAACGTGAGGGCGGTCGCCTGCAGGAGCGCGATCGCGATGGTCATGTAGCGCGTCCACTGCGTGATCTTGCGCTGGCCGACCGCGCCTTGGTTCTGCCACTCCTCGAGCTTCGGGATCACCACGCCGAGGATCTGCATGATGATCGACGAGGTGATGTACGGCATGATCCCGAGCGCGAACACAGCGAACTGCGTGAGCGCGCCGCCGGAGAACAGGTTCAAGAAGCCGAGGACTCCACCCGCCTTCGCCTGATCGCGAAGCGTCTTGACCGCGGTGAGGTCGACGCCGGGCACGGGGATGTGGGCCCCGAACCGGTACACGACGATCACGAACAGGGTGAACAGGATCTTGTTGCGAAGATCCGGGACCCTGAACATGTTCCGGAGGCTCGTCAGCAACCCAAAGCTCCTTTACGACCGTCCGACCTGAGCGAGGTCAGCGGTTGGTGAACTGGTTGCCCTTGGCGGGCGGACGGCCGTGCCCGAACGGCATCGGCAAGGTCTCCACGGTACCCCCGGCGGCGGTGATGGCCGCTTCAGCCGCACGGGAGAATCCGTGTGCCTTCACGGTGACGGCACGGCTGATCTCGCCGCGGCCGAGCACCTTGATGAGGGCGCCCTTGTGGGTGAGGCCGCGCCCGTGGAGGACCTCGGGCGACACCTCGGTGAGGCCGGTCTCTTCGATCACGTCGAGGTTGATGCCCTGGTACTCGACCCGGAACGGGTTGTTGAAGCCGCGGAGCTTCGGCACCCGCTGCTTCATCGGCATCTGGCCGCCCTCGAAGCCGGGCGCGACCGTGTTGCGCGCCTTCTGGCCCTTGGTGCCTCGGCCGGCGGTCTTGCCGCCCTTGCCGCCGGTGCCCCGGCCAACCCGCTTGCGGCGCGCGGTGCGAGCCGGGCGTCGGCTTCAGCTCATCGACTCTCATGGCGTCACTTCTCCGTCACTTCTCCCGGGACGGCCTCGACCGTCACGAGGTGGGGGACCCTTGCGATCATCCCTCTGATCTCGGGACGGTCGGGCAGGGTGTTCGACTGGCCGATGCCCCGCAGGCCGAGCGCGCGGAGCGTGCCGCGGTGCTTCGGCTTCTGGCGAGATGCCGGACTTGATCTGGGTGACCTTCAGCTGCGCCATCACTTGTCCTCGTCGGCGCCGACGACGACCGGGCCCCGCTTGGTCTCGCGGTATGCGTTCCACAGGCCCTTGGGCACGAACTCCTCGGGGTCGAGGCCACGCAGCTTCGCGACCTCGTCCGGACGCTTCAGGCTCTTGAGCCCGGCGATCGTGGCGAGCGCGACGTTGATGTGGTTCGACGAGCCGAGCGACTTCGCGAGCACGTCGTGGATGCCGGCCTCTTCGAGGATGGCCCGCGCGGCACCACCGGCGATGACGCCGGTGCCCGGGGCCGCCGGCTTCAGCATCACGCGACCCGCGCCCTGCTCGCCGATGACCGGATGCGTGATCGTGCTGCCCGCCAGCGCGACGCTGAAGAGGTTCTTCTTCGCCTCTTCGGTGCCCTTCTGGATCGCGAGGGGCACCTCCTTCGCCTTGCCGTAGCCCAGACCGACTCGACCCGCGCCGTCGCCGATCACCACGAGCGCGGTGAACGAGAAGCGGCGACCGCCCTTCACGACCTTCGCGACTCGGTTGATGTTGATGACGCGCGACTCGCGCAGCTGGGCGTCGTTTGCAGCCATCAGAACTCCAGTCCGGCTTCGCGGGCAGCGTCAGCCGCAGCGGCGACACGCCCGTGGTAGAGGAACCCGCCTCGGTCGAACACGACCTTCGACACACCGGCAGCCTTCGCTCGATCGGCGACGAGCTTGCCGACCCGCTGCGCTGCCTCGATGTTGCCGGTGCTGCCCGAAGATCGCAGGTCGGCCTCGACGGTCGACGCGGCAGCCAGCGTGCGGCCGGCGCCATCGTCGATCACCTGCATCACGAGGTGCTTGTTCGAACGGAACACCGCGAGGCGCGGCCGCTCGGCCGAGCCCTGCACCTGCTTGCGCACGCGCCGATGCCGGCGGATGCGAGCGTTGCGCTTCGTCTGCGCGCTCATGGTCATGACGAGCTCCCTGCCTCTTACTTGCCGGCTTTGCCGGCTTTGCGCTGCACACGCTCGCCGGCATACCGGACGCCCTTGCCCTTGTAGGGCTCAGGCTTGCGAATGGCTCGGATGTCGGCGGCCACCTGGCCCACCTTCTCCTTGTCGATGCCGCGCACGATCACACGCGTGGGCACCGGCACCTCGAACGTGATGCCATCGGGCGCCTCGACCTTCACCGGATGGCTGAAGCCGAGCGCGAGCTCGATCAAACGGTCGCCTTGCGGCGTGGCGCGGTAGCCGACGCCCACGATCTCGAGCTCCTTGCTGAAGCCGTCGGTGACGCCGACGACCATGTTGTTCACGAGCGACCGCGTGAGGCCGTGCAGCGCACGGTTCTGGCGCTCGTCGTCCGGACGCTCCGCGTAGAGCGTGCCGTCCTCCTGACGCAGCTCGATCGCGCCGGGGAGGTCACGTGACAACGTGCCCTTCGGACCCGTGACGGTGACGCGTCGATCCTCGACGGCGACGTTCACGCTCGAGGGGACGGTGATGGGGGACTTGCCGATGCGCGACATGGCTCACCAGACCTCGCAGAGCACTTCGCCGCCCACGTTGCGCTTGCGCGCTTCGCGGTCGGTCATCAGCCCTTGGCTCGTGGAGACGACAGCAATGCCCAGGCCGCCGAGCACACGCGGCACCTTCGTCGCCTGCGAGTAGACCCGCAGGCCCGGCTTCGACACGCGGCGCAGCCCGGAGATCGTGCGGCTGCGCTCGGTCGTGTACTTCATCTGGATGGTCAGCACCTTGCCGGGGCGCCCGGGCTCGTCGACCACGTCGAAGCCCGAGATGTAGCCCTCCTGCTGGAGGATGCGAGCCAGCGCCTCCTTCTGCTTCGACGAGGGCATGCGCACCCTGTCGTGCAGCGCGACGTTGGCGTTGCGGATGCGCGTCAGCATGTCGGCGATCGGATCGGTCATCGTCATCGTGCGCCTCCCCTCACCAGCTGGCCTTCGTCACGCCGGGCACTTCGCCGGCGTGCACCATCTCTCGCAAGCAGATGCGGCAGAGCCCGAACTTGCGGTACACGGAACGCGGTCGACCGCAACGGCGGCACCGCGTGTACGCGCGCACCTTGAACTTGGGCTTGCGCTGCTGCTTCTCGATCAGTGCCTTCTTCGCCATGCCTGCTACTGCCCTTCACGCTTGAACGGGAAGCCGAACGCATCGAGCAGGGCCTTGCCCTCGGCATCGGTGCGGGCGGTGGTGACGATCGTGATGTCCATGCCCCGGGGCGAGTCGACCTTGTCGTAGTCGATCTCCGGGAAGATGAGCTGCTCGTTGACGCCGAACGTGTAGTTGCCGCGACCGTCGAACGCGTTGGTCGGCAGGCCGCGGAAGTCGCGGACACGCGGGATCGCGAGGCTGATGAGCCGGTCGAGGAACTCCCACATGCGATCGCCGCGCAGCGTGACCTTGCAGCCGATGCTGTTGCCCTCGCGGAGCTTGAAGCTCGCGATCGACTTCTTCGCCTTCGTCACGATCGGCTTCTGACCGGCGATGAGCGTGAGGTCGGCGACGGCGCCTTCGAGCAGCGAGGGCTGCTGAGTCGCCTTGCCGACACCCATGTTGATGACGATCTTCTCGAAGCGGGGCACCTGCATGATGTTCTCGAGCTGCAGGTCGGCCTTGAGCTGATCGCGGACCGTGTCGTTGTAGCGCTGCTTCAGGCGCGGGAGTGTGCTCGTGCCATCGGTTGGCGTCACGGTGCTCACAGCTGCACCCCCGTTCGCTTGCAGATGCGGACCTTGGTGCCGTCGTCTTCGATCTTGTAACCGACGCGAGTGGCCTTGCCGTCCTTCGGGCTGACGATCGCGACGTTGGACGCGTCGATCGGCATGTCCTTGTCGATGATGCCGCCCTGCATGGTCGACTTCGTCGGCTTCTGGTGCTTCTTGGCCACGTTGACGCCGTCGACGATGACCTTGCCCTCGGTCGGGAGCACACGCATGACGGTGCCCTCCTTGCCGCGGTCCTTGCCCTTCAGCACGACCACGCGGTCGCCCTTCTTGATCTTCATCGCCATCGTCACAACACCTCCGGTGCGAGCGACACGATGCGCATGAAGCGCTTCTCACGCAGCTCACGTCCCACGGGCCCGAAGATGCGGGTGCCACGCGGGGTCTGGTCGTCCTTGATGAGCACGGCGGCGTTCTCGTCGAAGCGGATGTAGCTGCCGTCCGGGCGGCGCTTCTCCTTCTTCGTGCGGACGACGACGCACTTGACGACGTCGCCCTTCTTCACCGCCGCGCCCGGGATGGCGTCCTTCACGGTCGCCACGAAGATGTCGCCGATCGAGGCGTAGCGGCGGCGCGTGCCACCGAGCACCTTGATCACGAGCACCTCTTTGGCGCCGCTGTTGTCGGCCACCCTGAGGCGGGTCTCCTGCTGGATCATCGGTCTGTCTCCGTCACTTCGCCCGCTCGATGACCTCGACGACCCGCCAGCGCTTCAGCTTCGACAGGGGTCGGGTCTCCATCACGCGGACTCGGTCGCCGACGTTCACGTCGTTGGCCTCGTCGTGCGCGTACAACCGCTTCGTGCGCTGCACCGTCTTGGCGTAGCGGGGATGGCGCACACGCTCGATGACAGCGACGATGACGGTCTTGTCCATCGACGCCGACACCGCGGTGCCCTCACGCACCTTGCGGGGCGCACGCGGCTTCTCGGTGGCATTGGTCTCGTCAGCCATCACTTCTCCTGCGCAGCGAGTGCTTCGGCCGCGGCGATCTCGCGCTCGCGGAGCAAGGTGTTGATGCGGGCGACGTCGCGGCGTAGCTGGCCGAGACGCGAGGTGTTGTCGAGCTGGCCCGTGACGTGCTGGAAGCGGAGGTTGAACGCCTCGGCCTTCGTCTCACCGAGCCGGGTGACGAGCTCGTCGTCGCTCAGCTCGCGGAACTCGTTGACGGCGGTCATCAGATGCCTCCGTCGCGGGAGATCACGCGCGCCTTGATCGGCAGCTTCTGCACGGCGCGCTCGAGGGCTTCCCTCGCGATCTGCGGGTTCGGGTACGAGAGCTCGAACATCACGCGGCCCGGCTTCACCACGGCGACCCAGTGCTCAGGGTTGCCCTTGCCCGAACCCATGCGGGTCTCGGCGGGCTTCGCGGTGACCGGCTTGTCGGGGAAGAGGTTGATCCAGACCTTGCCGCCACGCTTGATGTGGCGGGTCATCGCGATACGAGCAGCCTCGATCTGGCGCGCGGTGATCCATCCCGGCTCGAGGGCCTGGATGCCGTACTCGCCGAACGAGACCTCGGTCCCGCCCTTCGACATGCCTTGCATGCGACCGCGCTGCTGCTTGCGGTGCTTGACCTTCTTGGGCATCAACATGGCGCGTCAGTCCTCGTGCTGCCGGAAGTGCGGCGTCTCGTGCTGGGTGCGGGTGCGGCGCTCGATCTCTTCCTCGTCGGCGAGCAGCTTCTCGAGCTCGGGATCGGCTTCCTTGATGAGCGGAGCCGCTTCCACGACCTCGTCGCACCGGCGGCCCTGCTTCGGCCGGCGGCCGAGCTCACGACCTTGCGGGCGGCGCCACCGCTCGTCTCGCCCACCGCCATCGCGGCCTCACGGGCGATCTTGTCCTCGGCCGTCTGCTTGTACGGGAGGATGTCGCCCTTGTAGATCCAAACCTTCACGCCGATGCGGCCGTAGGTCGTCTTCGCCTCGCGGAAGCCGTAGTCGATGTCGGCCCGCAGCGTGTGCAGCGGCACCCGACCCTCGCGGTACCACTCGGTGCGGCTCATCTCGGCGCCACCGAGGCGACCCGAGCACTGCACGCGGATGCCGAGCGCGCCGGCCTTCTGCGCGTTCTGCACCGCTCGCTTCATCGCCCGGCGGAACGCGACGCGTCCGGCCAGCTGATCGGCGACGCCCTGCGCGATGAGCGCGGCGTCGAGCTCGGGCTGCTTGATCTCCTGGATGTTCAGCTGGACCTTGTTGTTCCCGGTGATCTTGGTGAGCCCGGCACGAAGCCGATCGGCCTCGGCGCCACGGCGGCCGATGACGATGCCGGGACGAGCGGTGTGCACGTCGACGCGCAGCCGGTCACGGGTGCGCTCGACCTCGATGCGGCTGATCGCCGCGTGCGGCACCTGCGTCATGAGGTAGTCGCGGATCTTCCAGTCCTCGATGAGGTAGTCGGTGTACTCGCGGTCGCTGAACCACCGGCTCTTCCAGTCGGTGGTGACACCGAGGCGGAACCCGTACGGGTTGACCTTCTGTCCCATTACTCCGACTCCTCATCCTCGTCGGTGTCGTCGACTTCCGCCTCGTCGACTGCCTCCTCGGCTCGTCCGCCTCGTCGAGCCTCGACCTCTCGACGCACGCTCGTCCAAGTCGACTTCGTCGACCTCGACCGTCTCGGGCTCGACGTCGTACCGCGCTGTCGAAGTCGACTTCGTCGACTTCGACCATCTCGGGCTCGACCACGTCTTCGTGCTCGTCGTGATCGTGCTCGTCGTGATCGTGCGGGCTCGGCGGCTGCCGCGGCAGCAGCGCGGCTGCGAGCGACACGCTCGCGACGAGCGGCCTGCGCCTGCTGGCCACTGCGGCGCGCGGCACGGTTCGAGGGCTTCGCCTCGTCGCGAGCCCGCTGACGCTCGAGCAGCGCCTCGGGCATGCGGCTGACGATCACCACGATGTGGCAGGTGCGCTTGCGGATGCGGGTCGCACGTCCACGCGCACGCGGGCGCCAGCGCTTCAGCGTCGGCCCCTCGTCCGCGTAGCAAGCCGACACGTAGAGCTCGTCGGGCAGCTGTGAGTCGTTGTGCTCCGCATTGGCGATCGCGGACGCGAGGCACTTGCGGATCGGGATCGACGCATCGCGCTCGCAGAACTGCAGCACCTGGTCGGCCTGCGCGACATCGAGGCCGCGGATGAGGTCGAGCACGGCTCGGGCCTTGCTCGCCGACATGCGGATGTAGCGCGCCTCGGCGCGCGTGCCCGGACGCTCGTTGGTCTTGGGGCCGGTCATCGGCGGGCGCTCCTCTCCTGACCCGCGTGGAACCGGAAGGTGCGCGTGGGCGAGAACTCGCCGAGCTTGTGACCGACCATCGACTCGGTGATGTACACGGGGACGTGCTTGCGTCCGTCGTGCACCGCGATGGTGTGACCCACCATCTCGGGGATGATCGTCGAGCGCCGCGACCACGTCTTGATGACGCGCTTCTCGCCGGCTGCGTTCAACGCGTCGACCTTCTTGAGGAGGTGGCCGTCGATGAACGGGCCCTTCTTGAGCGAACGGGGCATGGGATCTACCTCCGCGAGCCGCGGGTGCGGCGACGCCGGACGATGAGCTTCTGGGACGGCTTGGTCTTGTCGCGGGTGCGACCCTCGGGCTTGCCCCACGGCGACACCGGATGGCGTCCACCGGAGGTCTTGCCCTCACCACCACCGAGGGGATGGTCGACCGGGTTCATCGCGACGCCGCGGGTCTGCGGGCGCACGCCCTTCCAACGGTTGCGGCCCGCCTTGCCGATCTTGATGAGCTCGGCCTCGGCGTTGCCGACCTCACCGACGGTGGCGCGGCAGTCGATCGGCACGCGGCGCATCTCGGTGCTCGGAAGGCGGAGGGTGGCGAAGTCACCTTCCTTGGCGACCAGCTGCACGCTCGAGCCTGCGGAGCGAGCCATCTTGCCGCCCGCACCGGGCTTGAACTCGACGTTGTGCACGACGGTGCCGACGGGGATGTAGCGCAGCGGCAGCGCGTTGCCGGGCTTGATCTCGGAGCCCTGCCCGCTCTGGAGCACCTCGCCGACACCCACGCGGTTCGGGGCGAGGATGTAGCGCTTCTCGCCGTCGTAGTAGTGGAGCAGCGCGATGCGGCAGTTGCGGTTGGGGTCGTACTCGATCGCGGCGACCTTGGCGGGAACGCCGTCCTTGGTGCGCTTGAAGTCGATGATGCGGTACTGCTGCTTGTGACCGCCACCCTTGTGGCGAGCCGTCTTGCGGCCGTAGCTGTTGCGGCCACCGGTGCCGGGCTTGGGGGCGAGAAGCGACTTCTCCGGACGGGTCTTCGTGATCTCCGAGAAGTCGGAGACCGTCTGGAACCGGCGGCCGGGGCTGGTGGGCTTGCGCTTGCGAAGTGCCATGAGGGTCTCCGGCTCAGCTCTCGAACAGCTCGATGCGGCCGTCGCCCGCGAGGGTGACGATCGCCCGCTTGGTGTTTGCCCGCTGCCCGAACGTGTTCTGGCGGCGGTTGCGCTTGCGCTTGCCCTTGCGGTTCAGCGTGTTGACCTTCAGCACCTTCACGTTGAAGATCGCCTCGACCGCGTCGTGGATCTCGGGCTTGCTCGCGCTCGGGTGCACGAGGAACGTGTAGACGTTGCCCTCGAGGAGGGCGTACGACTTCTCGCTCACGACCGGTTCGATGATGACGTCGCGGGGATCTTTCATTCGCTCGCCTCCGCGCTCTCGTTCGCCTTCGGCGCTGCCGCGGCAGGAAGCGTCTGCTTCGTGAAGACGATCCAGTCGTTGCACAGCACGTCGTAGGCGTTCAGCTCGCCGACGAGCAGCAGCTGCACTTCGGGCAGGTTGCGGAAGCTCAGCGCCGCGTTCACGTCGTCATTGCTCAGCACCACGAGGATCCGACCGTCGAGGCCGAGTGCCTCGAGCGCAGCCTTCGCGCTTGCCGTCTTCGGGCTGTCCCATCCCCACCCGTCGACGACGACGACCTTGCCCTCAGAGGCCCGATCCGACAGCGCCGAGAGCAGCGCGAGGCGGATCATCTTCTTCGGAGTGCGCTGCGCGTAGCTGCGGGGCTTGGGGCCGAGGGCGACGCCGCCGCCAGTCCAGTGCGGCGCGCGGATCGAGCCGGCGCGGGCCCGGCCGGTGCCCTTCTGGCGGAACGGCTTCGCGCCACCGCCTCGCACCTCGGCGCGGGTCTTGGTGCTCTGCGTGCCCGCGCGGCGGGTGGCGAGCTGCGCCGTGACCACTTGGTGCATCACGGGCACGTGGGGCTGCACGCCGAAGATCTCGTCCGCGAGCTCGACGTTGCCGGCATCTGCGCCGGCGGGTGTGCGCACGGTGACCGTTGCCATGGCTACTTCTTCTCCCCGGCCTTGACGGCGTTGCGTACGAGCACGACTCCGCCCTTCGGGCCCGGGATCGAGCCCTTCACGAGCAGCAGGTCGCGCTCGGCGTCAGCGGCCACGACCTCGAGGTTGAGCGTCGTGACCTTCTCGGCGCCCATGTGGCCGGCCATCTTCATCCCGCGGAACACGCGACCGGGCGTCGAGCACTGGCCGATCGAACCAGGCATGCGGTGCACGCGGTGCGTGCCGTGGCTCGCCTTCTGCCCGCCGAAGTTGTGCCGCTTCATGACGCCGGCGAACCCCTTGCCTCGGCTGACCGCGGTCACGTCGACGCGCTCACCCGCTTCGAGCAGGTCGACCTTCAGCTCGTCGCCGACGGAGTAGCCGTCGATGTCGTCGAGGCGCAGCTCGACCAGGTTGGTGCCCGCCTCGACGCCCGCACGTCGCGAAGTGACCGGCCTCCGGCTTGGTCAGCTTGCGAGGGTCTTTGCGGCCGTAGGTCACCTGCAGGGCGGTGTACCCGTCGCGCTCGGTCGTCTTGACCTGCACGATGCGCGCCGGCGAAACCTTGAGCACGGTGACAGGGATGACGCGGTTGTCGTCACCCCACACCTGGGTCATGCCCACTTTTTCGCCGACGATGGCTTTCGTCGCCATGGGAGGTCCTTTGGCTTCTCACGCGGGCGCTCCGCGCGGCTGGTGCCGGCGGAGCGCTGGATCGGTTTCGCCGTGCGGTCCCCTGCATATGCCCTGGCAGGGCGGCGCGGGCTCACACGGACATCGGTTGGCGGACTACGAACGGGTCGGCTGCGGGCGCAGACGCTGTGCTGTGAGCGCAGGCGCGGTGCAACCGGGCTGGAAGATCCTACCGGCGCAGGTCCGATCCGCGCCAGCCGACCCCCCCGTCGAGCGTTCTCGGTCGCGTTCACCGCCAAATCTGACGGCTATCGCGACACAGAACGCCCGGATTGGGTCAGGAAGTCATCCCCTGGAGGCCGACGAGGCCGCGGGCGAGCTCGATCTCGCCCATGTGGCGCAGGCCGTGCTGGTAGATCCAGCACTCGGTGGCGTCGAGGAGCGTGATGCCCTCGGGACCGGCGACCCGGGCGCTGTAGGTGCTGGCGATCTGGGGCGGGAAGGGCCGGGTGATCACGACTCGGGTCAGCTCGGCCGGATCGAGCCCGTCGAGCCAGGCCTCGGTGCGGTCGAAGACCGCCCGCATGTACTCCTGGAAGGCGTCGTAGTCGCCGATGCGCTGGTCGACCATCTCGTCGACGGTGCGGTGCTTGCCGTGGTCGTTGATCGTCATCTTCACCCGGTCGGCCCACTCGTCGTTCCAGATCGGCGTCGTCCCGGTCATCGCCAGGAACGACGCGTCCATCATGTTCGTGATGTGGAACAGGCAGAAGGCGATCGGCACCACGCCCTCGCGCTCGAAGTGGTTCACGTGGTCGAGCGTCATCGTGTCGACGGCGTCGTAGTAGAGGGAGTGCAGCGCCCGCATCCGCCGCTGCAGCGAGTCGAGGATCAGGTCGGTCACGCCGCCAGTGTCCCACCCCCTCGTTACCGTGCCCTCATCTCGCGTCGGCCCCGCGACGCCTCCGAGCGCACCGTCGAGAGGCATCACCCATGGCCACGCACACACCTCGCAGCCTCCTCTGGCTGCTCGCCAACGGCTCGCAGGGATTCGGGCTCATCGAGCTGCTCGCGTCCATGCCCTACGGCGAGGTCGACCACGAAGCCGAAGCGATCCTCCTCGCCCAGGTGCGCATGGCTTGGAGCACGCGGCTGGCAACCGATCGAGCTGCACCGCCAGGGCTACCGAGGCTGCACAGGGAAGGCCGCCGGAAAGCTCATCGCCCTCGCCATCGCAGTCGACCATGCGTCGCGTCGCCGTGACGAGATCGACCCGCGGTGGAGGGCCCAGGTCGAGAGGCTGCAGCTCCCGACCGCCACCGGTGGCGACGGCTGGCTGACCGGCTTCATCGCCCACGAACGGCTCGAGCGCACCGAAGCGATGCGCACGGTGGTCGACGCGCTGCACAACCTCGTGTTGCTGCGCCCGCTGCATCCGCTTGTCGAGGCCGACGGGGCGAGCGCCGACCCGGTGCTCGCCAAGATCAGGGCGCTGCTGGCCAAGGCCGAGTCGACCACGTTCGAGGCCGAGGCGATGGCCTTCACCGCGAAGGCACAGGAGCTGATGACCAAGCACGCCGATCGACGCAGCGGCACTCCACGGCGCGGGCAGCGCGCTCCGTCGGCGGGCCGGGCGTGATTCGCGTGCCGATCGACTCGCCCTACAGCAGCGCCAAGGCGCAGCTCCTAGCTGTCGTCGCGAGCGCCTCGCGCTGTCGCACGGTCGAGCTGAGCGGCTTCGGTCTCGCCGAGGTGATCGGCATGCCGTCCGATCTCGCGGCGGTCGAGCTGCTCTTCACCTCCCTCTTGGTGCAGGCGCAGACTGCACTCGTCAGAGCGCCGGGCTCGAGCCGGTCGTACCGTTCGTCGTTCCTCTTCGCCTACGCGGCGCGCATCGGCGAGCGCCTGCGCGAGATCAACGCCGATCGTGATGCGCGAGGCGAAGCACGAGCACGGTGAGTCGTTCCTGCCGGTGCTGCGCTCGCAGGCCGAGACGATCGACGACTTCGTCGACCAGCGCTACGGCCGGCTCCGAACGTCGCGCCACCGCGCCGCGGCCGATCCGGCTGGCTGGGTCGGTGGCCGCGCCGCCGCCGACAACGCGAAGCTCTCGTTCGGCGACCTCGACCGAACAGGCTGAGCAGGATCGTCGCCTCTGCACCGAGACGTCCGCATCTGCTGGACTTGCAGCAGAAGTGGGGGTGCGCCGTGGCTCGTCAGATCGTTCTCGTGTCGCACGACGCCGGGGGAACCATCCCGCCGATGCTGGCGCTCGCCGAGGCCTTCATCGGCCGCGGTCACGACGTCACGTGGGTCGCCCAGCCATCGGTCGGGGGCCGCGCCCGAAGCGCCGGGTGCGAGTTCCTGCCGTTCGAAGGCATCGAAAGCTACACGGTCCGCGAGTCGAGCTCGAGCAGCAGCTCGACCTCGCCGGACCACTGCTGGTGAGCCCGCACACTGGCGATCAGGTCAGCCAGGTCGCGACGGAGCGCACTGCCGCGTTGATCGTCGTCGACGCCAACCTCGCCGCGGCACGCGGCAGCGGCCGAGGGGCACGAGGCCCGTTCAGCGATCCTGTTGCACAGCATGTACGCCACCTTCACGGACGTGTGGATGGCCGAGCTCTGGCCGTTCCTCGCGCCGATCGTGAACGACACGCGCGCGCACTTCGGCTTGGCCGCGGCGGACAGCTGGGCCGAGGTCTTCGCACGGCACGACCGCATCCTGTCGGTCGTGCCGGAGCGGTTCGACGCTCAGGTCGCAGCCCGACCCGAGGCGATGCGGAGCTGGGGCTTCCTGGTGCCCACGAGCCACGGAACGAGCACCGCCCGCTGGCCAGCAGAGAACCCCGAACGGCTCCGCGTCCTCGTGACCCTCGGCACCACCTACCTCGCTCAGGAGCGACGTCTCCAAGACGTCCTCGATGCGCTCTCGGACTTGGACGTCGCCGGCATCGCCTCGACCGCTGGTCAGGTCGACATCGATGACCTCCGGTGCCCACCGAACGTGGAGGTGCACGACTTCGTCGATCACGCCTCGCTCCTGCCGGAGTGCGACCTGATGATCACGCACGCCGGCTTGGGGAGCGTCGCGGCGGCACTCAGCCACGGCGTGCCGCTCGTTTGCCTCCCGATCGGGCGGGATCAACATCTGAACGCCGAGCGGGTGGAGCAGATCGGCGCCGGTACCGCGCTCGGCCCAGACGCCCAGGCCGCAGAGCGCATCACTCATGCCGTGACCGCGGTGCTCGCAGAACCCGCCTACCGAGCCGCTGCGCACCAGATGGAGGTCGAGAGCCGCGCGGCGGGTGGCGCATCAGCGGCCGTCGCCGACCTCGAGACCGTGTTGCGCTGACGCGGGACCTTCGCCCCTGGGCGATCGGTCCGGCGGTCGTCACGCTGAGGCCATGCGTGAGATCGCAGGTCAGACATCAGTGTCGGCGCTGATGGCCGACATCATCGTGAGGATCGCCCCGAGCGCGACGATGCTCGACGCTGTCGACGCACTCTCCGGCGGGGACGTCGGCGTCGTCGCGGTGATGGAACGAGGCAAGGTGCTCGGCGTCGTGTCCGAGCGCGATGTCGTCGGTGCCATCGCCCATCGGCTGCCACTCGACACCACGCTCGCCATCGACCTCGCCTCGAAGGACCTGGCGTGGTGCGATGCCGATGCCACGGTCACGGAGGTCGCGAACGAGATGTCCGAGCGGTTCATCCGGCACGTGCTCGTCGAGCGAGCCGGCAAGCTCGTCGGCATCGTCTCGGCTCGTGACCTGCTCGGCTACTACGCGTCCGAAGACGTCGACCCCGACGACTACATCGGCTGAGACGCGCAGAAGCGGCCCCCACAAGGGCCGCTTCGCGTAGAGCGCCAGGGTTGGAGAGACGCTCTAGATCTGAACTTCTAAGCCTGGATCTTGATCTCGATGTCGACGCCGGCGGGCAGCTCGAGGCGCTGGAGCGAGTCGACGGTCTTCGGCGTCGGCTCGACGATGTCGATCAGCCGCTTGTGGATCCGCATCTCGAAGTGCTCGCGGCAGTCCTTGTCCTTGTGCGGGCGAGCGGATCGACCGTGTAGCGGTGCTTCTCGGTCGGCAGCGGGATCGGGCCCCGGACCGTCGCCTGCGTGCGCAGCACCGTCTCGACGATCTTCTTCGTCGACTGGTCGATGATCTCGTGGTCGTAGGCCTTCAGCCGGATGCGGATGCTTCTGAGCCATGCGGTGCCAGCCCTTACTTGAGGATCTTGGTGACGCGGCCGGCGCCGACGGTGCGGCCGCCCTCGCGGATGGCGAAGCGCAGGCCCTCGTCCATGGCGATCGGCTTGCCCAACTCGACCGTCATCAGCGTGTTGTCGCCCGGCATCACCATCTCGGTCCCCTCCGGCAACTGATCGTCCCGGTCACATCGGTGGTCCGGAAGTAGAACTGCGGCCGGTAGTTGTTGAAGAACGGCTTGTGGCGGCCGCCCTCCTCCTTGCTCAACACATACACCTGACGCCTCGAAATTGGTGTGCGGCGTGATCGACCCCGGCTTGCACAACACCTGACCCCGCTCCACCTCCTCCTTCTTCGTGCCCCGCAGCAGCGCGCCGATGTTGTCGCCCGCCTGGCCCTCATCCAGGATCTTGCGGAACATCTCCACCCCCGTGCACACCGTCTTCTGCGTCGGCCGCAACCCGACGATCTCGACCTCGTCACCGGTGTGGACCGATCCCCTGCTCCACCTTGCCCGTCACCACCGTGCCCCGACCCGTGATCGTGAACACATCCTCGATCGGCATCAAGAACGGCTTGTCCAATCCCGCACCGGCTCCGGGATGAACGAATCCGACCGCCGCCATCAACTCCATGATCTTGGCCTGCCACTCCGGGTCGCCCTCCAACGCCTTCAACGCCGACACCCGCACCACCGGCAGCATCATCACCCGGGAACCCATACTCGGTCAGCAGCTCCCGCACCTCGAACTCCACCAGCTCCAACAACTCCTCATCATCCACCGCGTCGGCCTTGTTCAACGCCACCACGATGTACGGCACCCCCACCTGACGGGCCAACAACACATGCTCACGAGTCTGGGGCATCGGACCATCCGTGGCCGCCACCACCAGGATCGCCCCATCCACCTGCGCCGCACCCGTGATCATGTTCTTGATGTAATCCGCATGACCCGGCATGTCCACATGCGCGTAATGCCGCTTCTCCGTCTCGTACTCCACATGCGCGATCGAGATCGTGATCCCCCGCGCCTTCTCCTCCGGCGCCTTATCGATCTGATCGAACGGCGTGAACGCCACATTCGGGTTCCCTCCGCCAACGTCTTCGTGATCGCCGCCGTCAACGTCGTCTTCCCATGATCAATATGACCCATCGTCCCGATATTCACATGCGGCTTGTTCCGCTCGAACTTCGCCTTGCTCATGGCACTGCTGCCTCTCCTTCTCTTCGATTGTCAGACTGGGTGACGGTGGGCTGGGACTCGCTCACTCGCCGCGGACCCGGGCCACGATCTCCGTCGCGATCGATTCGGGCACCTGCTGGTAGGAGTGGAACTGCATGGTGTACGTCGCGCGCCCCTGGGTGCGCGACCGGAGGTCGGTAGCGTAGCCGAACATGTCCGACAAGGGGCACCTGCGCCCGGATGACCTGGCTGTTGCCCGCGCTGCTCCATGCCCTCGATCTTGCCGCGACGGCTCGACAGGTCGCCCATGACATCGCCCATGTAGTCGTCGGGCGTCACGACCTCGACGGCCATGATCGGCTCGAGCAGCACGGGGTTGGCCTTGCGGGCTGCTTCCTTGAACGCCATCGAGCCGGCGACCTTGAACGCCATCTCCGAAGAGTCGACGTCGTGCGTACGATCCGTCGGTGAGCACGGCGCGCACGTCGACGGTGGGGTAGCCCGCCAGCACGCCGGCATCGAGTGACGCCTGGATGCCCTGGTCGACCGCGGGGATGAACTCACGCGGGATCTTGCCGCCGGTGATCTTGTCGACGAACTCGTAGCCGCCGCCGGGACCCGTGGGCTCGAGGTCGATGACGACGTGCGCGAACTGGCCCGAGCCGCCGGTCTGCTTCACGTGGCGGTACACGACGTGCTCGACCCGCTTGGTGATCGTCTCGCGGTACGCGACCTGTGGCTTGCCGACGGTGGCGTCGACGTTGAACTCGCGCAGCATGCGGTCGACGAGCACCTCGAGGTGCAGCTCGCCCATGCCCGAGATCACGGTCTGGCCGGTCTCCTCGTCGGTGCGCACGCGGAACGTCGGGTCTTCGTCCGACAGCGCGTAGAGCGCCTTGCCGAGCTTGTCCTGGTCGAGCTTGGTCTTCGGCTCGACCGCCACGTGGATGACGGGCTCGGGGAACTCCATCTTCTCGAGCACGATCGGGTGCGTCGCGATCGCAGAGCGTGTCGCCGGTGGCCGTGCTCTTGAAGCCGAGGCCGGCGACGATGTCGCCGGCGCACGGCGACCTCGATGTCCTCGCGGTGGTTCGCGTGCATCAGCAGGATGCGGCCGACGCGCTCCTTGCGATCCTTCGTCGAGTTGTAGATCTCGGCGCCCTTCTCGACCTTGCCCGAGTAGACGCGGAAGTAGGTGAGCTTGCCGAACTGGTCGGCGACGATCTTGAACGCGAGCGCGGCGAACGGCGCGGTCTCGTCGGCCGGACGCTCGAGCAGCTCGAGGCCCTTCACGTCGAGGCCCGTCGTGGCGGGCAGATCGAGCGGCGACGGCAGGAAGTCGACGACCGCGTCGAGCATCGGCTGCACGCCCTTGTTCTTGAACGCGGAGCCACAGAGCACGGGCACGAACGCGAAGTCGATGGTGCCCTTGCGGATGACCGCCTTGATCTCCTCCGGGTCGAGCTCCTCGTCGCTGAGGTACTTCTCCATGAGGTCGTCGTCGTGGCTCGCGACGACGTCGAGGAGCTTCGTGCGCCACTCGTCGGCGCGTCGCTCTCGAGCTCGACGGGGATGTCGGTCTCCTTCCAGTCCTCGCCCATGCCCTCGTCCCAGATCTTCGCGGTCATGGTGACGAGGTCGACGATGCCGCGGTAGTGGCCCTCGGCGCCGACGGGGAGCTGGATGACCGCCGGGACGGCGTCGAGCCGGTCCTCGATCATCGACACGGTGCGGTAGAAGTCCGCGCCGATGCGGTCCATCTTGTTGACGAAGCAGATGCGCGGGACGCGGTAGCGGTTGGCCTGGCGCCACACCGTCTCGGTCTGCGGCTCGACACCGGCGACCGAGTCGAACACCGCGACGGCGCCGTCGAGCACGCGCAGCGACCGCTCGACCTCGATCGTGAAGTCGACGTGGCCGGGCGTGTCGATGATGTTGATGCGGTGGTCGTGCCACTCACACGTCGTGGCCGCCGAGGTGATCGTGATGCCGCGCTCTTGCTCCTGGACCATGTGGTCCATCACCGCCGCGCCTTCGTGCACCTCGCCGATCTTGTAGGTCTTGCCGGTGTAGTAGAGGATGCGCTCGGTCGTCGTGGTCTTGCCCGCGTCGATGTGCGCCATGATCCCGATGTTGCGGGTCTTCTCGAGGGGGAACTCTCGTTGCTCTGGCATCTGCTTTTCAGTTCTCGTGATCTCGGGGGGTTACATGACACGACCGGGCGCTGAGGCCCGGTCGTAGGTGCACCGGGACTGCCCCGGCTCGTGTCGGGGATCTACCAGCGGTAGTGGCTGAAGGCCTTGTTCGACTCCGCCATCTTCTGCATGTCGTCGCGACGCTTGATCGACGCCCCCACGCCGTTCGATGCGTCCAACAGCTCGTTGGCCAGCCGCTGCGCCATCGTCTTCTCGCGACGCTGCGTCGAGAACCCGACGGTCCAGCGGATCGCGAGCGTCGTCGCCCGACGCGGCCGCACCTCGACGGGCACCTGGTAGGTCGCGCCACCGACGCGACGGCGGCTTCACCTCGAGCGGCGGCTTCACGTTGTCGATCGCCCGCTTCAGCGTGGCGATCGGCTCGGCGCCGGTCTTCTCCTCGATGATGTCGAGCGCGTCGTACACGATGCGCTCGGCCAGCGAGCGCTTGCCGCGCTCGAGCACCTTGTTGACGACCTGGGTGACGAGGACCGACCGGTAGACGGGATCGGGCGTCAGCTCACGGCGCGGTGCGGGACCTTTGCGGGGCACCTCTACTTCTCCTTCTTCGCGCCGTAGCGGCTGCGGGCCTGCTTGCGGTTCTTCACGCCGGCGGCGTCGAGGGTGCCACGGATGATCTTGTAGCGAACGCCGGGCAGGTCCTTCACACGACCGCCGCGGACCAGCACGATCGAGTGCTCCTGCAGGTTGTGCCCCTCGCCCGGGATGTACGCGGTGACCTCGACCCCACTCGTCAGCCGGACACGAGCGACCTTGCGCAGCGCCGAGTTCGGCTTCTTCGGCGTGTTCGTGTACACGCGGGTGCACACGCCCCGCCGCTGGGGCGCGCCCTTGAGGGCCGGCGTCTTGGTCTTGTCGGTCTTGGTCTCGCGACCTTTGCGGACCAGCTGCTGGATCGTGGGCACGCGCTACCTCAGAGACGAAGGGGTGTACGGGGTACTCAGGGGCGCGGCGGAGCGCCCAACGAACCGTTCAATCCTAGGGGTGAAGGGGTGGAGGGGCAACCCGCGGCCGGTTTGCGCGGCGCAGTCAGGCCAGCGTCAGGTCGCGCACTCCGACTCGCCGATCTCCTTCACGTACGGCCCGGTCTCGCCGTAGTCGACGTAGAACTCGGGTCCCTCGGCCGGCAACGGGAACTCGTCGAGGTCGGCCAGGCCCACGGCCAGCACCTGCGCCCCGCCCGACCGGTCGAGCCAGCCCCGGAACGTCTCGCCCGCCTGACGCTCCTCGGCGAAGCGCCGCACGACCCGCACCGCAGCGACGGGCGCGGTCTTGGCGGGCAGCCGCAGCGCCTTGTCGCCGAAGTGGATCTGCTCCTGACCGACGTAGCCGCCGAGCAGCATCTGGTAGCCGGGTGCGGCCTGATCGTGGGCGCGCCGCTCGGCGCCGAAGAAGCCGATGTCGACCGCGTGATGCTGCCCGCACGAGTTCGTGCAGCCGGAGATGTTGATGCGCAGGCCGCCGACGTCGGCGAGGCCTTCCTCCTCCAGCAGGTCGCCGATCGCCTTCGCGAGGCCACGCGACTGGGTGACCGCGAGGTTGCACGTGTCGGCGCCCGGGCAGGCGACGACGTCGCGGGCCAGCTCGGCGCCGGGCTCGGCCATGCCGATCACCTGCAGCCGCTCGTACAGGACGGGCAGCTGCGCCTCGGTGAGGTTGCGGAACACGACGTTCTGGCGGTTCGTCAGCCGGACGTCGGCGCCGAGCTCGCGCTGGATCGACGCGAGTGCCCGGAACTGGTCGCCCGTGATGTCGCCGAGCGCCGCGTACGCGTACGCCGAGACCCGGCCGTTCGCGATGCCGCGCACCACGTTCGCCTGATCCCAGCGAGCCTGCGGATCGCGTGCCTTCAGCGTGACGGGAGTGCCTTGCCCCATCGACGGTCGGCAGCGACGCCTGACGCGAGTCCGGCGGGCTGCGTCACCGAGCTGCTCGACCACGTCGGGGATGCCACCGGGCCACGTCGACGACGCCGGCAGCATCTTGCGGGTCGCCAGCACGCGGCGCTTGAGCTCGTCGAAGCCGAGCGTGTCGACGACCCACTTCATGCGGGCCCGCAGCTTGTTCTCGCGGTTGCCGGTCTGGTCGAACACGCGCAGCAACGCCTCGATGGTGGGCAGCAGGTCTTCGCGTGAGGTGAAGTCCTCGAGCGCCAGCGCGGGATGCGGGTTGGCGCCCAGGCCGCCGGCGATGAACACGCGGAAGCCGGACTCGACATCGCCATCGTCGTTCGTGCGCGTCGTCGCGATCACGCCGACGTCGTTGAACATGGCCTGACCGCAGTCGGTCGCGCAGCCGGAGAAGTTGATCTTGAACTTGCGCGGCAGTCGCTGCCCGAGCGGGTTGCGCACGAAGTGACGGAACGCGGCCTCGGCCCACGGGCTGATGTCGAGCACCTCGTGCGGGCACGCGCCCGCGAGATGGCATGCCCTGGATGTTGCGGACCGTGTCGCCGCACGCCTCGCGGCGTCGTGAGCCCCACCGACGCGAGGTGTCGCATGACCTCGGGGATCTTCGTCAGCTGCACGAAGTGGAACTGGATGTTCTGGCGGGTGGTGATGTGGCCCCAGCCGCGCGAGTACTCGTCGACGAGCCACCCGATCATCTCGAGCTGCTCGGGCGTCGATCGACCCGTACGGCACCTTCACGCGGACCATCTGGTTCTGGCCGCCCTGGCGCTGGCCGTAGATGCCGTTCCCGAGCCGGAAGACGCGGAAGACGTCTTCCTCGAGGTCGCCCGCGAGATAGCGCACGAGCATCTGCTCGAACTTCTCGATGTCCGCGAGCTGCTCGGGGTCGATCGGCCGCGTGCGGACGGCCAGGGTGTCAGTCACCCCTCGAATTATGACCCATCTGGTCGGGATTTACCACACTTCTCCGTGAGATCAGGCTCCCGGGTCCTCGCCGATCTCGTGCAGCGCGTCCTTCAAGGCGGCCCGGAGCCGCCGGGTGATGGTCGGTGTCAGGTGCGCGACGAGCCCCTGCCCGGCCCGCCCGACCTCCTCCACCGTGAGCACCACTCGCGGCTCGGCGTCGTCGTAGTCGTCGGCGATCGCGACTGCCCAGGAGATGCGAGCGAGGTCGTCGTCCCCGTCGACGCCGTCCGCCGGGTCGAAGGGATAGTCGTCGATCGAACGGCGCATCGCTCAGGTCCCGGCGTTCGCCTGGATGAACGCGTCGGCGATCTGCTCGATGCCGGTGCGGTCGTCGACGAGGCCGACCACGAGGAGATCGAGGCCGTTGCCGCTCCAGAACACCAGCTGAAACGCCTCGCCGGTCGTCTGGTCGACGGTGTCGACGAGCACCGCAGGCTCGCCGCCGAGCGTCACCACCTCGGTCGGAGAGCCGCCGCTGACGCCGTCGATGAGCGCTTGCTCGAACGATGTGAGCTGCGTCGGGTCGTCAGGAGCCAACGCGAGCGCGATCACGATCGAGTCGGGACCCGACGGAGCTGGACGCGGACACGTAGCGGAGCCCGACCGACTCGGTGAGCTCGAGCGCGTTCGGGAGCGTCGCGAGGTCGGACACGAAGCTCGAGCTCACATCGCTCGGGGTCGACTCGATGCGGAAGCCGTCGATCGAGCCGAAGGCCTCGTCCGCTCGTCCTCCGACGGGGATCTGGAGCTGAACGGTCGTTGACGTGCCGCGTTCGACGGAGACGCGCGTCGCGGTGCGCTCGTCGATCTGAGATCCGCCGCACGCCGCGACCGACACGGCCAATGCAGTCGCGCCGAGGAGGGTGGCCAGCCGTCGGCCAGCCACCCCCACCGGCATTGTCAGCCTTCGCCGACGGCGTCGGAGAAGCCGTCCCCGTCGCCGCCGATCTCGACCACCTCGGCCACCGCGACATCGGCCGCATCGGCAACCGGCGCGAGGTCGGCAACGTCGGGCACCTCCGGCACGTCCGGGACGTCCGCGTACTCGGTCTCCGGGCGATAGTCGCCTTGGAGGCTGGCGAGGAAGTCGGCGGGCGAGTCGGACGACCAGAACTCCATCGGCTGGTAGTCAGGCGCCTTGGTCTCGAACTCGCGATAGAGGCCCATGCCCGTACCGGCGGGGATGAGCTTGCCGATGATGATGTTCTCCTTGAGGCCGACGAGGTTGTCGCCGCGGCCGTCGATCGCAGCCTCGGTGAGCACCCGGGTCGTCTCCTGGAACGACGCCGCAGAGAGCCACGAATCGGTGGCGAGCGACGCCTTGGTGATGCCCATCAGCTCGGGCCGACCCTCGGCGGGACGCTTGCCTTCCTCGACGAGCTCGCGGTTCGTGTCGCGGAACACGCGCTGGTCGACGCGCTCGCCCGGCAGGAAGTCGGAGTCGCCCGGCTCCTGAACGCCGATGCGGCGGGTCATCTGGCGCACGATCAGCTCGACATGCTTGTCGTGGATCGACACACCCTGGTCGCGGTACACCTTCTGCACCTCTTCGACCAGGTACTGCTGCGTCTCGCGCACGCCCTTGATCTCGAGGAGCTCCTTCGGGTCGCGCGGGGTCTTGTCGTCACCGACGAGCGCGTCGCCGGCGCGGACCTCTTGGCCCTCGACCACGGCTAGGCGGCTCGCGCTCGGCACGAGGTACGGGTCCTCGGCTCCGTCGTCGGCCACGACCGTGATCGTGCGGCCCTTGCCCTCGTCCTCGGCGATGCGCACGACACCGGAGGAGCGGGACAGCACGGCCTTGCCCCGAGGCGTGCGAGCCTCGAAGAGCTCGACGACGCGGGGAAGACCGCCGGCGATGTCCTGACCGGCCACGCCACCGGTGTGGAAGGTCCGCATCGTCAGCTGGGTGCCGGGCTCACCGATCGACTGGGCCGCGATGACGCCGACGGCCTCGCCCATCTCGATGTCCTTGCCCGTCGCGAGCGACAGTCCGTAGCAGGTGCCGCAGATGCCGAGCTTCGCCTCGCACGTGAGCACTGAGCGCACACGCACGCGGTCGACATTGGGGTCGTCGCGCAGCGCCTCGACCTGTGACATCGACAGCGGAGGGCCGGCCTCGAGCACGGTGCCGTCGGCGAGCGTCATGTCGCTGATCAACGAGCGCCCGAGCAGCTTGGTGTCGAGGAACGCACGACGCTGCGGGGTATCGGGCACGACGTGCTCGACCCAGATGCCGAGGTTCGTGCCGCAGTCGGGCTCGCGGATGATGAGCTCCTGCGCGACGTCGACGAGACGGCGCGTGAGGTAGCCGGAGTCGGCGGTCCGCAGCGCGGTGTCGACGAGGCCCTTGCGGGCGCCCGGCGTCGCGATGAAGTACTCGAGCATCGAGAGGCCTTCGCGGAAGTTCGACTTGATCGGACGGGGGATCATGTCGCCGCGAGGGTTGGCCACCAGACCGCGCATGCCGGCGATCTGCTTGACCTGCATCATGTTCCCTCGGGCGCCCGAGCCCACCATCATGTCGATGGGGTTGAACTTCTCGGCCTTGAGGAGCCGCTCCATGGCGTCCTGCACCTGTGCGGTGGCCTCGCCCCAGATCTCGACTTCCTTCTGGCGCCGCTCGCCGTCGGTGATGATGCCCCGGCGGAACTGGGTCTCGAACTTCTCCGCGTCCTTCTCGGTGTCCTCGAGGATCTTCTTCTTCTCGGGCGGCGTCTTGACGTCCGCGATCGAGATGGTGAGGCCCGACTGGGAGGCGTAGCGGTAGCAGAGGTCCTTGATCGCGTCGAGCGACTCGGCGACCTCGGCCTTCTTGTAGTGCTCGGAGAGGTTCTCGACGATGACGCCGAAGTCCTTCTTCTTGATCGGCGACGTCACGTAGTCGAACTGCTTGACGTACCCCGCGGGGAGCGCGCCCTCGAACAGCAGGCGACCCGCGGTCGTCGTGCGTTCGATCGGCTTGCCCTCCTCGTCGACACCCTCGCGGAACTGGATCGGCGCGTGGAGCGACAGCGCGCCCTCGTCCATGGCCCGCTCGACCTCCCACCGGTGGCGGAAGACGCGGCCCTCGCCCTTGTCGCCGGCCACTTCCTCGGTGAGGTAGTAGCCGCCGATGACCATGTCCTGCGTGGGCACCACGATCGGACGACCGGACGCGGGCGACAGGATGTTGTTCGCCGACAGCATGAGCACGCGGCTCTCGGCCTGCGCCTCTGCCGACAGAGGCAGGTGCACGGCCATCTGGTCGCCGTCGAAGTCCGCGTTGAACGCGGTGCAGACGAGCGGGTGGATCTGGATGGCCTTGCCCTCGACGAGCACGGGCTCGAAGGCCTGGATGCCGAGGCGGTGGAGCGTGGGCGCCCGGTTGAGCAGCACCGGATGCTCCTTGATGACCTCCTCGAGCACGTCCCACACCTGCGGGCGGCGACGCTCGACCATGCGCTTCGCGGACTTGATGTTCTGCGCGAGCTCGAGGTCGACGAGGCGCTTCATCACGAAGGGCTTGAAGAGCTCGAGCGCCATCAGCTTCGGCAGACCGCACTGGTGCAGCCGCAGCGTCGGGCCGACCACGATGACCGAGCGGCCCGAGTAGTCGACGCGCTTGCCGAGCAGGTTCTGACGGAAGCGACCCTGCTTGCCCTTGAGCATGTCGGACAGCGACTTGAGCGGACGGTTGCCGGGGCCCGTGACCGGGCGGCCGCGGCGGCCGTTGTCGAACAGCGCGTCGACGGCCTCCTGCAGCATGCGCTTCTCGTTGTTCACGATGATCTCGGGCGCGCCGAGGTCGAGGAGGCGCTTCAGCCGGTTGTTGCGGTTGATCACCCGGCGGTACAGGTCGTTCAGGTCGGAGGTCGCGAAGCGACCACCGTCGAGCTGCACCATCGGACGCAGCTCGGGCGGGATCACCGGCACGACGTCGAGGATCATCGCCCGCGGGTCGTTGGCGCGGCGGCCGTGGTCGTCGCGGCGATTGAACGCCGTCACGATCTTCAGTCGCTTGATCGCCTTCTGACGGCGCTGAGCCGAGAGGCGCTTCTTGCCCTCGCTCTCGTCGATCGCGTCGCGGAGCTTGATCTCTTCCTCGTCGAAGTCGATGCGGTCGATCAGCTGCGCGATCGCATCGGCGCCCATGCCGCCCTGGAAGTAGTCGCCGTAGCGCATGTGGAGCTCGCGCCACAGCATCTCGTCTTCGATGATCTTGCGGCCGTGCAGCGACTGGAACTCGTCGAACGCACGCTGCACGAGCTCGAGCTCGGCCTCGCCGCGCTCGCGGATCCCCGCGACGTCCTTGTCGCCCGCGCGCTGGCGGGACTTCAGCTCGGAGTCCTTCGCCTCTTCGGACTCGAGCGACTTCATCTCGCCCTCGAGCTCCTTGAACCGGCGGTCGATCTCGAGCTCGGTGGCCTTGCGGATCTCGTCGAGCTCCTCGGCCAGCTCGGCCTGCAGGTTCGGCAGGTCGGTGTGACGGCGCTCCTCGTCGACCCAGGTCACGAGGTTCGCGGCGAAGTAGATGACCTTCTCGAGCTGCTTGGCCTTCAGCTCTTCCTTCGGCTCGAGCCCCGCGAGGAGGTACGCGAGCCACGAACGGGTGCCGCGGAGGTACCAGATGTGGACGACGGGCGCGGCGAGCTCGATGTGGCCCATGCGCTCACGGCGCACCTTCGACCGCGTGACCTCGACGCCACAGCGCTCGCAGATGATCCCCTTGAACCGGACGCGCTTGTACTTGCCGCAGTAGCACTCCCAGTCCTTCGTGGGCCCGAAGATCTTCTCGCAGAACAAGCCGTCCTTCTCGGGCTTGAGCGTGCGGTAGTTGATCGTCTCGGGCTTCTTCACTTCGCCGTTCGACCACGTGCGGATCGCGTCGGCCGTGGCCAACCCGATGCGCAGCTGATCGAAGTCGTTGACGTCGAGCATCAGAAGTTGCTCCTCTCGCGTCGCCGCTCGTCTTCCTCGTCGCTGCCCCGCTCGGGCCGGCTGATGTCGATGCCGAGCTCTTCGGCCGTGCGGAACACGTCCTCGTCGAGCTCACGCATCTCGATCTCGGCGCCGTCCTTCGCGAGCACCTCGACGTTGAGGCAGAGCGCCTGCATCTCCTTGATGAGCACCTTGAAGCTCTCGGGGATGCCGGGCTCGGGGATGTTCTCGCCCTTCACGATCGCCTCGTACACCTTCACGCGACCGAGGACGTCGTCGCTCTTGATCGTGAGCAGCTCCTGCAGGCAGTACGCGGAGCCGTACGCCTCGAGGGCCCACACCTCCATCTCGCCGAAGCGCTGGCCGCCGAACTGCGCCTTCCCGCCGAGGGGCTGCTGCGTGATCATGGAGTACGGACCCGTCGAGCGAGCGTGGATCTTGTCGTCGACGAGGTGGGCGAGCTTCAGGATGTAGACGAAGCCGACGGTGATCTGCCGGTCGTAGGGCTCACCCGTGCGTCCGTTGTAGAGCGTCAGCTTCCCGTCGTCGCCGATGAGCCGTTCGCCGTCGACGCCGTCGGGACGAAGGGCGCCGAAGATGTTCTTGATCGTCATGTGCTTGCCGGCCTGGTCCTCTTCGTCCCAGTGGGCGCCGTCGAACACCGGAGTGGCGATGAACGTGGACGGCGGAGTCGCCGGACGCGTCTTGCCCTCGGTGCCGCGCACCGGCTGGTCGCCGACCATCTGGCCGTTGTGCTCCCAGCCCCAGCGTGCCGCGTACCCGAGATGGGCCTCGAGCACCTGACCCACGTTCATGCGGCTCGGCACACCGAGGGGGTTGAGGATGATGTCGACCGGCGTGCCGTCGGCGAGGTACGGCATGTCCTCGACCGGCAGGATCTTGGAGATCACGCCCTTGTTGCCGTGACGGCCGGCCAGCTTGTCGCCGACGCTGATCTTGCGCTTCTGGGCGACGTAGACCCGCACCAGCTGGTTGACGCCCGGCGGGAGCTCGTGGTGCTCGTCGCGGCTGAACACGCGGACGTCGATGACCTTGCCCTGCTCGCCGTGCGGCACCTTGAGGCTGGTGTCGCGCACCTCGCGCGCCTTCTCACCGAAGATCGCGCGGAGCAGCCGCTCCTCGGGAGTGAGCTCGGTCTCGCCCTTCGGGGTGACCTTGCCGACGAGCACGTCGCCGGCGTCGACCTCGGCGCCGATGCGCACGATGCCGCGCTCGTCGAGATCGCGGAGCACCTCTTCTGAGAGGTTCGGGATGTCACGCGTGATCTCTTCAGGACCGAGCTTGGTGTCGCGCGCGTCGACCTCGTGCTCGTGGATGTGGATCGACGTGAGCACGTCGTCGCGCACGAGGCGCTCGCTCAGGATGATCGCGTCCTCGAAGTTGTAGCCCTCCCACGGCATGAACGCGACGAGCAGGTTCTTGCCCAGCGCGAGCTCGCCGGTGTCGGTCGAGGGGCCGTCAGCGAGGATGGCGCCCTTCGCCACGCGGTCCCCCTCGGAGCACGCGCGGCTTCTGGTTGATGCACGTGTCCTGGTTCGACCGGCGGAACTTCGCGAGCCGGTGGACGCGCTTGCCGTTCGTCTTGTACTCGGCGGTGATCGACTCGCCGGTCACGTCGGTGATGACGCCTTCGTCCTCGGCCAGGATCATGTCGGCCGCGTCGCGGGCGGCGCGGGCCTCGATGCCGGTGCCGATGTACGGCGCCTCCGAGCGGATCAGCGGCACCGCCTGGCGCTGCATGTTCGCTCCCATGAGCGCACGGTTCGCGTCGTCGTGCTCGAGGAACGGGATGAGCGCGGTGGCCACCGAGACGATCTGCTTCGGTGAGACGTCCATCAGCTGGACCTCGACCCCGGGGACGTAGCTGATGTCGGTCGTGGCACCGAAGAAGACGTCGCGCTCGAGCTGCAGCTTGAGGTCGGAGAGCGTCGCGGCCTGCGGGCTGCGGCGCACGAGCACCTTCTCCTCGACGAACGAGCCGTCGGCCTTCAGCGGCGCGTTGGCCTGGGCGACGACGTACTCCTCTTCCTCGTCCGCGGCGAGATAGACGATCTCCTCGGTGACCTTGCCGTTGGTCACCTTGCGGTACGGCGACTCGATGAAGCCGAACTCGTTCACCCGCGCATAGGTCGCGAGGGCGCCCATCAGGCCGATGTTCGGACCCTCAGGCGTCTCGATCGGGCACATGCGGCCGTAGTGGCTGAAGTGGACGTCGCGGACCTCGAAGCCGGCGCGCTCACGCGAGAGGCCACCGGGACCGAGCGCCGAGAGGCGACGACGGTGGGTGAGGCCCGACAGCGGGTTCACCTGGTCCATGAACTGGGAGAGCTGGCTGGTGCCGAAGAACTCCTTGATCGCCGCGACGACCGGCCGGATGTTGATCAGCGTCTGCGGCGTGATCGCCTCGACGTCCTGGGTGGTCATGCGCTCTCGCACGACGCGCTCCATGCGCGACAAGCCGATGCGCACCTGGTTCTGGATGAGCTCGCCGACCGAGCGGATGCGCCGGTTCGCGAAGTGGTCCTGATCGTCGAGGCGGTAGCCCGGCTCCTGCTTCGTGAGGTGGAGCAGGTAGCTGCACGCAGCGAGCACCTCGCAGCGCGACAGCACGTCCTGGTCGGGATCGGGGTAGTCGAGGAGCGTCGTGGTCGAGGCCGTAGAGCTCGTGGAGCTTCTGGACCTCGCTGCCGAGCTTGCGGTTCAGCTTGTAGCGACCGACGCGCGACAGGTCGTAACGGCCCTTCTCGAAGAACGCCTTGCGGAAGTAGCCCTTCGCGGACTCGACGGTCGGGGGCTCACCCGGACGGGCGCGCTTGTAGATCTCGACGAGGGCCTCGTCGGTCGTCGGCGCGAGGTGACGGTCCTTCTCGTACTGGCCCTCGAGGAAGTCGAAGTGGCGCACGAAGCGATCGAGGAACCCAGGCGCGTTCTCCTCGTCGTAGCCGAGCGCGCGCAGCAGCACGAAGATCGACAGGCGGCGCTTGCGAGCGACGCGGGTGCCGGCGGTGAAGTCCTTGCCGGGCTTCTGCTCGACGTCGAACTCGATCCACTCGCCGCGGTAGGGGTGGATCGTGCCGGTGACCCACTGGTGCTTCGCGAGGTTGCGGAGGCGGAACCGCTCCCCCGGCTGGAAGATGACACCCGGCGACCGCACGAGCTGCGACACGACCACGCGCTCGGTGCCGTTGATGATGAACGTGCCCTTGTCCGTCATCATGGGGAAGTCGCCCATGAAGACGGTCTGCTCCTTGATCTCACCCGTGGAGCGGTTGGCGAACCGGGCCCGCACGAAGATCGGGGCCGAGTAGGTCATGTCCTTCTCTTTGCACTCCTCCACCGTGAACTTGGGCGGGGGGCGCAGGTCTTCGTCGTCCGGATCGAACTCCAGCTCGAGCTGCAGGTTCTCGGTGAAGTCCTTGATCGGGCTGATGTCGCGGAAGGTCTCCGCGAGGCCCTGATGAAGGAACCACTCGAACGACGCGCGCTGGATCGCGATCAGGTCGGGCAGGTCGAGGGGCTCGGTGAGGTTGGCGAACGAATACCGCTCACGGGCAGCACTAACTGACGGCAATGACAGCTCCCTGGGAGAAGTGGAGGTCGGGTGCCTGGGCGCGCCGGGACGCCGCGAAGGAACGGCGAAGCAAAGGGGGACGCACGGCAACCGGTGATCGTAGCGACCGGAGCGTACAGAATCAACCCGAACGCCGTATCGGCAGTCAGGTACGAGGAGGGTAGGGCCAGGAGCGCAGGTCGTCAAGCACCGGCGAGGGTGCAGTGACGCGACCCGCGCCCCTGGGAACTGCCCCGACTACTTGAGCTCGACGGTGGCGCCGGCCTCTTCGAGCTGCGCCTTCGCCTTGGCGGCGTCTTCCTTCGACACCTTCTCGAGCACGGTCTTGGGCGCGCCGTCGACCAGGTCCTTGGCCTCCTTGAGACCGAGGTTGGTGAGCGCGCGCACCTCCTTGATGACCTGGATCTTCTTCTCGCCGGCCATCGTGAGCACGACGTCGAACTCGTCCTGCTCCTCGGCCTCTTCGCCGCCGCCGCCACCGCCACCGGCGGGTGCGGCCGCAGCGACCGCGACGGGCGCGGCAGCCGTGACGTTGAAGCGCTCCTCGAAGTCCTTCAGCAGCTGCGAGAGCTCGAGGACGGTCATGTTCGAGATGGCGTCGAGGATGTCTTCCTTGGTGGCCATTGCCTTACTCCGTTTCTTCTGTTGCGTGGCTTAGCGGCGGTGGTTGCTTCGGGTGCGGGTTCTTCGAGTCTCGGCGGCGGGCTTCGGCCGCCTCTGATGCGAGCTCGGTGCGGCCTCGGGCGGGCCTCGGCCGCGGGTGCCTCGGGCTCGGCGCTGGGCCTCTTCGACAGGACCCCGCCCTGTTGGTCGATGAGGGCCTTCAGGCCGTAGGCGAAGTTGCGGGGCAGCGCCGCCAGCAGGCTGGCGAACTGCGCGATCGGCGCCTGCAGGGCACCCGCGAGCTGAGCGAGGATGACCTCGCGGCTCGGCAGGTCGGCGAGCGCCGTGACCTCGTTCGCGGTGAGCACGCGCTGGCCGAGCAGGCCGCCCTTCACGACGAGCGCAGGGTTGCCGCGGGCGTAGTCGCGGAGCGCCTTGGCCACCGCGGCGGCGTCGCCTTCGACGAACGCGATCGCGGTCGGGCCCGTGAGCATCTCGTCGAGCGTGTCGATGCCCGCGCTGCGCGCACCGAGGCGGGCCAGCGTGTTCTTGTAGATCTTGTAGTCGCCGCCCGCGGCCCGCAGCGCTCGGCGCAGCTCGGCCATCGCGGCGACGTTGAGGCCTCGGTACTCGGTCAGCAGTGCCGCGTCGGCCCGGCCCAGCCGTTCCTTCACCTCGGTGACGACGGCCACCTTCTCGGGTCTCGGATCTTCCATGGGCACCTCCTCCAGAAAGCAGATGGGCGCTCGCGGATGCGCGAACGCCCCGAAGAGACTTGGAGGAGTTCGCCTCGTCCGGCGGGCACGCTGGCCCATTCAGCTGGGAAGCACCGGATGTCTGCGGCGAGCAGAGATCAGTTGTGGCTCACCACTCTAGGGGCCCGGGCGCCGTCCTCCTCCACTCGGGATTGATGAGCAGAGGGGCGCATGCAGTCCCCCAATCATCAATCCCGGCCGTGGGCCGCATCCCGCTTGGCTTGCTCGCGGGCGATCCAGGCCTGCACGGGTGGGAGGAGCGTCGCCGAGGCCCGCGAGTCCGGCGACGATCAGGCCGATGCCCACGGACTGCAACCCGTCGATCGGGTTGCCGAGGAGCAGCACGATCCCCGCGGCGAGAAGCCCGCAGCCGCTCAGCGCGAGCATCACCCGTCCGGCGACGTTCCCGGTGACGGCACCGGCTGCCTGTGACGCGCGGCCCATCGTCTTGTCGAGCGCTCGCTCGGCCCACGCGAACTCGGTCGCGAGGATCGCGAGGCCGACGATGATCACCACGACGCCCGGCCCGGGGAGCGCGAGCATCGCGACGCCCGCACCGAGCACGACGAACCCCAGCGCGGCGACGAGCATCCGCTTCGCGTTGCGACCGACCCAAGCCAGGACGATGACCGGCCCGCGGAGGCCGAATCGATTCCAGAAGGGCGGCGGAGCGACCGCGGCCAGCTCGTCGTCGCTGACCTCGGGCGCGGCTTTCTCGCTCAGTGAGCGGCCTTGACGTCCTCGGGTCGCGCGTGGGCGGAATCGATCTTGATCCCCGGGCCCATGGTCGACGACACGGCGATGTGCCTCAGGTACTTGCCCTTCGCCGAGGCGGGCTTGGCCCGCTGCAGCTCGTCGAGCACGGCGCCGTAGTTCGTGAGCAGGTCCTCGATCGGGAAGCTCGCCTTGCCGAGCGGCACGTGCACGTTGCCGTGACGGTCGGTGCGGTACTCGACCTTGCCGCCCTTGAACTCGCCGACCGCCTTGCCCACCTCGGTGGTGACGGTGCCGGTCTTCGGGTTCGGCATCAGCCCTCGGGGGCCGAGCACGCGGCCGAGACGACCGACCATCGGCATGAGGTCCGGAGTCGCGATCGCGACGTCGAAGTCGAGCATGCCCTTCTCGACCTCACCTGCGAGGTCGTCGGCCCCGACGAAGTCGGCACCCGCGGCACGGGCCTCGGCCGCGGCCTCGCCCGCGGCGAACACCGCGACGCGGACATCCCTGCCAGTGCCCGACGGAAGCGCGACCGTGCCGCGCACGATCTGGTCGGCCTTGCGAGGATCGACGCCGAGGCGCACGGCGAGCTCGATCGTCTCGTCGAACTTCGCCGACGACAGATCCTTCGCGAGCTCGACTGCCTCGTTCGGTGGATAGAACTGCTCACGGTCGAACCGCTTCGCAGCGTCTTCGTAGCGCTTGCCCTTCGCCATGATGGCTCCCTCTGGGGTCGTGGCCGCCGGGTGAGGTGGTCCCGGTCGTGCCTGGTGGGTGTTTCGGTGTCTCGGTTGCTAGCTGACCGTGATGCCCATCGAACGGGCCGTGCCGATCACTTGCAGACGCGCGGCCTCGAGGTCGTTCGCGTTGAGGTCGGGCATCTTCACCTTGGCGATCTCGGTGACCTGCGCGTCGGTGACGGTGCCGGCGCCCTCGCGACCCGGCAGCTTCGACCCCTTCTCGAGGCCGGCGGCTGCACGCAGCAGCACCGGCGTCGGCGGGGTCTTGAGCACGAACGTGAACGAGCGATCCTCGAACACGGTGATCTCGACCGGCACGACCGTGCCGGTCTGCGCCTCGGTGGCCGCGTTGTAGGCCTTGCAGAAATCCATGATCGCGACGCCGTGGGGACCGAGCGCGGTGCCGACGGGCGGCGCGGGCGTGGCCTTGCCGGCCTGGATCTGGATCTTGACGACGGCCGCGACCTTCTTCTTGGCCATGACGGGGTGTGCTCCTTCTACGTCTTTGCTCTTCGGCTTCTTCGAGTTACAGCTTGGCGACCTGGCTGAAGTCCATCTCGACGAGCGTCTCGCGCCCGAAGATGTTCACCAGCACCTTGAGCTTCAGCTGGTCTGCGTTGATCTCGGCGATCTGGCCGGAGAAGTCCGCGAACGGACCTTCCTTCACGCGCACCGACTCGCCCACCTCGTATTCGAGACGGGGCTTCGAGCGCTTGGTGGGCTCGTCCCCCTCGATCTTCACCTGGAGGAACGACTCGACGTCGCGGCGGGGCAGCGGCGACGGCTTCGCGCCCTGGCCCACGAACCCCGTGACACCCGGCGTGTTGCGGATGACGTACCAGGAGTCGTCGTCCATGTCGCAGCGAACGAGCAGGTAGCCGGGGAACACCTTCTTCTGGACGACGACCTTGCGGCCGTTCTTGAACTCGACGACGTCTTCCATCGGGATGACGACCTCGAAGATCTTGTCCTCGGCGTTCATCGACTGCGTGCGGGCTTCGAGGTTCTGCTTGACCTTCTTCTCGTAGCCGGACTGCGTGTGCACGACGTACCAATGGCCCGGACGGTCGTACGGGCTCTCCGGACGCGGCGCGTCGTCGCCGTCCTCGTCCTCGCCAGTCTCCGCGTCGAGCAGCTCGTCGTCGACGAGCACGGCGCCGAGATCCGCGTCGAGCGCGGGCGCCTGGGCCTCGGGTTCGGTGGTGAAGTAGCTCTCGCTCATGCCGCGTTGTACAGGCGAAGGATCACTGAGCCGAAGAACCAGTCGAGCCCCGCGATGAACGCGGTGAGCAGCACGACGGCGATGAGCACGATGATCGAGTAGTTGACGACTTCGGACTTGGTCGGCCACGCGACCTTGCGGAGCTCACCCCGGACCTCGCGGAGGAACTGCCCCGGAGAGGTGCGCTCCTGCTTCGGAGGACGAGGGGCGGGAGCGGCACGCTTCTCGCGCACGGGCGCGCCATCAGGGCCGATCTGGCCTTGGCGCTGCATCATGCGCTTGGTTTCGCGGTTCATTGCCATGGCGGCACCTTGGGGGAGGCCGGGTAGAGCAGGGCAGGAGGGACTCGAACCCCCGACCACCGGTTTTGGAGACCGGAGCTCTTCCAGCTGAGCTACTGCCCTCGGTCAGGTCGGGACGACCAATCGTAGCAGGGGGACCCCCCGGATCGGCCAGGCAGTCAGCCCGCGAGACGGCGCCTCGAGGTGCGAAGCACCAGCACGCTGGCCGCTCCCGCGGCGGTCACCGCTGCCATGCCCCCGAGCACCGCGGCCCGTCGGAGCGCCCGGCCGGCGCTCGACCCGGTGTTGGCCTCGTCGAGCGCGGCGAGCACCTCTTCGACCCAGTCGGCCGGTGCGGAGACGCGCCGGTCGGCCAGCTGGCGGAGGCTCCGGTGCAGCCGGCGGTGCTGCGCGAGGTCGGCCTGGCACCGCAGGCAGTGCTCGACGTGGGCCCGTGCGGCCCGGCCGGATACCGGTTGCCCCTCGGCGGCCTCGGCGAGCATCTCGGTGAGCGCGTCACACCGCATGCGCTGAGCCTCCGTCGACCATGCCGGCGTCTCGACGGGTGAACACCTGCTCGCGCAGCCGGCGACGGGCCCGGTGCAGCCGAACCTTGGCGGCCGTCGTGGAGATGCCGAGCTCGGCGGCGATCGCCTCGTGGGGAAGGTCGTAGACGTCGCGGAGCACCACGACCGCCCGGAGCCGTGGCGGGAGCTGCAGCGAGGGCGGCTTCGAGCTGGTCGCGCGTCGCCACCGCGTCGGCATGAGCCTGCGGGTCGGCCTCGGGCCGGGTGTCGACCAACGGGGTGTCGACGTCGAGCGGGTCGTGCTGGTGGCGCCGCCGGCGCGTGACGTGCGTCGAGGCGCAGTTCGCCGTGATGCGGTACAGCCACGTCGAGAACTGCGCGTCGCCCCGGAACTGGCGCACGCCTCGATAGGCCCGGAGGTACGCCTCCTGCACCACGTCGCGAGCGTCCTCCTCGTTGCCGGTCAGCCGGTAGGCGAGCGTGTACGTGTCGGCGTACGTCACTCGGACGAGCTCGTCGAAGGCCGATCGGCTGCCGTCGCGTGCGGCGGCAACCAGCTGGGAGACCTCTGACGAGTACGTCACCGGTTGTGACCCTCTGACCTCGGGGTGGGTTACTTGAGGATCTTGACGACGCGGCCGGAGCCGACGGTGCGGCCGCCCTCGCGGATGGAGAACAGCAGGCCCTCGTCCATCGCGATCGGCTTGCCGAGCTGCACGGTCATGACCGTGTTGTCGCCCGGCATGACCATCTCGGTCCCCTCCGGCAACGTGATCGACCCGGTCACGTCAGTGGTCCGGAAGTAGAACTGGGGCCGGTAGTTGTTGAAGAACGGCTTGTGGCGGCCGCCCTCCTCCTTGCCCAACACATACACCTGGGCCTCGAAATCGGTGTGCGGCGTGATCGACCCCGGCTTGCACAACACCTGACCCCGCTCCACCTCCTCCTTCTTCGTGCCCCGCAACAGCGCGCCGATGTTGTCGCCCGCATGGCCCTCATCCAAGATCTTGCGGAACATCTCCACACCCGTGCACACCGTCTTGGTCGTCGGGCGCAACCCCACGATCTCGACCTCGTCGCCGGTGTGGACCATCCCCTGCTCCACCTTGCCCGTCACCACCGTCCCCCGACCGGTGATCGTGAACACATCCTCGATCGGCATCAAGAACGGCTTGTCCAGATCACGCTCAGGCTCGGGCACATACGAATCGACCGCGTCCATCAGCTCCACGATCTTGGCCTGCCACTCCGGGTCGCCCTCAAGAGCCTTCAACGCCGACGACCCGCACCACCGGCAGATCATCACCCGGGAACCCATAGGAGGTCAGCAGCTCACGCACCTCGAGCTCCACCAGCTCCAACAGCTCCTCATCATCCACCGCGTCGGCCTTGTTCAACGCCACCACGATGTACGGCACCCCCACCTGACGGGCCAACAACACATGCTCACGCGTCTGAGGCATCGGACCATCCGTCGCCGCCACCACCAGAATCGCCCCATCCACCTGCGCCGCCCCCGTGATCATGTTCTTGATGTAATCCGCATGACCCGGCATGTCCACATCCGCGTAATGCCGCTTATCCGTCTCGTACTCCACATGCGCGATCGAGATCGTGATCCCCCGCGCCTTCTCCTCCGGCGCCTTATCGATCTGATCGAACGGCGTGAACGCCACATTCGGGTTCTTCTCCGCCAACGTCTTGGTGATCGCAGCCGTCAACGTCGTCTTCCCATGATCAATATGACCCATCGTCCCGACATTCACATGCGGCTTGTTCCGCTCGAACTTCGCCTTGCTCATCGGTGCTCACCTTTCCTCGGGACTGAGGCGTTTCGACTGGTAGCGGCGGTCGGACTCGAACCGACGACCACTCGATTATGAGCCGAGTGCTCTGACCAACTGAGCTACGCCGCCAGGCGTTCGGGCTCAAGGGACGGGCCCGGAGCCCTCTGTGGGAATCGAACCCACGACACCAGCCTTACCATGGCTGTGCTCTGCCGACTGAGCTAAGAGGGCGAGAGCGCCGGGATGCCCGGAGCCGGGCCCGCATCCTAGCGACCGCACGACCTGGGCCAATCGGCTCAATTGCGGCGCACTCGCCTGCCGATTCGAAGGGTTGGTGAAGTGCCAGCGAGTGATCATCGAGGCGGGCGGCGGCACGTTCACGCTCGACCTCCATCCGAGGCTGTCGGTCATCGCGGGCCTGGGTCCGCCGGAGCGCGAGAGCCTCATCAGCGAGATCATCGGCGCGCTCGGAGGCAGCCGCACCGGCGTGCACCTCGAGCTGCGCGACGCAACGGGCCGCCACCTCGCGGTCTTCCGGCCGAAGGGCGAGCGCCACCGCGTGATCGACGTGACGACCGCCGAGGACGTGAGTCACGAGTTCGTCGGTCCCGGCGGCCAGATCGACCTGCTGTCACGGTCGGGCCTCGACGCGAACACTGCTCGCGCCCATCTCATCCTCGGGCCGAGGGACTTCGCCACGGTCGACCCGATCGGCGAGCGCATCACCCTGCTTGCCGCGGTCGACCAACGGCAGCTGTGGGCTGCCGCCGACCGCGTGACCGGTGCAGTCGACGAGCCCGAGCCCGCTCCCCTGGCCTTCGCGGCGGAACCGACGCCGGAGTCGCCCGAGGTCGTCGAAAAGGTCGAGGAGCTCCACGACGAGTTCGAGGCCGCGGTCGCGAAGGAGAGCCAGATCCACAAGCTCACCTACCGCGTCGGAGCGACGACCGCGCTGCTCGCGGTGCCCGCTGCGCTGATCGCGCCGGTGCTGTCACTCCCCTTGCTGCTCGCGACGGGCGTGTCGATGGGAGTGTCGGTCGTCGCGCAACGTCGCATCACGAGCGCGGAGCGAGCCGAGCAGGAAGCGCTGTCCGAGGCAGGCGCGCAGTCGTATCTCGGGTTCCACCTCGAGCGCGTCAACACGATGCTGTCGACGGTCGAGACGAAGAAGAAGGCGACTGCCGCTGCAGGCGACGGCCGGCGTGCGGGCGAGGCGTGGCACGAGCTCGCCGGCGACATCTCGCCCGAATGGGCGCTCGCACACCGCGAGGAGATCATCGCCGCCGCACTGCTCCAGCGCGGCGCGAGCCCGCTCAACGGCACGGAGGAGACGTACACCCCGGTCGAGGGAGGGCTCGCGGCGAACCTCGCGCATGCGCTCGTCACTCATCTGGGGGACGTGCGCAAGATGGGCCCCGAAGGCGAGAGCCTGCCGCTGTTGCTCGACGATCCGTTCCTCGCGTTGGATCCGTCGGTGAAGCCGGCGCTGCTCGAGCTGCTCAGCCGGTCGGCCGGAAGCCCTCAGGTCATCTTCCTCACGAACGACCCCGACGTCCTCACTTGGGCGCGACTCGAGGCCCTCACCGGCGAGATCGGCATCCTGGAAGCGGCGCCGTCCACCGAAGAGGACCCCGAATCGGTCGACTTCAGCACCCAGGCCTGATCACTCCGCGCCACGGTGCCACCGTCGGGCCGAGCGGGCCCGGACTCCGAGACCCGACCATCGGCGGCAGGCCCCGAGCAGGCAACCGGTCCGTCCGGGCGCCTGAGGCCGGGTGAGCGCGACGTCACTGCAGCCGCGGCGCACGTCGCACGAGCCGACTGCGGATCGGCCCACGCCCGTGAGGACGATCGAGAGCAGCGAGTCGCCTGGAGGTCGACGATCGTCTCGGATCCAGCCGAGCTCGAAGTACTCGAGCGGATCTGCGTTGCCGTGTCCAGGATCAACGAGTCGTGTGTTCACCGCGCATGCGGGCCGGTGCGAGCGGCTACCTCCTCAAGGGGCGCCAACGAGGAGGACATCGAACGGGCGGTCCGCGCGCTCTCACAAGGTGAGGCGATCTTCGGCGCCAGCATCGCGAAGCGGATCATCGGCTACTTCAACGCGCCTCGGGCTGCCACTCCTGTCGCCACGCCGTTCCCGACGTTGTCAGAGCGCGAGCGCGAAGTCCTCAACCTTGTCGCCGACGGCAAGACGAACCCGGAGATCGCTCGGGTGCTCTACCTGAGCCCGAAGACCGTGCGGAACCACGTCTCGAACATCTTCACGAAGCTGCAAGTCGCCGATCGAGCTCACGCGATCGCACGCGGCCCGCGATGCGGGGCTGGGAACACCGCTCCAGCCGTGACGCGCCGCCGTTAACTTCTCGTTCTGTGCAGCTGCGCCTCGCGACACTCGACGATGCAGAGGCGATGCGCACGATCTACAACCTCGAGGTCGAGACCTCGACCGCGACGTTCGACCTCGTGACGCGGTCGTTGGAGGATCAGCGGTCGTGGCTCGCCGAGCGGTCAGGCGCGCACGCCGCAGTCGTCGCCGTGAACGACGAATCGGTGGTCGGGTTCGCGTCGCTCTCTCCGTACAAGGAGCGAGCCGCCTACCGCACGACCGTCGAGGACTCGGTCTACGTGCGGCGCGACCATCACGGCCAGGGCATCGGCAAGGTCTTGCTGAGCGAGATGCCTCGACGTGGCCCGCCGACATGGCTTCCATGCCGTGATGGCACGGATCGAAGCGACCCGCGAGCCGTCGCTCGCGTTGCATCGGTCGTGCGGGTTCGAGCTGGTCGGCGTCGAACGCGAGGTGGGCCGCAAGTTCGGCCGGTGGCTCGACGTCGCGCTCGATGCAGCGGTTGCTGGACGGCTGAGCCGCCCGTACGGCCGGGAATGTCACACCCCTTCTCATGATGGAGTGACTTCCCCTTGATGCTGTTCGTGCTGTGTTCTGAGCCTGAGGACGTGGGCCGGGTCGAGGCGGCGATGGCCGGTGTGGTCGCGGTGCGGGACTGGCGGCCTGGGCTCAGCGGTGCAACTCGGAGGCGGCGCGAGCGTGCGTCTCGGCCGTCGCCGATCGTCGCCAACGCCGGGCGCTGCGACCTGCGCGACCCGCGGTGCGTGTTCCCCGGCTGCGACCGACCCCCGGGCTGGTGCGACGGCCACCACATCGTGCACTGGCCCGACGGCGGCCCCACCGACATGGCCAACCTCGTGCTGCTCTGCAACCACCACCACAAGGCTATGCACGAAGGCGGCTGGACCCTGGCCAGAGCACCCGACGGCACCCTCACCTTCACCCGACCCGACGGCACGCCTCTGCTCGCGACCCGGCTCGCGAGCTGAGGTGCCGCGGCCTCGCGGCGGGTGGTGACACGATGGGAGGGGAATTAGCAAGGAGGCACAACGATGGCTGTTCAGCCGACGCCTGAGGATCAGTTCTCGTTCGGGTTGTGGACGATCGGGTGGCAGGCGCGCGACCCGTTCGGCGACGCGACCCGCCCGCCCCTCGACCCGGTCGAGTCGGTGCACCGCCTCGCCGAGCTCGGCGCGTACGGCGTCAGCTTCCACGACGACGACCTCGTTCCGTTCGGATCGGCCGACGGTGAGCGCGAGCGGCTGATCAAGCGCTTCCGGGCCGCGCTCGAAGAGACCGGCATGGTCGTGCCGATGGTGACGACGAACCTCTTCTTCCATCCCGTCTTCAAGGACGGCGCGTTCACGAGCAACGACCGCTCGGTGCGCCGGTACGCACTGCGCAAGGTCATGCGCAACCTCGATCTCGCGGCCGAGCTCGGGGCCGAGACCTACGTCTTCTGGGGCGGCCGGGAGGGCTCCGAGACCGACGCCGCGAAGGACGTGCGCGCCGCGCTCGACCGGTACCGCGAGGGTCTCGACACGCTGGCGCAGTACGTGATCGACCGCGGCTACGGCATCCGGTTCGCGCTCGAGCCGAAGCCGAACGAGCCGCGCGGCGACATCCTGCTGCCGACGATCGGGCACGCGCTCGGGTTCATCACGACGCTCGAGCACTCCGACATGGTCGGCCTCAACCCCGAGGTCGGGCACGAGCAGATGGCGGGCCTCAACTTCGTGCACGGCATCGCGCAGGCGCTGTGGCAGGGGAAGCTCTTCCACATCGACCTGAACGGCCAGCGCGGCGTGAAGTACGACCAGGACCTGGTCTTCGGGCACGGCGACCTGATGAGCGCGTTCTTCCTCGTCGACCTGCTCGAGAACGGTGGCGTCGGCGGCGGGCGCGCGTACGACGGCCCGCGCCACTTCGACTACAAGCCGCTGCGCACCGAGGACATCAGCGGGGTGTGGGTGTCCGCAGCCGCCAACATGCGCACCTATCTCCTGCTGAAGGAGCGGGCTGCCGCGTGGCGGTCAGATCCCGAGGTGCAGCAGGCGCTGGCCGAGAGCCAGGTCGCCGAGCTCGCCGTGCCCACGCTCGCCGCGGGTGAGTCGATCGACGATCTGCTCGCCGATCGCTCGCGTTCGAGGACTTCAACGCCGACGCGGTCGGCGAGAAGGGCTACGGCTTCGTCCGTCTCAACCAGCTCGCCCTCGAGCACTTGCTCGGCGCGCGCTGAGCCGCGCCGACCAGCGGCCGGCCTCCCTCAGTGTCCGTGGAGCTGTTCGATGTCCTCACGCGACTGCTCGCCGGGCTTCTTGCCAGCGATGATCATGGCGAGCACCTCGTCCTTGGTGACATCGTCCTTGTTCACGGTGCCAACAAGGCGGCTCTGCAGCATCACGCTGATGCGGTCGGACAGGTCGAACACATCGTGGATGTCGTGGCTGATCAGGAAGATGCCGATGCCCTCTGATTTGAGCTGCGTGACCAGGTCGCGCACCTGTGCGGTCTCGGCGGGACCGAGTGCCGCGGTGGGCTCGTCCATGATCAGGATCTTCGTTTCGAACTGAACCGCTCGCGCGATGGCAACGGACTGGCGCTGGCCACCGGAGAGGGATTTCACCGGTGTGCGGAGGTTCTTGAAGCGCGGGTTCAGGCGGCGCATCACGCGAGCGGTGGCGGCCGCCATCGCCGAGTCGTCGAGTGCACCGGTGCGGGTGCGAAGCTCACGACCCAAGAAGACGTTGCCCGCGGCGTCGATGTTGTCGGCGAGCGCGAGCTTCTGGTAGATGACCTCGATGCCGTGCTGGCGGGCCTCGCGGGGATTGCGGATCACCACCGGTTCGCCGTTGATGATGATCTCGCCCGAATCCGCGGGGTGCGCACCCGACAGCGTGTGCACCAATGTCGACTTCCCGGCGCCGTTTCCGCCGACGAGGCCGACGACCTCACCCGCGTAGAGGTCGACAGTCACGTCGTCGACCGCGTGCACGCCACCGAACGCCACACTGATGTGACGCAGCTCGACGAGCGGTGTGCCGCTGGTTCGGTCGGGGAGGAGTCGACAGTCGCTGTGTCGGTCACGTCGTCATCTCCTCTCGATCATGGCCGGCCCGACTGGATGATCACGGCGGACAGCGCCAGCCCGACGATCAGCGCTCCGAAGCGCCCACTGGCGGCGCCCCTGCCTGAGCAGTGAGTCGATGGCCTACTGCGGTCACGAGCACGATGCCGACGACGATGTCCTGCGACGGCGAGTCGATCTTGAGCAGCACCATGCCCGAGCGCAAGGACTGCATGATGACAGCGCCGAGCACGGCGCCGAAGATCGTGCCGATGCCACCGGCGAACGACGTGCCTCCGATGACTGCCGCGGCGATGACGTCGAGCTCGTTCTGGACGCCGAGGTTGGTGACCGCGGCGTTCAACCGGGCCGTCTGGATCGCGGCGCTCACTCCGACACAGGAGGCCCATCAGCGTGAAAGTGAGCATCACGGTGCGCCGCGTGTTGATGCCGCCGAGCTCGGCGGCTTCGGGGTTGCCGCCGTACGCGTAGACATAGCGCCCGAAGCGTCTCCGCTTCGAGAGGTAGCTCATGAGCAGCGTCACGCCGATGAGGATCACGACCGGAATGGCGATGCCCGTCGGCTTGCCGGTGTCGCGGGGAGTCGTACTGGTTCGCCACCAACCCGACTGCGACGATCACCGCGCCGCAGCCGACGACAGCGAGGCCACCTCGACCCACAGCGGGTCGGACGCCGAGGTCGTGGCGCTTCCGGCGTCGGCGCGCGAGCACGATGCTGAGGACGATCCCCGCGCACGCGAGGAGCGCGACCAGCCAGCTCTTCCACTCACCAAGGTTTCCCTTTGCGCCGCCACCGAGGAGCTGGAACGTGTCGTCGAGCGGGGCGAGCGTCTGGCCTTGCTTGTCGCCCATCCGGAAGATGGCGCCGCGCCAGACGAGGAAGCCCGCCGAGGGTGACGATGAACGCGGGGACGCCGACGTAGGCGACGATGAAGCCTTGGATGGTGCCCACGAGAGCGCCGAGGGCGAGACCGAACGCGAGGGCGATGATCCAGACGTACGCCTCGTCGGTGAGCCCGTGCCAGGTGACGTTGATCCCGAAGAACGCGAAGATGCCGTCGGTCTGGACGAGGGCCATCGTGTAGCCGAGCATGCCGAGCAGCGACCCGACCGAGAGGTCGATGTTCCTCGACACGATGATGAGGACCATCCCCGTCGCCATGATCGCGATCGAGGTGCTCTGAACCGAAAGGTTCCAAAGGTTGCGGGAGGTGAGGAACGCGCCACCCGACAAGATGTGGAACGCGATCCAGATCGCGGCGAGCGACGCGATCATGCCGATGAGCCGCGTGTCGAGCTCGGTCGACGACAGCGTCGTTCGCCACGACCGTGTCGGAGGCGGAGTCCCGTCCGTCACCGCTGACGCGCTCGGTACCTCCACCGTGGTCATGCAGATCCCCCCTGCAACTCGGCCTCAATCGCGAACGTACCCCCGCCCGAGGCTTCGGACGGGGGTACGTCGTACATGCACTACTGCGTGAGGATCAGCCGCAGACTGACACTGAGCCGGCGGGCACGTCCTTGCAGACGTTCTCCTTCGTCGTCCAGCCCGCGTCGATCACGACGTTGAGGTTGTCCTTCGTGATGGGCTGGGGCTTGAGAAGGACCGACGACACCTCGATGCCACCCGGAGTCTTGAACGGTGCGGTGCCCTGCACGGCCGAGGCGTCCTTGTTGGCGCAGAGCGCGATCGCGGCATCGCCAGCGGTCTTGCCGAGCAGGCGGGCGTCCTTCCACACGTCCACGGTCTGGGTGCCGAGGGCCACGCGGTTGAGTGCCGCCTGGTCGCCGTCCTGACCCGAGACGGGAACCTTTCCCGGCGAGGCTCTGCGCTTCGAGCGCCGAGACGACGCCGCCAGCCATGCCGTCGTTCTCGGAAAGCACGGCCTGGACGTCGTTGTTGTTCGCCGTCAGGAACTGCTCCATCTCGGTCTGGGCCTTCGCGGGGTCCCAGTTGTCGGTGTAGGTCTCGCCGACGATCTTGATGTCGCCAGCAGCGACCGGGTCAGCGATGATCTTGTCCATGCCGCTACGCAGGAAGTCGGCGTTCGCGTCGGCCTTGTTGCCCTTGATGATGACGTAGTTGCCCTTCGGCACGGCGCCGAAGATGGCCTCTGCCTGCAGGCGGCCGACCTCGACGTTGTCGAAGGTGATGTAGAGCGCCTTGTCATCTTCGATGAGGCGGTCATACGCGATCACGGGGACGCCCTGGTCGATCGCGCTCTGCACGGACGGCTTGATGGCCGTGCCGTCCTGGGCGAGGATGATCAGGACGTTCGCGCCCTGCGAGATCAGGTTCTCGACGTTGCTCGCCTGCGTCTCGGCCGACGACTTCGCGTCGTTCGAGATGTAGCTGCCGCCGCCGGCCTCGACTGCGGCCTTGATCGCCGGCTCGTCGAACTTGGCCCAGCGCTCTTCCTGGTAGTTGTTCCACGACACGCCGACGACGCACTTGCCGGTTGCGCCGCCGCGCCGGTCGTGGCTGCACCACCGCCCCGCTCGTTGCCGCGCCGCCTCCGGTCGTGGCACTTGCGCTACCACTGTCGTCACCGCACGCCGCGAGCGCCAACGCCATGCTGACGCCGGCAGCAAGCACGGCGAATCTTCCGAAACGCATCTGTGCTCCCCCTCAGGTCCCTTAAAGCCGCAGACGCCCAGGTGGCGCCCACCGGCTGGCGGGACTATAACGGTCCTCCTCTTCCAGGCCCAGGTTTCCAGCCGCGCGGTTCCGTTACGAGGCCGCTGTGCTCGAATACCGCCTGTGGTCGGGGCCGCGTGCACGATGCGCACAAGCAGTGCTCGGTGCGGTGCTCGGCAGCGCCTCGTGCTCATGGCCGCGTGTGGAGGGGGAGCGTCGTCGAGCGCTGCCGCGCCCCATTTCGTCGACGACACATCGGCGTCAGGCATCACCCACAAGTACGACGGGGAGTTCGAGTACTTCGTCGGCGGAGGCGTCGCTGCGTTCGACTGCGATGGTGACGGCCGTGACGAGCTCTACCTCGCGGGGGAAGTGACCCCGCCGCGCTGTTCCACAACGACAGCGCCATCGGCGGCGCCCTTCGCTTCACTCCGATCCGTCGCCGGTCACCGATCTGACTGCGGTCACGGGTGCTACCCACTCGACATCGACAGCGACGGGAAGCTCGACCTCGTGGTGCTTCGCCGCGGAGGTGATGGGTGCTGCGCGGCCTCGGTGGGTGCCGCTTCGGGACGCGACCGCCTCACTCGGCTTCGACCTCCCGCCGGGTTGGACCACTGCGTTCAGTGCGACCTGGGAAGGCACGACGCGCTGCCGACGCTCGCGTCGGTCGCTACCTCGTGCCTGGCACCGACTGCGACAAGAGCTGGTTCGTGCGGCCGGACCGCTCCGGCTCACGCTACGCGGCACCGACGCCACTCAGTCCTGGCTACTGCACGCTGTCGATGCTCTTCAGCGACTGGAGCCACTCCGGACGCGCCGATCTCCGGGTCTCGAACGATCGGCACTACTACCGCGAGGGCGAGGAGCAGCTCTGCGCATCCAGCCGGGTCAGCCGCCGGTTGCCTACACGGAGGCCGACGGGTGGCAACCCCTGCAGATCTGGGGGATGGGGATCGCGAGCCAGGACATCACCGGCGACGGCCTCCCGAGGTGTTCCTCACGAGCCAGGCGGACAACAAGCTGCAGACGCTCGCCGAGGCGCCTCGTCCTGATTACCACGACATCGCGCTCGACCGCGGTGTCACCGCGCAACGGCCGTACACCGGTGGTGACGTCCTGCCGTCGACGGCATGGCATCCCGAGTTCGCCGACGTCAACAACGACGGGATCGACGACTTGCTCGTCACGAAGGGCAACGTCGACGCGGAGATCGACCAGGCAAGCAAGGACCCGACCAACCTCTTCATCGGGAGGGCAGACGGCACGTTCGTCGAAGGCGCAGAGGACGCGGGCATCGTCGACTTCGAGAAGGCACGAGGTGCCGCCGTCGTCGACCTCAACCTCGACGGCATGCTCGACCTCGTTGTCGTCCACCGCCGCGGCAACATGACGTTGTGGCGCAACGTCGGGAGCGGCGACGCCGCGCAGCCCGAAGCGATGGGCCACTGGATCGACGTCCGCTTGCGCAGCCCGCACCGAACGTCGACGCCATCGGGGCGTGGGTCGAAGTGGTGCGGGAGACCGCACCACGAGCGCGAGGTCACGATCGGTGGCGGTCACACGAGCGGTGAGCTCGGCTGGTGCACACCGGCATCGGGTCGGCGAGTGAAGCCGAGGTGCGCGTGCACTGGCCCGACGGGAGCGTCAGCCCGTGGATGACCATGGGCGCCGATTCAGCGTGCGACAATCACGCGCGGCGAATCTCACCGACGCCCTGGACACCGGAGGGCTGACCTCATGGTCGCGACACGGACAGCGCACGCTCGCCGACATCGTGCTCCCCGACATCGGCATGCCCGATGCCGAGCCGCTGCTGCCAGCCGGCCTCTACGCCGAAAGGCTGCAGCGGCTTCGCGCCGCGATGGAGGCGCGCGGCTACGACCAAGTCGTCGTATGGGCCGACCGTGAGCACAGCGCGAACCTCGCCTACCTGAGCGGATTCGACCCGCGCTTCGAAGAGGCCCTGCTCGTCGTCGGGCGCTCGGGTGACCCCGCGGTGCTCGTCGGGAACGAGTGCGCGGGGATGGCAGCGGCTGCCCCGCTGGCGATGCGGCCCATCACCTTCCAGGACATGAGCCTCCCCGGTCAGCCGCGTGATGCGTCTTCTCCGGTGCCTTCGATCCTGCACGACGAAGGGATCAGGACCGCGGCCGCGTAGGTGTCATCGGTGGAAGCCTACGATACGCTGACGTGATGGAGGTGCCTTCGTTCCTCGTCGACGAGCTACGACGTACGGTCGGGGCGACCGGCGTCGTCGAGAACGCGACCGACATCCTCATCGCTTCTGTCGATGGGCTCAAGGTCAACGAGGCCGAGCAGATCGCCGCGTTCGAGTGGGCGGCATGTCAGACCTCCGACGGTGTCCGTCGTGTCATCACCGGGCTTCGGCCGGGGATGACCGAGCGCGACTGTGCGCGCCTGCTCGCTGGAACGGCGCGCCGTTGTCGTGCCATCTGATGCTCACTGCCGGCGAGCGAGCGAAGCTCGGCCTGCTGAGCCCCGGGGACCGGCCGATCGAGCGCGGCGATCCGTTCACCGATCGCGTTCGGCATCTGGGGCGCCCTCAACTGCCGCGCTGGCTTCGTCGTGGAGGACGCGTCCGAGCTCGAGTCTGAGACACAGGACTACGTCGAGCGGTTGGTCGCTCCGTACTTCGAGGCCGTCGTCGACTGGTACATGACGCTGCACGTCGGCCAGGTCGGCGGTGAGCTGCAGCGGGTCGTCGACCGCCACATCGGCGACCCGTTCTTCGGCGTGCGTCTCAACCCGGGGCACCAGCTCCACCTCGACGAGTGGGTCAACTCCCCGGTCTACGCGGGATCACGGGTCGAGCTCCGCTCGGGCATGGCGCTGCAGTGCGACATCATCCCGGCCACGGGCACCCGTACTTCACGACCAACATCGAGGACGGCGTAGTCCTCGCTGACGAGACGCTGCGAGCCGAGGTCGCCTCCGCATATCCGGGCGCGTGGCAACGCATCCAGGCCCGCCGGCAGTTCATGGCCGATGCACTGGGCATCGATCTGCACCCCGACGTGCTGCCGTTGTCGAACCTCGCCGGGCACTTGGCGCCGTTCCTGCTGCGACCCGATCGCGGGATGACGGTGGCCGCCTGAGGGGCCTCAGGATGCGCTGATCGGGAGCACGGCGACGTTGAGCCACCTTTGACCGGTGGCGCGGCGGATGACGAAGGTCTTGGCGAACGGGGTCGACGTTCGGTCCTGCAATTTCCCCGCTTCGTCGTAGGTCTCGGTGGTCACGGTGCCGCGCGACTCGAGTCCGAGGCTCAAGCCCTCCTGGCGGCCGAAGGGGGCGAGAAGCGTCACGTTGACGTCGTCGATGCGGTAGCGCTCGACGACGCGCGTGTCGTTCGCAGCGTCGTCCTGCAGCTGTGCCCGCATCTCGTCCAGGCGGTCGCCGTGATCGACGGCCTCGAGGATCGTCGGGTCGGCGCGCCGGGCGGCCTGTGACTCCAGCTCGAGGTTCTCCGCGAGCGTGAGGACGATCTCGCGCGCTCCGCGCCGGTGATCTCGTGGTTCCAGTCGACCACGTCCTGTTGGACGGTGATCGCCGGGAACGTGGCCGGGTCGACTTCGTGCGGCACCCGCCCGAGCACGTCGGCCGCGGCAGGTTCGACGTTGCCGCGAGCGGGCGCACCCGCGGCCACGATGGCCGTTCCGAGCAGCGTGACCAAAACTGCGAACACGGCGGCGCGAAGCACGATCGCGCGGCCGGTCGCGACCTGCACGAGCTGATCGCCGGCGGATCGAGGGTCGGGAAGCACCCGGTCGAGGATCGGGCGGGCCGCGCACACGAGGGCGAGGCCGCCGAGGAGGGCGACCTTCGTGCCGAACTCGTTCGTCTGCGGTGCCATGAGCAGGGTGCTCGTCACCCCGACTAGGAAGCCGAAGACGATGCGGCCCCCGCGCCCGGAAGGCACTGTCTTCGGGTCGGTGATCATGAAGAAGAGGAAGATGAGCACCTCGGGTGAGAAGAGGATCACCCGCCAGTAGTCGAACCCGCTCACTGGCGCGAACGCCCACCGCGCCACCATGGAATGGCCGGACGCGGCGAGGATCCCGAGGCCGGCCGCGAGCGTGAGCCAGAACGTGACCGCGGCGGCGAGGAGCCCGAGGCGCGCGGTGATGAGCAGACCGCCGATCAGGATCACCGCGTAGGCGACGATCATCCCGGAGCCGAGGGGCGCCCACCAGAAGTCGAGTGGCTCGACCCGCGTGCTGCCGAACACGATGAAGACGACGACGAGCCCGATGTTCGACGGGTTGAACACGTGCGAGCCGCGGTACCGGATGAAGTACTTGGTCGCGAGCGAGAATGCCGCGACGCCCGCAAAGACGTACCAAGCGTGCGTGCTCCAGTGGTCCCCGGGAGGCGTGCCGGGCACACGGAGGATGAGCGCCACGCCGCTCCCCGTCAGCATCGCGCTCGCCGGCCAGACGAAGCACCGCTTCGCTCTGAACGTCACCGCTACTTCGATGACGGCGCAGGTGAGGATCGCGGCGAGGATCTGCGGCACGCTCACGTGGAAACGCAGCTTGAGCTGGCCGAGGACGTGGATCGTGATGATGACCGCGGCGACGTGCAGCCTGGGGTCGCGGAGGCTTGGGAGCATCGCCGGGTAGGTGGTCCGACCCAGGGTGAGGCTCGCGTGCTCACACGGCTAGGTCGTGCCGACGCCGAGCGCGTCGGCGACGCGGTTGATGTAGTTGAACCAGGCGGCGATCAACGTGATCTGAAGGATGCCGCGATCGTCGAAGCCGGCCGCGCGCAAGCGGGCGTGGTGCTCGTCGGTCACACAGGTGGCGTCGAGCGTGATCTGCTCGGCGTACTCGAGCATGGCCAGGTCTGCGTCGCTGATCGGAGCGCTGCGAAAGTCACGACGGATCGCCTCGGACAGCTCCTCGTCCGATGCGGCGCGGCGCAGGAACTCCGTGTGCGAGACGGTGCAGTAGTAGGTGCGATTCGTCGCCGACACGACCGTGGCGATCATCTCGTGCTGGCGGCGGTCGAGCGGCAGGTCGGGAGACATCAGCGCCCCGAAGGTCGCGAAGGCGTGGTGCAGGGCCTCCGGGATCAGCGAATGGGCGGCGACGATGCCCGCCTCGTCGGCGACGAACGGCGGCACCGGGCCTGCGTATTCGCTCGGATAGAGGGCGTGCTGCGCTTCACGGGCCAGGCGCAGTGCCTCGTCGGAGTCTGCGAATGAAATGGTCTTGATGCGAGTCATCGCTCGGCTCCCGTCACGTCCATGGTCGCAGGGTAGATAGCAAAAGCCGGGCAAAGCAGTCGTGAGGTCACACTGGTGGGCCGGGAAGGATTTGAACCTCCGTAGGCTTACGCCGGCAGGTTTACAGCCTGCTCCCTTTGGCCACTCGGGCACCGACCCTTGCGGGCGGTCACCCTATCGAAATGAGGTTCACGCACCATGCCGACCTTTGATGTCGTCTCCGAGGTCGACAACCAGGAGGTCCGCAACGCGATCGACCAGGCCCAGCGGGAGCTGGCCACCCGGTTCGACTTCAAGGGAACGAACTCCTCGATCGAGGCGCACGATCTCGAGCTCACCTTGCGCTCCTCCACGGAGGATCGGCTGCGTGCCGTGCGCCAGGTGCTCGAGGAGAAGCTCGTCAAGCGTGGGGTCTCGATGAAGGCGCCTCGAGTACGGCAAGATCGAGGAGGCCGCCGGCGGCACGGTGCGCCAGACGGTCACGCTCAACGCGGGCATCTCCAGCGACAAGGCGCGCGAGCTGAACAAGTTCATCAAGGATCTCGGCCTCAAGGGCATCCAGAGCCAGGCCCAGGGTGACCAGCTGCGCGTCAGGGGCAAGAAGCGAGACGACCTGCAAGCGGTGATCGCCGAGCTGCAAGGAGGGCGACTTCGGCGTCCCCCTCCAGTTCACGAACTTCCGCGACTGATGGCCGTCTTCAGAATCGACGTCGGCGCAGTGCGACTCACTCGGGTCGGTTATGCCGACGTCGACCTCGCCCCCGAGACGTTCGGATTGACCGCCGATGACGTGGCGGACGTGCCGTGGGCCGAGCCGGTGTGGGCGAACGCCGGCCAGATCCGCGCCGCCGCGGCGGCGTGGATCGTCGAGAGCGAGGACGCCACGATCGTCGTCGATCCCGCGCTGGCCGCCGACGACCTGATCCGCACCGAGAGCGATGCCGCCTTCCACCAGGAGGCGTTCGCGGCGCTCCTTGCTGAAGCGGGCCTCCCCCGGGAGCACATCACACACGCCGTCGCCACCCACCTCGACGGCATCGGGATGTTCGCGTGGAGGAACGGGGACGGCAGCTGGACCCCGTTCTTCCCCAACGCACCACTGCTGTACTCCCAGCGAGAGCTCGACGCGATCGACAATGAGAGCCACCTCGATTCGGGCGTCGTCCTCGCACGCCTCCGGGCTCTCGGCGCCGTGCGGCCTACGAGCGACCACGAGCAGATCACCGCGGAGGTCTCGGTCGAGCACACCGGCGCGCACAGCCCGGGCCATCAGATCGTTCGCATCGCGTCACGGGGTGAGCACGCCGTGATCGTCGGACACCTCGCGGTCGTGCCGCTCCACCTGTCGACCGGCGCGTGCGAACGGCAGCACGTCGATGCGACGAGAGCGTGGGAGATCCTCACCGCGATCCGTGGCGAGGATGCCCTCCTCATCGGGCCGCTCTGGCCGACTCCCGGATGTGGCCGGTGGGACGGGCAGCTGCTCGTGCCGGCTCAGTCCTCCTGAGGAGCCTCCGCCGGCGCGCGTGCGGATCTCGTCGACCACTGTCGCGTCAGCGAGCGTCGTGGTGTCTCCGAGGTCGCGGCCTTCCGCGACGTCTTGCAGCAGCCGGCGCATGATCTTGCCGCTTCGAGTCTTGGGCAGGTCGGGTGTGAAGATCACCGTCTTCGGTCGCGCGATCGCGCCGATGTGCTGCGCGACGTGGCGGCGCAGCTCCTCGCCGTGCGCAATGCTCGCCTCTTCCCCGCCCCGAAGGGTCACGAACGCGATGATCGCCTGACCGGTGACGTCGTCCTTCGCGCCGACGACGGCGGCCTCGGCCACGGTGGGATGCGACACGAGTGACGACTCGACCTCGGTCGTCGAGATGCGATGGCCACTCACGTTCATCACGTCGTCGACGCGCCCGAGCAGCCAGAAGTAGCCCTCGTCGTCGATCTTCGCTCCGTCACCGGCGAAGTAGCGGCCCTCGAAGCGGCTCCAGTAGGTCTGCTTGTAGCGCTCGGGATCGCCGTAGATGCCACGCAGCATCGACGGCCAGGGACGCGTGAGCGTGAGGTAGCCACCACCGCGATCGACGCGCTTGCCGACGTCGTCGACGACCTCGGCACCGATGCCCGGCAGGGGGAACGTCGCCGAGCCGGGCTTCAACGTGGTGGCGCCGGGCAGCGGGCTGATCATGATGCCGCCGGTCTCGGTCTGCCACCACGTGTCGACGACCGGGCAACGGCCGCCGCCGATGTGCTGCCAGTACCACATCCACGCTTCGGGGTTGATGGGCTCGCCCACCGATCCGAGCAGCCGCAGCGACGAGAGGTCGTGCTTCTCGGGCTCGACCGCGCCCCACTTCATGAAGGTGCGGATCGCGGTCGGCGCGGTGTAGAGGATCGTGACCTTGTAGCGCTCGATGATGTCCCACCAACGATCCTTGGCGGGGTGGTCAGGAGTGCCTTCGTACATCACAGAGGTCGCGCCGTTGCAGAGCGGCCCGTAGACGATGTAGCTGTGGCCCGTCACCCAGCCGATGTCGGCCGCGCACCAATAGACGTCCTCGTCCGGATGGAGGTCGAACACGTACTTGTGCGTGAACGCGACCTGCGTGAGGTAGCCGCCGGTCGTGTGCATGATCCCCTTCGGCTTCGCGGTGGTGCCCGAGGTGTAGAGCAAGTACAGGAGATGCTCTGAGTCCATCGGCTCGGCCGGGCACTCGGCCGCCGCGTCGGCCATCAGCTCGTGGTACCAGTGGTCACGCCCGGGCTCCATGTGCACGTCGTTCTCGGTCCGCCGCACGACCACCACGTGCTCGATCGACGGCGTGTCCGCGAGCGCGACGTCGGCGTTGGCCTTGAGGGGGACGACCTGGCCGCGACGCCATCCCCCGTCCGACGTGATCAGGACCTTCGCCTGCGCGTCGTTGATGCGGTCGGACAGCGAGTCGGGAGAGAACCCACCGAACACGACGGAGTGCGGCGCGCCGATGCGCGCGCAAGCGAGCAGCGCGATCGGCAGCTCGGGGATCATCGGCATGTAGATGTTGACCCGGTCGCCCTTCTGCACTCCGAGGCCCTTCAGCGCGTTCGCGAAGCGCTGCACCTCAGCGCACAGCTCGGCGTAGGTGATCGTCCGGGTGTCGCCGGGCTCGCCTTCCCAGTGGAACGCGACCTTGTCGCCTCGGCCGGCCTCGACGTGACGGTCGAGACAGTTGTACGCGACGTTCAGCGACCCACCGATGAACCACTTCGCGAACGGCAGCTGCCAATCGCAGATCGTGTCCCAGTCGTTCGCCCAGGTGAGCAGGTCCGCGGCCTGGCGGGCCCAGAAGCCCTGGTAGTCGGTGTCGGCTTCGTCGTAGAGGAACGTGCCAGCCGCGAGGCTGTGCTCTTTGAAACCCGCGGGCGGAGGGAACTTCCGATCCTCGACGAGGTAGTCCTCGATCGCCGGTGCGTGCTCGTCGGCCATCTGCGCGCTCCTGGTCTGGGTGGGCGCGGCGGACATTACCCGCGCTCAGGTTCGGCCCTCAGTTGGCGATACTGATACGTGTCCTCTCCGCTGTTCGGACGGCTGTCGGCGCGGCTCGAGTCCGCCCGCAACGACGACGGCGGCTTCGGACCTCGCCCCGGTCTCCCGTCCGAGCCTGAACCCACCGCGCTCGCGACGCTGGCCCTCGACGACGACGCCGGCCGCGCGTGGCTCGCCGGTCACCAACGTCCCGACGGGAGCCTCGCGCTCGTCATCGGCGACCGCGTCAACCCGCCCGACGAATCCGTGAACGACTCCGCGACGTCACTCGCGGCACTCGCGATGCCCGCGGGCGCTTCCCGCGAGAAAGCACTCGACTACATCGTCGCCCACCAAGCCGTGCAGCTCAGCTCCTCGAGCCCAGTCGTGCCGATGGACGTCAGCCTCCGAGGGTGGAGCTGGACGCCGTTCACGTTCGGATGGGTCGAGCCCACATCGCGCAACCTCCTCGCGCTCCAGATCCTCCGTCCGTCCGCGACCGCGCAGATCACCGATGCCGTGAAGATGCTCGCCGACCGCTCGTGCGTCGGCGGCGGATGGAACTACGGCAACCGCGAGGTCTGGGACACAGATCTCGAGCCCTTCGCCCAGACGACCGCGATCGGGCTCATCGGCTTGCAGGGCGCGGGAGACCCGAAGATCGTGACCGACGGCTACACCGTCCTCCGACGGCTGTGGCCGATCGAGACCGGCGGTCTCTCGCTCGGCCTCTCGCTGATCGCAGTGCGCCTCGCTCCGGACGGCACCGACACCGAACGCGCCGACATCGAGGCCGCGCTCTCGTCGTCGTTCGACGCGACGGCGTTCCTCGACGACAACGTCGCGCTCGGATGGGCGACGCTCGCCACTGGTGACAGCATCGACGTGATCAAGGTGCCGCGCTGATGGCGGTCAGCCGGCGCACGTTCCTCATCCGAGGTGCCGAGGTCGGGCTCGGCGTCGCCGCGGTCGGCCTGGTCGGCGCCCGCATCATCGACAAGCGAGACGACCAACCGACGCTCTACGACAAGGGTGCGTTCCCCGCGCCGGGCAACCCCAAGGTCGCGGTCGTCAAGGCGGCGAGCTACGACGACGGGCTGCAGGCCACGGTCAAGAGGCGGGCTCGAGTCGGTCGGTGCGGACGTGAGTGGCAAGACCGTGCTGCTCAAGCCGAACCTCGTCGAGTTCGACGCGGGCACCGTGATCAACACCGATCCTCGGCTCGTGCACGCGACGGTGCTCGCGCTGCGCGACATGGGCGCGAAGTCCGTCACCGTCGGCGAGGGTCCCGGCCACCGCCGCGACACCGAGTACGTGGTCCGCACCTCGGGGCTGCTCGACGCGCTCAAGGATGTCGACGTGTCGTTCACCGACCTGAACACCGCCGGCGTCGTGCGCCAGACGCTCCAGTCCTTCTACACGCCCCTTGGTGAGATCTGGCTCCCGCAGGCCGTCACGCAGGCCGACGTCGTGATCTCGATGCCGAAGATGAAGACCCATCACTGGGCGGGTGCCACGCTCTCGATGAAGAACTGCTTCGGATGCATGCCGGGCCGCGTCTACGGATGGCCGAAGAACGTGCTGCACTGGGCGGGCATCGACTCGTCGATCATCGACGTGTCGGCCGCGGTGCATCCCGACCTGCAGATCGTGGACGGCATCGTCGCGATGGAAGGCAACGGCCCGATCCAGGGCACGCCGAAGGACATGGGTGTGCTGGTGTTCGGCACCGACATGGTCGCCACCGACGCGACGGCAGCGCGGCTGATGGGGTTCGATCCCGAGCGCATCCCGTACCTGCACCAGGCAGGCACGTTCCTCGGACAGGTGCACCTCGAGGAGATCGACCAGGTCGGTGAAGATCCCGAGGCCCTCGCGCAGGACTTCGAGGTGCTGCCGGTCTTCGCGAGCTACAAGGTCGGCGCGGCGCCTGCTTCGGAAGGCACCGGCGGCGCTCAGGCCTGAGCCCAGCTCGCGAACTTCAGAACGGGCTCAGCCCCATCCGGTTGCGCACCGACACCATCTCACCGAGGTGGTTCAGGCCATGACCGATGTCTTCCCACGACACGAAGAACGACGCCGGCTTGCCATCCCACATGCGGAAGAGCCACGGCGCCGCGTCCTCCGCGACACCCGCGAGCTCGCCGAGCCCCTTCGCCGCGTCGGGCACCGCGTCGAGAGATTCGACGTCGAGCTGCTCGAGGATCACTCGGCAGCGCGCAGTCACCGCGTCCGCGTAGGCGTCGAGGTGCTCGAGCTCGAGCGCGTCGGTGAGGTCGAGCACCTCGGTCTCGCCGAGGCCGTGGTCGGCGCTCACGCCCGCGAGACCGAGCCGTGCCGCCCACTCGACGCGAAGCGGCGCGCGTCCGCCGATCACTGAGGACAGCGCGACGTCCTGATGCGAGGCCGCGTGGAACACGAGGTACGCGATCGAGCTGCCGCCGTCGCCGGGCCGCTCCTTCCACCGTTCGACGGGAACGATGTCGCGGACGCTCTGCACGAACCGTGTGCGCACGCCGTCGTGCTCGGTGACGATCCACTGGCGCAGATCCATCAGCCGAAGCCCGGGTGGTAGTGGTGGCGCAGCGGGTCGACGAGGTCGGGCGACGTCGCCATGAAGATGTCTTGCTCGGCGATGACGAAGCCCGCGTCGAGCAGCGACCGCAGCACTGGGTTCGGGCCGGGGATGCCGGTGAAGAGCCGGTCGGCGCCTTGCCCTCCGGCGTACGCGAGAGCGGCGCGCATCGCATCAGCCGAGTCGTACCCGGGCAGGACAGCGAGCGTCAACAGGATCCACCGGTTCGGCGCCCACGGCTGCGGAGGCTCGAGGTAGGTGAAGCCAATCGCGCGTCCGGCAGCCACGATGCGGAGCGGCTGCGCGCGGCACCCCACCTCGTAGTACTCGTGGTCGGTGGCACGATCGAAGCCGGTGGCGGCGCGATCGATGTCGACGAGCTCGACGCGCGTCGCAGGCTCGACGGTGACCGCGGTGGGCGCGGTGACGCGGCGTGGGTCACCGGACACGAAGTGGTACGGCCAGAGCGGGTGCATCCCCGCCCGCGCGTAGAGCGGCAACGCACGCGCGTCGGTGGAGGCCGACGTCGTCATGACCGTCTTGCCGTCGAGCATCTCGTGCAGCAGCGCCTTGCCGACGCCGTGGCCCTGGTGCTCGGGATCGACGAAGAGGTCGGCGAGGCGGGTGACGCCCGAGCGTTCGACGATGCCACCGAAGCCGACAGGCTGGCCGTCGTCGGTCGTGGCCATCACCATCCGACCGCTCTCGCGCAGGTGGCGGACGTGGTCCCACGCCAAAGGATCGAGCGGGAACGGCGAAGTGCTTCTCGGCCCGTCTTGGTCGTGATCACAGCGCCACCAGATGCGGGCGGCGATCTCGTCATCGACCGGCGACTCAGCGTCGTGAAGCTTCATCGGACCCACTCTGCAACAGTGAACGCGCCGAGGCCACCGAGATCGGTGAGCGCCTCCGCCTCACGTATCCGACTGCGACCGCGCAACGCTTCGAGGCCCCCTTGGGCCGCGCCCTGCTCCCAGGCCGTTCGGCCCTCGTCCACCAGCGCGTCGACGCCATGCGCGGCGAGGAACGACTTCTGGTCGCGCACCTCGGACGGCGGACGCACCGCGGCAAGCTGATCGAGCGCGACCTCGCACGTGATGTCTTGCTCCCCGAGGTCGGCTGAACGGCGAACCACCCCGATCGTGGCCGCGATAGGTGCGCAGCCAGTCTGTCGAGGGCCTAGCCGCCATCTGCGCGGTCGTGGTCATGTAGTCGAACACGACGACCCGCGGGGCGAGCTCGAGCGCCTCGCGCAGCCAGCGCGCAGCGCCTTCTTGCCAGGCGACGCGGGATCCCGAGGAGGCGCCTCGATGTCGGCAAGCGCAGGCGGCAGCTCGATCGGCAGCAAGAGCTCCGTCGAAGTCCGACCCGACGCCGACTTCCGCCCATCCTTCCGCCGTCCGCTCGAGCAGCCGCACGGGAAGGTTGTCGAGCAGCTCGTTCGCGAGCACGACGTGCGCGCCGGTCGGCGGAAGCGATTCGATGCTCACGACCAGCGGGCCGTCCGGCAACAGCCGCGCCGGCTGCTCGTCTTCGTCGTCGGGCTCGCGCGCGGCAGCGAACGTGTGCATCGGGAGCACGACCGGGAGCCCTCGGTCGTGTTCGGCACGCAGCGTCGCAGATCGCTCGACGAGCACGTAGCGCAACGCGGCCGCGCACTCGGGCGCGGCGGCGAGCACCGCGCGAGCGAGCGTGCCCACACCGGCGCCGGCATCGACGACGACGTAGGGCCGGGGCGAGCCGAGCTCGTGCCACCACGTGTCGAGCGCCCGCGCGACGACCGCACCGAAGAGCGGACCGACCTCGACGCTCGTGATGAAGTCGCCGCGCCGGCCGGCGCGACCTCCGGTCGCGTAGAAGCCCCACTCGGGGTCGTAGAGCGCGGCCTCCATGACCTCGTCGAAGCGAAGCGGGCCATGCCGGGCGATGCGAGCCCGAAGGACGTCAGCGAGCGTTGCTCAGCTCCCCGACGCCAGCGAGGTGAGGTCGCTGAAGTGCAGCACGATCGACGGGAAGATGCCGATGAGCACGACGAGCGCAGCCGCGGCCCCGACCGTGATGAGCAGGGGGCCGGGGATGCGGATCGGAGACACGTCGCCGTCGGGCGCCGGGTTCATCCACATCTCCTTCGACACAGCCGCGTAGTAGAAGAGCGCGATCACGGAGTTCACGACGCCGATCACGGCGAGCCCGACCGCCCAGCCTCCTCCGGCGTCGAGCAGCGATCGGAAGACGATGAACTTCGCGACCCACCCTGCGAGCGGGGGCGTGCCGGCGAGCGAGAACAAGAAGAACGTCATCGCGACGCAGAGGCCGGGCGCGTACGAGAAGAGCCCGGCGAACGATGAGATCTCGCCCGAGCGAGTCTTGCGGGCCACGACGATGACGACGGCGAACGCGCCGATGTTCATCACCGCGTAGATCAAGAGGTAGGTCACGACCGCGGTGAGCGCGCTCTTCGCCGCGTCCGGCCCGTCGCCGATGACGGCGAGCGGCATCAGCATGAAGCCGCCCTGCGCGATCGACGAGTAGGCGAGCATCCGGATCATGTTCGTCTGACGCAGCGCGACGAGGTTGCCCACGGTCATCGACAGCGCCGCGAGCACCCAGAACACCGGCGCCCACACATCGCTGCGCCCGAAGAACCCGACGAAGACGAGCTCGAGCAGCGCCACGAAGCCGGCCGCCTTCGACGCGACCGAGAGGAACGCGGTGACCGGGGTCGGCGCGCCTTCGTAGGTGTCGGGAGCCCAGCTGTGGAACGGCACTGCGGACACCTTGAACGCGAAGCCGACGATCACGAACACGATCGCGAGCGTCGCGATCGGCTCGGAGGACGCCGAACCACCGATCTGCTCACCGATGGCCGCCAGCTGCGTCGATCCCGTGACGCCGTAGAGCAGCGACATCCCGTAGAGCATCACGGCCGAGGCGAAGACGCCGAGCAAGAAGTACTTCATGCCCGCTTCGTTGCTCTTGAGGTCGCGCTTGCGCCACGCGGCGAGCATGTAGGCGGGGATCGAGAGCAGCTCGAGCGCGATGAACAGCGAGACCAGGTCGCGCGACGACGCGATCATCACCATGCCGAGGATCGAGCACAGGAGCAGCGTGTAGTACTCGCCCTCGTAGTAGTCGCCCTCGTCGATGTAGTTCGTCGAGATGAGGACGACCGCGTAGCCGGTGACGATGAACAGCCCGCTCACCACGAGCGAGAAGTTGTCGACGACGAACGCGCCCCCGAACATCGACCGGTCGGTGCCATCGACGGCGAGGGTGAGCACCGGTACGAGCGACGCGAGCAAGCCGATGCCGGCGATCGAGGACGTCGCCCACTTCTGGCGCTCGTCGAGCAGAAGATCGACGAGCAGCAGCACGACGATCGCGCCCGCGAGGACGATCAGGGGCGCGAGCGCGTGATAGTCGATGTTGGGCTGCTGCCAGTCGCTGCTGGCCTGGGCGAGGACGTGCACCGATCAGCCCCCGAGCGCGCGCAGCGCGGTGCCGACGGCCTCGTCGGTCATGCCGAAGATGAGGTTGGGGAAGATGCCGAGCGCGACGATCCCGATGAGCAGCGGCGTCCACGCGAGCCACTCGGGGAGTCGTGACGTCGTGGGCAGGCTCGTGGGCGAACGTCGGGCTGACGTCGCCGAACGCGGCGCGCTGGTACAGCCAGAGCAGGTAGGCGGCGGCGAGCACGGTGCCGATCGCGGCGATGACCATGTAGGTGCGGAAGACGCCTTCGGACAACCCCGCGGCCGGGCTGTACGACGCGAGGATCGAGGGGAACTCGCCCCAGAACCCGGCGAGGCCGGGCAAGCCCGAGCGAGGCCATCGCACAGAAGCCGAGGATCCAGCCGAAGCGCGGGATGCGCTGCAGCAAGCCCACCCATCTGGCGGATCTCGAGGGTGTGGTAGCGCTCCTTCACCGAGCCGGCGAGGAAGAAGAGCATGCCGGTGATGAGGCCGTGGGCGACCATCCCGAACACGGCTGCGTTGAGTCCGAAGCTCGTGAGCGTCGCGATGCCGAGCATCACGAAGCCCATGTGCGCGACCGACGAGAACGCGATCAGCCGTTTCATGTCGGTCTGCGCGAGGCAGCACAGCGAGCCGTAGATGATGCCGATGACCGCGAGGAGCCCGATCCACGGCGCCCACGAGATCGCGGCATTGGGGAGGATCGGGATCGCGATGCGGATGAACCCGTACGTGCCGAGCTTCAGCAGGATCGCGGCCAGGATCACCGAGCCGACGGTCGGTGCCTGGGTGTGCGCGTCGGGCAGCCAGGTGTGGAACGGGAACATCGGCACCTTGATCGCGAAGCCGATGAAGAGGCCGGCGAAGATCACGAGCTGGGTGCTGTGCGTGATGCCCGAGGTGTGCGCGGCGATGTACTCCATCGAGAAGCTCTTGCCGCCGGTCTGGAAGAACAGCGCGAGGAAGCTCAGCAACATGAGGGCCGAACCGAACAACGTGAAGAGGAAGAACTTGATCGCCGCGTACTGACGTTGCTCGCCGCCCCAGACGCCGATCATGAAGTACATCGGCAGCAGCACGACCTCGAAGAACACGAAGAAGAGGATGAGGTCCTGCGCGACGAACGTGCCGTTCATGCCGATCTCGAGCACCAAGATCAGGATGAAGAAGGCCTTGAGGTTGCCCGGCTCGGGGATGTGGTTCCACGAGTAGACGAGGCACAGCACGACGATCACCATCGACAGGATCAGCAGGGGCAGCGAGATGCCGTCGATGCCGAGGACGTACCGGCTGTGGATCACGTCGATCCAAGGCTTGTCGACGACGAACTGCAGCTCGCCCGACCGGTTGTAGTCGAACGCACAGAGCAGATAGATGCCGACGCCGAGCGACGCCAGCGCGGCGACGAGGGCGGTGACCTTGAGCGCGAGCTCCTGTTGCTTCGGGATGGCCAGCATCACGACCACGCCCACCGCGGGCAGGAACACCGCGAGGGTGAGTGCCCAGCTGTCGAAGTTCATCTGCTCTCGGCTCCTAGACGATGATCACGAGGGCCAGCGCCCCGATGGCGGCAGCGCCGAACAGAAGCGCGCCGTATTGCTGGACCTTCCCTGACTGCAACAATCGCAAGACGCCACCTGCGCCCTCGGCGGCCTCGCCGGCGCCGTTGACGCCGCGGTCGACCACGCCTTGGTCGACTTGCTTGTAGACGAAGTTGCCCACGTCTCGCGTCGTGGTGGCGGTGCGGTTCACGATCGCATCGATGACGTTCTGGTTGACCCAGTACATCGCTCGCGAGATCGGGCCACTGATGCCGGCGACGATGATGTTCTCGTACAAGTAGTCGAGGTAGTACTTGTTGACGAGGAAGGTGTAGCCCGCCCGCGCGACCTTCCGCTTCTGGGTGAGGTTCTTGAGGAAGGCGAAGTCGTTCGCCATCAGGTAGGCGACGAACGCGATCGCACAGACGACCAACAGCATCGAGAGCGCGGCCTTGCCGTAGGCGAAGGTCGCGTGCTCGAGGTCGGGCTGGCCGGTCGTCGGCTCGAACCACTCGCCGAACTTCTCCCAGTGGAACGGCCATGCGGCCCAGTTGAGGACGCCGGCGACCGTCGACAGCACGGCGAGGATGATGAGCGGCACGGTGAGCAGCGGTCCCGACTCGTGCGGACCTGCGTGCGCGTGCTCCTCCGCGTGCTCGACCTCGACCTCGTGGGCCGTCACGTGGGTGTCGTGCTCGAGCTCACCCTCGTGCGAGTGGCCGCCGCGGTACTCACCGAAGAACGTGAGGTACACGCACCGGGTCATGTAGGCCGCGGTCAGGAACGCGCCCGCGAAGCCGATGACCATGAACCACACGAACCCGTGCGTGTCGGCGTTGGCGATGATCTCGTCCTTCGACCAGAAGCCGGCGAACGGGAAGAAGCCGACGAGCGCGAGCGTGCCGACGATGAACGTCCAGAACGTGATCGGCATGTACTTGCGCAGGCCACCCATGTCCTTCTTCATGTCGAACGAGTGGTGGCTGCCGGAGTGGCTCACCGACCCGGCGCCGAGGAAGAGCAGGGCCTTGAAGAAGGCGTGCGTGAAGATGTGGAAGACGCCGGCGGTCCAGGCCCCGACCCCGAGCGCCATGACCATGTAGCCGAGCTGGCTGACCGTGGAGTAGGCGAGCACCTTCTTGATGTCGTTCTGCACGAACGCGAGGAGCGCGGCGATGATGATCGTGATGCCGCCGATGATCGCCATCGGGTTCATGCCGCCCGACCCGATCTTGAAGCCCTCGAAGAAGACCGGGTACAGCCGAGCGACGAGGTAGACGCCCGCGACGACCATCGTCGCCGCGTGGATCAGCGCGGACACGGGTGTCGGGCCGGCCATCGCGTCGGGGAGCCAGGTGTGCAGCGGGAACTGGCCGCTCTTGCCGATGACCGCGATGAAGAGCGCGATCGCCGCCATCAGACAGAAGGGTGTGCGACACCTGCCCGTCGACGATCTTGGTGTTGCTCGCGAGGATGCTGAACGTGCCGGTGCCGAAGAACAGGATCGACACGCCGACGAGCAGGCCGATGTCACCGGTTCGTGTCGTGAAGAAGGCCTTCAGTGCGGCGCGGGCGTTGGGGTACTCCTCCCACCAGTGCCCGATCAGCATGAACGAGCACAGACCCATGAGCTCCCAGCCGAGGATCATCTGGATCGTGCTCACCGACGTGACGAGCGTGAGCATCCCGCACGTGAACAGGCTGAGCGCCGCGTAGAAGTGGGTGAAGCGCCGGTCGCCGCGCATGTACTCGAGCGAGAAGATGTGCACGAGCAGCGAGATGATCGTGACCATCACGACCATCGCCGCGACGAGGCCGTCGACCTGCGACCCGATCGGCCACTTCACGCCGCCGATGTCGAACCAGTTGACCGACTTGATGATCGGCGCGACGACCGGGCGGTGCTCCTCGGCCAGCGGCGTGACCACCGTGCGCCCGAACGCGGAGAACAGCCCCTCCTCCGCGCTCTTCGCGTCCTCGACCTGTTGGATCCACTGGAACGCGGTGCACACCGACAGCACGAACGACGCCCCGACTGCGGTGATGCCGATCTCGGAGCCCTTGAAGGGCATCCGCTTGCCGAAGAGGATGATCAACCAGAACGAGATGGCCGGGATGAGCGGGATGAGCCACGCATGCTGCATGAACCACATGGCTCAGCCCTTCATGGCGTCGAGCTCGCTGAGAGCGATGCTGCGCCGGTTCCGGTAGATGAGGAGCACCATCGCGAGGCCGATGCCGACCTCGGCAGCGGCGACGGCGATGATGAAGAGCGCGAAGACCATGCCGTTCACGTCGCTGCCGTTGTTCAGCGAGAACGCGATGAGGTTGATGTTCACGCCGTTCAGGATCAGCTCGATCGACATCAGCACGAGCACCGCGTTCTTGCGCGCGAGCACGCCGTAGACGCCGGTCGCGAACAGGAACGCCCCGAGCAGCAGGAACTGGTTGAGCAGCACGGCGCCTCAGTCCCGCCGGGCCAGCACGATGGCCCCGATCAGCGCGGCGGTGAGCACGACCGACAGCGCCCAGAACGGCAGCAGGTAGGTCGAGAAGATGCTGTTGCTGACCTGCTGTGTGGTGGCGACCGCCGGATCTCGGGGCAGCTCGTGCTTCCCGAATGCGTCGATCAGCACGTAGCCGAGCGTGCCGGCGAGCGCGAGCGCGACGACGAGCGCGATCGGCCACTGCCGGTTGTTGAGGTCGTCGGCTCTGCCGATGCGAGCACGCGTGAGCATCGTGCCGAACAGGAACAGCACGATGACCGCGCCGATGTAGATGAGCACCTGAGTGACGGCGACGAACTCGGCGGCGAGCAGGATGTACTGCGCCGCGGCGCCGCCGAGCACGACCACGAGCCACAGCGCGGCGTGCACGACGTTGTTCGTCGTGACGACGCGGATCGCGCCGATTGCCATGGCGGCCGCGATGATCCCGAAGGCGATGTTCTGCGCGACCACGGCTACTTCTTCTTCGCCTCTGCGCCGGCTTCGAGCGCCGGCGCCTCGGGAACCGTCTCCATCCACTCGCCGAGCCGCTCCTTGTCGTGGAGGAGGTCGGCGATGCGGGGCTCGGAGTACTCGTACTCGGGGCTCCAGAAGAGCGCGTCGAACGGGCAGACCTCGACGCAGATGCCGCAGTACATGCAGAGCGCGTAGTCGATGTCGAAGCGGTCGAGCTTGCTCACCGTGCGGGGCTTGCCACCGGCACGACGCGGCGGTGCCTTCTCCTTGTGCCCTTCGATGTAGATGCACCAGTCCGGGCAGCTGCGCGCGCAGAGCATGCAGACCGTGCAGTTCTCCTCCTTGAGCGCGATGACGCCGCGCGCGCGGATGGGGGGCGCTTCCTTCTCGTGCGGGTACTGCACGGTCGCCGCACCCTTGGTGACGGTCTTCGTGAGCTCTTTGAACGTGACTGAGAGCCCCTTGAGGAGCCCACCGGCCTTCGGTGCCATCAGAACGCCACCTTGAAGATCGCCGTGACCATGATGTTGAGCAGTGAGATCGGGATGAGGACCTTCCACGCGAACTGCTGCAGCTGGTCTTCCCGGAACCGCGGGTAGGTGAACCGCACCCAGAAGAACACGAAGGCGATGATCATCATCTTCGTGAACAGCACGAGCGGCCCGATGAGGTTCATCGCGTTGTTGTCGATGCTGATGAACGGCACCGCCCACCCGCCGAGGAACATCGTCGCCGCGAGCGCCGCGAACGCGCCCGCTGCCGCGAACTCGCCGATGAAGAAGAGGAGGAAGCGGAAGCCGCTGTACTCGGTGAGGTAGCCGGCGACGAGCTCGGACTCGGCAACCGGCATGTCGAACGGCGTCTGCGTGAGCTCGGCCTGCGCCGCGATCAGGAACACCACGAACGCGACGAACTGCGTGAGGATGTACGGGTTGCCGAGGCCGCTCCAGCCGAAGATCGACCCTTCGTTCTGCGCGACCACCATCTGCTGCAGGTTCAGCGTGCCCGCCTGGATGACGACGCCGATGACCGCGAGCACCATCGGCAGCTCGTACGCGATCAGCTGACCTGCGGCGCGCAGGCCGCCGAGGAGGGAGTACTTGTTCGCGCTCGCCCAGCCGGCCATCAAGATGCCGAGCACCGACAGCGACGACACCGCGAGCGCGAAGAAGATGCCCGTCGAGTAGTCGCCGAACACCGCGTCGGGCCCGAACGGGATGACGAGGTAGATGAGGAACGTGCTCATGAGCACGACGACCGGCGCGGACCGGAAGATGAAGCGATCCGCGCGCGCTGGGTTCAGGTCCTCCTTCTGGAGGAACTTGCCGACCTCGGCGAAGAGCTGCATCGACCCATACGGGCCGGCCTCCATCGGGCCGAGGCGGCTCTGCATGAAGCTGACCGCCTTGAACAGGTAGAGGTAGACGATCGTGCCCGCGGGGATGAGCACCGCGACGATCACGCCGAGGACGCGCAACAGCGACTGGCCCCAGTAGGGGATGTCGGCGGCAAGGACCCCGGAGCGCAGCAGGGTGTGCATCAGCGGTCGATGTCCCCCAGGATGAAGTACAGGCTCGCGAGGATCGTGATCACGTCAGGCACGTACACGCCCTTCAGCAGCCACGGGGTGATCGAGATGTTGCTGAACGAAGCCGAGCGGATCTTCACACGGAAGGGGCCGAGATCGCCCTTGCTCACGACGTAGTAGCCCATCTCGCCGAGCGGGTTCTCGGTGGAGACCCACGCCTCGCCCGCGGGCACCTTGATGATGCGCGGCACCTTCGCCATGATCGAACCGCTCGGCATGCCGTCGAGCAGCTGCTCGACCATCGAGCACGCCTCACGTACCTCCTGCAACCGCACCCAGTAGCGCGCGAACGAGTCGCCGTCGGGATGCGTCCAGACCTTCCAGTCGAGGTGCTTCCAGGCCATGGGCAGGTCGCTGTCGCGACGCAGGTCCCAGTCGACGCCCGACGCGCGGATGTTGGCGCCTGACAGGCCGTACGAGAGACCGATGTCCTTGGGGATCACGCCGATGCCACGGGTGCGGTTCTGGAAGATCGTGTTGCCGACGAGGAGCTCGTCCATCTCGTCACAGAACGAGCGGATCTTTCCCATGACCGACTTGCACTCGTCGGCGAAGCCCTTCGGGAGATCGTCCTTCAGGCCGCCGATGCGGTCGAAGTTCGGGTGGAACCGACCACCGGTCACGCTCTCGATGAGGTTCAGCACGTACTCGCGATCGCGGAACGCATAGAAGACCGGCGTCAGCGCGCCGAGCTGCACCCCCATGTCACCGAGGAAGAGCGTGACGTTCGCGATGCGGCTGAGCTCGAACAGCAGCGTGCGGATCCACTGGGCGCGGGGCGGCGCCTCGATCTCCATGAGCTGCTCGGCGGCGAGGATGAACGGCACCTCGTTGGCGAAGCTGCCGAGCCAGTCGATGCGGTTGATGAGCGTCGTCACCTGAGGGAAGGTGCGGACCTCGGTGAGCTTCTCGTAGCCGCGGTGCATGTAGCCCATCACCGGATCGGCCGACACGACCTGCTCGCCGTCGAGCTTGGCGATGATGCGGAGCGTGCCGTGCGTCGCCGGGTGCTGCGGCCCGATGTTGAGGGTCATGTCCTCGGTCTCGAGCTCGATGTTCACCCGCGCGTCGGCAGCCTGCGCCGCGATGTACGAGAGCTGACGACGGTCGGCGACGGCGGTCACGCGTCTCCCTCACCTTCATCGTCGTCCCCGGCTGGCAGCGGCTCGACGTCGACGATGCCGGGCCACGGCTTCACCATCCGCGCGATGAGCGGGAAGTCCTTGCGCAGCGGGTGGCCCTCGAAGTCGCCGGGAAGGTAGATGTGCGCGAGGTGCGGGTGCCCGACGAACTCGATGCCGAACATCTCCCACGCTTCGCGCTCGTGCCAGTTCGCGCCGGGATAGATCGGCACCCACGACTCGACGCGCAGGTCGTCGTCGGGGACGTCGGCCTTGAGCGTGACGCCGAGGTGCGACGTCGTCGAGTGCACGCGGGCGAACACCTGGAAGCGCGTCGTTCCGCCTGTGACGCCCTGGACGATCTCGGTGGAACGCTCGGGCGGGGGCTCGGTCGGATCGTCTTCGCCTCGACCCCATGGCGACGGCTTCCAGTCGAGCGCGGAGACGAACCCGAGGTAGTTGCAGCCGAGCACGTCGCGCACCGCACGCCCTGCGTCGGCCCATGCGGCGGTCTCGACCCGCACCCAGAGATCAGCGCCGGGTCGGATCACCGAGTCGACGAGCGCGTCGCCGAGCTCGGTGCGAAGCGACGCGAGCATCGCCTCGCGGCGTTCGTCGACTGGGGCCTCGGTCCCACTGTCGGGCGTGGACGTGTCAGCCGGCGACGACAATCGGCTCACCCTTCCAGCGCTCGGCCATGTCTTCGTTCTTGATGCGCTGCTGGAGCAGCACGATCCCCTCGAGCAACGCCTCCGGACGCGGCGGGCACCCTGGCACGTACACATCCACCGGGATGATCTGGTCGACGCCCTTCGTGACGGAGTACGAGTCCCAGTAGGGACCGCCGCAGTTCGCGCACGAACCCATCGAGATCACGTACTTCGGATCGGGCATCTGCTCCCAGAGGCGACGGATGGCCGGCGCCATCTTGTCGGTGACCGTGCCGGAGATGACGACGAGGTCGGCCTGCCGAGGGCTCGCCGGGAGGGGGATCACGCCGAGCCGCATCACGTCGTAGCGGGGTGAGCCGAATGCCGCACCCATCTCGATGGCGCAGCACGCGAGACCCCACTGGTAGACCCACATGGAGTACGACCGGCCGAGGTTCAGCAGGTGGGTGAGCGGCTTGGGCAGCCGGCCGCGGTCGACTAGGCCCACCGCAGCACCCCCTTGCGCCACGCGTAGAGCAGGCCGAGGGCCAGGATCAAGATGAAGACGAACATCTCCATCAGGCCGAACCCGCCGTACACCTCGAGCTGCGTGGCCCACGGGAAGATGAAGACCGCCTCGACGTCGAAGATGACGAAGAGCAGCGCGAACACGTAGTACCGCACCTGGCTCTGCGACCAGCCGTCGCCCACCGGATCGACCCCACTCTCGTAGGGGATCGCCTTTTGCGGGCTGGGCGGCGCGGTCGAAGGAGGCTGCCGAGCCCGAGGAGCACCGCCACGAGACCCACGGCGGCGGCGATGAAGATGGGAACGAGGAGGTAGCCCCGAAGGAACTGGGACATCGCGGGGGGACTCTATACGCGTAGTTCCTGGGCTCCCGAAAGCCCGTGACGCGCCCCTCAGCGCCCGGCGACGAGGACGGGCACGGCATCGCGAGCGAAGTCGATCACGGCGCTCGGAGCGATGCCGACCACGATCGTGAACGCGAAGGCGACCGCGAGCCCGAGGGCAGCCGCTCCCGGCACGCCGACGGGAGGCCCGGCCGGAGCGACCTCGCCCTCCGGCTCGGAGAGGTACATGGCCACGATGAGCCGGAGATAGAGGAACGCGGCGATCACGGCCGACACCATCGCGATGACGCCGAGCGCGTAGGACTTCGAGTCGACCGCCGCTTCGATCACGTAGAACTTCGCGAAGAAGCCAGAGGTGAGCGGGACACCGGCCTGCGCGAGCAGGAACACGGTGAACGCGAAGGCGAGCGCCGGGCGCCGACGCGAGAGCCCGCGGAACGTCGAGATGTCGTGGGTGCCGTCGCTGCCAGGGCCGACCAAGGCGACGATGGCGAACGAGCCGATCACCATGAACGTGTAGGCGAGCAGGTAGAAGAGCGCCGCGGCGGTGCCCTGCGCGCTCGCGGCTTGCACCCCGACGAGGATGAACCCGGCGTGGCTGATCGACGAGTACGCGAGCATCCGCTTCACATCGGTCTGGATGATCGCGAGCACCGATCCGACGACCATGCTGAGCACCGCGAGCACCCAGACGACCGGCTTCCAGTCGTACTTGTAGGCGTCGAACGCGACGACGAACACCCGCAGCAGCGCCGCGAACGCGGCGGCCTTGGCGGCTGAGGCCATGAACCCCGTGATGGGCGTCGGTGAGCCCTGGTACACGTCGGGCACCCAGCTGTGGAACGGCACCGCGGCGACCTTGAAGCCGAGCCCGACGAGCAAGAGCGCCAGGCCGGCGAGCATCAGGCCGTTCTCGAGCAGCACGTTCTTGCTCAGGAAGTCCTGGATCGCGGCGAGGTTGGTCGAGCCTGTGGCGCCGTACACGAAGGCGATGCCGTACAGGAGGAAGGCCGACGACATGCCGCCGAGGACGAAGTACTTGATCGCGGCTTCCTGCGACTCGCGTCGACGGAGGTCGCTCGCCGCCAGCACGTAGAGCGCGATCGAGAGCGTCTCGAGGCCGAGGAACAGCACGATCAGGTCGTTCGCCGAGGCCATCACGATCGCGCCGGTCGCCGAGAGCAGCATCAGCACGTAGGGCTCGCAGCCGGTGATCCCGCTCCGCCTGAGCTGGGAGTCCGCGAACAGCGACCCGAGGATCAACGCGATGCAGGTGACCACGATGAAGAACACCGAGAAGCCGTCGAGCCCGAGGGCGCCGGCGATCACCGACGTCGGCCCGCTGTGCTGGACGTCGCTCCAGAGCACGCTGGCATCGAGCAGCGTCGCCGCGGCGATCGCCACCGTCGCCCACACGTAGGTGCCGCGCGGCAGTGGCTTCGGCGCCAGCGCGGCGACGACCATGAGGAGGAGCGCGCCGCCGACCAGGATGAGCTCGGGGACGACCGCGTACCACTCGATCGGCGGCGTCTGGAACTCTGCGACCTGCGCCAAGACGTGCAGAATGTCAGGGTGCATCAGCCGCCCCCGCTCGCCTGGCTCGGCTCGCTGAAGCTCGGCACCTGGTCCTCGATGTGCGCGATGAGCTTGTCGACCGAGGGCTCGATGCGATCGAGCATCGGCTTGGGGTAGACGCCCAGGAAGACGATGAGCCCGACGAGCGGGATCATCGTCACCCATTCGCGCAGGTTCATGTCCTTCATCGACGCGTTCGCTTCGTCCGGCTCGCCGTGGAACACGCGCTGGTAGGCCCACAGCAGGTACAGCGCGGCGAGGATCACGCCGCTCACCGCGACGACCGCCCACCACCGCGCGCCCAGGAACGAGCCGATGAGGATGAGGAACTCACCGACGAACCCGTTCAGCCCGGGCAGCCCGATCGACGACAGCATCACGAGCGTGAAGAACCCCGCCATCACGGGCGCGGCCTTCTGGAGGCCGTTGAGCTGGGCGATCTCGCGCGTGTGGCGGCGCTCGTAGATCATCCCGACGAGAAGGAAGAGGGCACCGGTCGAGATCCCGTGGTTGACCATCTGGGCGACGCCACCGGTCAGGCTCTGGGTGGTCAACGCGAACGTGCCGAGGATGATGAAGCCCAAGTGGGCGACGGATGAGTACGCGACAAGCCGTTTGAGGTCGCGTTGCATCGTCGCCACGATCGCTCCGTACGTGATGCCTATGACTCCGAGGGTGACCATCAACGGCGCGAAGTAGACCGTTGCCTCGGGGAAGAGGTAGAGCCCGTACCGGATGAAGCCATAGGTGCCCAGCTTCAACATGACGGCAGCGAGGATCACCGAGCCCGCGGTCGGCGCGTTCGTGTGCGCATCGGGAAGCCAGGTGTGCACGGGGAACAGCGGCACCTTGATCGCGAACGCGATCGCGAAGGCGAGGAACAGCCACCTCCCTGCGCGACTGCGAGATCGCCGGGTTCTCGGCGATCGCGACGACGTCGAAGGTGAACGGGCCGCCCGCGCCGCGCTGATGCAGCACCGCCGTCGCGATGATGCCGACCAGCATGAACGCCGACCCGAACATCGTGAACAGGAAGAACTTGGTGGCGGCGTACACGCGGTCACCGTGGCCCCACTGCCCGATGATGAAGTACATCGGCACGAGCACGATCTCGAAGCAGATGAAGAAGAGGAAGAGGTCGAGCGAGAGGAACGTGCCGATGCATCCGGCTTCGAGCAGGAGCATCCACGCCGCGTACGCCTTCTCGTTGCCGTGCGCGTCGACGCCGAACAGCGCGATCGGGAACAAGACTCCGGTGAGCACGACGAGGAACAGCGAGATGCCGTCGACACCGAGGTGCCACGAGATCCCGAACGACGGGATCCACTCGTGCATGGTGACGAACTGGAAGCCACCGCTCTTGCGGTCGAACGCCACGAGCAGGGCGATGCTCAACGCTCCGGTGAGCGTCGCGGCGACCAGGGCGAAGACCTTGATGATCTCGGGGCGTCGGGACGGCAGCAGCGCGACGATCACGGCCGAGATCGCCGGCAGCAGCACGAGCGAAGTGAGGATCGGGAAGTCCATCAGACGCTCACCCGTGAGAAGAACCACGCGAGGAGCAGCACGGCCCCGGCCGCGATCCCGAGCGCGTAGCTGCGCACGTACCCCGACTGCAGCTTGCGGAGCTGACGGGCGCCGCCGCGCACGAGCACCCCGACGCCGTTGACCGCGCCGTCGATCACCTCGTGATCGACGACCTCGCTCGTGAAGTCGGCGCCGACCCGAGCCGGGCCTCCGAAGAACGCGGCGTAGCCGTCGTTGATGTACCAGGCGTGCTGCAGCACCTGGGGTTCCAGCCGGTCGGCTTCGATCTTGTGCAGGAGCCACGCCTGGTAGGCGAGGAACACGCCGAGCACTGCGAGCACCGTCGCGACGATGATCAGCCCGACCTCCGCGGCGCCGCTGAGGGAGACCTCACGCCCGATCTCGCCGAACACCGGGTCGAGGAAGTCCTCGAGGAACTTCGTGCGGGCGAACGGCAGGTCGATCACCCCCATGATCGCCGACGCGATCGCGAGCAGGATCAGCGGCCCTGTCATCAGCGCTGGCGACTCGTGCGGGTGCACGTGCTCGTGGCCTTCGTGTGCCCTCGTCCCAGCGGGCCTCGCCGAAGAACGTCATGAAGACGAGGCGGCTCATGTAGTACGCGGTGAGCACCGCCGCGACCGACATGACGACCCAGAGCAACGGGCTCTTGTCCCACGCGTTGATGAGGACCTCGTCCTTCGACCAGAAGCCCGCGAACGGCGGGATGCCCGAGATCGCGAGCGCTCCGATGATCATCGTGATCGCCGTGATCGGCATGAGCTTGCGCAGCGCCCCCATCCGGCGCATGTCCTGCTCACCGTCGAGCCCGTGGATCACCGAGCCCGCACCGAGGAAGAGCAGGGCCTTGAAGCAGGCGTGGGTGATCATGTGGAAGATCGCGGGCACGTAGGCCTCGCAGCCGACCGCGACCACCATGAACCCCAGCTGGCTCACGGTCGAGTACGCGAGGCACGCGTTTTATGTCGTGCTGCGCGCAGGCGACCGTCGCCGCCCACAGCGCAGTGATCGCGCCCGACGACCGTGATGACGTTCAGCGCGGTGCTGGTCTCGTTGAGGATCGGCGAGAGGCGGCAGAGCAGGTACACGCCCGCGGTGACCATGGTTGCGGCGTGGATCAGGGCCGAGACGGGCGTCGGGCCCGCCATCGCGTCGGGCAACCACACCGAGAGCGGCAGCTGGGCTGACTTGCCGGCAGCGCCGAGGAAGAACAGCAGCGCGATCGACGTCGCGGTGACCGTCGCGAGCGTCGACGCCTTGGCATCGATCCCGAGGTAGCTGACCGTCCCGAGCGCGGAGAACGTCAGGAACGTGCCGAGCATGAAGCCGAAGTCACCGATGCGGTTCGTGACGAACGCCTTCTTGCCCGCGACTGCGTTCGCCTCCTGCGTGAACCAGAACGAGATCAGGAAGTAGGAGCAGGCACCCACGCCTTCCCAGCCCACGAACGTCAGCACGAGGTTGTCGCCGAGCACGAGGATCAGCATCGAGAAGACGAACATGTTCATGTAGATGAAGAACTTCGAGAACTTCTCGTCCTTGTGCATGTACCCGATCGAGTACACGTGGATGAGCGTCGCGATGCCGGTGACGAACAGCACCATCGTGATCGAGAGCGGGTCGACGAGGAACCCGACGTCCACGCGGAGGCCGCCGACGGGAAGCCACTGGAACAGGATCTGCGTGAACTGGCGGTCGTCGCCCGGCTTCGCGAGCAAGCCCGCGAACACGACGAGCGAGACGATGAACGAGAGCCCGACGGCCGCGGACGCGAGCCAGCCCGCGGCCGGTTCGCCGAGCCGTCGCCCGAAGACCATGAGGAGCAGGAAGCCGGCGAGCGGGAGCGCCGGGATCAGCCAGACGAGGTCGAGCATCAGCCCCTCATCAACGAGATGTCGTCGGCCGTGGCCGAGGGCTGGCGGCGCAGGATCGCCACGATGATGCCGAGGCCGACCACGACCTCGGCTGCCGCGACGACCAGCACGAAGAACACGACGGTCTGGCCGGCGACGTCGTTGAGCTTCTGGCGAGAACGCGACGAAGGTGAGGTTCGCCGCGTTCAGCATGAGCTCGACGCACATGAACATCACCAGCGGGTTGCGGCGCACGAGGATGCCGATCATCCCGATCGTGAAGAGCACGGCTCCGAGGGCGAGGTACCAGGTCGACGTGGGCGTCACTGGATGACCTCGTCGTCGGATCGTGCGTCACGGCGGGCCAGCACGACCGCGCCGACGACCGCGATGACGAGCAGCGCGGACGTCAGCTCGAACGCGAACACGTAGTCCGTGAAGAGCGAGCGGGCGAGGGTGACGATGTTCGACTCGTTGGGGTTGAGCGCCCCGTTCACCGACTTCGCTCCGGTGACCGCGCGAGCGCCGGAGAAGATCGCGGCCAGCAGCAGGCCGGCCATCGCAACACCTGCGATGAGCGCGCCGGTGCGCTGACCCGGCAAGGGGTCGACGCTCAGGTCGTCGGCGCGGTCGACGCCCAGCAGCATGATCACGAACAGGAAGAGCACGACGATCGCGCCGGCGTAGACGATCACCTGCACGGCGGCGAGGAACTGGGCATCTTGGGCGATGAAGAGCACGGCGATCCCGAAGAGCGTCATCACCAGGCTGAGCGCGCAGTGGATCGGGTTCGATCGCAGCACCACTCCGAGCGCGCCGACGAGCACGATCGTCCCGGCCACGATGAACACGGCGGCGTCCATCAGCCCTCACCCTCGTCGGAAGACGGATCCTGGGGCGGCTCGGGAGCGCGGACGCCGTATCCGAGCTCTCCCGACCAGGCCACGCGACCCTCGAAGTCCGCATCGCCCGACGGCGACGTCGCCCGCATCCACGCAGAGGTGTTGAGGTCGTCTCCCTCGCGCCAGTCTTCCCACGGCAGCTGCTTGGGCTTGCCGTCGTCGCCCACGAGCAGCTCGTCCTTCGTGTAGATCGCATCGCTGCGGTTCGTGAACGAGAACTCGAAGAGCTTCGACTCGGTGATCGCCTGCGTGGGGCACGCCTCGACGCACAGGTCGCAATGGATGCACCGCAGGTAGTTGATCTCGTAGACGTATCCGTAGCGCTCACCGGGCGAGACCGGGTCGTCGATCGGGTTGTCGGCGCCGCGGACGTAGATGCAGCGCGCGGGGCACACACCGGCGCAGAGCTCGCATCCGATGCACTTCTCCATGCCGTCCTCGTAGCGATTGAGGACGTGTCGACCGTGAAGGCGCTCGGGCTTCGGGATCTTGTCCTTCGGGTACTCGGTCGTCACCCGCTTCTCGAAGAGCGTCTTGAACGTGACCGTGAAGCCCTTGAGGTAGCCCATCAGAAGGTCTCCCCGGCCTCGAGGCGGTTGCGCTTCGCCACCGCGATCGCCGCAGCGAGCAGGGCCCAGCACACGGCTCCGACCGCGAACCCGCAGACCGCAGCGAGCCCGACGTTCCAGTTGTGATCTTCCGCGAGGCGAAGCAGCGAGATGATCAGCAGCCACCCGAACGCGAGCGGGATCAGCGCCTTCCACCCGAGGTCCATCAGCTGGTCGTAGCGAAGCCGAGGCAGGGTCGCCCGGAACCAGACGTAGACGAAGATGAAGACGAGCACCTTCAGGAAGAACCAGACCGTCGGCCAGATCCAGTCGGGGCCGAAGAGCAGCGGACCCCTCGGGCCACCGAAGAAGAGGGTGACGATGATGGCCGACATGGTGACGACGTTCATGAACTCGGCGATGTAGAAGAGCGCGAACCGGATCGACGCGTACTCGGTGTTGTAGCCACCGACGATCTCCTGCTCGGCCTCGACGAGGTCGAACGGCGGACGGTTGAGCTCGGCCGTCGCCGCGATGAGGAAGACCACGAACGGCACGACGCCCGTCGCGATGAAGTTCCAGTTCACGAACCGGTCTTGGACGGTGACCATGCCGTGCGTCGAGAGCGTGTGGCTCACGAGCACGACGGTCGCCACCGCGAGGCCGAGCGCCGCCTCGTACGACACCATCTGCGCCGACGCCCGCACCGAGCCGATGAGCGGGTACTTCGACCCGGACGACCAGCCGGCGAGCATCACGCCGTACACCGCGATCGACGACATCGCGAGCACCAGGAGGATGCCGATCGGCGGATCGGCGACCTGCAGGTAGGTGTCGTGCCCGAAGATGTGGACGACCCCGTCGTTGCCGTTCTGGAAGACACCGCCGAGCGGCACCACGCAGAACGTGACGAACGCGGGGACCATCGCGAGCAGCGGCGCGAGGCGGAACACGAACAGGTCGGCGCGCTCGGGCAGCAAGTCCTCCTTGAAGAAGAGCTTGATGCCGTCGGCCAACGTCTGCAGCACTCCCCACGGTCCGGCGACGTTCGGCCCGATGCGGTTCTGCATGTCCGCGATGAGCTTGCGCTCGAACCAGATCATCAGCATCACGCCGACGAGCAGCACGGCGAACGCGAAGACCACCTTGAACGCGACGATGAGCACGACCGCGAGGTCGACATCGCCGTTGAGGAGCGGATCGCCGCCGGCCGCGGCGAGCAGGTGCGTCACGGCGTCTCTACCCGCACGTCGGTGACAACCGCCGTGGCGTCGATCAGATCAGCAGCGCGGATGCCCGGACGGTTGAAGCCGAGCGACACGACGCCGCGCGCGACGGCCGGGTCGGCGACCGCATCGATCAGGACGGTCGTGCGCGACGAGGTGACCTTCACCTGTGCCCCTTGCGCGACACCGAGACGCTCGTGGTCGGTCGGGTTCATGCGCAGCACGACGTCGGACGCAAGGCCAGACAGAGCCGGCGAGTGGTGCAACGCGACCCCGAGGTCATAGAGCGAGCGGGACGACACCAGCCGCAGAGAGTAGGCGTCGAGTGGCGGCGGCTCCGGAGCCGACTGCGGCGCCGTGAACGAGACCATCGCGGGGCGTGGGCCCTGCTGTCCGACACCGTGGTCGCCGGCGCCGGCGACGACGCCGTCGTGCCCAGCGGTGCTGCGGAGCAGGTCGAGCGAGACGCCGGCGTGCGCCGAGGAGACCTCCTCGATCTCGGCCCAGATCGCCTCGACTGACTCGAGGCCGAGATCGCCCTCGAGCAGGACCGCGAGCTCGGCCGCGATCATCCAGTCGGCACGGGCTGTGCCCGGCGGGGTGACCTTCTGCGAGAGGAGGCTCACCCGACCTTCGAGGTTCGTGGACGTGCCCCGCTTCTCGGCGAAGCCCGCGGCCGCGAGCACGACAGTCGCCTGCGCGAGCGACGGCGTGAGGAACGTGTCGACGCCGATCAGGCTCTCGACTCCGGACAGCGCGCGCTCGGCGAGCCTGCGATCGGGGAAGTCCGAGAGCGGGTCGGCTCCGAGGAGCACCAGGCACTGGATGCGACCATCGGCCGCGGCCCGGAGGATCGCGGTCGTGTCGAGCCCCGGCTTGGCGGGCACCGACCCCCAGCGCGACGCGAACCAGGCCCGTCCAGCGTCGAGCGCCACCCGGCCTGGCAGCAGACCCGGCGCCAACCCCATGTCGATCGCGCCGCGCACGTTGCCGCGGCGCAACGCGACGAGGAATCGAGCCGTGGGGCGGGCCGCGACGGCCGCGGCGATCGCGGCCTCGGTCGGCGCGCCGGTCTCGGCGACCGACGGACGACCCGCGAGCACGACGACGTTCGCCGAAGGCGCGAACCAATCCGCGCCGACACCCTCGGGAGGAGTGCCGCCGGACAGCAGGGACGCCACGAGCGCGGCCTGCTCCCCCGGCCGGTAGCGCAGCGACGCCGCAGCGAGCGGCGTGAGCGAGGTCGCCGTCGGTGACAGCTCGACGACGCGCAGCCGGTGCTTCTCGACGCCGTCGCGCACCCGGAGGTACAGGACGGGCAGCTCTTCCTTCAGGTCGGGCGCGAGCACGAGCAGCGTGTCGGCCGCGCACGCCTCGTCGATGGTCGCGGTCGGAAGCCCCGCGACGAGGAGCGGATCGAGCCCGTCGCCGAGCTGTGCGTCGACGTTGTCGGTGCCGATGACTGCCTTCGCGAGCTTCGCCCACGCGTACGCGTCTTCGTTGGTGAGCCGCGCCCCGCCGATCACTGCGACCGAGTCGGCCCCACCCGCGATGATCGCCTCGCGGATCGCAGTCGCCGCCCGGTCGAGCGCGGCTGGCCACGATGCCTCGACGAGGGTGTCGCCGTCGCGGAGCAGCGGTGACGCGAGGCGCTCTTCGTGCTCGATCGCCTCGAAGCCGAAGCGGCCCTTGTCGCACAGCCAGCCCCAGTTGACCGGATCGATGTCGACGCCCTGGTACCGCAGCACACGGTCACGCGACGACTGCACCGTGACCCGGCAACCGACCGCGCACGTGGTGCAGGTCGACTCCTCCTGCTCGAGGTCCCACGGCCGGGCCTTGAACCGGTACGGCTTCGCGGTGAGCGCGCCGACCGGGCAGATCTGCACGGTGTTGCCCGAGAAGTACGACGCGAACGGCTCGTCCGGAAACGTGAGCACCTGCGTCTCGTTGCCGCGACCCGTGAAGCTGATCAGCGGGTCGCCGGCGACCTCGCTCGCGAACCGGGTGCACCGATCGCACAGGATGCAACGCTCGCGGTCGAGGAAGACGAGGTCGCTGATCGGGATCGGCTTCTCGAAGTGGCGCTTCTCCTCGACGAAGCGGCTCTCCCCCGGCCCGTACGCCATCGTCTGGTCCTGCAGCGGGCACTCGCCCCCCTTGTCGCACACGGGGCAGTCGAGCGGGTGGTTGATCAAGAGGAACTCGAGGACGCCGTCTTGCGCCTTCTTCACCAACGGCGATGCGGTGTGGACGACCATCCCTTCCGCGGCGTCGAGCATGCACGAGACCTGCAGCGCCGAGCCGCGCGGGCCCTCGACCTCGACCAGGCACATGCGGCACATGCCCACCGACGACATCCGCGGGTGGTAGCAGAAGCGCGGGATGTAGATGCCGTGGCGCTCGGCCGCGGCGATCACGAGCTCGCCGGGCTCAGCCGAGATCACTTGGCCGTCGACGGTGAGCGAGATGTCAGACAACCGCTGCCTCCGCCGCCGGGAGGTACTGGTCGAAGTCGGCGCGGAAGCGACGCACGACCGAGGCGATCGGCGCGGTCGCCGATGGGCCGAGCGGGCAGATCGTCGTCTGCTTCGGCGGCCACACGAGCCCGGGGCTGATGTTGTCTGACACATCCATCAGCAGGTCGACATCAGAGCGACGACCCTCGCCCGCGATGATGCGACGGAGGATGCGCTCGAGCCACGTGGTGCCCTCGCGGCACGGCGTGCACTTGCCGCACGACTCGCGCGCGAAGAAGCGGACGATCCGCCAGCACGCCTGCACGACGTCGGTCGTCTCGTCCATGATCACGATCGCGCCCGAGCCCAGCATCGAGCCGGCGGCGTCGACGGTGGGCTTGCAGAGCGGGAGGTCGAGATGCTCCTCGAACAGCCACGGCGACGACGCGCCGCCGGGGATGAAGGCCTTGAGCGCGCGGCCCTCGCGGATGCCTCCGCAGTAGCTCTCGACGAGGTCGCGGAACGTCGTGACGCCCATCTCGACTTCGTACACACCCGGCCGGTTCACATGCCCTGACACCGCGAACAGGCGCGTGCCCGTCGACTTGCCGTTGCCCAACGCGGCGAACGCCGCGCCGCCGTTCTCGATGATCCACGGCAAGTTGCTGAGCGTCTCGACGTTGTTGACGATCGTGGGCTGCATGTAGAGGCCCTTGCTCGCCGGGAAGAACGGAGGCTTCAGCCGCGGCATGCCGCGCTCACCTTCGAGGCTCTCGATGAGCGCGGTCTCCTCGCCGACGATGTACGCGCCGGCGCCCCAGTGCAGGACGATGTCGACGGAGTAGCCCGAGCCCATGATGTCCTTGCCGACGAGGCCCTCGGCGTAGGCCTCGTTGAGCGCGGCTGCGATGCGCTCCTGCGCGAGCGCCATCTCGCCCCGCACGTAGAGGAACGCCTGCGCGGCGCCGACCGCGTAGCAGCAGATGAGCAAGCCCTCGATGAGCTGGTGAGGATCGCGCTCCATGAGGATGCGGTCCTTGTAGGTGCCGGGCTCGCTCTCGTCGCCGTTCACGACCACGTAGCGAGGGAGCACGTTCGGCGGGAGGAAGCCCCACTTCGTGCCGGCCGGGAAGCCCGCACCACCGCGCCCGAGCAGGTTGGCGGCCTTGACCTCTTCCGTCACCGCGGCCGGGTCCATGCCGAGTGCCTTGCGCAGGGACGTGTACCCGCCGGTGCGCCGGTAGCCGTCGAGCGTGTGGCCGTCGGCCTGCTCGAAGCGCGACGACACGATGAGCGGCGCGTTGCTGACCGTCATGCCGGAAACCTCTCGTCGACCTCGGCCTGCGCCGCGATGCCCGTGCCCGCCCAGCGCTCGGTCGGTATCTGCTGCCGGACCGTCGCGACGGTGCCGTGGGGCGGCACCTCGCCGACGAGCCGACCCGCACGCAAGTCGGCGACGAGCTGATCGAGCGCGGGGTGCGTCACCTTGTAGCGATACCGGTAGTTGACCTGCAGGCAGGGCGCCTCAGTGCACGCGGCGACGCACTGCACGTCTTCGAGCGTGATCTTGCCGTCGTCGGTCGTCCCGCCCGACTTCACCCCGAGCGTCTCTTGCGCGTGCTCGAGCAGCTCTTGGCCGCCGTTCAGATGGCACGCGATGTCGGTGCAGATGTTCACCAGGTAGGTGCCCACCTCTTCGCGCTTGAACATCTCGTAGAAGCTCGCAGTGCCGAGCACTTCGGCGGGTTCGAGCCCGAGCAGCTCGCCGATGTGAGCCATTGCGTCGTCGGTGAGCCAGCCGTCCTGCTCCTGCGCGAGGTGCAGCAGCGGCACGAGCGCGGACCGCGAGCGCGGGTAGCGCGAGATGATCTGGCGCGCGAGCGCCACGTTGGCATCGGTGAGGCGAGCCATCAGCGGTCGACGTCTCCCAACACCGGGTCGACCGAGGAGATGACCGCGACCGCGTCGGCGATGAGACCGCCGCGCATCATGTGCGGGAGCGCTTGCAGGTTCACGAAGCTCGGCGCGCGGAAGTGCATGCGATACGGCTTCGAGCCGCCATCGGACACGAGGTAGCAGCCGACCTCGCCACGGGGCGACTCGATGCCGACGTACACCTCGCCCTCGGGCACCTTGAAGCCCTCGGTGAAGATCTTGAAGTGGTGGATCAAGGCCTCCATCGACTCGTCGATGCGAGCACGCGGTGGGGGCGTGACCTTCTTGTCCTGCACGCGGTAGTCGCCGCTCGGCATCTTGTCGAGGATCTGGCGCACGATCCGCATCGACTCGCGCACCTCGTTCAAGCGGATCGCGTAGCGATCGAAGCAGTCGCCGTAGCTCCCGACGATCACGTCGAAGTCGAGCTGGTCGTACTCGAGGTACGGCATGTCGCGCCGCAGGTCCCACGCCACCCCAGTGGAACGCAAGATCGGCCCGGTGAGCCCGAGCGCGATCGCCTCCTGCGCGGTGATCAGACCGACACCCTGGGAACGCTCGCGGAAGATCGGCTGCTCGGTGAGGAGGATGTCGTACTCGTCGAGCCGCGGCGGGATCAGCTCGAGCAGGCGGAGCACGTCGTCGCGCCAGCCGGGCGGGAGGTCGGCCGCGACACCGCCAGGCCGGATGTAGTTGTGGTTCATCCGCAGGCCGGTGACGGTCTCGAAGAACCGCAGGACCTCCTCGCGCTCGCGCCAGCCGTAGAGCAGCATCGACACCGCGCCGACGTCCATGCCGTTGGTGGCGAGGAAGAGCAGGTGCGACGACATCCGGTTCAGCTCGGCCATGAGCATGCGGATCCAGGTCGCACGGGGCGGGATCTCGACGCCGAGCAGCTTCTCGGTCGCGAGGCTGAAGACGAGCTCGTTGAAGAAGGGCGACAAGTAGTCCATGCGGGTGACGTTGGTGCCGCCCTGCAGGAACGTGAGCCCTTCGGCGGTCTTCTCCATCCCCGTGTGGAGGTAGCCGATGATCGGCTTCGTGCGCAGCACCGTCTCGCCGTCGAGCTCGAGCATGAGGCGGAGCACGCCGTGGGTGCTGGGGTGCTGCGGCCCCATGTTGATGATCATCGTCTGATCGTCGGTGGGCTCTTGGCTGCTGAGCGTGTTCGCTTCGGCCTCGGAGATGCGCAGCACGCATCCCTCTTCGCGCAGCAGCTCCTTCGCGGTGAGCGTGCTGCGGCGGGGAAGCTCTTGCGAGCCCTCGGCGGTGAGCGCGGGATCCTCGTGCACCCGCGTGCTCATCGAGACCCCCTCACCGCGGCTTGTCCGTCAGCTTGAACTGCACCGGGATGCGCCCGACGTCGTAGTCCTTGCGGAGCGGGTGGCCGATCCAGTCCTCGGGCATCAGGATCCGCGAAGGATCGGGGTGGCCCTCGAACACGATGCCGACCATGTCGAACGCTTCGCGCTCCATCGCCTCGGTGCCCGGGTAGAGGTCGAACAGCGTGGGAAGCGTCGCCTCGTCGGCCGGCACCTGCACGCGCACGCGCGTGCGTCGCTTCGCGGTGAGGTCGAGGAGGTTCACGACGACCTCGAACCGCTCGGGCTCGACGCCATCGGGCAGCGGACGACCGGCTTCGTGGGTGAGGTAGTCGACCGCACAAAGGTCGATGCACATCACGTAGCCGTCGTCGGCGAGCACCCGCATGAGGTCGAGGTACTGCTCTCGGCTCGGATGAAGCACCTGCTGGCCACCGGTCGTGGTGACCGGCACTCCGTGCAGCAGCTCAGGGCCGGCGGGCGTCTCGCCGGTGATGTCGACGTCGGTGTCGGTCATGGTGCACCAGCACCGCTGCGCACGACGATCGGCGTCGGTCGAGAGACGCCCTGGGACCCGCTGCCCGATGCCGCCTCGACCACGACGCCTGCGCCGGCTCCGGTCTCACCACGCCGCCGTGTGATCTCGCCGTTCAGGATCAAGCCGTGCAGCGTCACGATGGCGTGGATCAGGGTCTCGGGGTTCGGCGGGCAGCCCGGCGCGTAGACATCGACGGGCACGACCTGATCGACGCCCTGCACGATCGCGTAGTTGTTGAACATCCCACCGGTGGATGCGCACACGCCCATCGAGATGACCCACTTCGGCTCCATCATCTGGTCGTAGACCTGGCGGAGCACCGGTGCCATCTTCTGGCTCACGCGCCCGGCGACGATCATGAGGTCGGCCTGGCGGGGAGACGCGCGGAAGACCTCCATGCCGAAGCGAGCGAGGTCGTAGTGGGCTGCACCAGTGCCCATCATCTCGATCGCGCAGCACGCAAGGCCGAACGTGGCGGGGAAGATCGAACGGGCGCGCGCCCACTTCACGACACCTTCGAGGGTGCCCGTGAGGAAATTGTGGTCCATGCCCTCGAGCCCTTGGCTCACATCCCAGCCCACTACGCCGCCTCCTCCTCGCGGCCCTCGAGGCCGACACGACGAATGGTCGACTCGGTCGTGCGATCGGTCGGGACACCGGCGACCAAGCGCCGAGCCCGGTTCAGCGGACCCCACTCGAGGCCGCCCTTCGCGACCTCGTACACGAACGAGAGGAAGAAGATCGCACTGAAGAGCACGATCGCGAAGAAGCCGAACGTGCCGAGCTCGCGCTGGCTCACCGCGTACGGGTAGAGGAACACGATCTCGATGTCGAACATGATGAAGAGCATCGCGACGAGGTAGAAGCGCACCGGGAAGCGCTCGGGTGGCTCACGGCTCGGCACGATGCCGCACTCGTACGGCGCTTCCTTGGCCGCGTTCGGACGGCTCGGCGCCATGAGCTTCGACACCAGCCGGCTGATCACGGCGAACAGCGTCGCCAGCACCAGCATCATGAGGACCGGCAAGTACTGGGCCATTGCCGGTCAGACTTTCTCGAGCGCTATCCCGCGACGCCGCATCGACTCCTTGTCTCGGCTGTGCAAGATCCAGGCGATGGCGAGGAAGATGGAGAGCGCTCCGAGAGTGATCAATGCCGCGGGTCTCCGCCGGTAGCCGAGATCGCGGATCATGAGGACCGAAACCACCGGCTGCGTCTCGTCGGCGACCGGTGTCGGCGGTGGCTTGCCCGCCTCGGAGATCTGCGGCTTCACCGGTTGCACCTGCACGAGCGCGTAGTGGGGGTCGTGGCGGAAGCTGAAGAACCATTTCGGATACGTGCCGCCGCCGATGGTGTACACGTCGGTGACGACGTAGTCGGTGGGGCTGGTGAAGACCTTCGACTGGATCGTGAGGATCGCGTCCGAGGACGCGACCGCCTGGCCGCGACTCGGGTCGTCGGTCGGGAGCTTCTCCCAATCGTCGAGGTTGCGCGCGATCTCGTTGTTCGCGTTCGAGATGTCGCCGACGATGACCTCGACCGGCTTCCAGGTCGGGTCGGCTCCCTTCAAGCCGATGCCGTAGATCCACCACATGGATGCCAGGATCGTGAGCCAGCCGAAGAGCGCGCCGAGCGCGACGAGCAGCCCGAGGCGAGCGCCGAGGTTCGTCGCGAGCAGCAGGTACACCGAGCCCATCAGCACGCCGACCGCGATGAGCACGACGACGATGCCGCGGATCTCGGGCTGCCACCCGAACGCGAGCGTGAACGAAGACGCCAGCAGCGTTGCCATCAGAGTCCCCGCTCGTACTTCACGACTGCCGCGATCTGGTCCTGCGAGTAGATCTCACCGAAGCCCGGCATGCGCCCGGTGCCCTGGCCCTGCTGGCCGTAGCGCTTGCCCTGGTCGGAGCCGTCGTGCACGAACGTCGTTCTGATCGGCTTCGCTCGGGAACTGACGTCCCTCGGACCCGCCCGGTGAGGTTCGGTCCCATCGCGCCGCCGCCCGACACGAGCGGCTGGTCGTAGGACCACCCGTGCGTGTGGCATCGCGCGCACGAGTAGGTGCCGCTCGACGCCTCCATGTTGAAGAGGAGCTCTCCGTCGCTCTTGCCCGCGTTCGCGGGGTCGGCCTTCGCGTCGGCGAGCGCCTTCGTGACCGCGGCCTGCGCCTGCTCGGGCGTCAGCTGGATCGAGTGAAGGTACGCGATGATGCTGTCGATCTGCTGGTCGTTCATCGGGCCACCGCCCGCGAGGCCCCACGGCGACATCGGCGAGAACGGGCGACCGTACGTGATGATGTAGCGGACCTCGTCGTCGCTGAACTTGAGCAGCACGGTCTGCAACGCCGGCGCCTTCCAGCTCACGACCTGCACCTGACCCGTTGCTGGGTCGGTCAGCGTGTACGCGGCGACGCCGCCGATGCCCTTCGTGCCGTGGCAGCCGGCGCAGTTGAAGCCGCCCTGCGCGGTCGGGGCGAACAGCTCTGAGCCCCACTTCACGAACTTCGCGTCGAAGCCCTCGATCGCGCCCGCCTGCCGGCTCGGCTCGTTCAGCCAGTACACGGGGATCGCGACCGCGGTGACCGCGAGCAGGCCGAGGGCGAGCAGCAGCACGCGGTTGAGCTTCGCCCCCTCGAGCTCTTCGTCGTCCATGTACGGCTTGCGGTTCGGGGCGAGCTCGACCTCGGAGCCCACCTCGGCCTTCGACCGGCGCATGTTGCCGAGCCAGTACGCGAGCCACCCGATCGTGATGACGATCGCGATGAGGATCGCGATGTTTCGCCCGACAGGGTTTGAAGCGAGGATCACTCACTCACCCCCGGTGATGCAGTGAGGACCCTCTGCTTCCTGACCTGTGGTGTTGGTGCCGATCGGCGGGCCCTGGAACACGGTGCTCGTATCGATCGTGACGATGTCGGCGTCGACGGCGACGCCGAAGCGGTCCATGCCGCGAGGGGCCGGGCCGCCCTTCTTCTCGCCGACCTGGTTGTACTGCGAGCCGTGGCACGGGCACTCGAACCACTGCGAGGTGATGCACTGCGGCACGCGGCATCCGAGGTGCGGGCACTTCTGATACAGCGCGTTGATGCCGTTCTTCATGCCGTTCAGCACGGGCTGCACGTACACGCCCGACTTCTCGGCCTTCGGGTAGGAATCCTGCGGGTACGCAGTGACCCACGCCCGGCCCTCGGGCACGTAGAAGAAGCCGTCGTTCTGCACGATCGACGCCTGGATGTCCTCGAGCTTGCCGAGGGTGATCTTCGACCCGAAGCCGCCGCCGCGACGCGGGTAGAGGAACGCGAGCACTGCGGCGCCGAAGCCGGACAGCGCGAACACCATCAAGGTGACGATGCCGCGGTTGAAGAACTGCCGGCGCGTGACCGCGACGGTCTCGGCGTCGGGCGGCACGTACGGAGCGACGGGCGCCTTCTCGGCGAGCATGACCGCGGTGCCTCCGCCGCGCCGCGCGTCGGCGGCGGCCTGCTCGACCTCGCGGCCGCTCTGCTCACGCGGCGGATCGGGCAGCAGCGACGGCTCGCCCTTGTCACGCTTGCGGGTCTCGCGCGAAAGCGCGCCCGTCGCGTCGCTCGTGTCGCGACGACGGGCAGCCGAGATCACGCCGATCAGCGCGACGACGACGATGATCGGGATGGCGATAGCGAGAATGGTGACAGCGCTCATCGGTGCCTCATCACAGGTCGAAGAAGATGCCCGCTCGCCACGGGAACACGAAATTGAAGCCCGGGCCGCGGAAGAACGAGCCGATGATCACGAGCACGGCCCAGAACATCAGGAAGATCGTGAAGAGGACGATCGCGAACTTTCGATCCTCGGGCTTGTTGCTCGGGTTGCGATCCATGTAGGGCGCGAGCATCAGCACGAAGATGCCCATGCCGGGGATGGTCACGCCGGCGACCATCGGGTGGAACATCGTCAGCAGCTCCTGCAACCCGAGGAAGTACCAGGGCGCCTTCGACGGGTTCGGGGTGCGGTTGATGTTGGCGAGCTGCAGCAGCGGCGCGTTGACGAACGCCGAGAAGATGAACACGAACGCGGTGCACGCGAGCGACGCGACGAACTCGATCAGCAGCAGGTGCGGCCACACGTGCACCTTGTCGACAGGTGTCGCCTTCACGTCCTGGATCGAGCCCGCCTTGACGACCGTGAGCAGCCGCTGCGTGTGGCCGCCGGGGCCGGCGGCGACAGGAGGAGGTGCAGTCGCGACCGCGCTGCCCGCGGCCGCGGCGGCCACACCCGCCGGCACGGCGACCTCGGTGGGCGCGCCCTCGGCCTTGCCCCGTGCGGCCTTGCTGCGCTCGAGGAGGTGGGCGGGGATGCGCGACTCTGCGCCGTCACCACCCGTGCCACTCGGCGCCGCGGGCGCGTCGCCCGACGCAGCGGGCGCGGCCGGCTCCGCGGGCGCGGCCGGCTCAGCCGGCGTCGGGCCCGCGGCTGCAGCAGCCTTGGCCCTCGCCTCTTCGGCTCGTTTGCGCAGGTGTTCGGGGATCTCGGTCATGGGCTGACTGCTCTCATCAAGTCAGGGCTGCCTGCTGGCCTACAGCGGACCGGAGATGCCGCCATCCTTGCGAACCCTCCAGAAGTGGACGGCCATGAAGATGACGGTGATGAACGGGAACATCAGGACGTGGAGCACGTACCACCGCAGCAGCGTCTCGGGACCGATCTCGACGCCACCTAAGAGCACGAATCGGATCTGATCACCGAACACCGGTGAGTACCCGATCATGTTCGTGCCCACCGTGACCGCCCAGAGGGCGAGCTGGTCCCACGGGAGCAGGTAACCGGTGAACGACAGGAGCAGGGTGAGCGTGAGCAGGATCACGCCGATCACCCAGTTGAACTCGCGGGGCGGCTTGTAGGCCCCGTGGTAGAAGACGCGCGCCATGTGCAAGAAGACCGACAGCACCATGAGGTGCGCGGCCCATCGGTGCATGTTGCGCACCATGCAGCCCGAAGGTCACCGACGTCTGCAGCGCGTAGATGTCGTTCCACGCCTGCGCGGTCGTCGGCCGGTAGAAGAACATCAGGAAGATGCCGGTGACCGTCAGCAGGATGAAGAGGAAGAACGAGAGGCCGCCGAGGCAGAGCGTGTAGCTCACCTTGACCGCGTGGCGCTTCACCTTGACCGGGTGCAGGTGGTACAGCACCGAGTTCATGATCACGTAGGACCGGTTGCGAGGGCTGTCGGTGTAGCCCTTCCGGAAGATCGAGCCCGGTCGGAAGATCGAGTTCCAGGCCTGGGAGCCCTGCACGGTGGAGACCATCTTCGTGGTCGCCTCGTGCATCTTCGCCCCGAGCCCTGGCTTGTCGTCGACTGTCTTGGCCACGAGCGCTCCTAGAACCGCATGCCGTATGCGTAGCCGTGATTGCTGTCACGCATGTGCGGGTCGCCGTCGCTGTCGGGGACGCCGACCTTGCCCATGATGATCACGCCGGTGGGGCACCGGTCGACGCAGAGCGCGCACCGAGTGCACACGTCATCGTCGATCAGGAACACGACATGGTCACCGGGATCGCTGCCCGGGAGCTCGGTGTTGTTCGCCTCGTCGATCGCCGACGGCGACACCATGTGGATGCACTTCCACGGGCAGATGTCGACGCAGCCCTCGCACATGATGCACTCGGACTGATCGATGTGGATGAACTGCTTCGGCTTCACCGCCTTCGCGAGGTAGTCCGCGTCGACCTCGACGAGCGTGTAGTCGTCGCGGAACTCGGGCATCGGCGGGTTCGCGTCGGTGCGTGCCATCGCTACTTCGCCTTCACCAGCGGACGGCCGTACGTCGACGTCTCGATCGCGACGGGCTTGGCCTTGCCCCGGTTCTGCCACAGGGACCAAGTGGCGATCATGGCGCCGAAGAACAGGAGGTAGATCACCACGACGACGAGGTCGCGCACCGTCTGCTTCGTGATGCTGAACGGCAGCCACGTCATGGCGCCCTTCGAGCCAGGCCCCGCGAGGATCGCGTCTTTGCGCCACTTCAACGGACCGTCGGCGAGCGTCAGCCACTGGTGCGGCACGACGCCGTACATCAAGAAGATCAGCGCATAGACGTAGGTGCCGCCGAGGAGCGCCTCACCCCAAGTGAGCGGCTTCCCGACCGGCCGCCTGATGCCGTAGGCGAACAACGCCCCGGCCATCGCAAAGGTGAGGACGAGGGACACGACGCAGCGCGACCACGGACCCTCCCCACCTCCTCACCGCCCTCTCGCGGAGGGCGCTCGTGAACGGATGCACAACCACTCTACCCCAGCGTCACAGGCGTCCAAAGGGGTGGCTGACGCGGAGCAAAGGCACCGGAGAACTCGGAGCAGTCGTCGTTCTAGCACGCCTCTCTCGCGAGAAAGACCACAGGCCATCCGGGTGGTACGGTGCGGTCCGGTTCCACTCCGGGCCTGCGTGGCGCCTAAGGTGACCGCCGATTCGCCGCCAATTGTTCGTCCAGACGACGTCCCCGCAACCGGGCCCGCGGAGGGTGCAGTGACCGAGATCCCCGAGCACTTGCTTCGACGCTCGCGAGAGCGGCGCGAAGCACTGGGGCTGTCGACAGGTGACGCAGGAGCGGGAGCAGCTCCGCCCGCGGCGCCCTCCACTGAGGTGCAGCCGGCGGCTGCGGCCGCGACACCGGCGCCCGCGCCTGCCCCCGCGGCGGCTCCTGCGGTCGTCGCGCCGCCGCCCAAGCCCCCGCCTCCCTACGTCGAGGCCGCGCTGCGCCGCAAGCGCATCCCGTACTGGGCCATCCCCGTCGTCGCGCTGCTCCCCCTCTGGGCGTTCATCTACCAGTGGTCACTCACGCCGCCGACCCAGGCCGTGACCGGCCCGCTGGCGGCTGGCCAGGAGCTCTACATCGCGAACTGCGCGTCGTGCCACCTGCCCACGGGCGCCGGCGACTCGGCGGGAGGCATCGGCTTCCAGCTGAACAACGGCTCGGTGCTGCAGACCTTCCCTGACATCAAGGACCACATCGCGTTCGTGAAGTCGGGCTCCGAGCCCTACGTCGGCAAGCCCTACGGAAACCCGAACCGCCCCGGTGGCCAGCGCGTCGGCAAGGCGGGCATGCCCGCGTGGGGCCAGATCCTCACCGACCAAGAGATCAACGACGTCGTCTGCTACGAGCGGGTGGTGCTGTCCGGCCAGGACCCGGTGCCCCCGCAGTGCACCACCGAGGGGGCCGGCCGGCGAGGCGACCGGCTCCTGATGTCAGGCACGGGCGGCCGTCACACAGCCGGCCGCCACACGGCCGGACAACACGAGGTGCTCGTGGTCGGCGGTGGCCCGTCGGGCGCCGCGGCCGCGTACTGGCTCGCGTCGTCGGGTCACGATGTCCTCCTCGTCGAGAAGAAGACGTTCCCGCGCGAGAAGACGTGCGGCGACGGGCTCACGCCCCGAGCGGTGCGGCAGCTCCACGACATGGGGCTCGGCGAGCGACTCACGGACTTCCACCGCTTCAACGGCCTCCGCGCACTCGCGCACGGCATCACGCTCGAGCTCGAGTGGCCCGAGCATCCCGACCTGCCGTCATTCGGATACGTCGTGCGCCGTCGCGACCTCGACCAGATGGTCGCCGACAACGCGGTGAAGGCCGGAGCGACCGTCTGGCAAGACGCCGAGGCGACCGCGCCGATCCTCGACAGCGGCCTCGTGCGCGGCGCCATCGTCAACGGACGAGAGGTACGTGCGAAGTACGTGGTGGTCGCGGACGGCGCGAACTCGCGCTTCGGTCGCGCGATCGGCACGGCGCGAGATCGTTCGTACCCGCAGGGGATGGCGATCCGCGGCTACTACGAGAGCCCGCTCCACGCGGACCCGTGGATCGAGAGCGCGCTCGACGTGAAGGACCGCAACGGCAACACGCTGCCCGGCTACGGATGGATCTTCCCGGTGGGCGACGGCACTGTGAACGTCGGCGTCGGGCTGCTGTCGACGTTCCGGGACTACCGCAGCGTGAACACGACGCACCTCCTGAACGAGTACGTCGCGACCGCGCCCGCGTACTGGGAGATCTCCGCGGAGCGCTCGTGCGGTGAGCCCACGGGCGGTCGGCTGCCCATGGGCGGCTCGGTCGGCCCCAAGGTCGGCCCGACGTTCGTAGTCGTCGGCGACGCCGCGGGGCTCGTCAACCCGTTCAACGGCGAAGGCATCGACTACGCGTACGAGACCGGCCGGCTCGCGGCGCAGGTGCTGCACGAAGCGCTCGAGACCGGGGACGGGCTCGCGGTGCAGCAGTACGCCAAGCTCCTCGACGCCGAGTACGGCCTCTACTTCAAGGTGGCGCGGCTGTTCGCGCAAGTGATCGGCCGGCCCGCGCTCATGCGCGAGCTCACGCGCGTGGGCATGCGCAGCCGCACTCTGATGGAGTGGGTGCTGCGCATCATGGCGAACCTGCTGCGACCCGACGAGCTCGGGCCGGCGGAGGCCGCGTACAAGGCGGCTGCCGCGATCGTCCGCCTCTACCCCGACAGGTAGCTGTCAGCTAGAAGATCGGCTCGTACCAGCTGCTGCCGTTCTGCGCGAGACGGGACGCGGCCTCGGGACCCCACGTGCCCTTCGTGTAGAGGTGCACGGGATCGGGATGTTGCAGCAACGGGTCGATGATGCGCCACTGCTCGATCAGGCTGTCCTCGCGGCCGAATCGTGTCTGATCACCGGCGATCGCGTCGTCGATGAGCCGCTCGTAGGCCTCTTGGCGGGCGCCGAACACCTGCTCGTAGTTCACCTGCAGGTCGACCTGCCGCGTGACCATCTTCTCGCCGGGTGACTTTGCTTGCAGATGCAACGTGATGCCGTCGTTCTTGCCCAGCCGGAAGCGCAGATGGTTCGGGTCGGGCATCGGCATGCCGGGCTGCTTGAAGAACAGCCGGGGCGGCGCCTTGAACTCGACCACCGCTTCGAGCGCCGTGGCGGCGAGCGCCTTGCCCGTGCGGATGAGGAACGGCACACCGGCCCAGCGCCACGAGTCGATCCAGAGGCGGAGCGCGACGAACGTCTCGGTGTCGGAACCGCCGTGCACGCCGTCTTCGTCGACGTAGCCGCGGAACTGCCCTCGTACCGTCTCGGCCGGGTCGACCGCGCGCACCTGCTTGAACAGCTTGACCCGCTCGTCGCCGAGGCTTTGCGCGCTCGCGTCGACCGGCGGATCGAGCGCGAGCAGCGCCATCACCTGCAGCAAGTGGTTCTGCACGACGTCACGCAGCGCACCCACCTCTTCGTAGAACTTGCCGCGGCCCTCGACTCCGAACGCCTCGGCCATCGTGATCTGCACCGAGTTGATGTAGTGGTTGTTCCAGACCGGCTCGAGCAACGAGTTCGCGAAGCGGAACACGAGCAGGTTCTCGACCGACTCCTTCCCGAGGAAGTGATCGATGCGGTAGATCGCGCTCTCGTCGAACGCGTTGTGCAGGATCGCGTTGAGCTCTTCGGCCGACTCGAGGTCGCGACCGAACGGCTTCTCGACGACGACACGACCATCCTTGTTGATGCCCTGGGTCGCGAGCCCTTGCGCGACGTCGTCGAAGAGGCTCGGCGGGATCGCGAGGAAGTACAGCGGATGCTGGCTGGCTTCCAACGCCTCCTTGAGCTTTTCGAACGTCGACTGCTCGCGGTAGTCGCCCGACACGTACTTCAGGCGCTTGAGCACGCTCTCGATCACGTCCTCGTCGGGATTGGGCTCGACCGCAGTGACGGCTTCACGAAGCCGCTGCTCGAGCGCGCCCTCGGCGAGCTCGCGCGAGGCAACCCCGATGACGATCGCCGGCAGCCGATCGCGCGCAGCGAGGTGGTAGACGGCAGGCAGCAGCTTCTTCTTCGCCAGGTCGCCAGTGATGCCGAAGAGGACGAGGGCGTCGCTTTGGGGGGCAGCCATGGGCGCACCGTAGTCAGTGCGAAATCAGGCCGCGGCGGCCACCTCTTGCGCGGCAGCGCTCGCGAGATCGACGACGCGCTCGAGCTCTTCCTTCGAATGGGCGATGCTCGGGAACGCGACCTCGTATGGCCCTGGAGCAAACGCCACCCCACGGTCGAGCATCGCGTGGAAGAACGCCGCGTAGCACTTCTCGTCGGTCTGCTTCGCGGTGTCGTAGTCGATCGCCGGCTCTGACGAGAAGCGGAGGCCGATGAGGGGGCCGACGACCGGGACCGAGATCGGAAGGCCCGCCTCGCTGATCACGTCGCGCAGCCATCCGGCGAGCTGCGCCGCTCGTCCTTCCATCATCATGTAGACGCCGGCATCGAGCTCGTCGAGCACCGCGAGACCCGCGGCCGTGGCGAGAGGGTTTCCCGAGAGCGTGCCCGCTTGGTAGACGGGGCCCAGCGGCGCGAGCACCTCCATCACGTCCGCGCGGCCTCCGAACGCGCCGACAGGAAGCCCGCCGCCGATGACCTTCCCGAAGCACGTGAGGTCGGGCGTGACGCCGTAGTGCTGCTGCGCGCCGCCGGCGCCGAGGCGGAACCCAGTGATGACCTCGTCGAACACGAGCAGCGTGCCCGCCGCATCACACGCCTTCCGCAAGCCTTCGAGGAACCCCGGCGACGGCGCGACCAGACCCATGTTTGCGGCGACCGGCTCGACGATGACGCACGCGACGTCGTCGTCGAGATCGGGCACCTCGTTGTACGGGACCACGACCGTCTGCGCGACCGCCGATGTCGGCACGCCGGCCGAGCCCGAGAGCCCGAGCGTCGCGACGCCGCTGCCCCCGGCCGCGAGCAGCGCGTCGCCGTGGCCGTGGTAGTTGCCCGCGAACTTCACGACCTTCTCCTTGCCGGTGAAGCCACGCGCGACACGAAGCGCGGTCATCGTCGCCTCGGTGCCGCTGTTGACCATGCGCACCTTCTCGCAGCTCGGCACGCGCTCGCAGATCGCCTCTGCGAGCAGCACCTCGCGCGCCGTGGGCGCGCCGTAGGAGGTGCCGTCACCGGCCGCCTTCCGGATCGCTTCGACGACCTTCGGGTGCGCGTGGCCGAGGATGATCGCGCCGTAGCTCTGCACGAAGTCCGTGTAGCGCTTGCCCTCGACGTCCCACACGTAGCCGCCCTCGGCGCGTGCGACGAAGTAGGGCGATCCACCAACGGAACGGAACGCGCGCACGGGCGAGTTCACGCCCCCGGGGATGACCGCCTGTGCGCGCTCGAACCACTCCTCGTTGGTGTCGGTCATCTCACAGGCGCTCGGCGAGCTCGCGCGCGAGGTACGTGAGGATGATGTCGGCGCCGGCGCGCTTGATCGCAGTCACGTGCTCGAGCGCGACCGCGTCGCCGTCGATCCATCCGTTCTCGGCGGCGGCTTTGATCATGGCGTACTCACCCGACACGTGGTAGGCCGCGACCGGCACGTCGACCTCGGCGCGCACTGCAGCGATGACGTCGAGGTACGCGAGCGCCGGCTTGACCATCACGATGTCCGCGCCTTCAGCGATGTCGAGGCGCACCTCTTCGAGGGCCTCGCGGCCGTTGTGCCAGTCCTGCTGGTAGCCCTTGCGATCACCACCGCCGGCGATGTGCACGTCGACCGCGTCGCGGAACGGGCCGTACAGCGCCGACGCGTACTTGGCCGAGTAGGCCAGGATCGCAGTGCTCTCGTAGCCGCGCGTGTCGAGCGCAGTGCGGATCGCGTGCACCTGGCCGTCCATCATCCCGCTCGGTGCGACGACGTCGGCGCCCGCCGCGGCCTGCGCGATCGCGGTCTTCGCGTACAACGTCAGCGTCTGGTCGTTGTCGACCTCACCCGTCGGGGTGAGCACGCCGCAGTGGCCGTGGTCGGTGTACTCGTCGAGGCACAGGTCGGCGATGAGGACGATGCGATCGCCCATCTCGTCGCGAAGGTCGCGGAGCGCGAGCTGCACGATGCCGTCGTCGGCCCACGCCTGGCTGCCGGTCGCGTCCTTGTGCGACGGCACGCCGAAGAGCACGACCGCGGGGATGCCGAGATCCGCGAGCTCACGCACCTCTTTGCGCAACGACTCACGCGTGTGCTGGACGACACCGGGCAGTGAAGGGATCGGCTGCGGTTCGTCGATGCCTTCCCGGACGAACAGCGGGGCGACGAGGTCGTCGACCTGCAGCTGCGCCTCCGCGACGAGCCGGCGGAGCGCGGGAGTGCGCCGCAACCGGCGGGGACGGCGAGCGGGAAAGGTCACCTTCGAATCCTACGGCTGGAGGGCATCAGCGAGCGCCGCGACCATCGCCGGGATCGTGTGCTCCTCGGGCACCGCGGTCACTGCGATCCCCGCATCGGCAGCCGCGGCAGCAGTGATCGGACCGATGCACACGACGACTGGCGGCACGGCATCGGCGCCGGCCGCGGTGAGGAAGGACGTCACGGTCGAGGCCGACGTGAAGAGGATGGCGTCGCTCGCCTTCGCCGCCGCGAGCGCCTCTGGTGTCGGCGTCACGGGGATCGTGCGGTACGCCTCGACGACATCGACGTGCCAGCCCTTCGCGGCGACGCCGTCGGCGACGACCGACCGCGCACCGGCCGCCTGCGCGACGACCACACGCCCCGAGCCGCGCGGGAACACCTCGACGAGGCTCTCCGCGACGAACCGCGTCGGGATCAGGTCGGGCTGCACACCGGCGCGCTCGAGCACTGACGCTGTCATCGGACCGACGACGGCGAAGCGAGACGACTTTCAGCGGCACGAATCGGGCATCGCGTCGAGGACGCGGGCAGCACCGTTCGCGGACGTCACCACGATCCAGTCGGGCGGCGGGTCGAGCGCCTTGCGGAGCGCGGCACCACCGTCCGAGGCGTCGACGACCGCGATCAGCGGCACCTCGATCGGTTCGGCACCGAGGATCTGCAAGCGCTCGACGAGGTCACCCGCTTGCTCGCTCGCTCTCGTCACGACGACCCGCCGCCCGGCGAGCGGGCCGACCCGTTTCACCCGAGCACGTCTTGGCACAACGACAGCCAGCAGTCGGTCGTGAGCCGCAACGACTCGACGTCGACGCGCTCGTCGTTGCCGTGGAAGCGCGAGCGGAACTTCTGGTAGGTGACATCGGGGCTCATCAGACCGAAGCCGTATGCGAGCGCACCCGAGTTCCGGTAGAAGCGCGCGTCGGTGCCGCCGACGGTCATCACCGGCATCAAGGTCGCCTGCGGGTACACCCGCTGCGCGACCTTCTCGAGCGCGCCATACAGGGGCGTGTCGATCGGCGACCTCGTGTACTCACCTGACTGCAGGATCGTGAGCTCCACCTCGCTGCTCAGATCGCCGAGCGCGGTGTCGATGTGCTTGCGCACGTCCTCGTCCGTCTCACCAGGCATCACTCGGATGTCGATGTCGAGGTCGACGACGTCCGGGATCACGTTCGTCTTCACGCCGCCGTGGGCGACGTTCGGCGAGAACGTCGTGTGCGTGCACGCGTGAGCGAGCTTCGCGACACCTTGGTCGGAGAGGTCGCGGCAGGCCTGCATCACGGTGTCGGGATCGCGAAGCGCCTTGCGCTCGGCATCGGTGAGGTCGAACGCGTCGACGTAGTTCTCCCACAGGTCGAGGATCTGCGCTCGAGGCTCGTAGGCCGCGAGCCGGCGCACGACCTCGGCGGCCTTCACGAGGGCATTGTCGGCACCGAACGGCGCTGACCCGTGGCCCGGCGTGCCGCGCACGCGCAGCCGCCGCCACATGACGCCCTTCTCCGCGACGGTGATCGTCACCCGCTGACCCGACTGGGTGTCCATCACAAGGCCGCCCGACTCGGTGACGACGTAGTCCGCAGCGACCGCGTCACGCTCGTGATCGAGCGCCCACTCCGCTCCCCAGTGACCGCCCGCCTCCTCATCGGCGACGGCGAAGTAGAGCAACGTGCCCTTCGGGCGAAAGCCCGTGCGCGCGAGATGCTTGGTGGCAACCGCCATCGACGCTGTGAGGTTGAGCATGTCGATCGCCCCGCGGCCCCACACCTCACCGTCGACGAGCTCGCCCCCGAACGGGTCGCGCGACCAGCCACTCGCGGTCACCGGCACGACGTCGGTGTGTCCCATCAGGCAGAGCGACGGCGCGGCGGGGTCGCTGCCTTCGATGCGAGCGACGAGCGACCGGCGCCCCGGCAGGGACTCGAAGCTCGTGAAGTCGAGCCCCGTGCCCTCGAGGTAGTCCCGGAGCAAGGTCGCGCTCCGCTCCTCCTCGCCGGACTCGGGACTGCCGTCGTTGACGCACTGATTGCGGATGAGCTCCTGCAGGAGCTCGGTCACCTCTCCGGTGAGCTGCTCGGCCATGCGGCGATGCTACGGCTGTGTCATCTAGGACCGGGCCAGGAGAGCCGAACCACCCCGTTCGTCGAGCAGCACCACTGCGACGCTCGCTCCCAGCGAGACCGGATCGCGGCCGACCTCGGCGTGGCGCAGCACGGTTGTGCCCGCGACATCGGCGATCAGGCCCTCGCAACGCCACCCGTGTTCGACAGCCACCACGTGCGCGCCGACCGGAAGGTCGCAGCCGCCGCCGAGCGCGGCGAGGAACGCGCGCTCGCCATCCACCGCGAGACGACTCGGCCCGTGCTCGATGCGCGACAGCAGCCCGCGGGTCGCGCCGTCGTCGTCGCGGCACTCGACCGCGAGCGCGCCCTGCGCGACCTGCGGCAGCATGACGCTCGGGTCGAGCGCTTGCGCGATCTGGGTGCCGAGGCCGAGGCGTTCGAGTGCGGCGACCGCCATCACGAGGGCACCGTCGGTCGGCACCTTCGACAGGCGGGTCTGGATGTTGCCGCGGAGCTCGACGAACTCGAGGTCGGGGCGAAGGTGCGCGAGCTGCGCGCGGCGGCGGACCGATCCGGTCGCGACAGTCGCACCCGGCCCGAGATCGGCGAGAGAACGGCCGACGAGCGCGTCGCGGGCGTCTCCCCGCTCGGGGACCGCGGCGATGACGAGCCCCGGAGCAGGCATCGACGGAAGATCCTTGGCGGAGTGCACCGCGACGTCCGCGTGCCCTTCGAGCACCGCGGACTGCACCTCTTTGACGAACACGCCCTGCCCGCCGAGCTCGTGGATCGGCCGGTCACGCGTGCGATCACCCAGCGTCTCGACGATGACGAGCTCGACGTCGATCGACGCGTCGTCCGCGCACAACAGCGCACCGACACGTTCGGCTTGCCAGCGAGCGAGAGGGCTCCCTCGCGTTCGCGATCCGCACCCGCACGGCGCGCGCCGATGACCTACAGCGAGAAGAGGTCGCGCAGTGCTTCGGAGAGCCGCTCGCCCCGCTGGGTTCCGGCGACCTCCTTCAAGCGCACCGTCGGCTCGTGCAGCAGCTTCGCGACGATGCCCCGAGTGATGGCCTCGACCGCCTCGCGCTGCTTTGGCTCGAGGGCCTCGAGGCGAGTCTTGGCCCGATCGAGCTCGCCCTCGCGGACGCCGTCGGCCCACTCGCGCATGGCGGCGATGAGCGGCGCGACCTCACGTGCGGTCGAGTGATCGATCCAGCGCGCGACCTCTTCGTCGACGATGGCCTGCGCCGCAGGGATCTCGTTGCGACGCTCTTGGATGCCGCGGTCGGCGAACGCACGCAGGTCGTCGATGTCGAGCAGTGTCACGCCGGGGATCGACGCGACGCCGGGATCGACGTCGCGGGGCACCGCCACGTCGACCACGAGCAGCGGGCGATTCGGCCTCGCAGCCATTACGGGCGCGAGGTCGGCATGCTCGACGAGGATCGAACGAGCACCAGTCGAGGTGAGCAGCACGTCGACCTCGGTGAGGGCGTCGGCCAGCTCGAGCAGCCGAACCGGACGGCCGCCGAGCCGCGTCGCGAGGTGATCGGCGCGATCGAACGTGCGGTTCGCAACGAGCACCTCGGCCACACCCGAGTCGGCGAGCGCGACCGCCATCCCCTCGCCGATGTCGCCCGCGCCGAGCACGAGCACCCGTCGACCGGTGAGACCGCCCAGCGCGTCGTCGGCCATCGCGACCGCAGCCATCGACACCGACGCGGTGTGACGCGAGAGCCCCGTCTCGGTGCGCACTCGCTTGCCGACCTCGAGCGCGTGCCGGAACAGCGCGTTGAGCGTGGCTCGAGCCGAGCCATGGCCCTTCGCTGCCTCCCACGCGTCGCGGACTTGCCCGAGGATCTCGCTCTCGCCGAGCACGGCGGAGTCGAGACCCGCCGCCACGGCGAAGAGGTGGTTCGCGGCCCCCTCGTCGAAGTGGCTGTAGAGGTGATACGTGAGGGCCTCAGGCGCGAGGCCGGCGTGCTGCGCGATGAAGTCGCGCACGTCGGAGTACGCGCCATGGAAGCGCTCGGCGACGACGTACACCTCGGTGCGGTTGCACGTCGAGAGCAAGACGGCTTCGGTGATGTTCGGCCGGGAGCAGAGGTCGTCGAGCGCCTTCGGCAGGCTCGCACCGTCGACGCTCGTGCGCTCGAGGATGTCGAGCGGAGCGATGCGGTGGTTCAGACCGATGACGACTACCGACACGGGTTCACTCTAGGTCTGCCTACGCGCTCGCGATCCGGTCGCCGCCGCGACGTTGCTGATAGAAGCTGAGGATCTGCAGCTCGACCGCGAGGTCGACCTTCCGCAGCGAGACGCCCCGGGGCACCGTGAGCACCGCGGGCGCGAAGTTCAGGATCGACGTGACTCCGGCGGCCACGAGCCGATCGGCGACCTCTTGGGCTCCCGCCGCCGGGGTCGCGATGATCCCGATCACGTCCGACAGCGCTCCGACGATGTCGGGCAGGTCATCGAGGTGGCGGACCTTGGCCGCGCCCACCTTCGTGCCGACCTTCGCCTCGTCGATGTCGACGATCGCGGCGACGGGGAAGCCCCGCTCGTCGAATCCGCCGTAGTTGGCGAGCGCGTGACCCAGGTTGCCCGCACCGACGATGACGACCGGCCAGTCGTGGGTCAGGCCGAGCTCGCGGCTCATCTGGAAGAGGAGGTACTCCACGTCGTACCCGACGCCTCGGGTGCCGTAGGAGCCCAGGTAGGAGAGGTCCTTGCGCACCTTCGCGGCGTTCACGCCGGCCATCTCGGCCAGCCGCTCGGACGAGATCGTGGCAGTCCTCGACTCCGCGACCTCGAGCAGGATCCGCACGTAGACCGGAAGCCGGGCGACCGTGGCCTCGGGAATGCGCCGGCGCGCTCGGTCAGCCATGCCGGAGGCAGGGTACGCCCACGTGCGCGAGTTCACAAAGCCCCTCGCGCCTCTTACGCTGCGGTCTCGTGGTCACCGCCCAGGCCGCGCTCGCGGCCGCCGCGACGCTCGTCGCCGTGGCATTCACCTTCTGCACTCTCGACCGGTGGCTCAGCCGGCGGCGGCGCCACGACCTGGCGTGGACGGTCGCACTCGCCATGTTCGCGATCGCCTCGAGCGCCCTTTGGCTCGGATCCTCGGTGGGCTTCACGGGCCCGACGTTCCGGGTCTTCTTCCTCTTCGGCGCGATCTTGAACGTGCCCTACCTCGCGCTCGGGACGGTGTATCTGTTCGCGGGTCAGCGCACCGGCGACCGAGTCGCGCTCGGGCCTCACGTGCGCGGCGTTCTTCGCGGCCGGGGTCATGGTCGTCGCGCCGCTGAAGGCCCCGATCTCGGGCACCGACCTCCCGACGGGGAGCGAGGTGTTCGGGCCGCTGCCGCGCATCCTGGCCGCGGTCGGGTCGGCAGGGGGCGCGCTCGTGGTGTTCGGCGGAGCGATCCTGTCGCTCTGGCGGGTGGTGGGCGGACGCGAACGCACGCGCGGGCGCGGCCTCGCCCCGCATCCGAAGCGGCTTGCCGTGGGCAACGCCCTGATCGCGGTGGGAACGCTCATCCTCGGCGCGAGCGGGTTGCTGAACGGACGGCTCGGCGCGTCCAAGGCGTTCGCCGTCACCTTGACGATCGGCGTGACGGTGCTCTTCGCCGGGTTCCTGGTCGCGACTTCCTCGCCTCGACGCCCGGAGACCGACGGCGGCACGGGCGCGGTCGGCTCGTCAGCGTCAGCGGAGCGCCTGACGGAGGACCTTCCCTCCCCAGCCCTTGGGTAGCGCGTCGACGAACATCACCTTGGTCGGGCACTTGTACCGGGCGAGCGAGTGCCGGCAGTGCTCGATGATCGCCTCCTCGTCCACCGACGTGTCGGCTGAAGGGACCACGAATGCCTTCACCGCCTCACCGGTCGAGGGATGGGGACTCCCGACGACGGCGACGTCCTCGACGCCGGGGTACTGGCTGATGATCTCCTCGACTTCCCCGGGGTACACGTTGAAGCCCGACACGATGATGAGGTCCTTCGCACGATCGACGAGATAGAGGTATCCCTCGTCGTCGGCGACCGCGACATCGGCAGTGCGAAGCCAACCGTCGTCAGTGAGCGCCCGCTTGGTGGCTTCCTCGTCGTGCCAGTAGCCGCCGAACACGTTCGGGCCCTTCACCCAGATCTCACCCGCGTCACCCGCGAGCACGTCGTCGCCGTCATCGTCGACGAGCCGGAGCTCGAGACCGGGCAGCGGCAAGCCGATCGAGCCGACCCGCGACTCGCCCGGAGGTGACGCAGTGACGACCGGCGAGGCTTCGGTCAGGCCGTAGCCCTCGAGGAGCTCGAGGTGGAAGCGCGACTGGAACAGGCGCGAGAGGTCCTCGGGCATCTTCGCCGCGCCTGTCGACGCGATGCGCACCGACGAGAACGCGGACGGGCTGACACCCGGCAGCGTGGCCCACGCGGTCCACATCGGCGGCGCTCCCGAGATCACCGTGACGCCGCGCGTCTCGATCGTCTCGAGCGCAGTCGCCGGATCGAAGCGCTCGACGAGGACAACCGACGCGCCGCAGTACAGCGCGAGGCCGAGCACCACGTTCATGCCGAAGATGTGGAACAGGGGAAGCACGCCGAACACGACGTCGTCGGGCCGGAGCCCGCGTCCGGGTTGCGCCTGCAGCTGCTCGAGGTTCGAGTGCAGGTTGCCGTGCGTGAGCATCGCCGCCTTCGCGGAGCCCGCGGTGCCGCTCGTGAAGAGCAGGGCGGCGAGGTCGTCCGCCGAGCGCGAGGCCACAGGCGCGGGGTCGGCGGTGAGGAGATCCTCGAACGTCGCGGCATCGGTGAACGGATGGCCGGCGGTGCCGATGACGAGCCGGACCGACGGCACCGTCGGCGCGGTCGACGTCGCCCCAGCTCGCGCGCCCGGCCGGTCCGACGATCACCGCAGCCGTCTCGACCGACTGGATCTCGCGGACGAGCTCGGGAGCCGGGCTGAGCGGGTTCAGCGGGACCACGACGCCGCCGATCCCGAGCACGGCGAGATAGGAGATGACGAACGTCGGGTTGTTGGCGCACAGCAGGCCGACCCGATCACCGGGGCCGAGCCCCCGCCCGACGAGCCCGCCTCGAAGCGCCGCGACCTGCTGACGGAGCTCGCCGTAGGTCGTCGGCGCGCCCCTGCTCACGAGCGAGACGGCGTCGTCGCCATGCAGCTCGATGATCTCGGCCAGATTCACGTGCGAAGCCCCCCGTAACGCACTGGGCCGTCGGCACAGCCGCCGGCCTTCACGGCCCAGCGAGCGTACTCAGGTTCGGCTCAAGTGGCCCCCTCGGACGTACCGAAGAGAGTCGGTGCGTCACATCGCGGCGGGCTCTCACCTCGGCCGCTCTGGCGGTGATGCTCACGGCCGGGCTGCTGGCGGTGGGCACCGCGGCCGCGGGCGCGGCCTCGCCTGCGGACGAGGCGACGTTCGTGTCGAAGATCAACGCGCTGCGCGCCTCGAAGGGCCTCGCGGCCCTGACGCCCGACGCGGCACTCGCGGCGACCGCGTGCACCTGGAACGACCAGATGATCGCCGCGGGCACCATCTCGCACGACCCGAACCTGGCGGCCGCGATCGCCTCGGTCTCATCGAACTGGCGCAAGGGCGGCGAGAACGTGGGGATGGGTGGCACCGTCGACTCCCTCTTCGACGCGTTCGTCGCGAGCCCAGGGCACTACGCGAACCTCGTCGATCCGCAGTACACGCGGGTCGGAGTGTGCGTGGGGCGCGACGCGAACGGGAAGCTCTTCACGACGCATCGATTCATCGCGATCGCCGGCGACGGCGCCCCGCCCCCTCCTCCTCCGACGACCGCGGCACCGGCCAGCAACGCAAGCACCGCCGCCCACCGCGCCGCCCACGACCGCCGCCGCACCGGTGACTGCCGCGCCCCTGACCGCGCCTCCGACCACCGCGGCACCGCCGCCCCGCCGCCGCCGACGACCGCTGCGCACGTCACCGCGCCCGCCGCCCCTCCGACGACACCCGCACCCGTCCCGCCGACGACCCCGGCACCGGCACCGCAGCCTCGCCGAGCTCGTTGCTCGTCGCGGTGCTTCCCCCGTCGTCGACCCCGGCCGCCGAGTCGACGCCGACCACAGTGGCCGACGTGCACGAGCTCGTCGTCGAGATCCTCGAGACGTTCCCGACGTTCCTGCACCTGCGCCTCGCGTAGCCGGGCCGGGCGTCAGACTGGTGCAGTGACCGTGGGACGCTCCGCTGCGAGCGCGATCGTCGCCGACGGCCTCACCCGGTCGTTCAACGGCCAGCTCGCCCTCGTCGACCTGACGCTCGAGGCCTCGCCCGGTGAAGTCCTCGCCGTGCTCGGGCCGAACGGCGCCGGCAAGACCACGACCGTTCGACTGTTGAACGGCGTCCTCGCTCCCGATCGCGGGTCGAGCCGAGTGCTCGGCATCGACCCCGCTCTGGATGGCAACGAGGTGCGGCGGCGAACCGGGGTCCTCACAGAGAACGCGGGCCTCGACGATCGGCTGACCGCGTGGGAGAACCTCGTCGTCACGGGCCGGATCCGCGGGATGAACAAGACCGACGCGGGGACGAAGGCGACCGCGATGCTCGAGCGGTTCGGGATGGCCGATCGCGCCGACCACCGGGTGCAGGGCTTCTCGACGGGTCAGCGCAAGCGCGTCGCGCTCGGACGCGCGCTGCTCCACGATCCCGACATCCTCTTCCTCGACGAGCCGACGTCGGGCCTCGATCCCGATGCCACACGCGACGTCATCGACCTCATCGGCACCCTCGCGGAAGAGCACGGCCGCACGGTCGTGCTCTGCACGCACTTCCTCGGTGAGGCGGGACGGCTGGCGCACCGCATGGCGGTGCTCGACCGCGGCCACCTCCTCGCGTTCGGCACACCCGCCGAGCTCGCCGGCGAGATCTGGAAGGGCCTCGATGTCAACCTCGATCTCGGGGCGCCGGCCGACGACGCACTCGTCGCGATGCTCGCCGCCGCGCCGGGCGTGCTCACCGTGCGATCGACAGGAAGCGGCGCGGTCGTGACGGTGAACGAGCGCGCGGTCATCCCCCGGGTCGTGGCCTCGCTCACGTCGGGCGAGGTGCCCGTGTACGGCGCGGTGCCGATGCCTCCGACCCTCGAGGACGTGTACTTCGCCGTTGTGCACGACCAGGCGGACAAGGCGGAGCGATGAGCACCCAGCTCGACACGAATGCGATCAGGGCAGTGATGTGGAAGGACCTCACCGCCGTGCGCCGATCGAAGGCGGTGCTGCTGCCGATGCTCCTGGTGCCGCTCCTGCTGTTCGTGCTCTTGCCCGGTGCGGTCGGGTTCGCGGCACGCTCGGTGCACAACGTCAACATCGACTCATTCCTCGGCCGGCTGCCCGGCAACGCGGCCGAGCCGATCCGACGACTTCCCGAGCGCGAGCAGCTCGTCGTGCTGGTCAACGGCTACCTGCTCGCGCCGCTGTTCCTCATCGTGCCGCTCATGGTCTCGGTGGTCCTCGCCGCCGACGCGTTCGCGGGCGAGAAGGAGCGCAAGACCATCGAAGGCCTGCTGCACCTGCCGATCAGCGACCGCGACCTCTTCCTCGCGAAGCTGCTCGGAGCGTTCGTGCCCGCAGTCATCGTGTCGTGGCTCGGGTTCGCCTGCTTCGCGGTGGTCACGAACACGGTCGCGTGGCCGGTGATGCACCGCATCTTCGTCCCGACTCGCTTGTGGGGCGTGATGATCCTGTGGGTCGCACCAGCGGTCGCGGCGCTCGGGCTCGGAGTCATGGTGCGAGTGTCCGCTCGGGCCCGCACCTCGCAAGAGGCGAACCAGCTCGGCGGCGCGGTGATCCTCCCGCTGATCTTCATCGCGCTCGGTCAAGCGACGGGGCTGCTCCTGGTCGCGCTGCCGGTCGCGCTCGCGGTGGGCGCCGCGCTGTGGGTGCTCGCCGCGTGGCTCGTGCGCGGCGGCATCACGAAGTTCAGCCGCGATCGCATCGCGCTGCGCGTGTAGCGCGCTCTCGGGCGTCTCAGCGCGCGAGCACGAAGAGCTGCAGCACGCTCGCGAAGAGGATCATCGCGAGGAGCACGCCCAACGCGATGGTGGTGCCCCTCATCGGAGGTCTCATCGCGTGAACGCTACCGGTGTGCCCCTCGGGCCTTCCCCGTCGTCGGGTGGCGCGAGGCGAACCTCGCTGCTCGCCGCGATCTGCAGCTCGTCCGCGGCGGAGCGCTGATCGAGACACAGCGCGAGCAGTCCGTACGAGTCGACGACGAGGCCGAGCTCGCCGGGGCCGAGCGCCGCGAACGCTTCGACTCTGCGCGCGACACGTCTCGTGCTGCCGACCCGCAACGCGATCCGGTCGCCGAGCTCTGCGATCTCGTCGGGATCGACGTTCAGCTGCGCGTTGCCGAAGTGATCGACCCAGAGCACCTCGCCCACGACCACGTCGCCCTCGATGCGGGTCAGCGGCACCACCGCGGGCGTGAGGAGGTCGAGGTCGAGGAGCGCGCCGAGGTCCGTGAGGTCGACCCCGTTCGCCAGGTGCGCGGCGGCCGGAGCGAACACGTCGCGGCCTGCGAACGTGCGGCCGGGTGCCGGCAGCTGGTACTCGGGGTTCGTCAGCGCGACCGCTCGCTCGGCGCCTCCGGCGAGCGCGACGGCGGGAGCGAGGAGCCCGTTGTCCGGGCCGATCAGCACGCCTTCGCCCTGTGCCACCTCGATGGCGACGGCGGCTCGGTCGGTCGCGACGCCGGGGTCGACCACCGCGACGACGATCCGCTCGCGACATAGGGGATGCACCGCGCGAGCGCCAGCCCGCCGGCCCGCACGTCGAACGCAGGGACCTCGTGCGTGAGGTCGATCGTGACGACGTGCGGTGCGATGTCTCGGATCACCGACTTCACGACACCGACGAACTCGTCGGTCAGCCCGTAGTCGGTGAGAAGCGACACCGTGTCGTAGCGACGACCCATGCGACGGCGACGCTAAATGACGCGAGCAAGCGAGACGCGAAACGGGCCGATGGTGACCCCCCGGCACCATCGGCCCGATTCGCAGGGTCGGGAGCCGGCCGAGGCCGAGCTCCCCCCGGCCGTCAGCCAGCTTGCGTGTAACGACTGGCCAAGTAGTAGTCGAGATCGCTCTCGCTGATGCGGTAGGACTTGCCGACCCTGGTGGCGCCGAGCTGGCCCGCCTTCACGAGGCGGTACACCGTCATCGTCGACACCCTCAGGCTCTGCGCAACCTCGGCCACGGTCAGGAACCGCGTTCGAGCCACCGACTGGGCCATGGACAACCCCTTCTCCGCGTCGAAGCGGACTGTAAACCACGAGTCGGCGCGCCGGAAAAGGGCCGGTTTTGTGACAGAGCTCTGTGACGGAACGGCGACGAAGGATCAGCCTGCCCCGAGCTCGCGTGAGCGAGCCGTCGCGGCAGCGACCGCGGCGACCACCGCGTCGAACCAGCCGGCCTCGTCGAGCACGCGGAGTGCGGCCGCGGTGGTGCCCCCCGGCGACGTCACTGCCGGCGCGCAGCGCCTCGGGCGGATCCTCACTCGAAGCGAGCAGCCGAGCCGATCCCGTGAGCGTCTGCTCGGTGAGCGCGACGCTGATCTCCCGTGGGAGCCCGGCCTGCACGCCGGCCTCGATCAACGCTTCCGCGAACCGGAACACGTACGCCGGCCCCGAGCCCGAGACGCCCGTGACCGCATCGAGCAGCGACTCGTCGACCCTCACCACGATGCCGACCGCCGCGAGGATCGACTCGGCCCACGCGAGGTCGTCGTCCGAGGCCGCGCTGCCGCCGGCGATCGCCGCGGCACCTGCACCCACGAGGGCCGGGGTGTTGGGCATCGCTCGCACGACCGCGGCACCGGGAGCGAGCCCTGCCTCGAGCCGCGCGGTCGGCACCCCGGCCGCGATCGAGAGCACACGCACCACGCCCGCCTCGGCGAGCGCCGCGCATGCCGCCGGCACGTCGTTGGGCTTGACCGCGACGACAGCGCCATCGGCGGCCGTGACGGCGTCGCGCACGTCGACGCCGGGGAACACCGCACGCAGCGCATCGCGTCGCTCGGCGACGACCTCGACGACCGCCAGCTCATCGGGCTTCGCCCAGCCCGCGGCGAGGAGCCCGCCGAGCAGGGCCTCGCCCATCCGCCCACCACCGACCAAGAGGAGTCGTGCCGTCACGACGGGCACGGTTAGGGACTGCGAGCGAGCGCGGGACCCGAGGGCACACCGCGTCACCGGACTTCCCCGAACCAGTGATCTCGGCGCCCTCGGGCCGAGTGCAGAATGACATGAAATGCATCGAGACGTCAAGCCACAGTTCAAGAGGGAAATCGTGAGGCGAACCCGATGCGGAGGGCCGGTCGGAAGCACTGCTCCACGCACGCGTAGACCGACCCCACGATGCGGTCGAGCTCGGCGTCGTCCAGCGACCCGGTCGGGAACGCGCCGACGAGGTACACCGCGTTCTCTCCGCCGATGCAGAACTGGGCGCCGACGAGCTTCGCGTTGCGCCGCAGCAGATGCTCGTAGAACGCGGCGTGGTTCTCCTCGGGCGCGGGCATCACGTACGTCTCGTACTGCAACGTGCGCTGCCCGAGGCTGAGCCAGATCGTCGTGAAGTCCTTCTCCTCGCCGCGCAGCCGCACGTACCACCGGCGCTCGCCGGGCTCGCCGCGATCCACCGCGACGAGGATGGGGTTCTCACCGAGCTGGCGTTGAAGCCACCCGTCGACCCGCGCCTCGACCGCGTCGAGCTCCGCGTCGGCTCGCCGGATGATCGAACGTCACGAGCACTCGACGAGTGCGCCGACGGTGAGGTCCGCGTAGAGCCGGCGGAGCCGCGCGGCCGACATCGACCACGTGTACCGACGCGCGCGGGTCGCGGCAGCGACGCTCATGTCGGCGGCGAGCACGTCGTTCGTCAACAGCTCTTCGGTGTACGACGCGAACACCTCGGGGTCGCGGCCCTCGACCAGGAATCCGGAGTGGCCGTGGTCGACGAGCGTGCGCAAGCCGCCGACCGCCGACGCCACGACCGGCGTGCCACAGGCGGCAGCCTCGAGCGCCACCAGCCCGAACGACTCGGAACGGCTCGGCACGAGGCACACGTCGGCGGCGCGGTAGTAGCTCGAGAGCAGATGATGGGGCTGCGGCGGCGACGAAGCGGATGCGCCCCGCGACGCCGAGCTCGGCAGCGGTCTTCTCGACCTCGCCGAGGTACTCATCGCCGGCGCGTCCGCTCGGACCCCCGACGACGACGAGCACTGCTTCGGGATGCCTGAGCGCGGCCAACGCCCGCACCGCGACGTCGAGCCCTTTGAGCGCCTGGATGCGCCCGACGAAGAGCAGCACCGGATGGTCGCCGAGCCCGAGCGCGGTCCGCGCGCCGCGGCGATCGCCCGGCGAGAAGAACGCGTGATCGACACCCGGGGGCACGATCTCGACGCGACCGGGTGTGGCGCCGTAGAGGCGGTCGAACTGGGCGGCTTCCTCGGTGCAGCTCGCGAGGATCGCGTCGGAACAGCTCATGATCTCGATCTCGGAGCGCTCGCGTCGCTCCGGCTCCTCATCTCCCGACTCGGCCTTGACGCGAGCGAGGGTGTGGAACGTCGACACGAGCGGGAGGTCGAGCTCGTGCTTGAGGCGGTGCCCGGCGAGACCCGAGAGCCAGTAGTTCGCGTGGATGACGTCGGCGCCGTCACCGCGCTCGAGGTCGTCGCGCACCCCATCGGCGAACGCGTCGACGGTCTCGGGCAAGGCCTCCTTCGGGAGGTCGGGCGGGCCGACGTCGATGTGACGCACGCGGAACCCCGGCTCGACCGCGACCTCACGGGCGAGGCCATCGCGCCACGTGCGCACGTAGACGGTGCAGTCGACTCCGGCCTGGGCGAGCGCGGATACCAGCTCGCGCACGTACACGTTCATCCCGCCGGCATCAGCGACACCGGGCTGGACAAGCGGCGACGTGTGAAGCGACAAGACGGCGAGTCGGCGCACGGAGGGGTTCAACGCTCCTGAGAGGCGGCAGATTCCGCTCGGATCTTGCCCCGCGCGACATCGTTCTCGTTCCGGAACGACTCGAACACCCTGCACCAGGGTGTGCTTCTGCTCCTCGGTCAGCTCTGGATCTCGGAGGATCGCGCTCACGACGTCGATCTCATCCGACTCGTCGAGCATGCCGGCCCGCACGTAGAGCGTCTCTGCCGAGATCCGCAACGCACGAGCGATCTGCTGGAGGATCTCGGCGGAAGGGCGCCGGAGCCCACGCTCGATCTGGCTCAGATAGGGGTTCGAGACCCCCGCCATCTCGGACAGCTTGCGCAGCGAGAGATGACCGATCCGGCGCTGCTCACGGATGAACTCACCGACCTCGCGCCAACGGGTCTCGAAGTCGTCGCGCACGCTCGCAGGGTACGCGGTGACTACTGGAGCAGCGACTCGACCGAGGCTTCACCCGTGCGGTAGCGGCCGAGTGATCTCGGCTGACAACGCATCGAGCCGGTCGAACAAGGCCTTGCGCTGCGTCGAAAGGTCGGCTTCGACGCCGGCCAGCGAGACGCGGATCTCGGTGAGCTCGGCATCGGACCGCGCGGGCAGATCGCCGAGCGCCTGCACGTCGAGCACCCGATCGAGCGGTGCAACGAGCTCCGGGTCGGGCTCGACGGGCTCGATCGTCGTCGGTCGCTTGCCCGAGCCGGGGGCGGTCAGGTGACGACCCAGGGTGCTCGGCAGGTCGGCGACCATCGCTGCGATGTCGGACGGCGGGCGCCCCTCGTGGCGGCGGGCGAGCTCGGCATCGACGATGTCGAGGCGACCTTGGGCGAGTCGGCGCACGTAGGACACCTGAGCCTCGAGCGCTTGGCACGAGGCTCGCATGGCTCGGACCTCGTCGATGCTGCGCGATTCGAGGCCTGCGAGATCGGCCTCGTCACTCATGACCGGATCGTAGCCAGCGTCCTTCGCAGGTCGGGACATCATCCCTGGTGGGACGAGGCTGCGGAGCTGCATGGACACATCCATTGCTTCGGCACGATCGGCGATCTGCCTGAGCGGAATGGGCCGTTCGGATCAGCCGCCCGACACGGGGGGCAGCACGGCCACTTCGTCGGTGTCGCGCACCGCGTCGCCGGGCTCGGCCGGCTCGCCGTTCAGCCAGACCTTCGAGCGAGCGAGCACCGCCGCGAACTGCTCGCCATACCGTGCGGAGGCCGCCGCCAGCACCCCAGCGACGTCGGTGCCCGGCACCTCGTCGCGACCGCGCCCGGCCGCCTCTCGAGCAGCGGCGAAGAGGCGAAGCACGGCCATCGCGCTCACGATAGTTATGGTGCATCGGTGGCCCACGACGGCGGACCAGAACCCGGATCAGCACCGTGGATGCTCGTTGTGCGCCATGGGCAGACGACGTGGAACGCGTCGAAGCGATGGCAAGGGCGGGCCGACTCACCGCTCTCGGCTCTCGGCGTCGCGCAGGCACGATGGGCCGCGGAGACGCTCGCGCGATTCGACGTCGTCGTGACCAGCAACCTGTCGCGGGCACACGACACCGGCACGATCATCGCCGGGGCGTTCGGCGCCCCGGTCGTCGTCGATCCCGACCTGGCGGAGCGCGACGTCGGCGAGTGGACGGGTCTCACCTTCGACGAGATCGAAGAGGGCTGGCCCGGCTTCCTCGCCGCGACGAGCACCCGAAGGGATGGGAGTCGGACGATCACGTGGCGAGGCGCGCGACCGACGCACTCCGCCGGGTCGCGAAGGAGCATCGCGGCGCACGAGTCCTCGTGGTGACCCACGGAGGGCTCATCCGGTCGATCGAGCGCACGCTCGGGTTGTCGAGCCCTTACCTCGCGAACCTCGGCGGCCTCTGGATCACGGTCGACGACGAGGACGAGCTCGCCGCGGGCGACCGCGTCGAGCTGATCGACCACGCCGCAGTCGCGGCGACGGTGCCCGACAGTGAGTGACATCCTTCCGCTGCCGGGCTTCGCGCCGGACTCGCCCGGCGTGCGCGTGATCGAGGTCGGCAACGTGCCGGTTCGCATCGAGGTGGTGCGCAGCGTTCGCCGCCACCGCACGGTCGCCGCTCGTCCGGTCGGGGGCGTGCTGCGCGTCTCGATCCCCGCGTCGATGTCGGTGCGACAGGAGGAGCGCTGGGTCCGCGAGATGGCGCGTCGCCACGTGCGCACGCTCGCCGAGCGCGACGATCGATCTCGACGACCGAGCGCGCACGCTCTCTCGTCGCTACCGCCTCCCCGTCGCGACGTCGGTGCGATGGTCTGAGATGGAGAGCTTGTGGGGCTCGTGCACGATGGCCGAGGGCACGATCCGCATCTCGTCCCGCGTCGCGGGCTTCCCCGCGTGGGTGCTCGACTACCTGCTCGTCCACGAGCTCGCCCACCTCGTCGTCGGCGATCACTCGCCCGCGTTCTGGGAAGTGGTGAACCGCTACCCGAAGGCAGAGCGAGCGCGGGGCTACCTGATCGCGAAGAGCGGGGACGACGAGGACTAGCGCGCCCAGCGCGCTTCGAGCTCGCCGAGCGGGGTCGCCGGCGGCGCGCCGTGGCGGTACTCCTCGAGGATGCCGCGCCACGGCCCGGTCGCGTCGAGCTTGCCGAGGAGCGCGCTGACACCCCACACGACGCGGTCGAGGATCACGAACGACGCCGGCATGTTGAGCGCTCGGATGACCTCGGCGTGCGGACCGTCGATGTTCACCACCTTGCCGAGTGCCTCGGCCGTGAACTGCCGTGTGAAGGTGAACGTGTCCTGCAGATACGGGATGTACGGCGCGCTCGACGTACTCGTACACCCGCTGCGGGTCGAGGCCGTGATCAGGCCGAAGGAACCCCGACCTCGACCATCGCGCGACGCACCACTCGGGATCGCGGCGCCAGTGATCGCGTCGAGGCACGGCGACAGCCGTTCCCACTCGCCCGCTGACCATCGCTTCACGAGGCCGAAGTCGAGGAACGTGATCGTGCCGTCGGCGTGGAACCGGTAGTTGCCCGGATGAGGGTCGCCGTTGAACACGCCGTCGCGGTGCACCGAGCCCTGCGCGAACCGGAAGAGCACCTCGGCGGCGCGTTGCTTCGCCGCAGGGTCGGCTCGCGACTCGAACTCGGCCCACGTCAGACCGTCCGCCCATTCGCTGACGAGCACTCGCTGCGTCGACAGCTCGGTCACGACCTCGGGGATGCGAATGAAGGGATGACCGCGGTACCGGCGCCAGAACGCCTCCTGGTTCGCGGCCTCGATGCGGTAGTCGAGCTCGTCGTACATGCGACCCCGCAGCTCGTCGACCAGCGCTTTGACGTCGAGGCCCTTCAACGCGAGCGAGGAGAACAGGCTGTAGAGCATCTCGGCGTTGTCGAGATCGGATCGGATCGAGCGATCGACGCCCGGGTACTGCACCTTGACCGCGACCTCGCGACCATCGGGCAGGACGGCTCGGTGCACCTGGCCGATGGAGGCTGCCGCCACCGGGATCGGGTTCCAGTCGAGGAAGAAGTGGCTGGGCTCGTCGCCGAGCTCGCTGCGGACGACCCCCTCGGCGAGCGACGGCGCCATGGGCGGCACGTCGGCTTGCAGCGTGGCGAGCGCCGCCTGCGCTTCGGGTGGGAGGCCCTCGGCGATGAAGCCGATCAGCTGGCCCGCCTTCATGATGGCGCCCTTCATGTTGCCCAGCTCACGGGCGACGTCCTCGGCGGTGCGGATCGCGAACTGCTGCTCGAGGGCCGCTCTCGCCTCCTCGTCGGCTCGCGCTCCGCGCACCTTCACCACGGCGTAGTGGGCGCCGCGTCGAGCCGTGAGCCGCCACACCCGTGCCGATCGGTGGAGGCGATTGCGGCGGTCTGCGTCGGCGAGGGCGATCCCACCGGCGACGGCGGCCGCGACCAGCCCACCAGCGAGAGACGTTGCGGCCAGCCTTCGCGACACCAGCGCGGCGCAGTCAGCTCGCGCAGGTGGCGCAGCGCACGGCGAACGGAGCCGCCTGCAACCGCTCGTCTCCGATCGGGCCGCCACAGACCTCGCACGTGTCGTAGGTGCCGTCGTCGAGGCGCGTCATGGCCCGTTCGACGCCCGCGAGGTCGGCTTCGACCTGGGCCAGGATCGGGTCAACGCTCACGGCCGCAGACTACCGGCGAGGTCCGCGGCATCGAGGCCCTCGCGGGCCTCCCGGAAAGTTCACACAACTGGAGCGTGGGCGCACGCGCGCCAGGGGTACCGTTGTGCTTGGTTACCGGGTAGTAACTGCCGACAGGTGACTGAAGGCGGAAGGCGGAGCAAGACAGAGCAAGGAGCCGACGATGACCGAGATCCCGCTGCGAGCCGGACAGCCTTGGGGCGCGCATCGCCACCACGGCCGTCGGTACCCGAGCTACAGCCGCGAGCTCGGCGGCGGGCTCTTCGCGAATGTGGTGAACGGCGTCGTGACCTCAGTCGGCGTCGAGCCCGTCGGCGACTGGGTCGTGCGTCGCTCAGGTCGGGTCGAGGCGCTGGTGCCCGCGGCACGGCCGTCGCGGCCGACGCTGGTGTGGGCCGCGCCGCTCGCGACGGCGGCCATCGGTGGTGCGGCGTTTGCCGCGAGCTTCGCCCTGCGCCACGGTCGGCGCGCCGCGTAGCTCTTCTCAGACGGGACCGAGGGCTTCGTCGAACAGGTCGCGCATCGCGGTCCACGAGCGCACGTCCGTCGGCGCGTGGAACTCGATGCCCGCCATGCCCGCTTCGCTCGCCCTCGGGTTCGTGAAGCTGTGCGCGGCGCCGCCGTACAGGTTCATCCGCCAGTCGACACCTGCGTCGCGCATCTCCTGCTCGAAGGCCGCGCGCTGATCCGGCGGGATCAGCGGGTCTTCTGAGCCGATGCACACCAGGACGCGTCCCTTGATGTGCTTCGCGTCGTCGGGGCGGCTCGTCTGGAGGCCCGAGTGGAACCCGACGACCGCCTTCAGATCCTCACCGCCGCGGGCGAGCTCGAGCGCCATCGTCCCGCCGAAGCAGTAGCCGATCGCCGCCACTCGGCTGGGGTCCGCGTGCTCGTGCGCCGAGCAGCACATCGAGTCCGCCCTTGCCGAGGCGGCGGATGCGGTCGGGATCGCCCATGAGCGGCATGAGCCGCTCCATCATCTGTTCGAGCGGCACCGGCTGACCCCCGCCGTGGTAGTCGAGCGCGAACGCGACGTATCCGAGCTCGGCGAGCATCTCGGCTCGCCGCTTCGCATGCTCGTCGAGGCCGGGCCCTTCGTGGCACACCAGCACTGCTGGTCGCCGTCCCGGTCGGGTGTCGTCGGTCGCGAGATGACCGATCATCTGGACTCCGTCGACGTCGTACGCGATGTCCTCGATGTGCACGTGCGCTCCCTTGGTGATGTGCCGGTCGATGATGGGTCAGTCGATGATGTCGAACATGATCTCGATCAGGGGCGACTCGACGAGCAGCCGTTCGATCGGTGCTTGGGTGCGATACCAGCTCGCGGCTTCGTGGGACAGGACCATGCGCCGCGTCGTCTCGTCGGTGACCTCGTGCCCCCAGGCGACGAGGTCGGCCTGCAGCCCGTTCTTCACGTGCACGACGACGCGCGGGTCGTTGCGCACGTTGGCGAGCCAGCCGCGCCGTCCCGGGGCTTCCCGTGATGAAGAAGCGCTCATCGATCGCGAGCAACCAGATCTCGATGCGCCTCGCATCGCCCGAGTGTCGACCCGTCGTCGTGATGTCGATCGTGGGGTCTTTCGTGACGGCCGCGCGCACCTGGTCGATCATCGGGCCACGTTACGCGCCGGTTAGGTTGACCCGATGATCTCGACCCGGCTCGGCGCGGTCCTCGCGCTCGACGCTGGCAGGGGTCACGATCACGGTCGCGTACGACCGCACCCGCGACGACTCATCGAACGTCTCGACCACGAGCACGACTGCATCGACGACGGTGCCCGAGACGGCGCCGACGATCGCGCGACCCGTCTTCGACCGTCGACATCACGGGCCTGAGCCCGATCACCGACGCGGTCACGACGACGACCACGGTGACGTCGACAGTCGGCTCGACGCCCTCGGCGCCAACGACCGCCGTCGCCGCGCCATCAGGCTCTGCGGCCGGTTCGGCCGCGGTGCTCGGCTTCAGCGCCGGCGGCTCCACGCGCGCGGTCGCGCCCGACGATCGCACGTGGACAGGCAGCGGCAACGCCGTCACGTTCATGTTCGCGGGTGACACGCAGTTCGAAGGCTCGGCCGCGAGCAAGCTCGCCGCGAACCCGAGCACGGTGCTGCTGCCGATGGCGCCGGTGCATGTCGCAGGCCGACGTCACGATGGTGAACCTCGAGACATCGATCACCACGCGCGGCTCGCCCGAGCCGAAGGAGTTCACGTTCCGCGCGCCGGCCTCGGCGTTCACTGCGCTCGCGGCCGCGGGAGTCGACGTCGTCACCATGGCGAACAACCACGGACGCGACTTCGGAGCCCAAGGCCTGCAAGACACGCTCGACGCGATCCGCACCAGCGGGTTCCCCACCGTCGGGATCGGCGCGAACGCAGCCGCTGCGTATGCGCCCTACCGGATCACGGTGAAGGGGCAGCGGATCGCGATCTTCGGAGCCAGCCGGGTGATCGACGCGGCGCTGCTCGGCTCGTGGACGGCCACAGACTCCCAGCCCGGGCTCGCGTCCGCGTATCCCGGTGCGCCGCTCGATCGTCTCCTCGCCGCAGTGCGCGACGCACGGGCCTCCGCCGACACGGTCGTCGTGTACCTCCACTGGGGCACCGAGCTGCTGACGTGCCCGACGAGCGTGCAGGAGACGCTCGCGCGCGAGCTCCACGACGCGGGCGCCGACGTGATCGTCGGATCGCACGCGCACCGAGTGCAGGGTGACGGGTTCCTCGACGGCGCGTTCGTCGCGTACGGCCTCGGCAACTTCGTGTGGCCGAGGGGGAACGTCGGAGCAGTCGTCGAGGTGAACGTCACCGGACGCGTGATCAACAGCTACAAGTGGATCCCGATGAAGGTCACCGCGAGCGTGCCGTCACCGATGCCTGACTCGCAGAGCGCAGCGCAGGTCGCGCAATGGGAGCAGCTGCGAAGCTGCACCGACCTCACGCCGTAGTGCAATAGCCGGCTGTCAGTCGCGGCGATTGCGTCGATGCCGCACGATGATCGTGACGAGACGATCGAGCAGCGCGCCGATGATCAAGACGGCGAGGATGACGAGCCACAGCGGCGCGCTGAAGTGCAGGAAGGTCCAGTCGATCTTGACCTTGTTCGTGTTCTGCCCGATGAACGCGCCGATCGCCACGGCCACGATGACGAAGAGGACGACCTCGATGCCGAGGCCGCGCTTCTCGGGCGCTGATCCGTCTCGTCCGGTCTGTTCCCACGACATGGCGGCACCCTACGCGAGCCGATTTCCCAGCGCGCGGTAGAAGGGGTTCCAAGGCTCGGCGGCTTCGGCGAGCACATCGTCGACCGACGGCGAGCCCGTCGCACCCGCGGTGAGCGCCATCCGCGTCGCGACACGGTTGTTCTCGAACACCGCGTCGGCGTCGTCCGCGCCCCAGTCGACCCAGACGGCCGCGATGAGCAATCCGCTCGCCGCGAGGTCTCGCGTGATGACGCCCTCGCTCACGCACTGCGCGACGCCACTCGCAACACCCGCCTGCGCCGCACCCCAGGTGAGGTGCCCGTGGCGCTCGCCTCTGATCTCGGCCTTGTTCACGAACAGCGTGAGCGGTCGGACGGGCAGCCCGGGCCGCATCACGCACACGAACGGCGCATGGCCGCTCGACGGCGTCGCGAGCGCGGTGGCCCATGCGGTCTCGACCGGCCCACCCGCAGCGCCGAGCACCGTGTTCACGTGCGCGGCGTCAGCGCCTTCGCCGGCAAAGCCCTCACCGAACTGGGTGCGGCTCACGGCAACCTCCCGTAGCGCACCATCTTCAGACGGTCGGACGAGTCGGTGTCGGGCTTCGTGTCGTACGCGAGCAGCGCGACGTAGCGGGGGCGGTCGCCCTTGATCGGGGTCACACGGTGCATCGAGTTGCGTCCCTCGAACACCATGAGCGTGCCTGGCGTCATCGGTTCGGTGCGTACCCGCTCAGGCGCTCGGCCAGCCAGCACGGCGGCGACATCGTCGTAGTGCTCGTCGTCGGACGATCGGATGAGCTTCGCGTTGTCGAAGTCTCCGCCTTCGATGCTCGACTGGATCGCGATCGACACGACGAAGTCGGTCTGGTCGAAGTGCCAGTGCAGCTCGTCGCCGTCGCGCATCACCGCGAGGTTCAGGGCGCCGAAGGGATCCGCATAGCGGTAGAGCGGCGACCGATCGAGCAACGCCGCGAGGAACGCCATCAGCGGGTCCCACTCGTACAGCCCACGCAGCGCGGACTCACGCGGGAACAGGTCGTACGCGACGGCGGTGAGCGATGTCGGCTCCGCTGTTCGCCGGGGATGGCCCTCGGGATACGACCGGTCGGGCGCCTCGATGTACGGCGTGCCCGAGACCTTGCTGAAGTGACCGAGCGGCGCGAGCGCCTCGCACTCGTCCACGAGCGCATCGATGACCTCGGCGCGCAGGAAGCCGGGAAGGATGCACACGCCGTCGTCACGCAGCGCCGCGCGGCCGTCGGCGACCACCTGCCGGCCGAGCGCGCTCTCGAGGTCGTCGACCGGGTAGCGGTCGAGGTCGATGAGGTCGGCCGGCGAGGTGATGCCGAAGATTACGGCGTCACGATCGCGGACGACACGGTCACGTCCTCCACCTGAGGTGCTGCGAGGATGTGAGCCGGGGCCGCTAGCTCATCGGGTAGAGCAGGGGACTTTTAATCCCAAGGTGCCGGGTTCGAGCCCCGGGCGGCCCACTGAACGCGCAGACGTCAGCGACCGGTCTGGCCGTCGATCTGCTCGCGGATGATGTCGGCGTGGCCGGCGTGCCGCGCGGTCTCGGCGATGACGACGAGCATGACCGCGCGGAGATCGCGGGCGCTCCCCTTGCCGCGTACAGGAGCGGAAGCGTCGCCCAGCGCACTGATGATCTCGTTGCTCGTGTCGCAGGCCGCTCGGTAGTCGGTCCTGAGATCGCGAAGCGAGACAGAGGGCTCCACATCCATGGCGCGGCGCCCCCGGCTCGGCTTTCGGCCCGCGGCGACTTCTTCGAACCACTTCGCCTCGACGAACGTGAGGTGTTGGAGGAGTCCCGCCAGGTTCGTGCCCGACGGCACCGTGCTGCGGCGGGCATCGTCCTCACTGAGTCCGGCGAGCTTCTTGAGGACGCCATCTCGTTGCGCCTCGAGCGCAGCGACGAGCGCCTCGAGCTCCGGGGTCACGAGACAGGGCGAGTGATCGCGCGTCGCTCGCCCTCGCAGGCCTTGCGGACGTAGCACCCGGGCATGTGGTCGTTCACGATGCCGAGCGCCTGCATCGCCGCGTAGCACGTCGTCGGACCGACGAACTTGAACCCACGGCGCAAGAGCTCCTTCGACAACGCGGTCGACTCGGGGGTCGTCGCAGCCACGTCGGCGAACGAGGCTGGTGCCGCGCGGCGCTTCGGCTCGAACGACCACACGAGCGCCGCGAGCGAGCCCAGCTCGGCTTGCACGGCGAGCGTCGCCTTCGCGTTCGCGATCGTCGCCTCGATCTTCCCGCGGTGGCGGACGATGCCCGCGTCGCCGAGCAGGCGCTCGACATCCTTCTCTCCGAACCGAGCGACCTTCTTCGGGTCGAAGTTCTTGAACGCGCGGCGGAACGCCTCCCGCTTGCGCAGGATCGTGATCCACGAGAGGCCCGACTGGAACCCTTCGAGGCAGAGCTTCTCGTAGAGCCGGACGTCATCGACCACCGGACGGCCCCACTCGCTGTCGTGATACCGCTCGTACTCCGGCGTCGACGCGCCCCACCGACACCGACGCTGGCCGTCGGCTCCTTTGACGACGTCGCTCATCGGCTGAACGCGTCGAGGATGATCTCGGTGGCGTTGATGTCCGTGGTCGTCACCCCGAGCAACGGCACGGGGAAGGCCCCCGGCCACGTGTGCCCGCCCCCGTCGATGACGTACATCTCGACCGTGGCTCCCTGCGCGCATCTCGGCCATTGCTCGAGCGTCACGTGAGCCGACACCGCGGTCTTGTCGGGCGTCGTTGCGCACGCATCCCGATCCACCCAGCCGGCCATCCCCTGAGGCGCTCCGGGATAGGACAGGCCGCCGCCACCGAAGACCGATCCGCCGTTGTACGGGAGCACGAAGTCGCTCGTGCCATGGAATGCGATCACGTTCACGGGCGGCCCGTCGCTGCATTCGAACGGAAGGAAGACCACGCCCGAGACCGGCGCGATCGTGGTGAACCGCGCCCCGTCCTTGCAGGCGAGCAACGAGCTCATCGCGGCACCACTCGAGATGCCGGTCGCGTACACGTGGGTCGTGTCGACGCAGGCGCGCTGGGCGACATCGGTGAGCAAGTCGTGGATGAACGTGACGTCGTCCGCCTTCGTCTGCCCGACGACGTTCCACTGCTGCGGCTGACCGGTGGCGTCGGGCGTGACCACGACGAACCCACGCGCCGGACCCTTCGTCGCGAGGCCGCTGTAGACCGCCTGCTGCTGGGCGTCCGAGCCGGCACCGTGAAGGTTGACGATGAGGCGGGCGGGAGTGGTGGGCGGCGGGCTCGGCACCGACAGGAGGTAGGTGCGCTGGAGGCCCCCCGAGCTGATCGTGATCGGCCCGGTCGGGACAGGCTGCGGCGCGGAGCACGGCTTCGAAGGCGCGGGCGCCGCCCCCTGGGTCGGCACTTCCTTGCACCCGGCCGCCAGGGCGACGAGAGCGAGGAGGAGCACGCTCAGAGCCAACTTCCGCACGGCCGGCGAACCTACCCCGACCCGCGCTGGCAAATGGCGCGCCGCGGCCGGTACCCTTTCCGGGTCCCCGGCAGCCTTGCTGGGTCTCGTCTGAAGGAATCGGGTCATGTCGCGCGTCTGCCAAGTCACCGGGAAGAAGCCGTCCACCGGCTACTCCGTGTCGCACTCGCACGTCCGCACCAAGCGGTGGTGGGTGCCGAACGTGCACAAGCGCCGTTTCTGGCTGCCGAGCGAGAAGCGCTGGGTCACCCTGACGGTCAGCACGAAGGGCCTCCGCACGATCGACAAGAAGGGCATCGAGGCCGTCGTGGCCCAGATCCGCGCCCGCGGCGAGAAGGTCTGACATGCCGAAGAACGAGAAGCGCCCGATCATCAAGCTGAAGTCGACCGCCGGCACCGGGTACACGTACGTCACTCGCAAGAACAAGACGAACACCCGCGAGCGGCTCGAGATCAAGAAGTACGACCCCGTCGTCCGCCAGCACGTCGCGTTCCGCGAAGAGCGATAGCTCTTCAACGACACAGAGCGATAGCTCACGACACAGAGCGAGAGCCGCCTCCCGCTCGGGGCTGAGCCTCGAGGAACAGCGTCGCTTCGGCGCGTTCGACACTCCTGCCTTCCTCGTCGAGCGACTGCTCGACTGGTCGCTGCAGCCGCTCCTCGACGAAGGACGCGACCCCCGGACGATTCGCCTGCTCGACCCCGCGTGCGGCACCGGGAACTTCCTCGTCGCGGCGGCGCGTCGTCTCGGCACCACGCGGAACCTCGTCGGGCTCGACACCGATCCGAGAGCGATCGACGCGTGCCGGATCGCGGTCGGCGGTGACGCGCAGCTCGTCGTCGGAGACGCGTTCACGGCGGACCTGTCCGACGGCACGTTCGACGTCGTCGTCGGCAATCCTCCGTTCCTCACGCAGCTGCGCAAAGACAGGGCGACGCAGCTCGCGACGCGCTCCGCTCGCCTCCGCACGTCGCTGCCGCCCTACGTCGACGAAGCCTCGCTGTTCCTCGTGCTCGCGGCACGACTCGCTCGCGCCGACGGCGGACGCGTCGCGTTCGTGCAGCCATTGTCGATGCTCGCGACACGCGACGGAGGATGGGCGCGCGCCGCGGTCCGCGACCTCGCCTCGGTCGAGCACCTCTGGATCGCATCCGAGAACGTCTTCGCCGCCGACGTGACGACGTGCGCCGTCGGCCTCTGTCGAGGGCGCACACAGGGACCGATCGCCCGAACACACGGCGAGGTCGCGCTGGCGGACCTCGACCTGCCCGACGGTTCCTGGGCGCCCCTGCTCGCTGACGCGCTCGGCGTTCCGAGCGTCGCGCTCCGGTACGACCGCACGATCGGCGACGTCGCGGCGGTGACCGCCGACTTCCGCGACGAGTTCTACGAGGTCGCGTCGCTCGTCGAGGAGGGCGGCGAGGGCGCGCCGGTCATCACCTCCGGGCTCATCGACGTCGGGCGCGTGCGATGGGGCGAGGCGAACGCGACCATCGCCCGCCGCCGCTTCACGCGTCCCACGGTCTCGACGTCCGCCCTCTCGGATCGGCTCCGTGCACGCCTCGTGCCCAAGGTCGTCGTCGCGACGCAGACGCGCGTGATCGAGGCGGCAGTCGACGAGAAGGGCGAGTGGCTTCCCGCGGTGCCGGTGATCTCGATCGTGGCGGAGGCCCCGATGCTCTGGCCGATCGCCGCCGCGCTCTGCTCGCCGCCGCTGACCGCGTGGGCGGCGACCCAGCATCTCGGCGCGGCTCGCTCGTCGTCGGCCATCAAGCTGAGCGCGAGCGATGTGCGCGCGCTGCCGCTGCCCGAGCCGTCGCTCGCGTGGGAGCAAGCCGAGGCGGCGTTGCGTGCCGGCGACGTGCTCGAGTCGGGTCGCCTGATGTGCACCGCCTACGGCGTCGACGACACGGCGTTCACGTGGTGGCGGGACCGGCTTCCCCGCCACTGAGGAGCTCGACGAGGAGAGGCCAGAGCATCGCCACGCTGTCGGGCACGAACAGGTCTTCGGCAAAGCGGTCACGAAGCTCGTCGACGGACACGAAGAAGGCTTCGACGACCTCGCCGTCGGCGAACGTGAACGGTCCGTCGTCGCGGGCGACATACATGCGGACGATCGTCCTCACGTCGTCGTCCTCGTAGCCCGCTCTGCCGATCTCGCGGATCGGCGCGTGGCTGCCGACTTCCTCGGCGAGCTCGCGCACCGCCGCCGCTTCCCACGCCTCCCCCGAGTCGACGACCCCGCCGACGGCGAGGTCCCAGCGTCCCGGCCACAGGTCCTTGTCGTCAGCCCGTCGGTGGATCAGCACCCTTCCGTCAGCGTCGAGCACCGCGATGCCGACCGAGCGGTGACGGAGGTTCCGTGCCCGCATCTCGCGGCGCGGCACGACGTCGACCACGTGGTCGTCGGCATCGACGATGTCGACCAGGGTGTCGCCGGGATCGATCACTTCTAAGGTGCGCCTTCGATGGGGGCCAACGTCGCAGTCATCTACTACTCGATGTTCGAGAACGGCCATCGCATCGCCCGGGCCGTAGGCGAAGGCGCCGAGCAAGTCGGCGCCGAGGTGCGGGTCCGGCAGACCCGCGAGGTCGCCTCACCAGACGTGATCGCGTCGGTGCCGAGGTGGGCGGCGACGGTCGAGGAGTGGAAGCACGTGCCCGAGGCCGAGCTCGCCGACATCGAATGGGCGCACGCCATGGTGCTCGGCACACCCAGCCACTACGGGAACATGGCCGCGCAGCTGAAGCTCTTCGTCGACTCGACCGCGCGCATGTGGTCGCAAGGCGGCCTGAACGGAAAGGTGGCCTCGGGCTTCGTGACCGCGTCGACGACGCATGGTGGACTCGAGACGACCATCGTCTCGATGCACAACACGTTCTGCCACTGGGGATGCGTCATCGTGCCAATGGGCTACACAGACCCGGCGGTGTTCGCCGCCGGCGGCAACCCCTACGGCACCTCGCACGACACGTCGTGGGGTCAGGTCACCGTGCCCGAGACCGTGCTCGACGCGGCGCGCTACCAAGGCCGCCGCGTCGCGACGATCGCCGAGAAGCTGATGGACCTCGACACTTCGTTCCAGCCGATCTCCGCGAAGCCGACCTGAATCTCCACGTCAGCCGCGGGCGTGTAGCACCTGACCATCGGGGCGGGTGACAAGGATTTCATCGTCCGGCCCGCGGGCGAGACTGAACCCGCGCTCGTGGACGGCGTGGTGGTGGGCGGCGCACAGCAGACACAGGTTGCGCATGTCGGTCGGCCCGCCATCAAGCCAGTGCACGATGTGATGGCCCGAGCATCGGCCCGGTGGTCGGTCACATCCCGGGAACACGCATCCGCGGTCGCGGAGCGCCAGGGCCCTCCGTTGGGCCGGGCTGATCAAACGTTGCGACCGCCCGAGGTCCAGGGGGTGCCCCTTCGCGTCCGTGACGACTCGCCGTAGCACTGCATCGGAAGTGAGGCGCTCCGCGGCTGATCCGACTCCGGAATCCCACTCGCCCGCCTTCACGAGGATCGTCACGTCCGGGGCGCGCTCTCGGCCACTCCCTTGCAGAGCGCGATCAGCGCGTCGGCACGCCGCTGGGCGGCCGTCGAGGGTGGCGTGCCCGTCGCCTTCTCGTTCGCCTTGATCTGCTGTCCCTCGCGTTCGAGGGCCGCGCTCAACCAGGATCCCGCTTCGTCCGCGAGCGTGCCGTTGAGAGCCCACGTGCCATCGAGCGTCCGCGAGATGTGAAGGCGGCGCCCCTCGTGCTGCGCCTTCTCATCCTTCTCACCGGCTTCGGCATCTACCCTCATCAGCCACTCACGCAGGAGCACCGCAAGCTGATCGACGGAGAGCTTCTGCGCGTGCTCGACCAGAACTGCCTCGTGACGCGCGAACGCGTCGGCAGCGGCGTCACCGTGACCCGCGGCTCGAGCGAGCAGCACCACCTTCGCCGCGCCCAGCCGGCCCGCCTTCGCCGCAGCGACGGTCAACGGCATTGATCGAAGCCGCCGCGCCGTGCGGACGAGCCGCCGAGCCGAGCCTCGGCTCATGTCGCACTGCCACGCGAGCCACGTCGAGGGCGAGATCGCGCCATCAGCCGCCCAGTGCTGCCGAGCATCCAAAGCCGCGACGGTCTCGGCGAGACAGATGTCGATGCGGTTGCGTTCGGCCTCGATCTCGCGGATGCGCGCGGAAAGCTCGTCACCGGTCATCGATCCGAGATCGACCTCCCGCTCGGCCAACGTCTGCATGCACCCTCACGACGACGAAGCAACGACTGGGGAAGTCGGCACTCATCATCTCATGGGGGTGTGACATTTAGTCTCCACGGATGCTCGTGGAGATGTATCAGCGGTGGCGAGACGAGTCAGTTGCGCGCGAGATGCTGAAGATGGCTGCGCGGCGTAGCGCCCGGCGCTACAAGCGGGGCCGCTAGGCGAGCGCGATCGCGTCGCCGACCGACACCTCGCCCTCGTCCACCACCCGAGCGTGCACACCCAGGTTGCCGTCGTTCACGCGGTTGATCGTGCGCAGCACGTCGAGGTCGCGCGACAGCCCGGCCTGCGGCCGCGTCGTCATGACACAGCGGCTCGTCGGCTTGATGACCTCGAAGCCGCACCGTGCCGATCGCGAGCGTCGCGCCGATCCAGCGCTCCTCGACAAAGCCCTCGCCCTCGGCATCGATGACGAGGTTGGGGCGGAAGCGGCGGACGTCGAACTCGCCACCAGGATGCTCTGCGCCGATCGCGGCGAGTGCCGCGGTGGACAGGAGGTGGATTGGCCGTGAGTCGTGGAACGTGCCTTCGGGTCCTTGCCACTGATGCACGACTGGGTTGCTCTCGTCTTCGAAGCTCGCGCCGATCTCGAACGTGCCTCGGTCGCTGGGAGATGCGGCGACCAACTTCGACGTCGCGGCCGAGCCATGCGGAGAGCACCGCGTCGACCTTCGAGTCGGCGCTCGTCACGTGTCGAACCGTCAGGCAGCGAGATGACGGCGACGCCCTCGACGACTGTCGCCCATGCCTCGAGCATGCGCGGCTCGCGCTTCGCCGAGAGCACGACGCCGGTCGCGACATCGAGCACGCCCCAGTGACGATCACCAGGGATGCCGCTGGCCGTGAACGAGGAACCCGTGAGGTCCTCGCCTTGCATCGACTTCACGGGGTACCAACGCACCCCGATGACGCGACCGAGCACTAGTCAGACTCGGTGACCGTCACCGACTGGATGACGACGTCCTCCTTCGGACGGTCGCCCGAACCCGTCGGCACTGACTGCATCGCCTCGACGATCTCGAGCCCGCTGACGACCTTGCCGAACAGCGAGTACTGCGGTGGGAGCCGCGCGCCGTCGTTGCCGCTGATGAGGAAGAACTGGCTGCCGTTCGTGTTCGGGCCTGCGTTCGCCATCGCCAGGGAGCCGATCTCGTAACGACCGGCCTTCGGCAGCTCGTCCTCGAAGCGATAGCCGGGCCCGCCGCGCCCCGTGCCCTCGGGATCGCCGCCTTGGCACACAAAGCCCTTGATGATGCGATGGAAGATGACCCCGTCGTAGTAGTGCCACCGCGCGAGGAACACGAAGTTGTTGACGGTCTTGGGTGCGGCCGCCGCATCGAGCGCGATCGTGAGCGTGCCCATCGACGTCTCCATCACCGCGGTGTACCGCTTCGATGGATCGATGACCATCGGCGGCGGCGCACCGAACTTGGTCTTGCGCGGAGAGGAGCCATCGGGGTTCGGGACGTCGCTCATGCCCTGCAGCCTGTCACGTCGCGAAGACCAGAAACTCCTCGTACCGATAGAGCTCGACGAAGCCCATCCGTCGGTACAGCCGGTCGCCCATCGGCGAAGCCTGCAGCGCCGCGAGATCGGCTCCGTGGTCGAATCCGTGCTCGATCGACCTCGCCGTCGCGAGCTCGCCCAGCCCGCGACGGGCCGCGAACGGCATCGTGCCCACCCAGTGGATGTCGGCGACTCCGTCGATGACGACCGACATGGCGACCGCTGCCGGGCGCGCGTCGAGGTCGACGACGAACGCGCCGACGTCGTCACCCTGCAGCATCTCGAGCGGCGGCATCACACCGAGCACGGTGTCTCTCGATGCACCGAGCTGGGCGTAGGCCGCAGCGAACACCTCGACGTAGTCGTCACGGTCACGATCGGTGCCGACCTCGCGGACCGAAGCGCCGTCGGGCGCCGCAGGCACGGCCACTCGTTCGTGCACGACCATCTCCGGAAGACCTCCTTCCGCGAGCGCACGCAGATCGCGCGACCGGCACATCCCGACGAGGTCTCCGTCTCTGTCGGTGCGGCAGAACACCGTGTGACCTCGCGACCGCGCCCCGAAGAACCTCGCGGCTCGCTCGAGGACCTCACCCGCCGAGACATCAGGGGACTGTGCGAAGCGCGCCGTTGACGACGATCGCCGCATCGTTCGGCCCTGCCCAGAGCAGCACGCCGCGTCGTCGAGCACCTCGCCGCCGAGCGCGGTCGCGCTGCGGCGTCGGAACTCTGCGTGGACGGCGTCGACGCGGTCAGCCAGGCTCAACCCTCACCCACGAGCTCGGTGCGCAGGTCGCGCTTGAGGATCTTGCCGGCGGGGTTGCGCGGCAGCGGCTCGTCGCGGAACCAGATGCGCACCGGCACCTTGAACGCGGCGAGACGCTCGGCGACGTGCGCCTTGAGCTCGTCCTCGGTCGCGGCCGTGCCCGGCGCGAGCTGCACGATCGCGCCGACCTCCTCGCCGAGCACCTGGTGCGGGATCCCGATGACCGCCGCGTCGGAGACCGCGGGATGCTCGAACAGCGCCGCCTCGACCTCGACGCAGTACACGTTCTCGCCACCGCGGATCACCATGTCCTTGGCGCGGTCGACGATGAACACGAAGCCCTCGTCATCGAGGCGAGCGACGTCACCACTGTGGAGCCAGCCGTCCGTGAACGACGCCTCGGTTGCCTCGGGCTTGTTGAAGTAGCCCTTCACGACGTTCGGTCCCTTGATCCAGAGCTCGCCCACCGCGCCGGTCTCGAGCGCCGCGCCGTCCTCGTCGACGACCTTCACGTCGCAGACCGCGACGGGCACGCCGACGCTGTCGGGCTTGTGCTGATAGTCGGCCCCCGAGTTCATCGTCGTGACCGACGACGTCTCGGTGAGCCCGTAGCCGTTGCTCGGCGTTCGGCCGGGGAACATCGCCTCGATGCGCCGCACGAGCTCGGGGGCCGCGGGCGCGCCGCCGTAGCCGATCGACTTCACGCTCGAGATGTCGCGCGTGGCGAAGTCGGGGTGATCGAGCACCTGCCACACCATCGCGGGCACGCCGCCGAAGGTCGTGATGCGCTCCCGCTCGATCAGCTCGAGCGCGCGGCCCGCATCCCAGCGGTACATGATCACGATCTTCCCGCCGAACGCGAGGTTGGCCACCAAGACCGAGTGGCATCCGGTGGCGTGGAAGAACGGCACCGACAGCAAGTACGCGTTCTGCTCCCCGGCGCCCGGCACGGCGACAGGAGCCGCGTCGGATCGGGCAGCTGCACGTGACGACGCGAACACGAGGCTCATCAAGTTCGTGCAGATGTTGCGTTGCGTGCCGAGCGCGCCCTTCGGCCGGCCAGTCGTGCCCGACGTGTAGAAGATCGTCGCGTCGTCCTCGGGATCGAGCGCGACGTCGGGCAGCTCGGCATCAGGGTCGACGTCACCGAGCACGTCCTCGAACCGTTGCGCCGGCGCCGCGAGCTCATGTTCGCTCTTGGCGACGATGACACCGCGCAGGTCGGGCAATGCCGCGTAGTGCTCGCCGAGGCGCTCGTGGCGTTCGTCGTCGACGAAGGCGACGACTGCTCCCGAGTCGCTCAGCCCGTACTCGAGCTCGGGCCCCGTCCACCACGCGTTGAGCGGAACGATCACTGCGCCAGCGGCCGCGGCGGCCCAGAAGGCGATCGACCACTCGGGGAAGTTGCGCATCGCGATCGCGACGCGGTCACCCTTTCGCACGCCGAAGTCGTCGATGAGGCGATGGGCGAGCGTTGCGGCCGCCGCGAAGTGGTGACGGAAGGTCAGCGTGTCGTCCTCGTACACGAGGAACGTGAGGTCGCCGTGGGCCCTGCTCTGCTCGAGCACCGCCCGCAGTGAGGGCGGCGCGAGCTTCCACGTGCGAGTCGGGACCCCGCGGATCACGACCTCTTCCATCTCGAACATCTGGCCGGGCGCGGTGAGCGCGGCGTGGACTTCGGCGATCGACGGCGGCATGGGCGCAGTCTGGCGCGTCGTGCACGGCAGCGCGCACCGGTGCGCAGAGCGCGGTGAAGCCCCCGCTCCAGTACCGGCGCCATCGAATGTGACGGAGGGGCGTGGGATGCCGGGGGTAGAGGGACGGGGGCTCCAGATCGCTTGAGAACGCTCCTGGAGCGCTGGGTGTGTGGCGTCAGGCCTCCGAGATCACCTGTGTTTCAGTGAGTCGGGGATCGCCCCTGACGCTCGAGTGCAACGCGGCTCCGGCAGCTGGTTCAGTTCCAGGCTCCGCTCCGCATTGGGCACCACCTCCCTCCAAACGCATCGCTGCTGACCGAAGTCAGCACGCGCATCGTACGCGCTGCAGTTGCGCGCGGAAAGGGCCGATACGTCTCTCAGACGCGCAACACGCCATGCGTTCGCGCAACTACATAGCGCGCTCGGATCGGTGCGATGTTGACGTCCGTCTACCGTGTCAGCCCGTCGAGGAGGTGGGTCACCTGCGCAACCGGCTGCGACAGCTCCGAGCGCCACTGGCGAGCCGCGAGTTCGCGATCGTCTTCGCCGCGCAGGTCCTCTCCGAGATCGGCGACTGGGCGGCCCGAGTCGCCCTCGCCGTCCTCGTGCTCGACCGCACCGACTCGGCGGCGCTCACCGGGCTGGTCGTCACCTTCAGCGTGCTGCCGTGGATCGGCATCGGCCAGGTGCTCGCGACGCTCGGCGACCGGCTGCCGCGACGGCAGCTGATGATCTACTGCGACCTCGTCCGCGCGATCGCGTTCCTCGCTCTTGCTCATCCCGATGCCGATCGTGCGCCGTGCTCGCTCTCACGTTCGTCGCCGGGCTTGCCGTCGCCGCCGTTCGCAGCGTCTCGAGCGGCGCTGCTGCCCGAGACCGTGCCGGGCAACCAGTATCCCGATGCCCTCGCCATCTCGCAGATCGCCTCGCAGAGCACGCTCGTGCTCGGCTACCTGCTCGGCGGAGTGCTCGTCGCCGCGATCAGCGCTCGCGGTGCGCTCGTGGTCAACAGCCTTTCGTTCCTCGCGTCGGCGCTGACACTGAGCCGACTCCGAGTCGGACGCGAGCCGGTCGCGCAGGGCAACCGCATCGCCCTCTCGCGCCGGAGCGCGCGCGACTGTGGTCCGACGTCGATGATCCGACGTGCCGTCGTGCTCTTCGCTCTGGTATCGGGCTGCGCGATCATTCCCGAGTCGCAAGTCGCGGTCTACGCGCTACGCCACCTCGGCACCGGCGACTCGGGCCCCGGACTGCTCGCCGCTGCGGTGCCCATCGGCACGATCGCGGTCTCGTCGGTCATCCCATTCCACGGCAGTGCCCGCGCCCTCTTGCGCATCGCCGGGATGGTTGCCCTCGGCGGAGCCGCAGTCGCGCTCGTCTTCTTCGCCGCCGACGCCTCGATGCCGTTGATCCTCATCGGGTTCCTCGGAGTGGGCGCCGTGTTCGGCACGCTCATCCCGACCAACACAGTCGCCGGGACCCGACTGCCGAACGAGTCGCGGGCCTCCGCGTTCGGCCTTGCTCTGGGCGCCTTGCTCTTCGCGCAAGGCCTCGGCGCGGCGCTCGGCGGCGCCATCGCGTCGATCTGGGACGTGCGGACGGCGTGCATCTCGGCGATGGTCGTCGCGCTCGGCGCGGGACTCTTCTACGCGGTCTCGGTGCCGGTGGACCCCGTCACGTCGTTGCCGCCCGACGGTGCTCGGCGCCCTCCGGCGCCACCGCCGCAACCCAACGGCAGGGCCGACTCGCTCGAGCGCATTCCTCCCGCGCCGCCGCCGCGTCCGGTCGAGGCAGGCTGAGCTCGCGGGCGTCAGCCCGCGGAAGCGCCCACTCGTTCACGTCGCCGCGCGAGGCGAGCAGAGACTCGGGCGGCGCGCTCGAGGTAGGCGAGGAGCCGATCGCGGGCTTTCTCTGCTTCTGCGCTCAGACCAGTGAGCTCCGCGACCTTCCACTGACGCATCACGATCGGCACGAGGATCTGCTCGTGGTGGACGTTGAGGTCGTAGATGCCGGCGCGGGCGATGCGTTGCGCAGTGCACATCGAAGTTCGGGATGCCGGTGCCGGGCATCGCGAAGCTGCGCACCTCGTGATCGATCGCGATCATCGTCGCCGACGGGTCGAGCTCGATCGCCGCTGACGCGAGGTCTCGGTAGAAGAGGTGGTGGAAGTTCTCGTCCGCTGCGACACGGGCCATGAGCTCGTAGCCGACCGGGTCGTCGAGCAGCTTGCCGGTGTTGCGGTGCGCGATGCGTGTCGCGAGCTCCTGCAGCGTCAGGTAGACGACGCTGTTGAACCGACCGGTCGGCGCCGGCACCTCGCCCTTGCTGACCTGTGCCATCCGGCCGCGCTCGAGCTCGACCGGGTCGAGGGCTCGCGTCACCGTCAGGTAGTCACGGATGACGATGGAGTGGCGACCCTCCTCCGCAGTCCACCGGCGGGCCCACTCGCCCCAGCTGCCGTCGCGGCCGAACACGCCGTCGATGTCGCGGGAGTAGTAGGGGAGGTTGTCCTCGGTGAGGAGGTTCACGAAGAGCGAGCTGCGCGCGGCCTCGTCGAGCGGGATGAGCGGAGTCGGATTCGCTCCAGGTCTCCCCGGCGACGAAGTCTCGGCCCCGGCTGTAGGGCACCAGCTCGTGGGGAAACCACTCCTTGGTCGTCGCGAGGTGTCGCTCGAGGAGGCTCCCGACAACGGGCTCGAGCTCGAGAAAGGCGTCATCCGCTGCCATCGGAGCCAGCCTACCTACTGGTCGGTAGGTCGACGCAAGGTCGCGCATCACCGATCACGAATCGGCGGCGCTGCCCCCGACGTGCAGGCCGAGCGACGGCTTGCGCACGAGCGCGACGACCTCGTCGGGCGGCACTGGCCGGCTGTACAGGAAGCCCTGGGCTTCCTTGCAGCCGTGAGTGCGCAGGAAGGTCTGCTGCTCGAGCGTCTCCACGCCCTCGGCGACCACCTCGAGCCGAAGAGCCCGGGCGATCCCGATGAAGGCCGATACCAGCGGCGCGACGCCCTGCGCGGAGGTGATCTGCGAGACGAACGTCCGGTCGATCTTCAGCCGGTCGACCGGGAAGCGCTGCATCTGGGCGAGGGCCGAGTAGCCCGTGCCGAAGTCGTCGATCGCGAACCGCGGCCCGAGGTCGCGCACCCGGCGCACGATGTCGAGCGCGCCCTCCGACTCGCGCAGCGCCAGGCTCTCGGTGATCTCGAGCTCGAGGCGGTCGGCCGCCAACCCCGTCTCCTGCAGCACCATCGCGACGCGCCCGACGATGCGGTCGTCGGAGAAGTTGCGGCCCGACAGGTTCGCGGCCATGCGAAGCGGAGGCAGCCCGGCGGCGTCCCACTCCACCGCTTGCCGGCACGCGTGGCGCATCACCCACGTGTCGACCTCGACGACGAGGTCGGACTCCTCGGCGAGGGGCACGAAGTCCGCCGGCGTCAGCAGGCCGAGCGTCGGGTGCTCCCACCGCACGAGCGCCTCGACGCCCACGACGTGACCGGTGCGCAGGTCGATCTGCGGTTGGTACAGCACGCGCAGCTCGTCGCGCCGCAGCGCGTTGTGCAGCTCACTGCGCCGAGCCAGGTGGACCTGCGCCTGCTCGTTGGTGCCGGGGTCGTACAGGCGCGAGCAGTTGCCGCCCGCGTCCTTCGCGCGGTGCATCGCGGTGTCGGCGTTGCGGAGCAGCTGGCCCGCGTGCGAGCCGTCGTCGGGGAACACGGCGATGCCGACGCTCGACGTCATGAACAGCTCGTGCCCGTCGACGACGAACGGCCGGCTGACCGCGCCGAGCAGCTGCTCGGCCATGATGCCGAGCCCTTCCCCGTCGCCGAGGCCGGGCAGCAAGATCGTGAAGTCGTCGGCGCTCATGCGCGCGACCGTGTCGCCTTCGCGCACCGCGCTCGTGAGGCGACCGCCGACGCGCTTCAACAGCTCGTTGCCGACGGCGTGGCCGAGGCTCGCGTTGACCTTCTGGAAGCCGTCGAGGTCGACCATCAGGACGGCCAGCTTCTCCCGCAGTCGCCGCGCCCGTTGGACCGCCTGGTTCACGCGGTCTTCGAAGAGCAGCTGGTTGGGAAGGCCCGGTGAGCCGGTCGTGCGTGGCCTGATGGCGGATCTGGCTCACGAGGTGGGCGTTCTCGAGTGCCGACGCACCGATTGCGCCGATCGCTTCGAGCAGCTGCACGTCGTCGGAGTCGAACCCGGAGACGCCCTTGCGGCCGCTCGACGACGAGCCACTGCTCCTGGTCGTCGCTCAGGGGCAGCTTGCACGCCGCGTTCGTCCGCGTCCGGGCGCAGTGGTGCCCACCCACGCGTCCCGCGCGTGCAGCAGCTCCTTCGCCGAGTGGGCGAGGGAGCTCGTGACCGCGTCGGTGTCGACGGACGAGTGGATCTCCTCCGCAGTGCGCAGAAGGCGGTCCAGCCGTTCACGATCGAGGCGTGCACGCAAGTGCTCGCTCAACACCACGTGCACCATGACCGAGCGGCACCGCCGCGAGGACGAGTGCCCACGGGTAGGTCGCCGCGCTGAGCGCGGCGAGCATGCCGACCGACACCGCGCTCGACCCACTGCAGAAGCGAAGGCCGAGGCCGTCGCGCAGGTTCGCCCAGAACGGCACGCCCTCGCTGGTGGAGATGACGAGGCTGACGAGCGCCTGGCTGATCGCAGACATCGCGAGCGCCGCGGCGATCGCGCGCGAGGACGGCGCGGACCGAGATCTCGCCCGGCGAGCCGTTGTCGATGAGCAGGAAGATCGTCGAGTGCCGACGACGACCGAGAGCATCATCTGCCCGAGGTTGAAGATCGCCTTGATCGAACGACAGGCGGCTGAGCAGCAGCCCGACCGCCGTGCCGACGAGGAACACCGCGATGCACGCCCATCGGCGGCAGCAGGAGCACCGCGATGACGGAGTAGACCTCGTGCGAGCTGCAGCGTGTCGGCCTCCTCGTTGCGGAGGAATGCGCAGCGGGAACGCCCAGCCGATCGCGAGCGGGACCGCGAGCGCGAGGATGATCCAGCGGGTTGCCCCACCCCTGCTCGAAGGTCAGCGCGAAGGCGGCGATCGTCGCCCCGAGGCCCGCGAGTGCGGTGCCCGTGACGACGAAGCGCGTGGCGCGGTTCACGAGCGGAACGTGGGCGCGCACCGCGAACGATGCATCCCACCTCCGGTCGTCCGAATCGCCACCGGCACCTCCATCCAGACGCGCGCGTCACCTGCCTGGTTCTTGTCGGCCCAGGCGGAGGGAGGTTGAGGATCAGGCGCGTCACGACAGCATGGGAAGCCACGGAACGCGCTGGGTCAGCGTGGGATGCGGCCTTCTACGACGTCGTCGCCGAAGATCAGGCGGGCCGCGGGCTCGAGGTCCGGGCCCCGGCGCAGCGTGTGGCCACCGTCGATGGCGAGGCACTGGCCCGTCACCCACGAGGACTCAGGGCCCGCGAGGTAGCGCACTCCGGCCGCGACGTCGTCCACCGTGCCCAGGCGGCCGAGCGGCATCTGGCGGATGTAGTCGGCTCTGATGGCGTCGTCGTTCACGAGCGCGGCGGCGAGGTCGGTCGGCACGAGACCGGGTTGCACGGCGTTGACGCGCACTCCCGCGATGCCGAGCTCGTCCGCCGAGTTGCGCACCAGCGCCTCGAGGCCGGCCTTGCTCACGCAGTACGCGCCCATGAACCGATGAGTGAGCGGTCCTGCGATCGACGAGATCGCAACGATCGCGCCGCCTCCGCTCGCCGCGATCGCCGCGCCCGCGTGCTTGATGCCGAGGAACGCGCCGGTGAGGTTCGTGTCGAGCGTCGCCTGCCACGCGCTCAGGTCAGTGGTCAGCATCGGGCCGAAGGTGCCCGTGCCCGCGGCGAGCACCGCGATGTGCAGCCCCCCGACTGCTTCCATCGCGGTCGCAACCGCAGCGCGCACCGCGGCCTCGTCGGCGACGTCGCACGCGACCGTGCGCACGTCCACACCAGCCGGCGCGTCGGCACGCAACGCGTCGGCACCGCTCGCGAGCTTCGCCTCGGTGCGTCCGGCGATCGTGACCGCGCAGCCGTCGCGCACGAGCCACTGCGCGGACGCGAGGCCGATGCCACTGCCGCCGCCGGTGATGAATGCCGCCTTCCCTGCCAAAGGCAGGCCGCGTTCGGCGTTCACTTGATCGCCAATGCGTTCGGCGGCGACGCGACGCCCGCAGGAAGGTTCAACGGCGCCGACGAGAAGAAGCACTCGTAGCGACCGTCGGCCGCGCAGTCGTCGGCGAGCGGCTCGAGGTTCCACATCTCGCCGAGCGGGAGGCCGAGCATCGGCAGCAACAGCGTGTGCACGAACGTCTCGTGCATGCGCGACGGGTCGGCCCCGATCTCGACGACGACAGCGGGGTCGAGCAACGCACCCGGCGGCCAGATCTCCACCGCGGGGTTGTCGGCACCGATCGCTGCGATGTGGAGATCCCACAGGAACCGCGCGGTCGCTTCGCCCGGCGGCAGGCCAGGTGCCGCCATCTGCGTGCGATCGCTCATGCGAGTGCGAGTGTCCATGTCGAGCGACGAGTACCAACCGACCCACCCGGTGCGCATGAGCAGCACGTCGCCCGGCTCGATCGTCGTGCCCTGCGCGTCCAAGGTGCCGAGGATGTCGTCCGGCGTGATCGCGTCGGGCTGGTCCATCTCGAGCGGTCGACCTTGTGCAGCGCGCCATCGCCCCACGTCGACGAGCACCGCGCGGCCGACGAGCCCACGCGAGGCCCAGTGGTGCATCCCGTGCTCCTCGTCGGGCACGCCGCCGTAGTGCCCGTGCACCGGGTTGCGCACATGGCGGAAGCCATCCCACTGCGACGAGCTCTGGGTGTTCCAGCCGTGGAGGACGTCGTCGTGGCCGACCGACGGCGGCTTTCCGGTCACCTCGTGCTCGAACCGGGCCCGGCTGAAGAGCGGCGGATCGGGCATGCGCATGTCCCAGTTGAGAGGGAACACCGCGCCGCGCTGGATGAGCCGAGCGGCGTCGACGATGCGGTCGGGCGTGAGGAGGTTCAGGCAGCCGAACACGTCGTGCTCTCCCCACAGTCCCCATGAGGATCCGGCGGGCACTCCTGGGGCGACCGGGAGGTCGTCGTAGCGCGGCAGGTTCGACCGGTCCGTCGTCATGAGCGACACCATAGGCTCGGGTTCCATGACTGGCCCCGGCCCTCTCAGCGGCGTTCGCGTGCTCGACCTGTCACGCGTGCTCGCCGGTCCGCACTGCGCGCGCATGCTCGTCGACATGGGTGCGGACGTCATCAAGGTCGAGCCGCCCGAAGGTGACATGACGCGGTTCTCGTGGCCGCGCAAGAACTCGATGGCGTCGTACTTCGCGCAGCAGAACTGCGGGAAGCGAAACATCAGCCTCGACCTCGCGCATCCCGAAGCGGTCGCGATCGTGCGCTCGCTCGCTGGGATGTCCGACGTGGTGCTCGAGAACTTCCGCCCGGGCGTGATGGCACGCATGGGCCTCGACCCCGACGAGCTGCTCGCCGCGCATCCGCGTCTCGTCATCGCGTCGATCAGCGGTTACGGCCAGCAAGGCCCCTGGTCACGCCGCCGCGCGTACGCACCGGTCGTGCAGGCCGAGGCGGGCATCACGTGGGCGCAAGGGCAAGCGCGCCACGGCGCGGTGGCCAACGACGTGTTCTCGCACGGCGACGTGTACACCGCGCTCGAGTGCTTGTCGGCCATCCTCGCCGCGCTCTACCAGCGCGAGCAGACGGGAGTCGGGCAGCGCATCGATGTCGCGATGGCCGAGACCATGCTCACGATCAACGAGCACGCGCACTGGCACTTGAACGGTGGCGCGGTCCACAACGACGTGCCCTCGTTCGCTCCCGGTGACTATCCCGTGATCCCGACAGCCGAGGGTCATCACATCGTGATCTCGGGTCATCCCGCGGGGAAGGGCACGTTCGAGCTCTACATGAAGGCCGCCGGGCGCACCGACCTCATCGACGACCCTCGGTTCAAGACCGTCGACGCACGCGTCGAGCACCTCGACGAGATCATCGACGTGCTCGCCGAATGGTCGTCGACCTTCGACGACATCGACGCCATCGAGACGGTGCTCGCGGAGCACGGCCTGGCGATGGGCGTGCTGCGCACGGTCGACGAGATCAGCCACACCGACTGGGCCGAGGCACGGGGCGCGGTCGTCGAGGTCGATGATCGGTCGGGCGGCACGCTGCGCATCCCGAACTCACCGTGGCGGTTCTCAGGCGCAGACACCGGCGTGCGGGGCGTGCCTGCGTATCGCGGGGAGCACAACCGCGAGGTGCTCAGCGAGCTGCTCGACGTCTCCGGGCCCGAGCTCGACCGCCTCGCGGCCGAGGGCGTGCTCTCGAGTCGACCGCCCCGAGGCTGACTGCCGCCGCGATGGCACTGCGCTGGGGCATCGCGCCCATGAAGGCGGTGTCGAGCGACGCGGTCCCCACCGACGACGGGTGGGACTTCGAGATCAAGTGGGACGGCAACCGCGTGATCGCGTTCGTCGACGCAGGCAAGGTGCGACTCCAGTCCTCGAACAAGCTCGACTCGACTGCCCGGTGGCCCGAGCTCGCCGCGCTCGCTGAGGGCGTGAACGCGCGCGAGGCGATCCTCGACGGCGAAGTGGTGGTGTTCGACGCGAAGGGGCGTCCCGACTTCAGCAGCCTGCAGACGGGCGCCGGGCCCGTCACGTACATCGTCTTCGACGTGCTGCAGGTCGATGGCCGCGACGTGACCGCGCTGACGTACGAGGAGCGTCGTCGTGTGCTCGAACAGCTCGTCGAGCCAGGATCGCACTGGCTCGTCTCGCCCCGACACGCAGACGGTGACGCGCTCATGGACGCCGCGAAGGCGCGCGGCCTCGAAGGGATCGTCGCAAAGCGGAGCGACAGCCCCTACGAGATCGGACGCCGGTCGAACGCGTGGCGGAAGCTGAAGTACCGGCCACAGCAGGAGTTCGTCGTCGGAGGCTGGGTGCCGGGCACCGGCAACCGCGAGCACACGATGGGCGCGCTGCTCGTCGGCGTGTACGAAGGACGCAAGCTCCGCTACTCGGGCCGCGTCGGCACGGGCTTCAAGGAGCGTGAGCTGCAGCGCTTGATGGCACGCTTCGGTGAGCTCGCCTCAGACGAGTGCCCGTTCGATCCGCCGCCACCGCCTCCGACGCGCAAGATCGCGCACTGGGTGCGGCCTGAGATGGTGGTCGAGGTCGCGTTCGCCGAGTGGACGCACGAGGACATCCTCCGCCAGCCGAGCTACCTCGCCGAGCGCGACGACAAGAACCCGAAGAAGGTGGTGCGCGAGATCTGACGGCGGTTCGGGAGGCGTCAGCGGCCGGTGTGGCCGAACCCACCGCCGCGGTTCTCGCCCTCGAGCGCGTCGACGACGCTGAACGTGCACGCCTCGACCGGCTGGATCACGAGCTGCGCGATCCGGTCGCCGCGGTGGATCTCATAGGGCGTCGTCGGGTCGGTGTTCACCAGCACCACTCGCAGCTCGTCGCGATAGCCCGCGTCGATGAGGCCGGGCGAGTTCAGCACGGTCACCCCGTGCTTCAGGGCGAGGCCGCTGCGGGGCAGCACGAACCCGGCATGACCCGGCGGGATGGCGATCGCGAGCCCTGTCGGAACGACCGCCCGGCCTCCGCCGGCCGCGAGCGTCACGTCCTCGCGGGCGCACAGATCAGCGCCGGCATCACCCGATCGGGCGTACGCGGGCACCGGGAGATCGGGATCGAGGCGCACCAGCGGGATCTCGATCGGCGCTCCCATCGGAGCGCAGCGTAGGGCGCGGCCTACCATCGGCCCGTGCTGGCGTGGATGGACCTCGAGATGACGGGTCTCGACCCGACACGCGACGTGATCGTCGAGATCGCCACGCTGATCACCGACGACGGCCTCGAGATCGTGGCGGAAGGTCCCGACCTCGTGATCCACCAGCCGCCCGAGGCGCTCGCCCGCATGGACGACGTCGTGCGCGACATGCACACCCGCAGCGGTCTCCTGCCCGCGATCGAGGCGTCGACGATCACGCTCGAGGACGCCGGAAAGCAGACGATGGCGTTCTTGGTCGAGCACCTGCCCGGCGCCGGCGCCGTCCCGCTGTGCGGCAACAGCATCGGCACCGACCGCCGCTTCCTCGCCGCGTACCTCCCCGACATCGAGGACTTCCTGCACTACCGATCGATCGATGTCTCGAGCATCAAGGAGCTCGTGAAGCGTTGGTATCCGGAGAAGCGGGCCGGACGACCGCGCAAGGAGCGCAACCACCGCGCCCTCGACGACATCCGGGAGAGCGTCGCGGAGCTGCGGTATTACAGGGACGAGGTGTTCGCGCCGCGTTCGAAGCCCGAACCGACGGCCTAACCTGCGGGGGTGGACAAGCCCCGCCGCCAGGAGCAGGAAGACGCCTCGCCCGAGATCACCGAGGTCGCGCCGGGCGTGCTGCGGATGCAGCTGCCGATCGACATGCCCGGCCTCGGCCATGTGAACTGCTACGCCCTCGAGGACGAGCGCGGCATCGCGATCGTCGACCCGGGCCTGCCGGGCGAAGAGTCGTGGAGGCACCTCGTCGATCGGCTCGACCGGTCAGGTGCAGGGCTCGCACGGGTGCACACCGTGGTCGTGACCCACTCGCACCCCGATCACTTCGGCGGCGCCGGCCGGGTGCGCAAGGAGGTCGGGGCCGAGCTCATCACCCACGAGCTGTTCCGCACCTGGTGGGACCCGACCGAGGACGAGACCCCGCTCGAGGACGCCGCCCCCAATCCTTGGGGCTCCACGCCGTGGGGAGGCGACGAGTACATGCCCGACCCGGACCGGCGGAAGCGGTTCGAGGAGATGCGCAAGAACAACCTCTTCCCGGCGCCTCGGCCCACGCGGCGGGTCGAGGACGCCGAGATCGTCACGCTCGCCGGCCGCGAGTGGGTGTCGATGCACACGCCGGGCCACACGGCCGACCACCTGTGCCTGTTCGATCCTGCGGAGGGCGTGCTGCTGTCGGGTGACCACGTGCTGCCCACGATCACGCCGCACATCAACGGCATCGGCACGTCGGAGGATCCGCTGGCGCAGTTCTTCGCGTCGCTCGACCGCATGACCGAGCTCGAAGGCGTGACGATCGTGCTGCCGGCACACGGCCACCCGTTCACCGACGTCGCCGATCGCGCCAAGGCGATCCGCCGCCATCACGAGGAGCGGCTCGACAAGCTGCGTGCGGCGTCACGCGAGATCGGTGGGTTCGCAACGGTGCGGCGAGCTCTCGCAGCACCTCTTCGCGCCGCGGTCGTGGGGCCAGATGGCCGACAGCGAGACCTACGCCCACCTCGAGCACCTACGCCTGCTCGGCGACGCCGAGTGCCGCTCAGAGAACGGCAAGCTCCTCTACGAAGTGGGCTGAGCCCGCGTCACCACCGCACTGGCGTGCACGGTCGAGCCGACGACCATCCACATCTCGCACCCGTCGTCGCTGTCGCACGTGTGGATCTGCACGTCGGCGCCGGGTTCGATCGCGACCCGGAACTCGACCTCAGCGAGCATCGGCGGACGCAGGTCGCGTCGCCGTGACAGCTCCTCCTCGACTGCAGACCAGTAGGCCGCGTTGTTCATGTGCTCGAGCACGTCGAAGTCGGTGAACCGCAGCGGCCACGGATGCACCTGCGCGTCGGGCCGAGGCTCACCGTGCGTCAACCGAGCCGACACCTTGCGGTCACCGAGCGCCTCGCCGTAGATCGTGAAGAACTCCTCGGGAAGAGACTTCGGACGTCCGTCGTCGGTGAGGTGCACCCACAAGCTCGCCGCTTCGATCGCCGCGCCTTGCGATCCGGTGACGGTGACGCGCCGTTCAGCCCAGCTGCGGCCCGCGCCCGACGCGAAGGTCGTGAGGGTCAGCTCCTCGCCGAAGCGAGCGCCATTGCGCACCTCGATCGCGGTGCGCCGCACGACCCACGCCATGTCGTTCTCGAAGGCGGCATCGCGGGTGTCGTCGTTGGAGACGTCCTGGAGGTAGCGGGCAAGGCCGTCGAACCGCAGCCTGCCGCCCGGGCTCGAGTCGCCGAGCCGCACGGGTCGGGTGCGCGTGTAGCGACGCCCCGAAGGCGGGAGGGGGACGAAATCGGCCATGGCGGCGGCAGGCTATGGCCCGTTTTGTGACATGGGCGATAAATGGTTGACGCCGCCCGGGCGAACATGGTTCTCTGTCCAGGCCCAGTGGGCGCAGTAGCACGCGATTCCTGTACCGAGCAAGCGAGGCCTATCCGAATGAAGCGCACCTTCGACGTCAACCAGGTGGCCAATCCGGCCAACTGCGCGCGTCCGCGCGTCTTTGGAGCCGGCCTTGCGTGGCAAGTGGACACGAATTCGCTCATGTCCATCCCCACGGCACACAAGGCCTACTCCACCCGACGGCTCTGCGAGTCTCCGACGTAAAGCACCACGAAAACGTCGAGAAACCCAGAAGCCGCCGGGAGATCCCGGCGGCTTTTCTCTTTCTCGGCACTCGACTTGGGGGAACCCACATGTACGCCATCAACGACAACCAGGAGCTCGAGACACCGCAGCCGGTCGCGCCGGCCGCTCAGTGGTGGGCCAAGGCCCGCTGCAACGACGGCGCGGGCACGCTGACGTTCCTCTTCTTCTCGGAGGACCTCATCGACATCGCCCGGGCCAAGGCGATCTGCTCGAAGTGCCCGGTGCGCGAGACCTGCCTCTCCGAGGCCCTCGCCCGCCAGGAGCCCTTCGGCGTGTGGGGCGGCCAGCTGCTCCACAACGGGCGGATCGTCGCCCAGAAGCGCAAGCGCGGGCGGCCGCCCAAGCACCCCCGGCCCGAGATCGTGGTCGACGAGGTGCCGCTGCCCCCGTTCATCCGGACGGCCTGACCGTCCTGCACCGATCACCGCCTGGGGCGGGTCGGGGTGACGCGACACGCGAGCCCCGCCCGCCCTGCGGTCGAATCTTCCTCCTCGACTTCGGCCTCTAGCCTCATCGGGATGGACGCCGCCGTACGCCGCAAAGCGATCGGACGAGGCGTCCTCCTCGGAGTCGTGGTCACGGCGATCGTGGTCGTCGCGCTTGCTCGTGTTCACGGGTGGGAACGGCGGCGACAAGTCATCCACGCTGGGAGCGATCCCGACCGCGACGAGCCAGCACGGCAAGTCCGCCCCTACCGCCGAATTCGAGCGGTTCGACGGCACGAAGGGCACGTTCGCCGACTACAAGGGCACTCCCCTCGTCGTGAACTTCTTCGCCTCGTGGTGCGCGCCGTGCGTGCGGGAGATGCCCGACCTGCAGCAGGTGCACTCCGAGCTCGGGAGCAAGGTCGCCTTCCTGGGGATGAACAACCAGGACCGGGCGGCCGACGGCCAATCGATCGCGGACAAGGCCGGCGTCACCTACGACCTCGCCCGTGACCCGAACGGCGACTTCCTCAGCGCCTTCGGCGGCATCGTGATGCCGACGACGGTCTTCATCTCCGCCGACGGCAAGGTCCTCGAGGTGCACAACGGCGCGTTCTCGGCCGACGACCTGCGGTCCGAGGTGCACAAGCTGTTCGGCGCATGATCGACGCACCCCTCGCGTACGCATTCACCGCCGGGGCGGTCGCCACCGTGAATCCGTGCGGCTTCGCGATGCTGCCGGCCTACCTGTCGTACTTCCTCGGGATCGAGGCGGCGAGGGGCACCGAGGACGACCGGAGGGCGAGCGTCGGCACCGCGCTGTTGGTCGGCGCCGCGGTGTCCGCGGGCTTCTTGGTGGTCTTCGGGATCGTCGGGACACTCGTGAACGCGGGCGTCTCGTCGTTCATCGACTACGTGAAGTGGGCGACCATCGCCATCGGCATCGGGCTGGTGGTGCTCGGCATCGCGATGCTGCGCGGCTATCACCTCCCCTTCTCGACACCGCGCCTCGACAAGGGCGGACGCAACCGCACGCTCGGCTCGATCTTCCTCTTCGGCGTCTCCTACGCGATCGCGTCGATCTCGTGCACGCTCCCGATCTTCCTCGTCGTCGTGTTCGGCACCCTCTCGCGCACGAACTTCGCCTCAGGCCTCGCCACGTTCCTCGCCTACGGGCTCGGGATGGCGATGGTCCTCGTGACGTTGACGGTCGCTCTCGCGCTCGGCGAAGCAGTCGGTCGTGCACTCGATGCGCCATGCGATGCGCTACGTCGACAGGGTCGCGGGCGCGCTGCTGATCGTCGCGGGCGCGTACCTCGTCTACTACTGGATCTTCAACATCGCGACGCACTACTCGAGCTCGACCGGATCGGGCCCCATCACGTTCGTCGAGGACCTGTCGGCGCGCCTCGCCTCGAACATCCAGAGCTGGGGCGCCGGACGCGTCGCCTTCGTGCTGGCCGTCGTGATCGGCGCCTCGACGTGGTACGCGTTCGCCCGCCATCGCGACTCAGCTCGTCGGTAGCGGGTGTTCGACGAGCTGCTCGCTCATCCGGGCGTCGAAGAGATCGTCGAGCTTCGTTCGACGTTCGGCTTCATGGCGTACCACGGGGGCTCGCTGGAGGAGGTCACCGACGTCGTCGCGACGGCAGCCGCGGAGCAGGCGGGCGCGTCTCTCTATGCCGTCCTCCAACCCGCGGGCTTCCGGTGGCACATCCCGTCGACCGAAGTGCGACCCGAGCAGTCGCAAGCGCTCGCCGAGTTCCTCGATCATGTGGAGGTCGTCGTGACCGTGCACGGCTACGGGCGCGAAGGCATGTGGACGACACTGCTCGTCGGCGGCCAGAACCGCACCCTCGCGGACCACGTCGCGTCGCACCTGCGACCGGCGCTGCCCGACTACACGATCGCCACCGACCTCGACGAGATCCCGTCGGCCTTGCGCGGGCTGCACCCTGAGAACCCCGCGAACCGGCCCCGGGGCGGGGGCGTGCAGCTCGAGCTGCCGCCACGCGTGCGAGGGCGCAGCCCGATCTGGAAGGACTGGGAGGGACCGGGGCTCGTGCCCCACACCGTCTCGCTGATCGACGGGCTCGGCGGCCGCGGCGACGACCTGGCGCCTAGGGCCAGAGGCGGTCGATCGCGCCACGCATCGCCGTCACGCGCTGTAGCGGAAGCGGTCGTGCAGCCGGTTGGCCCGGCCTTGCCACACCTCGAGCGTCTCGTGCGCGAGGCGATAGCCGCCCCAATGCGGTGGCCGGGGCACCTCGATGGCGCGGTAGCGCTCCTCGATCTCGGCCACGGCATCGTCGAGCGTCGGCACGATCGTCGAGCACCTCGCTCTGCGCCGACGCCCACGCGCCGATCTGGCTCTCACGCGGGCCGCGTGGCGAAGTACGCGTCCGACTCCGCGTCGTCGATCGGCGTCACCGTTCCCGGTCACGCGGATCTGGCGGTGCAAGGGCACCCAGAGGAACACCAGCGCGGCGCGTGGGTTCGCCGCGAGCTCACGGCCCTTGCGGCTGTTGCGGTTCGTGAACCAGACGAACCCGCGCTCGTCGACGCCCCGGAGCAGCACGACGCGCGCGTCGGGCTGAGCCGTGCTCGTCGACAGTGCCGAGCGACATCGCGTTCGGCTCCTCGAGCCCAGCCGTCGCAGCGTCTTCGTACCAACGTTGGAACTGCACGATGGGGTTGTCCGCAAGGTCGGAGCGTTCGAGGCCCTCGGTCTCGTAGTCGTGGCGCAGCGTCGCGAGGTTCTCACGCTCGGGAAGCGTCGCGAGCACGCGGGCGCGCACCGTCTCGAGGCTCGCACCGAGCGCGACGAGCACCTGCGCTGCGACTCCTTCACCCTCGCGAATGAGGCCGAGGAGGATGTGCTCAGTGCCGATGTAGTTGTGACCCAGTGCCAGCGCTTCGCGCAGTGAGAGCTCGAGGACCTTCTTGGATCGAGGCGTGAACGGGATGTGCCCCGACGGCGTCTGCACACCCTGACCGATGATGTCCTCGACCCGGCCGCGGACTACGGCAAGCGAGATGCCGAGCGACTCGAGCGACCTCGCGGCCACGCCCTCGCCTTCATGGATCAGGCCGAGGAGGAGATGCTCAGTCCCGATGTAGTTGTGGCCAGCAGACGCGCTTCTTCCTGCGCCAGCACGACGACGCGTCGGGCCCGGTCGGTGAAGCGCTCGAACACGACCACAGCATGCCGCGCCAGACTTCGGCCGTGAGAGCGGTGGCGAGTGCGGGCGCGGGCTTCCTGCTCGCCGTGCTGTGGTTCGACCTCATGTTCGACGTGCAGGTGCGGGGACACGCCGGCGCCGAGCTCCCCGAGCGCGTCCTGTCGTCGATCGCGGCGTACTACGCGAGGGTCACGACCACGTCCCGACCGATGAGCCGGCTCGTCCTGTTGGCCATGCTGGTCACCATCGGAGCGCTGCTCGCGACGCTGTTCGGCGACGATCTTCCCCAACTGGCGGGCGGCGATCGCGCTCGGTGCTCGCCCTCGTTGCCATCACCCTGGCCGGAGCGCACACCGTGCCGGCTGCAGTGCGCCTCGGCACAGAGCGCGACGACGCGGCGACGCAGACACGGCTGGCGCGAAGCATCCTCCGCGATCACCTCATCTGCATCGCCGCGATCGCACTCGCCCTGCTGTTCCTGCTGCTCCCGGCATGAGCCGTTGGCGCCCCGACCGAGACGCCAACGGTCACTGCCCACACCGGGCTCGGCCGGCTCAGACCTTGAAGGTCAACCCGTACGTCTGCTCGAAACCCAAGATGCAGAACGGACGCTCCGGGCACTCGGGCGGCCCGCCCATCGTCAGCTGGTCGGGCACCGTCGTGAGATCGGAGATGTTCACGAGGCTGTACTTGTCCGCCGTTGCCTTCGTCACGACGAGCGCGTTGACGTCCTCCGCGGGCGACGGATCGAGCACCGTGATGCCCTTGGGCTCGGCCGCCGCACGCAGGTCGGCGACCGTCTTGTCGAGGTCACTGCTCGGCGTGCCCCCGAGGAACGTGAGATAGGTGCCGACGTACTCGGGATAGACGTCGATGTCCCCGTTCTCGAGCGCGGGCGCCACGACCTCACGGCTCCCGAGCTTGAACTTGGTCGTCACATCCGCGCTGTTGTTCTGGAGGATCAGCGCGTACATGTTCGCGACGATCTCCTGCTCGCTGAAGTTCGCCGAACCCACGATGACCTTCACTCCTGCGAGGCCGTCACTGCCGTTCGCCTCGCCGATCAGGTTCTTCTCGGTGAGGAACTCCTTGGCGACGTCAGCGGGATCCTTCTTGTCGACGTCGACCTCGAGGTTCAGCTTCGACAGCTCATCGGTCGTGAGCGCCGCGGAGACCTTGTTCAGGGCCTCGGACACGCCGGGCGTCTTCGCGATCTCGGTGCGAACGACGGGCACGAGGTTGTCGACGGGCTGGAGCTTCTTGTCGTCAGCGAGGATGATCCAGCCCTTCTGGGCGATGATGCCCTGACTCGAGAAGAGCAGGGCGATCTGGATGTCGCCACTGTCGAGCGCACCGGTCGTCAGCGGACCACCCGCATCGAGCGCCTTGAACACGATCGGCGGGGCGGTGGTCGCCGGTGTGCTCCCCGACGGAGTGCTCTCTGCGGGGGTGCTCGCGGCCGGGGCCTGGAGCTCGCGCTCGAGTCGCTGTCGTCACCGCATGCCGCGGCGATCACGCAGAAGGTCAGTGTCACGGCGGCGAGCAGCCACCTCGCTGACTTGGTCACTGGGTTTCCTCTCTGTTGGGGATGGAACCGGCCTCGACGAGGAGCAACGACCCCGGTGCGTCGAGTTCCGGCTGTCGAACGGCGCGCGGGCCCTCGGCCCGCAACCCGTCGGACACCATGGCGCGCTGCGCGAGTGCGAGCACGCCTTCGATCGTGAGTGCGAGTGTGGCGACGAGCAGCGCGCCGGCAAAGACACGCGGGAAGTCGCGCACCGCGATGCCGTCGACGATGAAGCGGCCGAGCCCGCCGGAGGCGATCACCGCCGCGAGGGTCGCCGTCGCGACGACTTGGAGTGCCGAGATGCGGATGCCGGCCATCACGAGCGGCAGTGCGATGGGGAGCTCGACGCGCAACAGCCGCTGCGACGACCGCATCCCAACGCCCTTGGCGGAGTCGCGGATCCCCTCATCGACCTGGCTCATCCCCACATACGAGTTCACGATGATCGGGGGGATCGCGAGCGCGACGAGCGCGAGCAGCGCCGCCTTCGACATGCCTTCGATCTCGCCAATGCCCCAGAGCTGCGCGCCGAGCACGAGGAGGGCAAAGGACGGGATCGCACGGCCGATGTTCGAGACGTTCACCGCCACGTTCCCGCCGCGCCGCGTGTGACCGAGGATGAGCCCGATCGGCAAGGCGATCACGATGGCGACCAGCATCGCGACGATCGTCAGCTGCAGGTGCTCGATCAGTCGGTTCGGGATGCCGGAGTTGCCCTGCCAGTGGTCGCCATCGGCGAACCAGTCGTAGACGCGCCCGAGGAAGTCCACGTCAGCCCTCCGCCCGCGCCCACGGTGTGGCAAGGCGTTGCACGCCGAGCAGCAGGACGTCAGCGACGACCGCCAGCAAGACCGACAGCACCGAGCCGACGACGAGCGGGGTGCGGAAGTCGCGCTGCAGACCGTCGTTGATCAGCTGGCCGAGGCCACCCAAGCCGATCAGCGCCGTGACGGTGACGAGGCCGATCGTGCTGATCGTCGCGAGACGGATGCCGGCCATGATCGAAGGGAGCGCGAGCGGGATCTCGACCTTCACGAGACGGGCACTGCGGCTGTATCCCATGCCATCCGCTGCGTCCTTCACGGCCGGGGGAACTCCCTCGAGGCCGGTGACGATGTTGCGGGTGAGGATGAACAGCGTGTACGACGCGAGCGGGATGAGTGCGGTGGTGTGGCTCAAGCCCGTCCACGGCACCAAGATCGCGAACAGGGCGAGCGACGGGATCGTGTAGAGGATCCCCGCGATCGAGAAGGCAGGGGCCTGCAGGAAGCGCCAGTGCACCGCGGCGAGGGAGACCGGAACCGCGACGACAGGCCGAGAAGCACGGCCTGGACGGTGAGCACGATGTGCTCGCGGAGCACGGAGAGGATCAGGTCGCCGTGGTCTCCGACCCACGACCAGCGCACCCAAGGGTCGCCTTGTGCGAGCACAGTCGCGAGGTGCGTCACGGGCCGAGCCTGCGAGCGCGAGTGACATGCCGGATCGAATGACGACTGTTCGTCTTCACTGGCGCCCCCTCGGCGATCCGATTCGGTGACGCTACCCTCGGATCTGGTGATACGGCTCGAGCACGTCTCGAAGCGCTATGCCAACGGTCACATCGCCGTGCATGATCTGAGCCTCGAGGTGCAGAGCGGCGAGATCTGTGTGTTGGTGGGTCCTTCCGGCTGTGGCAAGACGACCACGATGCGCATGATCAACCGGCTCATCGAGCCGACGTCAGGACGCATCTTCCTCGGTGACGACGACGTCACCAATGTCGATCCCGTTGAGCTTCGCCGTCGAATTGGTTACGTCATCCAGAGCGTCGGCCTCTTCCCCCATCAGACGATCGGCACGAACATCGCGACGGTGCCGCGGCTGCTCGGTTGGAAGAAGGCGAGGGTGAAGGACGCGCGTCGACGAGCTGCTCGATCTCGTCGGCCTCGATCCGTCCGTGTACCGAGATCGCTACCCGAGCCAGCTGTCGGGCGGACAGCAGCAGCGCGTCGGCGTCGCTCGTGCACTCGGCGCCGATCCCCCGTGTTGCTCATGGACGAGCCGTTCGGCGCGATCGACCCCATCACGCGCGATCGCCTGCAGAACGAGTTCCTGCGGCTGCAGATCGAGGTGAAGAAGACGGTCGTGTTCGTCACGCACGACATCGAAGAAGCCGTGAAGATCGGCGACCGCATCGCGATCATGGCCGAAGGCGGATTGCTCGCGCAGTACGACACGCCCGCAGTCGTGTTGGGCACTCCCGCGACTGACTTCGTGGCGGACTTCGTCGGCGCCGACCGAGGCCTGAAGCGGCTGAAGGTCACGTGCATCGACCTCTCCCAGCTCGAGCAGCCGACGGTCCTGACTCCCGACATCACCCTCGACCAGGCGCGAGCCCGTCTCGATGCGGCGTGCGAGGAGCACGCGGTCGTCGTCGACGACGTGGGACACCTCCGTGGCTACCTGACCCGATCCCGTGCGTTCGGCGAGGGGACAGTCGCTGATCGTGTGCGCCGGCTCGACGCGTGGGTGCGCTCGGACGCGACGTTGAAGGACGCGTTCAGCGAGATGCTGCTGCACGACGCGGGCTGGGTCGCGGTCCTCGACCACGACGACTGCTTCCTCGGCGTGCTCACGCCGGTGGGCCTCCTCGAAGCGGCCCGACCCCCCGAAATCGGAGATTGATGATTGAGGGCGACACATACGTGCCGCCGATCGATCAATCTCTGAGCCGAAGCTCTGCTTCGGCTCAGAAGGTGATGATCGTGATCGTGCCGTACACGAAGAGCGTGCCGGCGACGACGTAGAGGACCGCCTTCACCGCGGCGCGCTTGCCCGGTGCGCGGACGTAGTCCTCGGTGATCACTCGCAGGCCGTTCAGGCCGTGGAACAGCGCGAGCGTGAGCAGCGCCCAGTCGTAGGTGCGCCACAGTGGGTTCGACCAGCGATCGGCGACGAACTGGGCGTTCGTGTCGGTGACGTCGTTGATGATGTGCGTCAGCGCGAAGTGGCCGAGCGCGAGCACGACGAGCACGAGGCCCGAGATCCGCATGAAGAACCACTGCCAGGTCTCGAAGCTCTGCCGAGAGCGACGATTCCGGCTGGCGCTGCTGCTGGGACGGTCGACGATGGTGGCCATCAGAAGTGCCCGTCGATGAAGGGCCACAGGATCACGATCGATCCCGGGATGCCAGCAAGGAGAGTGAGGGCGACGACCCAGGTCGTGAGCACGCGCTCGCGTCGCACGGCTCCGGGGAAGAAGTCGACCATCACGATGCGCAAGCCGTTGAGCGAGTGGAAGAGCAACGCGAACAGCAGGCCGCACTCGAAGATGCGCAGCAGGATGTTGCCGTAGAGCTCGTGCACCTCGTTGTAGAGGTCACCGCCGCGGAAGTTGATGAGCGACACGTCGACGATGTGGAGCAGCAAGAAGAAGAAGACGAGGATGCCGCTCGTGCGATGGGCGATGAACGACCACTGGCCGCTCTTGCCCTTGTAGACGGTGGTGTCGCCAACTTTCAGGGGGCTCACCCGCGCCTCCGGTACCAACGGTTGGCCCACACCGTCGTCCACGCGACGTACACCGCGAGCCAGGTGATGAGGACCGTGACGAGCGCGAGGGCGATGGCGAAGATCCACTGCGCGGTGGTCACGGCGGGCACCCTAGCGGGAGATCTGAGTGGCACCCCGCGTGTAGGGCCACAGCACTTCGGGGATCGCGACGCTGCCATCGGGCTGCCGATGGGTCTCGACGACGGCGGCCCACACGCGGGGCACGGCGAGCGCCGAGCCGTTGAGCGTGTGCAGCACCTCGGTCGCGCCACCCGCCGTCGGCCGGTAGCGCACGTTGGCCCGTCGGGCCTGGTAGTCGCTGAACCACGACACCGACGACACCTCGAGCCACTGGTCGCAGCCGGGCGCGTAGACCTCGATGTCGAAGGTGCGCGCCGATGAGTTGCCGAGGTCGCCGGTGCACAGGTCGACGATGCGGTAGGCGAGGCCGAGCGACGAGATCGAGCGCTCGGCACGCCGCGAGCAGCTCGGCGTGCATGTCCTGGGCCTGCTCGGGCGTGGCGTAGGCGAGGATCTCGACCTTGTCGAACTCGTGCACGCGCAGCAGCCCGCGCGTGTCGCGGCCGGCCGAGCCCGCCTCCCGCCGGAAGCACGCGGTGTGCGCCATGAGCCGCATCGGGAGGTCGGCCTCGGCGATCACCTCGTCGCGGGCGAGCGAGGTGAGCGGCACCTCGGCAGTCGGGATGGCCCACAGGTCGTCGCGCTCGAGGTGGTACGCCTCGTCGACGAACTTCGGGAGATGGCCGGTGCTGACCATCGTGTCGGTGCGCACGAGGGTCGGCGGCCGGATCTCCTCGTACGCGTCGCTGTTGCGGTCGAGCGCGAACTGGCATGAGCGCCCGGCTCAACATCGCGCCCGGCGCCACGGAGCATCGTGAACATCGATCCGGAGAGCTTGGCGGCGCGCTCGAGGTCGAGGATGCCGAGCTCGGTGCCGATGTCCCAGTGCGGCACGCGCTGGTGGGGCCCGTACGCCTCAGGGTCGTAGCCGACGACCCGCACGCACCGGGTTGTCCTCCGGGCCGGCGCCGTCGGGCGCCTCGTCGGACGGCAGGTTCGGCGTGTCGAGCAGGATGAGGCGCAGCTCGGCCGTCGAGTCCGGTCGACGTCGCCGTCGAGCTCGGCCTCGCGGTCGCCGAGGCGCGCGGCTCTGCGTCCTGCAGCGCCTCTGCGCCAGCCGACATCGCCGGCCTTGCGCAGCGCGCCCACCTCACGGGACAGCGACTTCACGCGGTTACGGATCTCATCGCGCTCGGCGATGGCCTTGCGACTCATGCTGGTCGAGCTCGATGGCCCGGTCGATGTCGCCGAGATCGACCGATCGACGCGGCGAGCGCGGCTTTGACTCCGTCAGGATCAGCGCGCAGGCGGCGGATGTCGATCATGGGCCGTGACGGTACCCGCGCGTCTTGCTACGGACGGCCCCAAAAGTGGAACGTGCTCAACGCGACGAGATACACGCAGAGCGCGAGGATGACGCCCGTGTAGAACGCCTTGCGCAGGATCGGTGCGTCGAACTTCAGGTGCATGAAGTACGCGACGACGGTCAGGAACTTGATCGTCATCAGCGTGAGGAGCACCGGGAGGAACAGCGGGCCGAAGTCGAGGAAGTAGGTCGAGACCTCGAGCGCGGTGAGAGCCGCGAGGATCGCCGCCACCTTGATGTACGTCGCGTCGGTGGGATGCTTGTGCTCGTGCTCGACGTCCTCGCCGGGGAACGACTCGGCGGCGTGATGCTCGAGCGACTCAGTGCTCATCGCGGTCTCCTCACGCCGGGATCAGGTAGACGACCGTGAAGATCACGATCCAGACGATGTCGACGAAGTGCCAGTAGAGCCCGACGATCTCGACGGTCTGGGCCTTCCCCTGATGGATCGTGCCGCGCAACGTCATCATGTAGAGGCTCAGCAACATGATGATGCCGACCGTCACGTGGACGCCGTGGAAGCCGGTGAGTGTGTAGAACGACGAGCCGAACAGGTTCGTCGTGTACCCCAGGCCCTCCCGGTAGAAGACCGTGAACTCATACACCTGGCCGCCGACGAAGCACGCACCCAGCAGCGCTGTGGTGACGAGCCACGTGCGAGCGCGTGGCATGTCGCCTCGCGTGATCGACGAGACGGCGAGCACCATCGTGAGCGAGCTCATCAGCAGGATGAACGAGCTGACCGACGTGAAAGGGATGTCGAAGATCTGGCGGGGCGCAGGACCGCCGGCGACTCGACCGCGGTAGAGCAGATAGGTCGAGATCAGCCCGCCGAAGAGCAGGCACTCAGACCCGAGGAAGAGCCACATCCCCAGCTTCGCGTTGGAGACGCCCGTGTTGGTCGGGGGATGCGCGGCGGCGCCGTGACCGGTCTGCACTGCCATGTCAGTCAACGGGCACCGCCTCGGGCTCGTCCGCCGCTTCGCTCGGCACTCCTGCGTCCGGCAGTGCGGCCTCGGCGGCCGCGGGCGTGTCGGGCTCGTGGGGCTCGTCGTGGTGCGGCTCGTCGTGGGGCGCCTCGGGTGCCGTCGCCGGCTCGAGCGCGAGGGCGTAGAGGCCGCCGAACACGATGAGCGCGCCGATCACCGAGATCCACCGGCTGAAGATGATCCCTGCAGCGATCAGGGGCAGGCCGAGCCGCGATCACGATGGGCCAGTAGGAAGGCGACGGCATGTGGATGTGCTCGTCGGGCACCTCGGCGGCCATCACCTCGTCGTAGGTGGCAACTCGCCGCAGGCCATGACCATCCTCGGTCTCCTCGTACTTGCGGTGCCAGTACTCGTCGAGGTGCGCGATCTGCAGCGTCGAGTCGAAGTTGTGCGGCTTCGGCGGCGACGTCGTCATCCACTCGATCGTGCGGGCATCCCACGGGTCTTCCTGGCACTTCGGGCCCCGCGCCGTCTTGATGACGTTGATGAGGAACACGAGGATGCCGGCCGCGAGGATGAACGCACCGATCGACTCGATCAGGTTCCAGGTGTCGAAGCCCATGCCCGGCGCGTAGCGGTACATGCGCCGCGGCTGCCCTTCGAGACCGAGGATGTGCATCGGACCGAACGTGAGGTTCATGCCGATGAACATGAGCCAGAAGTTGATCTTGCCGAGTGTCTCGCTGAGCATCTTGCCGAAGACCTTCGGCCACCAGTAGTAGAAGCCCGCGAAGAGACCGAACACCGCTCCACCGAAGAGCACGTAGTGGAAGTGGGCGACGATGTAGTAGGTGTCGGTCTGCTGCGTGTCTGACGGCGCGACCGCGTGCGTGACGCCGGACAGGCCGCCGATCGTGAACAGCACGACGAGGCCGATCGCGAACATCATCGCTGACCGTCAGACGGAGGCGGCCGCCCCACATCGTCGCCAGCCAGTTGATGATCTTCACGCCGGTCGGCACCGCGATGAACATCGTCGACAACGAGAACGCGGCGACCGAGACCGGGCCGAGGCTCGAGGCGAACATGTGGTGCGCCCACACGCCCCAACCCATGAAGCCGATCGCAACGCCGGAGAAGACGACGAACGGATAGCCGAAGAGCGGCTTGCGCGAGAAGACGGGCAGCACCTCGGACACGATGCCGAAGCTGGGCAAGATGAGGATGTACACCTCTGGGTGCCCGAATATCCAAAATAAGTGCTGCCAGAGCAGCGGGTCTGCTCCCTGTTTCACCTCGAAGAAGTTCGCCCCGAACTGTCGGTCGAACAGGAGCAGGAACAGGGCGACGGTGATGACCGGGATCGCGAAGAGCAGCAGGAACTGGATGACGAGGGCCATCCACGTGAAGATCGGCATCTTCATCAGCGACATGCCCGGGGCCCGCATGTTGAGGGCGGTGACGATCAGGTTGACGGCACCAGTCAGCGACGCGATGCCCGTGATCTGGAGGCCGAGCGCCCAGAAGTCCATGCCGTGCGACGGCGAGAACACCACCGTGGTGTTCGGCGCGTACGCGAACCATCCGCCGTCGGGCGCGCCGCCCAGGAACCACGACAAGTTCAGGAAGATGCCGCCGAACAGGAAGCACCAGTAGGAGAACGCGTTGAGACGCGGGAAAGGCGACGTCTCTCGCGCCGATCTGCAACGGGATGAGGTAGTTCGAGAACGCCGCGGCCATCGGCATGATGAAGAGGAAGACCATCGTCGTGCCGTGCATGGTGAACAGCTCGTTGTAGGTCTCCGCGCCGACGGATCGTGCCGTTCGGGCGGGCGAGCTGGAGGCGGATCAGCAGCGCCTCGCAGCCACCGACCACGAAGAAGAACAGCGCGGTGGCGCCGTACATGAGGCCGATCTTCTTGTGATCGACTGTGGTGATCCAGCTCTTCCACCCGGTGTCGGCGGTCGGGCGGGAGAAGACGCCCATCGCCTCGACAGGGGTGACGACCTTGGCCCGCTCGAGCTCGATTCTGGGTTCATCGATGATTGCCATGCGACGCTCCGCTACGAGAGGGTGGACAGGTAGGCGACGAGGCTGTCGATCTCAGCCTCGGTGAGGTGGAGGTTGGGCATGCCGCGGCCATCGGACGCGGCCATCGGCACGAGCCGGTTGGGATCACGCAGCCACGCCTCGAGCTCGTCGCGGTTCAGGCACTGCTTCGGCGTGCCGGTCGGACCGGGCGGCGTCGCGGTGCAGTTGGGCGTGATCAGGCTGTAGGTCGCGCCCGCGAACGTCGTGCGGCTCATCAGGTGGGTGAGGTTCGGCGCGGCGCCGGCGACGAGTGGCACGTCCTTCGGGTCGCTCACGCCGTTGATCGCGTGGCACGAGCTGCAGCCGCGAGCCGTGAACGTGTCGTGCCCGGCCTTCGCCGCGTCGTCGGCGGGCTCGACCGCAGGCTTCTGCTGGTTGGCCACCCACGCGTCGAAGTCTTGAGGCGACAGCGCCACCGCTCGGATGCGCATGTTCGCGTGCGAAAGGCCGCAGAACTCGGTGCACTGGCCCCAGAACTCGCCGGTCTGGTCCGCGTGGAAGGTGATGCTCGACACGCGCCCGGGCACCGCGTCGCGCTTGCCGTTCAGCGCGGGGATCCAGAACGAGTGGATGACGTCACGCGAGCTGATGCGCACCTGCACGTTCTGTCCGACCGGGATCACCATCTCGTTCGCCGTGACGATGCCTTGGTCGGGGTAGTCGAACTCCCACCACCACTGCTGGCCGACCACGTCGACGACGAGCGCGTTGCTCGGCTTCTGGGCGAGATCGAACACCGTCGCGACCGTCGGGACGGCGACGAGCAGGAGAAGGACGCCCGGCATGATCGTCCACGCGATCTCGAGCTTCGAGTTGCCGTGGATCTGCGTGGGCACCTCGTCGTCCGGGTGCTTCTTGGCCCGGAACTGGAACAGGATGATCGCCACAGCCCCCATCACGAGCACGCCGACGACCCCGGCGATGATGAAGACCGGCACCTGGAGGTTGTTGATCTTCTCGGCCTGCGAGCCCTTCGGATCGAAGATGTTCTGCGGCGTGCTCCTGTCGGAGCAGCCGACGAGCAGCAGGGCGAGAAGGCCGAAGGGCACGAGTGCGCGGAGCCGAAGCACGCCCTTTCGCCTCACGACGCGCACGCTAGCCGTCGTGTTCTGAGCCTCGGAATTGCTCACCGCATCGCTCACAGCACCGTCACCGAGCCGACGATGTCGTCGCCGTCGCCCTCGACCCGCATCTCGTAGACGCCGGGGTTGTTGATCCGGACGGTGAGCACCTGGCGCGCCGGGCCTTCGACGAGTACCGGTCTCGACCTGCGTGCCATCGCCGGTCTGGACCACGAGACGACGCTTCACGCCGTCGTCGGAGTTGGTGAACAAGATGTTGCAGACGAGGGCCTTCGGCAAGACAGCTTGGTTCGGTGTCATCTGGTTGCCCTCGACCGTGATCCGGGCGCATGTCGACGCCTGGTCACTGACCGTGTTCGGCCGTGACGCCTCCTTCTCCTCGGCGGCGTCGTGGAACGTGCGCTCACCGATGCCGACGGCGATGCAGCCGGCCGTGATCACGGCGATGCCGAGCACGAGCAGCAGGACGGCGCCGAAGCCACCGGCCCGCTCCTTGCTGATCGTCGACACGATCGCTCCGAGCAGGAGCGCCGCGCCGAAGATGATGAAGACGATGACCGCGGCGTCCTTCGAGATGGAGAGGAGGACCCGCGAGAACCCGATGACGATGATGCCGCCACCGAGGAGCGCGAAGAGCGGGTACTCGAGCGGCCGGAGCACCTGATCGCGGAGCGACTGGTTGTACTCGGCGTTGGCCGAGGCGCGGTCGGACCACGCCCGCACCATCCACTCGATCGTCACCGCGGCGAGCAGGAAGATGCCCGCAAGGAAGACGAAGCGCTCGGTGACGAGGCCGATGGCGGTGATCGACAGCGCGAAGCCGCCGACGAGCGGCCATCCGCTCGGCGAGACCGGGTTCTCGTTGCCGTACTCCCCCTCGGCGTCGGCGGCCGAGCTCGCGCCGACCGAGGCCGGCACCGAGGCGTCTCGGTAGGCGAAGGCGAGGCACCCCAGGAAGAAGGAGGCCAGCGCGACGGACGCGAGGACCATGAGGCCGAACGGCTCCCAGTCGCTGTTGGCGCCGTACGCGAGCGCGCCGATCAGGCCGAGGACGCTCAAGCCGAAGAAGAACCTCGATCCAGTGGTGAACATCGCTGCCTTACTTGAGGACGAAGAGGAAGTACCAGATGGCCACGTACGCGACGACAGTGAAGTCCCAGAACAGGGTGGCGGCAGCGATGCCCTCGTGCTCCTTCGCCGAGTAGCGGCCGCCGAGGGTGCGGAACGCGGTCAGACCGATGAAGACCATCGCGCCGACGAGCACGACCATGAACGCTCCGGCGACGGTCACCACCATCACGGAGTAGGCGTTGTCGCGGACGGCGAGGTGCATGTGGTTGAACGAGAACGCCATCGCGTTCAGCGCGGCGAACCCGAGCACGACGGTCAGGCCGAGCGCGATGTAGGAGTTGCGACGATCGGCGTTCGCCATCGCCCACAGCGCCCAATGCATCACGACCACTGAGCCGACGAGCGTGATCGCGACGACGTTCAGGGTGATCTCGGGGAAGGTGATCGAAGACGGCACCCACGTTGCGGTCGTGCCACCTGCCGCGTGACGCATCGCCAGGTAGACCGCGAGGAAGCCGCCGAAGAGCATGGTGCCGGCGGCGACCGCGAGCGAAGTCGCGACCATCAGCAGGCGCGGTCGCGGCGGGGTCGGCGCAGCGGGCAGAGCGAGCAGAGGGCTGGCCATCACGCCTCCTCTTTCGTCGAGGCTTCGCCCGCGGCGGCTTCGCGCAGATCGAGCAGCGGTCGGTCAGAGGTGATCTCGGGCAACGGCGCCGCGAAGTTGCCGTTCGGGGGAGGCGAGGTCGTCGCCCACTCGAGCGTGTGCCCCTCCCACGGGTCGTCGCCCGCGAGCTCGCCCTTGGTGAACCCTCGGAGCAGAAGCAGCACGCCGGCGATCGTGAGGATCGTCACGGCGATCGCGCCGGCAGCGACGCAGACGTTGAAGAACCCGGTGCCGCCGCGGCCGACGTAGTTCGTCTCGCCCGCCGGTTGGTCGAGCAGGCCCGCGGCGAGGTTGCCGCCCGCCATCAGCAGGATCGAGAGGAAGAGCAGCAGACCGAGTGCACTCGCCGCGAGCTCGGAGAGGCGACGGCCCCAGATCTTCGGACCCCAGAGCACGAGGGCCCCGAACCCGCCGAGCAGGCCGCCGCCGATGACGACGAGCTCGTACTGACCTTGCTGCCAAGTCGTGCCGACGAGGCTCAGCGAGTTGAACGTGCTGAGCGCTCCTGCGACGGTGCCGGCGAGCACGGTGAGGGTGGCGGCGAGCGCGAACACCAACGGGGCCCGCAGCCTCGGGCGGTCCTTGCCCAGGACCCGCAGCGAGATCAGCAACACGATGAGCACCGGCACGACCGAGCCGATGACCATCGCCTTGTAGAAGAAGCGCTCGGTGACTTGCGGATAGAGCACGGGCTGCACGTAGGCGCCGAACCCGAGCACCCCCATCAAGGTCAGCGCTCCGGCCATGATCGTGCCCTGCGGCGGATCAGGCCGGCGGCGGGCGAAGATCGGCGCGACCTCGGCGAGCAACGCGATCGCGGGCAGCGCGTAGACGTAGATCTGCGGTTGCGCGACCGTCCAGACGATGCGTGGCGAGATGCCGTAGTTGCCACCGAACGCGATGCGGCCGTACCGGTGGTCGACCCACATCAACGCGAGCTCGGCGAGGAGCACCGGCAGCGTGAGCAGAAGGAGCAGCGAACCCACCATGAAGCCCCACGCACTCAGGGGCGCGTGGTCGATCGTCATGCCGGGCGCCCGCAACGCGAGCACAGTGGCACCGACGCAGATCGCGGCGAGCATCAGCGACAGGACCAACGCCGCGAACGACAGCAGGAAGAGGTCGACGCCTTTGGCGTCGCCGCCGCCGGGGCCGCCGTTCATGATGTAGCTCGCGATCAGCACACCCGACGCGACGAGCCATCCCCAGAACGACGCGGCCGCAGCCCGAGGGAACGCCAGCGTGCGGGCGCCGAGCTGCAGCGGCACGACGCAGATCGCGATCCCGAGGAACAGGGGGATCGTGAAGAGGAACGCCATCCCGAGCAGGTAGAGGGAGAACAGCTGGCTGACCGCGTTGAGCTGCAGGATCTGCGTCGCGCTCGAGTCGACGCGCTCGATGCCGAGGAGCGCCGCGATCACCATGCCGGCGATGGCATAGATCAGCGAAGCCCCGATGAAGAGGCGACCGATCTTCTTGTGGTCGCCCGTGACGAGCCAGGCAGCGGCCCCGACAGGCTGGAGCGGAGCCGACGGAGCGCCCGGAGATGCGGATGCGGCGGCGACGGCGGTGTCGTCGGGTCGGGTATCCGTGATCGTCATGGGCGCGCAGACCTCGACGGAGCAGCCGGGCGTCGGTGAGCGGGGCCGAGACTACACAGGGGATCCCTGGTCTCAAGAAGACCCGCCTGAGAGGCGATGTCGGTCACCGCACGAGGACGTCGACGGCCATGGCCGCGAAGAGCAGGGTGACGTACGAGATCGAGTAGGTGAAGAGCCGCATCGCACTCGCCGAGGTGGGGACGCGGCGGAGCCGAACGGCCAGGGCGATGAACCCCAGCCCGGCCACGACGGCGACAGCGGTGTAGATCGCGCCGAGGTCGGCGACGGGCGTCAGCAGCAGCGATGCCGCCACGAGAGCGATCGTGTAGCGCAGGATCGGGCCGGCGGCCCTCCGCGACCCGACGACCGTGGGCAGCATCGGCACATCGGCCAATCGGTAGTCGTCGGCGTAGCGGATCGCGAGCGCCCAGAAGTGCGGCGGCGTCCACAAGAAGATGATGAGGAACATCACGAACGGCGTCCACGCCAGCGAACCGGTGACCGCGGCCCAGCCGACGAGCACGGGCACCGCGCCCGCGGCCCCGCCGATGACGATGTTCTGCCGTGACGTCCGCTTGAGCCACAGCGTGTACACGAAGACGTAGAAGAGCGTGGCCGCGAGGGCGAGCACCGCGCTCAGGAGGTTCACGATCAGCGCGAGCCAGACGAAGGCGGCGACCTCGAGCGCGAGAGCGAACACCATCGCCTCACCGGGCGCGACCACACCGGTCACGAGGGGTCGGTGCTGGGTCCGGGGCATGAGCCGGTCGATGTCGCGGTCGACGACCATGTTGATCGCGTTCGCGCCTCCGGCTGCCAGCGTGCCGCCGATGAGCGTCGCGATCACGAGCCAGGTGCCGGGCCACGCGTTCGCGGCGACGATCATCGCGGGGATCGTCGTGACGAGGAGCAGCTCGATGATGCGGGGCTTGGTCAGCGCGACGAACCCGCCGACCCTGGTGGTTGCCGTGCCGCGCTCACGGTGGCCGAGAACGACTCCGAGCCGCGATGGCACGAGAGGTCGGCTGGCGAGGGCCATAGCGGGGACGAGACTATGCCCCGCACTTGGACGGCCCCAACCGGAGCCTTGTGTGTTGAGAACGCCCCAACCGGCGAGACTGGGCGCCATGCCGGCCGGCGACGTGCAGACCGCTCCTACGACGACCGACGTCCCGGCCACCGACGACGTCGCCGAGCCCGACTACCCCTGGGTGGTGATCGTCTGGAACGACCCCATCAACCTCATGTCCTACGTGGTCCTCGTCCTCCAGAAGCTCTTCGGGTACAGCCGGGACAAGGCGACCGCCCTGATGCTCGACGTCCACCACAAGGGCCGGGCCGTGGTCTCGAACGGCACCCGGGAGAAGGCCGAGCTCGACGTCTTCCGCCTCCATGAGCACGGCCTCTGGGCGACGATGCAGCAAGATCGATAGCCGATGGTGGTCGCCAAGCGCCGGATCAAGCGCACGAGGAAGGGGGACTTCGAGCTCCGCCTGCCCGAGGAGGAGCGCACGGTGCTGCGCTCCCTGGCCGCCCAGATGCGCGAGATCCTCACCGAGGATCTCGATCCCGGCCTCCGCCGCCTGTATCCGACCGCCTACGCGGACGACCGCGAGCTCGACGAGGAGTACCACCGCCTCGTGCACGACGACCTGCTGGCCCGCCGCCTGGCCGCCCTCGAGGTGGTCGAGGCGACGGTCGACTCCGAGCGGGTGGACCAGGAGCAGCTCGTCGCCTGGATGGGCGCGATCAACGACACCCGGCTCGTGATCGGCACGAAGCTCGACGTGTCGGAGGACCCCTCGTTCGACATCGACGACGACGACCCGTCGGCGCCCGCGTACGCGATCTACACCTACCTCGGGTGGCTGCTCGAGCAGGTGGTCGAGGAGCTCAACCCCTGAGAACCCCTGGGGCGACACGCTGGGCCTGCTGCTACTGTTCGCAGGCTCTCAACTGGGTCCGGCCCCCATCGTCTAGCGGCCTAGGACACCACCCTTTCAAGGTGGCGGCACGGGTTCGAATCCCGTTGGGGGTGCCACAAACGCTGGTCCCGTGGTGCAGTTTGGAGTGCACGCCGGCCTGTCAAGCCGGAGGTCGCGGGTTCAAATCCCGTCGGGACCGCTCGCAGGTGCACAAGTTCACACGGTCGGGTAGCTCAGTTGGCAGAGCGCGCGCCTGAAAAGCGCGAGGTCACCGGATCGACGCCGGTCCCGACCACCAGTTCGCTTCATCAGGCCGGCTTTGGCGCGCGCTTGCGCCCGAAGATGAAGTACGCGAGCGGGATGATGCCCGCCGAGTTCACGATCGTCGACAGGGCCCACACCTTCTTCGAGCCCTTGACCTGATCAGCCGGCCGCCGTTTGAGGTCCGCGAGCATCAGGACCTTCATTGCCGCCTCCACGGCGGCAGCCACCGTGATGATCCGGCGGTTCCGTTCGCTCAGGTCGCTCCACCGCTTCTTCATGGGCATGCGTCCTCCGCCTCAGGCGCCACTCTCGTAGTCGAAGCCGAGGTCGGGAGCAGTCACGAGCGCGTGGAACGCGATGCCCTCGGCGGCGGCGAGCTCGGCACCCGTGCCGCCGCGGTCGACGACGACGAGGATCATGATCGGGTCGGCGCCGAGGTCGCGGATGACCTTCGCCGCTTCGAGCGCTGACGTGCCGCGGGTCGCGGTGTCTTCGGTGACCACGACCTTGTCGCCTGGGAGCAACGGCCCGGCGATCCGACCCATCACGCCGTGGTCCTTCGCTTCCCGCCGGATGCTGAACGAGCGCAGCTCTCGACCGCGGGTCGCACCGATGGCAGCGATGCCGAACGCAACGGGGTCGGCCCCCTGCGTGAGGCCGCCGATCGCAGTCGCCTCGGGCGGGATCACCTCGAGCGCGGCGTCGGCGACGAGCACGACGCCGTCGGGACGGCACACCGTCTGCTTCGAGTCGATGAACCACGAGCTGTGCTTGCCGTACTTCAGGACGAAGTCACCTGTGCGCACGGAATGGGTACGCAAGTGCTCGATGAGCGCATCACTCGCCACGACCTGCAAACTACTGCCGTGATCCTTCGAGTCTTCACCGAACCCCAGCAAGGCGCGAGCTACGACGACCTGCTCGCCGTCGCGATCCGAGCCGAAGAGCTCGCGTTCGACGCGTTCTTCCGATCTGACCACTACCTGAAGATGGGCAACGTCTCGGGGCTGCCCGGGCCGACCGACGCGTGGACGACGCTCGCCGGCCTCGCCGCGACACGAGCCGCATCCGCCTCGGCACGATGGTCACGTCGGCGACGTTCCGCCTCCCCGGTCCGCTTGCGATCACCGTCGCGCAGGTCGACGCGATGAGCGGCGGCCGCGTCGAGCTCGGTCTCGGCGCCGGCTGGTACGAAGCCGAGCACAAGGCGTACGCGATCCCGTTCCCCCCGCTCGGCGAGCGCTTCGAGCGGCTGAGCGAGCAGCTCGCGATCATCAGCGGGCTCTGGTCGACGCCTGAGGGCGGCACGTTCCAGTTCGACGGGAAGCACTACTCGATCTCCGACTCACCGGCACTGCCCAAGCCGGCGCAGGAACCCCACCCGCCGATCATCGTCGGCGGCGGCGGGCCGAAGCGCACGCCGATGCTCGCGGCGAAGTACGCGGCGGAGTACAACCTCCCGTTCGCGCCGATCGCCCGCTTCAAGGAGCAATGCGACCGCGTGAAGACCGCGTGCGAAGCAGATCGGGCGCGACCCTCGATCGATCGTGCACTCTGCCGCGCTCGTGCTGTGCTGCGGCAAGGACGAAGCCGAGGTCGAGCGCCGGGCGACCGCGATCGGCCGCGACGTCGACGAGCTGCGGAAGAACGGAGCCGCAGGCACGCCCGCCGAAGTCGTCGAGAACCTGCAGAAGTGGCAGAGCGCGGGGGCCGATCGCATGTACCTCCAGATGCTCGACCTCTCCGACCTCGACCACCTGTCGCTAATCGCAGCGGAGGTCGCGCCTCACCTGAGTTAGACCGGTGATGTGACCGACCTGCGTCCCCTCCTGCATCACACCGCTGACCACGCGGCCGACTTCCTCGAGTCACTCGACGACCGCTCGGTCGCAGCGACAGCGAGCTACGCGCAGATGCTCGATGCGTTCGCCGGTGACGTGCCCGAGCGAAGGTCGCGCCGCGACCGAGGTGATCGACGACCTCGTCCGCCGCGCGGCGCCGGGTCTCGAGGGGATGCCGAGCGCGCGGTACTTCGGCTTCGTCATCGGCGGCCACCTCGATGCGGCACTCGCCGCCGACAACCTCACCGCCGCGTGGGATCAGAACACGACGCTCGCCGCGTCGACGCCCGCTGCGGCCGCGTGCGAGGAGGTGGTCGGTCGCCAGCTCGCGACGGTGCTCGGCCTGTCCCCCGAGGTGTCGTTCGCGCTCGTCACCGGCGGGATGATGGCGAACTTCACCGCGCTCGCGGCCGCTCGTCATTCCGTGCTCGACGCGCACGGGTGGGACCACGAGCGCGACGGGTTGCAGGGCGCGCCGCGCGTCCGTCTCGTCGTGGGTGAGGAGCGGCACAGCACCATCGACCGCTCGTTGCGCTATCTCGGCTTCGGCGCGTCCGCGCTCGAAGTCGTCGAGGCCGACGCGCAGGGCGCGATGCGGCCCGCCGCGCTCGCCGCCAGGCTCTTCTCTGGCGCCGACGGACCGACGATCGTCTGCGCGCAGGCCGGCAACGTGAACTCGGGCGCGTTCGATCCGTTCGCCGAGATCTGCGACATCGCGCACGAGCACGGCGCGTGGGTGCACATCGACGGCGCGTTCGGCCTCTGGGCGGCGGCGTCGCGGCAACACCGTCACCTCTTGGACGGATACGAGCGAGCGGACTCGTGGGCGACCGACGCGCACAAGTGGCTCAACGTGCCCTACGACTGCGGCATCGCGCTCACCGCGCATCCCGCGGACCACGCCGGTGCGTTCGCCGCCCGCGCCGAGTACCTCGTGTTCAGCGACGGCATCCGCGATCCGATGGACTTCACACCGGAGGCGTCACGCCGCGCTCGCGCGTTCGCGGTCTGGGCCGCGCTCCAGAGCCTCGGACGCGCCGGCGTCGCCGACCTCGTCGACCGGTGCTGCGCGCGTGCGCGCCAGTTCGCGGATGCGCTGCGCGAGATCCCCGGAGTCGAGGTTGCGAACGACGTCGTGATCAACCAGATCGTCGTGCGGTTCCCCGGCCTCGACGGTGTCCTCGAGGCGGTGAGCGCGAGCGGCGCGTGCGTGATGACCCCTACGACGTGGAAGGGCGAGCCCGGCGTGCGGATCTCGGTCTCGAACTGGCAGACGACCGAGCGCGACATCGAGATCTCGGTCGACGCGATCCGCGCCGCGGTCGCCGCCGCGCGTCAGGGCACGAGCGTGAGCTGACCCGATCCGGGCACGATCTCGCCGACGACCGCGGCGTCGTGTCCGGCCGCTCTGAGCACGTTGCACGCGCTCTCGGCGTCTTCACGGCCGACGGCGAGGACCATCCCGATGCCGAGGTTGAACACCCGCTCCATCTCCGCCTCGACCACACCGCCGAGCAGCGCGATCTCGCCGAAGATGCGTGGCACCTCCCAGCTCGAACGGTGCATCACCGCGTCGAGGTCGCGCGGCAGCATGCGCGGCACGTTGCCCACGAGCCCGCCGCCCGTGATGTGGGCGACGCCGTGCAGATCGCTGTGATCGGCCACCGCGCGCACTGCGGGCGCGTAGATCACCGACGGGAGCAGCAGCTCGTCGGCCAACGAGTGGTCGGCGCCCTCCCATGCGGCGTCGTCGAGAGAACGAGCACCGACGTCGAGCAGCGCGCGCCGGGCGAGTGAGTAGCCGTTCGACCGGAGGCCGGGAGAGGGCAGGCCGATCAGCACGTCGCCCGCGCGCACGCGGTCGGGGGTGACGAGCTGCGCTCGTTCGACGACGCCCACCGCGAAGCCCACGAGATCGAACTCGCCCTTGTGCATCGCTCCCGGATGCTCGGCCATCTCTCCGCCGATGAGCGCGCAGCCGGCTTGCCGGCAGCCCTCTGCGACGCCGGCGACGAGACGCTCGACCTGGTCGGGATCGAGGTGGCCGACCGAGATGTAGTCGAGGAACCAGAGCGGCTCGGCCCCCTGGCACGCGATGTCGTCCACGCACATCGCGACGAGATCGATGCCGATCGTGTCGAACCGGCCTGTCGCCGTCGCGACCATCGCCTTCGTGCCGACGCCGTCCGTGGACGAGACGAGCACGGGCTCCGCGTACTTGTCGCGGTCGAGCGCGAACAGCGCACCGAACCCGCCGATGCCGCCGATCACCTCAGGTCGCGAGGTCGACGCGACGTGGGGCTTGATCCTGCGGACAGCTTCCTCGCCGGCGTCGATGTCGACGCCGGAGTCGCGGTAGCTGAGCGAACCCATCAGCCGCGGGTGGACGCGGGCGCCGGATCCTCGAGCACGGTCTTCGACAGCGTCACGGGAACGGGCACCGGGTAGCTCCCGGTGAGGCAGGCGGTGCAGAAGCCCGCGCCGACCGCTCCGGTGGCGGCGACGAGACGATCGAGATCGAGGTACGCGAGCGTGTCGGCGCCGACATAGGCGCGGATCTCGTCCACGGTGAGGTTCGCAGCGAGCAGCTCGCCGCGCTCGCCCGTGTCCATGCCGTAGAAGCACGGCCAGCGATAGGGCGGCGACGAGATGCGCAGGTGCACCTCTGCCGCGCCCGATTCGCGCAACATCGCCACGATCGCCCGCGTGGTCGTGCCGCGCACGATCGAGTCGTCGACGACGACGATGCGCTTGCCGGCGATGTTCTCGCGCAGCGGGTTGAGCTTCATCCGCACGCCGCGAGACCGCAGCTCTTGGCTCGGTGCGATGAACGTGCGCCCGATGTACCGGTTCTTCACGAGGCCCTGTCCGTACGGGATGCCGCTGCGACGCGCGTAGCCCTCGGCGGCCGGCGTCGCCGACTCGGGCACGCCCATGACCATGTCGGCCTCGACCGGCGCCTGCTCGGCGAGCTGCTCGCCCATGTGGATGCGGGCCTGGTGCACGCTGCGCCCGTAGAGCTGGGCGTCGGGCCGTGCGAAGTAGACGAACTCGAACAGGCAGAGCCTCGGCTCGATGCGGTCGAGCGGGAACGGACGCACCGACCGCGGACCCGACGCGTCGATGACGACCATCTCGCCGGGGTCGAGCTCACGGACGAAGTGCGCGCCGACGATGTCGAGCGCGGGCGATTCGGAGGCGAGCACCCAGCCGCGGTCGAGGCGCCCGAGGCAGAGGGGACGGAAGCCGTTGGGGTCGCGGACGCCGATGATGTGCTCCGCATCGGCCAGCACGAGCGAGAACGCGCCCTCGAGCTCGGGGAGCACCGCGTTCAGCGCGACCACGAGCGGCGCCTCGGCGCCCTCGTCCGGCAGCGCCTCGTGCCGGCCGAGCTCGTGCGCCAGCAGCTCGGCGATGAGGTCGCTGTCGGAGGTGACGGTGCCCGGCAGCATGCCGGCCCCGTCGGCCAGCGCCTCGGTGTTCACGAGGTTGCCGTTGTGCCCGAGCGCGAACTCGAGCCGGCCGACGTCGCGGTAGACGGGCTGCGCGTTCCGCCAGGTGCTCGAGCCCGTCGTCGAGTAGCGCGTGTGCCCGATGGCTGCGTGGCCGGTGAGGCCCGCGAGCGTGCGGTCGTCGAACGCGTTCGACACGAGGCCCATGTCCTTCACGACGGTGAGGGAATGGCCGTCGCTCACCGCCATGCCCGCCGACTCCTGCCCCCGGTGCTGCAACGCGTACAACCCGAGGTAGGTGAGGTGAGCGACGTGGTGACCGGGCGCGTAGACACCGAAGACCCCGCACGCTTCCTTGGGAGTCTCCGCGGCCTCGAGGGGAGCCTGCGGCACGTGTTCATGATGGCATGCGCCGCGCCCGTTCCGACGCCAGCCCATGGCGCCAGCCTGATGGCGCCAGCCTGGTAGACACCCGGCGCATGGGACGACTCGACGGCAAGGTGGCACTGATCAGCGGTGGGGCGCGGGGCCAGGGCGCGGCAGAGGCTCGTCTGTTCGCGGCCGAGGGCGCCAAGGTGATGGTCGGCGACGTGCTCGACGACGAGGGCGAGACGCTGGCCCGCGAGCTGAGCTCCGATCAGTGCGCGTTCCGGCACCACGACGTCACCGACGAGTCCCAGTGGGCCGCGATCGTGACCGAGACGCTCGAGCGGTTCGGCCGGCTCGACATCCTCGTCAACAACGCGGGCATCTTCCGGATCCTCCCGATGATGCAGACGTCGCTCGAGGACTACCGCCGCATCAACGACATCAACCAGGTCGGCGTGTTCCTCGGCATGCAAGCCGTGACGCCTTCGCTCATCGAACGCGGCGGCGGCTCGATCATCAACATCTCGTCGATCGCCGGCCTGCGCGGCTCACCGGCCTCGTTCGCCTACTCGGCGAGCAAATGGGCGGTGCGCGGCATGACGAAGTGCGCGGCGCTCGAGCTCGCGCCGTTCAAGGTGCGCGTCAACTCGATCCATCCGGGGATCATCGACACGCCGATGGCGCAGGAGTTCCACAACTTCGGCGTGTGGGACACGATCCGCGAGCGCATCCCGATGGGCGACGCTCGCTGCGCCTGAGGAAGTCGCGCGGCTCGCGCTGTTCCTCGCGTCGGACGACAGCACCTACTGCACGGGCGCCGAGTTCATCGTGGACGGAGGGATGACGACCGGGCTCTAGCCACCTCGGTCGCAAGGTTCGCGAGGTTGCGCGTCCAGATGCGGCGCAGCAGCCATGCGCCCGGCACTTCGCCGAGGGGACCCCCGAGCCACCACGGGAAGTGCAACGTCTCCTCCCACGAGAAGACGGTGCGCCCGTCGGGGGCTTCGACGAGCGTGAACCGGCCCGAGCCGGAGACGACCCCCGTGTGGGCCACGCCGATCGCGCGGCCCTCGACCCATTCCGTGACCTCCATGTGGTCGGTCAGCTCGATCGGGCCCACACGGGTCTCGCAGTCGAACGTCGTGCCGACACCGCTCGTGCGCGGCGACGTGATCTCGATGCCGATGGCGTCGTCCATCCACAGGACGTGATCGGGGATCGACGACACGACCCTCCACACCTCGGTCGGCGGCGCGTCGATCTCGGTGCGGACGAGGACGCCGGCCACGGCGCTCAGACCGAGTGGCGGAGCTGGCTCGCTGCGAACTCGGGAGGTGTGATGTTGATCATCACGCCGGTGCCGCGCTCGAACCCGGCGACGCTGACGAGCTTCGGCCAGATGTGCACGTGCCAGTGGAACTGCCGGTCGTGGCGGAACGGCGCGGTGTGGAAGACGAGGTTGTACGAGATGTCGCCGAGCTGCTGACGCAGCAAGCGCATCGCATCGCGGAGCGCGAGCCCGGTTGCGGTGAGGTCGGCCTCGGGCGCCGCCGTGAGGTGGGCGGCGTGCAGCTTCGGGATGACCAGCATCTCGTAGGGCGTGCCACTCCAGTACGGGCAGACGACGACGACGCGCTCCGCGTCGAGCACGACGCGGGTGTCGTCCCCGAGCTCGGCCTCGGCCGTCGCGCACAGCAGGCAGTTGCCCTCGAATCGCCCGAAGCCCGCTTCCTCTTCGAGGATCGCTCCGGGGACGAACGGCATGCCGAGCAGCTGCGCGTGCGGATGGGCGAGCGAGGCGCCGGCCTCGCGCCCGTGGTTCACGATCGCCTGCGTGTACCGGACGACCGGATGCGACGCGTGCTCCTCCATGCGGTCACGGATCGCGCTCATCACGAGCGCTGCGGCGCGGTCGTCGAGGTCGGCGAACGACTCGGAGTGCTCGGGTGAGAGCACCAGCACTTCGTGGATGCCGCTCGCCGGAGCAGAGATGAACACCGGGCCGTCGTTCGTCACGGTGAGCGGCTCGTTGCCGCTGAACGCCGGGTACTTGTTGGGCACGACCCGGACGAGCCAGCCGTCACCGTCGCCGCTGTAGGTCTCGAGCGCGGGTGGCGTCGCGTCTTCGGCGCCGGGGCAGAAGGGACAGGGCCGCGAGGGATCAGCCTCGACCTGGGCGACGCGCGGCGCGAAGTCGCTCGGCCGCTCGGCCCGCCCGGCCACCACCGTGATCCACCGCCCGGTGAGTGGGTTCAGACGCAGCCTGCTCATGATCCTGACATCACAGGTCTGAAACCGTGCTCATCGCACCCCTGAACCTAGCCCCGCCGCCGCGCGACCGTAGATCGACACGTGGTTCGCGCTGTCTTCCGTGAACGGGTCCTTGTCCCAGGATGAATGGCGTTCGAGGAGCACCAGGCCCGCGGCGGCCGCCATCTCGTCGAGCTCGGCCGGGGTCGACCACCGCACCTTCCACGGACGCATGCGAATGCCGTCCGCGCGTATCTCGACCAACTGCCCCCATGCGGTCTGGCTGGGGATGTCGGCGTCGCTCACCGAGATGACGACGCCGTCCACGGTGACCTTCTGCACCTCGACGACGGATGTGCTTCGCGGCGGGTCGTCGGGAACGAAGGCGTCGAGCACGAAGCGGCCGTCGTCCTCCAGTCGAGCCGCGATGGCCGCGAACGCGGCCTGCTGCTCCGCCACCGAGCAGAGGCCGAAGAACGTGTTCGTCGCGACGAAGACCAATGCGAACGGTCCGTCGGGAAGATCGCCGGCCATGTCGCCCACGCGCACCAGCACCCGCTCGCCACCCGGCTTCGCGCGCAGCCGCTCGAGCATCGCGGGAGACGAGTCGACTCCGTGCACCTCGAGCCCGCGCTCGGCGAGAGGGATCGCGAGCTTGCCGGTGCCGACGCCGAGCTCGAGGACGCGTCCGCCTCGGCTCGCCTCGAACAGGAACGCGACGGCCGACTCCCCTTCGGCGTCCATCGGATACCACTCGTCGTAGACATCGGCGATCGCGTCGCCATAGCTCTCAGGCCGGTACCCATCCACATCCGCATTCTCGCGGCGCCCGCGGCCATGATGGGGCGGTGGCGCGACTCGAGCCGATGACGCCGACGGGACTGATCGACGAGGCCGTCCACGTCTTGAAGGCTCGACCCCGCACGATCATCACGATCGCCGCGTGCTTCACGGTGCCAGTCGGCATCATCGTGGGCTTCCTGCAGCGGGGCCTGCTCGGAGGGTTCTCGCTCGGCGACATCCTCAACGACCCGTCGACGGCCGATGCCGCCTCGCGGTCGGACGGTGGCACCTCGGCCGCGTTGCTGGCGATCCTGCTGCCCTCGCTCTTCCTCCCGTTCATGGCCGCGGCATATGCGCACGTGGTCGTCGGACTGCGGCTCGGCCAGGAGATCGGCGCGGGGGAGGCGCTGCGGCGTGCGTGCCGCCGCTGGTGGCCACTGCTCGCATCCTGGGCGCTCGTCCACCTCGCGGAGGGGGTCGCCTCGTTCTTCCTCATCGGCGGGATCGTGGTGATGGGGTTCTTCCTGGTGACCGCGCCGGCGATCGCGCTCGAGTCGCTCGGCCCGCTCAAGGGGATGGGGAGGTCCTGGAACCTCGCGAGCCGTCGCCTGCTGCCGGTGCTCGGCCTCGGCGTCGGCGTCGGCGTCGTCGCCTACGTGCTCGGCCAGGCGCTCAACGCGATCACCGACGTGCTCGGGCTCGTCGTCGGGCTGCGCTCGGGATGGTGGATCCTCGCGGCGGGCCGGGCCGCGACAGGCCTGATCATCGTCCCGATCGTCGCCCTGTCGACGGTGCTCTGCTACCTCGACCTGCGCGTCCGCCTCGAAGGGCTCGACCTCGAGATCGCGGTCGCTGAGCGATACGACCGCGTCGCGGCCTGACCTTGTGCTGTAGGGACGACCTGCCCCCGGCAGGCCACACGGGTTCGGCGGCCCGAGACGCGGCGAAGGATGTGCTGTCTCGCGCCGAGTTCCACCGTCCCGGTCCGTCGGTCATCGAACGGATCGAGCGATGGGTCTCCGAGGCCATCAGCCGCGTGCTCGACGCGATCAGCGGCGTCGCCGGTGGAGGCTTCATCGCGAGCGTGATCCTCATCGCCGCGGTCGTGCTGGTCGTCCTGATGCTGCTCAGGTTCGGCAAAGGCGTGCAGCGTGAGGCATCGACACCCGCGGCGCGCGTGCGCACCGGGAGAGGACGGAGCGCGGACGACTGGCGGTCGGAGGCGACTCAGCACGAAGCCGCAGGGCGATGGCGAGACGCGCTGCGGTGCCGGTACCGCGCGCTCGTCGCGGAGCTCGCGGGCAACGGCCTTCTCGACGACGTGCCCGGCAAGACGACCGGCGAGGAGCGAGCCGACATCGCGCGAGCGGTGCCCGAGGCGTCGCCGCCGTTCTCCGAAGCGACCGCGCTCTTCGACGACGTGTGGTACGGCGACGCGCCGACGGGACCTTCGGAGAACGAGCGCCTCCGATCGTTGTCGGATGCAGTGCTCGAGAAGGCCGTGCGATGAGCAAGGCCGTTCGATGAGTAGAGCCTCGCGGTGAAGCGCAACACGATCGTCTTCTGGCTCGTGCTCGCGGTCGGGCTCGTCCTGGTCGCGCTCGCCGCCGGAGCGCCACCCAACGACGGCACTCCGCTCGATCCACGGGCGACGGGGCCCCTCGGCGCGAAAGCGCTCGTGCTGACGCTCGGCGAGCTCGGCGGTGACGTGCACATCACACCGACGGTCACGGGCTTCGACACCGCGGTGCTGCTCCGCGACGACCTCACTGACGAGCAGCGCCAGGCGGTTGACCACTGGGTGACGCGCGGCGGCACGCTCCTCGTGGCCGACCCGTCCTCCTCACTCCATCCCGGACGGATCGTCGGAGACACGCAGACGATCTTCGGCGAGGCGACCGTGCCGCGCGGCGAGTGCTCGATCCTCCCGCTCGAGCAGCTGAGCCGCGTCGACCCGACCGGCGGCGTCCTCTACGACCGCGCCGCGGCCGCGCAGTCGTGCTTCACGCGAGGAGACGGCGCGTTCGTCGTCGCACAACCGAAGGGCGACGGTTGGGTGGTCGCCGCGGGAGGCGCGGGCGCGTTCGTGAACGATCGCCTCGACTCCGAGGACAACGCTGCGCTCGCCGCGAACATCCTCGTGCCGACGGAGGGCACCCGGGTCGCCTTCCTCGAGCGCGCGAACCCCGCCACGGGCGAAGGCGACAAGTCGCTGGCCGATCTCGTCCCGACCGGCGTGCGGCTCGCCCTCGGCCAGCTCTTGGTCGCGTTCGTGGTGTTCGCGCTCTGGCGGGCACGTCGGCTCGGCAAGCCGGTGGCCGAAGTGCCGCCCGTGCAGATCGCGGCCTCCGAGCTCGTCGTCGCTGTCGGCAACCTGATGCAGAAGTCGGGGAGGCCCGAAGCCGCGGCCGCGCGATTGCGCGCAGACCTGCACCGCGAGCTCGTCGGCCGTCTCGGCGTCAGCCCGTCCGCGGGTGCTGAGGTCGTCGCGGACCTCGCGTCGCAGCGCACTGGCGTCGATCGCGAGAAGGTCGCCCGCGCACTCGCGGGCCCGGCCCCGACGACTCCGGAGGCACTCGTCGCCGTCGCACGCGAGGTCGAGGAGGTTCGCACAGCGATCCTCGGATCGCGGGCATGATGCCGGCCGTGTGGGGGACGTGGCGGTGACGGGGACAGACGGAGCGAGCCCGCGAGACGCGGTGCTCGCGGTGCGGTCGGAGGTGGCGAAGGTCGTCGTCGGGCAGGACGGCACCCTCACGGGGCTCGTCGCCGCGTTGCTCGTGCGGGGACATGTGCTGCTCGAAGGGGTGCCCGGCGTCGCGAAGACCCTTCTCGTGAAGGCGGTCGCAGCCGCGCTCGACGTCGACTTCCGCCGGGTGCAGTTCACCCCCGACCTCATGCCGAGCGACGTGCTCGGCCAGACGATCTACTCGCCGGCCGAGGGGACGTTCCGCTTCCGCGAAGGACCGCTCTTCACGAACCTGCTGCTCGCCGACGAGATCAACCGCACGCCGCCGAAGACGCAGTCCGCGTTGCTCGAGGCGATGGAGGAGCGCCAGGTGTCGGTCGACGGCACCACGCACGCCCTTCCCGATCCGTTCATCGTCGTCGCGACGCAGAACCCGGTCGAGTACGAGGGCACCTATCCGCTGCCCGAGGCCCAGCTCGACCGCTTCCTCTTCAAGCTCGTCGTCGGCTACCCGACCGCCGAGCAGGAGCAGGAGGTCCTTGCTCGCCACGACGCCGGCCTCGATCCCCACGACGTCCGAGCCGCGGGAGTGCGCCCGGTCGCAGGCCCGGAGACGCTGGCCGCGGCGCGCGCAGAGATAGCCGAGGTGCGCGTCGATCCCGCCGTGCTCGCGTACATCGTCGCCCTCACCCGCGCCACGCGCGAGTCGCCGTCGATCACGCTCGGCGTGTCGCCTCGTGGCGCGGCAATGGTGCTGCACGCGGCGAAGGCGTGGGCGTGGCTGTCGGGCCGACCGTTCGTGACTCCCGACGAGGTGAAGGCAGTTGCTCGTCCTGCGATGCGTCACCGCATCCAGCTGCGCGCCGAGCTCGAGCTCGAGGGAGCGACGGCCGACGGAGTGCTCGACTCGATCCTGGCGACGGTGCCCACGCCTCGATGACGCGCGCGATGAGCGTGCCCGTCCCCACGTGGCGACTCGCCGCGGTGGCCGCGGTGCTCGCGCCGATCCTGCTGGCGCTGCCCGGCAACGGCTGGATCCGGCTCGTGGTGGTCGACGTCGTCCTGCTGTGCGTCGCGCTCATCGACGCCGCGCTCGCTCCCACGCCGTCGGCCGTCGCGGTCGAGCGGACGGTGCCCGGCGTGCTCTCACTCGGTGTCGAAGGCGAGGTGTCGTGGGCGGTCGCGAACCCGATCGGCCGCACGCTCCGAGTGTCGATCGCGGACCAGCTCGCGCCGTCGCTGCACGCCGAGGTTCGCCGCGCGCGGGTACGCATCCCGTCACGGGGCCGGGCGACCATCAGCACCACGATCCGCCCCTCGCGGCGAGGTCGGTTCGAGATCCGCGACCTCACGGTGCGCGTGGAAGGGCCGCTCGGGCTGGCCGCGCGGCAACGGACGCGCGCCGAGCCGTCGGTGCTGCGCGTGCTCCCTCCCTTCAAGAGCCGCGACGAAGCCGAGCTTCGGATCAACCGCGCCCGCATCCTCGAGGTCGGACTGCGATCCGCGCAGGGCCGCGGCGCGGGCACCGAGTTCGATCAGCTGCGCGAGCACGCGCCCGACGACGAGTTCCGGCGGATCGACTGGTCCGCGACCGCGCGCACGGGGAAGCTCATCGTCCGCACGTATCGCGCCGAACGCAACCAGACGGTGCTGCTCCTCCTCGACAGCGGGCGAGTGATGGCGGGCCGGGTCGAGGGAGTGCCCCGTCTCGAGCACGCGATGGACGCGGTGATGATGATGACGGCGGTGAGCACACGACTCGGTGATCGCACGGGGCTGCTCGCGTTCGGCCGGACGGTGCGCGCCGTCGTGCCGCCATCCGGGGGCCGCGCGCAGCTCGGTCGCATCACCGACGCGATGTACGACCTCGACGCACAGCTCGCGGAGAGCGACTACCGCGCCGCGTTCACCGAGGCGATGGCGCGCTTCCGGCGCCGCGCGCTCGTCGTGATCCTGACCGAGCTCACCGAGCCCGTCATCGCTGAGACGCTGCTGCCTGCGCTTCCGGTGATGGTGCGACACCACCTCGTCCTCGTCGGCGGCGTGCGTGACCCCGACGTCGTGACGTGGGCCCGCGACACGCCCGACGATGCCAGCGAGGCGTACCGCAAGGCCGCCGCCGTCGGGGCGATCGAGGACCGGCGCCGAGCGATCGCGCGCCTCCGGGGCATGGGCGCCACGGTCATCGACGCCACGCCGGGAAGGCTCGCGCCCGACCTCGCAGACGCGTACCTCAGGGTGAAGGCGACGGGCCGCCTCTGACCGAGGGAGCCTGGCCGACTCGTCGTCGCGCGGCGATCGAGACGGCGACGCCAGGGCGCGTCGGCGTCACCAGCACCGCGGTGACGACGAGCGGCTTGGTGCCCGACCGTCCCTCCCGCCGCACCATCTCGGTCTTCTGCGTCAAGCCGATCTCGACTGCGAGCCCCGGCGAGCCCATCGTGAGGTCGCTCGCCTCGGTGTCGGCGAGGGCCGCGGCGAACGACCTGACTCGGGCCCGCGTGAGCAGCACCGGGTCGACGAGCCCGAGCGGGTCGTGCAGCACCACGCCGGAGGGCACGAACACGAGCCAGCGACGCGCGAGCTGATGCAACGCCCGGGCGAGGGCGGCCACCACCGCGATCCCGGCGATCGTGAGGATCGCACCGGCGACCCACTGACGAGCCGCGAGCAGAAGGGGGCCGGTCGCGGCCGCGACGAGCAGCACGACCCACGCGATCTCGATGGGCCCGAGAAGGAGGATGCCGGGCGCGCGGAGCGCGACCCGTTCCTCGTCTCCGTAGGCGACACCGTGCAGGAACACCGCTCCGACCGCGGGAAGGAAGCACAGCGCCGTCGCCACGATCGAGGCGGCGAGCGCGAGGCCGTCCCCGACGTCGAAGCCGCCGTGTGAAGCGACGAGCGTGACGACCACGATCGACGCCGGCACGAGCACTCGCACGATCGTGAGCGTCACGGTGTTGGGCACGAACAGCGCCCCCAGCACGACCGCCCACGCGGCCCACAGGGCGATGGCGACGACGAGTCGTACCGCCATCGCTCCGCGTCTCGAGTCCGGCTGCGAGCGACGCAACAAGGGCCGCGGGGAGAAGGGCCCAGACCGCGCGCGTCGCCCACATGAGCAGCCGATCTGTGGGGAGCACCGCCGAAGATTTGCGCACGACCTCCGCGACTCGCCAACGTAACGGGCCAAGGGGCCGGTCTTCGGAGGTCGCACGTTGCAAGTCGAACTCGGTGTGGGGCTCGCCACTGCCGTCGGCAGCCTGCCCCACGTCGACGCCAAAGCGGCCGCTGAGCTGGCGCTGCGGCGGCATCCCTCGCTTCCCGCGATCCCGTCGCTCCCGATGCGATCGCCGTGGGAATCGATGCTCGGGCAGGCGATCGCCGGCCTGGACGGCGTCACCATCACCGACGGCCGCATCTCGCTCGTCGGGTCGGGGCCCGCGCTCGACGCGCGGCCCGAGACCGATCTCGACCACGACGCCTTCGGTGGCATGCGCGCGTTCATCGAGGTGGCAGGTCGCCGCACCGAGCCGGTGAAGTGGCAGGTGACCGGCCCGGTCACGCTCGGGCTCGGGCTGCTACACGCTGGGATGCCGGCCACGAAGGCGTTCGCGATCTCCGAGGTCGCCGTGACGGCACGGGTCAAGGCGCTCGACGCCGCGCTCTCCGCGGCGTTCCCCGAAGCGGGACAGCTCATGGTGCTCGACGAGCCCGGCCTCACCGGAATGGCGCACCCCGGCTTCCCGCTCGACCCGCGTCAAGTCGTCGACCTGCTCGGGAGTGCGCTCGGCGCGACCACCGCGACTGCGGGCGTCCACTGCTGCGGCTGGACCGACTGGGGCGTCATCGATCAGGCCGGGCCCGCGGTGTTGTCGATGCCCGCCGATCACGGCGCGATCCGCAGCGGTGGCGCGCTCGCGGACTTCCTGGCGCGTGGTGGGCGCATCGCGTGGGGCGCGATCCCGACCGACGGCCCTCGGGCCGACAGCGTCGACCGCTACTGGCGCGCGTTGGCCGCGGTGTGGTGCGAGCTCGTCCGCGGCGGCTGCGATCCGGTGCGCTTGCGCACGCAGGCCATCGTCACGCCTGAGTGCGGACTCGCCCCGCACACAGTCGAGCAAGCCGATCAGGTGCTCGGCCTCACACAAGAGATCGCCGATCGCGTGCTCGACCAAGCGGTCGCGACGCGCTTCTCCCTCGGCGCCTGACCGCTCACCCCCGACGTTCTCGGGAGAGAACCGGATGCCCTGGATAGCCTCGGGGCATGGCCGTCCCCGACGAGATCACCGCCCGGGTCGACGCGCTTCGAGACCAGATCCGGTACCACAACGAGCGGTATCACGGGCTCGACGATCCCGAGATCAGCGACGCGGACTATGACGCGCTGGTGCGCGAGCTGCGCGGGCTCGAGGACGAGTTCCCCGAGGTCGTGACGCCGGATTCGCCCACCCAGCTCGTCGGCGGCGCGGCGTCGGCGACCTTCGCTGCGGTCACCCACCGCGTGCCGATGATGTCGCTCGACAACGCGTTCTCGTTCGACGAGCTCGTCGCCTGGGGCACGCGTGCGGAGCGCGGCTTGGCCGCGGCCGGCGCCGGCACGATGCGCTTCGTCTGCGAGCTCAAGATCGACGGCCTCGCGATGTCGGTGCGCTACGAAGCCGGACGGCTCGTGCAGGCCGCGACCCGTGGTGACGGCCGCACGGGCGAGGACGTGACCGCGAACGTGAAGACGATCAAGGCGCTTCCCCACCGCCTCGAAGGAGCACCGCAAGTGCTCGAGGTGAGGGGCGAGGTGTACATGCCGGTCGCCGCCTTCGACGCCCTGAACAAGCGTCAGGCCGAGGCCGGCGATCGGCTCTTCGCGAACCCTCGCAACTCTGCGGCAGGCTCGCTGCGTCAGAAGGACCCGAAGATCACCGCATCGCGCGAGCTCTCGATCTGGTGCTACCAGCTCGGTGAGGTCGAAGGCGGCCCCGAGTTCACGAGCCACCACGAGACCCTCGACATGCTCCGCGGCCTCGGCCTGCCTGTGAACCCCGAGATCCGCACGCTCGACACGCTCGAAGCCGTCTACGAGTACTGCAGCTCCTGGGAGCACCAGCGCCACACGCTCCCCTACGAGATCGACGGCGTCGTCGTGAAGATCGACGACCTCGCGCAACGCGCGGCCCTCGGGGTCGACGAGCCATGCGCCGCGCTGGGCGATCGCATACAAGTTCCCTCCCGAGGAACGAGTCACGACGCTGCGCGACATCATGGTGTCGATCGGTCGCACCGGGAAGGCAACACCGTTCGCGATGCTCGAGCCCGTCTTCGTGGGCGGCTCGACAGTTGGGCTCGCGACGTTGCACAACGAGGACCAGGTGCGGCTCAAGGACGTGCGTCCCGGCGACAAGGTCGTCGTGCGCAAGGCGGGCGACGTCATCCCCGAGGTCGTGAAGCCCGTGCTGTCCGAGCGGCCGAAGCGCTCGAAGCCGTGGGTGTTCCCGAAGACCTGCCCATGTCCTTTGCAGAGCCCGCTGACCCGCGCCGAGGGCGAGAGCGACACCTACTGCACGCATCCCGACTGTCCGAACCAGCGCGACCAGCGCATCATCCACTTCGCGTCACGCGGCGCGATGGACATCGAGGGCCTGGGCGAGCGCACGGTGTTCCTGTTCAGCAAGGCAGGCCTGGTGCACGACCCCGGCGACATCTACAGCCTGCGCAAGGAGGACCTCCTCGGGTTCGAGGGGTTCGGCGAGATCTCGGTGAACAACCTGCTCGTCCGCGATCGAGGCGTCGAAGCAACGTCCGCTCGCGAACTTGCTCATCGCGCTCGGCATCAAGCACCTCGGCGGCGCGGGCGCCACCTTGCTTGCTCGCACGTTCGGGCACCTCGACTCGATCGCGGAGGCGAGCGAGGCCGACCTCGCCGCGGTGCCCGGCATCGGCCCGACGATCGCCGCGAGCGTGCACCGGTGGTTCCACGACCCGCGAAACCAGCCACTGCTCGAGAAGCTCCACGCCGCCGGTCTCGACCTCGGGCGCGTCGAGCTCTCGCGTGTGCCGCAGGTGCTCGCCGGCAAGAGCGTCGTCGTCACCGGCACGCTCGACGGCTTCAGTCGCGAAGGCGCCGAGGAGGCGATCGTCGCGCGAGGCGGCAAGTCACCGGGCTCGGTGTCGAAGAAGACGACCGCGGTGGTCGTCGGCCGAGAGCCCGGCGCCGCGAAGCTCACGAAGGCCGAAGAGCTGGGCGTCCCGATCCTCGACGAGGCCGGGTTCGTGAAGCTGCTCGAGGACGGCCAGGTGCCGGGTGGCTGACCACGACACGGCCTCGGCGATCAGCGCACGGGGCTTGGTGCGGGCTTTCGGCGACAAGCGCGCAGTCGACGGTGTCGACCTCGAGGTCGCGAAGGGTGAGATCTACGGGTTCCTCGGGCCGAACGGAGCCGGCAAGTCGACTGTCGTGCGGATGCTCTGCACGCTCCTGAACCCGACCGGGGGAAGCGCGACCGTCGCCGGCTTCGACGTCGCCACGCAGGCCGAGAAGGTGCGGCTGCGCATCGGCGTCGCGCTGCAGGAGGCCGCGCTCGACGAGAGGCAGACCGGTCGCGAGCTCCTCCGCCTGCAGTGCCGCCTGTACGGGCTGCATCCGGACGAGGTCGACCGGCGGGTCGCCGATCTCGCCGGCCTCGTCGACATCGGCGACGCGCTCGACCGGTTCATCGCCACCTACAGCGGGGGCATGAAGCGCAGGCTCGATCTGGCGGCCGCACTCGTGCACAACCCCGAGGTGCTCTTCCTCGACGAGCCCACCACCGGTCTCGATCCGGTGAGCCGGGCCACGGTGTGGGAAGAGGTGCGCGCGCTCAACACCGAGCTCGGCATGACCATCTTCCTCACGACGCAGTACCTCGAAGAAGCCGACGAGCTCGCGCACCGCGTCGGCATCATCGATCACGGCCGCATCGTCGCCGAGGACACACCGGACGCGCTCAAGCGATCGATCGGCAGCGACGTGATCATCATCGAGATCGACACCGATTGCACAGAGGTCGAGGCAGCAGTGCGGTCGGTCGAGGGTGTCGAGCAGGTGAGCTCACATGGCAACGAGGTGACGATCATGGTGAAGGACGGCGCCGCCACCATCAGCCCCGTCGCGGTGGCGTTGCACGAGGCGAACCTGCACGTGCGCAACCTCACCTTGCGCACGCCGACGCTCGACGACGTCTTCCTCGAGCTCACCGGCGGGCGCATCGAGGAGACCGCGCGATGAGCGCCGTCGACGCGGTCGCGAGCGGTCGCAGCATCAGGGGACGCGAGGCAGGGTTCTTCGCCGACCTGTGGACGATCGCGGGCCGGGCGCTGCGACTCGTGCCTCGCGACAAGGAAGCCCTCATCCCCGCCCTGATCATCCCGGTGTTCTTCTTCGCGGTGAACATCGGGCAGCTGCAGAACCGTCTTCGAGAAGCAGACGGGAATCGACTACAAGGCGTTCCTCCTGCCGCTCTCGATCATCACGACCGTGTCGGGCGTGACGAGAGCGTCGGCACTCGTGACCGACATCCAGGGCGGCTACTTCGACCGGCTCCTGCTCACTCCAGTACGCCGCATCACGCTGCTCCTCGGCCTCATGGTCGCGGACTTGTTGATCGTGGCGGCACTCTGCATCCCGGTGCTCGCGCTCGGGTTCATCGTCGGCGTGAGAGCCGAGACCGGCGTGCCCGGCCTGCTCCTCTTCGTCGTGATCGCGGCCCTCTGGGGCTTGGCGTGCACCGGGTTTCCCTACGCGCTCGCGCTGAAGACCGGCAACCCCGCGGTCGTGAACTCGAGCTTCCTGCTGTTCTTCCCGTTCACGTTCCTGACGACGGCGCTGGTGCCTGAGCAGGCGCTCACGCCCTGGTTCCGCGCGATCGCGAAGCTGAATCCGGTGACCTACATCCTCGCCGGGCTCCGCTCGTTGCTCATCGTGGGCTGGGCGTGGGGTGACATCGCGCAGGCGTTCCTCGCGATCCTGATCGTCGCGGTCGTGAGCATCACGCTCGCGTTCAGAGCGTTGAACGGACGCGTCAAGCGGAGGTGAGGTCGGTTGCTGTGAGTGCAGCCATCGACTTCGCCACCTCCGCGAACTCGCGCATCGTCTCGTCGATGATCTGAGCGACGGGCTTGACCTCGTCGATGCGGCCGATGACCTGACCGCCGAGCGCGAGCGAGGCTTCCATGTCGCCGCCGAAGTACAGGTCCATGGCGGTGCCGAACTGATCCATGGCGACGTGGTCTTCGTGCTCGAGGCGCTCACTGCGCTCGGTGCGCAACGCGCGGAGCCCCGGCCGCGAGAACCGGTTCAGGAACACCGTGTCGGTCTCGGCCGCGGCGACGATGGCGTCCTTCCAGTTCTGGTGCACCGGCGACTCGAGTGCGGAGACCATGCGGCTCCCCATCTGCACGCCCTCGGCGCCGAGCGCGAACGCGGCCGCCATCGACCGGCCGTCGCAGATGCCGCCGGCCGCGATCACGGGCACGTCGACGTGCGAGCAGACGAGCGGGAGCAGCACCATCGTGGCGACGTCACGCGGGTTCTTGAACCCGCCTCCCTCGCCGCCTTCGACGACGAGCCCGTCGACACCGGCGTCGACGGCCTTCAACGCGGCCCGCAGGGTGGGCACGACGTGGAACACCGTCAGCCCGGCCTCCTTCAGCTGCGCGGTGTACTTCGTCGGATCACCGGCGGACGTCGTCACGAACTTCACGCCTTGGTCGACGACGAAGTCGACGATCTTCGGATCGCGCACGAAGAGCTGCGCGATGTTCACCCCGAACGGCTTGTCGGTGAGGTCACGCATCTTGACGATCTCGGCCCGCACGGCGTCGAGCTCGCCGGAGGACGTCTCGATGATCCCGAGGCCGCCTGCGTTGGAGACCGCGGACGCGAGCTGGGCGCGGGCGATCCAGCCCATCGGGGCCTGGACGATCGGGTGCTCGACGCCGAGGAGGTCGGTGACTCTGGTGCGCATGGCGGCAGTCTCGCCGCTCAGCGCACCGTGGTCACATCCGGTGCGAGCACATTGACGGGGTCGAGCGCAGGCACCGCGAAGCCACGGCGCTGGGTCTCGGCCGCGAGCAGCGCCCGGATGTGGGCGGGGTCGGCGGGCGGCCCCGTGAAGTGGCCCTGCATCAGCGCACAGCCGAGCGCCCGGAGCTCGATCGCCTGCTCCTTCGTCTCGACGCCTTCGGCGACGCAGGCCAGACCGAGGCCGTTCGCGAGGCCCGCGACCGCGGCGACGATCGCACGGTCCTCGGCGTTCATCGTCACGCCTTGGACGAACGAACGGTCGATCTTGATCATGTCCACCGAGAACTGGCGCACGAAGCTCAGCGACGAGAACCCCGTGCCGAAGTCGTCCAGCGCGAGCCGCACGCCGAGCAGCTTCACCTCGCGCAGGCGGGCCCATGCCGCGACGGTGTCGAGGAGCAACGTGCCCTCGGTGAGCTCCAGGCACAGCAGCGGTGGGCGCAGCCCTCCCGCAGCCAGCGCGCTGGCGACCGTCTGGCGAAAGTCGGGCTCGGCCAGCTGGCGAGCGCTCACGTTCACCGTGACCTTCGTGCCGAGCTCGGGGAACGCGTTCGTCCACTCCGCGGCTTGTCGGCACGCCTCGCGAAGCACCCAAGTGCCCACGTCGACGATGAGCCCGGACTCCTCCAGCTGTGGGACGAAGTCGCCAGGCAACACGAGTCCGAGGTCAGGGTGATCCCACCGAATCAAAGCCTCGAGCCCGACGATCGAGCCGTCGAAGCTCGACACCACGGGTTGGTACACGAGCCTGAACTGGCCTGCGTCGAGCGCAACGCGCAGCTGCTCGATGCCTCCGATCGACGTGCGCGGCCGCATGGATGACGAGAAGACGACCGCTCGCTCGCGGCCGTCACGCTTCGCCTGCACCATCGCGTGATCCGCATCGCGCAGAAGGACGTCGGGATCGGCAGTCGAGCCGTCGGCGACCGCGACACCGATGCTGGCGGTCACGCGCACCGTGTGGCCTCCGACCGCAAAGGGGTTCTCGAGGGTGGCGAGCAGTCGGTTCGCGATCTCCGCTGCCTCGCTCGTCGAGACGACAGGGCAGATGACGACGAACTTGTCGCCATCGAGTCGCCCGATCGTGTCGCCGGCACGCAGCGCGTTGGCGAATCGGAGGCCCGCCGCGACGAGCACGTTGTCGCCGCAAGCGTGGCCGTAGGTCTCGTTGATGCGGCGGAAGCGATCGAGGTCGCAGAAGAGCACTGCCGGTCTCGACGCTGTGGGAGTCCTCGTGCTCCCGAGGCCGGCGCTCAGCCGCTCGGTGAGCGCGACTCGGTCCGGCAAACCGGTGAGCGGATCGCGGCCCGCTCGCGTTGCGAGCGTGTGCTGCACTCGGGACCAGTCGGTCCGACGCCGCCAGCTCAACGAGAGAGCGACGCCGGCGGCGACGGCGAACACCGCTACACCCACAGTCGCAGCGCCGCGGATCCCGATCCCGAGCGCGTCTCGCTCCCCACCGACGTAGACGAGGACCGCAGCCACACCGATGCTGGTCACGATGGCCGTCACGAGGTCCGCGGTCACCCGCGGACGCACCGGCGCACCCTCCTGGGGCGGTTTCACCGCCCGGGACGTAGTGCGTGGATTGTGTGGATTCGGCACTTCGGCCTCACTGCTCGTCCGCCCGCGATGCGCACGTATCGGCGCGGCGGCGACAGAACTTGAGCGTGCGACCACTCAGAGCGACAGTGATGATGCCGATCACTGAATGAGGCCCACTCTCGGGCCAAACTGTGCGCGGAACCGTTCCGGAGGGGTTGTCGATGTCGACTGCGGTGCTTCGAGTCAAGCGAGCCCTTGCGCTCGCTCAGCTCGACGCTCCCGCGAACCTCGAACGGATCACGGGTGCCGCCAACGAGGTCTGGTACGCGGGCGACTACGTCGTGAGGATCAGCTCGCATCCCGGCACACGCAGGCTCGAACACGAAGCGAACGTCGCGCGACTCCTGCCCCCCGGGGTGCGCTACCCCGGCATCGTCAGCTACGGGCGCGCCGAGTTCGGCGAGTGGCTCGTCATGCGCAGCATCCCCGGAACCGTGCTCGCGCGCGCGTGGGGCGGCATGCGCGAGGGAGAGCGGCGGGACGCGGTGTACCAGCTCGCCGGCGCGCTCCGTGAGGTGCACCAGATCAAAGTCGGTGCCAACAACGAGGCGCTCGACCGGCCACCGTTCCTCGAGCCCGACAGCCTCGAGTGCCCGCACCAGCTTCCGCTCGCGCGCCTGCTCCGCGTGCTCGAGCGAGCGCGCACGTTGCCCAACGTCGACAAGGGTGTGCTCGACCAAGCCGAGCGGCTCGCACGCATCAACGCCGCGTCACTCAACGGACCGCCGCCCGAGAACCTCGTGCACGGCGATCTGCACTTCGAGAACGTGCTGTACGACAAGGGCGAGATCACTGCGCTGCTCGACTTCGAGTTCGCGCGCGGGGCCTCCCGACCTCGACCTCGAGATCATCCTGCGCTTCTGCGCGGACCCTCAGCTGCACGTCTCGGTCGACTACGCGCCGACCGTCAACCGCGACGATTACCGCAGCGTGCTCCGCTGGATCCACGAGGCCTATCCCGAGCTGTTCGAGAACCCCGCGCTCGAGTCGCGGCTGAACCTCTACAGCCTCTCGTACGACCTGCGCGACCTCGTCGTCGATCCGCCCCGCAAGCCGTTCGACCAGCTGCCGCCGTTCCATGCGTACCGACGGCTCCGTCGTCTTCTCGACGGTCGCGGCATGCTGCAGCTGATCGAGTGGTGAGCCTCTCCTACAAGTAGGCGGCCGCGGCTTCTTGCACCGCGGCGATGATCGGCGCCCAGTCCGCTTCTGAGGCGCGGGTGACCGTGACGAAGTCGTTGACTCCGAAGAGGCTCACGACGCCCGGGGCAGAGAACACCGCCTTCGCAAACGGCTGTTCGGCATCTGCCGCACTGGTGACGTTGAACATCTCACCGAGCGTCACGTCCAGGTTGAACTTCATCGCGTCGGGGTTCGGCGTGGGAGTGGGGGTGGCGTTCGCCATGGACGAGAACCCTAGGCCGGTGCCGCCGCTACCTTCGCCGGGTGGCCGCCGATCCCTTCGACCGCATGGACCCGAGCCCGGACGAGGCGTTCTACGCCTACGAGCGCAAGGTCGTGCACATCGAGGTCGGCGCGATCGAGGCCCTGCGGGAGGCATACGCCGAGCTGATCCCTCCCGGAGCGCCGGGTGCTCGACCTGATGTCGTCGTGGCGATCCCACCTTCCCTATGCGGGATCGGCCCACATGAGGGTCTCGGCCCGGTCGTCGGCCTCGGGATGAACGCGGCCGAGATGAGCGACAACCCTCAGCTCGACTCCTTCGTCGTCCACAACCTCAACCGGGAGCCGGCGCTGCCGTTCCCCGACGCATCGTTCGACGCCGTCGTCTGCGCGGTCAGCGTGCAGTACCTGACCAGGCCGGTCGAGGTGTTCACCGACGTCCGCCGCGTGCTGGTCACGGGCGGACCTCTCGTCGTCTCGTTCTCGAACCGGTGCTTCCCGACGAAGGCAGTCGCGGTCTGGCTCGCCAACGGCGACGCCGCCCACCGCACCCTCGTCCGCAGCTACTTCGAGGAGGCGGGCTTCGTCGACGTGGTGGACGAGCTTCGCCCTTCTCCCGACGACCCGCTCTACGTCGTGAGGGGAACCTCCGCGGTTGGCCTGTTGACTCCCCGGTAGGCAAGAATCCGACCACCAGCCACCGATTGAGGGGGAACCACGATGAAGGCAGCCGTCCTGACGTCCATCCCGGGCGAGCTCAGCGTCGAAGACGTCGCGATCGACAAGCCGCAGAAGAACGAGGTGCTGATCCGCACGGCAGCTGCCGGCCTGTGCCACAGCGACCTGCACTTCATGGAGGGCAAGTACCCCTACCTCACGCCCACCGTGCCGGGTCACGAGTCCGCCGGCGTCGTCGAGGCGGTTGGCGAGGACGTCACCTACGTGCAGCCCGGCGACCACGTGATCACCTGCCTGTCGGTGTTCTGCGGCCACTGCGACTACTGCCTGAGCGGACGCACGAACCTCTGCGCCGGCAAGAACCTGGTGGCCCGCGGCTTCGACGGCACTCCCCGCCTGTCGATGAACGGTCAGCCGGTCTTCCAGTTCCTCGACCTGTCGTCGTTCGGCGAGTACATGCTCGTCCACCAGAACGCGGTCGTGAAGGTCTCGAAGGACATCCCCCTCGATCGTGCCGCGCTCATCGGCTGTGGCGTCACGACCGGCGTCGGTGCGGTGTTCAACACCGCGCGGGTGCAGGCCGGCAGCACGGTCGCGGTGATCGGTTGCGGTGGCGTCGGGCTCAACTGCGTGCAGGGCGCCGCGCTCGCGGGCGCGTCTCGCGTCATCGCGGTCGACATGGTGCCGCTGAAGCTCAAGCTCGCGGAGCAGTTCGGCGCGACCGACCTCGTCGACGCATCGAAGGGCGACGCGGTCCAGCAGGTGCAGGAGCTCACCGGTGGCGGCGTCGACTACTCGTTCGAGGCCATCGGCCTGAAGGCGACGACCGAGCAGGCGTGGCAGATGCTGAAGAACGGCGGCACGGCCACCATCATCGGCATGATCCCGATCGGCACGATGGTCGAGCTGCACGGAGTCGACTTCCTGTTCGAGAAGAAGATCCAGGGCTCGAACATGGGATCGAACCACTTCAAGGTCGACATGCCGCGCTACGTCGACATGTACCTGCAGGGCCGGCTCAAGCTCGACGAGCTCGTGTCCGCTCGCATCAAGCTCGAGGACGCGAACAAGGGCTTCGAGGCGATGAAGGCGGGCGAGGTCGCCCGCAGCGTCATCATCTTCGACTCCTAAATCTCAGCGGCCGACCCCCGACGACTTGTACCGGAGAGCGCCCATTCGGGCGCCCACAGGCACAGGTTCCCCAAGGACTCGCCGCCGACTGATCACGCGAGCGGCCCGAGCACCGGGTCGTAGATGTGATTGCAGTCGTTCATCGTGATGAGGCGCGCTCGGCGCGCCATCGCGCAGATGCACGGTCGTGATGCTCGTGTTCTCGATCGCCGCGATGTGAGAGCGGTCGATCTCGAGCAGCCCGGCCAGGCACGCATTGATCGCGCCGCCGTGCGAGACGACGGCGATGGTCTGGTCGATGTGAGCGGCGCCAAAGCCGAGGACCGTCGTGGTGACTCGCGCCCGCAGATCCTCGTCACGCTCGGCGCCGGGGATCGCGTCCCATCGGCCCGGTGGCCATCGCGGCGAGGAACTCCGGGTCGCCGATCGCGGCGCGACGGCGGAACTCGCCCTCGCCCCAGTCGCCGAGCAGCACCTCCTGGAGGTCCTCGACGACGGTGACGGACAGGCCACGCGCGTCTGCGAGCGGCCGCGCGGTCTCGATCGCGCGAGCGAGGTGAGAGGCGTAGACCGCGTCGATCTTCTTGCTCGCGAGCCGGGTCGCGAGCGCCTGTGCCTGCGCTCGCCCGACCTCGTGGAGGCCGGGATCGTGTGACTCGGGCGTCCCCGGCACCACATCGGCGGAGCGGCCGTGCCGGATCAACAGCACTTCGGTCGTACCCGGGAGCGGACCCCGGTACGTCAGTTGGGGCACTGCGCCCTGCGGTTCGCTCATCGGTCGAACGGTACTGTTCGCCGTCATGAGCGAGCTCCTGTACGACGTCTCCGATCACATCGCGACCCTGACGTTCAACCGGCCCGACCAGATGAACACGATCTCGGGTCCGATGCTGTTCGAGCTCTCGAAGCGGCTCATCGAGGCCGACCGCGACCCCGAGGTCCGCGTGATCGTGCTGACCGGCAACGGACGGGCGTTCTGTGCGGGTCTGGACATCGCGGCGCAGTCGTCCGGCGGTGGGCTCGGGAACATCGGCGCGAGCCCCGGTGAGTTCGACCTTCGCGATGCTCCGCCGATCGTCCTGCACAGCCGTCGACACGCCGACGGTCTGCTCGCTCAACGGCGGCGCCGCCGGCTACGGCATGGACATCGCCTTGGGCTGCGACATCCGCATCGCCGCGGAGTCGTCCAAGCTCGCCGCCGCGTTCACCAAGCGCGGCATCCTTCCCGAGAGCGGCGGCACGTGGCTGCTGCCGCGGATGGTCGGCTACGCGAAGGCGGCCGAGATCGCGTTCACGGGTCGCACGCTCATGGCCAAGGAGTGCCTCGAGCTCGGCCTCGTCAACCAGGTGGTGCCCGACACGCAGCTGGCCGACGCGACAAAGGCGCTCGCGCTCGAGATCGCGGCGAACGCGCCGCTTGCCGTCCGCGCGACGAAGCGCATGATGCGCATGGCCGAGACCGAGACGTTCGAGCAGAACGTGCACCACGTCTTCCTGCAGCTGCTGCCGCTCTTCCGCAGCGAGGACTTCAAGGAGGGCATGGCCTCGTTCCTCGAGAAGCGCCCCGCGGAGTTCAAGGGGCGATAGAAGAGAGCCCGGCGTGATCTCACTGCTCGAAGGCATCGCGACGACGCGAGCCATCCGCCGCTACACGAACGACCCGATCCCCGACGACGACCTCGCGACGATCATGTTCGCCGCGTCTCGCGCGCCCTCCGGGAGCAACCGGCAGCCGTTTCGCTTCCTCGTCCTGCGTGACGGGCCGAAGGCGATCGAGGCGAAGCGGCTGCTCGGCAACGCGTTCCGCGCGGGATGGGCGGCGAAGGTCGCGAGCGACGGATACGAGGAGGGCACCGGTCGCGACGACATCGTCTCCCAAGGCGCGCATGGCTCGCACGATGCAGCACTACGTCGACCACTTCGAGGAGATCCCCGTCGTCGTGCTGGCGTGCCTCGTGCGGTACCGCGACGTCCACTACACGGAGGGCGCGTCGATCTACCCGGCGTGCCAGAACCTGCTGCTCGCCGCACGCGCGCTCGGGTACGGCGGCGCGCTCACGGGCTGGCACGCGTTCGTCGAGACCGAGCTGCGCGAGCTGCTGGGCATCCCGCACGGCGTCGCGCTGAGCGCGACGATCACGCTCGGGCGGCCAGAAGGGCACCACGGCCCGGTTCGGCGCCGGCCGATCCGCGAGCTGGTCTACGACGACACGTGGGGCGGCGACGCCGCGTGGGCGCGACTCGACCCGCCCGACGCTGACCGTCGCTTCACCTCTGCTGGCCCGCCGTCGCGAAAGCGCTGAGAGCTCGTGCTTCTCGGCGTGGCCGCCGAACTGCTCGCGCATCGCGGCGAGGATCTTGTTCGCGAAGACCGACGCCTCACGTGACTCGAAGCGGTCGTAGAGCGACGCGCTGATCACGTGGCTCGGGACGCCCTCGTCGACGGCGGCGAGCACCGTCCAGCGGCCTTCACCTGAGTCGGACACGCGGCCCTTGAGGTGGTCGAGCGCCGGGTCCGTGACGAAGGCCGCCGCGGTGAGGTCGATGAGCCACGACGCCACGACACTGCCGCGGCGCCACACCTCCGCGACATCGCCGATGTTGATCTCGTATTGGTAGTACTGCGGGTCGCGCAGCGGCGTCGTCTCCGCATCGACGACGTGATCTTTGAGACCGACGTCGGCGTTCTTGATGATGTTCAGCCCTTCGGCGTACGCGGCCATGAGGCCGTACTCGACGCCGTTGTGGACCATCTTCACGAAGTGGCCCGCACCCGGCGGCCCGCAGTGGAGGTAGCCGTTCTCGGCCGGTGTCGGCTCACCCGTGCGTCCGGGCGTGCGCTCTGCCGACTCGACGCCGGGAGCGATCGTCTTGAAGATCGGGTCGAGGTGCTTCACCACGTCGTCCTCGCCCCCGATCATCAGGCAGAAGCCACGCTCGAGGCCGAAGACGCCGCCACTCGTGCCCACGTCGACGTAGTGGATGCCCTTCGGCTTCAGCTTCGCGGCACGGTCGACGTCGTCGCGGTAGTAGCTGTTGCCGCCATCGATGACGATGTCGCCCGGCTCGAGCAGCTCAGCCAGCTCGTCGACGAGCCGACCCGTGATCGCTGCGGGCACCATCAGCCAGACGGCGCGCGGCTTTTCGAGCTTCTTCACCAGATCGGCCATCGAGTCCGCGCTGTGCGCCCCGAAGCCTTCGATCGCCTTTCGAGCGTCGGGGCTCGGATCGGAACCCACGCAATCGTGACCGGCGCGGGTCAGCCGGCCGACGAGCCCTGCTCCCATGCGCCCCAGACCGACCATTCCGAGCTGCATCCGTGCGTCCTTTCGGTTTGCCCCGCCGCATCATGCCCCGCCGGCCAGGGAGGCGCATCAGACGATGTGGGTGACAATGGGGCCATGGCTCTGGTCGCCGGCATCGACTCGTCCACGCAGTCCACGAAGGTCGAGGTCAGGGATGCCGACACCGGAGCGCTCGTCGCGAGTGGAAGGGCTCGCCATCCGCACACCTCACCGCCTCGCAGCGAGCAAGATCCGCTCGCTTGGTGGACAGCGTTCGAGGCCGCATGGGCACAAGCAGGCGCACCTCGGGTCGAGGCGATCTCGGTCGCCGGGCAACAGCACGGGATGGTGGCGACGGATGAGCACGGCACACCGGTGCGGCCGGCGAAGCTCTGGAACGACACCGAGACCGCGCCGGATGTCGGGTGGCTGATCAAGAAGCTCGGCGGACCGGAGGCGTGGGCCGAGGCGGTCGGAAGCGTTCCCGTACCTGCGCTCACCATCACCAAGCTGTCGTGGTTGCACCGCAGCGAGGCCGACGCCTGGGCGCGCATGCGCCACGTCTGCCTGCCGCACGACTGGCTCACGTGGAAGCTCACCGGGCGGCTCGTGACCGACCGCGGCGATGCCTCCGGCACGGGCTACTGGTCACCGATCGAGGAGCGGTATCGCTACGACCTGCTCGAGATCGTCGGCGCGGACCTGGATTGGAAGGAGATGCTCCCGACGGTCCTCGGGCCGTCCGAGCTGGCCGGCGAGTGGACCGCCGGTGAAGGGCGACCGAGGGTCGCGTGCGGCACTGGCGACAACATGGCCGCCGCCCTGGGCACGGGGCTCGGCGCGGGCGAGATCTCGATGTCGCTCGGCACCTCGGGAACCGCGTACGCCGTGAGCGATCGCGCGACGAGCGACCCGACGGGTGCAGTCGCAGGGTTCGCGGATGCCACAGGCAAGTACCTCCCTCTCGTGTGCACGCTCAACGCGACGAAGGTCACCGACGCGGTCGCTCGGTTGCTCGGCGTCGACGACGAGCGCCTCGGCGTCCTCGCTCTCGACGCGCCAGCGGGCGCCGGTGGCGTGACCCTGCTGCCTTGGTTCGACGGTGAGCGCACGCCGAACCGCCCCGACGCGACCGGGATGATCACGGGCCTGCGAAGTGACGTCACTCGCGAGCAGCTCGCGAGGGCCGCGTTCGAAGGCGTGGTGTGCGGCCTGCTCGATGGCATCGACGCCCTCGACGCCGCCGGTGTGCCCGTCGAGGGCGCGCGCATCGTGCTCGTCGGTGGTGGCGCGCACTCGCCCGCGTACAGACGCATCGTCGCCGACCTGTCAGGGATGACCGTCGTCGTTCCCGACGACGCCGAGCATGTCGCAAAGGGCGCGTGCGTGCAGGCCGCCGCACTCCTCCACGGCGCCGAAGTTGCCGCGGTCGCCCGGGCGTGGAAGGGGACACCCATCGCCGAGCTCGACCCTGATCCCACTGTGGACCGGGCCGCGATCCGCGAGGCGTACAGCGCCCTGAGAGACCGCGCATGACCGACCGCGACGCGTTCGCGGTGCTCGGTGTGTCGCGCGCCGCGACCCTGGACGAGGTCCGGGCCGCGCGACGGAAGCTCGCGCTCGAGCTCCATCCCGACCGCGCCGCCGGCAACCCCGACGCCGAGCGGCGCATGCGGGAGGTCAACGTGGCGTTCGACCAGGCGGTGAAGCTCATCCGCGGTGAACGCGTCGCGGCGCCGGCCGCCGCCCGAGCCTGAGCAGCCGCCCGTGCGCAGGGTCGCACGCATCTCGACCGACGTCGCTTCGTTCGTGATCGACTGCATGCGTCCCGAGGCGTTCGAACGGCTCTTCATCGTCAGCCACTGGATCGGCGAGCCGCTCTATGCCGACCCGCCCGGGCTGCTCGAAGTGCACCTCCAGGAGCCCTCCCCGTGCTTCTGTCGCCTCGAGCTCATGCCAGAGGCGGGGGCGACCATGGTGTCGATCACCGTGGGCACGATCGAGCCCTGGTGGATCGCTGCGCCCGACACCGACGCCGTGCGAGACCTCTACGTGCTCATGGTGAACCAGCTGAGTGCCGAAGACTTCGAAGAGGAGTCGGATGCCTGACTCCCACCCAGCCGTGCCCTACCGTGAAGCAAGCCGATGAGCGATCACAACCCGCCCACTGAATCTGCTGATCCCGAAGCCGCACCCCGGGAGACGGTTGCCTTCATCCGTCCCGAGGCCGCCGACGCCGGTGCGACGGTCGTGTTCACCGCGCCCGCGGCGACCGCGCCGAAGCCGCCCGCGCCGCCTCCGCCGCCCGCGCCGCCCGCCCCTCCGCCCTCGTTTCGGGTCGCGCCGCCGCCGCCCGTCGCTCCTGCGAGCGCCGATGCGGTGGCCGGACCACCCGCCTCGCCCGCCGAGGTCGCTCCCGAACCGGAGGTGGCGGCGGCGTCACCAACGCAAACGCGCCCGTGATGGACCCTGCCACCGCCGCGACGGCGGCAGCCGTGGTGCAGGCCGAGCGTGCCGCCGACGTCGCGTCCAGCGGCCCACGGCCGATCACCCCGCTCGAGACAGAAGACGACCACAAGGGTCGCAACATCCTCATCAGCATCGTGATCGTGCTCGTGGTCGCGGCGATCGTCGCCGGCATCATCATCGCGATCTGACGCTGCCAACCCGAGGGTCATCCTCGCGGTCCGGCCGCCTTTCGCAAGCGATCCGCGATCGCTGCTCCGATGCCCTCCTCATCGGGCAACACCGCGAGCACGACGTCGGCGCCTTCCTCGTCGGCGGCGCGCAAGCGCGCGTAGAGCGCGCGAGCGTCGGCTTCGAGATCGCGCGCTCGGCACGATCGTGACGACGTGCTTCCCTGCACTGCGCAACGCGGAGGCTCTCGCATCGAGCGCATCGGCCGTGACGACCTCGACGACGGCCGCCGGCGCATAGTGGGACGCGAGCATGCCCGGGGCGCGGCTCTCGCCGCGCGACCCCGCGATCGGTTCGCCGATCACCGCCTCGAGCTGAGACATGGTCACCGCGCCCGGTCGGAGCAGCGTCGGTCGTTCGCCGATCAGCTCGACGATCGTCGACTCGACGCCGACATCGCACGGCCCGCCGTCGAGCACCGCGTCGACGTCGTCGCCGAAGCTCCGCGCGCACCGCCTCCGCGGTCGTCGGGCTCACATGGCCGAACCGGTTCGCCGACGGAGCCGCGATGCCGCCGCCGAACGCTTCGAGCAAGGCGAGGGCCAGCCGCGCGTTCGGCACTCGCAGGCCCACCGTGTCCCGTCCCCCCGTCACCTCCTCGAGCACGTGCGGCGCGCGGCGGAGCACCATCGTGAGCGGCCCCGGCCAGAACGCCTCGGCGAGCGCTCGCGCCGACGCGGGCACGTCGACGGCCCAGTCCCCGAGCTGCGACGCCGACGCGAGATGGACGATGACCGGATGGGCGGCCGGGCGGCCCTTCACTGCGTAGAGCCGGCGAAGCGCTTCACGGCTGGATGCGTCGGCGCCGAGCCCGTACACCGTCTCGGTCGGGAACGCGACGAGCCCACCTTCGCGGAGGATCTGCGCGGCGCGGTCGACGGCCGCGTCGATCAATGCGTGACCGCGGTGCCGAACGCAGCCGGCAACCGGCTCGCCCATCGCGCCCGCGCCGTCGCGAGCGCGACGTCGATGGACTCGCCGATCACGATGCGTTCGCCGCCTCCGGCACCGATCCACTCGACGGGCACGTCCGCAGCGCGGCACCGATCGACCACTGCAGCGACGTCGGCTTCAGCCACAGCGACGACGATCCGCGACGGCGTCTCGTCGAAGAAGTCGACGTCCGACGACGCGGCACGCACCTCGACGCCGCACTCTGACGCGATTGCCATCTCGGCGACGCACAGTGCGACGCCGCCGTCGGCGACGTCGTGGACTCCGACCACCACGTCGTCGGCGACGAGCCCACGCACGACGTCGAGCACCCTCGCGTGCACCGCGAGATCGAGCACGGACGGACCGATGCACCCGATGCGACACCCGGGCTCGACACGCGCGCCAGCAGGTCGCCGATCGAGGTTGTCGACGAGACCGAGCATGCCGACGACCGGCGTCGGATCGATGTCCCGGCCAGCGGTCTCGTTGTACAGGCTGACGTTGCCGCCGACGACCGGCACGTCGAGGGCACGACACGCCTCTGCCATGCCGTCGATCGACTCCGACAGCTGCCACATCACGGCCGGATGCTCCGGGTTGCCGAAGTTGAGGCAGTTGACGAGCGCGAGCGGGCGCGCGCCCACGCACGCGAGGTTCGCAGCTGCTTCCGCGACGACCATCGCCGTGCCGAGTCGGGGATCGTCCGCGCACCAGCGATGGTTCCCATCGGTCGTCGAGCGCGAGCCCTCGGCCAGTGTCACGCCCGGTCGCGGGGTGCTTGAGCCGGAGCACCGTCGCGTCAGAGCCTGGGCCTTGCACCGTGTTCAGGAAGAGCTGGTGGTCATATTGCGACCAGATCCACGACGTGTCGGCGAGGAGCTCGAGCAAGTGTTCCTCGGGATCCCCGACGTCTTGGGCTCGGCCCGGCGTGATGACGGGCTGCGGCTCGAGCGGCCGGTCGTACAGAGGCGCCGCGTCGTGAAGCGAAGCCGCCGGCACATCGGCGAGCACGTCGCCATCGAAGCCGGTCAAGGATGCGCAGGCGGCCGGAGTCGGTGACCTTCCCGATCACGGTCGCGCGCACCTCCCAGCGCGTGCAGATCGCCATCACCTCGTCGAGGTCGGAGGGCTCGACGATCGCGAGCATCCGCTCCTGGCTCTCGCTCGTCATGATCTCGTGCGGCTGCATGCCGAGCTCTCGGCAGGGGACGGCGGTGACGTCGACGTCCATCCCGACGCCACCTCGCGACGCTGTCTCCGACGGTCGCGCACGTGAGGCCTGCACCGCCGAGGTCCTGGATGCCGACGACGAGGCCCGCGTCGAGGAGCGCGAGGCAGGCTTCGATCAGCCGCTTCTCCTCGAACGGATCGCCGACCTGCACGGAGGGCCGCTTCGAGGAGTCAGCGTCTCCCTCCGAGAAGCCCGCCGAGGCGAGCACGCTCACGCCACCGATGCCGTCGCGACCGGTCGACGAGCCGAGGAGCACCGCGAGGTTGCCGACGCCGCTCGCCTGCCCGAGCACGAGCCGTTCACGAGGCAGCACGCCGAGGCACAGCACGTTGACAAGAGGGTTGCCCTGGTAGGTGGCGTCGAAGACCACCTCGCCTCCGACCGTGGGCACGCCGACCGCGTTGCCATATCCCGAGATGCCGCTGACGACGCCCTCCGCTATCCAACGGCTGCGTGCGTCGTCGAGCGGCCCGAATCGCAGTGGATCCATGAGCGCAATCGGCCGGGCGCCCATGGTGAAGATGTCGCGCAAGATTCCACCGACACCCGTGGCCGCACCTTGATAGGGCTCGATCGCGGACGGATGGTTGTGGCTCTCGATTCGGATCGCCACCGCGATGCCGTCACCGACGTCGACGACGCCCGCGTTCTCACCGGGCCCGACGATGACCCACGGCGCTTCGGTGGGGAGACGCTTGAGGTGCAGGCGCGACGACTTGTACGAGCAGTGCTCGGACCACATCACCGCGAACATCGCCAGCTCGAGCGGGTTGGGCTCTCGGCCGAGGATCGTGGCGATCTGCGTCGGCCTCGTCGTCGGTCAAGCCCAGCGCCCGATGCAGCATGCATTGAAAGTACCTGTTGGACTTCCCCGCGCTGTTCGTTTGGCGAATTCTCACTCCACGGACGCGCGATTCAAACTCAAAAGCGCGCAGGCGTAGAGTCGCTCTATGCCTGCAAACAAGAAGGGTTCCGCCTCCCCCATGACCGCAGAGCACAAGGCGGCATTGGCGGCCGGTCGGCAGCAGGGAATCACGGTCCGCAAGTACCTCGAAGCGCTCGATGCGCACAAGCCCAAACGCGGGCGAAAGCGCACGCCCGAATCGATCGAGAAGCAGCTCAAGGCGATCGAGGCAAAGGCGGCAAATGCCGACCCGCTCTCGCGCCTCACGCTCGTGCAGCAGCGGATGGATCTGCTGAACGACCTCGAATCTCTCCAAGCGGGCGTCGACTTGAGTGGACTCGAGGCGGACTTCGTGAAGGTCGCCAAGGAGTACAGCCAGCGCAAGGGCATCTCCTATGCCGCGTGGCGCGAGGTCGGAGTCGAGCCCGCAGTGCTGAAGAAGGCAGGCGTCAGCCGCGCTGCACGGTGACCTTCGCTGCGGCCAGCAGCGACCGCAGCAGCACATTCCCATCGGTCGAGCCCAGCAAGGCGTGGCTCGCGCGCTCCGGGTGGGGCATCAGGCCGACGACGTTGCGGCCCTCACTGCACACTCCCGCGATGTCGTCGAGCGCTCCATTCGGGTTGTCGACGTAGCGAAAGACGACGCGGTCATCGGCGCTGAGCGAAGCGAGCGTGCTCGCATCGCAGGTGTAGCTGCCCTCGAAGTGGTTGATCGGAATCGTCAAGACCTGACCAATCGATGCCTCGCTCGTCAGCACAGAACGCTCGGTCTCGACGCGGATCTCGACGGACTTGCAGAGGAACTTCAGGCCGGCGTTCTTGCGTAATGCGCCCGGGAGCAGGCCGGCCTCGCAGAGCACCTGGAAGCCGTTGCAGATGCCGACGACCGGGCCACCGGCAGCGGCGAAGGCGGCAACGGCATCCATCACCGGCGAGAAGCGGGCGATGGCACCGGTGCGCAGGTAGTCGCCGTGCGCAAAGCCTCCGGGAAGCACGACCGCGTCGACCGTCGACGCCAGCCGACGATCGCCGTGCCAGATCAGCTCGGCCTCGCCCCCGAGTGACCTCACCGCCTCGACGACATCGGCCTCGCAGTTCGTGCCTGGAAACAGGACGACGCCGACGCTCATGACGCCGGTTCCATGCTCACGACCGCGTCCTCGATCACCGGGTTGGTCAGGAACTTCGCGCAGAGGTCGTCGACCTCCTTGCGGGCAGCGCCTTCGTCCGCGGCGTCGAGGTCGAAGCGGATCGCCTTGCCGACCGTCACCTCGCGCACGGCTTCGAACCCGAGCATCGGCAGCGCCCGCTCGATCGTCGCGCCCTGTGGATCCGCGACGCCGGGCCGCAGCCGTACCTCGACGAGCACCGAGAACCGCATCGTGCTCACTGTGTCATAGGTCGGCCACGCGACCGGGCCAGTCGGCGAAGCGCCTGCGGCTGATCCGCTCGTAGGCCTCGAGGTAGCGACCACGACTCGCCGAGACCACCTCACGAGGCAAGGGAGGAGGCGGCGGGCGCTTGTCCCAACCCTGGGCCTCGAGCCAATCGCGGAGGGGCTGCTTGTCGAACGCGGGAGGTGTGATGCCCGGCTTCCACTCGTCGGCGGGCCAGAAACGCGACGAGTCAGGCGTGAGCACTTCGTCGGCCAGGACGAGCTCGCCGTCGACGAACCCGAGCTCGAGCTTGGTGTCTGCGACGATGATGCCGTTCGCCTCGGCCCGCGCCGCACCGGCCTCGTACACAGCGAGCGCGATCGCTCTCGCCTGCTCCGCGACCTCCCCACCAACGAGTGCGACTGCGTCGTCGAATGAGATGTTCTCGTCGTGCGTGCCGCTCGCCGCCTTCGTCGAGGGCGTGAACATCGGCGCGTCGAGTCGTTCGGACTCCTGCAGTCCCTCGTCGAGGCGCGCGCCGTGGACGGTCCCGTTGGCCCGGTACTCCTTCCACGCCGACCCCGCGAGGTAGCCGCGCACGATGCACTCGATCGGCAGCATCTCGGCGCGACGCACGACCATCATCCGCCCTGCCCAGTCGTCAGGTGCCCCCGCGTACGACAGCCCGAGCAAGTGGTTCGGGGCGATGTCGCCGAGGTGGTCGAACCAGAAGACGCTCATCGCCGTGAGGATGCGACCCTTGTCGGGTACCGGCTCCTGCATCACCACGTCGAAGGCCGACATCCGGTCTGACGCGACCATCACGAGCGACCCGTCGGGGGCTGCGTAGAGGTCTCGCACCTTGCCGGAGTAGGTCTTGGTGAACGTCACTCGACGCGGTCCATCGCGGCGAACGTGCTGGCGGTGTTGCGCAGCGCCCGGTCGAGCCCGAACGCGTCGTCGAGCTGGTCGGCGGTCAGCGAGACGCGGACGTCGGCCTCGAGGACCGAGCGAAAGGGCTTGCCGTCGGCACGCGCGGACGCGGCGTCCTCCTGGACGATTCGGTAGGCGTCGTCACGTGTGAGCCCGGACGCGACGAGCGCGAGCAGCACGGGTTGGCTGAACACCAACCCGAGCGAGAGCTCGAGGTTCGCGAGCATCTTGCTCGTATCGACACGAAGGCCGTCGATCAGCGACGCGCACTTCCGGAGCACGTAGTACGCGAGCAACGACGAGTCGGGGAGGATGACCCGTTCGACCGACGAGTGCGAGATGTCGCGCTCGTGCCACAGGCTCACGTCCTCGAGTCCGGCCGACAGGTTGCCTCGCAAGATGCGGGCGAGGCCCGACAGCCGCTCCGCGGTGATCGGGTTGCGCTTGTGGGGCATCGCAGACGAACCCTTTTGCCCCGCCCTGAATCCCTCTTCGACCTCACCGACCTCGGTGCGCTGGAGGTGTCGCACCTCGGTCGCGATCATCTCGATGGTCGCTCCCGCCGACGCACACGCGTAGAGGTACTGAGCGTGACGATCGCGGCTGATCACCTGCGTCGCCGGCACGGGCACCAGGCCGAGTGCCGCGCACACCGACGCCTCGACCGCCGGGTCGATGTTCGAGTAGGTGCCGACCGCGCCAGAGAGCTTCCCGACCGCGATCGCCTCGCGGGCATGACGAAGCCGGGTGCGGTCGCGATCCACCTGAAGGCACCACAAGGCGAGCTTGACGCCGAACGTCGTCGGCTCGGCATGCATGCCATGGGTGCGGCCTGCCATCGCGGCATCGCGGTGCTCGTGCGCGCGTCGCTTGAGCACGTCGATCAATCCGCTCGCAGCGTCGACGAGGAGATCGGCGGCGGCTGTGAGCGTCGAGCACAGTGCGGTGTCGACCACGTCGGACGACGTGAGCCCGTAGTGGATCCACTTCCCGGCCGATCCGCCGATGTGCTGCTGCACGACGTCGACGAATGCGGCGACGTCGTGATCGGTGACTGCTTCGCGCGCTGCGACCTCGGCGACGAATGCATCGTCGACGACGGGTGCGTGTGCACGAGCCCACTCGGCATCAGCCGCCGGGACGACACCCAGCGCTGACCACGCCTCGGTGGCGAGCAGCTCGACGTCGAGCCACCGCGCGAACCGAGCTTCGTCTCCGAAGAGTGCCGCCATCTCGGGCAACGAATAGCGATCGATCATCGCTTCGGCTCCGGACTCGTCACTCGACTCAGAGTCGTTCGGCCCATGTGCACGAGCCTAATGATCGCACTCTCGCTGCCGACTGAAATCCCGTTGGGAAGGAGGAGTGGGCCATTTGGCCCCCCTCGGTTCGTACTGGTTCACGCCATCGCCCTTGTCGCGCGTCTCCGTTTCCGTAGGGCCGCTAAGCAGCGGCTTTCAATGATTCGAAGGTCCTATAGCCCATGGCTCGCAAACCGGAGACCATGCTCTCCATGCAGTGCACCAACAACCCTTTCGAGCGCGCGATCGACGTGTGCGACGAGTGCGGGCTTCCGTTCTCGCGTGAGTTCCTCGTCTACCCCAAAGGCGATCGTCGTCCGCCGTTCTGCAAGGCGTGCGCGATTGCGATGAGTGGTGTGCGGCACGCAGCTCGCCGGCCGCGCATGCCGAAGAAGGAAGTCAGGCGTCGGCGCGAAGAGGTGCATGCTGCGCTCTCCGACGGTCGCCCCGCGACGTTGGCACGTGCACTCGAGATCCCGGAACTGCCCACGATCGACGAGGCCGAGCGCAACGTCGCGACTGCCGGTGCACCCGGCGAACGCAAGATCGAATGGTGCGTCTGACGCAGCTCGCTCGCCGTCAGAGCCCGAGTGGGCTCGCGGCGATGTCACGCCGCACGACCACCCCAGGCCAGTGCAGCGCATCGACTGCCCGGTACGCCAGCGCACGGGCGGCGTGTAGGTCCGAAGCTCTCGCAGTCACCGAGAGCACCCTTCCCCCCGCAGTCGTGAGCCCACCGCTCGCGTCGCTCCCGACACCTGCGCAGTAAACCTTCACACCGTCGATCGCCTGCGCGCGATCGAGCCCTTCGATCGTGTCTCCCGAGCGCGGCGCCGTGGGGTAGCCCTCGGTGCACATCATCACCGTCACTGCCGCGTCCTCGGCGAATGACGGCTCGCTTCTCAGCTTCCCTGCGGCGGCCTCGGCGAGCAGGGCCGTGAGGTCGGTCGTGATTCGGGGTAGCACGACCTGCGCCTCGGGGTCACCGAAGCGCACGTTGTACTCGATGATCTTCGGGCCATCGTGGGTGAGCATGAGACCCGCGTAGAGCACGCCGCGATAGTCGATGTCGTTCTTCCGCAGCCACGCGACCGTGGGCTCGACGATGGTGTCGAGGATGTGGTCGACCTCGTGCTGACCGACTTGCGGCACCGGTGAGTACGCGCCCATCCCGCCCGTGTTGGGCCCTGGTCTCCGTCGCCCACCCGCTTGTAGTCCTGCGCCGGAGCGAGCGGCACGATCCGCTCGCCGTCGCACAAGCACAGCAGCGACAGCTCCGGGCCGACGAGCCCCTCCTCGATCACCACGCGACGCCCCGCGTCGCCGAACGACGCGCCCGAGAGCTTCGGCCCGCACATCCTCGACCGCGTCGGCGAGCGACTCGGTGACGAACACGCCCTTGCCCGCGGCGAGACCGTCGGTCTTCACGACGTAGAAGCCCGGGCAGGTCGCGGAGGAACGCGATCGCCTCGGCCTGTTGCGACGTCGTCGAAGTGTCGCGTAGCGAGCAGTGGGCACGCCCGCGTCGACGAGCACGCGCTTCATCCACGCCTTCGAGCCCTCGAGCTGGGCGCCGTCGGCGCCGGGCCCGAACACGAGCTTGCCCTTCGCGCGCAGCCGGTCGGCCAGCCCGGCGACGAGGGGCTGCTCGGGGCCGATGACGAAGAGATCGGCGTCGACTTCCTCGGCGGGCTGCGACGTCGAGCCGGGGATCCCGGGGTTGCCGGGGGTGACGACGACCTCGTCAGCCGTGCGCCCGAGCACGTCGGCGAGCGCATGCTCTCGGGCTCCGCTCGCCGACGACGCAGACCCGCATCGATCGTCAGGCCGCGAAGTGGAACGAACTGCTCGCGACCGGGACCGACCCCGACCAGCCGCACGGGCACGCCGACCTGCTGCTGCAGGAACGCCAGGTAGTCGCGGGCTGCGGCAGGCAGGTCGTGCGGCTCGGTGATCGCCGACAGATCGGAGCGCCAACCGGGCAGCTCCTCGTACACCGGCGTGACCTTGTGCAGCACCGACTGGTGGTACGGCATGTGCTCGAACCGCTCGCCGTCGAGCTCGTAGGCGACGCAGACCTTCACCGAGTCGAGCACGTCGAGCACGTCGAGCTTCGTGATCGCCACCTCGCTCAACGAGTTCAGCCGCACGGCCTGCCGCAGCATCACCGCGTCGAACCAGCCAGTGCGGCGGCGGCGACCGGTGTTCGTGCCGAACTCGTGACCCCGCTCGACGAGGAGGTCGCCCATGTCGTCGAGCAGCTCGGTCGGGAACGGGCCGGACCCGACCCGAGTGCAATACGACTTCGCGATCCCGATGACCCGGTTGATGTGCAGCGGGCCGACGCCCGAGCCCGTGCACGCTCCTCCGGCGACTGGGTTCGACGAGGTGACGAACGGATAGGTGCCGTGGTCGAGGTCGAGGAACGTCGCCTGCGCTCCCTCGAGCAGCACGTGCTGCCCCGCCTCGAGCGCCTCGTGGACGAAGCCGACGGTGTCGGCGATGAACGGCGCGACCCGCGGCGCGCAGCTCGTCGAGGTAGCGCGCGGCGATGTCCTTCGCCGACAGCGGCAGCCGGTTGTAGACCTTCGCGAGGACGGCGTTCTTCTCCTTGAGCACGACGTCGAGCTTCTCGCGGAAGATCTTCGGATCGAGCAGGTCCTGCACGCGCAGACCCGACCGCAGCGCCTTGTCGGCGTAGGCAGGACCGATGCCGCGCTTGGTCGTGCCGAGCTTGTTCTTCCCGAGCCGCCGCTCGGTGAGCGCGTCGAGCTCCTGGTGGTACGGGCAGGATCAGGTGGGCGTTGCCGCTGACGAGCAGCCGGCTGCAGTCGACGCCCTTCGCGGTGAGCCGGTCGAGCTCCGCGAGCAGCACCGCGGGGTCGACGACGACGCCGTTGCCGATGACCGGCGTGATGTGGTCGTAGAGGATGCCGCTCGGCACCAGCTGCAGCGCGAAGCGTCTCACCGCCGACGACGATCGTGTGGCCCGCGTTGTGCCCGCCCTGGTAGCGGACCACGACCTGCATCTCCTTGGCGATGAGGTCGGTGAGCTTGCCCTTGCCCTCGTCGCCCCACTGCGCGCCGACCACGACGGTTGCGGGCACCGGGCGATGGTACTGAACGCGGCGTGGGACGCCGACGGGCAGCTTCCGTGCCACTTCTGGCCCCGGTCAGCCGGCCAGAATGGCTTGCACATGAGCACCCCGGCCGTGTCGGTCATCGTGCCAATGCGCAACGCCGCGGAACACGTGCTCGAACAGGTCACCGCACTGGCGAACCAAACGGCGCCGGGGATCGACTTCGAGGTGATCTGGGTCGACAACGGCTCTTCGGATGGAACGCTCCAGCTCGTCACCGAATCGATACGCAATGACAACCGCATGCGGGTGGTCTCGGCACCCGAGGTGCAGTCGTCGTACTTCGCTCGAAACCGGGGCGTTGCGCTCGCCGAGGCGGACGTCCTGTTGTTCTGCGACGCCGATGACGTCGTCGACGTGCACTGGGTTCAGTCGATGGCGTCGGCGCTCGCCGAGCTGGACGTCGTGGGCGGCGCGCTGATGCTGGACAGCGACGACGCCAGCGGTCGTCCACGGACCGGTTCTTCGGCTTCCTTCCGGCCGCGCCCACCGCCAACCTCGGAATCCGCAAGGGCAGCGTTCGAGGCGCTCGGGGCTTCGACAGCTCGATTCCGTCCGGTGAGGACATCGCGATGTGCTGGCGAGCGCAGCTTCGAGGCTTCCGGTTCGGCTTCGCGCCCGACGCCGTCGTGCTCTATCGGAGGCGACCGACCGAGTGGACACGAATGAAGCGGATCTGGACGCAGGGCCGGTGGTACCGAGAGTGGGTCTCGCCGTTCGTCCCGCTCGGCGCGGACGCTCCGACCATCCGCGCGGCACTCAGGCGGACCGTCGATCAGGCCGTCCTCCCGGCGTTGAAGAACCCCCGACGGGACCACGCGCGAGTAGCTCTGTGGAACCTCGCCGTGATCTCGTCATGTCTCGTGAGGCCCAAGCCGCCGTCGACCTGACCGAGACGCGAAGCGGGGACCCCTTCGGGTCCCCGCTTCTGCTCTAGCCCTGAAGCGCCAGCACCCCGGCTAGAGCCTCCCTCCAGTGTTGTCCTTTTCGGCGCCCTACGCCTGCGCCCCCCGACGCTTGCTGAAGGCCAGCGCCGCAACGCCGGCGATCACCATCAGGATGCCGATCCGAGCTGCCGGCCACGTGCTGCTACCGGTCACCGGCAGCGTCTCGGGGTTCGTCACGGTCGTGCCTTCCACCGTCACGTCGGGCGGAGGCGTCGCCCGGTTGATCGTCGTGGTCGCCCCGGTCGTCGTGGTGGCCGCGGTCGTGGTCGGCGCCGTCGTGGTCGTGGCGAGCGTCGTCGACGTTTCCTGCGTGCGTGTTCACGACGGTGGTGGTCGCCGCCGTCGTCGTCGTGGCAGCCGTGGTCGTCGGCCCGCAGTCGTCGTCGTCGGCGCCGTCGTCGTGGCCCCAGTCGTCGTCGTCGCAGTCGTCGTGGCCGCCGTCGTAGTCGTCGTCGTCGGCCGTCGTCAGTCGTCGTGGCCCCGTCGTCGTGGCCCCAGTCGTCGTCGCCGCCGTCGTCGTAGTCGTCGTGCACCGTCGTCGCCAGTCGTCGTCGTGACCTCGCACACCGCGCCGCCGTTGTTCGCGTCGATCAGCATGTTGGGCCCGCTGGCCTTGCCGTTGTCGACCGCGCGTCTGTCGCTGTAGTACGAACCATTCGGCCCGACCTCGCCGAGCGGGCCGCCGATGACGAGGTCGACCTGGTAGAAGCACGCCACGTTCCCCGTCGGCATGGTGAGCGTCAGCGTGTTCTGCGCCGTGGCGCACGACGTCGTCGGCGACCTGCACTCCCGTCGATGACTGGGCGTGCCGCAGTAGGCGAAGTCCCGAAGCAGCAGCTGCTGATCCTGCGGGTCAAAGCTCGGGGAGTGCGACTCCTTCAGGGCGAGCGACACGCCGATCGACTCGGCGTTGCAGTTCGCGCCGCCCGCGAACCCCGTCCAATGCGCGGTGACCTTGTCGCCCGGATAGAGGCGGCCGATCGTCCCCGATCTCGCGCAAGGTCGCCGCGTTCGTCACGATCGGTCGCGCCAGCGGCGAGGCCCGCCTGCGCCGCGGACCACGTCGAAGCCGAGCCCGTGACGAAGCCAGCCCGTCACGTGCAGCCGGCCGGCGGCACGATCGACGGGTAGTTCGCGAAGTCGGTGACGATCAGCGCGTCGGGGCCGACGGGGGCAGCGACGACCGGCGCCGGCCGCGCCCGCAACGCCAGCTGCGGCGACGAGTCAGCCCGCCCGCAACAAGCACCGCGCCCGCCAGACGCGTCAGAGCCCCGCGCTCGAGTAGAAGGTCGCACTTCCCGGCTCCTTTTCGTCGTCTTCTCAGACGGGCCGGAAAACGCAGAACACCCGGCCCAATGGCTGGGGCCGGGTTCGCCTGGCTCCCCGCAAGCGCAGCGACCAATTCCGCCGGCGGATCAAAGCCTCCCCACACAGTTCGTCTCCGAAATGCGTACTGCGCACCTTATCACTCTGCGTGACGCGAGTGGCAATAGGTCGTTCGACCTAGGCCAAAAACTGGCGGAATACCACGGAGCGCGCGCAAGAGGCCAAGGTGACGCGCCCGCTCCGTGAATGAACCGTGACGGACCGCGCAATGCCTGTGTGATCCAGGCACTTGGACGTCACCGAGGTCCGCCGGGTTCCGGATGCGCCCAGAAAGAGTCGACATCAGCCGATGACGAGCTCGCCGTCGCGCACGTCGACCTCGACGGTGTCGCCCTCGGCGACCTTGCCTTCGAGGATGAGCGTGGCGAGGCGGTCACCGATCTCGCGCTGGATGACGCGCTTCAACGGACGCGCGCCGAACGCGGGATCGAAGCCCTCCTCGGCGACCTTGTCCGTCGCGGCCGGGGTGACGACGAGCGTGATGCGGCGCGCCGCCAGCCGGTCGCGCAGCCGGTCGATCTGGATCGACACGATCTCGCCGAGGTCGTCTTGCGTGAGCGAACGGAACCGCACGATGTCGTCGACGCGGTTCACGAACTCGGGCCGGAACACCGTCAGCGGATCGCCCTGCAGGTTCGACGTCATGATCAGCACGACGTTCGTGAAGTCGACGGTGCGCCCTTGGCCGTCGGTGAGCCGGCCGTCGTCCATCACCTGGAGAAGGACGTTGAACACATCGGGGTGAGCCTTCTCGATCTCGTCGAGGAGCACGACAGCGTAGGGACGGCGCCGCACCGCCTCGGTGAGCTGACCACCCTCGTCGTAGCCGACGTAGCCGGGCGGCGCGCCGATGAGGCGCGACACCGAGTGCTTCTCCATGTACTCGCTCATGTCGATGCGGATCATCGCCCGCTCGTCGTCGAACAAGAACTCGGCGAGCGCGCGAGCGAGCTCGGTCTTGCCCACGCCGGTCGGCCCGAGGAACAGGAACGAACCGATCGGCCGGTTCGGGTCGGACAAGCCCGCGCGCGAGCGCGCGAATCGCGTTCGCGACCGCGGTCACCGCGTCGTCCTGGCCGATCACCCGCTCGTGGAGCAGCTCTTCGAGCCGCACGAGCTTGCGCATCTCGCCTTCCATGAGGCGGGAGACGGGCACGCCCGTCCACTTGCTCACGACCTCGGCGATGTCTTCGGAGTCGACCTCTTCCTTCAGCATGCGCTGCGTCGACTGCAGCTGCGAGAGGTGCTCGGTCGCCTCGGCGACGCGGCGCTCGAGCTCGGGGATCTGGCCGTAGCGGATCTCGGCGGCGCGCTCGAGGTCTGACTCGCGCTCGAGCTCGGCGCGCTTCGAGTCGAGCTGCTCCATGAGCTCGCGGATCGCACCGATGGCCTCCTTCTCGGCCTGCCAGTGCTGCCTTCATCTCGTCGGACTCGGCCTTGAGCCGCGCGAGCTCCTCGTCGAGGCCAACGAGGCGCTCACGCGACGCGTCGTCGGTCTCCTTCGCGAGCGCGACCTTCTCGATCTCGATCTGACGGATGCGCCGGTCGACGACGTCGATCTCGGTCGGCATCGAGTCGATCTCGATGCGTAGCCGCGACGCGGCCTCGTCGACGAGGTCGATGGCCTTGTCGGGCAGGAACCGCCCGGTGAGGTACCGATCGGAGAGCACCGCGGCCGACACGAGCGCGGAGTCTTGGATGCGCACGCCGTGGTGCACCTCGTAGCGCTCCTTCAGCCCGCGCAGGATCGTGATCGTGTCTTCGACTGACGGCTCGCCGACGTAGACCGGCTGGAACCGGCGCTCGAGGGCCGCGTCCTTCTCGATGTGCTTGCGGTACTCGTCGAGGGTGGTCGCGCCGATCATCTTCAGCTCGCCGCGCGCGAGGAGCGGCTTGAGCATGTTGCTCGCGTCCATCGCGCCCTCGGCTGCGCCTGCGCCCACGACGGTGTGCATCTCGTCGATGAACGTGATGATCTCGCCGGCCGCGTCGGTGATCTCCTTCAGCACGGCCTTCAGGCGCTCTTCGAACTCACCGCGGTACTTCGCACCCGCGACCATCGAGCCGAGGTCGAGCGCGACGACGCGCTTGTTCTTCAAGCCCTCGGGGATGTCGCCCTCGACGATGCGGCGCGCGAGCCCTTCGACGATCGCGGTCTTGCCGACGCCGGGCTCGCCGATCAGGACCGGGTTGTTCTTGGTGCGGCGCGACAAGACCTGGATGACGCGGCGGATCTCGTCGTCGCGGCCGATGACCGGATCGAGCTTGCCCTGGCGCGCCACCTCGGTGAGATCTCGTCCGTAGCGCTCGAGCGCCTGGAACTGCCCTTCGGGGTCTTGGCTCGTGACCCGGTGCGATCCGCGCACGTCGCGCAACGCGGCGAGGAGCTCCTCACGCGTGCGGTCGAGACGGTCGACCATCGCGAGCAGCAAGTGCTCGGTCGACAGGTATTCGTCGTGGAGCTCCTTGCGCTCGTCGTCGGCGCGCTGCATGACTTCGTTGCAGCTCGCGGCCGAGGCGCGACTCGCCGCCGTACGCCTTCGGCAGGCGCGCCCACGGCCTCGTCGGCCCGGTTGCGCAACATGAGCGGCGCGAGGCCGAGCTTCTGCACGATCGGCAGCACGAGGGTGTCGTCCTGCCTGAACAACGCCGACATCAGATGGTCGGGGGTCACCTCGGGGTTGCTGTTCGCCTTGGCTTGGTCGAGAGCTGCCGCGAAGGCCTCTTGCGTCTTGTGGGTCCACTTGTTCGGATCGAGTGCCATCGTCAGCTCCTCGTCCTCGCTCGAAGATCGAGGGCTTGCGCCCGAACACCACCAGCGATTGCGACACCGGCACGAGGTCACGCCGATGGCGGCGACTCACCTCGTCGACCGCGTCTCTCGCCTCACGACGGACACGCTCGAGGTGGTCGTGCAGCGTCCTCAGCTCCTCTTCGAGCTCGAGCACTCGTTTGACCCCTGCGAGGTTCAAGCCGTCGGCGGTGAGCTCGGCGATGCGCCGCAGTCGGTCGATGTCGCCCTCGCTGTAGCGGCGGTTGCCGCCCACCGTGCGGGCGGGATCGAGCAGACCCTTGCGCTCGTAGATGCGGAGCGTCTGTGGGTGCACACCGGCGAGCTCGGCCGCGACCGAGATCACGTACACCCCTCTTGCTCTCGATTCAGCAGCCATCACACCTCCAGATGGGCACGCGGCGACTCGTCGCTCGCCTTCGCCAGTTCCTCGATCGCCTTGCGCTCGCTCGCGCTCAGCCGCGCCGGCACGGCGACCTCGAACGTCACGAGCAGGTCGCCCGTCGACTTGCCGTTCGACACGCCCTTGCCCTTCACGCGCCGCGGCTTCGAGAGCGGCACCGACGGGTTGATCTTGAGCTTCACCGGGCCACCGTCGAGCGTCGGCACCTCGACCTGTGCGCCGAGAGCGGCCTCGGGGTACGTCACCGGGACCCTCAAGGTGAGGTCGAGGCCCTTGCGGCCGAAGATCTTGTGCGGCATCACCTTCGCGGTGACGTAGAGGTCGCCCGGAGGCCCGCCGTTGCGGCCGGGACCGCCGCGACCCTTCAGACGGATGCGCTGGCCGTCGTCGATGCCTGAGCGGGATGCGCACCTTCACCTCGCGCTCGCGCCGCTCGACGCCGGTGCCGCGACAGGTCGGGCACGGGTCTTCGATCACATGACCGAGCCCGCCACAGTTGCGACACGGCGAGCTCAGCGAGAACAGGCCCTGGTTGTCGTCGAGCACGCCACGGCCATTGCAGACCGGGCAGACCGTCGCGTGCGTGCCCGGGCGCGCACCGGTGCCACTGCACGTCGAGCACGCCGCGTCGCTCGTCAGGTAGAGCGACGTGGTGAGGCCCTGCGCGGCGTCTTCGAACGCGAGCGTGAGCCCGGCCTCGAGGTCTTCGCCGCGTTGCGGGCCGACGCCTCCGCCGGGCCCGCCGCGTCCGCCCCGCCGCACGCGACCGAACAGGCCTCCCAGGAGGTCGTTGATGTCGGCGCTGTCGCCCATGTACGAGAAGCCCTGCGGGCCTGCCGCCGGCGCCCGGACCCGCCGCCGAAGCCCGATGCCATCGGGCCGAGCCGACGGACCTCGTCGTACTCCTTGCGCTTCTCGGCGTCGCCAAGGACGTCGTAGGCCGCGGAGATCTCCTTGAACTTCTCCTCGGCCTTCGCGTCGCCTTGGTTCGTGTCCGGGTGATGCTGGCGCGCGAGCTTGCGGTAGGCCTTGGTGAGCTCTTTCTGGGACGCGCCCTCAGGAACCCCGAGGGCCTTGTAGTAGTCCTTCTCGAACCATTCGCGCTGCGGCGCCATGGATGCGCCTAGCCCTTCACCGTCACCATTGCCGGCCGCAGCACGCGGCCCTTCCACGTGTAGCCGGTGCGCATGACATCGCTGACGACCGGTTCGCCGTCATCGCCGTCGTCGCCGCCCTGCACGTGCATGACCGCCTCATGCTGCTCGGGGTTGAAGGGCATGCCGAGGCTGTCGAGTGGCTCGAGGCCATGACGCCGGAGCGCGCCCAACAGCGCGGACCAGATCGGCTCGATGCCGTCGACGCCGTGAGCGAACGCGAGCTCGCAAGCGTCGAGGACCGGAAGGAGGTCTTCGACGAACTTGCCCGTCGAGCGATCGACCTCGTCGCCCACGCGCTTCTGCGCCTGCTTGCGGAAGTTCTCGAAGTCGGCCTGCAGGCGCTGGAGCTGACCGAGCCGCTCCTCGTTCTCCTTGACGAGCGAGGTCAGGTCGAAGTCGAGCGCGGCCTCGGCCGCCGCCTCCTCCTCGTCGGAGAAGGGGACGGCGGCATCGGCCGGATCGTGAGGGAACGACATGCGTTACGCCGATCGCTCGTCGTCGACGATCTCGGCATCGACGACCTCGTCGTCGTTCGCGCCGGTCGTCTGCGGCACCCGCGGTCGTCTGCTGCTCGCGGGAGGCCGCCTCGTACAGCTTCTGGCTGAAGCTCTGGCTTGCGGTCATCAGCCGCTCGGTGGCGGACTTGATCGCCTCGAGGTCGTCGCCCGCGATGGCCTTCTTCAGGTCGTCGAGCGGACCTTCGACCGCGGCGCGCTCGTCGGCCCCGACCTTGTCGCCCTGCTCACGCAGGACCTTCTCGGTCTGGTACACGAGCGAGTCGGCGTTGTTGCGCACCTCGGCCTCGTCGCGACGACGCTTGTCGTCCTCGGCGTGAGCCTCGGCATCGCGCACCATGCGCTGGATCTCGTCCTTGTTCAGCGACGACTGACCAGTGATCGTCATCGACTGCTCCTTGCTCGTCGCGCGGTCCTTCGCGGACACGTGGACGATGCCGTTCGCGTCGATGTCGAACGTGACCTCGATCTGCGGCACGCCACGCGGCGCGGGCGGCAGGTCGACGAGCTGGAACTTGCCGAGCGTCTTGTTGTACATCGCCATCTCGCGCTCGCCCTGGAGCACGTGGATCTCGACCGACGGCTGCATGTCGTCCGCGGTGGTGAACACCTCGGTGCGACGCGTCGGGATCGTGGTGTTGCGCTCGATGAGCTTCGTCATCACGCCGCCCTTGGTCTCGATGCCGAGCGACAGCGGGGTGACGTCGAGGAGCAAGACGTCCTTCACCTCACCCTTGAGCACACCGGCCTGGATCGCGGCGCCGATGGCGACGACCTCGTCGGGGTTGACCGACTTGTTCGCCTCCTTGCCCGTGAGGTCGAACACCAGCTCTTGGACGGCGGGCATGCGCGTCGAGCCGCCCACGAGGATCACGTGGTCGATCTGGCCCTTGGTGAGGCCGGCGTCCTTGATCGCCTGCTCGAACGGGCCCTTGCAGCGCTCGAGGAGGTCCGCGGTGAGCTCCTGGAACTTCGCACGCGAGAGCGACTCGTCGAGGTGGAGCGGCCCGTCGGACGTCGCGGTGATGAACGGCAGGTTGATCTGCGTCTGCTGCACCTGCGACAGCTCGATCTTCGCCTTCTCGGCCGCTTCCTTCAGACGCTGCACCGCCATCTTGTCGGCGGACAGATCGACGCCGTGGGCGCCCTTGAACTGCGACACCAGCCAGTCGATGACTCGCTGATCCCAGTCGTCGCCACCGAGCTGCGTGTCGCCGTGCGTGGACTTGACCTCGAACACGCCATCGCCGATCTCGAGGATCGACACGTCGAAGGTGCCACCGCCGAGGTCGAACACGAGGACGGTCTCGTCGGTCGAGCCCTTGTCGAGCCCGTAGGCGAGTGCGGCGGCAGTCGGCTCGTTGATGATGCGGAGCACCTCGAGGCCGGCGATCTGGCCCGCCTCCTTGGTGGCGGTGCGCTGGGCGTCGTCGAAGTACGCCGGCACGGTGATGACCGCCTGGGTCACGGTGTCACCGAGGTAGGACTCGGCGTCTCGCTTGAGCTTCATGAGCGTGCGCGCGGAGATCTCTTGCGGGGTGTACTTCTTGCCGTCGATCTCGATCGTCCAGCTCGTGCCCATGTGGCGCTTCACGGACCGGATCGTGCGGTCGGGGTTCGTGATGGCTTGGCGCTTCGCGACCTCGCCGACCAGCACCTCGCTGCCCTTCGAGAAGGCGACGACCGACGGAGTCGTGCGCGACCCCTCGGCGTTCGGGATGACGACGGGGTCGCCAGCCTCGAGGACGCTGACGACGGAGTTCGTGGTGCCGAGATCGATGCCAACGGCCTTGGGCATGGGGGGTTGCCTCCTGGAAGCGAACAGTTGAGTCCTCTCAAGCATAGAAGTTGAGTGTCACAGTTGACAACCTTGACGCGGAAGCGAAGACGCGGTACGTTCGGGACACCATGGCGTACACCCTCGTGCTGCTCCGCCACGGCGAGAGCACCTGGAACCAGCAGAACCTCTTCACCGGGTTGGCACGACGTCCCCCTGTCGACCACCGGCGAAGCCGAGGCGGCTGCCGGCGGCGAGACCCTGCGGGCCGAGGGGCTCGCGTTCGACAAGGTCCACACGTCGCTGCTCCTCAGGGCGGTCCAGACCGCAGACCTCGCCCTCGGCGCCCTCGGCCAGCTGTGGCTCCCCGTCGAGCGCTCCTGGCGGCTCAACGAACGCCACTACGGCGCCCTCCAGGGCCTCGACAAGAAGCAGACGGCCGAGCTGCACGGCCTCGACCAGGTCAAGCTGTGGCGGCGCAGCTACGACGTGCCGCCCCCGCCCGTCGCCCTCGACTCACCCGAGCATCCCCGCAACGACGAGCGCTACGCCCGGCTCCCCCCCGACGTCCTCCCCGCGTCCGAGTGCCTGGCCGACGTCGTCGCGCGGGTGCTCCCCTACTGGCACGACGCGATCGTCCCCGACCTGCGGGCCGGGCTGAAGGTGCTGGTCGTCGCGCACGGCAACAGCCTGCGAGCCCTGCTCAAGCACCTCGAAGGCGTGTCCGACGGCGACATCGCCGAGGTCAACATCCCGACGGGTATCCCCCGCCTCTACGAGCTCGGGCCCGACTTCGAGGTCGAGTCGGTGCGCTACCTCGGCGACGCGAGCGCTGCGGAGGCGGCGGCAGAGGCGGTCAGGCGGCAGGCCGGCTGATCAGGTCGCGTCGAACGTCGCGATGACCTGGTCGAAGGTCTTGCTGTACTTGTCGGGCTGATCGGTGCTGAACGTCAGCACGTACAGGTTCCCTTGCGTCAAGAAGTAGACCTGCAGCCCGGCGATCTCGGCCTTGGTGCCGTCCGACAGCGTGACCGGCACGGTGTAGGTGGTGCGCACCGCGTCGCCAGCCGGCAGTGAGACCTGCGTGCTCGACACGTTCGTCGCGCCCGCGGCAGTCAGCTGCGTCTGTGCTTGCTGTTGCAACAAGCCGAGGCCACTCGTCACGCCGGTCACCTTGATGAGGTTCACGTTCGTGAGGAACTTGCCGGGGTTGCTCGTGTCTGACGCGTAGAGCAAGCCACCTTCGTCCACGAGCTTCTTGACCGCATTGCCGACGTCGCCCTGCAGGTTCGGGTTCGCCTCGGCCGCGGCTTTCACGATCGCGTCGACGTCTGCGGAGGTCAGATCGAAGTTCTGCCAGCCCGGCGGCAACGCGATGACGAAGCCGTCGGAGCTGCGATCGACGACCGTGAACCCTTCGGGCACGGGAGGACGAGTGTCAGAGGTCTTCTCGGTGCCCGATGCACCCCCGGAGCCCGCCGCGCCGGTGTTGCTCGACGAGGACGAGTCGTCGCCCGAGCAGGCGGCGAGCACGAGCGCGAGCGCAAGGGGGATGAAGGCAAGGCGGCGGAGGGACATCCCAGTCACTTTCGGCGGCACGGGTGGTCAATTCAAGTCAGAGCTGCGCCTGGTGGGTGCGCACGCTGAGACCCACCACCCCAGCCCCGGGACAGTGGGTCTCGCGCGTTGCACGATGCCGCTCGGCAGTAGCTCGCCGCCGCGTCACCACTGCGAGAGGCCTATTGATGTAGGAGAACACATCCCGGGCAACCGCCAAATGCCACGGGCCCCGCCCCTCATCTCCTGCGTCATTCGGAGTCTTGCCTTTCGCTCTGCGTGGTGGAACTACGAGAAGACCACGGTTTGGCGATGATTGACCCACTGCTCGTGTAGACGTTCACGAGCGTCGCGAGGTTTGGGAAATCCTTGGAAAACAAGGGTCAAACTGGCGCGTGCGCACCAGCCCCATTGTCTGAACAAGAATTCAGACGGCCACGATGCGTGACGCTGCGCGGCGGTCGACCGTCACCGCACGCCGGGCAACGCGGCGGTCTGCGAGCCGGTAGCCCTGGCCCCGAACTGTCAGGAGAAACGGCGATCGGTCGACGTCGCCGAGCTTCGAGCGCAGGCGGCGCACGTGGGCCTCGAGCCGCTTGTCGTCGAGCGCTGTCGTCGTGCCCCAAAGTTGCGATTGAAGGTCAGACTTCGAGACGACCGCACCCTTCGCGAGCATCAGAGCGACGAGGACTTTGAACTCGGTGGGCGTCACCGCGAGCGGATTGCCCTCCCACCAGGCGAGGCGCATCGCCGGATCGAGCGCGAGTGGCCCCCAGGCAAGCGTCGGACGGCTCTCGATCGGCGGCCGCACCCGAAGCCGGTTCGAGATCGCGCGGCGACGTGTAGGCCCGACCAATCGGACGAGCCGAGCAGGAAGGCGCCCGCGTCGAAGAGCCGGTCAGCCGGCTCGTCAGTCCTGCCGAGCACCAACACACCCGCGCCGACGAGCTCGGCGAGGTCGCGGATCAGCGGGAGCGGCGAGCCGTCGACGACACAGACGTCGAGCACGGCGATGTTGCACGAGACCCCGTCCGCGGTCCGACGCGCGCTTTCGGCGTCGAAGGCGAGCACGGGGATGAGGTCGAGGTCCGTCAGGGCATGTGCGATCGCGCCGGCGTGCTCATCAGAACCGCTGACGACGAGGACCCGCCCTCTGCGGAGCACCTCCGCCGCGCGCTGCGCTCGATCCATCCACGAGGCCACCGAGCAACCTCCGCCCGCCAAGCCCGACCACCCTGTGTACCACCCGATCGAGGGTGGCGAAAAGGGGTCGAATGGACTCTCCGTGTCGCGAAAGTTCGGCGCGGAGAGTGACGTCACCGTCACAACGCGTCGAAATCGGGCCTCGGGTCGTTCATGCCTCCTTGGCGGTCGGCTGGCCGAAGTCGGAGGCCTCGAGCAGGTAGCCGCGTGAGCGGACGGTGCGGATCACGAGACCGAGCGGAGCGAGCCGCCTCCGCAGGCGGAGCACATGCACGTCGAGCGCGTTGCGACCGGGTGCGCCTTCGGGCCATCCGCTGCGCGCGAGCGTCTCTCTGCTGACGACCGCGCCGAACCGCTCGAGCAGAGCGTTCGTGATGCGCGCCTCGACCGGCGGGAGCGACACCCAGGCGGCGCCGAGGCGGATGACGCCGTCATCGTCGAGCAAGGGCGCGATCGCGCCGGCCGCGTCGTAGCGAGCTTGGAGCGTGGCGACGCGAGCACGGATGTCGATGTCGTCGGCGGGAACCCTGATCCAGTCCTCGAGGATGTCGACGATCGCGGGCGGGGCGTCGCCGCCGTCGACGAGGAGCAGTCGTGGGACCCCTTCCTCGGCGAGCCGCTCTCTTCGGAGCTGCTCGCCGGGCCAGCGCAGCAATGTGACGTCCATTCCTCGCGGACGCTACGGCCGGCACGTTTCCCGACTGTTTCGTGCCGATGAAGCCAAGTCGTCCGCGCCCCACCCGGCCTCGGCCTCAATGCACACGGCCATCGGCGTCCCTATGATGCGCCGCCATGGCAATCAGGCAGGCGTATCTCGATCACCTGGCGCGTGTTCCTCTGTTCGCTACCTGCTCCACGAAGGATCTCCAGAAGATCGCGAAGGCGTCAGACGAGATCGCCGTGAAGGCCGGGACGACGCTCGTCGACCAGGGTCAGCAAGGCCGCGAGGCCTTCATCGTGGTCGACGGCACCGCTGCGGTGAAGCGCAACGGTCGCAAGATCACCACCCTCGGACCCGGGGCGGTCATCGGCGAGCTCTCACTGCTCGACCGGGGCCCACGCACCGCGACGGTCACCGCCGACACCGACATGACCGTGCTCGTGATCGATCAACGCAACTTCGCCGGCGTGATCGACCAAGTCCCTGCGCTCGCGCACAAGCTCCTCGCGACGCTTGCAGGGCGCATCCGCGACCTCGATCGCGCGAACTACGGCTGATCCCTCCGCACCGCGCGAGCTCGGGAGCCACCGAGCGGCCGCGTTAGGTTGCGCGTGATGGCTACGACCACCTCCGAACGAGCCACGACCGAGCGAGCCGCGCCCGTGACTGCGGTGGCGCGCCGCCTCCGCCCGTCGGACGTCGTGCTCGCGATCTGGGTCGGCTTCGCGCTGGTCACGATCGTCTCCGGCATCACCGGCGTCGTGTTCGAGTTCCACGACGACTCGATCGTGTCGCGTGAGGTGTTCGGTGGCATCCCGAGCGCGCTCCGCCTCGCGTTCTACGTCGTCACCCCACTGCTGATCGTCTGCGCGGGAGTGCTGTTCTGGCAGCGGGTGCGGAACTACGAGCGCGGCGCGCCCGACCGTCGCGCGACGACGAGCAAGAACGTCGGACGGCGCCTGCGCGACTTCCGTGCCGGCATGTACATGCAGACGCTGCTGCGCGACCCCGCCGCGGGCGTCATGCACTCGTGCATCTACTTCGGCTTCCTCATCTTGTTCGGTGTCACGACGGTGCTCGAGATCGATCACCAGATGCCCGAGAGCGCGAAGTTCCTCCACGGTGGCGTGTATCAGGGCTTCAGCGCGGTCGGCGACGCGGCCGGGCTCGTGTTCCTCATCGGCATCGTCTGGGCGATCGGACGCCGCTACGTGCAGAGGCCGTATCGCATCCGCATCAAGACGAAGCCCGAGCACGCGGTGATCCTCACGATGTTCTTCGTGCTCGCCGTCACTGGGTTCGCGACCGAGACGGTGCGCATCGCGCTCGTCGGACGACCGGCGTTCGAGAAGTGGTCGTTCATCGGCTACCCGCTGTCGGCGCTGGTGAACTCGGCATCGGAGTCGACGCTCGACACGTGGCACCAGGTGCTGTGGTGCGTGCACGTGGCCTCGTTCCTCGTGTTCCTCCTCGTGCTGCCCATCACGATGCTGCGCCACATGTTCACGTCACCGCTGAACATGTACCTGCGCGACCGCGACCGCCCGAAGGGCGCGATGCGGGCGATGCCGAACCTCACCGAGACCGAGCTCGAGACGTTCGGCGCGGCGACCGTCGAGGACTTCACCTGGAAGCAGCTGCTCGACACCGACGCATGCACGATGTGCGGGCGCTGCACTTCGGTGTGCCCCGCCCACGCGACGGGCAAGCCGCTCGATCCCCGCGAGATCGTGCTGAAGAGCGGCGAGGTCATGGCCGCGACCGGGCAACCGGTCGTGCCGCCGCCGATCGGCGTGGTTCCCGAGATCACCATCACGGCCGACTCACTGTTCGAGCGCATCACGCCCGAGGAGGTGTGGTCGTGCACGTCGTGCAAGGCGTGCGACGAGATCTGCCCGGTGAACATCGAGATCCTCGACAAGATCCTCGACATGCGGCGCTACCTGTCGCTCATGGAGTCGAACTTCCCCACCGAGCTCGGGAACGCGTACCGCTCGATGGAGAACCAGAGCAACCCGTGGGGGATGAACCAGGGCGAGCGCGCCGACTGGGCACGCGGGCTCGACGACATCGTCATCGTCGACGGCAGCGAGGCCCTCGAGCACGAGTACCTCTACTGGGTGGGGTGCGCGGGCTCGTTCGACGACAAGAACCGCAAAGTGACCCAAGCGGTCGCGAAGCTCTTGCGCCGCGCCGGGATCGACTTCGCCATCCTCGGGCCGAGCGAGCTCTGCACGGGCGATCCCGCTCGGCGATCGGGCAACGAGTACCTCTTCCAGATGCTCGCCATGCAGAACGTCGAAGTGCTGAACGGGATGGGCGTGAAGAAGATCGTCACCCAATGCCCGCACTGCTTCAACACTCTGCTCAACGAGTACCCGCAGCTGGGCGGTCACTACGAGGTGATCCATCACAGCCAGCTGCTCGAGTGGTGCATCGACACCGGACGGCTCGACCTCTCGAACGCCCGCCTCGAAGAGCGAGTGACGTATCACGACTCGTGCTACCTCGGCCGCCACAACGACGTCTACCTCGCGCCCCGCAAGGTCCTCGGCTCGCTGAAGGGCATCGAGATCGTCGAGATGGCACGCAATGGCACGCGAGGCATGTGCTGCGGCGCGGGCGGCGCGCGCATGTGGATGGAAGAGAGCATCGGGAAGAAGGTCAACGACGAGCGCGCCGAAGAGGCGATCGCGACCGGAGCGACGAGAGTCGCCACTGCGTGCCCCTTCTGTTACATCATGTTGGACGATGGTGTGAAGGGTGCGGGGCGAGATGAGAGCGAAGTGAAGGTCGCCGACATCTCGATGCACCTGCTCGAGGCGATCGAGCGGGGCGAGCAGGAGGCCGCAAGTGCCTTTGAGACGGTCCAAGACTGACCAGGGTGACTGGAAGGCACCTGCGCGGCCGTGGCACGTGCTCACCGTCGCCGATGATCCCGATGGCGCCGAGATCATGGTCCGCGTGCTCGCCCGCGCCGGACACGAGGTCAGCCTGGCGCCCGCGCAGCAAGCGACGCTCGGGTCGCTCACTCGGCGCCCCGTCCACTGTGTGATCCTCAACCTGACCGTCGCCGGGTCGGGCGGCAACCTCAAGGTGCTCGACGCGATCCGCACGAACCCCGACGACCGCGTCTCGACCGCACGAGTGGTGCTGTGCTCTCCCGGTGGGATGAACCGGCTGTTCGCGTGGGAGTCCGGAGTCGACGGCTTCATCGCCGCGCCCTTCCACATCGACGAGATGCTCGCCCTGGTCCGCGAGGTGATCGAACGGCCCGAGAGCGAACGCCGCACCCACCGTCGCGTCGAACGCGACGCCGCTCGTGACGGTGGCCGCCGCGACCCGACGCGCGCGCCCGGCGTCGTCCGCTGAGCGAGGCGGTCGCGGTCGCGGCGTTGGCGATCATCGGAGTCGTCACCCACTGAGCGTCTTGCTCGTCGTAGTCGGCACCGCGATGGACTGACGAGCCGCACGACACGACCAAGCCCGAACTTGTACCCATCGATGCCCGATCGGGCACTCACCGGTACGAGATCCCCGTCGCCGCCGCCCGGTCCTCCGGACCCGTACCCATCGACGCCCGATCGGGCACTCAGCGGTACGAGTCGCGGTCCCGGCGTCCCCTACAGTGAGCGCCCTCGCGGGCGTAGTTCAGCGGCAGAACATCAGCTTCCCAAGCTGAGAACGCGGGTTCGATTCCCGTCGCCCGCTCTGAGCGAACGTCAGTCTGCGTCGCCGGCTCGGCCGTGCTTCCAGTACCCGCGGACGGTTGCGCGGGCGCGTGGCAAGCCGAGCTCGTCGAAGAGGTGGTGCCGGATGCGGTACATCGCGGCGGCCTCTCCGGCGGCCCAGATCCTCCAGCCGTCCGCGATCGTCGACGACGCGACTGCCGCGACGAGCGCGTCGCCGGGAGCGCGCGTCGGACTCGCGGTGATGCCATGTGATCACGGTCGCTCCCCGCACCGGGAGCGGAAGCTCCGCCTCTCGCCGGCCGACCTCGATGTGCACCTCGACCGAGACCGCGGGCGGCATCCACTCGAGGAGCTGGGCGATGGCGGGGATCGCCGTCTCGTCCCCGACGAGCAGGAAGCCAGCCGCGTCCGGATCGATGCGGTAGCCCCGCCCTGGCCCCGACATCGCCACCGCGTCGCCGGGTGCGGCTGCGCTCGCCCACCCGAAGCCGCGCCACCGTCGTGGACGACGATCTGCACCTCGAGCTCGCCGGCGATCGCGTCGAACCGGCGGGGGGTCAGCGTGCGGATCACGGGTCGCTCGCCGTTCGGGAGCAGGAACTCGTTCCCCGTCCACACCGGGACGACCAGGTCGGCGCCTGGCGTCGACGGAAGGAGCACGCGCACGCTCGCCGCGGGCTCGCTCAGCGAGAAGTCGGAGAGCTCAGGACCGCCGAGCACCACGCTCACCATGTGTGGCGTCAGCGGCTCGACGCGTCGAACGAGAAGACCGCGAAACTTCGGCGGCTCGCGTCGGATCCGCTCGGTCGGCTCCACGCGCGCACGTTAAGGCAGGCTTGCGGACATGGACATGCCGCACCGCCCGCTCGGCCAGTCAGGACTGGACGTCAGCCGCCTCTCTCTCGGCTCGTGGCGCACGTTCGAGCGCATCTCGAAAGAGGAGGGGTTGGCGGTCATGAGGGCAGCGCGGGACGCGGGGATCACGTTCCTCGACGACGCCCGTTACAACGACGAGACCGGCCACGCGCCGATCCCGACGGGATGGTCAGAGGTCCTCTTCGGCGAGCTCTTCCGCGCCGCGGGCTGGCCGCGTGACGAGACGATCGTGTGCAACAAGCTGTGGTGGGAGTTCTGGCCCGAGCAGAGCGCGACGCAAGAGCTCGACGAGTCACTCGGCCGGATGGGTCTCGAGTCACATCGACGTGATCTACGCCAACGTGCCCCCCGACGCGATGCCCCTCGACCAGATGGTGCACGACGTCGTCGACCTCATCACCACCGGACGAGCTCGCGCCTGGGCGATCGTGAACTGGCCGGGAGACAAGCTGCTCGAGCTCTCGCACATCGCGACTCGAGATGGCTTGCCGCAACCCTGCGCGGCCCAGCTCCCCTACAGCCTCGTCCGGCGTGATTGGGTCGAAGGCGACGACATGCAGTCGGCTCTCGCTGCATCGGGCGCACCGGTCGTCGCGTCGTACTCCCTCGCGGGAGGCGTCTTGAGCGGCAAGTACGACACCGACCCTCAGGCCGGGCGGGCGGCGGGCTCGCTCGACGAGCCCATGTACGCGAGCGCGGCCGTCGCGGCCCGTCGTCTCGGTGACCTCGCCCGACGGCTCGACACGAAGCCCGCAACGCTCGCGGTCGCGTTCGCACTCGCGAACCCCGATGTCGCGACGGTCTTGTTCGGGGCGACGAAGCCCGAACAGGTCGCCGACAACGTCGCTGCTGCTCGAGCTGCTCGCTCGCCTGAGCCCGGAAGACCTCACCGAGCTCGCGTCGATCGGCGTCTGAGCCTCAGGCGACCCGATCGGGGTCGTGGCTCGGGAGCCAGCCGGTGACCATGTAGCGCACTCGCTCGCCGATGTTCACGCCGTGGTCGCCGATCCGCTCGTAGAACCGCGCGACGAGGGCGAGCTGCACGGCGACGAGGAGCTCGAGCTGGTGCGCCGCGTGGCACTCGAAGATCTGCGCGATGAAGTCGGCCTGCAACCGATCGAGGAGGTCGTCGATGTCGTCGAGCGCCGAAGCGAGAGCGACGTCCCCTTCCTTGTACGCGTCGATTGACAGACGGAAGAGCAGCCCGGCCTGCTCGCCCATCTGGGCGATCATCCCCCGCAGCTTCGGATCGAGCTCGATGCCGTAGATGCGCCGTGACGCCTTGCAGATGTTCACGGCGAGGTCGGCCGACCGTTCGATCTCACCGATCATCTTCACCGCGGTCACGATCTGCCTGAGGTCGCCCGCCATCGGCGCCTGCAGTGCGAGCACGTCGTAGCAGCGCTCCTCGAGCTCGCTCGACTTCGTGTCGATCTCGTCGTCACCGTTGATCAGGTAGTCCGCGCCCTCGAGGTCGCCGTCGAGCAGCACCTGGGTCGCGCGGGGGATCGTCTCGGCGACGCTCGCCGCGAGCAGCATGATCCGGTCACGGATGTCGTCCAGCTGCTGGTGGAATTCCCTGCGAAGGTCATCAGGCACGGCGCGCCGCCCTCATCCGAATCGTCCGGTGACGTAGTTCTCGGTTCGCACGTCGGTCGGGTTGGAGAAGATCCGCTGAGTCTGGTCGTACTCGACGAGCACGCCAGTCCGACGGTCGCCCTCGGGGTTCACCTCTGCAGTGAAGAACGCCGTGCGGTCGCTCACCCGCGCCGCCTGCTGCATGTTGTGGGTGACGATCACGATCGTGTATCGCTCTTTGATCTCTTGCATGAGCTCCTCGACTCGTGCGGTCGCGATCGGGTCGAGAGCCGAGCAGGGCTCGTCCATCAGGATCGCCTCGGGCTCGACCGCGATCGCCCGGGCGATGCAGAGCCGCTGCTGCTGACCACCCGACATGCCGAGTGCCGAGTGCTTGAGCCGATCCTTGACCTCGTCCCAGAGCGCGGCACCCCGGAGGCTCTTCTCGACGAGGTCGTCGAGGGTGCTCTTCTTCTTCACGCCGTTGACGCGGAGACCGAACGCGACGTTGTCGTAGATGCTCTTCGGGAAGGGGTTCGGCTTCTGGAAGACCATGCCGATGTGACGGCGCACCTCGCTCGGTGACACCGTCGACGCGTAGAGGTCCTGTCCTCGATACCGCACCGATCCCTCGACGCGAGCGCCCGGGATGATGTCGTTCATCCGGTTGAGGCAGCGGAGCACGGTCGTCTTGCCACAACCGGAGGGCCCGATGAACGCCGTGATCTCGTGGCGCCGCACATCGAGCGTGACGCCGCGTACCGCCCGGAACGGGCCGTAGTACACCTCGAGGTCGTCGATCTCGAAGACCTTGGGCGCGACGTCGACCTCGGACGCCGGCGCCGTCACCGTGAGGGGGCGCTGCACGGTGTCGGACTCGAGCAGCGAGCCGTCCGGTGTGGACTGGGTGACCATCTGAGACTCCTCAGGGTTTGCCATTCGACCTCACCGTCCCCTCGCGTTGCCGAACCGGGCCGCGACGACGCGGGCCAGGACGAGCAGCACGAACGAGATGATGATCAGGGTGAGCGCGGCGCCCCACGCGCGTTCCTGGGCGCCGACGAAGGGCTGCTGCGCGTTCGTGAAGATCTGCGCCGAAAGCGCAGTGTTCGGGCCCTTGAACACGTTCCAGTTGACCTGTGTCGCCGCGCCGATCGTGAAGAGAAGCGGGGCCGTCTCGCCGGCCGCACGCGCCACTGCGAGCAACACACCGCTCAGGATGCCGGGAGACGCTGCCGGGAGCACGATCTTCCAGACGGTGCGAGCCTTGCTCGAACCGAGCGCGAAGCTCGCCTCGCGGAGGTCGTTGGGCACGAGCTTCAGCATCTCCTCGGTCGACCGGATGATGATCGGCAGCATCAGGCAACCAAGCGCCAACGCTCCGGCGAAGCCCGTCACCCCGTTCACACCGAAGCGCACGACCCAGAACGTGTAGATGAACAGGCCCATGATGATCGAGGGCACGCCGGTCATCACGTCCGCGAAGAAGCGGAGCACTTGGGCGAGCTTGCCCGTCTTCCCATACTCCTGGAGGTAGACCGCGCCCAGGATCCCGAGGGGGATCGCCATGGCGGCCGCGGTCGCGGTGATCACGATCGTGCCCACGACTGCCGGCCCCATGCCCGGGCCTTGCCGGCGCACCGGAGGGATGTCCTCGGTCAGGAAGCTCCACGACAGCACCGAGGCGCCCTTCTGGATGACGCTCCCGAGGACGAACAGCAGAGGTACGAGCACGGCCACCACGGAGAAGCCCATCAGCGCGGTCGCGATCCCGTTGCGGATCGAGCGACCGCTGCGCTTCGGCTTGAGGTCGATGGCGTCGACCTCGGGCAGATCCGGCGTAGGAGTGAGCGTCGCGGTCATTCGCCTCTCGACTTTCCGAGCGATCGGTTGACGATCACGCGGGCAGAGAGGTTCACGAGCACCGAGATGATGAAGAGCACCACGCCGAGCGCGATGAGCGCGGCGCGGTAGTTGCCTGAGCTCTCGCCGAACTCGTTCGCGATCACCGATGGCATCGAGTAGCCCGGAGAGAAGAGCTTCTCGGTGATCTGGGGGCTCGAGCCGATGACCAACGCCACGGCGATCGTCTCGCCCATCGCACGCCCGAGGCCGAGCGTCACCGCGCCGACCATGCCGCCTTTGCTGTGCGCGAACACCGAGCCTCGGATCATCTCCCAGCGCGTCGCCCCGAGCGCGAGCGCGGCTTCCTTCTCACTGCGTGGGGTGGTGTCGAAGACCTCCCGAGTGAGAGACGTGATGATCGGCACGATCATGATCGCGAGGATCAGTCCCGCAGTGAAGAAGGAGCGACCGTTCACCGGTTCGGCGAACAGTCCGCCGACGATCGGGATCGGCGACAGCACGTTGCTCACGTTCGTGTAGAAGTGCGAGATCGGCGTCGCGAGCACGAGCACACCCCAAAGCCCGAACACGACGGACGGCACCACCGACAGCAGGTCCATCACATAGATCGACCGGCGTCTTCAGCCAGCCGGGCGCCACCTCGGTCATGAAGAGTGCGATGCCGATGCTGAGCGGTACCGCGAAGATGAGAGCCAAGATCGAGGTGACGAACGTCCCGAAGAGGAACGCGAGCATCCCGAACTCGCCCTCGCTCGGCGCCCACCTGGTGTTGAAGAGGAAGCCCGCCGCGTCATCACGGAAGATCGGCCACGCCTCTTTGCCCGTCGACCACGCGATGAGCACGAGGATGACGAGGACAGACAGGCCAGCGGCCAGCGCGACGACCGCGAAGACGCGATCGCCGACTGGCCGCTTGCCCGAGAGCTCAGGAGCCGACACCGAGGGCGGCGTGGCAACGGTGGTCATGTGCCTCTCATGTTCTCACCCCATTACAGGGGTTTGCCCTAGCCGATGGTGAGCTGATCGAGCTGGGCCACGGCCTTGTCCTGAAGGGTCTTCGGCAGGGGCGCGTAGTCGAGGTCGGTGAGCAGCGACTGGCCGTCGGTCAGCAGGTAGCTGACGAATGCCTTCAGCAGGTCGCCCTTCGCTGCGTCGGTCTGGGTGGTGTAGACGATCACGAACGTCTGCGCCGTGATCGGATACGCCGCCGGATCGGACGAGTTGTAGGCGTGGAACGTCAGGTCAGGGTTGACGTCGACCCCATTGCCGGCCGCCGACGCGGCCTCTGACGTCGGCTGAATGAACTTGCCCGCCTGGTTCTTCACCGAGGCGAACGCCAGGTTCGCGGCCACCGCGTCGGACAGGTCGATGTATCCGATCGCTCCGTCGGTCGACTGCACGATCTGGGCGACGCCCTGGTTGCCATTTCCCGCCTGTGTTCCTGCCGGCCACTCCACGGTGGAGCCGGACTTCAGCGTCCACGTGTTGGGCGCGACGAGCGCGAGCCATTCGGTGAAGTTCTGCGTCGTGCCCGAACCGTCCGAGCGGTGTGCGACGGTGATCTGCGTGGCGGGAAGCTGAATGCCGGGGTTGTCCGCTGCGATCGCGGGGTCGTTCCACTTGGTGATCTTGGTCTCGAAGATCCCGGCGATCGTGTCGGGGCTGAGGTTCAGCGTGTCCACACCCGAGAGGTTGTACGAGATGGTGATCGGGCCGAGCAGGATCGGGAAGTACAGGATCGGGTCCGGTGGCTTCTCCGTGTCCTTGAACGGCGAGTCCGAACCCGCATAGTCGACCGTCTTGTTCACCAAGTCGGTGCGTCCCTTGCCCGAGCCGCCGCCCGCATAGGTGACGTTGGCCCCGGGATTCGCCTTGTTGAAGTCAGAGGCGGCCTCCTGGAGGAACGCGAGCGAGAAGCTCGAGCCACTGCCCTGCAGGGTGCCCGACACGGGCGCGCCCGCCGTCGTGCTGGCCCCGCTGTCTGCACTCGCTGCCGTCGTGCTGGCGCTGCCGCCTCCGGCCGCTGTCGTCGCCGAGCTGCTGCCGCTGTCGTCTCCGCATGCTGCTGCGAACAGGGCAACGGCGACTACGACCGTCACCAATCCCCAGCCTCGCACTCTCTTCTTCACGTGCCCTCCCTTTCTTCGGGTCCGCTCGACCCTAGGAAGGGCAGGTGGCCATCCCGTAGGCACGCACTGACCGGGAGGAGAACGAGACGGTGAACGGACGGTGAACCCGCGCTCAGGAAGCCTCCGGCGTGACGCTTCCGAGGACCTCGATCAGCTCAGCGTGGCCGCCGTGCCGCGCCCACCCGAGCGGCGTCGCGTCGAAGCGGGTGTCTCGAATCGTGGGGTCGGCGCCCGAGGCGAGCAGCTGGTCGACCAGCTCACCGTCGCCGTTCGCCACCGCGGCGTGCAGCGCGGTCTCCCACTCCTGCTCGATCGGCACGTCGGCGCGGGCCTTCGCATCGACGTCGAAGCCGAGCGCGACCAACGTCGCCACCGCGTCGCGGTTGCCCCGCGCCGCAGCCCAGACGATCAGCCCGGGCCGCACCTCTTTCGCCTGGGCCACGACCTCGGGATCGAACGCGCGGGCCGCGGGGTCGTGCGCGAACACCGCCGCGATGAACGCCTCGACGGGATCCAGGCGCGCGTCGGCGGCGCCCCGCTCCGTCAGCAGCTCGCTGATCTCGCGGTGCCCGCTCATCGCGGCGGCCTCGATCGCGCTGCGACCGTCAGGGAAGGTCGTGTCGGGATCGACCCCGTGCTCGAGCAGCAACCGGACACGCGCATCGCTGGTCGTGCATCACCGCCCATCGCAGCTGTGCCCGCAGCAGCGCCTCGGGCGAGTCGATCGCGTCACCGAGACGAGCGCGCCATGGGCCGCCGTCGCCGGTGCCGAGCCCGAACTCGAAGAGAAGCACGAGGTGGTCGTCGTCGTCGCCGAACATCCGGTTGTAGAGCGCTTGGCTGTCGTTCGCTTCCGCGCCGGCTTCGAGCAGCAGGCGCGCGAGCGCGAGCGAGTGGGGATGACGAGGCTGCAGCGTCGGTCCGAGCTCGCCTTCGCCGAACGTGCCGGTGAGCGCGGTGAACGGCGACGGCAAGCCATGCCACAGGTAGCCGACGTTCGGATCAGCACCGTGCTCGAGCAGGATCCGAGCGGAGTCGACCACCTGCGACTCGCTCACCGCGCTGTCATGGCGCGCGTACGCGAGGTACATCAGCGGCTCCCACCCGAACGGGCCCGCCCTCATTCCGAGCGAGAGAGCGGTCGGCACGCAGCCTCTGGCGAAGAGCAGCAGGGTTCGCGCACGCTGCCGCGATGTGCACGTTGGCGTGAGCGAGCGACGGGTCGGCCTCGAGCAGCGCGTGAGCGCGCTCCACCGCGCGGGGCCGTCGTGCGTCGGTGTACGTGAGGCAGGCGAACCGAAGCACCTCGTCGGCGGGTGACTCTCCGGCGGGAGCGTCCTCGGGCCGCCACGTGTAACGGGCGACGACCTCGAGGTGGTGGACGAGGCGCGGCCAGCTGGCGAAGCCGTAGCGACGCGCGATCTCTCGCTGCGCCGCACTGAGGGGGAACGCCGGGTCGTCGGCCCGCTTGTCGCGTTGCAGCTCACGCGCCTGCTTGCGCAGCTGCTCGAGGCTCGGGTCGTTCGGCAGGGGCTCGGGGGACGAAACGGTCGACATGCGACCTCCTCTCTCGTGCCTGAGGTCCGCGTTCGTCAGGCGGAAAGGAGGCGCTCGGCCAGACCGTTCGCACTGCTCACCTCAGGGGGGCTCTGCCCTTCCCGCGGACCGGTGGCGCCCTGCACGCCGAGGCCACGGTACCGCTCTGGACAGCGGGCGCGGCGCGCCCGGCAATACTTGTAGTGACCAACCACTGTGGATCACTGCGACCGGGGGAACTGCCGCGATGCCCATGATGACCGGGGACCAATACCGCGCGTCGCTCGTCGACGGCCGGCGCTGCTTCATCGACGGCGAGCGCATCGACGACCCTGCGCAGCATCCGCTGCTCGCGAGCGCGGTCGACTCTGTCGCCGCGACCTACGACCGGTTCTACGACTCCGATCCGCACGCGTTCCATCCGATGTACCTCGTGCCCAGAACCAGCGAGGACATGGACAGACGGATGCAAGCGCTCGGCCACAGCGACATCACCGCGGGCACCACCGCCGCGTGCATGGCCCTCGTCGAGGTCGCGCCCGCGCTCGGCAAGCTGCGACCGGAGTACCGCGACCGCATCTACGAGTTCGTCGAGACGTGCAAGGCGGCCGACGTGCGGTGCTCCGAGGCGATCACCGACGCGAAGGGCCATCGCCGCCGCCGTCCCTCGCAACAGGACGATCCTGACTTCTACGTGCGCGTGGTCGACCGTCAGCGCGACGGCATCGTCATCTCCGGCTCGAAGATGCACATCACCGGCGCACCGATCGTCCACGAACAGGTCGTGCTGCCGACGAAGAGCATGAAGCCCGGCGAGGAGGACTACGCGGTCGCGTGCTCGGTGCCGACGAACGCCGAAGGGCTCGATCATCGTGAACACGACGAACGCTCCTCGCGGTGACGACACGCGCCACTTCCCGATCAGCCATCGCACGAACATGCCCGAGGGCCTGCTCATCTTCGACAACGTGTTCGTGCCGAACGAGCGCGTGTTCCTCGACGGCGAGACGTCGCACGCGGCGTCGCTCGCCCACGCGTTGGGGTTGTGGGAGCGCACCAACGCGGTCGCGTACAGCGGCAGCAGCGCCGACCGGTTGGTCGGGCTCGCGGCATTGCTCGCCGAGATGAACGGCGCGGGTGAGCGCGCCGACATCCGCGACCTGCTCGTCGGAGATGGCGATCTTCGCCACGATGTGCCGCGCCGGATGGGAAGCCGCGATGAAGAACGCGACGATCAACGAAGACGGCAACGCTGTCACCCGCCTCGATCTACATCAGCGCGTCGAAGTACTACAACGCCGAGCTCCACGGGAAGATGATCGACATCATCCACGACATCGCCGGCGCACTCCTCGTGACCGCACCGACGGTGGCCGACTACGAGAGCGACGAGATCGGATCCGACGTCCGCGAGCAGCTCGGCGGGCACGGGGGGTACTCGGCCGAAGAGCGCCTGAAGCTGCTCCACTACGTACGCGACCTCACCGCCGACACGTACGGCGGCTGGATCGCGGTCACCGAGTCGCTCGCCGGCGGAGGTCAGTACGCGCAGCGCCTCGTCACCTTGCGGCACTACGACCTCAACGAGGCGAAACGACTGGCCAAGCGAGCGGTGGGCATCGGCGGCGAGGTCGCCGAGGCACCCCAGTCCGCCGGCGTCACGCTCTAACGAAGACAGACTGGGAGGCGGCGAGATGATCTCGGGCAACGACTACCGCGCTTCACTGCGACGACGGCCGGGCGGTCTGGCTCGACGGCAAGCGAGTGAGCGATGTGAGCGCGCATCCGCTGCTGCGAAAGTCCGTCGACTGGATCGCGAGCAGCTACGACGAGTCAGGTCGGCGCGGAGCATCCGATGTACCGCGTCCCCCGGTCGCGGGACGAGCTCCGCGAGCAGATGCACGTGCTGGTGTCGAGCGATCGCACCGCGGCCACGACGGCTGGGTGCATGGCGCTCGCCACGGCTGCCGATCAGCTGCTCTGCCGCCAGCACCGCCTACGGCCCGCGGCTCGAGCGCTTCGCGGCCGAGTGCCGTGACCGTGACCGGCGCGTCGCGGCCGCGATCGACGACACCGCGCGCCCGGTGCAGATCGTCGAACGCCGCGCCGACGGCATCGTGATCGCCGGAGGCAAGCAGCACGTCGTGGGGGCGCCCGTCGTGCACGAGCTGCTGCTCGTGCCGTCGGGCCGCGGCGGTGACGATGCCGCGCGTCGCGTGCGCAGTGCCCGTGAACAGCGCCGGGAGTGCGGCTCATCGCGTCGACGACCGCACCTCGGGCGGAAGACGACCGGCACCACCCCGTGAGCCGTGGGCACTCGATCTCCGAGGCGATCGTGGTCTTCGACGACGTGTTCGTGCCGTCGGAGCGAGTGTTCCTCGCGGGCGAGGCCGCCCAGGCCGGGGCGCTCGCGGAGACTCTGAGCGTCTGGGAGCGAGCACGCGCGGTCGCGGACCAGGCGGATCGCGCCGAGCTGATCATGGGCCTCGCGCAGACGATCTCGGAGATGAACGGCATCCTCGAGGTCACCCACGTCCGCGACAAGCTCGCTGCGATCGCGGTGTGGGCGAAGATGTGCCGAGCCGGTTGGGAGGCTGCGCTCGCGAACGCGCAGGTCACACGGGGCGGCATGGTCGCGCCGGACGACTCCTATCTCTATGCGACGAAGTCGTACGGCGGGCAGCTGTACAGCGAGATGACGCACCGTCTGCACGACGTGGCCGGAGGTCTCGTGATCACCTGCCCGACGATCGCCGACCTCGACAACCCCGAGATCGGTGACTACCTGCGGAAGTACCTGCGGACGATGGAAGGCGTGAGCGGCGAGGACCGCATGCGCATCTTCCACATCATCCGAGATCTGACCGCCGACACCTACGGCGGCTGGGACAAGGTGACGAACCAGGTGGTCGGCGGAGGCATGCACTTCCAGCAGATGGCCACGCTCGACACGTTCGACATGGCGCCGGCCAAGGAACGGGCGCGGGCTGCGGCTGGCATCATCTCGTAGCGATGCAACAGCGCCCGACCGCAGCCGAGCTGCTCGCCGACATCTCCGCCTTGCTCACGCAGGTGATCGACGTCGTCCCCGACCCTCAGAAGCACCAGGTCCGCGTCGCCGCGAACCTCGCCGGCATCGTCGAGCGGGAGGTGACGCTCGGCCCGGGCAACGACGACAACGAGCGCACCCGGCTCGCCGCGCTGCTCGACGAGGGTGCCGACACCGACCTCTCCACTCTGCGAGCGCAGCTGCTGGCCCGCCTCGCTGACCCGTCGCCGATCGACCCGGACGAGTCGCTCGCGATCTACGAGGTGCTGCTCGAGACGGTGCGAGCCGACCTCGCGATCTCCAAGCCGGGCTACGCGGACTGGACGAGGGAAGAGACGTGACCGCCCCGAACATGAGCGTCGCGGAGGGGCTCGCCGCGTGGTTCGCCGACGAACGCGGCGAGAAGGTCACGATCGAGAACGTGTCGCAGAGCTCGGCCGGCGCGCGCCGGCGCAACCTGCTGTTCGATGCGGTCGGTGAGAACGGCGTCGAGCGGCTCGGTCGCGACGGTGATGCCGACCGCCGAGATCGAGCTGTCCGACGTCGGCACCGAGGCCGCAGTCCGCGAGCTGGCCGCCGACGCAGGCGTGGCGACACCCCGCATCCGTGGCGTGTGCTCCGACACCAAGTACCTGGACGGACCGTTCTTCCTCAGCGAGCGACTCGACGGTGAGACGATCCCGCGGCGCGTCCTCCGGCTCGTCGCGAAGGAAGGCAACGGCGAGACCGTCGTGCGCCAGCTGGGCACCGCGCTCGCACGACTGCACAGCGTCGACGCGGCCAAGGCCCCGGAGAAGCTGCTGCGGCCCCCCGACGGCGACCCGGTGGGTTCGATGCTCACGCGCATGCGCGAGATGGTGAACGAGCTGCTGCAGCCCGAGCCCGCGTTCTCCTACGGCCTGCGGTGGCTCGACGACCATCGTCCCGACGAGCCCAGCGCGCAGCACGATCGTCCACGGCGACGCGCGCAACGGCAACCTCATCATCAGCGAGCAGGGGCTCGTGGGCATCCTCGACTGGGAGGGCGCGCACATCGGCGACCCGTTCGACGACGTCGCGTGGCCATGCACGCGGATGTGGCGCTTCGGCGAGGACGAGCTCACCGTCGGCGGTCTCGCGCGGGTGGGCGTGCTCCGCGAGGGCTACGAGGCGGGCGGCGGCGTGTGGGACGAAGACCGGTTCCGTTGGTGGCGCGCGCTCGGCACGTTGCGCTGGGGCCTCGGCCTCGCGGGGCAAGCGGCCCAGCACCTCGACGGCCGCTTCCGCAGCATCGTGATGGCCGGCAGCGGTCGCCGCGTGAGCGAGCTCGCGTACGACCTGCTGCTCCTCGTTCGTCCGTAGGGGGACCACATGATCAAGCTCGTGTACTGCCTGCGGCGCAAGCCCGGGATGACGTGGGACGAGTTCTCGACGTATTGGCGCGAGGTGCATGCACCGCTCGTGGCTGCACGCGCCGAGGCGCTCGGGATCCGCCGCTACGTGCAAGTGCGCACGGCCGACAACCCGGCGGTCCACGCGGCGATGCAGGCCCGCAACGGCGGCTCACCCGAGCCGTTCGACGGCGTGGCCGAGCTGTGGTTCGACGACGACGCGCTCACCCGTGCGCCGACGCCCGAGTCGGCGAAGGCCGGGCAGGAGCTGCTCGAGGACGAGCAGAACTTCATCGACCTGGCCAGCTCCCCGATCTGGTTCGCCGAGGAGTGGCAGGTCGTCTGACCGCTACTGGCGGGCCATCGCCACCTTCATGCGCTCCTCGGCGGTGATGAAGTGATCGCTGTCGTCGTCGGCGATGTCGAGCTGCACCCAGCTCACCGTGCCCGTGAAGTGGCTCGTCGCCGACGTGTACTCGTCGCTCACGGGTGACCCGGTGTCGCTGCCGAGATCGAGCGTCTCGTCGGCCGAGAACAGCATCGGCACCGTGCCCTCGACACGGCCCTCGCCGACCTTCGATCCGTCGACGTAGATCGCCGACGGTGCCGCCCTTCGCGAGGCCACCGCCGTCGTAAGCGAACTCGACGCGGACCTGATGCGTGCCCGCCGGCACCGATCGCGTCGCCACCGACATGGAACCGCTGAAGCGCCGAACATGTTGTAGCAGTACCTCGGCTTCCCATCGACGAGGTAGAGCGACCACCCTCCGAACTCGCCGCCCTGGGCCACGATCACCCCGCTCGCGTCGCTCGGCGACGACGATCTCCGACGTGATCGGTGTGCGACTTGTTCTTCAGGTTCAGCACCGAGTTCTCGCTGAGCCTGCCGCATCCCGTTGAACAGGATCTGCTGCGTCCCCTTGATGAGCGTGGGCCTCCCGGCGAGATCGGAGTTGAACCGCTCGACGCGGCGATCGTCGAGGGGCAGCACGTTGTACTTGCTCACCTCGATGAGCCAGAGCTGCTGAAGCGCCGCGAGCTTCTCGGGCATCTCTGCGGACAGGTCGTGCGCCTGCGTCCAGTCGGTGTCCGAGTACAGCTCCCACTTGTCCTCGAGCAGCGGTGGCATCGGGGCAGTGATGTCCCACGGCACGCTGTGGCGCGTCACCGCGGTCCACCCGTTGTGGTAGATGCCGCGGTTGCAGAACATCTCGAAGTACTGCGTCTCGTGCCGGCCGGCCGCGCTCGCGTCGGCGAACGCATACCGCATGCTCACGCCCTCGTAGGGAAGCTGCTGCACGCCGTGCACGAAGGTCGGCTCGGGAAGTCCCGCCGCGTCGAGCACGGTCGGCGCGATGTCGATGACATGGTGGAACTGGTCGCGGACCTCGCCCTTTGCCGCGATGCCCGCCGGCCAGTGCACGATCGTGCCGTTGCGGGTGCCGCCCCAGTGGGACGCGACCTGCTTCGTCCACTGATACGGCGTGCACATCGCGTGAGCCCAGCCGACGGCGTAGTGGTTGTAGGCCTTCGGCGTGCCGAAGTCGTCGATGTGCGACTGCCATGAACTCGGCGGTCTCGAGCCCCGCCGCTCCGTTCAGCATGATCAGCTCGTTGAAGCAGCCGTTGAGGGTGCCCTCGGCGCTCGCGCCGTTGTCGCCGATGATGTAGTAGACGACCGTGTTGTCGAGGATGCCGAGGTCGTCGATGGCGTCGATGAGACGGCCGACGTGGTGGTCGGTGTGCTCGAGGAAGCCGGCGTAGATCTCCATCTGGCGGGCGAGCACCGGCTTCAGCTCGGCCGGCATGTCGTCCCAGGCCGGGATCTCGTCGTGCCGGGCCGTGAGCTCAGCGTCGGCCGGGATCACGCCAAGTGCCTTCTGTCGAGCGAACGTCTCCTCACGGAGCGCGTCCCACCCTTGGTCGAACTTGCCCTTGTACTTCGCTGACCACTCCGCGGGGACGTGGTGGGGAGCATGCGTCGCTCCCGGCGCGAAGTAGGCGAAGAACGGACGATCCGGCATGAGCGCCTTCTGCTGGCGCACCCACGTGATCGCCTTGTCGGTGATGTCCTCGGTGAGGTGATACCCCTCCTCCGGGGACTTCGGCGTCTCGATCGGCACGGTGCCGTCGTAGAGCGCGGGGTAGTACTGGTTCGTCTCGCCGCCGATGAAGCCGTAGAAGTACTCGAACCCGCCGCCCGGATGCGGCCAGTGGTCGAACGGCCCCATCGGGCTCGTCTCCCACACCGGCACCTCATGGCACTTGCCGAACTGCGCGGTCGAGTAGCCGTTCAGCCGCAGCGTCTCGGCGAGCGGCGCGCAGTGTTGGGCCGCAACGAGTTGTATCCCGGCGCCGAGGTCGCGATCTCGGTGATGCCGCCCATGCCCACGGTGTGGTGGTTGCGGCCGGACAGGAGCGCTGCCCGCGTGCGGCGAGCAGAGCGCGGTCGTGTGGAAGCGCGAGAACTTGAGGCCGTTCGCGGCGAGCCGTTCGGCGCTCGGCGTCTGGCACGGGACCGCCGAACGCGCTCGATGCACCGAAGCCGACGTCGTCGAGGAGGACGATGAGCACGTTCGGCGCGCCGGCGGGCGGCAGCAGCGTCTCGATCGGCGGAAACGAGGTGTCGGGATCCTTCGCGTCGAAGGTGACGAGACCGACGTGCTTGCGATCGGGGATCGGCAGGGACGTGCGGGGGAGGTCGGCCATGCCGCGGACCCTAACCCTCGGCCGGGAGCACCTCCTCGAGGCCGCCCTCGTCGAGCGACTTCTTCTGGATGTAGCCGGTGCCGAGCCGTTTCATGAACCCCCAGCTCACACCTTCGGGATCTTTCACCATGTAGCTGCGCACGTCGTAGTCCTGGTCCTTCGGAGGATCGCTCTCGACCCCCGCGGCGCGCACTCGCTCGTACATGGCGTCGACGTCGTCGACCCACACGCCGATCCACGTGTCGGGTCGACCACCCTTCGTCTCCCAGAATCCGGGGCCGTGACCGGAGAACCAGAGCTCTTGGTCACCGACGAGCATCTCGGCCTGGCGCACGATCCCGTCTTTGTCGACGTACCGCGAGCGCTCATCGAAGCCGAAGACCCGTGACAGCCAATCGAGCGCCGCGCCGGCGTCTTCGTAATAGAGGTACGGCACCATCCCCTTGAACTTCACCGACTTCGTCATCGCGTGTCCTCCATGTGCTGAGCGAAGAAGTCTGCGAGCTTGCGCCAGCTGTACTTCGATGCCGCAACCGCGGCATCGGGCGGCAGCTTGTCGAGACCCCGGTGCTCGAGCACGACGCGGGTGCCGTGCTCGAACGGGTTGAACCAGATCTCGACCTCGGCCTCGCGGCGGTCGACGAACAGCAACCGCTGCCCTGGCTCCCAGATCGTGATGCGGCCACGCTCGACCGGCGGGCGGCCGTCGTCGCGGACCTCGAGCAGCCGGCCGCCCACGCCGGGCTCGAACCGCAACGTCGATCCCCTCGGCGCCCGTGTGAGCACTGCTGCTCCCTTCCGATACCACTGGTCGATCTCGGTCGTGAACACGTCGAACGCGGTCAGAGGGTCGACGGCGACTCGCACCGTCACTCGCACCGCCGCAAGATCAGTCACTTGTCATCAGTTGATGATTAACGATCTCGTGAACCTTGTCAACTGCGAGAGACTGCCGCATGCTCACGAGCGAGAGCCGCATCCTCGTCACCCACGCGGGAAGCCTGCCTCGCCCCAAGGCGCTCGCAGACCTCCACGGCCGCCGGAGCCGCGGCGAGGTCGTGGACGACGATGAGCTGTCGACCGCGATCGCGGAGGCGACCGCCGCGTCGATCGAAGCGCAACGCGAGGTCGGCATCGACGTCGGCAACGATGGCGAGCAGGCACGGGAGAGCTTCGTCACCTACGTGCAGCATCGCATGACCGGCTTCGGTGACAGCAGCCACCGGCCGCTCATGCGTGACCTCGCGGAGCATCCCGACTACCTCGAGCTCGCGGCGCCTCGGTACGCGCGGATGAAGGTGAACCTCATGGCCGCGCCAGCCGCGATCGGTGCCGTCACCTATCGCGACACCCGCGAAGTCGCCGCCGAGTGCGCGCTCGTGCGCGACGCCGGCTTCGCCGAGACGTTCATGACGGCCGCGTCTCCGGGAATCGTGGCGTCGGCGATGGAGAACCGCTTCTATCCCTCCCGCGAGGAGTACGTGCGCGCCGTCGCCGCTGCGTTGGCATCGGAGTACCGGTTCATCGTGGACCAGGGCCTGCTGCTCCAGATCGACGCGCCGGACCTGGCGATGGAACGACACACGTTGTTCGCAGACTCGCCGCTGTCCGAGTTCCTCGACTGGGTCGCCCTCGTCATCGACGCGACGAACGACGCTCTGTCCGGCATCGATCCGTCACGGGTTCGCCTCCACGTCTGCTGGGGCAACTACGAGGGGCCGCACACGCGCGACGTCGCCCTCGACGAGATCCTCGCTCTTCTCTACGAGGCCCGCGTCGGCGCGCTCGTCCTGTCGATGGCCAACGCACGGCATGCGCACGAGCACGCCTGCTTCGCCCGACGACCACTGCCGCCGCACATGGCGCTCGTCGCGGGCGTCATCGACACCACGAGCAACTACGTCGAGCACGAGGAGGTCGTCGCGGAGCGCATCGAGCGCATCGCGATGGCCGTCGGTGACCCTCACCGCGTGCTCGCCGCGACCGACTGCGGGTTCGACACCTCCGCAGGGATCGGCGACGTCGCGCCCTCGGTCGTGTGGGAGAAGCTGCGAGCCCTGCGCGCGGGTGCCGATCGCGCGAGCGACCGCTTGCTCTGACCGTCAGACGGTGATGCCGTACCACGGCTCCTTCGCGAGGTCCGCTTCGAAGATCTCTCGGTCCTCCGCATCGGCGATCGGGATCGCTCGAACAACGTCGAGCTCGCTTCTGGCGCCATCGGCGTCGCCCGAGCAGGCGAGCGCGCGGGCAAGTGCCTCGTGCACGAACGCGAGGTCGAAGTCGGCAAGGCCGAGGGCTTCGGCTTCGGCGACCGCACGCCTCGCATGGTGGAGCGCAGGCTCGGCGCGGCCGACGAACGCGTAGACGCGGCTGCACAGGTAGTCGCCGCGCACCTGGTTCACCGGCGTGCCCACCTTCCCCCAGTGGTACTTCGCGGCGTGAGCCATGTCGATCATCGTCTGGGTCTCCGCGGTGGTGCGATCCTCACGCTCGAGCAAGTCGTAGGTGCCGTTGTTGCACTCGACGCCGAGTGAGCGGTGCCACTGCTCGTCAGGTGGAGTCGCCGAAACGAACGGCGACCCGCCGTCATCGGGGATCTCGCCGAGCGCGTCACCGGTCTCGAGCAACGTCTTCATCGAGTTGAGCACCACGTTCCAGCCGTCCGCAGTGGCAGCCCACGTCTTGGGAGCACCGAAGAGATCGGTGTGAACGCAGGTGAGACGGCACACCGATCCCACCGGCGTGATCTCCCATGTCACCCGCGAGGCCGGTTCGGCCGCGGTGTCGTCGTCGAACAGCGCGCGAAACGACAGCACGAGCCGCTTCGGCGGATCGGCTTCGATGACCTCGCCCGCGATCACGGCGCCGTGTCCATCGATCTCGTAGCGGTAGGGCGCGCCCACGTCCCACGTCGACGCGACGCGCACGTCGAAGAAGTAGCGAGACGTCAGCTCGGGATCGATCAGCGCTTGCCAGATGCGGTCTTGGCTCGCCTTGATGTAGGTCTCGAAGACGTGTCGGGGCTGGGCCATGGCTCTGCTCCTTCCAGGTCGCGCTTGAGGTCGACCATCGCGGCCGCCCAAGGCTCGGCGAACTTCGAGATCCACCGGTCGTGGATCTCGCGGATCGGCACAGGGTTCAAGTAGTGGTGCTTCTCACGGCCGACCTTCCGCCACGTCACGAGGTGCGCGGCTTCGAGCACGGCCAGGTGCTTCATCACGCCGAAGCGAGTCAGCTCGGGGATCACGGCGCACAGCTCGCGCAACGTGAGGCCGTCTTGTTCCACGAGACGGTCGAGGAGTCGGCGTCGCGCGGGCTCGGCCAGCGCTCGGAAGACGTCGTCCACGCGTCCAGTAAAGGTGACTCGTGAGTCACCTGTCAAGGGACGGCCGCTCTGACGCATGGGCCAATCGGCCTAAGGCGAGGCACGGCCTCGCCCCTTAGGCTTTCAACCCGTGAGGCGGGACCGATCGGGAGAGGCATGAGCGCGGACATCGTCGTCATCGGCACCGGATACGTGGGCCTCACCACCGCGGCGTGCTTCGCGCACCTCGGGCACGAGTCGTCTGTGCCGACATCGACGCCCGGCGGGTCGAGCAGCTGAGCCAGGGCGAGATCCCGATCGTCGAGGACGGCCTCGACGAGCTGGTGAAGGAAGGGCTCGCGAGCGGCAACCTCCGCTTCACGACCGACAGTGCCGGCGCGGCAGCGACGTGCGAGTTCGCCTACCTCTGCGTGCCGACGCCGCAGGGCGCACGACGGCTCGCGCCGACCTGTCAGCTACATCGAGGCCGCGGCGACCGAGATCGCGCCCGTGCTGCCACCCGAGTCGATCGTCGTCAACAAGTCGACCGTGCCGGTCGGCTCGACCCGGGTGGTCGAGCGGGCCCTCGGCCGCAGCGACGTGTACGTCGTGTCGAACCCCGAGTTCCTCCGCGAGGGCTCGGCGGTCCACGACTTCCTGCATCCCGACCGCGTCGTCATCGGCAGCGACGACCAGGCGGCGGCGATCCGTGTCGCGTCGCTCTACCTCGGCATCGCCGCGCCGCTCGATCGTCACCGACCCGGCGTCGGCCGAGACGATCAAGTACGCGAGCAACGCCTTCCTCGCCACCAAGCTCTCGTTCGTCAACGCGATCGCCGCGGTGTGCGAGGCGGTCGGCGCCGACGTGAACGACGTCGTGCTCGGCATGGGCTACGACAAGCGCATCGGCCACGAGTTCCTGCGACCCGGGCCCGGCTGGGGCGGCTCGTGCTTCCCGAAGGACACCCGGGCGCTGGTGCGCATCGCCGAGGACGCCGGCTACGACTTCGACCTCTTGAAGGGCGTCATCACGGTGAACGAGCGAGCAGTTCGAGCGGGTGGTCGACGAAGGTCGTGCGACGCCGCGGGTGGCTCGGTCGACGGGCTCACGGTCGCCGTCTGGGGCCTCACGTTCAAGGCCCGCACCGACGACCTCCGCGAGTCGCCGGCGCTCGACATCATCCGCCGGCTGATCGGCCGCGGCGCCACGGTGCGCGCCTACGACCCGGCGGTGCACGTTCGCCGATCGAGGGCATCGAGGTCTGCGCCGACCCGTACGCCGCCTGCGAGGGCGCCGAGGTGCTCGTCGTGCTCACCGAGTGGGACGAGTTCCGCTGGCTCGACCTCGACAAGGTCGCCGCGGCCATGAGCGGCGCTCGCGATCGTCGACGCCCGCAACCTGCTCGACCGGGCCGCGGCCGCGCGGCGGGGCTTCAGCTACCAGGGCATCGGCCGCTGATGCCGATGGCCGGCGAGGGCGGCCGTCGCATCGTCGTCACCGGCGGCGCCGGCTTCCTCGGCTCGCACCTGTGCGAGCGGCTGCTCGACCGAGGCGACGAGGTCGTCGCCGTCGACAACCTGGTGACGGGGGCGATCGCCAACATCGAGCACCTCTTCGGACGCGCCGGCTTCACGTTCGTCGAGCACGACGTCTCCGAGTACATCTGGGTGCCGGGTCACGTCGACGCGGTGCTGCACTTCGCCAGCCCGGCGTCGCCGATCGACTATCTCGAAGATCCCGATCCAGATCCTGAAGGTCGGCAGCCTCGGCACGCACAACTCGCTCGGGCTCGCCCAGGCGAAGGGCGCGAAGTTCCATGCTGGCCTCGACGAGCGAGGTGTACGGCGACCCGCTGGTGCACCCCCAGCCCGAGACCTACTGGGGCAACGTCAACCCGATCGGCCCTCGCGGCGTGTACGACGAGGCCAAGCGGTTCGCCGAGGCGATGACGATGGCGTACCACCGCGCCCACGGCCTCGACGTCCGCATCGTGCGCATCTTCAACACCTACGGCCCGCGCATGCGGCCCGACGACGGGCGGGTCGTGTCGAACTTCATCGTGCAGGCGCTCCGCGGCGAGCCGCTCACGATCTACGGCGACGGCAGCCAGACCCGCAGCTTCTGCTACGTCGACGACGAGATCGACGGCCAGGCTCGCGCTGCTCGACTCGAGCTACGTCGGCCCGGTGAACATCGGCAACCCCGACGAGTTCACGGTCGCTCGAGCTCGCCGAGCTCGTCATCGAGATCACGGGCTCTCACTCGACCGTCGAGCACCGGCCGCTTCCCGACGACGACCCGACGCAGCGCCAGCCCGACATCACGCTGGCGCGCACCCAGCTCGGCTGGGAACCCAAGGTCGATGTCCGCGAAGGGCTCACCCGCACAGTCGACTGGTTCCGCTGGCATCTCGCTCGCTGACCGCGAGCCCGGTCCGCGCACGTTGAACATCGACCTCGCCGCTGATGCGCTCGTCGTCACGACGCTCGCCGTAGCTGCCGGCGCGTTCGCTCAAGCCGTCGCGGGTCTCGGCTTCTCGCTGGTGTGCGCACCGGTGATGGTGCTCGTGCTCGGGCCGGCGGTCGGCGTGCGGCTCGTCAACATGTGCTCGGTCGGCGTGAGCTCCGTCGGCTTGGTCACCCACCGAGCGCACGTCGACGTGCGCGCCGCGTTGAGCCTGCTGATTCCCGCGATCGTGATCACACCGCTCGTCGTCAGCGTCGTGCACCGCACGAACACGAGCACGCTGTCGATCGCCGCAGGCTGCGTGACGCTGCTCAGCGTCGCCGCGCTCGCCTCGGGTCTCCGAGTCCGCCAGCTCCGCGGGCGAGGCGGCGCCATCGCCGCCGGGTTCGTCTCCGCGACGATGAACGTCATCGGCGGCCTGTCGGGACCCGCGGTCGCGATGTACGGCGTGAACGCGGACTGGGATCCCGATCGCATGCGGGGGACGTTCCAGCTCTACTTCCTCGCGCTGAACCTCGTCGCCGTCGTCGCGCTCGGACCATTGCGGATAGGCGCTCCCCGCGCGCTGTTGTTCGCCGCTGCGATCGCGATCGGCTTCGGCGTCGGCCACATGCTCGCTCGCCGGCTCTCCGCGGCCGTCGTGCGCCGGCTCGTGCTCGCGTTCGCGGCCGCGGGCGGAGTGGCGGCGATCCTGCGCGGGATCTTCTGAGGTCAGCCTTCTGAAGTCAGCCGGCCAGGAGGCTGGCGATCGCCCAGACCGCGGCGATGAGCCCGATCCCCGCCATCACGAGGCTGCGAGCAACAGGCGCACGCTCGAGCTCCCCCTCCTTCGTGGCGGGCGGGGGCTTGACGAGTGCGAGCACGTTCCCGACGAGGAGTGCGCCTCCCATGGCGAGCACCAGGTACGCCAGGAGCTGATCACCGAGGAACATGCGCGAGCTCCCTCTGAGCCGACTGCGTGCGCGCGGCTGCGCGTCCCACAGTGATCCCGGCGACGACGATGAGCGCGCCTCCGACGAGCGTCCGGGTCGAGGGGGACTCGCCGAGCGCCCACCATCCGAACATCACCGCCGACACCGGTTCGAGGTAGGTGAGGACGCCCGCGGTTGCGATCGGAAGTCGTGCCAAGCAGGCGAGGTACACGGCGGCGGCGAGTCCGGACGCGACCACTCCGAGCACGACCAGCCACGCCCACGACCAGCTCGGATCACCCCATGGCGTCCCGACCACGGTGGGCAGCACCACGATGCCGGCGACGACCATCTGCACGAACGCAAGCCTGAGGCCACCGTAGGTCGACGCCAACCGCTTCGACGCGAGCGTGAGCCCGGCCAACGACACCCCAGCGAGGAGCGACAGCGCGATCCCACGACCCATCGACGCGCCGCGCCAGGGCTCGACGAGGAAGAGCGTGCCCACCACCGCGAGCGCGAGCGCAGCGAACGTCCGGGGCGGCACGACCTCGCCGAGCAGCGGACGGCGCGAGCAACGCGACGAGCACCGGCGCGAGATACGTGATGAGCAAGACCGTCCCGATGGGCGTCTGCTTCTGCGCCGCGGTCAACGCGAGCCAGTGCACGGCCAAGAGCACTCCGCTGCCGATCGCGAGCCAGGGCGCGACCGGAAGGAGCGGCGCGGTGTCGCCGGAACGGCGGCGGATGAGCAGGAGGACGCCGAGGGTCGCAGCCGCGAGCCACACCCGACCGGCGACGACGACGACCGTCGGCAGGCCACACCAGCGGACCATCACGCCGACCGTGCCCCACCCGATCGCCACCCCCGCGAGCACGAGAGCGGGCCGTCGGAGCACGATCCCGCAGGCTACCGAGCCGGATTTCTTGGTGATTCTCAGCCTCCGCGCACGAGAAGCACCAAAAGAACGGGGAATGGTCGAAAGCGCTCAAGAAGGGGAACGTCGCGGCCGATAAGGACTGATCCGGCGGAATCGCCCCCGCCGGTCATCCGGGGTTCGGGCGGGGGTCACACTCCCTCCAAACGCATCGCCACCAGTGCCCAACAGCACTGGCGCCTCGTGGCCTTCGTCCGCCCCCCCGGTTGCCCCCAGCCCCAGCCCTGCCCCCGCCCCAGCCCCGGGATCAGCTGCTGATCGGCGCCGGCAGCGCCAGGTCGGCGTCAGTCACATCCCCTGTGACGCTCACCGCCGTGGTGACGTCGGTCGCCTCAGGCCGCACGACCTCGGTCTTCACGATCGCCCCTGTCTTCGGGTCGAAGCAGAACCGCGCATGGTCGCCGTAAGGCGGCGCGAGGTACTCGATCTGCCGGTCCAGCCGAAAGCAGCTCGCGCCGTCACGGGTGACGGCGTAGATCGGCACCGGCCCGGCGACGTAGGCCTGAAGTCGCTTCAGCTCGGTCGCGACCTCTTCGTCGTAGCTGACCGTCGCGCCGTTGCGGCACTGCACCTTGTCGGTCGGGCCAGCCGCGCACCCGACCTCCTTGCCGTCGATCAGCCCGGTGACCGAACCGAACTGCCGCACGAGCCGATCGGGAGGGCGCTGCACCATCTCGAGCGGGCTCGAGAGCTTGCCCGTGCCGCTCGCCGGTGTGCGCTCGAAGGTCGCATCGACCTTCCATGTGCCTGCTCGGCTGGCAGCCCACGCGGACAAGAACGCCGCCGCGTCGGAGCGGCGCGCGGCCGAGTTCGGAGCCGGGGTGCTGTCACGGAGGAGAAGAGGCACCGCAGCGACGACGACCACGCCGACGGCTGCCCACGCGATCAGCCGTGCGGGCAGGCCCGGCGGTTCTGACACGGGATGCGACGGTACCGCGAGCGGGGCATCGAATAGGCGCGCGCGAGACTGAGGCGTGATCGAAGTCGTGGCGCTCGACGGGGACGACACGCTCTGGCACAACGAGATGCAGTTCTCGATGACGCAGGCGCGCTTCTGCGAGCTCGTCTCGCCCTATGCGCCCGACGCCAATGTCGACGAGCGGTTGCTCGCGACCGAGCGCGTCAACCTCGCCACGTATGGATACGGCGTGAAGTCGTTCACCCTCTCGATGGTCGAGACAGCGATCGAGGTGTCACAGGGCCGCGTACCGGCGTCGGTCATCGAGGCAATCCTCGACGCGGGCAAGGCGATGCTGTCGCACCCGGTCGAGCTGCTCGACGGCGTGGTCGAAACGGTCGACGAGCTCGGCGATCGCTACGCGCTGATGGTCATCACGAAGGGCGATCTGTTCCACCAGGAGAGCAAGCTCGCGCGGTCCGGCCTCGCCGAGCGGTTCCAACGTGTCGAGATCGTGTCCGAGAAGGACGAGGCGACCTACCGGCGCATCATCGAACGCGTCGGCGTGAGGCCCGATCAGTTCGTGATGGCCGGCAACTCGCTGCGCTCCGACGTGCTCCCCGTCGCCGCGGTCGGAGGCCACGCGGTCCACGTGCCGTTCCACACGACGTGGGCGCTCGAGGACGTGTCACCTGAAGAGGCCGCCGGGTACGACTTCGACACGATCGACTCGCTGTTCGAGCTACCCGCGCTGATCGACCGCCTCGGCCGCTGAGCGAGCGCCGCTCACACACCCTTGGCCATGTTGGCGAAGCGCGTGTACTGGCTGAGGTACGCGAGCTTCGCCTTGCCGGTCGGGCCGCTGCGGTGCTTCGTGACCAACATCTCCGCGGTGCCGATGTCGGGCGAGTCGGGGTTGTACATCTCGTCGCGGTACAAGAACATCACGACGTCCGCATCCTGTTCGATCGATCCGCTTTCGCGAAGGTCGGCGAGCATCGGGCGCTTGTCGGCGCGCATCTCGAGCCCACGAGAGAGCTGTGACAGCGCTACGACAGGAGTCTCGAGCTCACGGGCCAGGATCTTGAGGCCCCGGCTGATCTCTGAGACCTCGACCTGACGGTTCTCGGCGGCGCCTCGGCCGCTCATCAGCTGGAGGTAGTCGACGACGACCAACCCGAGATCGCCGACGCGGCTCTTCAAACGTCGAGCCTTCGCCCGGATCTCCATGACCGTGACACTGGGGTTCTCGTCGATCCAGAGCGGAGCGTTCGCGAGGCGCCCGATCGCGTGGCCGATCTTGGACCAGTCGGACTCGACGAGCCGCCCGGTCCGGAGCTTCGTCGAGTCGACCCGCGCCTCGGCCGACAGCAGGCGCTGCGTGAGCTCGAGGTGGCCCATCTCGAGCGAGAAGAAGAGCACCGGCCGTTGCGCTTCGAGCGCTGCGTGCGCTGCCATGCCGAGCGCGAAGGCGGTGTTGTGCACGAACACGTCGGCCGCGACGAAGTTGTGGGTGACCGGGACCGTCAGGTCGTAGACCTGATGCGTCCCGACGAACTCGATCTCGAGGATCTCGTCCCACAACACAGTCGACTGCAAGGCCCGCGCGTCGGGAGCACGCTCGAGCACCTGGCCCTCGGGGCGGCGACCGTGACTTGCTGACACGGCGTCGCTCCCGCCGACCACCTTCGGCCACTTTGCCCGCGCGCCGACTGCGAGGCCGCTGCCCGCTCCCCCCGCCCGTCTCGACAGCACCTCGAACGTGCGCTCCTGGCCGACGACCTCGAGCTGGTCACAGAACGCCCGGATGTCGGCCGCCTCGGTGATCTCGACTTCGAAGAGGTCGTGTGTGACACCTTCCTCGCACACGCGCTTCTCACGCACCGTCGACGCGATGCCGAAGCGAAGCAACAGATGCTGCACGCCGTGCGCCATCGCCCTCGCCGGCGTGAAGTAGCGGATGCCACCAGCCCCACGAGCGGCCGCGCGGGCCGAGCCCGCGACCGCGAACAGCCGGCCGAGGAACAGCGACAGCTCACCGCGCGGCAGTCGGAACACTGCGTCGGGGATGCCGCGCTGCATCGCCGCGCCGAGCAGGCCGTGGCGCGCGGCGACGGTCTCGATGCGATCTCGGGCGCCACGCCGAGGCACGACTCGGTACGCGACATGCCCTCCGGGAAGCGGAACCGTGCGCACTCCCGCGCCATCGGCGTGCACGACGAGGTCGGCAACCACGGCCGGCGCTGAGCTCGCGAACACCGAGCCTCCCGCGACCCGGTGACCATGGCCGACCAGGTGCGCGAGAAGGATGACCTCTGCGGCCGGAAGCCGGTCGTGACCGAAGAACGGCAAGGCGTGGGGCACCGCGACCTTCACGCCCACGCCGAGATCGCCGAGCGGCAGCCACCCGCGCTCGGTCAGGAACGGATGCGTGATCGTCGTGCGCACCTCGCGACCTGACCGCGTGCGGACGCGGAACACCGGCTTGATGCCGTCGTCGACGAACGCCTCGGGAGCGACCGCCGCCAGCGACCCGTCCGCAGTCAGGGATGCGACCGCCACCTCGTGCCCACCCAACCCGAGCCGGTGCACCTCGGCGGCGGTGCGCACGGCTCCCGTGCGCGGATCGAGGATCGGCGTGTCCCACGCGACGCACTTGCCCATGCTCGGTCGAGCACCCACCACGACGAGCGACGACGGCTGCAGCCCCGACAGCAGCTCGTCGAGATCGTTGTAGCCGGTGGCCAATCCTGTGATCGACTCACCGCGGTCGTACAGCTGCTCGAGCCGGCTGAGGCTGCTCTCGAGCAGATCGTGCACCGGTGCGATGGTGTCGGCGACGCGCCGCTGCGCGACGTCGTAGACCATCGCCTCCGCGCGGTCGACCGCCTTGGTGACGTCGTCCGGGAGGCTGTACCCGAGCTCCGCGATCTCGCCCGCCACGCCGATGAGTCGACGGAGCAGCGCGTGCTCCTCGACGATGTGCGCGTAGCCCCCGGCGTTGGAGATCGCGGGCGTGGTCGCTTGCAGATCGACGAGCACGCTCGACCCGCCGATCGCGTCGAGCAGGTTCGCGCGGCGGAGCTCCTCGGCGACCGTGACCGGGTCGATGGGCTCGCCGGAGCCGTAGAGCGACGTGATCGCCTCGAAGATGTGTCCGTGCGCCGGCTTGTAGAAGTCGTCGCGCGAGACGACTTCGATCGCGGACGCGACCGCGCTGGCCGACAGCAACATCGCACCGAGCAACGAGGCTTCGGCATCGAGGTTGTGAGGCGGAACCCGCCCAACCCCAGCGGGTCGTCGCGGGGTATCGGAGGATCCGTCGGACATTGGCTGTCACCCTCGCGAGACGGAGTTGTGGGGCGCTAGTGGAGAACCGACGTTTGTCGGTGGACGAATGGGGACGCGCTTGGGGAAGACCCTGTGCATCGTGGGGCCCCGGGTGTGGACAGTGGGGGATGGTCGGGAGGCGCGTCGCCTCTGACCGGCCGTGCTAGGTCGCGCTGACCTCGACGGTGATCGCGAACTCGACCTCGGGATGCAGACGCGCCGGCACCTCGTGCGTGCCCAGCGTCTTGATGGGTTCGGCGAGGTGCAGCTTGCGCCGATCGAGCTCGATGCCGGTCTGGGACGCGACCGCGTCGACGACGTCAGCCGTCGTGACCGAGCCGAACAGCCGGCCCTCCGCTCCCGCCTTGGCGGTGATGGTGATCACCTTGGGCACGAGCACCCGGGCGACCTCCTCGACCTGCGGACCGCTCCTTCGCGTCGTGGAGGTCGCGCGCCCGACGCATGACGGTCGCCTGCGCGGTCGCTCCGTCGGTGGCCTGGAACGCAAGCCCCCGTCGCAGCAGGTAGTTGCGACCGAAGCCCGCCGACACGTCGACGATGTCGCCCTTCTTGCCGACGTTCGAGACGTCGCTGCGCAGCACGACGCGCATCACGCCTCCCCATCGCCGTTGGTGTCGATGTCGACCTCTACCGCCTCGCCGACGTCGGCGCCGATGTCGCGCACTTCGGCGCTCTCGACAGGCGCAGCAAGGGTCGCCTCGGTGCGAGGGCCACGGTCGCCGCGATCACCACGGTCGCCGCGATCGCCGCGATCACCCGGTCACCGCGATCGCCACGGTCGGCGCGCGGACCCCGCTGCGTCGTGACGCGGCTCGTGTACGGCAGGAGCGCCATCTCGCGGGCGTTCTTGATCGCGCGAGCGACCTCACGCTGCTGCTGGCTGTCGTTGCCGCTCACGCGACGGGCGCGGATCTTGGCCCGATCGGACATGAACCGACGGAGCAGGTTCACGTCCTTGTAGTCGACGTACTCGACGCGCTCGGCGGCGAGGACGCTGATCTTCTTCTTGACGCGACGCCCGTTGTCCTTGTGCTTCGAGCGGCGTTGCTGTTGCGCCTTCATCAGAACGGCTCCTCGTCTCCGTACGACTCACTCGGCGGCGCGGACTGCCCGCCGCCGCCACTGCCGCTGCCTGCAGCGCGCGGGCGGTCGCCCATCTCGCTGCTGCGCTCGTTGCGCTCGATCTTCGCGGTGGCCCAGCGCAGGCTCGGGCCGACCTCGTCGGCCACGATCTCGATCACACTGCGCTTCTCACCGTCTTGCGTCTCCCACGAGCGCTGCTCGAGCCGGCCGTTGACGATGACGCGCGAGCCCTTGCTCAACGACTCGCTGACGTTCTCCGCGAGCTGGGCCCAGGCGACGATGTTGAAGAAGCTCGTCTGCTCGTCCCACTCGCCGTTCTGCTGGTAGCGGCGGTTGACCGCGAGGCCGAACGAGACCTGCGGACGCCCACTGTTCGTGAACCGCAGCTCGGGGTCACGGGTGATGTTGCCGATGACGGTGATGCTGTTGTCTGCCATGTCGATCGCTCCGGATCGTTCAGCCGGCGGTCGCCGGCGTGCCCGCCGCCAGCAGCCCGCGCTTGGCGGCCTCGCTGTCGGGCAGGCGGATGAGCTTGTGGCGGACGATCGGGTCCGCGAGCCGGTGCCAGCGCTCGAGGTCGTCGAGCCCGGTGCCCGGGGCGACGAATTCGAGCACGACGTAGGTGCCCTCGTGCTTGTGGTCGATCTCGTAGGCGAAGCGCCTGCGGCCCCACAGGTCGGTCTTCTTGACGTCGCCGGAGCGGAGGGCGATCTGCTCCTTGACCTGGTCGATCACGGCCTGCACGCCGGGGTCATCCACTTCGGCGTCGACGATGACCATCAATTCGTAGGCTCGCATCGCGAGCACACCTCCCTCCGGACCCGGCGGCGCCGGGGCCCCGCGACCGCGGAGCAGGGTTCAATTGGACCGGTGCATCCTAGTGGCCTGGAGCCGATGATCACCATGCGGCGGAGAGTCCATGCGGCGAGTGTGCACGGGGGGTGTGACATTCCCGAGATGACCGACCCGGCGCCGCCCGACGTCTCACCGACCCGCATGGTGCTCCGCGGCCTCGTGCACCGGTGTCCCCGCTGCGGGAGCCGCCACGTCTTCAAGTCGTTCTTCACGATGAAGGACCGGTGCCCCCGCTGCGGGCTGAAGCTCATCCGCCACGAGGGCTTCTCGTTGGGCAGCACCACCATCAACATGGTCGTGACGTTCGGGCTCTTCCTCCTGATCATCGTCGTGGGGACGATCGTGACCTACCCCCACATCAGGGTGGTGCCGGTGACGATCGCGGGGCTCGCCGTGGCGATCATCGTCCCGATCGCCTTCTACCCGAGCGCCCAGACGATCTGGTCTGGCATCGACCTCGCGATGCGCCCGCTCGACCCCGTCGAGCAGGCCGAGGCGGCCACGTTCCTCGAGGCCGACACCGAGCCCTGACTCAGAGGCGATCGCTCAGAGGCGGTCGCGGACCGCCCAGAGCTCGGGGAAGAACCGACGGTCGACGGTGCTGCGCAGGTACGCCGCCCCGGTCGAGCCGCCGGTGCCCGGCCGCCCGCCGATCTGGCGCTCGACCATCGTCACGTGCCGCACCCGCCAGATCGCGAACGCCTGGTCGTGGTCGAGAAGGTCCTCCGACAGCTCGAAGAGCGGTCCGTAGCGGCCTCGGTCGAGCAGCACCTCGGTGAGATCGGGGTTGCCCCACCGCTCGAGCAGCGAGAGGTACGCGTCCCAGAGCGAGGGCTCTTCGAGCCGGCGGTGCAGGCGCACGCGCTCATCCTCGGTGGTGTGGACCCGCTCGAGGTAGCGGGGATCCTTCAGGCCACTGAGGAACTCGATCTCGCGGAACTGCACCGACTGGAACCCGCTGGCGGGCTCGAGCTCGGAACGGAAGACCATGAAGTCTTGCGGCGTCATCGTCTCGAGGACGTCGACCTGCTCCACGAGCAACCTCTCGATCACCCGGACACGACGGAACACGTGACGCGCCATCGCGACGTCACCCTCGAGCATCGCGTCGCGCGCGGCCTCGAGCTCGAAGAGCAGCAGCTTGAACCACAGCTCGTAGACCTGGTGGACGGTGATGAACAGCAGCTCGTCGTGCGCGTCGGTGCGGCGGTGCTGCGCCGACAGAAGCGTCTCGAGCTCGAGATAGGAGCCGTAGTCGAGACGCCCGCCCTCCTCGCCGAAGGACTTGCCCTTCGCCTCGCTCACTCCGTGCCAGTGGGAGTGCTCACTCCCAGCCGATCGACCACATGGCTTCGAGGTCGTGCTTGCTGTAGGCCTGGAACGCGATCAGCGTGCGCGTCGCGACGATGCCCTCGAGCGCGGAGATCCGCTGCGTGACGACCTCGGCGAGCTCGTCGTGGTGCTGGACTCGCACGATCGCGACGAGATCCTCGTCGCCCGCGACCGAGTAGACCTCGCCGATGCCCTTCAGGTCGGAGAGCTGTTGCGCCAGCGTCGCGATGCGCGACGGCTCCGCGCTGATCAGCACGAACGCTGTGACCACGGGCCGCAGCGTAGCGTCGGCACCGTGACGGGCGGCTCTGCCACCGACGGGCGCGGGACCGCCGCCCGACGCTGCGCTCGCGGCGATCGACATCGGCACGAACTCGATCCATCTCGTCGTTGCCCGGATCACGCCCAACGATCGCTTCGACGTCGTCGCCCACGAGCGCGAGATGGTGAGACTCGGCTCGGGACCGGGCGACATGAAGGTGCTCACCCAGGACGCGATGGACCGCGGCATCGATGCGCTCGATCGCATGCGAAGGGTGGCAGAGGCGGAGGGCGCCTCCATCCGGGCGGTGGCGACGAGCGCGGTCCGCGAAGCGCAGAACCACGACGTGTTCGTGCATCGGGCCCACGACGAGGCGGGGATCGACGTCGAGGTCATCTCGGGGATCGAGGAGGCCCGCCTCATCCACCTCGGCGTGCTCCAAGCCGTGCCCGTGTTCGACAAGCGGATCATGCTCGTCGACATCGGTGGTGGCTCGACCGAGCTCCTCATCGGCGAGAGGGGCGAGGTGCTCGCCTCCCGGAGCTTGAAGCTGGGCGCCATCCGTCTCACCGCGCGGTTCTTCGGCGGCGAGCGCGTGCATCCGGCCGCGGTCGGAGCGTGCCGTCAGTTCGTGAGGTCGTGCGCTCGCGCCGTTCGTGCCCGAGGTGCACGAGCTCGGCTTCGAGGTGCTCATCGGCAGCTCCGGCACGATCATGGCGATCGCCGAGATGGTCGCGGCGCACCGGCACGAAGCGTCGCCAGTCACGTTCAACAACTTCGAGCTCACACGCGACGAGCTCGACGAGGTCGTCGGGCGTCTCCTGCTCGTCGACACCGTCGACAAGCGCAAGTCGTTCCCCGGCCTCGACCCTCGACGGGCCGACATCATCCTCGGTGGCGCGATCATCCTCGAGCGGGTCATGCACGTGTACGACGCCGAGCGGCTCGTCGTCTCGGAGAACGCGCTGCGAGAAGGCGTGCTGCTCGACACGGTGCAGCGTTCGCGCGGCGGCACGTTGCACCATCTGCGCGACCTCTCACGCGCCAGCGTGCTGCACCTCATGGAGCAGTGCGACGAGCGTCCTGATCACTCGCGCGAGGTCGCTCGCCTCGCCCTCGCGCTGTTCGACGCGACCGCGCAGGTGCACGGGCTCGACGAGGCGGCGCGTGAGTACCTCGAAGCCGCGGCGCTGCTCGCGAACGTCGGGCTCTTCATCTCGCACACGAAGCACCACCTGCACACGTACTACGTGATCCGCAACAGCGAGCACCTCACCGGCTTCACCGACCGCGAGATCGAGATCATCGCCCAGGTCGCGCGCTACCACCGCAAGAGCGCGCCGAAGCCCGAGCACGAAGCCTTCTCCCGGCTGTGGCCCGATGACCAGAGGCTCGTGCGTGCGCTCGCCGCGCTGCTGCGCGTCGCGATCGGCCTCGACCGGTCGTACGAGCGACGGGTCGCCACCGTGCGCTGCCAGGACGACGGGGAGCGCCTGACGATCGAGCTCGTGCCCGCGGGCGAAGGCGACATCACGCTCGAGCACTACGCCGCCGACGCTCGGAAGGCGCTCCTCGAAGAGGTGCTCGACAGGCTGATCACGATCGCCTGAAAATACCCCTTGACGAGGATTATCTATCACTGATAGATAATCTATCGGTGATAGATCAAGCTGATCCCAGGGCGAGGCGCAAGGAGGCGAAGCGGGAGGAGATCCTCGCGGCAGCCTGGACGCTCGCCCACCGCGACGGACTCGGCGGCGATCTCGCTTCGAGACCTCGCCGGCGATGGTCGGCCTCCGCCAGCCGTCGCTCTACGCGTACTTCGACTCGAAGCACGCCCTCTACGACGCCATGTTCGAACAGGGCAACCGCGCGCTCGTCGAGCGCGCGAGGGCGCTTCCCTCGAACGACGATCCGCGCGATGGCGTCTTCGAGCTCGCCCGGCTGCTCCTCGACTTCTGCAACGAAGACATCGTGCGCTACGTCCTCATGTTCCAGCGCCACATCCCCGGGTTCGAACCATCGGCCGCGTCGTATGCCGTCGCCATCGAGTTCTACGAGATCGCGCGTTCGCGTCTCGCGGCGGCGGGCATCACCGAGCAGGCCGACATGGACCTCTTCACGACGCTCGTCGCCGGCATCGCCGACCAGCAGATGGCGAACGACCCCGGCGGCGACCGTTGGGTCGGGCTCACCGACCGCATCGTGGCGATGTTCTTCACCGAGATCGACCGCGACCCACAACGACCAGCGAAAGGCAGCCCGATGACCATGACCACCACCCGCGACGTCACGACCATCCCCCGGATCCAGCACGACGAGGCGATGCGGCTCGCCACCGCCGAGAACGCGAAGTTCGCGGCGCTCATGCGCAGCATCGCCGCCGAGGACTGGTCGAAGCCCACGGACTGCACCCTGTGGGACGTGCGGGCGATGGCTGCCCACGTCGTCGGCTCGGCCGCGGGCCAGGTGTCGCCTCGCGAGTTCCTGCGCCAGAAGCGCAAGGGCAAGCCCGTGACGGCCGAGATCGGCGGGCAGTTCTGGTGGGACGGCATGAACGAGGTCCAGGTGCGAGAGCGCGCCGACCTCACCACCGAGCAGCTCATCGCCGAGTGGGAGTCGACCTACCCCAAGGCGGTGAAGGCGCGCACGAAGCTCCCCCGCCCCATCGCCAACCTCAAGGTGCTGAACCTCCCGATCATCGGGAAGCAGCCCGTGTCGTACCTGTTCGACGTCGGGTTCACCCGTGACGTCTGGATGCACCGCGTCGACATCTGCCAGGCCATCGGGTACGGGCTCGACTTCGACGCCGAGCACGACGGCCGCCTCATGGAGGACTACGTCGCCGAGTGGGCCGCCGTCTACGACGTGCCCTTCACGCTCCACCTCACCGGCCCCGCCGGCGGCAGCTTCAAGTACGGCGAGGGTGGCGACACCGTGACCATCGACGCCGTCGAGTTCCTTCGCACCCTCGCCGAGCGCGCGCACGGCGACGGCATCCTCAGCAACCCACTTCCCCTCTGACCAACACGCCTCTGAAAGGACTTGTGATGGAGACTCGAGTCACCGAGATCGCGGACGGCACCTACCGCCTGTCCACCTTCGTGCCGGAGATCGGCCCCACCGGCTTCACGTTCAACCAGTTCCTGATCGACGACGAGCAGCCGTTGCTGTTCCACACCGGTCCGCGGGCGATGTTCCCGCTCGTGAGTGAGGCGATCGCGTCGATCGTCCCGATCGAGCGCTTGCGGTGGATCACCTTCGGCCACGTCGAGTCGGACGAATGCGGGTCGATGAACCATCTGCTCGCCGTAGCCCCCAATGCCGAGGTCGCGCATGGCCTCATGGGATGCATGGTGTCGCTCAACGACCTGTGCGACCGGCCGCCGCGGCCGCTCGCGGATGGTGAGGTGCTCGAGCTGGGCACGCATCGGCTCCGTCACATCGACACGCCTCATGTCCCCCACGGCTGGGAGGCACGCGTGCTCTACGACGAGACGACGAAGACGCTCTTCGCCGGCGACCTGTTCTCGAACCTGGGCGACCCCGCCGCCGCTCACGACCGACGACATCGTCGGTGCCGCGTCACAGGCCGAAGACATGTTCCACGCCAGCTGCCTGACGCCGAGCACCGCGCCGACGATCCGGCGGCTGGCCGAGCTCGCGCCCACCACGATCGCGGTGATGCACGGCTCGTCGTTCAGCGGCGACGGTGCCGCCGCCCTCCATCTGCTGGCGGACGACTACGAGGCGCGCCTGACGGCGACGTCGATGCACGGCGCGTGACGGTCGTACTCGCGGAGCACGCCTGCGGCGCGTGAGGTCACGTACTGCACGGTCCATTCGGGCGTGTTCCTCGCGAGCGTCAGGGTCACCTTCAGGTCGCTCTCGCGACGGCGCACGTCGACGTCCATCACGGGCGTGGCGCTGAAGAACGATCGGAGCACCTCGACGTGCCCGTCGAGCGACTCGCTCGCCACACGTTCGGCGGTGCCGACCAGGTCACCACCGGCGTCGACCGCGTAACCGTTGAACGGCGACATCGCAGGATCCTCCACGACGACCGGCACTCGGCTGCGCAGCGCGCAGGTGACACCGGCCTCGAACGGAGTCGGGTCGAACACGCCGAACTCTCGGACGACGCACGCGACGGCGACGTCACCGGAGGCGAGGGGACAGCGTTCGGGGGACGTCAGCCCCACGCACGGGAATGGCTCGCCGCCGCTCTCGTAGCAACGGACGACGTCGTGACCTCGGGATCGCAGCTCGTCGGCGACCGACGGGTCGCCGCTCGGCACGCTTTCGATCAGCATGACCTTCATGTCGTCACGATGCGGCTCGCGAAGGTGAGTTGACCAGGGACGAAGGTCCCAGATGCACGATCTAGCTGCGCTCGCCGACCCATCCCGAGACGGCATCGGCGAGCTCGTCGCGGGCCGTGTCGGGGGTGAGGAAGTAGTGGTCGCCGGTGAGCGTCAGCAGCTGCTTGTCGGACGAGCCGAGCCCGTCGTAGATGGCCTGTGCGTCGCTCGGGAACACGCCCGCGTCCGCGTCGGCCTGCACGACGAGCGCAGGGAGGTCGATCACCGGCAGGTGCTTCGCGGCGCTGCACGGCGAGTCGTCGAGGCTCCACATCGAGAGCCACGTGCGCAACGTGTTCACCGCGCCGATGCCGAACACGCTGCTGTTCGCATGCCTCGGGTCGCCGGCGTAGCAGAGCGGCACCTTGCGATTCGACGGGTCGATGTCACCGTCGACGAACCGCAGGTCGGCCCACGTGCGTCGGACGACGAACAAGCGGTCGGACACGCCGTGTGATGCGAGCCGGCCGAGCTCGGCGTGGCACCACGCGCTGATCCGCCGGTTGCGCTCGACCTGCGCGGCGCGGTAGCGGGCGATGAAGTCGACGCGGTAGGGCGGGCCGTTGCGCTCGTCGTACATGTCGAGATCGGGATCGGTGCCGATCGGCTCGTGCTCGTCGGTCACCGACGGATCCATCCACGCCGTCAGCACCTCGGGACGTCCGGGGTGCGACGCAACAGAGACGTAGAGGTCGGCGGGCATGAGCGACAGCGCCGGCTCGACGATCCGCAGCCCCGGCGCCGGGGTGACCGATGGCTTCACCGCTTGAGATTGGTACGCGGCCATGAGTGAGCCGCCGCCGGAGTTGCCGAACAGCACCACGCGTTCGACGCCGGCCTCCTCACGCAGCCACTTGACGCCGACACCGATCTCGGCGAGCGCGTGGTCCGCGAGGAAGTAGGCCTCGTTGCCGCGGAAGCGCGTGTTCCAGCCGAGGAAGCCGTAGCCGCGCTCGGCCAGGTACGGGGCGAGGTAGTGCTCGCTGAAGTCGACGTTGTAGTGCGTCGCGATGAACGCGGTCGTCGGTCGCTGGCCGGCAGCGTGGTGATACAGGCCCTGGCAGGGATGACCGCCCGCGCCCGCGCGGCCGAGGATCGGGGACGGCAGGCCGACGAACTCGCGCTCGACGGTCACCGTGACGCGGGTGCGGCCGGCATCGCGTGGAGCTGGCTGAACGCCTCCTCGCGATCGACCGGAAGACCCGGCGTGTCGCGGCACAGCTCGACCATGATCCCGTTCGGATCGACGAAGTAGAGCGAGTGGCACCAGTCGTGATCGATGTCCATCAACGGCTCGATGCCGGCTGCGGCCATGCGCTCCTTCACCTCTTGCTGCCGGGCTTCGGTCGAGCGGAACGCGACGTGGTTGACCCACACGGGCAGGCCATTGCCGGTCGAGATCTCGCTCTTCCAATCGGGCTGCTCTCCCACGCCGTGCACGTCGAAGAACGCGAGGCAGCTGCCGTCGCCGGCGTCGAAGAAGAAGTGGCGGAGGAAGCCGCCCGACCTGGGCTCGCTGCTCACCTCGGTGTGCAGCAACGGCATCCCCATGAGCTCGTCGTAGAAGCGCACGGTGGCGTCGATGTCGCGGCAGGCGAAGGCGACGTGGTGGATTGCCGGCTCGGTCATGAGTCCCCCTTGCATTTGTGCGTGATCGACACCGACGCTACCCCGGCAGGCTCGGAGGGTCCTTCGTAGACTGCGCCGACCCATGGTCAATGACGCCGAACAGCAACGTCTCGAGGAAGATCGGAACCGGGTGGCGCTGTGGCGCCGCTGGGGCCCCTATGTCGCCGCGCGTCAGTGGGGCACGGTGCGCGAGGACTACAGCGAAGGTGGCAACGCGTGGGACTTCTTCCCCCACGAGCACGCAAGGTCGCGTGCGTATCGCTGGGGAGAGGACGGCCTCGCTGGGATCAGCGACCACTGGCAGCACTTGTGCTTCGCGCTCGCGCTCTGGAACACGAACGACCCGATCCTGAAGGAGCGCCTCTACGGCCTGACGAACGCCGAGGGCAACCACGGCGAGGACGCCAAGGAGTACTGGTGGGCGCTCGACTCGACGCCCACCCACTCGTTCATGCGGTGGCTCTACAAGTACCCGCAGCGCGAGTTCCCCTACGCCGCGCTGGTCGACGGCAACCGAGGCCGCAGCCGCGAGCTCGACGAGCTCGAGCTGGTCGACACGGGGGTGTTCGAGGAGTCGCGCTACTTCGACGTCGAGCTCACCTACGCGAAGGGCGCGCCGGACGACATCTGCATCCTGATCGAGGCGTCGAACCGCGGTCCCGAGTCCGCGCCGTTGCACATCCTCCCGACGCTGTGGTTCCGCAACACCTGGTCGTGGGGTCGCGACAACCGCCATCCCCAGCTCCGCGCCGTGGCGCACAACGTGATCGAGACGACACACGGTTCGCTCGGCACCCGCTGGCTCGTCTGTGAAGGCGAGCCCCATCTCGTCTTCTGTGAGAACGAGACGAACGCCCGGCGCCTCTGGGACCAGCAGAACACGACGCCCTTCCCGAAGGACGGCATCAACGATCACGTCGTCGACGGCGCCGAGACCGTGAACCCGGCGCAGTTCGGCACGAAGGGCGCCGCGTGGTACCAGTTCGACGTGCCCGCGGGCGAGACGGTGCAAGTCCGCCTGCGGCTCACGAACGTGCGTCCCCAGGGTGAGTCCGTCGGCGCGGACTTCGACGACGTCATCGCCGCTCGGCGGGCCGAGGCCGACGAGTTCTTCGAGGAGCTCTCACCCGACTTGCCACCCGGCAGCCCGCTCCGCGACGTCCAGCGCCGCGCGATCGCAGGTCTGCTCTGGGCGAAGAAGCACTTCCGGTACGACGTGCGCGAGTGGCTCGAAGGTGACCCGACGATGCCACCGCCCCCGCCCGCGCGGAAGAACGGCCGCAACCACGAGTGGACCCACCTCTACAACGCCGACATCATCTCGATGCCCGACGAGTGGGAGTACCCGTGGTACGCCGCGTGGGACCTCGCGTTCCACATGCTCCCGATGGCGATCGTCGATCCCGACTTCGCCAAAGCAGCAGCTGCTGCTGTTCTGCCGCGAGTGGTACATGCACCCGAACGGGCAGCTTCCTGCATACGAGTGGGCGTTCAACGACGTCAACCCGCCCGTGCACGCGTGGGCCGCGTGGCGCGTCTACAAGATCGACGCCGCTCGCACCGGAAAGAAGGACACCGAGTTCCTCGAGCGCATCTTCCACAAGCTGCTCATCAACTTCGCGTGGTGGGTGAACCGCAAGGACGCCGACGGCCTCAACGTCTTCGAGGGGGGCTTCCTCGGGCTCGACAACATCGGTCTCTTCGACCGGTCCGCGCCGCTGCCCGACGGCGGACGGCTCGCGCAGTCAGACGCGACGAGCTGGATGGCGATGTACTGCCTGAACATGCTCGCGATCGCCCTCGAGCTCGCACAGCAGGACCGCGTGTATGAAGACGTGGCGACGAAGTTCTTCGAACACTTCCTCTACATCGCCCATGCGGCCAACAACTTGGGCGGCGAGGGCCTCTCGCTGTGGGACGACGACGACGGGTTCTTCTACGACGTGCTGCGCATCAAGGGCCAGACCATCCCTCTGAAAGTCCGCTCCTTCGTCGGGCTCATCCCGCTCTTCGCCGTCGAGCCCATCGAGCCGAAGGTGTTCGTCACGCTCCCCGACTTCGCCGAACGCGTGAAGTGGTTCCAGAAGAACCGGCCCGACCTGTGCTCGAACATCTTCACGATGGACCGTCTGGGTTTCGGCGAGCGGCGGTTGATGTCGCTCGTCGGACCCGACCGGCTGCGTCGCATCCTCGCCCGCATGCTCGACGAGCGCGAGTTCCTGTCGGCGAACGGGCTGCGCTCTCTCTCGAAGGTCCACGAGACCCACCCTGTCTCGCTGATGCTCGACGGCCACGACTACTCCGTGGGCTACCAGCCCGGCGAGTCCACGACCGGCATGTTCGGCGGCAACTCCAACTGGCGGGGCCCGGTGTGGTTCCCCGTGAACTACCTCATGATCGAGTCGCTGCAGCGCTTCCACCACTACCTCGGCCCCGAGTTCACGGTCGAGATGCCGACCGGCTCGGGAGAGTTCGCCGATCTGTCCGGCGTTGCCGCCGAGCTCTCGCGTCGGCTCATCGCGCTGTTCTTGATGGGTGAGGGCGGACGCCCGTCGAACGGCGGGCACACGCTCTTCGATCACGATCCCTACTGGCGCGACCACGTCACCTTCTTCGAGTACTTCCACGGCGACTCCGGGAAGGGACTCGGCGCCGCCCACCAGACGGGCTGGACGGCCCTCGTCGCCAAGCTCATCCGCCAGAGCGGCTCGACCCTGGAGTGACCCGACTCGAGTCGACGCCCCGCGCCGACGGCTTCCACATGCCGCCGGAGTGGGCTCCTCACGAGGGCTGCTGGATGCTCTGGCCGCACCGAGAGCGACACGTGGCGCGACGGCGGCGCGCCCGCGCAAGCCGCGTTCGCTGCAGTCGCCGCGGCGATTGCGGCGAGTGAGCACGTCTGGATGGGAGTCGCGCCGGCCCTGTGCGACGTGGCGCGCGCCGTGCTCGCGAGCTCGATCGAGGTCGTGCCGATGCCGAGCGACGACGCGTGGATGCGCGACGTCGGGCCGACGTTCGTCGTCGACGACCAGGGCGACCGGCGTGGGATCGACTGGCTGTTCAACGCCTGGGGCGGGCTCTACGACTCGTGGGCCCAGGACGACGCGGTCGCCGCGCGGGTGCTCGAGCACCACGGCGACATGGGCTACCGGGCGCCTCTCGTGCTCGAAGGTGGATCGATCGACGTCGACGGCGAGGGCACGGTGCTCACCACCGAGCAGTGCCTGCTGAACCCGAACCGAAACCCGTCGCTGTCGCGAGCCGAGATCGAGCGCGGGTTGCGTGACCATCTCGGCATCGACCGCGTGGTCTGGCTCGGCGACGGAGTCGTGGACGACGAGACGAGTGGGCACATCGACAACCTCGCGTGCTTCGTCCGTCCGGGCGTCGTCGTGCTCACATGGACCGACGACCCGAGCGACCCGCAGCACGCGGTCTCCCTCGATGCTCGAAGGCGGCTCGACGCGGCCGGGTTCGACGTCCGCCTGCTTCCCTCGCCAGGGCCCTTGTTCATGACCGCCGAGGAAGCGGCGGGCATCGAGGTGGTGCCCGGCACCAAGCCCCGCGCCGCGGGCGATCGTCTCGCGGGCTCGTACGTCAACTTCTACGTCGCGAATGGCGCGGTCGTCGTGCCACTTCTCGACGAGCGGCACGACGACGAGGCGCTCGAGACCGTCGGCGGCCTGTTCCCCGACCGTGCGGTCGTCGGTGTCCCCGCGCGCGAGATCCTGCTGGGCGGAGGGAACATCCACTGCATCACGCAACAGGTGCCCAGCCGTACCCTGGAGCCGTGAACTCTCGGCCGGTGCTCGCGGTCATCCAGAAGGCGTGCGGCAGCGATCGGGACACCAATGTGTCGGACATGGTCGACCTGGTGTCCGAGGCGATCGATTCGGGAGCCGACATCGTGCTCCCGCAAGAGCTGTTCCAAGGCCCGTACTTCTGCCAGACCGAGCACCAGGACTGGTTCGCCTGGGCGTGCGCCGTCGACGAGGACCCGGGCGTCGCCGCGATCGCGAAGCTCACGAGAGGACGAGGGACGGTCGTGCCGGTCTCGTTCTTCGAGCGCGCGGGCCAAGCGCACTACAACTCGGTGGCGATCGTGGACGACGGCAACGTGCTCGGCGTCTACCGCAAGTCACACATCCCCGACGGGCCCGGCTACGAGGAGAAGTTCTACTTCAACCCCGGCGACACCGGCTTCAAGACGTGGTCGACGCGGCACGGCACGATCGGCGTCGGCATCTGCTGGGATCAGTGGTTCCCCGAGGCGGCGCGCGCGATGGCGTTGCTCGGCGCGGAGATCATCCTCTACCCGACTGCGATCGGCAGCGAGATCGGCGACCAGTCCGACAACGACACCTCGGACATGTGGCGCCGCGCGATGGACGGCCACGCGGTCTGCAACCACGTCGCGCTCGCGGCCGCGAACCGCGTCGGCGTCGAGGGCGAGCTCACGTTCTACGGCTCATCGTTCATCGTCGACCACCGCGGTCGACCGCTCGCCGAAGCCGACCGCACGAGCGCGATGACGATCACTGCCGAGCTCGACCTCGCCGAAGCGCGCGCCGACCGCGCTGGATGGGGCCTCTTCCGAGATCGCCGCCCCGACCTCTACGGCCCGCTGCTCACCCAAGACGGACGGTCAGGGACGGGGTGACCGAGGGCGGCCGCTGAAGGCACGGCCGAGCAGGGGCGTGCCGGCGTCGAGCAACCCGTCGAGGTCGTCGCCTTTGTCGAACACCGGGCGCCAGGTGGCTTCCAGCGGCAACGGGTCCTCCTCAGCCGGCGCCGACGACTGTTTGCTCACTGAACCCCCCTGTGGTGTGGTCGAGTGAGCAAACGGTTCGGGAGGTGGGGGCGCCGGCGGGTTCGGGGGCGGGGTGAACAGCTGCGGCGATGCAACCCGGCGGTCGTCGAGCCACCAGCCCTTCGGCACTCGCACCGACTCGGCGTGACGATGACACAGCTCGCTGCCGTGCAACGCGCCTTCGTCGTCCAATGGAGCGAACCAGGCAAGGCTGCGAGACGCGTCGAAGCCGAGCAACACCACTGCCAGCGCCCCGCAACCGGGTCGTGAGCACCTCCGCACTGTGCGCGACGCTACCGGGCACGTGAGCACGCCGACGACCATCGACGATCCGGACGACCCGCGCGTCGCCGATTACCGCGCGCTCAACGACGCCGCGCTCCGTCGATCGATCGAGGGCGATCGTGTGTGCATCGCCGAGGGAGCGTTCGTCGTCGAGCGTCTGCTCCGCCACCCACCACTGCTTCGGTCCGCACTCGTGGCCGACCGGCGGTGGACCACGCTCGGCCCGCTGGGCGATCAGCTGGCTCGCGCGCCGATGCCCGTCTACGTCGCGTCGCAAGCCGTGATGAACGCGATCGCGGGCTTCGACATCCACCGTGGTGTGCTCGCCGCGGCGCTCCGGCCACCACCGCCAGACGTGACCGCGCTGCTCGCCAGCGTGCAGGTCGTCGCAGTGCTCGAAGGCATCAACGACCACGAGAACATGGGAGCGATCTTCCGCAACGCCGCCGCGCTGGGCATCCACGCCCTGCTGCTCGACCCGACGTGCTGCGACCCGTGGTACCGCCGCGCCATTCGAGTCTCGATGGGGACCGTGTTCGACATGCCCCACGCTCGACTCTCATCTCTCGAACCGCTCGCGGGCTTCACGCTCGTCGCCCTCACGCCCCGAGGAGACGAGGAGCTGCGCCGCGTCGACGCCGACCGGGTGGCCCTCATGCTCGGCGCCGAAGGACCCGGGCTCAGCGAGGGTGCGCTCGACGCCTGCCAACACCGGATGCGCATCCCGATCCGGCCCGACGTGGACTCCATCGGCGTGGCCAGCGCAGCCGCGATCGCGTTCCACCTCTACGGGAGGCCTTCGCTCGCCGGTGGGTGGCCGCCGGGCTTCCCGTAGCCTGACGCGATGGCCGACCTCGAGTTCTTCTTCGATCCGGTGTGCCCGTGGGCGTGGGTGACGAGTCGGTGGGTCGTCGAGGTTGCCGAGCAACGGTCGTACGACGTCGACTGGCGCTTCATCTGCCTGCGCATCGTGAACGAGGAGAAGGCGTTCGAGCAGGACCCGACGTCCCCGTACGGACGCGTGCATGGCGCCGGGCGGATGATGCTGCGAGCCGCGGCAGCGACCAAGGTTGCGGGAGGCAGCGACGCCGTCGGCCGGCTCTACACCGAGCTCGGCAATCGCCTGCACCACGAGGGTCGCAGCCTCTCCGAGATCCGCGAGGGCAACTACTCGCTCATCGACGAGGCCATCGAAGCGGCAGGGCTCGGCAGCGACATCGCCGCCGCGACGAACGACGAGAAGTGGGACGAGGTCCTGCGCGAAGAGACGGCCCTCGCGCTCAGCCGCACGGGCAACGACGTCGGCACACCGATCATCACGTTCGCTCCCGGCACGATCGAGGAGACGTCGTTCTTCGGACCGGTGCTGAACCGCATCCCGCGGGGCGCCGAGGCAGTCGAGATCTGGGACACCGTCGAGAAGCTCGCTCGCGTGCCCGGGCTCTTCGAGCTGAAGCGCACGAACCGAGGTCGGCCCGACTTCAGCTGAGGGGGAGCAGTGCCTGAGGAGACCTACGGCTTTCGCACCCGGGCGGTGCACGCAGGTGCGGGCCCCGACCCGACGACCGGCGCGCGTGCGGTCCCGATCTACCAGACGACGGCCTTCGTGTTCGAGGACTCGGCCGACGCGGCCGACCTCTTCGCGCTGCAGAAGTTCGGGAACATCTACACGCGCATCATGAACCCGACGGTCGCGAGCTTCGAGGAGCGCGTGGCGAGCCTCGAAGGCGCGATCGGCGGCGTGGCGACGTCGAGCGGGCAAGCGGCCGAGCTGCTCACGTTCACGGCGCTCGCCGGCGCGGGCGATCACATCATCGCCAGCGCCCAGCTCTACGGCGGCACCCGCACGCTGCTCGACGTCTCGCTCCGGCGTCTCGGCATCGACACCACGTTCGTCACGAGCGACGTGCCCGACGCGTACGCGGCGGAGGTCCGTCCGAACACGAAGGCGATCTACACCGAGGTGATCGGGAACCCGTCGGGCTCGATCGCCGATCTCGCCGGGCTCGCGGACGTCGCGCACGCGGCCGACCTCCCCCTCGTCGTCGACAGCACGATGGCGACGCCGTACCTGTGCCGCCCGATCGAGCACGGCGCCGACATCGTCCTGCACTCGGCGACGAAGTTCATCGGTGGTCACGGCACGTCGCTCGGCGGCGTCGTCGTCGAGTCGGGACGGTTCCCGTGGGACTCGGGTCGATTCCCGCAGATGACCGAGCCGGTCGCGTCGTACAACGGGCTCCGGTTCTGGGAGAACTTCGCCGAGTACGGCTTCTGCATGCGGCTGCGGGTCGAGCAGCTCCGCGACTTCGGTGCGGCTCTGTCGCCGTTCAACGCGTGGCTCTTCCTCATGGGGCTCGAGACGCTCGCGCTCCGAATGGAGCAGCACGTGAAGAACGCGCAGGCCGTCGCCGAGTTGCTCGCCGCTGACGACCGCGTCTCGTGGGTCAAGTTCGCGGGCCTGCCCGACTCCCCCTACCACGAGCGAGCGAAGCGATACCTGCCGAAGGGCGCCGGTGCGGTGTTCGCGTTCGGTGTGAAGGGCGGACGCGCTGCGGGCCAGGCGTTCACCGAGGCGGTCGAGATGTGCAGCCACCTCGCCAACATCGGCGACACCCGCACGCTCGTCATCCATCCCGGATCGACCACGCATCAACAGCTCGACGACGAGGCGCTCGTCGGCGCGGGCGTGAGCCCCGACCTCATCCGCATCTCCGTCGGGATCGAGGACGTCGACGACATCATCCGCGACATCGACCGGGCGCTCGACAAGGCAGCCGGCGCGTGAGCGAGTGGACTCCACCGACCGCGCGTGAGCGGCTCGCGATCATCCAGCGCACGAAGTCGGTCGCTCTCTACGGCGCGTCGGCCAACCCCGCCCGACCGAGCTACTTCGTGGCGACGTACCTCGTCTCGTCGAGCACCGACTTCGACGTCTACTTCGTGAACCCGGGAGCGGACGAGATCCTCGGCCACAAGGTGTATCCCTCGCTCGAGGCGTTGCCGCTGACGGTCGACCTCGTCGACGTCTTCCGCAAGAACGAAGACCTGCCCGGCGTCGCCGACGAGGTGATCGCGCACGGCGCGAAGACGATGTGGGTGCAGCTCGGCCTGTTCAACCTCGAGGCTGCGCAGAAGGCGCACGATGCCGGCCTCGATGTCGTGATGAACCGCTGCCTGAAGATCGAGCACGCTCGCTTCCACGGCGGGCTCCACCTCTCCGGGTTCGACACCGGCGTGATCAGCTCGAAGCGCCGGCCCGCGTTCGTGCGAGCCTGAGACCGTGCGAGCCTGAGACCGTGGGACGCATCACCGGGATGCTCCGGTCGCTCGTGCGGCCGCGAACGCAACCCGACGCCGTCTCCGCAGCCGACCGCGCACGTCGGCGCGGTCACGACCCGCCCCGACACGAAGCCGTCGATCACCTACGCGCCCCATCCCGACGGCGACGCCGACCCGGGTGAGGTCGTGTGGACGTGGGTCCCCTACGAAGACGACCCGAGCCAGGGAAAGGATCGGCCGGTCCTCGTGATCGGGTGGGATCACGATCGACTGGTCGCGATCCAGTTCACGTCGAAGGACCACACCGACCATCCCGACAACATGGAGATCGGCACGGGTCCGTGGGACAGCTCGGGGCGCCCGTCGTACGTGAAGCTCGATCGGCTGCTCCTCGTCGATCCGACCGCGGTTCGTCGCGAGGGAGGCGCGCTCGACAAGCCGCGCTTCGACCAAGTCGTGCGCAGGCTGATCGACGTCCACCACTGGCGCTGAGCTCAGCTCGCGCCCTCAGCTCGCGCGCGGCCGCCCCGCGGCGAGGTTGTGCCCGATCGTCACCGTGTCTGCCTCGTCGTCCTCCGACCCGACAGCGATGAGGAGGCCAGCGCCGAGCTCGGCCAGCGACGGGATGTCATGCCCGAACACCGACGTGCCTCCCGGCGCAGGCACGATCACCGCGGTGTGCTCGTCGATGTTCGCCTCGAGGAACGCGGCGCGGTCATCGTCGCCGTGGACCGCTTCGGCCCCGCCGAGATGCGAGAGCTGCTCGGGCGACAAGGGGCTCGCGGAGTACACCGACACCGGGTGCCCCGCCTTCGCGAGCGCGGCCATCCCAGAACCCCGGGGCCGGGAGCGACGTGATCACCGTGAGCACGCCCGTGTGCTCGGGCGTGAACGTGCCGCCGGCGTCGCTACCGCTGTCGTCGCCACACCCCACGGCGCTGAGCATCAGCGCGAAGACGGCGGCGATGACCAACCGGCGCCGCACCGAGCGATCTTCGCGCCGGTCAGGCGCGCCAGTGCTGATGCTGGGGATGAGGATCGCCGTGACCGGTCGTGCGCGTGACGAAGCACGAGTCGATCGACACCTCGAACAGCAGATCCTCGTCGGCGGGCCTCGGGGCTCCGATGCCCGCACGTTCGGCCGCGAACTGGTCCGCGAGTCGCTGCCATGTCGCAGCGTCCTCGACGAGCGCGGCTCGGCCCGTGACACCGAAGGCGTCTTCGTTGTCTTCGCACGGGAACGAGTGCAGCGCGCACCTGCCGTCGCGCAGCAGGTCGTTGCGCTTCGACGACGGGACCACGAACACGTACATGCGATCGGTGGTGAGCAACGGGCACACGGGATGCAGGCGAGCGACGCCGTCCTTGCGAACCGTGCCGAGGAACGCGAGCCCGACTCCACCGAACTGGTAGAGCAGTCCACGGCCCGCGTCGGCCATCGCCGGGTCCGAGCTCGTCAGGTCACCCCATGTCGCCATCGGGCGAGCCTCCCACTTGGGAATTCGCTCGACAAAAGCGTCACCGTTTGGTTACATGTAACCATATGGTGACGCAAATCTCTGCCCTCTCCGTTCGGCGATGCACGTGGATCGACGCGAAGCCCGAACGGGTGTGGGAAGAGCTCGAGTCGTTCGAGTCGATGCGCAGCTGGTACGGCACCGGGCACACGCTCGTCGCGTATGAGCCAGTCGTCGGCGCGACCGTCGAGACCGATGCCGGCGGGCCCGACCTCAGGTTCGTCGGCAAGGTCCTCGTGTTCGACCCGCCTCACGAGCTCACGTTCGAGCAGGACTGGATCGGCCACGGCTGGCCCGTGCCCGCGCTCATCACGATCCGCCTCACGCCGTCGGGCACCGGCACACTCGTCGAGCTCTTCCACCACGGGTTCGAGCGCATGGGCGCGCTGGGCGCGGAGATGCTCCGCGGCTTCGAAGGCGGCTGGACCAACAAGCAGATGGAAGCGCTGCGGGCTCGTGTCGAGAGCTGACGCTCGCGACGCGGCGTACGCGGCCCTCGCGGACCCGACGCGGCGCGCGATCCTCGAGCTGCTCCGCGACGAGCCCGGCGCGAACGCGGGGCAGATCGCGAGCCGCTTCCCTCACATCAGCAGGCCCGCAGTGTCGAAGCACCTGCGGGTGCTGCGCGAAGCCGACCTCGTGCGGGCCGAGGAGCACGGTCGGGAGTGGAAGTACCAGGTCGATCCTCATCCCCTCGCCGACATCTACTACGGGTGGTTGCAGTCCTTCGCCCCGATGTGGGAAGAAAGCCTCGACAGGTTGAAACGTCAGGTCGAGGGAGGACCCGATGGACGACGTCAAGATGGACGACGTCAGCGTCGTGCGTGAGTTCATCGCCCGCATCAACGCTGCCGACGTCGAAGGGCTCGGCCGCCTGATGGCGCCCGACCACTCGCTCGAGGTCTTCGACGAAGCGCCGTTCGTCGGGCGCGACGAGAACATCGAGGCGTGGCACGGCTACGCCGGGTCGTGGCCGAGCTACCACATCTACGAGCACGCGATCGGCCGACGAGGCGAGTGGGTCGCCGTGCTCGGTCACACGACCGGCTCTCACCTCGAGCTTCCCGACGAGGAGGAGGAGAAGCTCACCCTCATCTGGGTTGCCGACGTGGTCGACGGGCTCGTGCACACCTGGCGCCTCGAGCCCGACACGATCGAGCGCCGCGCTTGGTACGGCATCACGGCCTAGGCGCCCGCACCGTTTGCTCACTCGGATACAGCAGGACGCGGCCGAGTGAGCAAACGGTCAGCCGGCGAGGGCGGAGCGCACGGCTGTCATGAACGCACGCTGCTCGGCCTTCGTGCTCACGCGCATGCGCGTGAACTCGCCGCCTGGCACGAGCCGCACGTCCGCGAAGAGGCCGGCGGGATCCTCGTGGAAGTGCACGAAGGCCTGGCTCTTCTTGTAGAAGGTGCCCCGCGAGCGCTCGGTCAGCTCCGGGAAGCTCCGCAGCTGCACCAGCACCGGCTCGAGGCTGTCGAGTGCGTCGTCGCGCGCATGTCGCACGACAGCAGTTCATCATCCCGGTACGGTCGCCGCCCTTGGACATCCGCGCCCAGATGCAGGCCGACCTCAAAGAGGCGATGAAGGCACGCGACTCCTCGCGGGTCGCGGTGCTGCGGGCGACGCTCGGCGCGCTCGCGAACGCCGAAGCCGTCGAGCCGCCGCGAGGGCCCGATCTCGCTGACCGCGGCAGCGGGGACGACCGAGGTCGCTCGGCGCGAGCTGTCCGATGCCGAGGTGCGTTCGATCATCGACCGCGAGCAAGCCGAGCTGCTCGCCGCAGCGGACGAGCGCGAGGCGCTCGGACTGCCCGACGACGCCGCTGAGCTCCGCGCGCAGGCCTCCTTCATCGACGCATACCTCGATCGGTAACCTGCGACCCCGTGGTGGGGTTGCGTCGAGGTGGCGTCGGTCCGCGTTCGTCCTCGTTGCGCGCTGGGCGCGTGCTCAGGCGGCGGCGGCGATAAGACGCGTCGTGGCGGGCGAGACGAGCAACGTCGCGGCCAGCCTGCTCACTGCCCGAGTCCACTTCGAGTCCTACATCGGCCCCGAGTCGCCCAACGAGGTCGTGACGACTCCCGGTGAGGGCGTCGTCGACTTCCTCACCGGCGCGCTGCAGCTCGTCGAGGTGACGGGAAGCGCCCCGTTCACATTGCTCGTCACCGCCGACGGCGGAACGTTCGTCGGACGCGACACGACGACCGGCCGGTCCTGGGTGCACGTGCCCGATGCGGAGGGCAGCCCGCCGAGCCCGACCGATCCTGTCTCGCTCGTCGCCGACCTTCGGGCGGCCGCGTCACGAGTCGACGACGCCGGCAGCGGGGACAGCCACGGGGACGTCACGACACGCTCTCGCCTCGTGCTCCCGGCCGGCGTTCCGGACAGCCTTCCGATCAGCCGCTTCGTGACGAAGTCCCCGGCGACAGCAACGATCGACGTCGATGCGCAAGGCCGTCTCCGCAAGATCCTGGTCGAGCCGGACAACCCCGAACCGCCCCTCGCCGGCGATGGGTCAGGCGGGATCGTCTTCCAACCGGTCTACGCGACATGGTCGCTCGAGCTCTGGGACTTCGGAGTCGAGGCCGCCGTCACCGCTCCCGCACCCGACGATGTCGTCGAGCTGAACGAGGACGGCCGCGCAGACGCGATCCTCGAAGGCAACGCGAGCGAGACGGGGATCTCCGCCGATGACCTCGAACCAGTCGGCACCGGCACATGGGAGTCGGTGACGTGGACCATGCGGACCGGCACCGACGATGCGGGCGACACGTGCGCATCGTTCGTCCTCGACCCGAACGACGGGACGAACTGGACCAACACGACGCCCGGAGTGCTTCCAGCCGCTCGACCGGACGATGCCGTTCGAAGTCGTGCGCAACTCGCAGCCCGAAGATCCGTTCTGGTTCGTAGCCGCCCTCGCCGCACCCGAGGTCGACGTCGGTCGACGTGTCGCTCGCCGATGGCACCGTCATCCCCATCCCGATCGACGCAGACGATCACGCCTTCGTGCTCTTCGACCATCAGCCGCTCGACGTCGACTCGATCCACGTCTTGTTCGAAGACGGCACGACGCGAGGACTGCGACCTCGGCTTCGACGACAGCGGATACTTCATCAGCTGTCCGGGCGGTGAGAGCGGTGGCTGAAGATCCGGGGTGGGCCGGTGCGTGGTCGGGTTGGTCGGTGGTCATCCCGCAGTACGGCTTGGAACGTCTTCGCCGCCGAAAGGATGCAGGCGAGATCACCACGTTGAGCATGGTGCGTCAGGCGTTCGTCGGTTTGTTGCTCCTCCTGACGCTCGCAGCGGGATTGTTCCTCTTCGTCACCGTGAGCAGTCACACCGTGACCTACACGGGTGCGGTGATCGCCACGGTCGTGGTGGCGGCAGTGGTCATGGCAGTGTTCCGGCTGATCGAGCACCCTCTGAGCTGCGCGACCGAGGCGATGCTCGCCGACTCGTACCGACGGCGGTTCTTCCTCCGGATGGCCAGCCCGAACTGCGCCGTCCTGTTGATGTTCGTCGCGGGCGTGTACAGCGGCGCGTCGTGGACATTCGCATTCGTGGCGGTGTTCGCGTTGATCGGCTACACGCGCGCGGTCCCGTCAGTGAAGGCAGTCGCTCGCGAGGACGAGGCTCTGGCCGAGCGGGGCTGTCGGTGGTCTCTCCTCCGCGCCCTGCAAATGCGAACGCCTGGTGCAGGCTGAGCCGCGGAGACTGAAGGCGTGCTGACGAGCGCGCAGCTGCGGGAGTTCGGTGAGCGCGGATACATCGTCGTCCCCAGTGTCGTCGGTGAGTCGTGGCTCTCCGCCGCCGACGCCGAGATCGACCGGCTCGTCGCAGCCAACCCGCCGACGCCCGACACCGTCGGCAAGCACTTCTTCTTCCTTCCGCCGGGCGAGCTGCCCGCCGCGCACGCCGCGCTCACCGAATCGGGCGCGCTCGCGGTCGCCGAAGAGCTGACCGCGCCAGAACCCCTCGAGCTGATCCTCCATCACATCCAGGTCGCGCTGAACATCCCGCCCAACCCTCACCGCCCGGGCGGGCCGCACATCGACGGGCACGTGCGGCAGCGTCCGGACCAGGTCGCGCCCGATTCGTTCACTCTCCTCGCCGGCATCTTCCTCAGTGACGAGACCGAAGCCGACAGCGGGGCGCTCTGGGTGTGGCCGGGATCGCACCTCGTGCACGAAGCGCTGTTCCGCGAGCGCGGCGCGGACGCGCTCATGGAGACCGGCGGCCACATCACGATGCTCCGTGACCCGCCGCCGCTCGCCGCTCCTACGGCTGTCGCCGGTCGTCGAGGCGACCTGCTGCTCGCTCACTTCCTGCTCGGCCACAACACGGGGCCGAACCTCACGACGACGACACGACGGATGCTCTACTACCGCCTCGGCTGCCCGACGCATCGAAGCCGCTGGTCGACGACCTTCCTCGACGCGCTCACGGAGTACGAACCGGTGCGGCGGGCAATGATGGAGTGATGAGCGGCACGGTCGAACCAGTCCCCGCCCGCCTCCACACGATCACGACCCGGCTGGTGTTCGCGCACCAAGCCGCGGAGGCGATCGAGTTCTACGGCAAGGCGTTCGGCGCCGAGCCCATCGCGGAGTCGTTCGTCGATCCCGACGGCAATGTGGTCCATGCCGAGATCCGCATCGGCGACTCGGTCGTCTTCGTCACCGACGAGGGCGAGGAGAACGGATCGGCACCGTCATCCGTCGGCGGCAAGGTCACCGCGGTGATGGCGCTCAACGTGCCCGACGTCGACGAGGTCTGGAACCGGGCGATCGCAGCCGGGTGCGAGGTGATCTACCCGCTCGAACAACCACTTCTACGGTGACCGCGGTGGCCGCGTCCGAGACCCCTTCGGTCATCAGTGGATGATCAGCACCCACATCGAAGACGTCGACGCCGACGAGATGCAACGTCGGATGCAGCAGTACATGGACGAGCAAGGCTGAGTCGTCGCCGATCCTGGTGGAGACGATGGGACTCGAACCCACGACCCCCTGCTTGCAAAGCAGGTGCTCTTCCAGCTGAGCTACGTCCCCTTGCGGGGCCACCATCGTAGGCGGCGTGTGGACCGCGGCCGATCCGGAGGCGTTACCCTCCGGCGGTGACTGACACCGTGCGACTCGCGACCGAAGCCGACCTCGGCTCGATCGCGTCGAGCCTGACCAGAGCGTTCACCGACGACCCGGTGATGAACTTCCTCCTGGGAACGCAGGAGCTTCCCTTCGACAAGGGCGTGAAGTTCTTCACGCTGATGTGCAAGATCCAGCTGCCGCATCAGCACGTGTACGTCACTGACGGGTGCGAGGCGGTCGCGATCTGGGCACCGCCCGACAAGTGGAAGGTGCCGTCGTCCGAGATCATCAAGGCGACGCCCGCCTTCCTCAGCGTGTTCGGCGTCAAGAAGTTCGTCTCCGCGCTGGGCGCGCTCACCCTTCTCGAGAAGAACCACCCGAAGGAACCGCACTACTACCTCGAGTTCCTCGGCACCGATCCCGCCCACCAACGGAAGGGTCTCGGCGGCGCGGTGCTCGGGCCGGTGCTCGAGCGATGCGACACCGAGGGTGTCGGCGCGTACCTCGAGTCGTCGAAGGACGTGAACGTCCCCTACTACCGCCACTTCGGCTTCGAAGTGCGCCAAGAGGTCACGCACAAGAACAACGGGCCCACGCAGTGGCTCATGTGGCGCGACCCGAAGTAGCGGCGGAACCGACGCGTGGGTGAGGCGGGCCTGGGGCCTGCGGAGGTCGGCGAGAAGATCGCGGAGCACCGCGAGCACACCATGCACCAAGAGCCGACCGGGCGCGACCGCATCGTCACGATCATCGAGGCCGCGTTGCTCGCCATGGTCGCGCTCATGGCGGCCTGGTCGGGGTTCGCCTCCGCGAAGTGGAGCACCGAATCACGTCTGCAGCTCGCTGCCGCGAGCGCGGCAAGAATCGAGGGCAACCAGGCAGACGACATTGCAGCCGCGAACAAGGAGTTCGACTCGCTCGCCTTCAATGCGTGGTTCGGTGCCTACATCGCCGGCAACACACAAGGCCGCCGACATCGCCGAGCGCCGCTTCCGACCCGAGTTCGCCGTCGCCTTCAACGCGTGGATCGCCACCGAATCCGTTCAACAACGTCGACGCCCCGCCGGGGCCGACGTACATGCCCGAGTACAAGCAGCCCGAGCTGGAGCAAGCCAAAGTGCTCGACCAGAAGGCCAATGAGCTCGCTGCGGACGGCGCCGCCGCGGCCGAACACGCAGACCGCTACGTCCGCATCACGGTGTTCCTGGCCACCGTGCTGTTCCTCGTCGGCATCAGCGGGCACTTCAAGCTGCAAGCGGCCCGCTACGGGCTCATCACCACGGCAATCGTGATCCTGCTCGTCTCGGTCGCGCTGCTCGTCACCTCGCCCTGGCCACCTTGACCCCGTGCTTGCGCGCGTACATCGCGTGATCGGCCCGCCGCAGCAGGGAGTCCTCGTCGTCGTCGGGCTCTGCCATCGCGACACCGACGCTGACGCTGAGCGGCAACGGCACGCCCTCCGCGGGGCCGAGCGCCTCGACCGCGCCCCGGATCCGCTCGGCGACATCCACCGCTTCGCCGGGCCCCTCCTGCTCGCCGCAGAGCACGACGAACTCGTCTCCTCCGACGCGAGCGATGAGGTCTCCCTTGCGGACGACCGCGCTCACGGCACGAGCGACCGAGACGAGGGTGCGATCGCCGGCCGCATGACCGAACTCGTCGTTCACGCCCTTGAAGCCATCGAGATCGCAGAAGAGAAGTGAGGGCTGCCCCGGGCGACGGTCACGTCGCGCGAGCGCGAGGCGGATCGCTGACGCGAGCTGGGTGCGGTTCGCCAGCCCGGTGAGGGGATCGGTGTGCGCGAGGCGAGCAAGGCGCTCTTCCGCGCGTTGACGGGCGACGCTCAGGCACAAGAGGTCGCCAGCGGTGCGCACGAGTGACGCGTTGCCGTCATCCCACGCAAGCGCGTCGGCAGGGTGCGCCCAGCGGATGCTCAGGACGCCGATCGTGGTGTCGGAGTCGACGATCGCGACGTCCACCGCTGCCCGTACACCGAGTGAGCGCAGCATGTCGTGCGTGGCGGACTTGCCGAGGCGCACGACGTCGACATCGGAGATGATCGAGAAGCCACTCTCGGGAGGGTTCCGATGGTCCCACTGCAGCTCGGCCACCGAGATCTCGGGCGAGATGGCAAGTGCGGAGACCGCGCCCGGCGCGAGCCCACTCGTGGTCGATGCGCATCTCGCCGTGAGCCTCGCTGCGAGCCAGCACGACGCTCGACGCGCCGTGGAACTCGCCCAGCATCGCGAGCGCCCAGTCCGTCACTGAGGCGACGTCGTCGCCGACGGCACCGGCGCAGCGAGCCGCGACCTCTTGCAACAGGCGCTCGAGACCCCGCCGGCGGCCGGGGAGCACGCCTCGAGTCGCGACCTGCCGGAGGACGAGGAGGAGGCCTTCGAAGTCGCCCTCGGCCACATTCGCGACCGATGCCTCGACCTCGACCGTGTGACCCGCTCCGTGCTGGATCCGGAACACCGGGAGCGAGTGCTCGCCGGGCCGCCGCACCGCTTCGGTCAACATGCCGAGCGCGTACCCGAGGTCGTCCGGGTGGACGTAGTCGAGCACCTGGACGCCGACCTGCCCGACCGGGTCGTACCCGATCGACGCGAGCGAGGGGGATGCCCACCGGAGGATGCCCGCGGTGTCGATGACCAGCAGGACGTCCGGCGAGGCGTCGATCGCGACCTGGGCGAAGTCCACGAGAGGCCCCAGTCGGCCAGCGCCAAGGCCGCGAGACTTAATGTCACACCCCCCCTGCATCATGAGCGCATGGCCACCGCAGCCGTCTGCTTCCACCCCGCCTTCGAGCGCGTGCTCCGCAACGTGGTGCGCGACGTCGCCCAGGGCCCAGTCGTGCTGACCGTGCCCGAGCAGATCGACTCCGAGGTGCTCGCCGCGCAGGTGCTGCGCTACGCCCGCGTCACCCGCCGGCAGCTCGAGGTCCGCGCCGAGCCGGGCTGCGTGCGGGTGCGGCTCGCGGGGAAGGGTGGTCGCGCGTCGGCGTGAAGAACTCCCGCAGCAGCCGCCGCAGCGCGACGTCGTAGTCGTCGTAGCGGGTTCGCAGCGCCGCGCCCGGCCACCTCTTGGGCAGCAGCGCGGTCGGGAGCAAGGGGTCGGCGCGCAGCAGCCGCAGCACCGCGGCCGAGGTCACGAATCCCTCGGGGATGGCGTCGAACGCGTCGCGATCGAGGCTCGCGCGGCCACGCTTCATGCGAGCGACCAGCGCCTTGGCGTCGGCCGCCCAACCGGCGAGGTCCCACAGCGACGCCGCGATCGCTGCGGGGTCCTCAGGCGTCGCCGTCATCCAGGTGCACTGCTCGCCGATGACCGCGAGGTCGTCACGCGCACCCCAGTCGAGGTTCGAGGGGCGCATCCACACGCCCTCGCGCAGCTCGGCGAGACGAAGCGCCGACGCCGCGTCGCGCAGCGCGAGTCGCGCAGGAGCGTCGCGGCGATCGACGGTCACCACTGCCATCACCCACTCGCCGTCCCACCGGCCGGCAGGGCTGCTCCGCCCCCGCTCTTGCGCCGCTTGCCGCGCGAGGAGCGCGGGGCTCGCGAGCGCGTACCGGCCCGAGTCGACCGTGAGCTCGCCGGCGGCGACCATGCGCGACAACGCCACTCGGGTCGTCCCCTCCGGCACCCCGAACAGCTCGACCAGCCGCACGAGCAGCTGCCCGCGCAGCACGGGTGGGTGCGTGCCGAGGAGCGTGCTGGCGATGATCGACCGAGCCGTGAGCGGCCGCTCCACGCCCGCCACGTCGATGTTACGCGATTGCGTCATCTGTCTGAGAAGTGTAATACTGATGCCATCGCGACAACCATGCTGCCCGACGCTTCGCTGCTCCCGGACGTCTTGCCGACCGAGCGGCTCCAGCAGTCGGGCATGCCCGTGCCTGCGATACGGGCGTCGTTGCGGCACATCTCGAATGCCCGCAGCGCAGTCACAGTGGTCGCGTGCCTCCTCCAGACGTTCGGCGTCGTCGCGGCCGCGATGTGGATCGGGCAGTGGTGGGCGTACGTGCTCGCGTTCCTCTGGATGGGTCGCGGGCACTGCCTGCTCAACATCCTCGGCCACGAGGCCGCGCATCGGCTGCTCTTCACCTGGCGGTGGCTGAACGACGGCGTCGGCAAGTGGCTGCTCGCGTACCCGACGTTCCAGGCGTTCACCGCGTACCGGCGCGTGCACTTCGCGCACCACAAGGACGAGATGGGTCCCGACGAGCCCGACCTCGCCCTCTACTCCGGCTACCCCATCCCGCCCGACTCGATGCGGCGCAAGCTCACGCGCGACCTCTTCTTCATCTCGGGCTACAAGAACATGGCCGGCCTCGGCCGAGCCGTGCGCGCGAAGAGCCGTGAGGCGTGGTGCATCGTCGCGGTGCAAGCGGTGCTGTTCGGCGTCTGCATCGCCGTCGGGCAGTGGTGGGTGTACCCGGTCATCTGGGTCGCGCCGTGGATGACGCTCTGGAAGCTGAGCAACCGGCTGAGGGCGATCGCCGAGCACGCGGGGATGACGCGATCGAAGGACCGGCGGCTCACCACGCACGTCGTGCGCCAGACCCGCATCGCTCGGCTGATGTTCGTGCCCTACAACACGGGATGGCACCTCGCGCACCACGTCGACATGGGCGTGCCGTGGCGCCACCTTCCCCAGCTCCACGCAGAGCTCGTCCGCTCGGGCTGGGTCACCGAGGAGCTCACGTACCCGACCTATCGCGCGCTGTGGAAGCAGCTCGCGTCGGGTGCGCCGCGCTCAGTCGTGACGACCGCGGCCGCGTCCTAGCAACGCCACGACCTCGGCGTCCGTGGTCGGATTGAAGTCGTCGTACCACTCACCGACCGCGCCGAACCGATCGGGCACGACGATCACGACCACCTCGTCGACCTCGGCTCGCAGCGCATCGGTGGCGACCCGCGGCGCGACAGGCACGGCCACGACGATGCGGCGCGGTGCGTCGACCTTCAACGCGGCGACTGCGGCGGCCATCGTCGCTCCGGTCGCGAGCCCGTCGTCGACGACGATCATCACGCGATCGCGCACCGCGATGGGCTCGCGGTCGCCGCGGTACTCACGCTCGCGTCGCTCGAGCTCAGCCCGCTCGCGCGCGACGACCGCGTCGCGGCGGTCTTGCCCGATGTGCAGCCCGTCGACGACATCCGAGTTCCACACGACCACGCCGCCCGAGGCGATCGCGCCCATCGCCAGCTCCTCGTGACCGGGCACCCCCAGCTTGCGCACCACGTACGCGTCGAGCGGGAGGTCGAGGGCATCGGCGATCGGCGCTGCCACTGCGACTCCTCCCCGAGGGAGGCCGAGCACGACGCCGTCCACCCCGCGGTGGGCCGCGAGGAGCTCGGCCAGCTCGACGCCTGCATGGGCTCGATCGCGGAATCGCCGCCTCATCGCGCCTCCTCGGCCACATACTTCCCGACGCACCCATGAGCGAGTCGCACCAATCTCCGATCGCCTGGCACGTCGCGCGCTGGGCCGCCGCGGTCAGGCGACCCTGATCACCGCGGCGCCGTTCACCCGATCGGCGGCAAGGTCGGCCAGCGCGTCGCTCGCCCGATCGAACGGGTAGGACGTCGTCACGACGTGAAGGCCGGCGGTGGCGGCGAGCTCGAGCAGCTCCTCACCGTCGCGTCGCGTGTTGGCGGTGACCGAGGTGAGCGTGCGCTCCTGGAACACCTCGCGCTCGTAGCTCAGCGTCGGGATGTCGCTGAGGTGGATGCCCGCGATTGCGAGCGTGCCGCCACGGTCGAGCGCGCGCATCGCGACCGGCACGAGGTCGCCGACCGGCGCGAAGAGGATCGCAGCGTCGAGTGGTTCGGGAGGCGCGTCGTATGCGTCGCCTGCCGACGCGGCACCGAGCTCGAGCGCGAGCCGCTGCGCGTCGGCCGATCGTGTGAGCACGTGCACCGTCGCGCCCTCGAACAGCGCGACCTGGGCAGCGATGTGCGCCGACGCACCGAACCCGTAGACGCCGAGCCGCCCGCCGCGTGGAAGCCGCGACCGTCGGAGCGCTCGGTACCCGATGATCCCGGCACAGAGCAGCGGCGCGGCGTGCTCGTCGTCGAACTCGCTCGGCAGCGCATACGCGTAGCGCTCGTCGACGACGGCCCACTCGGCGTAGCCGCCGTCGTCATCCCATCCCGTGAACCGCGGCGCGACGCAGAGGTTCTCGTCGCCGCGCACGCAGAAGCGACACACGCCGCAGGTGTGACGCAGCCAGGCGATCCCGACACGGTCGCCGACCGAGAACCGCGTCGCGCCCGGGCCGCATGCGTCGACTCGACCGACGACCTCGTGGCCAGGCACGACACCGAACCGCCGCGGCTCCAAGTCGCCCTCGGCGAGGTGGAGATCAGTCCGGCAGACGCCGCACACGCTGACCGCGACGCGGATCTCTCCGGCCGCCGGCGTCGGCTCCGCGCGTTCCACGGGCTCGAGCGGATGCGTGGCGATCGGCCCGGGGTTGCCGACTGCCCATGCCCGCACGCGCGTCAGCCTCCCGCGGCCAGAGGAGGCGCGATCTCCTCCGTGGAAGGCTCCGAACGGGAAGGCTCAGACGCCTCCTGCGCGTCCTGGAACCGGTCGACGTTGCGCAACGACGGGAACAGCTTCGACCACGTCGCCGCGACGACAAGGGTCATCGCTCCACCCAACACGACCGCGGGGCCGACGCCGAGGAGCTGGCCCGCGACGCCGGACTCGAACGCACCGAGCTCGTTCGACGCGCCGATGAAGACGTTCTCGACCGCGAGGACACGTCCGCGCGCGGACGCGGGCGTGACGAGCGGGGTCAGGGTGGCGCGGATGAACACGCTCACCGCATCCGCAGCGGCTGAGGACGATCAACGAGAGGAACGCCACGGCGAAGCTGTGCGTGACGCCGAGCACGATGGTCGCGGCGCCGAAGATCCCGACCACCACGAACAACGTGCGCCCGACGTGTCGGTTCAGGGGCGCAACGCGAGCGTGGTGGCCATGACCGCAGCACCGATGCCGGCCGCGGCACGTAGCCATCCGAGCCCCACCGCGCCGACGCCGAGCTGATCCTCCGCGATCGCCGGAAGCAATGCGACGGCGCCACCGAAGAGCACCGCGAAGAGATCGAGCGAGATCGCACCGAGCAGGATCGGCGTGCGCCGGATGAGGCGAAGTCCCTCGAGCGCGGTGTGAAGGCTCGCCGGCTCCTCCTCGTCCTTCGGGCCGATGCGGCCCCAGCTGCACCTTGATGAGCAGCGTCGAGAACGTCGCGACGATCGCGAAGACGGCGGCGGCGATGAACGGCCATGTCGGTGACCCGACGTAGAGGAAGCCGGAGAGCACCGGTGCGACGATGAGCGCGGACTGCCAGGACACCGACGTCATGGCCACGAGGCGCGGCAGCGCGTCCGCGTCGACGACGTCGGCATAGAGCGCACGCGAGGCCGGCGCCGCGAACGCCCGGAAGACCCCGTAGGACGCACTCAACGCGAAGATCGGCCCGACGGCGGTCGGCTGCGTGCTGACGTACCAAGCCAGCACCCCCGCGCACAACGCTTCGCCGACCAGGGCGAGGCGCACGACCGGTGCGACGATCGAACCGGTCGGCGACGTGGCCGGTGACGAGCACCAACAGCGCCGCCGGGGCGAACTCCGCGAGCCCGACGAGGCCGAGGTCGAGCTCGCGGCCCGGTGGTGTCGAACACGAACTTGCCGAGCGCGACGGCTTGCACGATGGCGCCCGCCGTTCGACAGGGCCACCAGCGCGAGGAGCGCCTTGACCGACCGGGACCGCAGCACCTCTCGCGCGCTGGGTGCAGTCGCCATGGCGAAGGCACGCTAACCGCCGACCGCTTTGGTCGATCGAGCCCGGCCGGCCAGTACGGTTTCGCTTGACCCGCTGGTCAAGACCTACTCGAGGGGGAGACATGTCACGCCTGCGCTTCGGCGCCTTCCTGGCCCCGCACCATCCGCTCGGCGAGCACCCGAGCCTGCTGCTGCAACGTGACCTCGAGCTCGCGGCGTTCCTCGACAAGCTCGGCTACGACGAGTTCTGGGTGGGCGAGCACCACTCGACCGGCTGGGAGATGATCGCCTCGCCCGAGCTGTTCCTCGCGGCCGCGGGTGAGCGCACGAAGCGCATCCGCCTCGGCACCGGCGTCGTGTCGCTGCCGTATCACCACCCGTTCAACGTCTGCCAGCGCATGGTGCAGCTCGACCACATGACGGGCGGTCGGGTCATCTTCGGCACCGGCCCCGGCGCGCTCCCTTCCGACGCGCGCACGCACGGCATCGCGCCGAACCTGCTGCGCGACCGGCAGGACGAAGCCATCGGCGTGTGCATGCGGTTGCTCGCCGGCGAGCGCTTCACGTACCACAGCGACTGGTTCGAGCTGAACGACGCGGCGCTGCAGATCCTCCCCCTGCAAGAGACGATGCCGATGGCGGTCGCGTCGAGCATCAGCCCGTCGGGCATGACCCTGGCCGGCAAGTACGGCATCGGCGTGCTTTCGATCGCGTCGACGTCCACCGAGGGGCTGATGGCGCTGCCCACGCAGTGGTCGTTCGCGGAGCAGGCGGCCGAGCAGCACGGTCAGACCGTCGACCGCGCGGACTGGCGCGTCCTCATGTCATGGCATCTCGCGGAGACGCGTGACCAGGCGATCCAAGAGTCCGCTCTCGGCCTGCAGCGTTGGCACAACGACTACAACGTGAAGGTGCTCGGCCGGCCCGGCGCCGAGCCGATGCCCGACGCGTACGCAGCGGCCGAGGCCATCGCGAACGGCGACCCGACCTCAGGCGCGGGCGCCGGCATCATCGGCACACCTGACGATGCGATCGAGCGCATCCGCGCGCTGCGCGACATCGTCGGTGGGTTCGGTGTCGTGCTCGGCTTCGCGCACGACTGGGCCAACCGCGAGGCGACGCTGCGCAGCTGGGAGCTCTTCGCGCGCTACGTCGTGCCCGAGATCAACGGCTACCTCAGGCCGATGCGCGACTCCGCCGACTACGTGACGAACAACAAGAACGAGCTGATGGCCGGCGCGGTCGGAGCGATCATGGAAGCGATCGGCAAGCACAAGGGTGCGACCGAAGCGGCAGCAGAGACCGCTCGGCTCGTCGCGAACGCAGGACCACCCTCGCCCGTGCGCTGAGCATCACCCAATTGACCCTCTCGCGCGAGGTAAACCGGTCGCGGATCCCGAGGCCCGGGGCGGAGATCGCGTGCGATGCGGGCCGGTCCCCTCGGATCCCTGCGCGGGTCCGCCCTCGCAGGTGGCAGGGGGGTGCGAAAGGGGAGGCATGTCCGACCAAGATCGCAACGGCCTCAGGGCGCTCATCGGCAGGCTCGTCCACGTGGATCTCTCGGACGGCGCCGATGTCGAAGGCACGTTGCTCAACGTCAACCGCCGCACGATCTGGATGGTCGAAGGCGACGAAGACTGGTTCATCCCGCTCGACGACGTGGCCGCGTTCACGGCGTCGCAGCTCTCACCGACATAGCGCGCGGGCGCGACGCGCCCGACTGCAGCAACCCGACTGATGGGTGTCCTGCTCGGGCTCGTCGTCGCCGTCACCTACGGCACGGGCGACTTCTTCGGCGGCCTCGCGGCACGCCGCGTGCCCGTGCTCTGGGTCGTCTTCCTGTCGCACGCGCTCGCCGCAGTGCTCGTCGTCGCGATCGTCGGCTTGGACCACAACTCACATCCGACGCGCGAAGACATCGTCATCGGGATCGTCGCCGGCATCGTCGGGATGGTGTCGGTCGCCCTCTTCTACCGCGGGCTGGCGATCGGCCGCATGGGGATGGTCGCGCCGATCACTGCCGTGGTGTCGGCGATCGTTCCGGTGGCCTGGGGCCTCACGTTCGGCGAACGGCCCTCGGCGCTCGCACTCGTCGGCGTCGCCCTCGCAGTCGGGTCGGTCGCGCTGATCTCGTCCGAGGCGGGCGACTCGCCGCACGAGCCGGTCTCCCGGAGCCGCACGCCGCTCTACCTCGCACTCGGCGCGGGGCTCGGGTTCGGTGCCTTCTTCGTCCTCTACTCGAATGCCGGCGCACGCTCGGGCATGTGGCCTCTGCTCGCGTCTCGGTGGACCTCCGCGAGCCTGCTCGCTCTCGTGTTCGCCTTCGTCCCTCGGGCCCGACGCGACCCTCCGTCGCGCAAAGCCCTCCCTCTCATCGCCGGCGCAGGGTTGTTCGACGCCGCGGCGAACGGCTTCTTCTTGGCCGCGGCCCGCACCGGCCTGCTCTCGATCGTCGGCGCCGTCAGCTCGCTCTACCCGGCGAGCACGGTGCTGCTCGCGCGGGGCGTGCTCCACGAGCGCTTCCACCGCGCGCAGATCATCGGTCTCACCATCGCGGCCGTGGGCGTCGTGCTGATCGCGCTCGGATGAGAGGCTGACCCGATGTTGCGCAACGTCGTGATCGTCGGAGCGTCGTTGGCCGGCCTGCGAGCCGCCGAGACGCTCCGCCACCGAGGGCTTCGATGGCACCGTCACGGTGGTCAACGGCGAGTCACACCTTCCCTACGACCGGCCGCCGCTGTCGAAGCGCTTGCTCGCCGGCGAGCTGCAGCACGACGACATCCAGCTCCGCAAGGAAGCCGACTACGAGCCGCTCGACCTCGACATCCGCTTCGGGCGCCTCGCCACCGCGCTCGACCCGGCGACTCAGACGCTCACGCTCGACGACGGCGAGACGTTGCCCTACGACGGCCTCATCCTCGCGACCGGCGCCACGCCGCGGCAGATCCCCGGCACTCCCGACCTCGAAGGCATCTACGTGCTGCGCACGCTCGAAGACTCGCTGTCGGTGCGCGCCGAGCTCGACAAGACGCCGAGCCGCGTCGTCGTGGTGGGCGCCGGGTTCATCGGCGCGGAGGTTGCGGCCACCGCGCGCAAGCGAGGGCTCGAGGTCACGATCCTCGAAGCGCTGCCCGTGCCGCTCGTGCGCGCGCTCGGCAACCACATGGGCGCGGCATGCGCAGCCGTCCACGCGGACCACGGCGTCGAGGTGCGCACGAGCACGGGCGTCGATGCGATCGAGGGGACGGGTCGCGTCGAGCGCGTGCGCCTGAGTGACGGATCGACCCTCGACGCGGACATCGTCGTCGTCGGCATCGGCGTCGTCCCGAACACGGGCTGGCTCGAAGGGTCAGGGCTCGAGATCCGCGACGGCGTCGTGTGCGACGAGACGCTCGCGGCCGGTCCGCCCGGTGTGTACTGCGCGGGCGACATCACGCGATGGCCGAACCAGCTGTTCGACGAGGAGATGCGCGTCGAGCACTGGACCAACGCGGCCGAGCAAGGGGCCGCGGCCGCGAGCAACTTGCTCCTCGGGCCCGGCAACGGCGTGCCGTACGCGCCGGTGCCCTTCTTCTGGTCAGATCAATACGACACGCGCATCCAGTTCGTCGGACGCGCGCACGGTGAAGACGAGGTGAAGGTCGTGCACGGCTCGGTCGACGAGCGAAAGTTCGTCGCGCTCTACGGCCGCGAAGGCCGGCTCGTCGGCGCGCTCGGCATGAGCATGCCGAAGCTCCTCATGCCGTATCGCAAGCCGCTCCTTGCGCGCATGTCGTGGGACGACGCGCTCGCCGAGCAGCGAACTCGCGCGATAACCGGCCAAAAATGGCGGGTTACTCGCGCGAGAACGCTGGGGAGTGGGTCGGTCTCAGTGCACGCCGGTGATGCGCGCGCAGGACCATCCGGCAGTCGTGCCGAAGCGACGGCCGAGGTCCATCCAGAGATCCGCGGCGACTCGCGCGTTCACCGTCGGGTCGAGCAGCTGCTCCTTGCTGAACCCGAGCTTCGTCACCCGGTTGCGCTGCGCAGTCCAGTTGATCTGGAACATCCCGTAGTTCCCGTTCGACACGACCTGGGGCTGGATGCTCAGCGGGTCGCCCCCGCCTGACTCGCACGCGGCGATCTGGACGGCGTCCTCCTGCTCGGCCTCGGTCGCGCCGCGGGCCGCGAACTCGGTCTGGATGGCCATGAGGGCTGGGGTGCACCCGGTCGTGACCAGGACCAGTCCGATGAGCATGAGCATGGCGATGCGCGCGCGCAGGCGCATGAGAAGTCCTCCGGTGGATCAGGGCCGCCAGCGCTCGTCGCCATTGCAGCCACCACGACGGGGGACGAAGGTCCGCCTCCTGCCCGCCGGCTCAGGCCCCCGCGAATTCGGGCGGTGGTCACCTGGCTGTCACCAAGGGTGCCGCGCGACGCGAGGTGCCTTCACGTCAACACCCGTGACCTTCGCCACCCCTTCGGACACCTCGGCCCGTTTCGTGGTCCCCGGTGTGCCGCCGAGCACAGTTCGTAATGTTGTAATGCCTCTTGCAATCGATACCCTCGGGCCATGAGCGACACCCGCACCAACCCCCGTGGCGACAGCACCGACAACCGCACGGTGACCCTGCCGGTCGTGCCTCTGACCAGCACCGTCGTGCTTCCCGGCGCCGTCGCGACCCTCGCCCTCGACTCAGACGACGCTCGTCGCGCCGCTGCCCGCGCCCGCCAGGGCGACGGCCGCGTCCTCCTCGTCCCCCAGGTCGAGGGCCGCTACGCCAAGGTGGGCACCGTCGCCCACGTCGAGAACATGGGCGAGCTGCCCGACGGCACCGTGGCCGCCATCCTGCGGACGGTGCAACGCGCCGTCATCGGCGCAGGCGTCGCCGGCGAAGGGCTGTGGGTCAGTGCCGAGATCGTCGACGACCCGGCCCCGACTCCGGCCCAACGCGAGGTCACCCAAGAGCTCCGCGTCGTGCTCGAGCAGGTCGCCGAGCAGCGTCGCTCGCGGCGGTTGCCCGAGATCCTGCGCACGGTGCACGAGCCCGGTCCGCTGGCCGACGCGGTGACGTCGTGGGCCGACAACGAGATCGAGGCCAAGCTCGCCGTGCTCGAGGCGATCGACGTCGACGCGCGGCTGCAGCTCGTGCTCGCCTGGGCGCGCCAGGCGCTGGCCGAGCTGATGATGGCCGAGCGCATCCGCAACGACGTCGCCGAGGGGATGGACAAGGCGCAACGCGAGTTCCTCCTCCGTCAGCAGATGTCCGCGATCCGCAAGGAGCTCGGCGACGGCGACGACGACGCGCTCGACGACTACCGAGCGAAGGCGGCCGCACTGCCCTTGCCCGAGAACGTGCGCGCGCAAGTGGAACGTGAGATCGAACGCCTCGAGCGCAGCAGCGGTCAGAGCCCCGAGCAGAGCTGGATCCGCACATGGCTCGACCGCGTGCTCGAGCTGCCATGGGGCAAGCGGTCAGACGACCGACTCGACATGGCCGAGGCGCGCGCCGTGCTCGACGCCGACCACACGGGCCTCGACGAGGTGAAGGACCGCATCGTCGAGTACCTCGGCGTGCGCAAGCTGCGCACCGAGCGCGGCATGAACGATCGGGCCACGAACGATCAGAACAGCTCTAGCCGGCGCGGAGCCGGAGCGATCATCGCCCTCATCGGACCGCCAGGCGTTGGCAAGACCTCGCTCGGCGAGTCGGTCGCGCGCGCGATGGGCCGCTCGTTCGTCCGCGTCGCCCTCGGCGGCGTGCGCGACGAGGCCGAGATCCGCGGCCATCGCCGCACCTACGTCGGCGCGCAGCCCGGACGGCTCGTCCGTGCCATCACCGAGGCCGGCACGATGAACCCCGTCGTCTTGCTCGACGAGGTCGACAAGCTGAGTGCCGGCGGCTGGTCAGGTGACCCGTCGTCCGCGCTGCTCGAGGTGCTCGACCCGGCCCAGAACCACACGTTCCGCGACCACTACCTCGAAGTCGAGCTCGACCTCTCTGACGTCGTCTTCATCGCGACCGCGAACGTCGCCGACACGATCCCCGGCCCGCTCCTCGACCGGATGGAGGTCGTCCGGCTCGACGGCTACACCGAGGACGAGAAGGTCGTGATCGCTCGCGATCACCTCCTCCCCGCGCAGCTCGAGCGCAACGGTCTGCGGCCCGAGGACGTCGAAGTCGACGACGACGCGATCCGCCACATCGTCGTGGACTACACGCGCGAGGCAGGCGTGCGGAACCTCGAGCGTGAGCTCGCGAAGGTGCTGCGGAAGGTCGCCGCGAAGGTCGCCGCCGATCCTTCGATCGTGCCCGTGCAGGTCGACGAGGCGAGCCTCCAGCCCGCACTCGGCCGCGCGAAGTTCTTCGCGGAGGCCGCCGAGCGCACCGCGACTCCAGGCGTCGCGACCGGCCTCGCGGTCACCGGCACCGGTGGTGACGTCCTCTTCATCGAGGCGTCGGCTTCTGATGGCGAGCCCGGCCTCACCCTCACGGGTCAGCTCGGCGATGTCATGAAGGAGTCGGTGCAGATCGCCCTGTCGTTCGTGCGGGCGCACGCCGTCGAGCTCGGCATCGCGCCGAGCGCGCTCGAGCGGCGCTTCCACGTGCACGTGCCCGCAGGTGCGGTGCCGAAGGACGGTCCGTCCGCCGGTGTCACCATGACCACCGCGTTGGTGAGCCTGCTCACCGATCGACCGGTGCGCGCCGAAGTCGGCATGACCGGAGAGGTCACGCTGCAAGGACGCGTGCTGCCGATCGGCGGCGTGAAGCAGAAGGTGCTCGCCGCGCATCGTGCCGGCCTCACCGAGGTCGTGCTGCCGAAGCGCAACGGGCCCGACCTCGACGACGTGCCCGAGCGCGTCCGTGAGGTGATGACGTTCCACCTCGCGGACGACGTGCACGAGGTGCTCGACATCGCGCTCGCTCCCGCAGCCGAGCTCGCCGCCGCCTGACCCACTCGTACGCCCGCGGCCTACCTAGGGCCGCGGGCATACGATCCGGCGATGGGATCGCATCTGTCTGACGTCTGGTTCCAGGTCACCGATCTGCAGGTCGTGTCGGGACGCGGCTCCTGGGTCACGACTGCGGACGGCGCCGAGTACCTCGACTTCTCGTCGGGCATCGCGGTGACGAGCACCGGGCACTGCCATCCGAAGGTCGTCGCCGCGATCCAGGAGCAGGCGACCAAGTTCATCCACGCGCAGGTGAACGTGTATCGCCACCCGCTGTTGGAGCAGCTCGCGGACCGGCTCGCCGAGATCACTCCCGATGGCATCGACCGCTTCTTCTTCGCGAACTCGGGTGCCGAGGCGACGGAAGGCGCGGTGAAGCTCGCGAAGCAGACGACCGGCCGGCCGAACACGATCGTGTTCCAAGGCAGCTTCCACGGCCGCACGCACCAGACGATGGCGATGACGACCTCGAAGACGAGCTACCGCGCCGGGCACGGGCCGCTGCCCGCCGGCGTGTTCGTCGCGCCCTTCCCCGCTGACGCCGCGCACAGTGACTGGTGCCTCGACCAGGTGCGCTTCCTGCTCAAGTCACAGACCGCGCCCAGCGAGACCGCGGCGATGGTCATCGAACCCGAGCTCGGCGAAGGCGGCTACCTCCCTGCACCGGTGCCGTTCCTCCGCGGCCTCGAAGAGATCTGCCGGGAGCACGGCATCCTGTTCGTCGCCGACGAGGTGCAGACGGGCTTCGGCCGCACCGGGAAGATGTTCGCGGTCGAGCACTACGGCGTGCAGGCCGACGTGATCGTGATGGCGAAGGGCCTCGGCTCGGGCTTCCCGATCTCTGCGATCGGCGCGTCCGAGGCGCTGATGGGGAGCTGGCCGAAGGGCAGCCACGGCGGCACGTACGGCGGCAACCCGATCGGCTGCGCTGCGGCGCTGGCCACCATCGACGTCCTCACCGAGCCCGGCTTCCTCGACAACGTGAACGCACGAGGCGAGCAGCTGCGCGCCGGCCTTGCCGACCTCGCCCGCCACGACGGCGGCATCGTCGACGTCCGGGGCTGGGGGCTGATGGTCGGCTCGCAGTTCAGTGATCCGGCCAGGGTCACGGCCGATCCAGAAGCACTGCCTCGACGAGGGCCACCTGATCCTGATGAACGCGGGCACGAACAACGACGTGCTGCGCTGGATGCCGCCGCTCGTGGTCAGCGAGGCCGAGATCGCGACTGCACTCGCTGCGTTCGCCGCTGCCCTCAAGTCGACGGCCTGACGTGGCGGCCGACTCACGGCCGGCGAAGAGCCGCGTCGAGGTGTGGCGCGCGTTCCTCGAGGCCCACACGCGCATCGTCGATCAGCTCGAGCGTGAGCTCACGCAGGAACGCTCGCTCTCCCTCGCTTGGTACGACGTGCTGTTCCAGCTGTCCCAGGCGGGGGGCCGACTGCGGATGCAGGAGCTCGCGGCCCGGTTGCTGATCCCGCGGAGCAGCCTCACGCGCCAGATCGACCGCATGGAGGCGGCCGGTCTCGTGGAGCGCGAGCCGACCGACGAGGACGGCCGGGGCACTCTCGCGGTCCTCACGTCCGAGGGACGGCTCACCCTGAGGCGAGCGGCACCCGTGCACCTCCGCGGCATCGATGAGCACTTCGCTCGCAAGCTGAATGGTCGGGATGTCGCCGCGCTGAAGCGGATGCTGGCCAAGCTCACGGAATAGACGACCTCATCAGACGTTGATTGCACTTGCAACGATCTAAGAGGAGCAAATGATGATCGACGTTCGGCGTGCCAGCGATCGGTTCCACACCCGCATCGCGTGGCTCGACTCGCACCACAGCTTCAGCTTCGGCCACCACTACGACCCGAGCAACGTCGGCCACGGCCTGCTGCTCGTCAGCAACGACGATGAGGTCCGGGCCGGCACCGGGTTCTCCACCCATCCCCACCAGGACATGGAGATCGTCACCTGGGTGCTGAGCGGCGAGCTCGAGCACAAAGACTCGGAAGGCAACCGGGGCATCCTCTATCCGGGCCTCGCGCAGCGGATGAGCGCCGGCACCGGCATCTGGCACTCCGAGATGAACCCGAGCCGCGACGAGGACGTCCACTTCGTCCAGATGTGGGTGCCGCCCGACACCGAGCGGATCGACCCGTCGTACGAGCAGCTCGACATCAACGGTGAGCTCGCCAAGGGTGGGCTCGTTCCCGTCGCGTCCGGGCGTGGCCACGACGCGGCGATCCAGATCCGCCAGCGCGACGCGGTCCTGTGGGCCGGACGGTTGACGCCCGGCGAGGTCGTCGCGATCCCCGACGCGAAGTGGGTGCACCTGTTCATCGCTCGTGGCGGTGTGTCACTCGAAGGCGCTGGCGCGCTCGTGGAGGGTGACGCGGTGCGCCTCACTGGTGCCGGTGAGCTGACGCTCACTGCTGACCCCGACAGCGGAGCAGAGGTGCTCGTCTGGCAGATGGGCTGAACTAGCCCGGTGCACGTCGTCGTCGTCATCATCGGGATCGTCATCGTCTCGATCCCGCTGGCGTTGTCACTGTGGGCTCTGCTCGACGCGGCGCACCGGCCCGAGTGGGCATTCGCTCTCGCGGGCCGCAGCCGCGTCGTCTGGGTCGCGGCGTGCGGCATCGGGATCTTGTTCAACCTCGTCGGTCTCTGCGTGTCTGTGTGGTATCTGGTGCGCATCCGCCCCGTGGTGGCGGCGGCCGAATCAGGCCAGGTCGATGGGGGTGACTTGGGGTGAACCGACCGTCGCGGACAAGAATGGCGGTCATGCCCCGTGCACTTCTGCGGCTCCTTGCCGCGTCCGTGCTCGCCGGTCTCGCTTTCGCTGGCCTGACGACCACTGGCCTCCCTGGCCTCACCGAGGCTGCGGGCGCTGCGCCGGCTCGAGCGGTGTTCATGCTCGGCGACTCGGTGATGCTCGGGTCGAAGGCCGCCACCGAGAAGGAGCTCGCGGGCTGGGATCTCACGTTCGACGCGGCCGTGAATCGCTCGACGATTGCAGGCGCGCAGATCGTCACTAGCCGGCGTTCGGAGATCCACGACATCATCGTGATCCAGCTCGGGACCAACGACGGCGGCAACCCGACGACGTACGCGAGCCGGGTCGACGCCGTGATGAAGGCGCTCGCCGGCGTCCCCTACGTCGTGTGGCTGACCATCCACGAAGCCCGGCCGTACTACAAGAGCGACAACGACGTCCTGCGCCAGAAGGCGACCCAGTACCCGAACATGCGCGTCGCCGACTGGAACGCCGTCGCGAACGCGACGCCCGGCGGCATGGTGAGCGACGGCCTCCACCTCAACGCAACCGGCGCGGCCGCGATGGCCAAGCTCGTGCACAGCACGATCGAAGACATCTACGCGAGCTCCGGCGGCGCGACCCCGACGCCCGCGCCCTCGGCACCCGGCTACCGATCCGAGCGCCGTGTGCTTCACGCGCCACCGCGCCGCCCGGCACCCCCTCCACCGCGTCGGGGCGCGGCTACTGGCTGCTCGACTCCGCGGGTCATGTGTTCGGGTTCGGCGCGCCGAACCTCGGCGACCTCACGACCCTGAAGATCACGACGCCGCCAGTGTCGATCCAGTCGACGCCGTCCGGGGAGGGCTACTGGATCGTCGATCAGAAGGGGAAGGTCTACGCGTTCGGCGACGCGGTGAAGAAGGGCGACATGAGCGGCCAGACGCTCAACGGCCCGGTGCGGCGCCTCGAGCCCACGCCGAGCGGCGTCGGCTACTGGCTGCTCGCGTCGGACGGTGGCGTGTTCTCGTTCGGCGTGCCGTTCTTCGGATCCGCGGGCGCTCGCCCGCCGAACGCGGCGGTGATCTCGATGGCGTCGACTGCGAGCGGCGGCGGATACCTGATGGTCACCGCGCGGGGCGAGGTGCTGCCGTTCGGCGACGCGAAGAGCGAAGGCGACACCAAGGCGTTGCAGCTCGCCGCACCGGTGATCTCACTCGCGCTGGGTGCGAGCGGGCGCGGCTACTGGCTCTACGCGCGGGACGGCGGCGTGTTCTCGTTCGGCGTGCCGTTCCACGGCTCGGTGCCGGGTCTCGGCCTCTGCACGGTGCCGAAGACCGTCGCGCTCCGCGCGACTGACACCGGCAACGGCTACTGGATCGTCACCGACCACGGCAGGGTGTACCCGTTCGGCGACGCGAAGAGCTACGGCGACTCACCGTCGCTCGCCGGTGCCACCGTCATCGACATGGCCGTCCGCCACTAGCTCGGGCACGAGCTCAGCCTGTCCGGCGGTCGCGCCGGACCGCACGATGATCAGCGCGCCGAGCGCGATGAGCGCGCCCCCGATCAGCTGCACCGGCGAGAGCGTCTCGTCGAGGAACACGGCCGACAGCACGATCACGCACACGAGCTCGAGGAGCAGGAGCATCGAGGTCGGGCCCGCGCCGAGCTTGCCGAGCGCGATCAGCAGCAACGCGAACGCGACGGCCGCCGCGATGCCGGCCCCGAGCGACTGCACGCGCAGGTCCGAGGGGATCACCACACCGCCGTCGAACGCGCAGCGCACGCCCATCGCGACGGTGGCTCCGGCACTCAGCCATCCGGCGACAGTCACCGGATCGGAGCGGGCGACGACGCGCTCGCTCACGAGCAGGTAGCACGCGTAGAGCGTCGCAGCCCCGAGGGCGAAGACCGCTCCCGCCTTCGTGATCGACACGTCCGACCCGGTCGATGCGACGAGCACCACGCCGCACAGCGCAACACCGAACGCGAGCAGCGCCGAGCGCTGGGGCTTGCGATGTCGGAACGCCCACTGCAACAGCATCACGATGCCGGGGTTCGTGTAGAAGAGCAGCGAGACCGCCGCTGCCGAACCTCGTTCGAGCCCGAGGAAGTAGAGCGTGCTCTCGCCGCCGTACCCGACGAAGCCGAGCGCGAGCACGCCGAGACGCTCGCCGCGGGCCGGCGCCAGCGGGCGACGCAAGACGACAGTCGCTCCGACGAGCAACACCGCGGACACCGCGAACCGGGTGAGCAACGCGCTCGACGAGGGCATGCCGTCGCGCACCTGCACGCGGCCGATGACCGCGGTCAACGACCAGAAGAACGCGGACCCGACCGCCCAGAACGCCGCCATGGGAATTCGGGCGCGGCGGACAGCCACCGCAGTGCCGTCAGCGATACATCGCCTCGATCTGGTCGGCGTAGCGAGCGAGGATGCCGCGACGCTTCAGCTTCGACGTCGGCGTCAGCAGATCGGTGTCGGGGAGCCACTCCTCGCCGAGCAACGTGAACTTGCGGATGTTCTCGACGCGTGCGAACTGCTCGTTGATCTCGTCGACGCCCCGCTGCACCTCGGCGATGACCTCGGGATTGCTGGCCAGGTCGGCGAGCGAGTCGAAGCTGATCCCCTGCGCCTTCGCCCACACGGGCGCGGCCTCGGAGTCGAGGACGAGCAGCGCTGAGATGAACGGCCGACCGTCGCCGATCGCACACGCCTGCCCGATCGAGCGGGACGAGCTTCAGCGCGTTCTCGAGGTTCGCGGGGCTGATGTTCTTGCCGCCCGCGGTGATGATGAGCTCCTTCTTGCGGTCGACGATCTTGAAGTAGCCGTCCTCGTCGACCGTGCCGATGTCGCCCGAGTGCAACCAGCCGTCGATGATCGCTTCGTCGGTCTTGTCGGGCTGCTTGTAGTACCCCTTGAACACGTTGCCGCCTCGGCAGATGACCTCGCCGTCGTCGGCGATCACGACCTCGCAGCCGGGGATCGCTTGGCCGACCGTGCCGGCCTTCACCTTGTCGGTCGTGAACGTCATCGGGCCCGAGCTCTCGGACATGCCGTACACCTCGGCGAGCGGCACGCCGATCGCGCGGAACCAAGCGAAGATCTCGGGCGACATCGGCGCCGCGCCGGTGACCGCGAGGTCGAGCTCATCGAGTCCGACGAGCCCGCGCACCGTGCTGAACGCGACCGCGTCGAGGAAGTCCCACGTCTCGAGCTCCTCCTTCGTCGCGGTGCCCCATGCCTTCTTGTCGACGATCGGGATCGCGGCGGCGATCGCCTCGTCGAACTTCGCCTTCCGGTCGGGGTCGCCCGCGAGCACCGCGTTCACTCCTGCGTAGACCTTCTCCCACACGCGCGGCACGCCGAAGAGCACGTTCGGGTGCACCTCTCGCGCGTAGGTCGCGATCTGGTTGAAGTCGGGGCACGTCGTCACCGTGAACCCGAGCACCGCCTGCTGGTAGTGGCTCGTCATGCGCTCGGCGATGTGCGCCATCGGGAGGTAGGAGATGACCTTCTTGCCGACGTACTCGTCGAACGTGATGCAACGGCGCAGGCTCTCGACCGTGAACACGACGTTGTGCTGGTCGAGCATGACCGCCTTCGCAGGGCCGGTCGTGCCTGACGTGTAGATCATCGTGGCGAGGTCGTCGGGCGAGGTCTGCGAGGCGAGCTCGTCGAGGTCGAGAGGCTCGGTGTCCATCAGCGCGTCGAGCGCCATCACGTCGCCGGTGGCCAGGCTCGCGTCCATCACGGCGATGTGCTGCAGCGTCGGGATCTCGCCGCGGATCTTCAGGAACCTCTCGAGGAAGCCGGCGTCTTCGAGGATCGCGGCCTGCGCCTCGCAGTGCGTCGACAGGTAGACGATCTCCTCGATGGACGAGGAGTTGTAGATCGAGACCGGGGTGATGCGCAGGAACTGCGCGGCGATGTCGAGCCAGTGGAAGTCCGGCCGGTTGCGCATCATCATCACGACCTTGTCGCCGGCCTCGAGGCCGAGGCCTCGCAAGGCGGCGGCCGCCTTCGCGACCTGGTCGCGGTAGTCGTTGAACGTCCACTCCTTCCAGCCACCGGCGTCGTCCATGCAGCGCAGCGCGACGGCGTCGCCATGGGCGGCGACGGTCTTCAGGAACATGCGGGGCACGGTCTGGCCCGCGACTGCCCGATCGACCTCTTCGATGCTGGCCCAGGCCATGGCGTCCCCCTTGGTCCCCGACGGTGGTCCCAAATCTCTCACACCGCGAGTTGGCAACGTCCGGGTCGGGTGAGCAGACTTGACCCATCGGTCAACCCGACCGGCACGCTCTGGAGGGTCACGAAGACAATGGGCACCGCAGTCATCATCGACGCCGTCCGCACCGCCGGAGGCAAGCGCAACGGCAAGCTGCGCGACTGGCATCCGGTCGATCTCGCCGCCGAGACGCTGAAGGCGCTCGTCGAGCGCAACCAGGTCGATCCCGAGCTGATCGAAGACGTGATCATGGGCTGCGTGATGCAGGTCGGCGAGCAGGCCGCGAACATCGGCCGCAACGCCGTGCTCGCCGCGGGCTTCCCCGAGACGGTGCCGGCGACGACGGTCGACCGTCAGTGCGGGTCGTCGCAGCAGTCCGCGCACTTCGCCGCGCAGGGCGTGATCAGCGGTGCGTACGACATCGTCATCGCGGCAGGCGTCGAGGTCATGACCCGCGTGCCGATGGGCGCGTCGTTCGCGGAGGGCAAGTACGGCATCCCGTTCGGCCCCACGGTCAACGCGCGCTACGCGCCGGTGGGTGGCCTCGTGCCGCAAGGCATCTCGGCCGAGCTCATCGCGGAGAAGTGGGGCCTGAGCCGCGAAGACCTCGACACGTTCGCGGCGCAGAGCCAGCAGCGCGCCGCGCAGGCCACGGCTGAGGGGCGCTTCCAGAACGAGATCATCGCGGTGAAGGGCGCCGACGGCGACCTCGTCGTCGCGGACGAGGGCATCCGCCCCGACACCACCGTCGAGTCGCTCGGCAAGCTGAAGCCGTCGTTCAAGGAGGACGGCAAGGTCACGGCCGGCAACTCGAGCCAGATCACCGACGGCGCGTCGGCGATGCTCATCATGAGCGAGGAGAAGGCGAACCAGCTCGGCCTCAAGCCGCGCGCTCGGTTCGTGTCGTTCGCGCTCGCCGGCGCCGATCCGCGCCTCATGCTCACCGCGCCGATCCCCGCGACGTCGAAGGTGCTCGAGCGGGCCGGGCTCACGCTCGACCAGATCGACCTCACCGAGATCAACGAGGCGTTCGCGTCGGTCGTGCTGGCGTGGGAGAAGGAGCACCACCCGGACATGAGCAAGGTCAACGTGAACGGCGGCGCGATCGCGCTCGGCCACCCGCTCGGATGCTCGGGCGCCAAGCTGATGGCGACGTTGCTCAACGAGCTCGAGCGCACCGGCGGTCGCTACGGCCTGCAGACGATGTGCGAGGGCGGCGGCATGGCCAACGCCACCATCATCGAGCGGCTGTAACTCCACGGCGCCGGCCACGCGCTCGCTTCGGGCGGCGCCTGCCGCTTCGCTCGACAATCGGTGCTGCGCGCACCCGGCGGCGCGTTGCGCCGCCGCATGTCAGGCTCACGCTCGTAGGCTCGAATCGTCATGTTCGGCACGATCGTCTGGGCCGCCGCGGGCATCCTGGTCGGGCTCTTCGTGTTCCGCGTGGGGCTCGGCATGATCCGCTCGCTCGCGACGCCGTTGCCGCCCCCGCCGCCCGCGGGCGAGATGCGCAGGGTGAAGATCCAGTACCGGTGCTCGATCTGCGGCACCGAGGTGAGGATGACGCTTGCCAGCGACGAGCTGCCCGATCCGCCCCGTCACTGCCAGGAGGACATGGACCTCGTCGCGCCGATCGAGTAGTCGCGCGAAGGCGCAGTTCGCGTGGCCGCGAAGTTACAACGGTGTGACGAACCCCAGACTTGTCCCCACGCTGGGGACAATCGTCAGCGGAACTGGGTCGCCGTGGCGATGCCGCCGAGGATGCACGCAAGGCCCCCGACGAGGTACCAGTTGCTGGCTGCGCCCGGAAGGACCTCGAGGTAGTTGAGCATGATCATCACGCAGCCGATGCCGAGCAGGCCGAACATCAGGATCGGCACCCACGGCGGGCTGACCTTCACGGCCTTCGGGATCGGCGGGGTGTAGCGACCCGACGAGCCGTCGTCGCGCTGCGGCGTCGGCTTCGCGCCGCTCTGTGTGCCCTTCGCGGTCACCCGACCGCCGCCACGCTTCTTCGGAGGTGCCATTTCGGCATCCGAGACTAGCAACCGCTCTCGTAATCTCGGAGTCGTGGCCGAATCGGCGGTGCGAGTGCTCGTCGTCGACAACTACGACTCGTTCGTCTACAACCTCGTGCAGTACCTCGGGGAGCTTGGCGCAGACCCGATCGTCCACCGAGCCGACCAGATCACGATCGACGAGGTCGAGGCGCTCGCCCCCGACGCGATCCTGATCTCACCTGGCCCCGGGCGACCCGAGGACGCCGGTCTCTCGAACGCGATCATCGAGCGCTTCGCCGGCGTGTGCCCGATCTTGGGGGTGTGCCTCGGTCATCAGGCGATCGGCCAGGTGTTCGGCGGAGACGTCGTGCGCGCCGACCGCGTGATGCACGGCAAGACGTCGCTCATCCACCATCAGGACGACGGCGTGTTCACCGGGCTGCCCGATCCGTTCGAGGCGACGCGGTACCACTCGCTCGTCGTCGACCGCGAGACGCTGCCTGCGGTGCTCGAGATCACGGCCGAGACCGACGACGGCACGATCATGGGCCTGCGCCACCGCGAGCACGCGATCGAAGGCGTGCAGTTCCATCCCGAGTCTGTGCTCACGGCGAGCGGGCACCAGCTGCTCGCGAACTTCCTCGCGCAGGTCAGGTAGCCGGCGGCCCGAACAAGATCGAGGTCGTGGCGCCACCCGGAAGGGTCGACGTCGCGCCGCCACCTCCACCGCCATCGGCAACCTGCTGGCCGATGATCACGGTGACGACCAAGCCGGCGTCGGCCTTCACACCGGCCTGCGGGTTCTGCGTGATCACGACGCCAATGCGTGGGTCACCGGGCGACAGGTTCACGAACTGCGGATCCATCTGAAGGCCGGCGTTCGTCAGCCGGTCTGACGCGGCTGACTGAGAGAGGCCGGTGACATCGGGGACCGTCGTGACCGGCGTCCCGGCGGAGATCGTCATCGTCACCGTGGTGTCGCGCGCGACCTTCGTGCCCGCGGGCGGATCGGTGCTGATGACCCGACCCACGGGGATCGAGTCGGACTGCTCCTGCTTCGTCTCGACCTGGAAGTTGCGGCCGAGCGTCGCCGCCGCAGAGAGCTGATCTTGGCCAGTGACGTCGGGGATCTCGATGAGGTCAGGCGGGCCCGCGACCTGCAAGGTGACCGACTGTCTGCTCGGGCACCTTCTGGCTCGGAGGCGGGTTCTGGGCAAGCACGGTGCCTTCGGGCTTGTCCTCGGTCTGCACGGTGACGATCTCGGTCTGCATGTTGATGCCCTGGAGCTTCGCGACCGCGTCGGCTTGTTGGAGGCCGATGACGTTCGGCAGCTCGACGGGCTCGCCACCAGAGCTGGCGATGATGTCGACGGTGCTGTTCTTGTCGGCCTGCGTGTCGCCGTCGGGGTTCTGGGAGAAGACGATGTCGGTGTCGACGTCGTCGCGCTGCTCGAACGTCAGGTTGACCACGAAGCCCTGCTGCTCGAGCGTCGCCTTCGCATCGGCCGACTTCATGTTGAGCACGGAGGGGACGGCGACCTTCACCGCCGAGCCCTTGTTGTCGAGCTTGCCGGAGGTCAGCAACCACGCCATGACGCCGATGCCGGCGAGGAGCAGCAGGATGAGGATCCACATGCCGATTCGCCGGCGCGGCGCCTCGTCCACCTCCTCGTACTCGGTCGCCGGCACGGTCTGCGTGCGGCGCACCGCCGGCTCCGCGCGGGTGGGCTGATACGCCGCCGCGTCGACCGCGTTCGTCGCCGCGCCGGTTGCGACCGCGGCCGCCGCGACCCCGGCCGCGTTGGTCTCGGTCACCGCGTTCTCGGAGGTGGTGCCCTGCGCAGCGGTCGCGCCGAGCGGCGGCTTGCCGGCGCGGACGCGCCGCAAGTCGGTGATGAGGTCGCCGCAGTTGGCGTAACGGTCGGCAGGGTTCTTCGCGAGGAGCTGCAGCGTGATCCCCTCGAGCCCGGGAGGCGTCGTCGGCACGATCGTGCTCGGCGCCACCGGCATCTCGTGCACCTGCTTGTACGCGATGGCGACCGGGTTCTCTCCGGTGAACGGCGGCTTGCCGGTGAGCATCTCGTAGAGGACGATGCCGAGCGAGTAGAGGTCGCTGCGGGCGTCGAGCGCGTGGCCCTGCGCCTGCTCGGGCGAGAAGTAGCTCGCGGTGCCCATGACCGAGCCCGCTTGCGTCAGGTCTTGCTCGTGGGCGGTGTTGAGCGCCCGCGCGATGCCGAAGTCGGCAACCTTCACCTGGCCGTCGCGCGTGATGAGGATGTTGGCCGGCTTGATGTCGCGGTGGATGACGCCGCTCGTGTGGGCCGAGGCGAGCGCGAGCGCGATCGGCGATCGTCGCGTCGATCGCACGATCGGGACGCACGCGTCCTTCGCTGCGGAGGACCTCGGCGAGGCTGCGCCCGTCGATGTACTCCATGACGATGTAGTAGGTGCCGGCGGCCTCGCCCCAGTCGTAGACGCTGACGATGTTCGGGTGGTTGAGGTTCGCCGCGGCCTGCGCCTCACGCCGGAAGCGCTCGACGAACGCCGGGTCCTGCGCGAACTCGGGGAAGAGCACCTTGAGCGCGACCGGGCGGTCGAGCAGCTGGTCTCGGGCCAGGAAGACGTCGGCCATGCCTCCCCGACCGACCCGGCGCTGCAGCTCGTAGCGCTGGTTCAGAACGGTGGCGTCGGACTGCGACATGTCGAGGCAGCCTACCGACCGGTAGAAAGTCGATCGGGTGCAGCCAGGATCGTCTGCATCACGGCTTTTGCGATCGGCGCGGCGACGCGACCGCCGGTCGACTCGTTGGCGCCGCTCTGGTTCGAGCACGACCACCGCGACCGCGACGCGGGGGTTGTCGGCCGGCGCGAAGCCGATGATCCAGGCGTGCGATCGGGGCGGATCGGAGCCGAGCTGCGCCGTGCCGGTCTTGCCCCCGACGAGGACGCCGGGGATCTTCATCCGCGTCGCCGTGCCGTGCTCGACGACGTCGACCATCGCGTCGCGCATGATCGCCGCGTTCGCTTCGGAGAGCGGCCGCGTCCAGAACCGGGCCGCCCCGCGATCGATGACCTCGCCGTCGCTGTTGCGCACCTCTTGCATCACGTGCGGCTGCTCGATCACCCCGCCGTTCGCGACGCCCGCCGCGACGAGCGCCATCTGCAGCGCCGACGCCTGGACGTCGTTCTGACCGATGGCGGACTGCGCGAGCGCCGGCGTGTTGTGGTCGAAGAACGCGACGGGCGGGAAGAACGACGCCGCGGGCGCCGGGCAGGTCGATCGGCGGCTTCGAGTTGAACCCTTCCGCTTGGCGCTTGTCCGACCATCACCTCGGGCCCGAGGTCGACGCCCATCTGGGCGAAGGCGCTGTTGCACGAGACCGCCAAGATCTCGAAGAGCGTGCCGCCGCACACCTCGCCTCCGAAGTTCTCGATCGGGTTCGTCGTCAGCGGCGGCGTGTAGCTCTCGGCCTGCGGGTACACGGGGCTCGTCGGCGTCACCTGACCGCTCTGCAGCCCGGCGGACGCGGTCACGACCTTGAACGTCGAGCCGGGGAAGTAGCGCTCCCGGTAGGTCGCGGGCACGAGCGGCTTCCCCGGCTCCGCGAGCAACGCCTGCCGTGCGGCCTCGGCGGCCTTGAAGTCGTGCGTCGCGAGAAGGTTGGGGTCGTACGACGGGAAGCTCCACATCGCGAGGATCGCCCCGTCACGCGGGTCGAGCGCGACGACCGAGCCTTGGCGGTCGCCGAGCTGTTGCTGGGCGACCGCCTGCACGTCGGCGCGAAGGCTCAGCGTCACGTCGGCGGTCGTGATCTGGTCCTCGAAGAAGCTGTTCCAGCTGATGACGCGCTGCTGGTCGGTGCGGCCCGCGAGCACGTCGTTGTACGTCCGCTCGACCCCGTCGCTGCCGAACGTGAACGCGAAGTAGCCCGTGACGTCTGCGAAGAGATCCTTCGTCGGGTAGACGCGCTGGAAGTTGTAGCGGTCGTTCGACGGCACCGACTGGGCGAGGATCACGCCGTCCGCGGTCTGGATGACGCCGCGTGGCCGGCTGAAGTCGCGCACGACCTGGCGCGTGTTCAGCGGGTTGGCGTTGTACGAGTCGGCCCGCACGACCTGCAGCACGTTGAGCTGCACGAACAGCAGCACGTAGCAGGCGAGGAGGCCGACGCCGAGCCGGCGGATCTGCTTGTTCATGCCGGCACCGCCTCTGGTGACGCGCGGCGGCTTCGCCTTCGACTTCGTGCGCTTGCGCCGGGGCTTCACCTCGCCGATGCGCTGCGCGTGCTCGTCGGCTGATCCGCATGAGCAGGGCGATGAGCATGTAGTTCGCGACGAGCGACGATCCGCCGTAGGAGATGAACGGCAGCGTGACGCCCGTGAGCGGCACGACCCGCGTGACGCCGCCGATGATGATGAACGCCTGCACGCCGATGATCGTCGTGAGGCCCGTCGCGAGCAGCTTCTCGAACGGCCGCTCGGTCACGCGCCGCGATGCGCAGCCCGACGCCGACCATGAGGACGTACGCGGCGAGGATGGCCGCGCCGCCGAGCAGGCCGAGCTCCTCGCCGATCGCGGCGAAGATGAAGTCGGACTCGACCGCGGGGATCCGCGTCGGGTCACCGAGGCCGAGCCCCGCGCCGGTGATGCCTCCCCAGGCGAAGGCGAAGATCGCCTGGACGATCTGGAAGCCCTTCCCGTTCGGGTCGGCCCACGGGTTGCGCCAGATCGCGACGCGGTCGCGCACGTGTGCGAACTGCGTCCACGAGAGATACGAACCGAGCGGCGAACAGCACGGCGCCGAGCCCGAGGTACAACGACCGCTCGGTCGCGACCCAGAGCATCACGACGAACAGCGCGAAGAAGAGCAGCGACGAGCCGAGGTCGCGTTCGGCGACCATGATCACGAGCGAGAAGCCCCACGCCACGACGACAGGCCCGAGGTAGCGCGGCTCGGGAAGGTGGAAGGGCCCGACCCTCCACGTCGTCATCGCGAGCAGCTCGCGCCGGTCGACGAGATACGCGGCGAAGAACAGGGCGAGCGCGATCTTGGCGAACTCGCCGGGCTGGAAGTTGAGCGGACCGAGGCTCACCCAGATCTTGGCGCCGTTGATGTCGCGCCCGATCCCAGGGAAGAGCGGCATCAGGAGCAACAGCAGACCGATCAGCCCGAACGTCCACTCGAGCCGTTGCAGGTCGCGCACGCGGCGCACGACGACGAGCGTGAGCACGTACGCGCCGATGCCGACCGCGGTCCAGTTCGCCTGCAGCGCGGCGAGATGCTCGTCGAGGCGCGCGATGAACACGTAGCCGATGCCGTTGAGGAGCACGGCGAGCGGCAGCAGCGTGCCGTCGGCACCGGGAGCAAGGCGTCTCGTCGCGACGTGCGCGATGAGGAACAGCACGAGCACCTGCACGAGGAAGGGCCCGATGTTCGCGGGGAGCGAGGCGGTCTTGCCGAGCGCGCTCGAGGGCGTAGAGCCCCGAGATGATCAGCGCCGCGAAGACGAGGAGCGCCAGCTCGGTGCGGCGCCGGTGCATCAGGGCGTGACGGTAGCCCCGGGAACCCCCACGACTGTCGTCACCGGTCCGCCTCCGAGGGTCGCCGCCTCGTCCTTCAACGCTTCCACGTAGGCGTCGGCGTCAGCCTCGGAGGATCGGGGCTTGCCGTCGTCGATCACGTTCAGCTTGCCCTCCGGCACGTCGCCGCGGTGGAGGTCGTAGTGCTTCACGACTGTCGGTTGGAACCAGAGCACGCCGCCGGGTTGGCCCTTGTACAGCGTCACCGTGTCGCGGTCGAAGCCGATGAAGTAGGTGCCGCGCGCGTACCAGACGACCCCGACGACCGCGATGCCGACGACCGTGATGAGCGAGAGGGTGAAGAGGCCGGTGCGCCACGTGAAGATGCGGCTCGCGCGCGACGCTCCGACGAGCTCGCGCTCATCGTCCGTGCTCGTCGATGTCGTCGAGCTCGGCGTCGGTGTGGAAGGGAGGCGGCAGCGGAGGCGGCAGGTCGTGCTCGGAGGGCTCGGGCGAGGTCTCGTCGAGCCAGTCGCCGACGGGGGTGATCGCCGCGGTGGCGTTCGGGTCGAAGGCCTCGAGGCCGATGGTCTCCTCGACGGGCATCGCCTCGGACGGATCGAGGCCCTCGAGGACGTCGACGATGACGACGGTGATGTTGTCGCGGCCGCCGCCGTCGTTCGCCATCGTGATGAGGATGCCCGCGGCCTCGTCGGGGTCGTCGGTGTCGAGCAGCACGCGGGCGATGCTCTCGTCCGGCGACCTCGTTGAAGAGGCCGTCGCTGCAGAGCAGGTAGCGGTCGCCTGAGAACGGCGCGACCTCCCACGAGTCGACGCCGACTTCGCCGTCGATGCCGAGCGCACGCGTGAGGATGTTCCGCTGCGGGTGCACCTTCGCCTGCTCGGGCGTGAGCGTGCCCTGGCGCACCATGCTCTCGACGAGGCTGTGGTCCTCGGAGACCTGGATGAGCGCGCCGTCCTGCAGCACATAGACGCGGGAGTCGCCGACGTTGACGACCGCGAGGCGCTCGTGGCTCTCGATCATGACGAGCGCCACCGCGCAGAGCGTCGTGCCCATGCCTCGCATCGGCGTTGTCGGTGCGCGACATCTCGAACACCCGCGAGTTCGCCACCTTCACCGCCGCGACGAGCGACTCGAGCGTGCGATCGGTGACCGATGTGCGCAGCGTGTCGAGCGCGACCCGCGACGCGACCTCGCCGCGCGGCGTGGCCGCCCATGCCGTCGGCCACCGCGAAGAGCGGGAAGTCGACGAGCCAGCTGTCCTCGTTGGCGCTGCGCACACGACCGGCATCGGTCGCGGCGCCCCACCGCAACCGGGTCGAGAACTCAGATCCGTTCGTCTCTTCCTTCTGGTCTTCGCTCATCCGACTTCCAGGATCGTGCGCCCGACTTGGAGGGTGTCACCTTGATGGAGGGGCACGGCAGCCTTGATCTTCCTTCGGTTGACGAGGGTTCCGTTTGTAGAGCCGAGATCTTCGACGTACAGCGCCCCTTCGCGGGTGAACACCCGCGCGTGGAGCTGCGAGACGAACGTGTCGCCTTCGAGAAGCACTTGGCAGCCGGGCGCACGCCCCACGGTGAGCTCCTCGGTGAGATCGAAGCTTCGGCCCCGCTGTTCCGGCGGTTCGATGACCGTGAGCGTACCGGTGGCCACCGTCACCGGACTGAATGCCACGGTGCGCCGCGGCCCGGTCGTGTCGGACGTGGCCGCCTTCGGCCGCGCCGGTCGGGGCCCGCGGATCTCGGCCCACGCCGCGCGCACCACGCGGAAGAAGAACAGGTAGAGCAGGGCCAACAGGCAGATCCGCAGCAGCGCAAGCATGTTCTCTGACATGACCGACGCGACCTACGAGGCCTCGAACCGCAGACGGGTGGTGCCCACCGCGATGACGTCGCCGTCGCCGAGGCGGCGCTCGCCCACCGTCGCGCCGTTCACGCGGGTGCCGTTCGTCGAGCCGAGGTCGACGACGACGTAGCCGTCGCCGGACGGACGGATCTCGGCGTGCTTGCGGCTCACGTTCGGGTCGGGCACGGGGATGTCGCAGCTCGGCAACCGTCCGATGGTGAGGGTCTCCTCCCCGAGGATGATGCGGTCGCCGGTCGGGAGCACGATGCTGCCGGCGCCGGCGATCGTGGCCGCCTCGACCATCTTCCCCTCGACCTTGAACCGGCCGGTCTTGAGGTTCGTCGCCCTCGACGAGGTCGACGCCGACCGGCCCCATGAACGTGTAGCCCTCGTCGCGGGCGTACTCGCGGGCGGCGTCGCACAGCTCGTGCACCAGCGCTTCGTGGATCTCGCTGAAGTTCTCGAGGTCGGTCGTGCTGAGGCTCACCGTGAAGAAGTTGGGGACGATGACGCGGCCTTTCACGTCGACCGAGCGATGGTCGTCGATCTCGCGCACGAGCTTGCGACCGATCTCGATCGGACGCAGCGACGAGCGGAAGGCCCGGGCGAACACGCCGTCGACCATACGCTCCAGGCGTCGCTCGAAAGCGTTGATCCCCATCCGGGGCGAGGCTACCGAAGCCCGAATCGGGCCCCGCGGCAGGCATCGCGACCGACGACTGGCACCGTGCGCGCCCCTGTGCGGCCAGTCAGATGCCAGTTCCGCGAGCCCGCAGAGCACGTGCGCCGTTCGCGCCCCTATGGGGCCACGGAGGTGCCAGTTGGTAGCGTTCCACCCGCTCACTCGGGCGAGTGGCGGAATGGCAGACGCGCTGGCTTCAGGTGCCAGTGTCCGCAAGGACGTGGGGGTTCAAGTCCCCCCTCGCCCACGAGACATCGCATCTCAGACGCCGCGATCCCGCTCTCGTTGCGCCCGGAGCGCGGCTTGGGTGCGGTCGGAGACCTGGAGCTTGTCGAGGATCCGCGAGACGTAGTTCTGGATGGTCTTGAGGGAGAGCCCGAGGCTGCGCGCGATCTGGGCGTTGCTCGAGCCGTTGGCAAGCATCTCGAGCACCTCGCGCTCTCGATCCGTGAGACCACTCGGATCAGAACCCGGCTCGGCTTTGGGCGTCGAGGAAAGGGCGAGGACGTGAAGTGCGACCCCCGCGCCGAAGACAGCTCCGCCGGACGCGACCGTGCGGAGCGCACGAGCGATCTCGTCGCCATCAGCACCCTTGAGGACATAGCCACGCGCACCCGCGCGCATGGCGGCGATGACCGTGTCGTCGTCGTCGACCATGGTGAGCACGAGGACGCCCGGCCTGTCCGGCAGCGCATTGATCGACGCGTCGCCTCCACACCAGACATGGTCGGCAGGTTGAGGTCCATCAGCACGACGTCGGTCGGCGTCGCCCGCACGAACTCCACTGCCTCTCGGCCGTCCGCAACGAGCCCGACGACCTCGAAGTCGGGCTTCGACCGCAGCACGCCGCCAGCCCATCGCGGAACACCGGATGGTCGTCGACGATGAGCACGCGGATGGTCATGGCAGCGGCAGCGATGCAGAGATCGTCAAGCCAGACCCGTTCGTCACCTGCAGCTGGCCCCATGACGGCCGTGCCCAACGACATCGCGATCCCGTCGGTGGAGGCGATCGCGGCGTTCGATGCGATGGCGGTGCTCCGTCAGTGCGACGTGCCGGTGCTCACCATCTCGTCGGCGGTCCCGACGAACGACGCCGCGTCGTTGCTCGAGGCGAACGCCACGATGACGCTCGGTCAGACCGTTGGAGCCGGCCACTTCCTGCAGCTCGAGGTGCCCGAGCAGGTGAACCCGATGATCGAGCGATTCCTCGCCACCATCCCCGGAGGCTCGCTCGCGGCGTAGCACCCAACAAAGTTGGGGTACCGCCGTGGGCAATGAGTGGCTGACGCCGACTTCACCCCGCGAGCGCATCTCCCGGGAAGCTGCGACACGGATGCACCTCGTAGCGGAACACGCCAGCGACGACGCCAGGATCGCTCTGCATGATCGCCTCGACCTCATCAGCCGACGCGTCGAAGATCCCGACGCCACACAGCTCGGAGCTGTCCATCACCGGGCACACGATGTTCAGCACGCCGTCGGCGCGCAGGCCGAAGTTGCGGCGGCCGTGCTCCCAGATGATCTTGCGAGCACCCTCGTCGCTGGTACGCGGGCCCTTGGTAGAGGAGCCCGATCACGTACTCGCGGGTGGTGGCCAAACCGGCTTGCATGACCTCGTCTGAGACGTAGGTGACCTGAGGCTCGTCGCTGCTCATCCCTGACATGATTCGCCGATGCTGACCGAGCTGGCAACCGCAGTCCGTGAAGGTCGGGTGCATCCGACCGACCTGGTCGAGGAAGCACTCCGTCGCATCGAGAAGCTCGACGGCCCGATCAATGCCGTCGTCGCGCTCGGCGCCGAGCAAGCGCTCGACGAGGCGAAGCGATCGTCGCGGCAAGGACCGCTCGCGGGAATCCCCTACCTCGTGAAGGACCTCGCTCGTTGCATCGGCTTGCCCACGAGCTACGGCTCGCCCGCTCGTCGGTGCGGGCGGCCCACCCGAGACGGTCGACGACACGACGGTCGCGCGACTCCGTGCGGCCGGAGCGATCCCCATCGGCAAGTCGAACTCGCCCGCGTACGGATGGACGGCAGCGACGTTCAACCCGGTGTTCGGCGCGACGCGCAACCCGTGGAACCTCGAGCGCTCGCCGGGTGGTTCGAGCGGGGGGTCCGCGGCGGCGCTCGCGGCGGGTCTCGTGCCGATCGCGACGTCGTCGGACGGCGGAGGATCGGTGCGCATCCCCGCGTCGATGTGCGGGCTCGTGGGGCTGAAGCCGACTATCGGCGCGGTCGGTCGCGATGGCGCGCCTCGGTGGATCGACTTCTCGACCTGGGGCGCAACCGGCCACTCCGTCGCTGATGTCGTTGCGGAAGCGTCGGTGTACCTCGGGCCGACCGCCGGCGACGTGCGCTCGCTGCCGAAGGGCGCGGTCGACATGACACTGACGAAGCCGAGCAAGGTGCTGCTCTGCCGCACGCTGCGCCTCGCCGTCGAGCCGAACATCGAAGCGGCGACGCGTGGCATCGCGTCGACGCTCGAGGGGCTCGGCTACCGCGTCGACGAGATCGAGAACCCCGCGCCGGGCGCCGCGATCGACTGGGGGATCATCAGCGTGTCCGAGCTCTCGCAGAGCCTCGTGCACCTTCGCGATCGATGGAGCGAGCTCGACCTCGGGTTGCAGGAGATGCTGTTGATGAACGAGTTCCTCAGCCTCCACGACTACGTCGGCGCTCGTCGCCGTTGCTACGACGTGTGCGCGACCTACGACCGCCTTCTCGGCGACGACACGGTGCTGATCACTCCCGTCGCGAACGCCGAGTCGTGGGCGCCCGAAGGCCCGCTGCCCACCACTGTCGCCGGCATCACCGACCCCGCGATCTGCGTGAACACGACCGAGTTCAACATGACCGGACACCCCGTCGTCGCCGTTCCGATGGGCCGCGACAGCGTCGGTGTGCCGTTCGGGCTGCAGATCGTGGCGCCGCGTTGGAGAGACGGCATGGCGCTCGCCCTCGCCGAGGTCATCGAGCAGGCGGCGCCCTGGCCGTTGGTCGCCGACGGCTACGACCCGTTCCCGGTGCCGTGAACCCAGGTGCCGTGAACGTTCACAGGCTCGAAACGCGCGCCGGCCTCCGATCGGGTTCCATGGTCACGTGAAGCTCGACGTCTTCTTCTTCGGCGCGGTGCCCATGCCCGACGCCGGCAACGCCGGACCCGTCCCCACGACGCGCCGCTACGACATGACCGATGTCGTCGCCGCGTACGACAACCTCTTCAAGTGGGCCGACACGGCCGACCGTCTCGGCTACGACACCATGTGGCTGACCGAGCACCACTTCCAGCACGAGGGCTACGAGGTCATCCCGAACATCATCCAGTTCGGCATGGCGCTCGCGCTGCGCACCGAACGTCTTCGCCAAGGCCAGATGTTCAACGTCGTGCCGCAGTGGCATCCGCTCCGCCTCGCCGAGGACTTCGCTCTCGCGGATGTCCTCACCGGTGGTCGCATGGTGTTCGGAGTCGGTCGCGGCACCGTGCCTCGCGAGGCAGAGTCGCTCGGCTCGATGGTCGCCTCGGGTGACAACGAGATGAGCCGCGAGGCCGATCGCATCAACCGCGAGCACTTCGAAGAGGCGATGGAGGTCATCAAGCTCGCGTGGACGCAAGAGCGCTTCAGCTACACCGGGAAGCACTACAGCTTCCCGCCGGTCGGCATTCCCGACCGTGGCTCGCTCGTCACCGAGCTCACGCTCGTGCCTCGTCCGACGCGCGAGGTCGAGATCTATCAGCCGATCACCTCGCCCGACACGATGACGTACGCACCCGCGGTCGGTCACAAGGGCATCTACTGGCAGCAGCCGCCGTCGACGCTCAAGCGCAAGTGGGACGACTATGCGGAGGTCGCGGCTGCGGCAGGCCGCACAGTCGGTCCGGGTGAGGATCGCGCGCTCGTGCTGAACGTCCACGTCGGCGCGACCCGCGAGAAGGCGATGACAGCGGTGCGGAACGCGCACGACGAGTTCTGCCGGTTCCTCGCGCCCTACGGGCGGTTCCGCAACTACCTCCTCCCCGACGGCACGAATCGTCCGTTCGGCTTCCAGCCCGAGCTCGAAGACTCGATGGAGCAGCGCATCGCGGCTGTCGGCACGCCCGACGACGTCGCGCAGGTGATCGGCGACTTCAAGGAGCTGCTCGATCTGCAGCACCTGGTCGTGTTCCTCGAGTTCCCCGGGCTCACGCGCGACCAGCTCGACGAGCAGCTGCATCTCGTCGCCGAAGAGGTCATGCCCCTCGTCGGGTAGACCTCAGCTTCTCGCGCGGATAACCCGCCACGGATGGCGGGGTTTTGAAACGAGAACGGCGGAGGGGCGAGGATGCGCCCATGACCGACACGCCCGAGCGCATGGAAGTGCAACGCCCCATCGAAGCCTCGCCGGCCGAGATCTTCGCCGTGATCTCCGATCCCAACGGCCACGTCGCCATCGACGCGTCGGGGATGCTGCAGTCCGCCGACGGCCAGCCCGCGAAGGCGGTGGGAGACACGTTCGTCGTCCACATGGACCGTGAAGCGCTGAACGACTTCCCGCTCGGGAAGTACGACGTGACCGTCGAGATCGTCACGTTCGAGCAGGACCGCGAGATCGCCTGGAAGATCCAGGGGGTGATCCAGCCGCCGATCGGCCACATCTACGGCTACCGGCTCGACCCCACCGACGACGGCACCCTGGTGACGAGCTACTACGACTGGTCGACGATCGATCCGGTGTGGCGAGAGCGCAACATCTTCCCGATCATCCCCGAGAGCGCGCTGCGCGCCACGCTCGGCATCCTCGACCGCACGGTCAAGCGGGGCTACCCGAAGCCCTAGCGCCTCGCGGTACCTGACGGGAGCGTCCGGTCGTACAGTCGGCCGCGTTTCCCCCGAGCAGGAGGCCGTGGCATGGAAGTCGACAAGTACGACGACGGAGTCCCCGGATGGGTCGACCTCGGATCGCCCGACTTGGACGCGGCCCGCGCGTTCTACAGCGGGCTCTTCGGCTGGGACATCCCACCCGGCCCTGAGGAGGCGGGCGGCTACAGCATCGCCATGCTCCGCGGCCGACCGGTCGCCGGCATCGGCCCGGCGATGAACCCCGGTCCGCCCGTGTGGGCGACCTACGTCATCGTCGACAGCGCGGACAGCGTCGCCAAGAAGGTGAAGGAGAACGGCGGCACCGTGCTCGTCGAGCCGATGGACGTGCTCGACGCGGGACGCATGGCCGTCTTCATGGACCCGAAGGGCGCCGTGTTCTCGGCGTGGCAAGCCGGAGTCATGCCGGGCGCGGGCATCGTCAACGAGCCGAACAGCTACAGCTGGAGCGAGCTCGCGACGTCCGACGTCGACGGCTCGAAGAAGTTCTACGGCGCGGTGTTCGGTTGGGGCGGCGAGACGTATGGCGAGGCCGAGGGACCCGATGGGCGGCTACACCGAGTGGAAGATCGGTGACCGCTCGATCGGCGGGATGATGCCCCGCCCGCCGCAGCTTCCCGCCGAGGTGCCCGACTACTGGGGCGTGTACTTCGCGGTCGCCGACATCGAGGCCACCGTCGCCAAGGTCAAGGAGCTCGGCGGCTCGGTGCACATGGGCCCGATGGCGATCGAGCCCGGCACGTTCGCGATGGTCGCCGACCCGCAGGGCGCGATGTTCAACGTGATGCAGCTCAGCCCCGAGCGGGCCGCGAGCGGGAACGCGTAGCGACGATCCGACGATCAATCGGTCGAGCGCACCGTGCGTCCCGCGAGGGCGCCGGTGTGCTCGCCGTGTTCGCATGAACACCGCACCGTTGACGATGGTCGCGTCATAGCCGGACGAGCGCTGGATGTACCGGCCCGCGCCGCCCGGGAAGTCGTGCACGTACTCAGGCGTCGGCAGCCGCATGCCATCGAGGTCGATGACGTTGATGTCGGCGAACGCGCCGGGCCTGAGCACACCGCGGTCCCTGACGCCGAACAAGCCTGCGGTGTCGGAGGTCAACCGGCGGATGCCCTCCTCGACCGAGAAGAGCCCCTTCTCGCGCACCCAGTACGTGAGGAAGAACGTGGGCTGGCTCGCGTCCATGATCTGACCGACATGGGCGCCGGAGTCGGCGAGCCCCATCACGACGGTCTTGTTGTTGAGCATGTCGGCGACCGCGTCGAGGCTCTGGTTCAGGAACGGGAAGTTCACCGCGCCAGCGCCAGCGGTCTCGAGCGAGATGTCGAGGAACGCCTCGGCCGCGCTCACTCCTCTCCGCGCCGCGTGCGCGGCGAGCGACTCTTCGTCGGTGCACTCGTAGCGAGCGTCGGGACCCGCCAGCACGAAGACCGTGCGCGGATCGAGCACCTGCGTCTCGGCGTCGGCCTGGGCGATGAGCTCGGCCCGGCGCTCGGGGTCACGCATCGCCGTCAAGCGCTCGTCGAGAGAGACCTCCCGCAGCGCCCTCCACGCAGGACAGCGCCCATACGGCGTGTTGTTCGCGATGCCGAACAGGATGCCGACGCCTCGTGCTGTCGTCTGTGGCCGCACTCGGCCACCGATGAGGTTGCCCTCCTCGGTGAGCTGGATCACGCGGGCGTACAGGTCGGGACGCCGGTTCGACTGCGCGAGCCCGAACGTCACCGGACGGCCTGAGCGGCGCGAGAGCTCGCTCATCCAACGCAGCTCGCCCCGCGTGTTCTTGAGCGAGTCGTCGTCACCTTCACCGAGCCGAGCCGCGGCCTCGAACACGCCGCGTCCGTGCCGGCCGAGCACGTCGCCGATGGCGAGCAGCTCTTCGGGCGCGGCATAGGTGCCGGGCACCGGCCTTCCGTCGGGCACCCGGTGGAGGAACGTGCGTGACGTCGAGAAGCCGAGCGCTCCGCTGCGCATCGCCTCGTCCACGAGCTCGCACATCGCGGCGACGTCGCTCGGATCGGCGGGCTCCTCACTGAGGCTGCGATCGCCCATCGCGTGATAGCGCACCGCGCAGTGGCCGACCATGCCGCCGACGTTCACGCCCTTGGCCATGCGATCGACGCTCTGGAGGTACTCCCCGTAGGTCGTCCAATCCCACGGGAGCCCTTCGAGGATGGAGGTGGCGGGGATGTCCTCGACCGACTCCATCATCTCGGCGAGGTACTCACGATCGTCGGGACGGCAAGGCGCGAACGTGACGCCGCAGTTGCCCATCACGACGGTCGTCACGCCGTGCCAGCACGACGACGTGCCGATCGGATCCCACGCGAGCTGCGCGTCGAGGTGGGTGTGGATGTCGACGAACCCGGGGGTGACGTAGCGGTCGGAGGCATCGACCTCGACGGACGCGGACTCGCCGTGCAGATCACCGATCGCAGACACCCGGTCGCCGAGGACTCCGATGTCGGCTCGCACCGAGGGCGCCCCGGTGCCATCCACCACCGAACCGTTCCGAACGATCAGGTCGAACGTCGTCATGCGGCCGAACCCCGTGCTCCCCGACCGGGCCACCCGCCCGGTCCCCGACGCAACCTTGCCACAGCGGTCAAGGGCGCCCGCACTTTGGTCAGCAGGAGGTCAGGCGTCGCCAATGGCATAGAAGCCGCCCGCCCGGGTGCCCAGGTAGATGCGGCCCTGCCAGACGGTCGGCGTCGACTCGATGCAGCCGCCGATCTTCAGCTCCCACTTCACCGGGGGTTGCACCATCGTGTTGCTCACGTCGTACGCGTGGAGCACGCCCGAGCAGTCGCCCTGCAGCAGCGTGCCGTCGACGATCACCGGCGACTGCCACACGGGGCCGGGCAGGTGGAACTTCCAGCGCACCGCGCCAGTCGCGCGGTCGAGACCGATGACCTGGCCGTAGTTCGTCGTGGTCACGACGAGGTCGTCGTGCACCGCGGGCGTCGACCAGATGCCGGCCGAGCCGGCATCGCCGATCTGCTCGTCGTGGTACGACCACACGATCGGGTTGTCGGGCTTTCGGGGGTCGAGCTTCATCAGCTGCCCGACCTCCTTCGACCGCGCGTTCTTTCGTTCGTACTCCGAGGCGACGTACAGGTAGCCCTGGTCGTCCGCGACGACGGACGCATCGGTGTCGTCGCCGGTCCAGAACCGGAAGACGCGCGTCGGCGTGCCCCCAGTCTTCAACGCGGTGATGTCCCATCCCTGCACGAGCCCACCCGAGTTCGCGAAGTACACCGTGTTGCCCACGATCGCGACCGAGTTCTCGATCGAGACGTCCTTGTCGCCGATGTCCTGCAGCAGCTGCTGGTCCCAGCCCGGCGCGTGGAAGACGAGCTGCGGCGACACCGTCACCTTTCCGTCCGGTCCGTACGCCGCGGTTGAGCTTCACGATGTGGAACTGGCTGTTCTCGCCGCCCTCGAAGAGGTAGTCGTCGATGACGAGCGGCGCGCCGTCCCAGTCGTTGTTCCACAGCGTCGGCGAGACGTCGTGCGCGTTCAGACGCCAGAGCTCGGTGGGCTTGTCACGGTCGAGCGCGATCACGCGCAGGTTGTCGTCGCGCGATCCCGCGTAGTACAGGGGGAAGCCGTCGGGATCGACCGTCGCCGAGCCCTTGTCGATGTCACCGGTGGGGAAGTCGGGGAGCATGCGCTGGCCCGTCGCCGGGTCGAGGAAGTGATAGGCCGCGTCGTACGCGCCGAAGGCGAGCCAGAGCTTGCCGTCCTTCGGATTGGTCCAGACGTTGGCCTGGCCGGTCCATCCGGTGCCGCACCAGATCCGCGATCCGTGCTGGTCCGTCGAGCTGTGGCACAGCCCGCCGGTCGGAGGGAACCGCCACAGGATCTTCGGCGCGACCGGCACGGGGCCTTGTCCGTAGTAGCTGCGCGTCGGGTTGCCGCGGAACGTCAGCATCCCCGCGACGGTCGTGCCGTAGGGCTGCCCGAACGAGGCCGGGTTCACCCATCCGCTGAACGCAGGAGGCGCAGCGGTGGTGTTCACCGGTGTGGTGTCCACCGGACTCGTCTCCTTGGCCGACACGAGGATGCTCGTGTCGGGGGCTGCGGTGTCTAGCGGGCGCCGCCGTCGTCGAGGACGCGGTGTCGGAGGGCGCGCGCTGCGGTCGACGGGCTGTCGTCTTGCACCTGTGCGCGCCACACGATCCCGGCCGCGAGGAGCGTCACGACTGCAAGGGCGACGAGACGCAGGCGTGACGAAGCTGCCCGATGTGCTCCCCTGGCCACAACGGGAGGCTACTGACGCGGTGTCGCGCGACCGGGTCACTCGAGGTAGGGACGAGCCCGGCGCGCTCGTTCGAGCCACCACTCGAGCTCGTCGTCATCGCCGAGCGCCTTCTCCCATCCGAACTGCACGACCGCGCCGAGCAATGCGAGCGCGAGCTGTGGCTCCCACCATCCGCCGAGATCGATGCCCTTGCTCGCGAGCGCCGCCGCGTACGCGTCGATCGCGGCCTCCTTCGACTGCGGAAGCCGCGCTGCGTTGAGGGAGAGGTACCACGCGAGCTCGGCGGCAGCGGGAGCCCGGCCCGGCAGCGCCCAGTCGATCAGGAGCGTCTGGCCGTCCGGGCCCGTGCCGAGGTTGCCGAGCTTCCAGTCACCGTGGACGAAGGTCGACGGAGTGCGGTCGAGGCGGCTCGAGAGCGGCGACGGGTCGTCTCTGAGCGAGAGGACGAGCGGGGCGACGTCTCCTGCGCGGTCGGCGAACTGCTGCCAGCCCTGCGCGGTGATCGGCGGCACGGCATCGCTCCCACCGCGCGCCGCCTCGATGACCGGGAGGTGGCCCGAGAAGAGCGTCCACCGGTTCGAGTACGGCATGAGCCCGACCGTGTCTTCCCACTCCCAGAACGACGCGTGGAGCTCCGCCATGTGATCGAGAAACCGCAGATGTTGGTCAAGGGGAACAACGCGGTCCTCGGGCAGCAACCAGCTCGATCGGTCGCGCATGAGCAGCGCGCAACCCCAGCCGTTGCGGCCCAGGCCGCCTGCGGCTCCCACCATCGCGGTGTCGAAGCACGCAGGGAGCTGGTCGAGCAATCCCGACTGCCACACGAGGAGGGCTCGGCACGTGACATCACCAGTTGCTCGCATGATCCAGTCGTCATCGACGTGGAGGTGCTTCACGACGTAGCGCTCACCGTCGATCACCACGCGCTCGAGTGCACCGCCTGACTTCGCATCCGCGGATGTCATCGGCTCGCGATGCGTGGCACCGACAAGCAGCTCGTCGACCGAAGCAGCAGTGCGGCGTGACACCACGCTCCAGTCTGCAAGCCTTGAGAACCGGCAGTCCAGGGGTGGTCAGCGGGTAACTTGCCAGCGTGGCGAGCGACCTGATCTACGCGTTTCGCGTCACTCGTCTGCCCCTGCTCGACAGCGACGGCGCCACGATCGGCCGCATCGAAGACATCGTCCTCGCGCCGCCCTACGGCGACGACCCGCCGAGCGTGCTCGGGTTCGTCGCGAGCGCCCAGCGTCGCCGCATCTTCGTCAACGCCCATCGCATCGCCACCCTCGACAACGAAGGCGCGCGCCTGCGCAGCGCCGCGATCGACCTCAACCACTTCCGCCAGCGGCCGGGTGAGCTCCTGGTCACGCAGGATGTGCTCGACAAGCGCGTGGGGGCCGAGCACGTCAACGACTTGGCGCTCCGCGAGGTCCCGGGTCAGGCGTCGGAGTGGGAGGTCGCCGCGGTCGCGCTCGGCACCCGCTCCGGGCCCCTGCGGCGCAAGCGGACCGTGCGGGTCGTCGACTGGGAGGAGGTGCGGTCGCTCTTCGACACGACGCCGGTCGCCGCCGAGGTCGCCGCGCTGCGTGACATGCATCCGAGCGATGTCGCGGCTGCGGTGCGCGCGCTTCCTGCGCATCACCGTCGCCAGCTCGCCGAGGTCATGGACGACGAGCGCCTCGCCGATCTGCTCGAGGAGCTCCCCGAGGAAGAACAGCTCCGGCTCATCGAAGGGCTCGACCTCGAACGCCTCGTCTCGGTGCTCGAGGAGATGGAGACCGACGACGCCGTCGACCTCCTGAGCGAGATGCCGGGCGATGAGCGGTCGCGAGTGCTCGATGCGATGGAGCCAGACGACGCTGACGAGATGCGACGTCTTCTCTCGTACGGCGAGGAGACCGCGGGCGGTCTCATGAACACCGATCCCGTCGTGCTCGGCCCTCTTGCGACCGTCGCCGAGGCGCTCGCGCGCATCCGCGACCCTGAGCTCGCAGTGACGCTCGCGGCGCAGGTCTACGTGACCCAACCTCCGTGGGACACACCGACCGGCACCTACCTCGGGGTCGTGCACTTCCAGCGGCTGCTCCGCGAGCCACCGGGCATGGAGCTCGGCCGCTGCGTCGAGGACGAACCTCCCGTCGCCGTCGACCTGGCCGACACCGAGGTCGCCATCCGACTCGCGTCGTACAACCTCGTGTCGGTCGCGGTGTGCGACGCCGAGCGTCGACTGCTCGGGATCGTGACCGTCGATGACGTGCTCGACCGTTCGCTGCCGGCCGGGTGGCGACAGCGGCTCCGGGAGACGACGGGATGAAGCGGCGGGAGGACCTCTCGACGCCTCGCCAGGGCCCCGCCCTCGGCGTGCACTACGACCCAGAGGCGTTCGGTCGCTTCTCCGAAGCCATCGCCCGCACGCTGGGCACTGCTCGCTTCCTGGTCATCCAGACGGTCGTCGTCGGGATCTGGATCGCGCTCAACGTCATCGGGTTCTTCGGCAAGTGGGACCCGTACCCCTTCATCCTGCTGAACCTGGCGTTCTCGACGCAGGCCGCGTACGCCGCGCCCTTGATCCTGCTCGCGCAGAACCGTCAGGCCGAACGCGACCGGGTGCAGCAAGAGCAGGACCGCCTGGTGAACGCGAGGGTGCAAGCCGACACCGAGTTCTTGGCGCGCGAGATCGCGACTGTGCGACTCTCGCTCTCCGACGTGGTGACGACCGAGGATCTCACCGACGCCGTCTCGCAGCTGACCATCGGCGATCGAACGGCTCGCCTCAGGCGAGGCCGCCGGGCTGAGCTGTCCTCCGCCGCCGCGCGGCACACCGCTTCGACGGCCTCTGCCGTCAGGCTCGCGAACTGCCGCGAGACCGCCATCGTGGCGTCGTGGTCAGCGCGGATCTCGAAAACCCGAGCGCGCGCACAGCATCGGCGAGTGCGCGTTGCTTCACCGGACGCACGACGTGATCGTCGGTTGTGATCACCATGGCGGCGGGAACGTCGATCGGTGGACGCGAACGGTCGAGCGTCGAAGTCACGAAGAGCGCGCCCTGCCTCGACGACTGCCCGTGTGTCGGTGCGACGCATCTCGGCGAGCATCCACGGCACGTGGGCCTCGAGCTCGGGATTCGTGTGGACCTCCTCGCGTAGGTACCGCGCAATCCAGTTGTGCATCCGACGAGACTTCAACAGGCGCTCGAGGAAGACGAGGAAGCGCCAGCGGAGGCGATCCTCGAACGCCGTCTGCCACTCGAGCGCGGTGGCCTCGAGGACGATGCCGGCGACGAGGTCCGGGTGCCGTCGACAGAGCTGCAGCGTGATCGGCCCACCCATCGAGTAGCCCACCGCTATCACCTGCCGGCCGGGGATCAGGAGCCGGACCGCCGCGGCCGCATCGTCGGCGCAGTCTTCGAGCGTGAACTCCTCCTCGCTGCGGATGCCCCGACCATGGCCCCGATGGTCGATCGCGATCACCGAGTAGCGAGCGCACAGCTCCGGATAGATCGTGCACCACTGCAGATCCGCACTTGCAGTCCATCCGTGCAGCAACAGCACGACCGGCGCATCCGCTGGTCCCTCGTGATGGCGGACAAACGTCTCTCCGCGGCCCTCGAGAGTGACGATGTATCCCTGCGGCAGTCCGGCCGGCGGCACCGGGGGCTTCCTCCCGAGGCCGACGTCGAGGCGACGCATCATGCGGCGGAGCCGCCCCCATTCACCACTCATCGGCCGCACACGTCGCACACCGACCCAGCAGGTCGAGACGATGGTCGTGGACTTCGAACCCGTTGTCGTGCGCGACGCGGGCCAGGGCTGAGTCGAGCGAACGCTCGAGCTGGCTCGACACCGTGAAGTCGACGACCCCACCGCAGCTCGCACAGATGAGGTGATGGTGGTGCTCCGCGAGTGGCTCGGCCAGCTCGTAGCGAGCCCACTCGTCGGACGTGATGATGCGACGGACGACGCCGGATCGCTCGAGCACCGCGAGGTTGCGATACGCGGAGCTCTGCGGCAGCCCGGGCTTCATGCGAAGGATCTCTGGGATCGTGAGCGGCCCGTGCTCGACGAGCACAGCCACGAGCTCTCGGCGCGACGTGGTGTAGCGCTGCCCGTCGCGTCGGAGGCGGTTCGCGGCGATGACGTCGACGTCGCTCGACACATTCGTCGACGCTATCTCGGTCATGCCACCACGCTCGCGTGTGCAGGGTGGTGCCTGTCAATTGGCGGTTCCAGCGTCTGCACATCGCGCGACGACGCCGATCCCACACCACCGCGGCGAGCCACACGACGAACGACGTCGAGACGATGAAGAAGCTCGGCGGCAGGTTGAACATCGCCGACAGGACGAGGCCCAGCCACACCGACGCGAGCGCGACGCCAGAGCCGAGCAGGGCGACGGCCGTAGGTCGAGCGGTGACGAGCAACGCCGTCGCGCAGGGCGTGACGACGAGGGCGAAGAGCAACAGCGTGCCGACCACCTGCACCGCGATCGTGACGACGAGTGCGAGCAGCAGGAGGAACACCACCCCGAGCGCCTTCACCGGCACCCCCTTCGCTTCGGCGACCTGCGGGTCGACTGACGCGAAGGTGAGTGGTCGGGCGATCACGACGAGGACCAGAGCGACGCCGGCGGTGACGAACGCGAAGACGGTCAGCTGGGCCGTCGTCACCGCGAGGAGGTTCCCGAACAGCACGTTCGTGACGGCGCGGGTGTTCTGCGTCGCGAGCGAGCTGAAGAGCAGACCGAGGCCCGTCGCGAACGCGAGGATCGTGCCGGTCGCGATCTCACGCTCGTCGATCTCCTTGCCGAGCAGCCCGATCGCGAGCGCGCCGGCGACACAGAAGGCTCCGAGGCCGAGCGTGATCGGGATGCCGATGAGCGCCGCGAACGTGGCGCCCGGGAACGCGATGTGGGCCAGCGCGTGCGCGGCGAACGCATGCCGGCGCACGACGACGAAGTACCCGAGCATCCCTGCGGCGAGCGCCACGAGCGACCCGCCGATGAACGCGTGGCGCATGAAGGAGGTCTGGAGGATGTCGACCCAGTCGGACTGGTAGCCCGCGTCGGCGAAGGTCATCGTCATCGGCTCCGTTTCATCCGCTTCGAGTGAAGAAGTCGCCCTGCGCGGTGCGTACGACGCGCACGCGGGTGCCGTACAGGTGTGTCAGCAGGTCTTCGTCGACCACGTCGCCGATCGGGCCGTAGTGCGGATGGCCGTCGAGGAGGTAGACGGCCCCCGTGAGCACCGACAGCAGGGGGTTCATGTCGTGCGCCACCACGAAGATCGTCACGTCGGTCGTGCGATGGAGGTCGGCGAGCAAGCGCAACGATCTCTTGCTGGTTGCGCACGTCGAGGTTCGCGAGCGGCTCGTCGAGCAGCAGCAGGTCGGGCCGGCCGACGAGCGCTTGCGCGATCGCCACCCGCTGCTGCTGCCCGCCCGACAGCTCCGACAGTCGCCGGTGTGCGTGCTCGCGGCGCGCCGACGCGCTCGAGGGCCTCGTCGACCCGAGCCCGCTCTTGCGCACTCGCGGCGCGCATGCCCCAGCGCCGCCCCGTGATGCCGAGCGTCACGAGGTCACGACACCGGATCGCGTCGCCGACGTTCGCGGTGTAGTTCTGCGGCACGTACCCGACCCGCGGGCTGCCCGCGGTCGGGGTCGCACCCAACACCGAGACCGCGCCCGTCGCCGGCTCGACCAGGCCGAGCATGAGCTGCAGGAGGGTCGTCTTCCCGGACCCGTTCGGACCGATGACGATCACGACCGCGCCCTGCGGCACTCGGAACGACCCGTCGGACCAGACGGTGCGCCCGCCGCGCACCACGCGCACGTCGTCGAGCACCACCGCGTCGCGCACGGCCGCGTCGCTCATGGCTGACCGACTGCCTTCGCGAGCGCGTCGAGCTGCGACAGCTGCCACGCCTCGAACGTCGATCCGTCGGGAGGAGCCTCGGTCACCTCGACGACCGGCACGCCGGCGCGCTTCGCCGCCGAGCGCAGCTGGTCGGGCACGGCCCCCGACGTCTGCTCGTTCACGACGAGCACATCGACGGAGCCATCGCTCAGCGACTGCTCGAAGTCGTGGAGGTCGGCCGGGCGAAGGATCGGCCCCGTTCGACGCGGCCCGCCGGTAGCCCGGCGGGGTGCGGTCCACGCAGTCCCACGGCTTCGGCCATGTAGTCGAAGACGGGTTCGGTCGCCGCGTAGCTCACGTTGCCGGCGATGCCGGCGCCGAGCGTCGACACCTCGTCGTAGTAGCGGCGCATCGCCTCGTGCCATGCCGTGGCACGCGCGTCGAAGTATGCGGACGCCGACGGCGCGAGCGCGTCGAGCTGCGCGGTGATCGCGAGAGCGACCGCGTCGACGTAGTCGGGCCCGTACCAGACGTGGGGGTTGTCACCGGCTCGCTTGCCCACGACCGTGCCGGCGTTGACCATGGCCGGCTCGGGCGACACGCTGCTCGCCGCCCGCACCGCCCATGCGTCGTAGCCCAGGCCGTTCACGACGACGAGATCGGCGTCAGAGAACGCGGCGAGGTCCGCGGGAGTCGGCTCGTAGTCGTGGGGATCGACAGCGGTGCCGTGCACGATCGTCTTCACTGCAGCGCACGCGCCGCCGAGGTCGCTGACGATGTCGCCCCACTGGCCCACGGACACGACGACCCGCACAGGGCGAGTGGCACAGGAGCCCTGCGACGCAGCCGCGGCGCCGTCGTCTCCACAGGCAGCGAGCAGCAACGTCCCCACGACCGCGATCGCGGCCCCGCTCACTCGCCATGTCGAGAACACGAATGAGAATCATACTCAACTCAGCGGTGAGAAACCCCCTGCCCATCCCTCCCCGGCCATGGCCGTACCGTGACGCCGTGGCGACCGATGTCCAGCACGGCCTCACCTCGGCCGAGGTGGCCGACCGGGTCGCCCGTGGGCTTCGCAACGACATCCCCGAGGCGCCGACCCGCACCGTCGCCGAGATCGTCAAGGCGAACCTGTTCACGCGGTTCAACTTCCTCGTCGGGTCGCTGCTCGTCATCATCCTCATCGTCGGGCCGCTCAACGACGCGCTGTTCGGCGGGGTCGTCATCGCGAACACGCTCATCGGCATCATCCAGGAGCTCCGCGCGAAGAACGACCCTCGATCGCCTCGCGGTCGTCAACGCGCCGCACGCCCGCGTGGTGCGCGATGGCGGGGTCGTCGACATCGCGATGCGCGATGTCGTGCTCGACGACGTGCTCGAGATCGGACCAGGGGATCAAGTCGTCGTCGACGGTGACGTGCTGCAGAGCGCCTCGCTCGAAGTCGACGAGTCGCTGCTCACCGGGGAATCGGAGACCGTGCCGAAGCCTCCCGGCTCGCCGATCATGTCGGGCAGCTTCGTGTCGGCGGGCACTGGCCGCTACCAGGCGACGAAGGTCGGACGCGAGGCCTACGCCGTGGCCCTGGCCGAGGAGGCGCGCCGGTTCACGCTCGTGCGCTCAGAGCTCCGATCCGGCATCGACACGATCATCACGTACGCGATCTACGGGATGGTGCCGACGGCGGTCCTCTTGCTGGTCAGCCAGCTGCAGGCGTCAGACACCGTCTCGGACGCGCTGCGCACCTCGGTCGGTGGCGTCGTCGCCATGGTCCCCGAAGGGCCTCGTGCTGCTCACCAGCGTCGCGTTCGCGGTCGGTGTGGTGCGGCTCGGACGTGTGAACGTCCTCGTGCAAGAGCTGCCTGCGGTCGAGGGGCTCGCGCGGGTCGACGTGCTCTGCCTCGACAAGACGGGCACGCTCACCGAGGGAGCGATCGCGGTGCACTCGGTCGAGACGATCGGCGACGCCGGCGCGGCGGGCGACGCCGTCCAGCAGGCCCTCGGCGCGTTCGCGGCCGCCGATCCCTCGCCGAACGCCACGGCGCTCGCGCTGCGCGAGGCGTTCCCCCTCCCGGTGGGCTGGCAGCCGACGGGTGCGATCCCGTTCGCGTCGGTGCGCAAGTGGAGCGCGGTGCACTTCGCCGAGCAGGGCTCGTGGTTCCTGGGCGCGCCCGACGTGCTGCTGCCAGTCGCTCACGCGGCCGATGCCGATCTCGATGCGCGCGTCACGCGCCCGGGTCGAGGAGCAGGCCCGAGCCGGGCGACGCGTCGTGCTCCTCGCGAGCTCGCCGCAGCCGCTCAACGGCGACGGACCGCCGGCTGATCTCGCCCCGAGGGCCCTGGTGCTGCTCGAGGACAAGATCCGCCCGGAAGCCGCCGACACGCTCGCGTACTTCGCCGAGCAGGGCGTGACGATCAAGGTGATCTCGGGTGACCATCCGGCGACCGTCGGCGCGGTCGCTCGGCGCTGTGGCATCGAGGACGACGACCCGGTCGACGCTCGCACTCTGCCCGAAGACCCGAGCCGGCTCGGGGTCGCGGTCGAAGCCTCGACGGTGTTCGGAAGAGTGACCCCGCACCAGAAGAGGGAGATGGTCAAGGCGCTGCAAGCGCGAGGGCATGTCGTCGCGATGACCGGCGACGGGGTCAACGACGTGCTCGCCCTGAAGGACGCCGACATCGGCATCGCGATGGGCGCGGGCAGCACCGCGGCGCGAGCCGTCGCACAGCTGGTGCTCCTCGACAACTCCTTCGCCACGCTTCCGGGCGCGGTCGCCGAAGGGCGACAGGTGATCAACAACCTCGAACGGGTTGCGAACCTGTTCGTCACCAAGACCGTGTACTCGATGATGATCGCGATCGCGGTCGGCATCACGGTCGTGCCGTTCCCCTTCCTGCCGCGGCATCTCACGCTCGTCGGCGCGCTCACGATCGGCATCCCCTCGTTCTTCCTCGCGCTCGCTCCGAGTTCCGCGCGGGCCAAGTCGGGGTTCGTGAAGCGCGTGCTGGTGTTCGCGATCCCCGCCGGCATCACCGCCGCCGCGGCCACGTTCACGGGCTACGCCCTCACTCGGGTCGCCGAAGGGATCACGCTCGAGCAGGCGCGGACGACCGCGGCGATGGTGCTCATGGGAGTGGGCCTCGTGATCCTCGCTCGTCTCGCGCGGCCCCTCGTCGGGTGGCGGCGCACCTTGGTGCTGTCGATGCTCGGCGCGTTCATCGCGGTGCTCGTCATCCCACCGCTGCGCGACTTCTTCGCTCTCTCGATGCCGCCGGCCATCGTCGTGTTCGCGTGCATCGGGCTCACGAGCCTCGCCGCCCAAGCCCTCACGCTCGAGGAGCGCGTGCTCGCCCACTACGGCTTGCCGGTGCTGAGCCTCGAAGACGACGAGGACGAAGAGCTCCCAGGTGAGCCCCTTCCTCCCCCACTCCCGGCACCCTCGCCTTCGGTACGATCGGAACGTGCGCAGGCTGATCCCTCCCGACTCCCTGGCTCGTGACGAGCGGTTCAACCGCATCACGACCGCCGAACGGTTCAACGACCCGAGGCCCGGCTTCGGAGAAGACCGCAAGCTCTTCGTCGAATCGGAGGATGTGCCCGACCGCGCCCGGCGCCAGATGCACGGCATCTTCGTCGGCGAGATCCAGGCGCTCGAGGGCGCTGGTCGCACCGCGTACGACTACGACCTCGACGAGATCCCGTTCGCGCTCAAGCTCGACATGGCCCGCCAGTGCTGGGACGAGGCTCGCCACGTCGAGATCTCGATCAAGCTCGGCGACCACATGGGCACCGACATCGGCGAGTACTCCGAGGCAGTCACGCTCTTCGAGGCGTCATGCCATCCCGACCCGGTCTTCCGCCTCGCAGGCGTGAACCGCGCCCTCGAGGGCTTGGCGATCGACGTCTTCACCACGATGCGCGACTTCGCCGACGAGATGGGCGACCCGGTGCTCCGCTTCTGTGAGGACTGGATGCTGGCCGACGAGGTCACGCACGTGAAGATGGGCTCGCGTTGGCTGCGTGAGGTCACCGAAGGCGACGCCGATCGGCGCGCGGCGGCGCTCGAGTTCCAGCGCACGGTCGATTCGCTGTTCAACTTCGGCGGGCGCCGCGGCGAAGATCGCGATGCGGCGATCATCCTCGCCCGTCGGTTCCGTGAGATGGCCGGGTTCAGCACCGACGAGATCGACGAGATCGCGGCGATGGCCGCCGAGCAGCGCGCCGCACTCGCCTACTGAGGTCTCAGACCTCGGGCCCGTCGGCCCGCACCTGCTCCACGTGCTGCATCGCGTCGCGGAGCTGGCCGATCCAGTCGGACTGATGGCGACCGACGAGCCGCACGCACCAGGCCAGGGCTTCGCTGCGACTGCGCGCGACGCCCGCGTCGATCAGGGTGTCGAGCACCGCGCGCTCGGGCATTCGCAGCCGCGTCATCACCGGGACGCTCGCGTTCGTGAACATGGCCTCGACGTCGCCACAGCGCGTGGCCCACGAGACCTTCTTGCCGAACTTCGCTTCGGCCTCGGACGCGATCCGCACCCGGTGCTCACGGGTGTCCTCACGGAAGCCCTTCACTCGGGCCAGGCATGCGGCACCTCGTGCCTCTGGGGACTCCGCGTCGCCCGTCGGGGGCTCTGTCACCCTGCCCGTGAGCAGGATCTCCTCTCGATCAGCATCGACGTCGACTGGATCGGTGAACCACTCGACGGGGATGCGACCGCGGAACCAACCAATGACCTCGTCTGCTGGGCGCATATTACGAGATTACAGACTTACGCCTCTGTGGGCAACCCCAGTCACCCACTCGGCGGCCGGGCGATGACCGGCGCTCCTTCGAACACCGCTGCCTTCACCCCGCGACGGGCGAGGTCCGACAGCACGGCGAGCGGATCGACCACCTCGGCGAGCCCGAAGGCACCGACCCGCTGCTCGGGGTCGTTGACGACCCGGATCGCGGCGACCGCTGCGACGGCTCCCGCCGCGACGCCCGGACGATCCATGGACCCGAGCACGAGCACGTCGCTCGCGGGGCCTCGCCGCCCTCGGATCTCGACTCGCACGGCACCGAGCACGCCCTCGGGGTGCGGAGGCCTGAGCATCGGCAGTCGAGCAGTCATCCGATCGCGCCGCGTTCGCGGCGAGGCGCGCGGTCACCCGCTCGATCCCCGGGAAGGCAGGGACGAGCACGAGCCCGTCAGCCAGTGCCGCGCGGTAGCAGTCCTGCCCGCCAACCGGCTCAGGGAACCAGCAGAGCTCGCGGCCCGACCCGCCGCGGCGCTGCAGCCATCCGCCGTCGCGCCAATCCATCGCGTTGCGGTTGAGCGCGTGATGATGCTGGCGCGCGCAGGCGGGCCCACCCGTGCCGTACTTCGCGACGTGCACCTCGTCGATCGAGTCGAAGGTCGCCGCGCCGTGGCGCGCGAGCAAGCACGACAGGCCGGGCGCGAATCCGGCGCCCACGACGAGACGCACACCGCGCCGACGCGCCTCTCCGTCGAGCGCGAGCAGCGCGGTGACGTCCTCGACGCTGTCGCTCACGGACACCACGTGCGCGCCGCGCTCGAGGTGCGTGCGCACGAGATCGAGCTGCTCGCCCGCGGGGGTCGCCAGCACGACGACCGAAACGCCGTGCCCGTCGACCTCGGGACCAGCGAGGGGCACCGCGCGCTCACCGAGCGCGGTGCCGACCTCCGCGAGGCGCACAGGGTCGGCGTCGTAGACGAAGATCTCGTCGACGTCAGGCGTCGAGATCAGCTGCCTGGCAGCCCGGGCGCCCACAGCGCCGAGCCCGATGACGGCGGCGCGCACGTCAGCGAAGGTCTGGCCCGGACAGCTCACGCCATCCGCCGCCCTGCGGCGGGATGCCGCCTCTCCCGCGAACCCGGAGCGCGGCCGCGAACAGCAGGGCAGCAAACAGGGCCAAGATGGCACGCCTCAACGCCTTCATGGTGGGGCTAGCTGGAATCGAACCAGCGACCTCGTCCTTATCAGGGACGCGCTCTAACCGGCTGAGCTATAGCCCCGTGCTGGATCGGGAGGGTCAGACAGTACCCGGGCGTGACGGCGCGTCGTCAACCGATGACGGGCCCGCGGCACCCGGGGCGGGCCGAGGCGGCGACACTGGCCGCAGCACCTGCTCTTCGACCACCGTGAAGCGCACCCCGCCGACGAGATCGCTGATCAAGTTGAACAGCACCGCCAGCACGGTGGTCGTGAAGGTGCCCGCGATGACGAGCAGCCCTCCGCCGATGATCGACGCGCGCAAGATCTGCGCGCCCACGAACGAGAAGCTGTCGAGCGCGAACAGCTGCTCGATGAAGTTCTCGACGTTGTCGATGGTGCCGGTGCCGACGGCGAACGCCCAGAGCAGCACGCCGGCGACCAGCAGCACGAGGTACATGACGATGAAGAAGACGAACGAGACCTTCATCACCGACCATGCGTCGACACGGCGCACGATGCGTTGGACACGCCGGGCTCGCACACGGCGTCGGGGCGCGGCCGCGACCTTCGGCGGCTTCGACTGCTGCTTGACCTGAGGAGCGGTCGCGGGCGCGACGACTGGCGCCACCACGGGCGCCACCGCAGTGGCCGCAGCGACCGTCGCTGCGGTCGGCGCCGTCACCGTCGGCGTCGGTGCCGTCGGTGCGGCGACCGTCTCGACGGCGCCCGCAGGCGGGATGAGCGCGACCATCGGCACCCCACTCGACGGCGTGGGTTGGCCGTCGGTGACGACCGAGTCGAGCTTGGCATCGACCTTGACCGCGTCGACCTTGACCGCGTCGACCTTGACCGCGTCGACCTGCTCGGTCGGCGGCAGCTCGACGACGTCGACCGCCGCGGTGGCAGCGCCCACAGACGTGGCTTTCGCGCGCGGCGGTCTTGCGCTGCTTCGAGGACTGCGAGGGCTTGCGCTGCTTCGGCTTGGCCGCGGTCGTTGCCGTCACCGCGGCGGGCGCGGTCACCTCGCCCGGATGATCGCCGTCGCCATTGTCCCCATCGGCATGGTTGCCGTTCGATGCTTCGGCCGCCGCCGCGTCGGCAGCGAGGAGGGGATCGGCGACTGCGGTCGCGCTCGATGCCCGGATCGGGGGTCACACGTCGCGCGCGTCGGGGAGGAGGCGCCTCGGTCGCTGACGTGGGGGGGCTGTCAGGCCCATCGCCTGGCACGCGGTGCAGTGTACGAGATGGGTCCTCACCCGCCGCGTCGGTCGCGGGACCGTGCTCGCTCGGGGGACCATGCTCGTTCGAATCGTTCACGGTGTGAACGCCGTCGCTTCGGCGGCCTGACTCAACCCTCGGCGCGCCCGGGCGACCGCAACCGCGTCGCCCACCCGGACCCGAACCTCGGTGTCGGCACCTGACGTCTCGATCTCGACGAGCGTGCCCCCGTTCGAAGTCGCCGCCTCTTCTGCCGCGGCTTCACCCGCCATGGCGCCGGCGAGCGCTGCAGCGTCAGCAGCCGCTCGCGCCTGCGCATGGTCAGCGAGCATGCCGCCGATGTGTCCCACCACGAGTGCGATCCCTCCTGCCAACAGCACCGCCACAGCCACGAGCGGTGTGACCTGACCTTCCATACCCCGCGCGCGTCGGTTCATGCGCGTTCCTTTCCCGAGCATTCGGTTGTGCAGGGGAAGTGGGTCAGTCGGCCTCGGGCGCTTGGATGACGAGGGCGACCGAGGCGACGGTCTGGCCATCGTCGAGGCTCACGACCTTGACGCCCATCGCATCGCGACCGAGCGGCGCGTGGCCGATCGTGCCGATGACGAGCCGGATCGTGACACCCGAGGACGAGATCAACATCACCTCGTCGTCGGGGCTCTCGACCATGAACGCGGCCATCACGGTGCCACGCGTCGACGCGAGCTTGATCGCCTTGACGCCCTGGCCGCCGCGACCCTGCGCGTTGAACTCGCTGATCTTGGTGCGCTTGCCGAAGCCTGCGTCGGTGACGATGAGCACGACGGCTTCGTCGTGCGCGATGTCGCACGCGACCACCTCGTCGCCGGCCTTGAGCTTCATGCCGCGGACGCCCGCCGCGTCACGACCCATCGGACGCACCTGCTCGTCGTCGTTCGTGAACCGGATGCCCATGCCCTTGCGCGACACGATCAGCACGTCTTCGGTGCCGTTCGTCTGGATCACCTGCACGAGCTCGTCGCCCTCACGCAAGTTGATCGCGATGAACCCCTCGCGACGCGACTTGTCGTACTCGGACATCAGGGTCTTCTTCACCTGGCCGAGCCTCGTGGCGAAGAACAAGTAGCGGTTGGTCTCGTAGTCGCGCGTGTCGATGATCGCCTGGATGTGCTCGTCGGGTGTGAGCGGCAGCAGGTTGACGATCGGGATGCCCTTGGCCGTGCGGTCCCGCTCGGGGATCTCGTGCGCACGCAGCCGGTAGACCCGGCCCTTGTTCGAGAAGAACAGCAAGTACGCGTGAGCCGAGGTGTGGAGGATGGTCTTGACCAGGTCCTCTTCCTTGAGCTTGCCGCCTGCCACCCCCCGCCCGCCGCGGCCCTGCGTGCGGAAGGCGTCGGCCTCGACCGACTTGATGTAGCCCGGCCCTCGTCATGATGACGAGCAGGTCCTTGTCGTCGAGGAGGTCCTCGACGTTCATGTCGCCGGGGTCGAAGGTGATCTTCGCGATGCGCGGCGTGGCGTGCTCGGCCCGCACCTCGGCGAGCTCGGTCTTGATGACGCCGCGCAGCCTGCCGTCGTCGGCCAGGATCGCCTCGAGCTCGGCCATCGTCTCGCGCAGCTGCGTCATCTCGTCCTCGAGCTCGTGCGCGAGCGAGGCGCGTGAGGCGGCCGAGCGTCATGTCGAGGATGTGGTTCGCCTGGATGTCGCTGAACTCGAACGGCGCCGCCATGAGGCCGTCGCGCGCGCTGCCGCGATCCTCTGACGCGCGGATCAGAGCGATGATCGCGTCGATCATGTCGAGCGCGCGGAGCAGGCCCTCGACGATGTGCGCGCGGTCACGGGCCTTGCGGAGCCGGAACTCGGACCGCCGCGTGATGACCTCGATCTGGTGAGCGACGTACGCGCTCAGCACCGACACGAGGTTCAGCGTGCGCGGCACGCCGTCGACGAGCGCGACCATGTTGATCGCGAAGCTCGTCTGCATCGGCGTGTGCTTGTAGAGGTTGTTCAGCACGACGTTGGCGTTCGCGTCGCGCTTCAGGCCGATGACGAGGCGGGTGCCGTCACCGGACGAGAAGTTGTCGATCGAACGGATGCCCTCGACGGTCTTCTCGTTGGCCAGCTCGCCGATCCGCGCCGCGATGGCCGTCGCGGAGGTCTGGTACGGCAGCTCGGTCACGACGATCTGGATGCCGTTCTTGACCTCCTCGATCTCGGCCGTCGCCCGCATGCGCACCGAGCCACGGCCGGTGCGGTAGGCGTCGATGATGCCGGCCCGGCCGAGGATCGAGCCGCCCGTCGGGAAGTCGGGGCCCTTCACGAACTGCATGAGGTCGTCGGCGGTCGCCTCGGGGTTGTCGATCAGGTGGAGCGACCGCGTCGATGACCTCGCCCAGGTTGTGCGGCGGGATGTTGGTGGCCATGCCCACCGCGATGCCCTGGCTGCCGTTGACCAGCAGGTTCGGGAAGCGGGCCGGGAGGACCTCGGGGCCCTGGAACTCGCCCGAGTAGTTGTCGATGAAGTTGACCGTGTCTTCGTCGATGCCGGCCATGAGCTGCATGGCGAGCACCGACAGCCGGCACTCGGTGTAGCGGTCGGCGGCGGCGTCGAAGTCGGGCGACCCGTAGTTGCCGTGGAAGTCGATGAGCGGATGGCGCAACGAGAACGGCTGGGCCATGCGCGTCGAGCGCGTCGTAGATCGCGCTGGTGCCGTGCGGATGCCAGCGTGACGGCGACGTTGCCCGTGACGCGCGCGCACTTCACGTGCAGCCGATCGGGCCGGAAGCCCGTGTCGAACATGTCGTAGAGGATGCGGCGATGCACCGGCTTCAGCCCGTCGCGCACATCGGGCAGCGCGCGGCTGACGATGACCGACATCGCGTAGTCGAGGAACGAGCGCTCCATCTCCTCCTGGAGATCGATCGGCTCGATGGATCCGAACGCGAGCGTGCCGTCGCTCGGACCGCGCGGGGGCGTGACGTCGCTCATCAGATGTCCAGGAACCGCACGTCTTTGGCGTTGCTCGTGATGAAGTGCTTGCGACTGTCGACGTCGTCACCCATGAGGACGCTCATCATCTCGTCGGCGATCGCGGCCTGCTCCGCGGTGACCTGCAAGAGGGTGCGCAAGCTCGCGTCCATCGTCGTGTCGCGCAGCTCCTCCCAGTCCATCTCGCCGAGGCCCTTCAACCGCTGGAACTCCTTCTTGTGGTTCGGGTGGTCGGCGAGGAAGACGGCCTTCGCGGCATCGTCCTTCAGGTACACCTTGGCCTTGCCGACCTCGGTCGAGAACAGCGGCGGCTGCGCGATGTACACGTAGCCCTGCTCGACGAGGTCCTTCATCTGGCGGTAGAAGAACGTGAGCAGCAAGGTGCGGATGTGGCTGCCGTCGACATCGGCGTCGGCCAGGATCACGACCTTGTGGTAGCGGATCTTCGAGACGTCGAACTCGTCGCCGACCCCGGCGCCGATCGCGGTGATCAGCGTCTGGATCTCGAGGTTCTTCAGCATCTTGTCGAGGCGGGCGCGCTCGACGTTGAGGATCTTGCCTCTGATCGGCAGGATCGCCTGCGTCTGCGGGTTGCGAGCGTTCACCGCTGAGCCGCCGGCCGAGTTGCCCTCGACGATGAAGAGCTCGCCCTCGCGGGGGTCGCGCGTGTTGCAGTCCCACAGCTTGTCGGGCATGCCCGCGCCCTCGAGCGCGGACTTGCGACGAGTGAGGTCGCGCGCCTGACGGGCAGCGACACGTGCCCGCGCCGCGTTCACCGACTTCTGGACGATCTGGCGCGCCTCGGTCGGATGCTCCTCGAGCCACTCGGCCAGCTTCTCGTTCGTCGCCTTCTCGACGAGCGACCGCATCGAGACGTTGCCGAGCTTGGCCTTCGTCTGGCCCTCGAACTGCGGATCGCGCAGCTTCACGGCGATGATCGCGGTGAGGCCCTCGCGGATGTCTTCGCCGAGGAGGTTGTCGTCCTTCTCCTTGAGGAGGGACTTGCCGCGTGCGTACTTGTTGACCACGTTGGTGAGGGCCTTCTTGAAGCCCTCCTCGTGCATGCCGCCTTCGATCGTGGTGATGCCGTTGGCGAACGAGTGGAGGCCCTCGTAGAAGCCCGTGTTCCACTGCAGCGCGCACTCGACCTGCTGGTCGTTCTCGGCCGACTCGAAGTAGCGCGACCTTCTTGAAGAGCGCCTCCTTCGACTGGTTGAGGTGGCGCACGAAGTCTTGGATGCCGCCCGCGTACTTGAACGTGACCTGCTGCTCGTGCTCGGGACGCTCGTCGATGAAGCGGATCTCGAGGCCCTTGTTGAGGAACGCCATCATCTGCAGGCGCTCGAGCACCGTCTGGGCGCGGAACTCGGTCTCCTCGAACACGGTGGCATCGGGCCAGAACGTGACCGTCGTGCCGGTGCGTCCGCGCGGCGCCTTGCCGGTGACTTCGAGCTTGCCCTGCGGCTGGCCGCCCTTCGCGAACTCGAGGCGGTAGCGCTTCTCGTCGCGGTCGACCTCGAGCACGAGCCGGCTCGACAGCGCGTTCACGACCGAGACGCCCACGCCGTGGAGGCCGCCCGAGACCTTGTAGCCGGCGCCGCCGAACTTGCCGCCGGCATGCAGCACCGTGAGGACCACCTGCGCCGCGCTCTTGCCCTTGTGAGGCCCCGAGGGGTACGGATCGACCGGGATGCCCCGCCCGTCGTCGACGACGCGGCAGCCGCCGTCGGCCAGCAGCGTGACGTCGATGCGGGTGCAGTAGCCCGCCATCGCCTCGTCGACGGCGTTGTCGACGACCTCCCAGACGAGGTGGTGAAGGCCGCTCGGACCCGTCGACCCGATGTACATGCCGGGGCGCTTCCGGACCGGTTCGAGGCCCTCGAGCACAGTGATGTCGCGGGCGTCGTACGAGGGCATCGGTTGCGACAAGGACGCGTCCCTTTCAGCGGCTGGAATGCAAAGGAGATTCCGGAGAAAACCGCAGGTCAGCGGCCAGAATCACGATGTCGTCAGTGTACCAGAGGGGTGAGCAGATTCCGGTGCTCACGGGCATGTTTCGCGGCCCGATCCGCGGCCCTTCTCACGCCCGTTTTCGCCCTCGTCGCGGGTCGTTCTCGGAGGGCGCGACGCGCACCTCGATCGAAGCCACCGGAGGCCCGCCGACGACCTCCGCGAGCCGCGCGATGAGCTCGCGCTCGAGGTAGCGGATCTGGGTCGCCCAGGCCGACTCGTCGACCGCGATGACGAGCCGCGTGCCGTCGAGCGAGAGCGGCCGGCAGTGCGCGGCCAGGGTGTCGCCGACGACCCGCGGCCACTCGGTGAACACCGACGCGAGCGGCTGGGCGCCGACTCCGCTGAGGCTTCGCGCGAGTCGATCGAGGCTCTCACCGACACGGACGCGGCTCGCGATGCTCGCTCACGACAGCACTCCCCCACGGACGTGCACGACCTGATCGGGGTGCGCGTCGGCGGGCAGGCCGCCTGCCGTCGTGAGCAGCACCTGTCCGGGAGGGACGTGCGCGAGCAGCGCGGCCGAGCGGGTCGGGTCGAGCTCGGAGAACACGTCGTCGAGCAACAGCACCGGAGACGCGCCGATCTCGGTGGCGACGACGTCGTGCCCCGCGAGGCGCATCGCGAGAGCAAGTGATCGCTGCTCGCCCTGCGACGCATGCGTCCGAGCGACGCGGCCGTCGATCGTCAGGCCGAGCTCGTCACGATGCGGACCGACCGTCGTCACCGCTCGGCGGATGTCGACGTCGCGCGCCGCGCCGAGAGCCGCCGCCGAGATCGCCCTCCCACGACTGCTCGTAGGCCGCGCCGATGTCGGCGTTCGCGCCCGCGACGTGCGCGTACGCGATCGCGAGCGCAGGCAGCGAGACGAGCGAGCAGGTCGAGCCGCGCCGAGACGAGCGCAGTGCCGGCGCTCGCGAACCGCTCGTCCCACACGTCGAGCGTGGCCAGCGCACCCTCGCCGCCAGCCGTGCCGGCCGGCCATCTGCTTCAGGAGCGCGTTGCGCTGCCGCAGGATGCGATCGAGGTCGGTCCGCAGCACGTCGAGCTTCGGGCTGTGCGCGACGAGCAAGTCGTCGAGGTAGCGCCGGCGAGTCGCGGGCCCGCCCTTCACCATCTCGAGGTCATCGGGAGCGAACACGGTCACTCGCAGCGCACCGAGCAGGTCGCGCGTCCGCGCGAGCCGTTGCCGGTTCACCTGCACGCGTGCACGACCCGCACCGAGCTCGGCCTCGATCAGCAGCTCGCGCTCCTCCCGTTCGACCTCGGCCCGCACGACGGCGGTCGTCGCACCCATGCGCACCAGCGCTTCGGTGGGCGCGCCACGAAAGCTGTCGAGCTGCGCGAGGTAGCCATCGACTCGAGGAGGTTCGTCTTGCCCTGCCCGTTGTCGCCGACGACCGCGGTGAGACCTGGCGGCAGCTCGAGCTCAGCGTGGGCGAAGTTGCGGAAGTCGGTGAGCCAGAGCCGGCGCACCCGCACCGCTCACGACACCCGCGACGGGCATGAGCAGGTAGGTGAACTCCCCCGACTCCGGCGATCGCACGACGGCGGGCTTCAGCGCGTCGAGCGTCTCGAGCACGACCGTGTCGCTGTCGACGGCCTCGACGCCATCGCTGAGGTAGCCCGGGTTGAACGCGACCGTCATGTCCGCGCCTTCGTACTTCACGTCGTCGAGGTCCTCTTCGGCCTGGCCGAGGTTCTGGTTGATGGCCTCGAGCACGACCCCTTCGGCGCTCATCTTCACGCCGGATGTTGTTCGACTCGGCGGCGAGCAGCCGCACACGACGGATCGCGGCGAGCAGCGGCTCCTTGCCCATCGTGAGGCGGTTCGGGTACTTGTCGGGGATCAGCTGGCGGTAGTTCGGATACTCGCCCTCGATCAGGCTCGTGGTGAGCCGCACGTTGCCCACGTCGAACGTCGCGTCACGCTCACCGAGTCGCAACGTGACCTCGTTCGAGCCACCGAGCACTCGTTTCAGCTCGTTCAGCGCCCGCGACGGCACCAGCACCTTCTGGCCCTCGGCGAGCACGTTCTGGCTGTCGAGGTCGCGCACCGCCAAGCCGATAGCTGTCGGTCGCGACGAGCCGCAGCCCGCCGCCCTCTGCGGTCATCAGCACCCCGGTGAGGATCTGACGGGCCTCGTCGGTGCTGGCGGCCCGCACGACCTGATCGAGGGCCTTCTCGAAGCCCTTGGCATCGAGGACGACCGCGTGCTCGGAAGGCTCGACGACGCGCGGGAACTCGTCGGCGCTCACCGTGCGCACGCTGAAGCGCGAACGACCCGACGCGATGCGCACCTCTTCGCCGGCCTGCTCGACGTCGACCGCGCCGGGTTCGAGCGCGCGGACGATGTCGTGGGTGAACCGCGCCGGCACCACGGTCACGCCGTCACTCGAGCCCGTGACTTCCTTCGTCACGCGGATGGTCAGCTCGCGGTCGGTGGCCGTCAGCTCGAGGTGGTTCCCGACGAGCTCGATGCGCACCCCTGAGGCGAGGCCCGGGAGCGCAGCGCCACGACCAACTGCTGCACGTGCTGCGGTGCCGAGCGCCTCCGCGAGCTCCTCACGCTCACAGCGAAACTTCACGTCTGCACTTCCCCTTCATGGTTCGTATGAGAGAGATAGCAATGGCAATAGGGGCTGGGGATTGTGGACCGATGCACATCGGTGCAGGTCAACGCCCATCATGCTGTCCCAACGTCGTCCCCAGGCTCCCACAGGAGCGGAGAGCGCTGAGGGACCCTCGTTGGAAAACCGATGTCGTTTCCACCGAAGTCACAAGGTCACCCACAGGCTGCTCCACATCGGCTGGGCTGACTGACCGCGGGCGCTTCACGCGCCGCTCTGGATGCGCTGGCGCAGCTCGGTGACCTGGTCGTAGATCTGCTGACGTTCCTTCATCAGCGCAGTGATCTTCTCGACCGCGTGGATGACGGTCGTGTGGTCGCGGCCGCCGAACTCGCGGGCGATGGCCGGGTAGCTCAGGTCGGTGAGCTCGCGGATCACGAACATCCCGATCTGACGGGCGGTCACCAGGGGCTTGCGCCGGCTCTTGCCCTTGAGGTCCTCGACGCTGAAGCCGAACATCGCCGAGGTCTTGTCGAGGATGAGCGTCGGCGTGATCTCCCGGGGCTGGTGGCTGCTCAGGATGTCGCCGAGCACCTTCTCGGCCGGCCGACGTGTTGAGCGGGGCGTGGGTGAGGCTCGCCCAGGCGAGCACCCGGGTGAGCGCGCCTTCGAGCTCGCGGATGTTGTCGGTGATGTGACGTCGCGATGAACTCCATCACGTCGTCGGGGACGGTCATCGTCTCCTTCTCGGCCTTCTTGTGAAGGATCGCGAGGCGGGTCTCGAGGTCGGGCGGCTGGATGTCGGTGGTCAGCCCCCACTTGAACCGGCTGCGCAGGCGGTCTTCGAGCGTGGGGATCGCGTCGGGCTGGCCGGTCGGACGAGATGACGATCTGCTTGTTCGCGCCGTGGAGGGAGTTGAACGTGTGGAAGAACTCCTCCTGGAGCCCTTCCTTGCTCTCCATGAACTGGATGTCGTCGATCATGCAGCACGTCGATCTCGCGGTACCGACGCTTGAACGCGGCCCCGGTGTTGGTGCGGATCGCGTCGACGAACTCGTTCAGGAACATCTCGGTCGAGACGTATCGCACCTGGTAGTGGGCGTAGTTCTGCTTCACGTAGTTGCCGATCGCGTGGAGCAGGTGCGTCTTGCCCAGCCCGGCCTCGCCGTAGATGAACAGCGGGTTGTACGAGCGAGCCGGCGTCTCGGCGACCGAGAGCGCGGCCGCGTGGGCGAAGCGGTTGGACGTGCCGGTGACGAACGCCTCGAACGTGTAGCGGGGGTTCAGATCAGCGGCGGTGCGCGTCGGCATCGGCTCGAGCGGGAGCACGGGAGCGCCGTCGCTCTGCTGCGCTCGGCATCAGGCTCTCGAGCAGGTCACGTGGGCTCTCGTCGGCGCCGTTGGCCTGGGCGTCGGGGAGCACCTCGATGAAGAGCTCGACGCCCGGGAAGCCGACCTCGGACAGCGCGTCGCGGACCATCGCCTCGTACCGGCCTTGCACGCGCTCCTTCACGAGCGTGCTCGGGACCGCGACGACGAGCAGGCCGCCGTCGAGGTTCACCGGCCGCGCGTCGGAGAACGTCGAGTGCCAGACCGCTTCTGAGACCTGGGCCCGAAGGACTTGGGCCGCGGCGTTCCACAGGTGCTGTGCGTCACTCACCTGGGTGGTTGCCTCCTGATCGACGGGCACGTCCACAACCCCGTCCACACCTGTGGATAATCGTCGACCATCACGCCGTGTCGTTCTGTGCGCCCCAATGTGCCGTGGTGCTCAGAGACACCATGTGGTCGACTGCCGTTGCCCCCCACGACGGGAAGCGGACGCTACCACCGGCCTCCCGAGGCCGCGCAAGAGGAGAATCCACAGGGCTCTTTGACGTTGCCCGGGCCTCCCTCTACCCTGAGAGCCAGCGAGACGCCTCGTTTTGCGTGCCCGAACGGCTGAGCATGGTGCAGAAGTGTGCCAGAGCTCATCACGCGGATCGAGGTACATCGATCGAGCACGTGAGGCGCCAGGGTGACCGAGGGTGACTCGGCAGTCTCCGGTCGAGGAGGAAGTGAGTGAAGCGCACCTATCAGCCCAACACCCGGAAGAGGGCCAAGCGGCACGGCTTCCGCCATCGCATGTCGACGCGGGCGGGTCGCGCCGTGCTGGCGGCCCGGCGCCGCAAGGGTCGCCTCCGGCTGTCCGCCTGACCCGACTCCGTGGCCGTTCGTCCCATGCCGCAGCTCGGCGACGAGGACGGCGCGTGCGCAAAGGACCGCTCAGCGTGACGGTCTTGCTCAGCGACCCCTCCTCCGGCACGCCGGACCCTTCGTCCGCCGCGATCGCGTGGGCCATCCCGCGCCGCGTCGGTGTCGCTGTCGACGCGCAACCGAGTCCGTCGCCGGCTTCGGGCGGTCCTCGCCGACGAGCACCGGTCGTTGCCCCTGCCGGCCGGCACCTATGTGTTTCACGTGGATCCACCCGCCGCCGACCTCAGCTTCGGAGAGCTGTCGGTGGCGATGCACGACTTGCTGTCCGTGGTCCGCACGAGCGTGACCGCATGAGCCCGACCTCCCGCGTGCTGCGTCGGTCGGTGCTGCTGTACCAGACGCTGCGAGCGGGGCGACCGTCACCGTGTCGCTTCGTCCCCAGCTGCTCGACCTATGCGCTCGAGGCCATCGAGACGCACGGCGCCCTCCGTGGCAGCGCCCTCGCGGCGCGCCGCGTGTGTCGGTGCCATCCGTGGGGTGGGCACGGGTTCGACCCTGTGCCCGAGAGGAAGGCCGTCTAAGTGTTCGACGCCATCGCCACCGTCCTGGCCTGGTTCTACAGCCTGATCCCCAACTACGCGATCGCCATCGCGCTCCTCACCCTCACGGTGATGGTGCTGCTCACGCCGCTGACCCTGAAGGGCACGAAGTCGATGCTGCAGATGCAGCGGCTCCAGCCCGAGATGAAGAAGCTCCAGCAGCAGTACAAGGGAGATCGTCAGAAGCTCAACGAAGAGCTGATGAAGTTCTACCAGGAGAACAAGATCAACCCGATGGGCGGGTGCTTGCCGCTGCTCATCCAGATGCCGGTCTTCATCGTCCTCTACCGGGTGCTCCACAAGCTCACGGTCATCTGCAGCCCGGCGGCCCACGCCTCCGGCGCCTGCCCGGTCGTCGGAAACTTCAACCCGAGCTACCTCAACCACTCGACCGACCTGTGGAAGGCCCTGACCCAGACGAACCAGATGATGGCGTTCGGGATGGATCTCTCCCACAGCGCCGCCAAGGAGATGAGCGAGTCCTTCGTGGGCGCCATCCCCTACCTGATCCTCATCCTGCTCGTGACGGCCTCGAGCTACATCCAGCAGCTGCAGATCTCGGCTCGCAACAAGAACGGGACAGCGATCAACCCGCAGCAGGCGATGCTGCTGAAGGTCATGCCGGCGTTCTTCGCCCTCATCAGCCTCACGCTGCCGGCGGGCGTCGTCGTGTACTTCCTCGTGTCGAACCTCTACCGGATCGGGCAGCAGGCCTACATCACGAAGGCCTTCTACCGCGAGGACGCGAAGCACGCGATGGAGGCCAAGGCGAGCGCAGGCCCCAACGCATCGGCCAAGCCGAAGCCCGAGCCCAAAGGCTCGAAGGCGATCGAGGCCAAGGCGACCGAGACGAACGCGGCCGAGACTGGCAAGGGCACGACGGCACGAAGCCGACGAGCAAGCCCCTCCCGAGCAACAAGGGCGGCCAGCCCGCCGACGGGAAGGCGGACGGAAACGGCGCGACCCCCTCGGCGCGGCCGAAGCCGAAGTCCTCGGGCGCGACCGCCCGGCCCGCCCCGCGCCCCGTGACCGGCGGGTCGTCGGGTGCAGGCTCGGGCTCGACACCACCCAGCAAGAACAAGAAGAAGCGCTGATCCCGTGCAGTGGGTGGAGACCACCGGTCGCACGGTGGAAGAGGCACTCGATGCCGCCCTCGACCGGCTTGGCGTCGGTGAGGACGACGCCGAGTGGCTGGTGCTCGAGGAGCCGCGGCCCGGCCTGTTCGGTCGGCTCCGGGGTGAGGCTCGGTTGCGGGTTCGCGTGCGTCCGACGACGCCTCGACCCAAGGTCGACCGTCGTGATCGCCGCCGCAAGTCAGGACGTGAGGGCGCAGGCTCGCCCGCCGGCCAGGCAACCGGAGCCGAGAACGGCGACGCAGTGAACGGGGGCGGGTCCAATGGCCGCACCCCGAGCAGTGAACGATCGAAGTCGCAGTCCGCACCCGCGGCGAAGCGGCCACCCCGAGAGGAGCGCCCCGTGTCCGACCCTGCGCAGCTCGAGCGCGAGCGCGAGATCGCCAGTGAGTTCATCGACGGGCTCGTCGCCGCGTTCGGTCTCGATGGTGAGGTCTCCACCGTGATGGACGACGACGAGATCGAGGTGGCAGTCGCCGGCGACGATCTCGGGTTGCTCATCGGGCCCCGCGGCCTGACGCTCGCCGCCGTCCAGGAGCTCACCCGGACCGTGGTCCATCGCGCGATGCCCGATCGTTCGGGGTGGTTGAGGGTTGACGTCTCCGGCTACCGGCAGCGCCGCAAGGAAGCCCTCGAGCGGTTCACGGTGCAGGTCGCCGCAGAGGTCGTCGCCTCCGGCGACCGCCGCATGCTCGAGCCCATGGGCGCGGCCGACCGCAAGATCGTCCACGACGCGGCCCAGAAGGTCGATGGCGTGGTGACCTTGTCGGAGGGCGAAGAGCCCAACCGGCGGGTGGTCATCGCCGTCGCGCCGGCTGATTGAGCACCCGCACGACGTCGATCGCCTCGGTCGTCTCGCTCCTCGAGGAGGCCAAGGTCCGAGGCTTCCTCGGGCCCGGTCCGGTCGAGGCGCATGTCGATCTCGCTCGGGGCGCGCTCCCGCTGCTCGCCGCAGGCAGCCGTGCGGTCGATCTCGGGAGCGGAGGGGGTGCGCTCGGGCTGCCCCTTGCGGCACTCGAACCCCGGGTGCAGTGGACGTTCGTCGAGTCGAGCGTCACCCGCGCCGACTTCCTCGTGAGGGCGGTAGCCCGGCTCGAGCTGCCGAATCCGCCCGTGGTCGTTGCGCAACGCGGCAGAAGTCGCTGGTCGAGCGGCCGAGCTTCGGGGCATCTTCGATCTCGTCGTCGCCCGCTCGTTCGGACCGCCGGCGACGACGGCAGAATGCGGGGCGCCGCTGCTGCGGGCCGGCGGCGTCTTGGCCGTCACTGAGCCACCCGACGCCGCCGGGGCTCGCTGGCCTGTCGAGGGTCTTGCGCTGTTGGGCCTGGTGCGCCGCGGCCGGGTCGGGGCGTTTCAAACCCTCGAGCAGGCGTCTCGGTGCCCCGATCGCTTCCCGCGCCGCACGGGCGTGCCCCGGCAGCGCCCCCTGTTCTGAAATGTGGCGGTTCTGAAGGTTTCTGCTCGAGAAGGGACGTTTCACGTGGAACGATGCTTGACGCTGCGACCCTTGATGGAGAGGATGCAGCAGCGATGAGTGACGAGTCGGTTCCGGCGGAAGACGACGCGCTCGCGCCCTCCCCGGAGGCTCCTGCGCCCTTCGCCGCTCCCACCCCTCGGCCGACCCGGCCCCTGCCGCGGGTGCTCGCGGTCGCGAACCAGAAGGGTGGCGTCGGCAAGACGACCACTGCGGTGAACCTCGGCGCGTGCCTCGCGACCCTCGGCTACCGCACCCTCGTCGTCGACCTCGATCCGCAGGGCAATGCCTCGACCGGACTGGGCGTCAACCCTCGAGAGCTCGAGACCTCGATGTACGAGGTCATGATGCAAGACCTGCCGATCGACCAGTGCATCGAGCCGACCGCCGTGCGTCACCTGTTCGTGGCCCCCGCGAGCCTCGACCTCGCCGGCGCCGAGATCGAGCTCGTCCCCGCGTTCAGCCGTGAGCTGAAGCTGCGCCGAGCGCTCGAGCCGGTGCTCCCCGACTACGACTTCGTGTTGATCGACTGCCCACCCTCGCTCGGCTTGTTGACCGTCAACGGCCTCGCCGCCGCAGGCGAGGTCGTCGTGCCGATCCAATGCGAGTACTACGCGCTCGAGGGTTTGGGCCAGCTCCTGCGCAACGTCGAGCTCGTCCGCAAGAGCCTCAACCCGGCCCTCGAGGTGTCCTCGATCATCCTCGTCATGTACGACGCCCGGACCAAGCTCGCGGATCAGGTCGTGCAGGAGGTGCGTGCCCACTTCGGCGATCGGGTCTGCAAGACGATCGTGCCTCGCACGGTCCGGCTTTCCGAGGCGCCGTCGTTCGGCCAGCCGATCATCTCGTTCGACCCGACCTCTCGTGGCGCGATCGCCTACAAGGAGCTTGCCAAGGAGGTGAGTGGTGGCGCGCCGCAGCGGGCTGGGTAAGGGGCTCGGATCGCTCATCCCGACGACTCCGGCGGACGCGGCAGCCCCTGTCGACCCCGGAGCCTTTCGGGAGCTTCCGATCGCGTCGATCACGCCGAACCGGCACCAGCCTCGGGCGCACTTCGACGAGGAGTCCCTCGTCGCCCTGACCGCCTCGGTCCGCGAGGTCGGCGTGATCCAGCCCGTGCTCGTCCGGCCGAGCGGGGACGGCAGCTACGAGCTCATCGCCGGTGAGCGACGGTGGCGCGCCGCGAAGCGGGCCGGACTCGCGACGATCCCCGCGTTGGTCCGCGACGCCGACGAGCTGGCGGCCGTCGAGCAGGCCCTCGTCGAGAACCTCCACCGCGAGGACCTCAGCCCACTCGAGGAGGCGGGCGCCTACCAGCAGCTGATCGAAGACTTCGGCCTGACCCACGACGAGCTCGCGACCCGGGTCGGCCGCAGCCGGGTCGCGATCACGAACACGCTGCGCCTCTTCCAGCTGCCGCCGAGCATCCAGCGCCTCGTCGGCGAGGGCCGCATCTCCGCGGGCCATGCCCGCGCGCTGCTCGGCACTCCGGACCGCGCCTTCCAGGAGGCGCTCGCCAAGCGCGTCGTCGACGAGGGCCTCTCGGTGCGGGCGGTCGAGGAGGCGGTGCGCGCTCGCCAAGGCGCTCCCGAGCGGGCCCCGAGCCGACCCGAAGCCGCGCCTGCGCGCGCCCGGGTTGCTCGAGCTCGAGGAGCTGCTGTCAGAGCGGCTCGACACTCGGGTCAAGGTCGACATGGGCGCTCGACGGGGCAAGGTCGTCATCGAGTTCGCCTCGCTCGAGGACCTCGAGCGGATCTACCGGCTCATGACGACAGCGCCGAGGGTCGAAGGTGACGAGACCGACCCTCGATCTGTGGGTGAGGCTTAGTATCCACAAGGTTGAACACAGCCTGTGTGGAACGGCGCGACTCCCATGAAATGACATGAGAGTGCGCGGCGACCCGCCGGGCAGCGGTCGTCAGGACACGGTCGAGGGCTGCTGGCACCAGCGGGTGATCGCCCTGCTCACGGCGAGCGCGAGGTCGGGAAGCGCGGAGATCGCGTCCGCCGGCGGGCCGATGGCGTAACGCACTGCAGGCATCCGGGTCTCCCGAAGGACCGCGAGCCGCATCCCGACGGGCACTCCTTGTGGTTGGCCGAGCACTGGTGGCACCAGCTCGTCGAGGATCGTCGCCAAGCGCTTGCCGCCCGCGGACTCGAACCCCGTGGCGGCGTAGTACGCGCCATGGCAGCGCTCGTCGTCGAGCGCGAGGTCGAGGTAGAGCTCAGCGTCGGCGGCGTTGGCTGCGGCCGCAAGGGCCGAGCCGTCAGGGTGCTGGAGCACGATCACGTCGGCGCCCGCGAGAGCGAGTGCTCGGTGCGCGGCGCGGATCAGCACTTCGAGACCGCCCGGCTCGCCGAGGGCGAGGCGGCGGCCGCTCAACGTCGTGGGGGCGTGGCGCAGCGCCTCGCGCTCGCGCACCTCTGACACTCCTTGGCTGCTGCCCGCCCGTGCCGTGAGCCGGTCGAGCAGCGCGACCGACTCGTGGCCCGCGATCCCGTCAGGCGGCAGGCCGGCGTTCGACTGGAACTCGGTGAGGGCGCGGACCGTGGTCGGACCGAAGATCCCGTCGATGCGCCCGGGGTCGAACCCCAGTGTGCCGAGCCGACGCTGCAGCTCAGCGACGTCGTCGCCCCGTTGCATCGGGCGGCGCAGGTACAGCAGCCGATCACCGAGCTCGTAGCCGGCTTCGACGATCGCGGTCCACGTCTGCAGGTCGCAGACGCCATCGGCCTGAAGGCCGCGTGCGACCTGGAACGCGCGCACTGCGGTCTCGGTGGCCGCTCCGAAATGGCCGTACTCAGCCTGGCCGGGATCGAAGCCGGCCCTGGCGAGCCGGCGCTGAAGGTCGCGTGCTGCTTCGCCCGCCGCGCCGACGCGCAGGGGCAGACCCTCTACAGGAATTCGCCGAGCTCCTGGAGGAGCTGGCCCTTGCCCTTGGCTCCGACCAAGCGCTTCTTGGCTTGCCCGTCCTTGAACACGATGAGCGTCGGGATGCTCATGACGTCGTAGCGGCGAGTCACATCGGGGTTGTCGTCGACGTTCAGCTTGACGACCTTCACCTTGTCCTTGTGCTCGCTGGCGATCTCTTCGAGGATCGGGGAGATCATCTTGCAAGGCCCGCACCACTCCGCCCAGAAGTCGACAACGACGGCTTCGGACGAGCTCTGCACGGTCTCGTCGAACGTGGCGTCAGACAGTGAAGTGATCTCAGCGGACATCGCGATCCTCTCGGATGGGGGAGCGGCGGGGAATTGCTCCGCACAGTGAACCATGCGGGTGGTCACAACATTCCTGATGGGCCGCCGTCTGGAGCTCGGCGGCTCAGCCGTGCCGGGCCTCGAGCCACCGCTCGGCGTCGATGGCGGCCATGCACCCGGAGCCCGCAGCCGTGATGGCCTGGCGGTACACGTGGTCCTGGACGTCGCCGCACGCGAACACGCCCGGCACGTTGGTCTTCGCGCCGTCATGGGTGATCAAGTACCCCGCATCGTCCATGTCCAACTGGCCCTTGAACAGCGGGGTGTTGGGCACGTGGCCGATCGCGACGAACAGCCCGGTGAGCGCGAGAGCCGACGATGCTCCGGTCTTCAGGTTCTCGACCTGCACGGCCTCGAGCTTGTTGTCGCCGACGAGATCGGTGACGACGGTGTCCCACATGAACTCGATCTTCTCGTTGGCGTGGGCCCGGTCCTGCATGATCTTCGACGCGCGCAGCGAGTCGCGTCGGTGGATGATCGTGACCTTGCTCGCGAACTTCGTGAGGAAGAGCGCCTCTTCCATCGCGGAGTCGCCTCCGCCGACGACGCCGATCTCGTGGCCGCGGAAGAAGAAGCCATCGCACGTCGCGCAGGTGGAGAGCCCGTGGCCGATGAGCCGGTTCTCGGACTCGAGGCCGAGCATCAGCGATTGTGCGCCCGTGGCGACGATCACCGACTCGGCGCGGTGCTCCTCGTCGCCGATCCAGACACCGAACGGCGACTGCGACAGATCGACCCTCGTGACCTTCGCGGTGATGATCTCGGCGCCGAAGCGACTCGCCTGGTCGCGGAACTGCATCATCAGCTCCGGTCCCATCACGCCGTCGGGGAACCCCGGGAAGTTCTCGACCTCGGTCGTGAGCATCAGCTGGCCACCCGGCTGGTCGCTCGTCGACGAAGGCTCTCCCTCGATCACGAGCGGCGAGAGGTTGGCGCGCGCGGTGTAGATCGCGGCCGTGAGGCCGGCCGGGCCCGAGCCGATGATGATGACGGGACGAGGGTCGGGCATCTCAGCTGGCGGGCAGGGCGGCGGGCGACGCGGGCGTCTCGGGCGCCGGCGTGAGCTTGATGCTGCCGCGCTGCGCCCACAGCACGAGGCCGATCAGCACGAAGACGCTGCCGAGCACGAGGTACGCCACCCAGACGTCGCCGGGGAGGTAGTTGTTCAGCAGGCGGATGAGGCAGATGACGAGCATCAGCAGCGAGGCGAAGATCAGCGTGCCGCCGACGAGCGCGTAGACGACCGCCCTCGATGCGTTCAGTAGCGGCGCGGTCGTGCGGTCGCGCACGGTCGTGACGAGCTGCTCGATGCTGGTCGCGGCTTGGGCGGGCCAATCGCCCTCGAGGATCGGGATCGGGATGTGACCGTCCGGCTCCGGCATGGCGCGGAGCGTATCGGAGGATCGCGTCAAACGATCAGGTCGAGCACCGCGCAGGAGGGGTCGGCGACGACCACGATGTGCGAGGTGGACTCCGCGTCGACGAACACCAACGCGCGTGCGGCGTGTCCCATCCAGTGCAGGGTGACGTCGTCGGTGAGCGTGCCGAGGTCGGTGGCCGCACCGGCTCGCGCCTCCGGCTCGCATGCGGTGGGGGTCGGCGCGAGCTGCGCGGCCTTGGTCGTGAAGGCTTCCGGACCGATGGCCGCCCGCAAGGCTGCCGGGTCCGACAGGCTGCCGAGGTCGCGCGCCGAGGTCGCCGGCACCGCGGCAGCGACGGCGCCCCCTTGGCTCGACGCGTCGTTCGTCGCGCCCCGTGCAGGCGCCAGCCCAGCCATCGTCGTCGGCCCAGTGGCGGCGCCAGACGCTGCTTCGGCGCCCGAGGCGGTGTCGGTAGGTGTCGAGCTGTCGTGTCGGACCACGGCGACCACGCCGACCAGGACGAGGACCGCCGCGGCGACGGCAGCGAGGGCGGGCATGAAGCGCGTCCGGCGCGCGGCCGCGGTCACGGGCTCGGTCGCTGTCGCCGTCACTGGCGGCGCGTCGTCGAATGCCTGCAGCGCTGCCGCGATGGCCCGCTCACGCGACGCGTCATCGACGACGACGGGCTGCGCGATCGCGTCCGCTGCGCGTCGGAGCTCATCGACACGGGCACTGACTGCCGCGTCCGCAGGGCGCGGCCCGGTGGACTCGCCGTCGAGCATCGCGCTCGCGAGCTCGTCGTCGGACAGGGGCTGATCGCTCATCGCTGCCCACTAGGACGTTGCGGCGGGGGATCGGGGTTCCGCGACTCTGACAGCATCGCCGCGACCGCAGCGCGCCCCCGGGCGATCCGGGATCGCACGGTGCCGGCCGGGATGCCCAGCACCTGGCCGATCTCGGCGTAGTCGAGCTGGCACACGTCGCGCAGCACGACGGCGGCGCGGAAGTCCGGGGGCAGCTTCGCGAGTGCGGCGTCGATGTCGAGACGGTCGCCCACGCGATCGTCGAGCAGCGGGACGTCGTCCATCGGGTCGGCCACGGCCTGGTCGCCGTCGCCGAAGCTCGTGACAGGCCGGCGTCGCTTTCGTCGGAGCTCGTCGAGGCACACGTTGGTCGCGACGCGGTATGCCCACGTCGAGAATTGGGCGCGGCCGTCGAACCGAGGGAGTCCCTTCACGACGGCGATGAGCGCTTCCTGGGTGGCATCAGCGCCGTCGGCCTCAGAGCCGGTGATTCGGCGGCAGAGCGCGTTGATGCGGTCGTAGTGGCGGCGCAGGAGCGCTTCCATCGCGGCGCGATCGCCGGCTTGCGCCGCGGTCACGAGCTCGCGGTCGTCGGCGACAGTCGTGATGGGCGGACTGTAGCGAGCCGTCGCGCTCACGCCGCGGGGGCGGCCGAAGAGGGATGGCGCGGTCGCGTCTTGCGGCGATTGAGCTGGCGCTCGCTGCGCAGGTGATGGATCCACCAGCCCGCGAGGAAGAGTCCTGCTCCGATCGAGAGCACGAACCCGACTCCCGAGACCGCGGTGGAGCGCACGGTGAGAGTCTCGGTCGCGATCGGCAGCGTGCCGTCGGGCGAGGTCACCTTCACGTCGAGCGGGAACGTGCCGGACGCGCGCGCCTTCACCTTGAACGTCACCGTCGTGTTCGCGGTGTCGAGCGTGACGATCTGCGCGGCTCCATCGGGGAAGTCCAGCTTCGGGCTCGTCACGAGGACGCGCACCTGCAGCGGGGTCGGCGACGTGCTGCGAATCGTCAGTGGCACAGTCGCAACTCGCGAAGTCAGGGTCACCGACTGCCGCGCGGGCGCGCGCAGGAACGATGTCTGCTGGTTGATCTCGGCTTCGACCGCGTTCAGGTACTCGGTACGGCGATCGCTCGTGAGCGAGGCGGCGCTGGCGACGAGGAGGCGCTGCCTCGCGGAGTCGAGGAGGGGGTCGCCCTCGGCGATCATCGTCGAGAGCCCGTCGAGACGTTGCCGGGTGCGTTGCAGTGCGGGGCCGTACGCGCCGAGCGACGCGGTCGACGGATCGGCGAGCGAGCGCACGACGGGGTGACCGTCGTCGTCGACTGCGCGCGGGACAGTGCGGAAGTAGTCGTCGATCGTCAGCGGAGTGAGCATCGGGGAGGACGCGAGCCCGTCGAGGAACGTGTCGAGGAAGACGGGCGACGGCGCCCAGTCCGACGGGGGCGCGACCACCGTGCCGCGCTGCAGGCTCGGGCTGTCGAAGTACAGCTGCGACAGGTCGGCGAGCAGGTGCGTGGCGGCGAGCGTCTGGTCGCCGGGCTCGTCGAAGTGCTGTGCGAGGCCACCGTCGATGAAGGTGGTGCTCTGGACGGTGACGTCGCCCGTCGTGAGCGCGGCGGGGCGGGTCAGCGTGAACGGCAGGTCGGTCGGCGTCAGAAGGTCTTCGCGAAGGACGAGCTGGTCCACGCCGGCGTCGCGAAGGCCCTGCAGGCCCCGCGCGTCGAGCGGCGCGTCCGCGATCCAGGTGCGGCCGTCCGGTCGCGAAGGCGCGAGCGCGGCCGCGAGCGTGTCGCTGCCAGTTCGCAGCTGGGTCGTGAGCTCGTCGTGCAACCCGTCGCGGATCATCGCCGACGGATCGATCGCGACGTACGGGCCGGCGATGACCTCTCGCGACCCGATCGAGGCGCGCATCGAGTCGAGCATCTGGCGGTCCTCTGTCGCGGTGCTCGCCTGGAGCGCGCTCACCGTCTCGGGCGACGGGACGACTGTGAGTGGGATCGCGGGATGGCTCGCGAGTGCCGTGATCAACGCTGCGAGCGCCGTGCGATCGTCGTCGAGCATCTGGCTCGAGCCGTCGGGAGCGAGGGATGGCGACGCAGTCAGCGGGAGGACCATCGCCACTGCCAGCGGTTGGGCGCCGGGGAGGGCCGTGGTGCGGACGAGGTGCGTCGTGAAGCCATCGATCGCGTCGCCGTCCTCGTTGCGCAGCTCGATGCGAACGGGGTAGACGCCGTCGGCCCGCAGTCTCGTGCGTCCCGCCTCGTTCGTGGCGCTGAGCGGGACGGCGACGACGATGTCGCCACGCTCGTCTCGCGGGAGGTCGCCGACGGGATGCGAGATCGTCGCGAGCGACGAGCCGAGCTCGCCGTCGAGTGATGCCTGGAAGAGCGACCGCGAGCGCAGCCGTTGGTACACGACCACCGCGATCTCGCTGCCGGTCGGCGCCTGCTGGCTGAGGTGGACCGTCGCTTCGAAGCGTCCCTCGGGCGCGAGCCACAGGTTCTGCTCGATGAGGGTGAGGCGGGGATGTGCGGGAGTGTCGGTCTGCCGAGGCGCCTGCGCTCCTGCCGGCGACGCGAGCGTGACGACGACGGTTGCGCACAGGGTTGCGCACAACGCTGCGACCAGCGCGCGAGCGCGGCTCACTCGGGCACCCCTGCAGTGAGGGAGAGCTTGAGCACGGCAAGGCCCCGCGGATCGGGGACGAACCCGACGCTCGAGTAGAGGGTGAATGCACGCTCGTTCGTGACCTGCGTGTTCACCATCGCCCGCTCCGAACGATGTCGGCGCAGCCAGTGCAGCGAGTCGATCGTCATCGCGCGTCCGAGGCCCCGGCCCTGCGCCTCGGGTCGGACCGCGAGCCGTTGCAGGTACCCGGTCGGCCCCGCTCTTCCGGTCAGCACGTAGCCGACGCCCGTCCCCGTCTCGGGATCGTCGACGACGCGCAGCCGCCGCACCGGCGTGGCGGCCATCGCCTGGGCCAGGCCTTCGCTTCCGAGCTGCCAGAACTCGGAGAACGCGGAGGTGTCGGTCGCGCTGATCGCGGACCAGTCGTCATGGCGGGGGCGCCGGGGCTTGGGCGCGATCCGCGGCGGCACAGTGGCGAGGTCGTGCGTCAGGAGGTGCAGCCGCTCGTGCAGCGCGAAGCCGGCCTCGAGGAACGGGGCTTGCTCGGTCGGCGAGAGCGCCACGGTGATCGCCTGCTCGTAGCCCTCCTCGGTGAGGTCGTGCGCGATCGCGCGGATCGCGTCCGGCGAGGGGAGCGCGCGGCCGGGCATAGGCGCGAGCTGCGCGGCGACCGATCGGAGGGCGTCGTTGGGCCACGGCGAGATCCGCAGGCCCACGGCGGGTGCGCCGCTGGGCGCGCTCGGGCGTCCTCGCGCATCCTTCACACGGCTCAACGGTACTCTCGCCCTGGTGGCGATCCTGTTCGCGACGCATCCTCGGTTCAAGGACCACGCCACCGGCGCGGGTCATCCCGAACGTCCGGCTCGCCTCGACGCAGTCCTCGAAGGGGCGAGATGGGCCGGCGTCGCTGACGACCTCGTGTCGGTCGAGCTCCGCGCCGCGACGCGTGAAGAGATGGAGCGGGTGCACCCTGCCCGGTACCTCGATGCGCTCGAGCGGCTCTGTGAGAACGGGGGCGGCCGCATCGATGCCGACACGCGCGCGAGCGACGCGTCGTGGGACGCTGCGTGTCTCGCCGCGGGAGCCGGCCTCGCGTCGATCGAGATGCTCGACGCGGGTGACGCGACAGCGGCGTTCTGCGCCGTGCGTCCACCGGGTCACCACGCGACACCGACGCGAGCGATGGGCTTCTGCCTCGTCAACAACGTCGCCATCGCTGCCGCCGCGCTCGCGGCTCGCGGCGAGCGGGTGGTCATCGTCGACTACGACGCGCATCACGGCAACGGCACGCAGGACTGCTTCTACCGAGATCCACGCGTGATGTATGTGTCGTTCCACGAGTACCCCTTGTATCCGGGCACCGGAGCACTGTCCGAGGTGGGCGAGGGCGAGGGGAGAGGCACGACGATCAACTTTCCCTTCCCGGCGGGCACGACGGGCGACAGCTACCGGGCCGCGATCGACGACGTGCTGGCGGGCGCGATCCACCAGTTCGGGCCGACATGGATGATCTTGTCCGCGGGCTTCGACGGCCACCGCCGTGACCCCCTGACCGGACTCTCGCTGAGCGCCGGTGACTTCGCGGACATCACGGCCCGGCTGATCGAGCACGTGCCTGCGGGTCGCCGTCTCGTCTTCCTCGAAGGCGGATACGACCTGCAGGCGCTCAGCGACTCGACCGCTGCCTGCCTGGGGGCGTTGGCCGGCGTCGAGCATCACCCGGAACGGCCCACGGCGGGCGGGCCCGGCGCGCCGGTCGTGGCGGCGGTGCGGCGGGTGAGGGAGTCCCTGGACGGAGAGGGGCCCGAAGTGACCCTGGAGTCACCGTTCTCTCAAGGGTGAGGCCCGTGCGACCGATCTTCACGTGACCGCTTTGGAGGAGGAGCAGTGCCCGACCTGACCCAGCTCTTGCATCACCTGCTCGAGCGCCGTGGCTCCGACCTGCATCTCAAGGTCGGGTCTCCGCCCTACGTCAGGGTCGATGGCCACCTCGAAGCGGTGCCCGCGGAGTCGTGCTCGGCCGGTGAGCTCGAGCGGATCGCCGGCGAGCTCGTGCCGCCCGACCGCAGCGACGAGCTCGCGGATCGTGGGCAGCTCGACTTCGCGCACAGCGTGCCGGGGCTCGGCCGCTTCCGCGTCAACCTGCACAGGCAGCGCGGCAGCTACGGCATCGTCGTGCGCCGCGTGCAGCCGGGCATGCCGTCGCTCGACCAGCTCAACCTGCCGGTCGCGCTGCGCCGCCTGTCGGAGGAGCACGACGGCCTCATCATCGTGTCGGGCTCTCCCGGCTCGGGCCGCTCGACCACGGTCGCGATGCTCGTCGATCGCATCAACGAGAACCGCGCCGCGAACATCGTGACGATCGAGGATCCGATCGAGTTCCTGCACATCGACAAGCGGTCGATCGTGACCCAGCGCGAGGTCGGCTCGGATACGCCGAGCTTCGCGGAGGGCGCATCTCGTGTGCTGCGCCAAGATCCCGACGTCGTGTTCCTCGGTGAGATCCCCGACCCCGAGACCGCGGCCGCAGCGTTGCTGGCTGCGTCGAACGGGCGGCTCGTGCTCGCGGCCATGGCGACGACGCCTGCACCCGAGGTGATCGAGCGCCTCGTCGACTTCTTCCCGCCGCATCAGCAGCGCCAGACGCGCCAGACGATCGCGAGCTGCCTGCGCGGGATCGTGTGCCAGCGCCTCGTGGAGCGCGCCGATGGTCGCGGTCGCGTGCCGGCGGTCGAGGTGCTCATGTCGACGCCGCGCGTCGTCGAGCTCATCGCCGATCCGGCGCGCGCCGAGGGCAGCCTCGAGCAGGCGATCGCCGAAGGCGAGTACTACGGCATGCAGACCATCGATCAGAGCCTCTTCCAGCTGTTCCGCGAAGGGCTCGTCGGGTTGCGCGACGCGCTCGCCGCGGCCACTCGTCCCGAGGACCTCCGCATCGCGATCCAAACGTCCGGGATGGCGATGAACTGAGCCGTAGGCTCGCCGATCGTGATCCCCGATCGGCTCGAGCCGGTGCTGGCCGAGCTGCGGCCGCTCGCCGACCGCTTCGTGGCGGCGGGTCATTCGGTGTACCTCGTCGGCGGCACGGTCCGCGACCTGCTCCTCGGTCGCCCGATCGTCGGCGACTACGACCTCACGACCGACGCTCGTCCGCCCGAGATCAAGCGGCTGATCGGCGATTGGGCCGACGCGGTGTGGACCCAGGGGGAGCGGTTCGGCACGATCGGGGCGCGCAAGGGCGACCGGTCGTACGAGATCACGACCCACCGCGCCGAGGCGTACCACGCCGACTCGCGGAAGCCCGACGTCGCGTTCGCTGACGCGATCGAATCCGACCTGTCGCGCCGCGACTTCACGGTGAACGCGATGGCGCTCACGCTGCCCGATCCGCGTCTCGTCGATCCGTTCGATGGCGCCGCTGACCTCGCCGCGGGCAGCCTGCGGACACCGCTGTCTGCAGCCGAGTCGTTCACCGACGACCCGCTTCGGATGCTGCGCGCCGCGCGCTTCGTCGCTGGGTACGACCTCCATCCGGTCGACGGGCTCACCGACGCGATCCGCGACCTGAGGGGCCGCCTCGAGATCGTGTCCGCCGAACGCATCCGCGATGAGCTCGACAAGCTGCTGACGGTCGAGCACCCGAGCGCGGGCCTCTGGTTGCTCGTGGACACCGGACTGTGTGACGAGTTCCTCCCCGAGCTCTCGGCGATGCGGCTCGAGCAGGATCCGATCCACCGCCACAAGGACGTGCTCGCTCACACGATCGCCGTCGTCGAGAACGTGACGCGCGAGCGCGCCGGCGACAGCTTCCGCATCGTGCGGCTCGCTGCCCTCTTCCATGACGTCGGCAAGCCGAAGACCCGTTCGTTCGCGCGCGGCATGGTGTCGTTCCACCATCACGAAGTCGTCGGCGCGCGCATGACGCGCGAGCGGATGCAGGCGTTGCGCTACTCGACGGACGACGTCGAAGCGGTGACCCGACTCGTCGAGCTGCACCTGCGCTTCCACACGTATCAGATGGGTTGGACCGACAGCGCGGTGCGCCGGTACGTGCGCGACGCCGGGCCCCTGCTCGCCGAGCTCAACCTCCTCACTCGCTGCGACTGCACCACGCGCAACGAGCGCAAGGCCCAGCAGCTCTCCGCTCGCATGGACGACCTCGAGCAGCGGATCGCCGAGCTCGAGGAACGCGAAGAGCTCGCCTCGATGCGTCCTGAGCTCGACGGTCACGCTGTCATGCAGCACCTCGGGTTGAAGCCCGGTCGCGACGTCGGCGCCGCGCTCGACTTCCTGCTCGAGCTCAGGCTCGACGAAGGCGTGCTGGGCGAAGAGGAGGCGACGCGGCGGCTCGACGACTGGTGGGCTCACCGCGACGCGAGCTGAGCCTGACGTCGGGCGTCACAAGCCGAGCTTGCGTCCTCGCATGACGAGCGTCGTCGGCACGAGCGCGGTGCCCGGACGACCGACTTCGGGCTCGAGCAACGTGTCGACCTCGAAGTTGGCGCGCTGCAACCCGCCGTAGAGATCGCTGATCGTGTAGCCGCTCCAGTACGCCGCGCCCGCGCCGAGGCGCGCTGCGGGATGCTCGACCGCGAAGACGAAAGGCGCGCCGGCCTTCAGCACGCGATGCACCTGTCGGAAGACGCGGCCGGTGTCGATGACATGCGTCAGCGCCGATCCGCTGAACGCGACGTCGACCGATGCCGGTGGCAGGAAGGCGAGGTCGGCGAGATCTTCGTGTCGCAGCTCGACGCGCAGGTCCTCCTCCTCGGCGAGCCGGCGCGCGTAGGCGAGCTGATCGGCCGAGTGGTCGATGCCGATCACCTTCGCTCCTCGTCGCGCGAATGCCAGGGTGCTGTCACCTCGCCCGCATCCCAGGTCGAGCACTCGCTTGCTCGAGACGTCGCCACACAAGCGCAACTCGTCGTCAGTCGGCTCCACGCCGTCAATCTTCGTCGGCACGGCGCGAGCAGCGGGGGACACCGGGGCCGGCGCAGTACCCTGATCGAGATGACGTTTCGGCCCGAAGCGCTGCGAGGAGCGAACGCGAGCGGTCCTGGCGTCATCGACTATCGGTTGGCCCGCCGGGCGCTGCTGACCGAGTATCGCAAGGGCCGGCTCGCTCGCCATCAGGTGTGCGACGCCCATCCCGAGCTCGTCCGCGCGGCGCGTGAGGTCGGTTCGCCGACCCGCGTCGAATGCCCCGTGTGCACCGACCGCGCGGGCGAGGGCACGACCCTCGTGCTGGTCACCTACGTGTTCGGGCCTCGACTCCCGGCGCACGGGCGCTGCATCACCCAGAAGACCGAGCTCGCGAAGCTCGACCAACGCAACGACTCGCTGACGGCCTACGTCGTCGAGGTGTGCCCCGACTGCCACTGGCACCACCTCACGAGGTCCTACGCCCTCGGTCGGGGAACCCGCCGCACCCGCTGAGCCTCACGCCTCCTGGTGGGGGTAGTGCGTGCGGCAGGAGAAGCACCACTGCTCGACCTCGGCGAGGGTCTTCTCGCTGCCGGGCGTGTCCCAGCTCTCGGGCACCACGTAGACGCGGTGGACCGCCACGAGCTCGCTGTCTTCCCTGCCACAGCTGTCGCAGGTGGGCACGCCGAGAACCCTACTGGTGCGGTTCCGGCGTTCGTCTCTAGGCTGGCGGCACCGCCGGCAGCCTCGTGGCGCTGGACGGGAAAGGGAGGACCGGCCATGGCCGCATCGATGACGGTGCCCGCTGTGCGCGCTCGCAAGGGCGACACCCCGCTGGTGATGGTGACCGCCTACGACGCTCCTACCGCGCGCATCGCGGACAAGGGCGGCGTCGACTTGATCCTCGTCGGCGACTCGGTCGCCATGGTGGTGCTCGGGTACGACGACACGTTGCAGGTCACGATCGACGACATGGCGCATCACGTGGCGGCTGTCGCGCGGACGCACCCGCACGCGCTCGTGGTCGGTGACCTGCCGTGGATGAGCTACCACGTGTCGATCGCCGACACCGTGCGCAACGCGGCGACGCTCATCCGCGCGGGCGCGCAAGCCGTGAAGCTCGAGGGCGGACGCAAGCGAGTGCCGATGATCGAGGCCCTCGTCGACGCCGAGATCCCGGTGATGGGCCACCTCGGCCTGACGCCGCAGTCGCTGCACATGATGGGTGGCTTCAAGGTGCAGGCTCGCTCGGCCGAGGCCGCTCGAGCGCTCGTGGACGACGCCAAGGCGCTCGTCTCGGCCGGCTGCTTCGCGATCGTGCTCGAGGGCGTGCCCGACGCGGTGGCACGCCTCGTGACCGAGTCGATCTCGGTGCCGACGATCGGCATCGGCGCCGGCGCCGCCTGCGACGGTCAGGTGCTGGTCTTCCACGACCTGTTGGGGCTCGAGGATCGCGTCGCACCGAAGTTCGTGCGTCGCTACGCCTCGTTGGAAGCAGACGGCGTCGCGGCGGTCGCGGCGTTCGCGAGCGACGTGCGCGACGGAAGCTTCCCGAGCGACGGCGAGAGCTACCACCTCACCGATGACGTCGCCGACGTGTTGGGCCTCTACGCCGGATCACACTGAGTCGCGCCCAACGCGGCGCGCCGAGCCGCGAGACTCGCGGGATGCATCGTCGCATTGCGCTGCTCGTGGCCGCCGTCGCAGCCCTCGTCCTCGCCGCGTGCGGCGGGTCCGACGACACGGCTGCGCCGACGACTGCGGCCTCGGCAGTCGGTGACGTCGGCTGTCACCTCGGCTGCGGAGAGCACCTCGACGACGACCATCGCGTCGACTTCGTCTCTGGCGCCGTCGTCCTCCTCGACCGGAGCGAGCACGACCTCAGCCTCGTCATCGCGGCCGACCGCGGCGACCACTCGCCCTCCGACGACGGCGCCGACGACGCACGCGCCGACCACTGCCCCTGCGCCGACTGCAGCGTCGACCACTGCCGCGTCGACGACAGCCGCGTCGACGACCGCCGCGTCGACGTCAGCCCCGACGTCGTCGACGTCGACCGTGGCGGCCGGCACCTCGCCGGTGGGCTTCGGCACGATCGGCATCGCGATCCGCGCCGCTGGCGGCGCGTCGAGGACGTTCTGCCTGTGGCTCGCGGACACTGACGCGAGGCGGGAGCGTGGCCTGATGCAGGTCACGGGCCTGGGCGGCAAGAGCGGGATGATCTTCACCTACGGCTCGGACACCAACGAGCAGTTCTGGATGTATCAGACGGTCATGCCGCTTTCGATTGCGTTCTTCGACTCGACGGGAGCGTTCGTCTCTTCAGCCGACATGGCGCCATGCCCTGGTGCACCCAGCACGTGTCCCTCCTACCCGGCTGCCGGGAAGTACCGCGACGCGATCGAAGTCCCCCAAGGGGGATTGGCTGCGTTGGGCATCGGCCCTGGCAGCGCGCTCACCGACCGGGGCTCGTGCCCCGCCTGAGCTAGGCGGTCGGGGGGTCGGTGAACTGCTGGCCCTGGCGCGAGACGTGCTCGGTCCAGGCGAGGCCATCCCAGTAGCGCATCTCGTACCGGCCCGACGGATCGGGGTACCACCCCGCCGGCGTGTGGGTGATCGCGACCGTCGCGTTCGACGGCGTCGAGGCCGCCGCGGCCGTCACCGGCACCGCGGTCTCGATGGGCGTGACTGCCGCCGGCGCTGCGGCAGCAGCGGGCTCGACGACGGCGGCCGGAGCCGCGGCTGCGGCAACAGGTGCTGCGGCGGCCGCAGCGGCAGCAGGCGGGCTGCCTTCGCGTCGCAGGATCGTGTGGAGCTGTCCACCGCTCTCGACCACCGAGACGACCTCCCAGCCGCTCGACGCGTGCTGGTTGAGGTCGCTGACAAGTGCCCCGGGATCGGCGTTGCTGATTGCGGTGAACTCAGGCATGGCCCGACGCTACAACGCGCGACGTGGGCGTGTCGGAGCGGTGGCTCAAGAGACCAGCGCGAGCACGTCGAGCCCCGCGGTGCCGCCGTCGTGGACCACCTGGCCGTCGCGGAGCGCGACGCACCGGTCGACTCTGTTCACGAAGTCGAGCTCGTGGGTCGCGACGACGAGGGAGGCACCGTCGCGATGCACTGCGTCGAGCAGCTCGAGGAGCGCGACCTTCCCGGTGGCGTCGAGGCCGACGAACGGCTCGTCGACGAGCAACACATCGAACGGCCGCACCAACGCGAGCGTGATCGCCGCCTTCTGTCGCAGGCCGCGGCTGAAGCGGGTGGGGAGGTCGTCGGCACGGTCGTACAACCCGACATGACCGAGGAGATCGGCCGCGCGCTGCTCCCAGTCTTCGACGCCGTGGAGGCGCGCCGTGTACTCGAGGTGCTCCCAGACGCTCAGGTCGTCGTAGAACGTCGGCGTGTCGGACAGGAACGACGTCGCCGCTCGCGCGCCGAGCGATCCGACCGGGTGACCGCTCACTTCGGCCTCGCCTGAGCTGGGCTCGAGGAGCCCCGCGAGCATCCTGAGCAGGGTGGTCTTGCCCGAGCCATTGTGGCCGATCAGCACGACGGCCTCACCTGGGCGCACGCGAAGGTCGAGCGGCATCAGCGCCGTCGTCTCGCCATACGACTTCTCCAGCTGCATCGTGGCGAGCACCGGCGGCGGGCCCGACGGCTTCGGGGTCCCGGGAGCAGCGCCGCGGGCGCGGGGCCTTCGACGTTCGGTCATGACGCTGCCTTCGCACGCGCTCGAGCAGTCTGGTCAGCGGCTGTCTGCTCGAGCAGGTTGCGCCAGGCGCGGTGCAGCGCCTCGCGGTACCGCACCCAGACGACCGTGCCGCCGCCCGCGATGATGCCGATCGCTCCTACGGCCGCGGCGGCCGCGACGGGATCGGCGTCGTGGTTGTTCGCGACCCGCGCCACGATGATCGGCGCGAGGCCGATGAGCGCGAGCAACACCGGCCACGCCGCGCGCAGCACGATCTTCATCCCCGCGACCTCGGGCGGCAGCAGCTGGTTGCCCTCGGGCGCGGGCGCAGGTGCGCCCATCACGACGCTCGCGACGCCGCCGGCCGACGCTCCGAACGCGGCGGGCACCACCATCACCGCTCCGAGCGCGAACGCGGTCGACGAGGGGTCCACGAGCACACCGACCGCCGCTGCGATCAACGTCACGACGAGCATCACGAGCGAGCCGCTCGCGAGGTGACGGACGAGGAGGTCGCCCGTGTCGATCGGCAGCGCGCTCGACAGGTCGGACTGATCGACCTGCTGGGCGAGGGGTTCGAACGCGTCGGTCGCGGCGACGAAGAGCGCGAGTGCCGCCACGATGACAAGCGGAGTGGTGCCGGCCCACGTCGCACGCACGCACAGCCCTGCGGCGGCCGCGAGCAGCACGAGGCGCACGAGGCGAGCGGCCGGGAAGCGCAGCACTCCCTCCCAATCGCGCCGCCACACGGGCAGGCGTCGACCGACTCGTCGGAGGCGCACCCACGGCTTCACGCGCGGGCGGTCCTGCGCGAGCTGACGTCGGAGCACGATCACCGTGCGGAGGTCCTGCACGGTCACCGCGAACCGCAGCTGACCGACGAGCGCCGTGCGCCGCTCGGCGAATTCGACGGAGAGGCCACCGATCGCCCGCAGACCGAACGCGAGGATCGCAGCGACGGCGACGATGCCGAGGGTGTCGATGGCCTCGAACCGCAACGGCCAGATGGCCACGCTTCCGATCGTGGAGGTCGGTGCGGGCACGATCTCCGCGAGGTCGAGCGCGGCCCACGCGACGAAGAGCGCGCCGAGGATGGTCGCAGCCGGCGAGGGAAGGCGCCACCCTGCCGAGCACAGCGCTGCACCCACGAAGAGCGCGGCGATGAGGACGCCTGCCGCCGCGCCGCTCGCGATCCACGCGAGAGGCGCCCCGGGAAGACGGCGCACCGCGAGCTGCCCGGCGACCGCGCCGATCACCGCACCGACGAAGCACGCGAACCGAAGCTGGCGCAGGATCGGGCTCTGCAGCGCGCCGCGACGGTCGACGGGCGCGAGCAGCACGTACCGCACCTCAGCGGGCTCGAGCGCGAGTGGGCCCCCTCGGCTCCCCGAGCGCAGCCCGGCCGCGAGCGCGAGAGCCGCGATCAGGCCGACCGCGGCGGGCCCGTGCTCGCGGACATGGTCGATGCCGGTTGCCGTCAGCTCGTGATCGCCGACGAGGCTGGAGAGGAACAGGACGACGACGGTGCCGACGATGCCGGCGACGTAGGCGTGGTACGCCGCGTCGAGCCAGTCGATCTCGGCGACGCGCTTGCGGCGGCGGGTACGGCGCAGGTCGCGCACTGCCTCCAACGAGTGGTCGAGTGCGAGTGTGGCCGTCACCGTCGGGCGACGCTAGCGAGCAGCCCCGCCTGGTTCCGCACCGGTGGCCGCCGGACGGTCAGGGTCAGCGCACCATCCCGACCACGACGAGGCGAACAGGCGGGCGGGCCCGAGGCCCGCGATCTCCATGGCGACGATGTCGATGCACGCAGTGACGCCCGAGCCGCAGTATGCGACGACGGCGGTGTCCTCCCGGACTCCGGCCTCTGCGAACCGCTCGCGCAAGCCCTCCCGCGAGCGGAACCGTCCGGTCTCCGGATCGAGAAGGGTCGTCCACGGCACGCTCTGCGCACCGGGCACGTGCCCGGCGCGGGGGTCGACAGGCTCGACTTCGCCCCGGTAGCGCTCACCGGCCCGGGCGTCGATGGCGACGGTCGAGCCGCGCGTGAGGTCGGTCGCGAGGTCGTCCGCAGTGATGATCGCGGCCTCGGGCCACGGCCGTGCGGTGAACGCGGCGTGCGCCGGTGCGGGTGCGTCTCCCCTCACGAGCGGCGCAGCCCAGGCCGCGAGGCCGCCGTCGAGGAGGGCGGCGGGCTCGCCGAGCACGCGCAGCATCCACACGAGGCGGGCTGCGGTGCCGCCCCCGGTGTCGTCGTAGGCGACGACCGCGAGTGCCGTCCCCGATGCCGAGCGCGCTCATCGCCCGGGCGAAGGCGCCGGGGTCGGGTAGCGGGTGGCGACCTGCCGTGCCCCCCGGAGGACCCGCGAGGTCGACGTCCACGTCGACGAAGCGAGCGCCGGGGATGTGCCCGGCTTCGAAGGCGGCTCGGCCGCTGCGACCGTCCAAGTACCACCGGACGTCGCAGACGACCACATCGGCGAGGTGGTCCGCGAGCCACGCCGCTTCGACGAGGGGCCCGAAGGTCGGTGATGATGCCTGCACGCAGGGAACCTTCGCGCGGTCGCCGGCGTAGAACCTTCTCGGCGACCAGAATTCCCGCGCGCCCCGCCCCCGACCCGAACCCGAGATGATCACCACCGACACAGCCGAGCTGTTCTTCGCGCTCCTCACGCTCGTGGCGAACGCAGCCGTCCTCGGTGGCGTCGGGCTCTGGATCGCCGCCCGCTGGTCGAAGGGCGCCGCGCGGCGCTCGACGACGTGCGGATCGAGCTCACCCGGTTCGGTGTTCCCCTCGCCTTCGCGGTCGCCGCGACGGCGATGCTCGGCAGCCTCTACTTCTCGGAGGTCGCGCACTTCGTCCCGTGCACGCTGTGCTGGTTCCAGCGGATCGGGATGTACTCGCTCGCGATCATCCTGTTCGTGGCCACGGTGCGCCGCGACCGCAACATCCGGGTCTACGGCATCACACTGGCGCTCGTGGGCCTCCCGATCTCGATCTACCACTACCTCGTGGAGTGGTACCCGAACCTGGAGACCAACGTCTGCTCGACTGGCCTCTCGTGCTCGATCGTCTGGTTCCGCAGCCTCGGGTTCATGAGCCTCGCCTACATGGCCGGGTCGGGGTTCGCGTTGATCGCTCTGCTTCTCGCTCTCACCCCCAAGGAGCCCGTATGACCTCCCGAAGTGCACAGCGCCGCGACGAGTCGCTCGTCCGCAAAGCCCAGGAGCCGAGCAAGCCGCGCTGGCTCGTGCCTGCGGTCGTCATCGGCGTCGTCGCGATCGCGGCGATCATCGCCATCGCCCTTGCCGGTCGAGGCGACAGCGGCAACACCGCGGACACGAGCGGGCTGCAGCAGATCCAGCCCGTCGACGTGAGCGGCACGAAGCTGCCGACCTTCGACGAGTCGAACCCGAACGACCCTGCGATCGGCATGACCATCCCGACGGTGACGGGGAAGTCGTTCGACGGCACTCCGGTCACGATCCAGCCCACGGGCTCGCCGCAGATGCTCATGTTCGTCGCGCACTGGTGCCCTCACTGCCAGCGCGAGGTGCCCCTCGTCAGCGACTGGATGAAGAAGGGCGGCCTGCCGGCGGGCGTGCAGCTGACGACGGTCGCAACGGGCACATCGAGCGACGCACCGAACTACCCGCCCTCGGCGTGGCTCCAGAAGAACGACTGGCCGAGCCCGATCATGGCCGACTCGGCGAACTCTGATGCAGCGAACGCGTTCGGGCTCGCCTCGTACCCGTACTTCGTGTTCGTCGACGGGGACGGCAAGGTCGTCGGCCGCACGAGTGGAGAGATCGCGACCGATCAGCTCGAGACGATCGTGAAGCAGCTGGCCGGCCAGGCGAGCGGATAGCGCCCTCACGTGAAGGCGCTGCGTCGGGCCGCGACGGCTCTGCTCTGCATCGTCGTCGTGCTCGGCGCGGCTGCCGCGCCCGCTTCCGCTCATGCGCAGCTCGTCTCGACGAATCCCGCCGACGGAGCCCATGTCGAGCCCGCGCCGAAGCAGGTCTCGCTCAGGTTCAGCGAGGACGTGTCGCTGAAGCTCGGTGGTGTGCGGGTGCTCAACACCGACGGTGAGCGAGTCGACAAGGACGACGCGAAGGTGGTTGGCGACACCGTGACGGTGAGCCTTCGTGACGGTCTCGCCGACGGGCCGTACGTCGTCGCGTGGAACGTCGTGTCGGCCGACAGCCACCCGGTGAACGGCGCGTTCACGTTCGTCGTCGGCGCCGGCGCGAACGCGACCGACGAACAGGTCGCGTCGCTGCTCGCCGTGCCGAGCGACAAGGCATGGCGTGTCGCCGCGGGTGTCGGTCGGTTCCTCAGCTACGCCGGTCTGTTGCTCGCGGCCGGCGGGATCGTGTTCCTGTCGGTCGTCGACCGTCGCCGGCCGTCGAAGCGAGTCGCGGAGCTCGTTGCGGGTGCGGCGGTCGTCGGAGTCGTCGGTCTGCTCGTGCAGATCCCCCTGCAGGCGGCGATCGCCACCGAGACGGGTTGGCGCGCGCTGCTGTCTCCGAGTCGATGGATCGACGTGCTCTCGAACACCGGCTTCCGATGGAGCACCATCCTCGGGATCGTCGGCGCCGCGATCATCGCGATGGCCGTGTGGGCCGCCTGGCCGGTGTGGGTGGGCCTCACCGGCGCCGTGATCACGTTCGTCTCCTTCGCGCTCACGGGCCACACGCGAGTCACGAGCCCCGAGTGGCTCGTGATCCCCGCGGACACGCGTGCACGTGGCCGCGGCGGGGGTCTGGTTCGGCGGCGTCGTGCTGCTGATCCTGACGTGGAGCGCAGCAAAGACGCGACGGTGACGCGGTTGGCGCAGCGCGGCTCGTCGATCGCTTCTCGCAGATGGCGATCGCGACGGTCGTCGCGGTCGGCGTGACCGGCGTGTACCTCGGGTGGAAGGAAGTCGGCTCGCTGCACGCGCTGACCTCGACTCGCTACGGCTTCACGCTCGTCGCCAAGCTCATCGTCGTCGCGTTCGTCGGCGCGCTCGCGGCGTACAACCACTGGCGACTCGTGCCCGACATCCGCCGCACGGGCAAACGTGTGGTGACCGCCGAGGGCGTGCCCGCAGCGACGACCGGGGCCAGCGTGGGCGGCCCGGGCGCGGCGAAGACGACGAGGTCCGCGCTCGCCTGGCGCCGGCTCGAGACGACCGTCCGCGCGGAGATCGTCGGTCTCGTCGCCGTGCTCGTGATCACGTCCGCACTCGTCGCGATCACTCCGGCGCGCGAGGCCGCATCGAGCGGCGGCGTGTTCTCGTCGACGGTTGCGTTCCACGGCGGGACCCTCAGCCTCGTCGTCGACCCCGCCAAGGTCGGTACGAACGAAGTGCACGTCTATGTGCTCGACGAGGCGCAGCGCCCCGACGACTCGCTCGAGAAGATGACATTGCGCATGTCGCTCCCTTCGAAGGCCGTTGGTCCGATCGAGGAGCCGATGGAGGACGCGGGCCCCGGCCACTGGTCGCTCGTGTCGTCCGATTTCACGATCGCGGGGAAGTGGGAGGTGACCGCGGTCGCGCAGGTCTCCAAGTTCGAAGACCAGCAGGTCACGATCACCGTGCCCATCCACCGTTAGTCCGCGCACCGCCCGCTCGCCGGGACTTGTGCCCCTGGACGCCCGAATGGGCTCTGTGAGGTGCAAGTTGGCTGCGGGCTCGCGCCTCTCAGCGGAGCTCGCGGCGGAGCGCGGCGTTTGCCGCGTGGTGGCCACACATGCCGTGCACGCCGGCACCGGGCGGTGTCGACGCCGAGCACAGGTACGCGCCATCGCCGAGCCGATACGGCTGCAGGGTGAGCCGGGGACGCGCGAGCAGCTGGAGGTGGTCGAGCGCGCCGCCCGCGATGTCGCCGCCGACGAGGTTGGGGTTCGACGCTTCGAGGTCGCGAGTCGTGCGCACCGATCGAGCGATGACGACGTCGCGAAACCCCGGAGCGAACCGCTCGATCTGTGCGTCGATCGCCTCGCTCGCGTCGAGCCCAGATGCTGCCGGCACATGGCAGTACGCCCAGAGCGTGTGCACCCCCTCGGGAGCGCGAGTCGAGTCGCACACCGTCGGCTGCGAGACGAGCACGAAGGGGCGCTTCGCGGCTTGGCCCCTCGACACATCGAGCTCTGCTGTCGCGATGTCAGCCATCGAGCCGCCGAGGTGGAGCGTGCCTGCGCGCCGAGCGTCGAGCGCGGTCCAAGGCACAGGCTCACTGAGCGCGTAGTCGACCTTGCAGACGCCCGCTCCGTATCGGAACCGACGAGCGCTGCGAGCGACGCGGGGCGCCGCGCGCGGTACCGAGCAGCTCGACGGCTGCCTTCGGCCCGAGGTCGAAGAGCAGCGCCCGTGCGTCGGGGAGCTGCGCGAGCGACGTGACGTGCTCGCCCGTCTTCAGCTCGCCGCCGAGGTCACGCAAGTACGACGTCAGCGCGTCGGCGATGGCTTGCGAGCCGCCCCGCGCGACCGGCCAACCATCGACGTGCCCGGCGACGCCGAGCACGAGGGCGAGACCGGTCGTGAACGGATGGGACAGAGGGATGCACGAGTGCGCGGCCAGACCAGCGAGCAGCGCATCGCCGCGGCCGGCCGAGAACCGCTTGCCCACGAGCGCCGCGGGGAGTGCTCCCGCGACGGCGAACCGAGCCATCGCGAGCGGGTGGCGCGGCGGCACCACCGGTGCCAGGAGACCGTCGGCAAGGTCACGCCATCGAGTGATGCTGGGCTCGACGAGTGAGCGCCACGCATCCCCGTCGCTGCCGAGCGATGCCGCCGTATGGGAGAGCGAGCGCGAGAGCAGCGCAGCCGTGCCGTCGTCGAGCGGGTGGGCGAGGTCGATCTCGGGATGGGCCCACTCGAGTCCGTGCTCGGCGAGCGGAAGCGCGCGGAGGAAGGGGGACGCCGCCGCGAGCGGATGCACCGCGGAGCAGACGTCGTGGATGACGCCCGGAAGCGTGAGCTCGGCGGAACAGGCGCCCCCGCCGGGCCGGTCGCTTGCCTCGACGACGAGCACAGAACGGCCGGCACGTGCGAGCGTCACCGCCGCAGCGAGGCCGTTCGGTCCCGCACCCACGACGACGGCGTCGTACCTCATCGCGGTCAGCCCGCGTCGTCGTCGTCCGGTGGCGGCACCGCCGTGAGATGCGCGTGCGACTCGTGACGCCAGGTCTCCTCGGCTCGCGAGACGACCTCGCGCACGGGGAGCTGCAGTCGCCGCGCGGCCCGCACGGCGTCGTCGTGCTCGACCTTCACTCGTCCCGGCCCGACCTTCACGCGGATGAGCGCGCCGTCGACGTCGACCTCGTCCTCGCGTCGCGGCGACGGCCAGCGCTCGAACGTCTGCCCGCGCACCCCGAGCGATCCGGTCTCCGCGGTGAGCGTGGCCGCGACCTGACGAGCGAGGCTCGGGTCGCAGAGCGCGCTCACCGTGTGCGCGGGGCGTCCCTTCTTCATCAGGATGGGCGTGATCCACGCGTCGTGCGCGCCCGCCTCCATCAGCATCGCGATCGCGTGCGCAAGGGTCTCGCCTGTCGCGTCGTCGACGTTCACCTCGAGCAACGTCACGGGCTGACCCGCCGGCATCTCCTCGCTCATGGTGCCCGACCACGACCTGCGTCAGGTTCGGACGGGCCTCGAGCTCGCGCGTGCCCGCACCGAACCCCATCGACGCGATCGTCATCATGGGCAACGGTCCCCAGCGGGTGACGTTCGCCGCGAGCAAGGCCGCGCCGGTCGGGGTCGTGAGCTCGGCGGCGATGTCGACACCGAAGGTGGGAGCGCCCCGCAACAGCTCGACGACCGCAGGCGCGGGGTTCGGGCAGCAGGCCGTGCGCGGCTCGCACCATCCCGACGCCGTTCGCGACCGGGCTCGAGTGCACCTCGTCCACCTCGAGGAGCTCGAGCGCCGCGCATGTGCCGACGACGTCGACGATCGCGTCGAGCCCGCCCACCTCGTGGAAGTGGACCTGCTCAGGTGGCCGGCGGTGGAGGCGTCCTTCGGCGCGTGCGAGCGCGTCGAAGGTGGCAAGCGCGCGCACCCGCACACGATCGGGAAGCCGCGCCTCTTCGATCAAGCCGGCGATGTGCCCCGCGGTGCGTACGACCCCGCTCTCCTCGGTGTGCACGATGACGTGCGTCGCGCCGATACCTCCGCGCAAGACCGACTCGGCCTCGAGCTTCCACCCGCCGACCGGGATGCGGCTGCAGATCTCGCGCACCTGGTCGAGGTCGGCGCCCGCATCGATGAGGCTGCCGAGCGCCATGTCTCCCGCGATGCCGGAGAAGCAGTGGAACCACGCGACGTTGGTCACGTGAGCGTCGATCGTGCGCGGTCGTGGACGTTGCAGAGCCGGAGCGCCGCGCACGCGGCACCGAAGCCGTTGTCGATGCCGACGACGGTGACGCCCGCCGCGCACGAGGCGATGCATCGCGAGGAGCGCAGTGATCCCCTGGAAGCTCGCGCCGTACCCCACGCTCGTCGGCACCGCGATCACGGGCGCGGGCGTGAGGCCTCCGACGAGGCTCGCGAGCGCACCCTCCATCCCCGCGACGACCACCACCACGTCGGCGCGGCTCAGCTCTTCGGTGTGCACCAGCAGCCGGTGGACGCCGGCGACGCCGGCATCGGTGATGCGAGTCGCGGCGACCCCGTGGGCGTCGAGCACCGCAGCGCACTCGTCGGCCACGGGAAGGTCGGAGGTGCCCGCGGTGATGACGAGCACCTGCTCGCGCCGGTCAGCGGTCAGCGGATTCCACACGATCGTGTTGCCGTTGCGACGCCCCGTGGGGTGCGCGGCGAGCGCCGCCGCCGCCTGGTCGTCGTCGACGCGGGTGAGCAGCACGGGACGCGTGCCCGCGGCGAGCAGCTCGCCGACGATCGCGACGCACTGGTCGGGCGTCTTGCCCGGGCCGTAGATCGCCTCGGGCAACCCCGACCGGATCGCGCGGTGGTGGTCGACGCGCGCGAAGCCGAGATCCGCGAACGGAAGCCGGCGGAGCATGGCGACGGCTTCGTCGGGATCGACGATGCCCGAGCGGACGTCGTCGAGCAGATCTCGGAGGGCCGCTTCATCCACGTCACTATCCTGGCCCGTCGTGGCCACAAGTGGCAGTTCAGCGTCGAGTCGCGGCGCAGCGCATCGGCTTCCTCGGGCCGCTCGGCACCTTCACCGAGCAGGCGTTGCTCACCCAGCCCGACCTCGCGCAGGGCGAGCTCGTGCCGATCGCGTCGATCGGCGAAGTGCTCGTGGCCACCGAAGCCGGCGACGTCGACCTCGGCTTCGTGCCGATCGAGAACTCGATCGAGGGTTCGGTCCACGCCACGATCGACCGCCTCGTGTTCAACCACGACCTGTTGATCCAGCGCGAGGTCGTGCTCGACGTGCAGCTGTGCCTCCTCGCCCCGGCCGGCACCGCGCTCGACGACGTGAAGCGCGTCGTGTCGATCCCCGTCGCGACGGCGCAGTGCCATGAGTTCCTGAGCGCGCAGCTGCCGAGCGTCGAGCTGGTTGCCGCGAACTCGACCGCCGAGGCGGCCCAGATGGTCGGCGAGCAGAAGCCGCCGGGCACCGCGGCGATCGGGCCCCCGCTCGCCGGCAAGCTCTACGGCCTCGAGGTGATCGCCGCCGACGTCGCCGACCACGACGGCAACCAGACCCGCTTCGTGGTCGTGGCCCGAGATGGCGTCGCGCATCCGACCGGTCACGACAAGACGTCGGTGGTCGTGTACCAGCGAGCGAACGCGCCGGGAAGCCTCATCTCGATCCTCCAGGAGTTCGCCGCGCGGCGGATCAACCTGAACAAGCTCGAGAGCCGCCCCACCAAGTCGGGTGGGCTCGGCGACTACTGCTTCATCATCGACATGGAAGGCCACATCGCGGACGAGGTCGTGGCCGACGCGCTGCGGGGGCTGCACAGCAAGCAGGGCGGCGTGAAGTTCCTCGGGTCGTATCCGGCGGGTGGCGACCACGGCGAGGCCGTGCGCGCGCAGGCCGACTCTGCATGGCGCGAGGCCGAAGCCTGGATCGCGTCGCTGCGCTCGAAGATCGGCTGAGCTTGTTCGACGCCGAGGCCGTGCGAGCGGCGCTCGTCGACGCCGTTCCCGCCGCCGTGCCGGTCACGGCGCTCGAGCCGATCCCACAAGGATGGGGGAACGAGAGCTGGAAGGTCGACTCCGCGCTCGGTCCGCTGATCGCCAAGATCGGACGGCAGTGGTCTGACGTCGCGAAGTGGCGGGCTTCCGCAAGCGCACTCGACCTGGCGCGCGGTGCCGGAGTGCTCGCGCCCGAGCTGCTCGCGTTCGTCGATTCGGCACGGGCGCTCGACGGCCGCATCTTCCGGGTGTTCCGCTACATCGAAGGGACGACGGCAGCGCGTCGACGCGCCGGCTGCTCTGTTCCGCGAGCTCGGCGCGACGATGCGACGGCTGCATTCGATCGAGGTATCGGGCTTCACGTCGCGACTGGGTGACGACGGGTTCGCGCGGTGGAGCGAGTTCCTCGATCACCGATGGCCCGCGATGATCGGTCGCGCGGAGCCCGCGGGCGTCGACCCGACGCTCATCGCGCGGTCACGTGAGGTCGCGACGGCTCTCGCCGCCGACGTCGACAGCATCGTGAGGCCGGCGCTCTGCCATCGAGACCTGTACCTCGACAACGTGCTCGTCGATGAGCGGGGTGCGCTCGTCGCGCTGCTCGACTTCGACGTGGCCGAGGTGTGGGATCCGCTCGTCGAGCAGTTCAAGCTCGAGTGGTTCGTCTTCGAGCCGAACCCTGCCGCGCGTGAGCCGTTCTTCGAGGGCTACCTGGCCGGCGATCCGATGCCGCCGATGTTCGACGAACGGGTGCGCCTCGCCTCGATCGTCGAGCTGCTGAACCACGCCGCCAACTGGCACGTGCAAGGCCAACATGACATCGCCGACGAGGCGCTCGACCGCCTGCGGGTGCAGCTCGGGCTCCCCACCGAGCACTAGAACGACGGCATGCCCGAGACCTCGCCCATCGTCCCGCGCTGGGAATGGCGCACCTTCGGAGGCTCACTCGACGCGGTCGAGGCGGAGCTCGGTCGATGGGACCACACAGGCGACAGCGAGAGCGACGAGCAGTACCTGCTCTCGGCGGAGGGCGACAACGTGAAGATCCGTGACGAGCTACTCGACATCAAGGTGCTGCGAGAGGTGGATCAGCGAGGCCTCGAGCGATGGGAGCCCACGCTCAAGGCCGCCTTCCCGCTCGACGCGTCGACTCTTGCGATGGTCTTCGAGGCACTGCGCCAGCCGCTGCCCGAGCTCGCGCGGCAGGCCTACTCGCAGGACCAGCTCCTGTCCGAGCTCATCGAGGCGAACGACGCGATCCGTATCACGCCCGTGCACAAGCGACGAGCCAGGTACACGTCCGGTCAGTGCATGGCTGAGCTGTCAGATCTCGAGGTCGACGGGCGACCCATCCGCACCCTTGCGCTCGAGTCGATCGAACCAGCGGCCGTCGTCGCGCAGGTCGCCGCGCTCGGCCTGCAAGACCGCGTCAACACGAGCGTCCCCCGAGCGCTGCTGAGCTAGGCGGCGCTCCGCGCGCGCTGCCGTGCGCCGACCAGCACGCGGCGCGATCGCCACATCCGGCGCAGCTCCTCACCGCGCTGCAGTCGGATGAAGCCGAAGTTGCGGTCTCTCAGCACCATGCGGGCGTACGCGAACACTCCGAGCGGAACCATGACGAGGCTCGTGAACAAGCCGTAGAACGGCAGCAGCAGCAGGTACCGGTCGCGATGCTCGAAGTGGAAGTAGAAGAGCAGGAGGCAGTAGGTGACGCCCACGAGCAGCAGCGGAAGCCCCGGCTGGAACACCGACTCCCACCTCAGCGGACTCGCGAGGATCACGAGCAGCGCGCCGTAGAACCAGAAGAGAGGGTGCCGGAACGCGATCTGCGGATTGGCGATGAAGAGGCGAACTTCGCCTGCCGCCCACGCCAATCGCTGCCGAAACCAGGGTCGCAGAGTGACGGGAACGTTGGTCGCCACCTCGTAGCGGATGTGTCCCACGCGATAGCCGAGAGCGACTGCGAGCACGCCGACCTCGATGTCGTTCCCCTGAAAGAACAGCGAGTGGCGGCTCATCACTTCGCGATGGACCTCGGTTCGCGCGACGTGGCACGCGCCCGACACCAGCCAAGGCACCACGGTCCGCATGTGCATCGCGAACCGGTACTCGTGGGCCTGGATCCTCGTCAGGAACGACGCGGCTGTGATTGGACGGCACGAGGCGCACGGATGCCATGTCCAGGTCTCGGGCCGCAAGCGCACCAACGAGCTCACTCAGGGGTCGATCGCAGGTGGTGTCGGCATCGATGCAGACCACGTACTCGGCCTCGACTTCCGCGACAGCGTCTCGCACGAGTCGATCTCTCACCGTGCCGCCGGTCGCGCGCTTCCCCGTTGATGCGGCACGTTCCACCACACCACGAAAGATCCGGAAGCCGTTCTCGCGCGCCAACCGGTCGAGCGCGGCGTCGAATTCAGCGGTCTCGTCGGTGGTCGTGCAGAGAACCACACGGTCGCGATAGGGCCGGAGGAAGTCGACGTTCTCCAGGTACCTGATCTCGCCGTAGATGGGCACGAGGATGTCGAAGTCCTCGACCGGCTCGTAGGTGCGGTCGGCTTCCCGCAAGCTGCGCTTGCTCCGTGTATGGATGCGCCTGCGGGTGGGGGCGCGCCCCGCGCGAAAGCCTCCCGCGCCATCGCAAGCGATCAACAGGAAAGGAATGAGGAGCAGCGCTCCGAGGGCGACCCAGCTAGGCGGGAACACTCAACGAGCTCTCTGTCCAACAGTCTGCGGGCAGGAGCTCGCGCACCTCGGCGAGCACTCGATCGTTGTCTCCGAACGCGACGAGATGGTCGAGCATCTCCACTCGATCGAGAAGATCGCCGCGGGGCGGCCGCCTCGCACTCATCACGTCGATCATCGGATGCTTCGTGCGGCCGCAGGTGTCCGCATCGTCGAACAGCACTTCGTGGAGCTTCTCGCCAGGGCGGAGGCCCGTGTACTCGAGGCGAGGCTCATCGACGTCGAGGAGTCGCACCAGGCGCTCGACCAGGTCGAGGATGCGCACCGGGTCACCCATGTCGAGGACGTAGGTCTCGCCTGCGTCAGCCATCACCGCCGTCTCGATCACCAGGCTCGCTGCCTCCGACGTCGTCATGAAGTAGCGCGTGACGTCGGGATCCGTGATGGTCACAGGAAGGTCGTGTGCGAGCTGAAACAGGAGGCTGTCGAGGAACGAGCCGCGGCTGCCGAACACGTTTCCGAAGCGGGCCGAGGCCAGGCGCGTCTTCGAATGCCCGAGCGCGCCAACGACCATCTCGGCGACACGCTTCGTCGTCCCCAGCACCGACGTCGGTCTCGCCGCCTTGTCCGTTGAGATGTTCACGAGCCGCCGCACGCCGGCGGTCACCGCGGCGGCGACGACGTTCCTTGTGCCGAGGACGTTCGTCCTCACGGCTTCGATCGGATGCCGCTCGAGCAGCGGAAGGTGCTTGTGAGCGGCGACGTGAAACACGACGTCAGGCCGCACAGCTTCCATGATCCTGTGCATCGCCGACCTGTCGCGGATGTCGGCCAGGATCGAGCGGTTGTCGTCGAAGAGCCCGTGGCCGTGCAGATCGAGCTGCACCGCGTGCATCAACGACTCGTCGCGATCGAGAAGGAAGATGGCCTCCGGCGCGAGCGAGTGCAGCTGGCGGACGATCTCTGATCCGATCGAGCCTCCCGCACCGGTGATCAAGAACCTCTTGCCGTCAACCAGGGCTCGAGCGTTCTCGCTGTAGGAGATCGAGTGAGGTCGCCCGAGCAAGGCCGCCGTGTCAGAGGCGGACAGGTGGAGTGCCGAATGTCTGGGTGAATGCCCGCGTTGACGCGCGATGCCGCCCGCCAACGTTCCCTCTCTCGCAGACATGTGCTCCCTCACTGATCATCGCCGCCGCCCGCCGCCCGCCTCTCTTCGGCAGGGCAGCGTCGTCTGTCAAGGATCAGGGTTCCTGACACACGTCACCGACGAGACAAATGGACACGCTCGATGCGTTGCGGGGAGCAGTGAGCGGAGGGGGCGGGATTCGAACCCGCGGGATGTCGCCATCCGGTGGTTTTCAAGACCACTGCATTCGTCCGCTCTGCCACCCCTCCGGGTTCAAGGCTACGCGGTGACACGCGGTGCCCACTTGCCGAATCGGGCGTGCGCGAGCGCTCCCGCGTAGCAAAGCGCCGCCACGAGCGTCGTCACGGTGAACCCGAACACGAGGGCGAGCACCGTGGCGAGCGCAGCGGCCACGACCGATGCGAACCCGTTCGCCGCCCACGCGAACGGCACGCCGCCGGGATGCAGCGCCTCGTACCGGCGGAGCCCGATCGGCATCGCCATCCCCATGAGCAGGCCGAACGGAGCGAGCACGGCGATCGTCACCGCGACCCGCGCCGAGAACGATGACGACACCATGTGCTCGACGAGCGACGGCAAGAAGAACGCCGACGCCGCGATCAGCACCGTCGCGGCCGTCGAGCGCGAGGTTCAGGCCTCGTCGCTCGTCGCGCCACTTGGTGCTCAGCCACGAGCCGACGCCCGTGAACGCGAGCAGCGCGGCGAGCACGACCGACAACGAGTACGTCGGGTAGCCCAGCATCAGCACGAAGCGTTGGATGAACACCGCCTCGACCAGCAGGTAGCCGAGACCGATCAGCACGAAGTACGCCGAGCGCGCTCGGTGGCGGCCGTTGGACGTGACGTGCGAGCAGCAGGGGCACCACGTAGCCGAGCACCGACAGCACAGTGATCACGCCGAACGTCAGGAACAGGATGAGCACGGGATCGACCGCGTACGAGTAGCCCTTCATCTGCTGGCCCACGTCGCTCAAGCGCTTCATGTTGAAGAAGAACGGTCGGTCGTCGGTCGGCGCGCAGACGTCGAGCTTGTACGAGTGGCAGAACGCACTGGGGCTCGCCGCCGCCGCGAGGTCGGCCCACTCGAGCTGATAGGGGCCGCCGGGAGCGAACGCGACCCCGTCACCTCGCTCGGCGGCGAGCTTCGTGATCTGCGCGAGCTCATCCGCGGTGAACGGCTCGTTCTTCACGAGGATCGTGCCGAAGAGCGCGTCGAAGATGTCGCGTCCGAGCACGACGACGACGTTCTGCTCGGGATGCTCGACGCCGTTGCGCCTCAGCGTCTCGAGGGCGAGCACGGTCGCGCGCAACGCCTCGTCGCCGACGAGCTGGTACCGCCGCGTGACCGCGAGGATGCCGCCGGGTGCGAGGTGGTCGAGGTACTCCTGGAACGCCTCGACCGTGTAGAGGTTGTTCTCGCTCAGCGCGTACGCGGCAGCGCCACCGGCGCTCAGCGAATCGGTGAAGCTGATCTGGATCTGGTCGTACAGCCCCCGCCTCGCGAGGATCGAGCGGCCGTCGCCGATCGTCGTGTGCACGCCGGGCATCGAGTAGGGCGAGCCCGAGAACACGCTCATCTTGTCGTCGACGATCTGGCGGATGCCCTCGTTCAGCTCGATCACGTCGATGTCGTCGACGCCCGACGAGCGGAGGTTGTGGATGTCACGCCCGCCACCTCCGCCGATGACCAGCGACTTCCCCGTGTGCCCGAGCACCGATGGGATCGTCTGCGGGCCGAGATGCAGGGTCGTCCAGTCCGGCGACGGCTGACCGGGCGCGTAGTTGAGGACCGGAGCGCTCACGCGGTCGTAGAAGACGAGGCCGAACGAGTTCGCCTGACCCGGGATGACGCCGATGACCCGCGACAGAGGGGTCCACACCTCTGAGCGGATCGTGCCGGCGAGGTCGAGGCCGGGCACCGGCACGGTGATGATCGATGTGAGGGGAGCCGCGATGAGCACCGCCACGGGCACCACACCGGCGAGCCCCGCCCATCGACGAGCTCGGAGGTCGGGGCCGATCACGACCGCGGTCACCGCGGCGAGCAGGCCGAGCGCGACGACGAGGTGAGGCGGGTTGATCATCCACATCGCGGGGACGACTGCGAGCGCTCCGAGGCCAGCCGCGACGAGGTCGACCGCGTAGATGCGCCCGACCACCTCGGCGTGGGCGCGGATCGCCATCGCGATGACGACGCCGGCCGCGAACGAGGGCAGCGCCGACACGACGCACGCCACGGTCATGGCGAAGACGAAGTGCGGCGACAGCCCGTCGCTGTAGTCGAAGTTCAGCCTGACGATGACGACGGGGACGAGCGTGAGCGTGACGGCGAGGACCGCCGCCCATCCCGAGAGGAGCACGCGCAGCGCGAAGCGATTCGGCGGAGGCTGGCGCAGCGACACGTAGAGGCCACCCGCGCCCGTGCCGAGCAGCGCGAGCGAGATCGCCAGGAAGCTGAAGTGGTAGAAGACGAGCGCGGCGAAGATGCGGGTGAGCAACACCTGCAGCGCGAGCGTCGAGAACGCCACGACGGCGACCACGAGAAAGGTCGCCGGGTCTGGCTGGCGAGGGATCGGAGCGGTGGCTGCGGGCTCGCTGACCGCGTCTCCCACCCCCGCCGTCTTCACGGCGGGTCAGGGTAGAGGCAACACTGATGGCCAATGGCTACAGCGACGTTGCTGCTCTCGTGCCCCGACCAGAAGGGCCTCGTGGCCACGATGGCCGACTGGGTGTACCGGCACGACGGCAACATCGTCCACGCGGATCAGCACACCGATGCGAGCGAGTCGGTCTTCTTCCAGCGGATCGAGTTCGAGCTCGAGGGCTTCGACCTCGACCGGGCTGAGATCGTCCCGGCGCTGTCGCCGCTGCTCGAGCGGTTCGCCATGCGGTGCGACGTGCGCTTCTCGGACGAGCGCCCGAAAGTCGCCGTCCTCGTCTCGAAGCAGGCCCACTGCATGTACGACCTGCTGGCCAGGTGGCGGATGGGCGAGCTCGAGGCCGAGATCCCGCTGGTCATCAGCAACCATCCCGATCATGCGGACGTGGCGGCGCACTTCGACGTCGAGTTCGCGCACCTGCCGGTGACGCCCGAGTCGCGCATCGAGCAGGAGAGCGCGATGTTGGCGTTGCTCGCCGAGCACGACATCGACCTCGTGGTGCTCGCCCGCTACATGCAGGTCTTGTCGGCGGGGTTCGTGGCGAAGTACCCGAACCGCATCATCAACATCCACCACTCGTTCCTGCCCGCGTTCGCCGGTGGACGTCCGTATCACCAGGCCCACGACCGAGGCGTGAAGCTCATCGGTGTCACCGCGCACTACGCGACCGCCGAGCTCGACGAGGGGCCGATCATCGAGCAGGACGTTGCCCGGGTGACTCACCGTGACAGCGTCGAAGATCTCGTCCGCAAGGGACGAGATCTCGAGATGATCGTGCTGGCGAGGGCGGTGCGCGCCCACCTCGCGCACCGCGTCCTCGTCTACGGCCGCAAGACCGTGGTCTTCTGAATCGCAGCCTTCTAGCTGGCGATCGCAGTCAGCACGTCGAGCTTGGCAGCCCGGCGAGCGGGGAGGATCGCTGCGGTCAGACCCGCCAGCGCCGCGATGACCACCACGACGGCGAGCTGGCTGACCGGGACCACGAAGGTCGTGATGCCCTGCGAAGCGAGCGCCTGCACCATGGCCCACCCGAAGAACATCCCGATGCCGAGGCCGAGCGTGGTGCCCAGCATCGCGATGATCACGGCTTCCCACCGGATGGTGGCTCGCACCTGCCGGCGAGACATCCCGACCGCCCGCAGCAGACCCAGCTCACGAGTGCGCTCGAAGATGCTGAGCGCCAGCGTGTTCGCGATGCCCATCAGGGCGATGATCACCGCGAGGCCGAGGAGTGCATAGACCAGCGTCAGGATCTGGTTGATCTGGGCCGCCATGCTCGCCTTGAACTCGGCGAACGTCTGCACCGGCGATTGGTAGCCCCCGGCTCGGCTTGACCGCCGCGGGTACGATGCCCGCAGCCAGGAGAGGTGCCAGAGAGGCCGAATGGGGCGCCCTGCTAAGGCGTTGACGGGTGCAAGCTCGTCCGTGGGTTCAAATCCCACCCTCTCCGCTGCTCGTGCCTGACCGGTCTCGCTGACAGAAATCTGTCGCTCCGGTTGCGCCTCGTGGAGGTCGGGGGCTAGACCCAAGGGCTCCAGACCATAGGTCCCATGCCGGGAGCGGTGGTCGGACGCCCAGTCGTGAGCTCCCCCACGACGCCAGTGCGTCCGGCGACGCGGAGCGCCACCCGGTGGGAGGGAGAACCAGCAATCAAATGATCCGTCGATCCGCGCGCCTCCACAGGAGGCCGCGCTGGCGGCACAGCCGTCACGTCTTTCGTCGGCGTCAGCCGCTGCCCCGGGTGCCGTTGCCGGTGCTGGTGGTCGCGGCGCTGCTGACGATCGCGGCGCTGGCGCTTCAGGGCACCCGCGGATCGAAGTCGGGCGCAAGCACCGTCGCGGCCACCGGTCCCCAGCTTGCGGCCTACTCGGCGACGGCGAAGGAGCTGTCGATCGATCAGGCCGAGGCCGCTGACGTGCCGTTGTCCGGCGGCGTGGCCGCGGGAGCGCTCGTGATCGAGGGGTCGGCGGCCCAGACAGCCGAGGCTCCGACCACCGCAGCCGCGCCTGCGCCGAGTCCGGCAGCGACGATCGCGGTGAAGGCAACGGCAGTGCCGGCGACCGCGAAGGCGGCGGCGACGACTGCGGCAGCCACCACACTCGCGGCTGCGACGACCGCGGCGGCTACCACTGCCGCGGCCGCGACGACCGAGGCCCCGACGACGGCCGCCCCGGCTCCCGTCGGCGACGGGGCGCCCGCTGGGGCGCAACCGCTCGGTGAGTTCACTGTCGTCTGCTACGTCATCGTCGGCACGACGTACTCAGGCGAGCCGACCGGACCGAACGTGGTCGCGGTCGACAGGAGCGTGATCCCGCTGCACACGAACCTCTGGATCGAGGGAGTCGGTCCCCGCACCGCCCTCGACATCGGCGGCGGTGTCCGGGGCAAGACCCTCGACCTCTGGATGACATGGCCGGACTGCAAGCAGTTCGGCAAGCAGCACCTCAACGTCTACGTCATCCCGTAGAGCGGGTCATTCAAGCGGCGACCGGCCCGTGGTCGTGGGCACGAGGTCGCCACGTGCCTCGGTTGCCGCACCAACACTGCCAGTCGAGCTCGAGGCCACGTGCAGTGTTGCGCATCGCGACGATTCGATCTGCGTTCAGCAGGACGCACCCGCTGTCATGCGAGTCGCATTCGACGGAGAACACGGCTACCTCCTCCTGATGACGCGGTCGTTGATGTCGCTGTGGTTGACGGCGCGGGAGTGGCTGCGGAGCGCGCTCGGCTGATCTGGCCCGCGTGATCGTGCGCGTGAGCGGCGTAGATCGCGAGCCACGTCTCGACCGAGTACGGACCGCTCTCTGTGTGAGTGCCGCTGCGCGCCCAGTCGTCCTCGTCGAGGCTGCGAAGCAGCTCGGTCGTCGACGCGCGCACGCTCTTCAGCACTGCGAGAGACGCGGCGATCGGACGGTCGTAGTGCAGCCGGCGCGCGAACTCGGCTTCGTCGTATCCGTAGATGACGGGGCCGTCCTCGGCGAGGAGCTTGCGGATGCGGATGTACGACGTCGCCTCGCTGTCGGCGAGGTGGTGGACGACCTCACGTGCCGACCACTCGTTCGGAGCGGGCCGTGCGTCGAGCTCTTCGTCGGTGGCGCCTGCGAGCGCTGCGGTGACGAGGCCCGGACCTTCGCAGTACTGATCGATGAGGGCTTGGCGCATCTCGTGATCCATGTGGCGATGGTGCGCTTGTGCGCTGGTCGGCACGAGTGGCAGGACTGCCCATATGCGCTAAGTTCCTGCCATGGCACGCGCACGGGAGTCGTCGGCGAAGCAGCCGAAGCAGCACAGTGTCGCAGTCGTGGTCGCTGATCACGCGTCGGTTTTCGAGCTCGCCGTGCCATGCGAGGTGTTCGGGCTCGACCGTTCCGACATGGGGATGCCGACGTACCGGTTCATGGTGTGCGGATTGCACGATGGGCCGCACTCCACGAAGGGCGACCTCTTCACGATCGATCCGCCGTACACGCTCGAAGATGCCGAGACCGCGGACACGATCATCGTGCCGGCGTGGGATGTGAATGAGCCGACCTCGCCCGAGCTCTGCGCGCTGTTGCGGCGCGCGCATGCGCGCGGGGTGCGCATCGCGTCGTTGTGCTCTGGTGCGTTCGTGCTCGCAGCCGCTGGACTGCTCGACGGTCGGCGCGCCACGACGCACTGGATGTGGGCCGGCGAGTTGCGTCGTCGCTATCCGCAGATCGAGGTCGACGCGTCGGTGCTCTACATCGACGAAGGCAACGTGCTCACGTCAGCGGGCACCGCGGCCGCGATCGACCTGTGCCTGTACATGGTTCGGCAAGACCATGGCGCTGAAGTCGCGAACGTGTTCGCACGGCGGATGATCGTGCCGCCGCATCGTGAGGGAGGTCAGGCGCAGTTCGTCGAGGCGCCGATCTCTGCGTGTGACTGTGACGAGCTCGCGGCGACGCTCGACTGGGCGGTGCATCACCTCGATCAGGATCTCACCGTGGCCCAGCTCGCCGAGCGAGCGCGGATGTCACCGCGGACGTTCGCTCGGCGGTTCTGCGCGGCGACTGGGACGACTCCGCTGCAATGGTTGCTTCAGCAACGAGTGCTCGCGGCGCGACGCATGCTCGAGAGCAGTGACCTCTCGGTCGATCACGTCGCGGACCGGTGCGGCTTCGGCGCGGCATCGACGCTCCGCATGCACTTCCGCCGCATCACCGGCACGACGCCTCAGGCCTACCGCGCCACGTTCCGCGCGGCCTGACGCCGCGGTCGGATCACTCGGGCGGGCTCTCGTCCTCGAAGTCGTAGAGGTCGGCGGGGGGCTCGTCCCGCGACGCTCGGCGCCGGGGATGCGCTCGGCGATCAGCCAGGCGAGGTCGTGCTTGTAGGGATGCTGGATCACGATGCGCGCCGGTTTCTCGCGGGTCGTGTCGATGACGAGGGCTTCCTTGTCGGAGTACACGGCCCACAGCTGGCGGATGCCCTTGCGGTGACGCCAGGTGAAGTGTCCGGTTGCCATGCGGCCCGGCCAGTAGCCGCCGCCGGTGCGCAAGCCCAGGTCCTTCTTCAGCGGTGCGACCGGGGCGACGCGGGCGTCGGTGATCTCGGTGACGGGGAGCTGGAGGCCGCGCGAGAGCGTCCAGAGGCGATCCCACCCGGTGAACTTGAGATCGATCGCGTCGTCGTGGACGACCAGCTCGATGGCCACCCGCCGAGCCTAGGGTGATGCACGATGAGTGCTGACCTGGACCTCGACCGTCTGGCCGCTCGCCGAGCCGAGCTTCGTGAGGAGCACCTGAAGCCACGAGGCGATCGACCGGCGAGCACCGCGCGCGGTGTGCACCACGTCGCGCTGCTGAGCGCCGACGTCGAGCGGACGATCCGCTTCTACCAAGACCTGCTCGAGTTCCCGCTGACCGAGCTCTTCGAGAACCGCGACTACAAGGGCAGCACGCACTTCTTCTTCGACATCGGCAACGGCAACTCGCTCGCGTTCTTCGACTTCCCCGGCCTCGACCTCGGCGACTACGGGGAGGTGCTCGGCGGGCTGCACCACCTCGCGATCTCGATCCCGCCCGAGACGTGGGAGCGCTTGAAGAAGAAGCTCGACGACGCCGGCGTGAAGTACGACCACATCAGCGGATCGTCGCTCTACTTCCGTGATCCCGACGGTGCCCGCCTCGAGCTGATCAGCGATCCGTTGGGGCGGATGTATGGGCACGACGTCGGCTGACGACTGCGAGCCGGTCACAGTCTCTCGGCGCATCGAAGCGCCGGCGGAGTCGATCTTCCGCATCCTCGCCGACCCGAGTCGGCATCCCGATCTCGACGGGTCGGGGATGTTGCGCTCGGTGGTCACCAACCGCGTCATCTCCGCGGTCGGCGATGTCTTCGTCATGAAGATGTACTTCGAGCGGCTCGGCGACTACGAGATGAACAACCGCGTGGTCGAGTTCGAGCCGAACCGGCGCATCGCGTGGGAGCCCGAGCCAGGGCGGGGTCATCCTGACGCAGTGCCTGGAGCGACCGCGGCCAAGTGGGGGCACCGGTGGGCCTTCGACCTCCAGCCCGACGGCGAAGGTGCCACTGTCGTCACCGAGATCTACGACTGCTCGCTCGTGCCCGCCATCGAGCGCCAGCAGATGGACAACGGCCGCATCTGGATCGGGAGCATGAACGCGACACTCGAGCACCTCGAGCAGTTGTGCGCTGCGGGCCTCGCGTAGACTGTCTGCCCGCAAGCGCTCGTAGCTCAATGGATAGAGCATCTGACTACGGATCAGAAGGTTGGGGGTTCGACTCCCTCCGAGCGCGCTGTGGGGTGTCGCGGGGCATCCCGAGCGATGTGTGGGCTACGGGATGCTCCGGCGGCGCACCCCAACTCGCGGTCATCCGGGCGACCAGCAGCGTGTCCTCGTCGAACTCGGTGCGGTGCAAGACGGCGAGTCCGTCGGCACGATCGTCGGCCCCGGCGACGAGCAGGCTCGCGATCTCCACCAGCTGGCGATGGCGGCGAGCGGCCGTCCGCGCGTTGTGTCGAGCGGTCTCGAGGTGTTCGAGGGCGCCCCTTGTGTCCCCGGCCTTGCTGGCCAGCACGGCGAGCAGCGCGTCGGCGATCGGATCCATGGCGCCAGACTGCGTCGGCGCGCTTACTCGGCGCTGACCTGCTCGGAACGACACCCGGTACGGTCGGTGCCGTGCGGGTCGGGCTCCTCGGCGGACTCGAAGTCCGTGATGCGGACGATCGGGGCGTGGCCGTCCCGACAGGCAAGCAGCAGGCGCTGCTTGCGCTGCTCGCGATGCACGCCGGCCGGGTCGTCCCGACCGAGCAGGTCGTCGACGCGCTGTGGGGCGAAGACCCGCCGCCGCGTGTGCGCAACGGCCTTCAGGCGCTCGCGTCGAAGCTGCGCGACGCGCTCGGGGCGGCGGACCTGGTCGTGATGCGCGGCGGCGGGTACGCCCTCGAGCTGCCCGCCGACGCCGTCGACATGCACCAGTACGAGCGGCTCGTGTCAGCGGCGCCGCGCAGCCGCGGTGCGGACGAACGCCGAACGGGCGCGTCGGGCTGTTCGCCGAGGCCGAGGCGCTGTGGCGGGGCGACGCGCTCGCCGACTTCGCCTACGAGGAGTTCGCGCAGCCGACGATCGCCCGGTTGACCGAGCTGCGGCTCGCCGCGATCGAGGAACGAGTCGAGCTCGACCTCGCTCTCGGCAACGTCGAGGCGAGGCGATCGTCGAGCTCGAAGCGCTCGTCGCCGCGCATCCGCTGCGCGAACGGCTCCGCGGGCAGCTGATGGTCGCCTTGTACCGCGCCGGGCGGCAGGCCGACGCGCTGCGCGTCTTCCAGGACGGCCGCCACATCCTCGCCGAGGAGCTCGGGCTCGAGCCGGGACCGGAGCTGCGCCGGCTGGAGGCCGCGATCCTCGCGCAGGACGAGTCGCTCGACGCGGCCCCGTCGCGTCGGGGCACCCCACCCGAGCGAAGCGTCGCGGCACGATCCCCGAGGCGCTGACGCCGCTCGTCGGTCGCGACGACGAGCTTCGCGAGCTCATCGCTCTCGCCGCCGAGCAGCGGTTCATCTCCCTCGTCGGTCCGGGGGGTGTGGGCAAGACCCGGCTCGCGCTGGAGGTGGCGCGCGCCGACGGCGGCGACGCTCGCGGACGGCGGCTACCTCGTCGAGCTGGCGCCGGTCGGCGATCCCGTCGGGGATTCCCGCTGCGATCGCGGCGGCGCTCGACGTGCCCGACCCCCAGCTTGCTCGCCGACGTGATCGGCGACCGCGAGATGGTCATCGTCCTCGACAACTGCGAGCACGTCATCGACGCGGCCGCCGCTGCCGCCGAAGGTCTGCTGCGCCACTGCCCCGGCTTGCGGCTCGTGGCCACCAGCCGCGAGGCGTTGCGCGTCCCGGGCGAGACCGTGTGGGCGGTGCCCCCGCTCGCGGCCGGCGACGCGGCCCAGCTGTTCGTCGCGCGCGCTCAGGCCGCAGGCGCGCCCCTGGAGCTGTCGGACGACGTGCGTGCTCGCATCGCCGACATCTGCGCCCGGCTCGACGGCCTGCCGCTCGCCATCGAGCTGGCGGCAGCTCGCACCCGCGCGTTGCCGATCGACACAGATCTCGTCGCGCCTGAACGACCGGTTCCGGCTGCTCACTGGAGGCTCACGCACCGCGTTGCCGCGCCAGCAGACGCTGGCGGCCGTCGTCGACTGGAGCTACGACCTGCTCTTCGACGCCGAGCAGCGTGTCTTCGAGCGGCTCTCGGTGTTCCCCGGCGGATGCGATCTGGCCACCGCCGAAGCCGTCTGCGCCGACGACACGATCGCCGCCGAGGACATCGCCGACCTCGTCCAGGCCCTCGTCGACAAGTCACTCGTCGTAGCGCAAAGCGAGTCGGCGACACCGTTCGCTTCACGCAGCTGCAGACGCTGTCGCAGTACGGCCACGAGAAGCTCACCGCGCGCGGCGACGCGAAGCGAACGCGCGATGCGATGGCCGCGCACTTCGCGCGGCTCTGCGCGGAGAGCACGGCTGCGTTCACGGGTCCGACGCAGCGTGCGTGGCTGCGCGCCGTCGACCGTCGAACACGACAACCTGCGCGCCGCGCTCGAGTGGGCGCATCGCGAACGACGACGCCGAGACCGCGCTGGTGATCGCGGGCGGCGCGAGCTGGTCACACTGGCTCACGGGCACCGCCGCCGAGGGCGCACGCTGGCTCGACGACGCGTTCGCGTGTGCCGGAGCCGTGACGGACCAGACACGCGCGCTGGGGCTCGCGGGCCGAGGGTTGCTCCAGTCGATCGCCGGTGCCTTCGCCGCAGCCGACGACGACCTACGCGAGGCACTCGAGATGTTCCGCCGTCACGACGACCGAGCCGGTGTCACCTTCACCCTCAGCTTCTACTGCGAGACCGCCGCGCGACTGGACGGCTCGAGGAGGCACGCGCCCGCCGGCTCGAGGCCCTCGACGTGTATCTCGCTCTGCCCGACGACGAGTTCGTCGTCGCGGTGCGGGCGTACTCACGAGCGATCCTCGCGATGATCGACGGCGACCTCACCGAGCGCGGAGCGGCACTACCGGCGTCGCCGCCGACGGGTTCCGCCGCACCGACCGTCCCGTGATGCTCGTCGATCACCCTCGGCGTGCTCGCCGACTTCGACGAACGCCACGGCCATCACGGAGAGGCCGTCGAGGAGCTGGAGGAGGCTGTCGACCTCGCAGAGGACGTCGGCATGCGAGGCTTCGTCGGCTCGCTGTACTCCCGGCTCGCATGGTCGCTGCTCGAAGCAGGGCGACGTGTCGCGCGCCGGCGTCGACGGTCGACCAGGCTCTCGACGCCGGGCGACGGCTGCGCAGTCCCGCACATCTTGTTCCTCGCCCACGCCGTGTCGGCGCTCCTCCATCGAGCGCAAGGCCGACAACGCGGACGCGGCGAACGGCCGCGAACGAAGCGCTGCTGATCCACGAGACGAACGGCGCCAGCCGCTTCCGGAATCGGATCGATGCCGACTTCGAGATCGCGTCGGTCCTTGCCGTGTGCCACACGGTGCTCGGCCGTGATCGCTGTCGAACAGGGCGATCCGGACGGCCGGCGCGGCGCGGCTGGCCGAGGCCGATCGGCTCCGGTCCGAGGTCGGTGCTCCGGTGCCGAGGTTCCAGCTCGACGACGTCGAACGCGCTCGGGCCGCTCTCGCGCTGGTCGAGTAAGCGCCGGCCAAGCGCCCGGTAAGGGGCTCATCGGATCCTGGGGCTGCCCGAAGCACCGGGCCAGATCCAGGAGGACTTCCGATGAGCGCATTCCTGTTCCGCCTCGGCCGCAGCTGCGCCCGACACCCGTTCCGGGTGCTCGGGCTCTGGCTCGTCGCCGCCGTCGCCGTCGTGACCCTGCAAGGGGCGGCGGGCGGTCACTACGACAACAGCATCCGGGTTCCCGGCGTCGAGTCGCAGCGGGCGGCCGACACCCTCAGGGACCGGTTCCCCGCGCCAGAGCGGCAAGACCGCCCGCATCGTGTTCCACACCACCGACGGCCGGCTCGACGACACCGATCCCAAGGCGGCCATCGAGGCTGGCCCGCCAGCAGCTGGCCACCGGCCACGACGTTGCCGGCGTCACCGATCCGTTCGTCCCGCAGTCCAGCGGCGCTCAGCGCCGACGGTCGCACGGCCTACATCGACGTGACCTACACGATCGACAAGTTCACGACGACCCAGCTCGACGACGCCACCGCCGCCGCGTCGATCACCCGCGCCGCCGGCGTCGAGACGAACTTCACCGGTGAGCTCGCCCAGGTCGCGACCGACGACCCGAGCAGCGAGCTCATCGGCATCGCGCGTCGCCATCATCGTGTTGCTCATCGCGTTCGGGTCGGTCGTCGCGATGGGCCTGCCGATCGTCACCGCCCTCATGGGCGTCTTCGTCGGCGCTGCCGGCGTCGGCGTGCTCTCGGCGTTCATCGACGTGCCGGACTTCTCGCTGATCCTTTGCATGATGGTCGGCCTCGGCGTCGGCATCGACTACGCGCTGTTCGTCGTCACCCGCCATCGCCAGCACCTGCACGAAGGCATGAGCGTCGCCGACGCCGCGGGCACGGCGAACGCCACCGCCGGCATGTCGGTGCTGTTCGCCGGCTCGACGGTCGTGATCGCGATCCTCGGCCTGCTACCTCGCCGGGATCCCCGCGATCAGCACGATGGGCGTCGCCGTCGCGCTCGTCGTCGATCGCCGCGATGATCGCGGCGATCACGCTGCTCCCCGGCCTGCTCGGCCTGGCGGGAACGAAGATCGACAAGCTCTCGATCCACCGCAAGTCGCACGTGACCAAGCCCGCACCCGAGACGGTCTCCGGCCGCTGGGCCCATCACGTCGGTCAGCATCCCGTGCGCTACGCCGTTGCCAGCTTCGTCGCGCTGTGCGTCATCGCGGTGCCCGCGATGAGCATGCGCATCGGCACGCCCGACGACGGCAACGCCGGCGCCCGGCAAGACCCAGCGCATCGCCTACGACCAGCTCGCCGAGGGCTTCGGCCGTGGGTTCAACGGTCCCGATCCTGGTCGTCATCGACGTGCCGACGACCGCCGACCTGGTCGCTGTCGATCGGGTGCACGACGCCCTCCGAGCCGACGCCGGCGTCGCCGCCGTGACCGCGCCCGTCTTCAACCCTGCGCACGACACCGCCGTGCTGACGGTCAACCCCACCACCGGCCCGCAGGACGAGCAGACCGACCGCCTCGTTCGGCACCTCCGTTCCGACGTGCTCCCGGCCACCGTGGCCGGCACCGACGCCAAGGTCGATGCTCACCGGCCAAGCGATGGCGACCGACCTCACCGAGCGCCTCATCCACCGGCTCCCGATCTTCATCGTGGCCGTCGTGGCGATGTCGTTCGTGCTCCTGATGATCGTGTTCCGCTCGGTCCTCGTCCCGCTCAAGGCGGCCGTGATGAACCTGCTGTCGATCGCCGCGGCCTACGGCGTGGTCGTCGCGGTGTTCCAGTGGGGATGGGGCAACGAGCTCATCGGGCTGCACCACACCGTTCCGATCAACCCGTTCTTGCCGCTGATGATGTTCGCCATCCTCTTCGGGCTGTCGATGGACTACGAGGTCTTCCTCCTGTCCCGAGTGCGCGAGGAGTACGTCGCTACCGGCGACAGCCACCACTCCGTGGTCAGCGGCCTTTCGAGCACGGCCCGGGTCATCACGTCCGCCGCTCTCATCATGATGAGCGTCTTCGGTGCCTTCGTCCTCGGTGACGACGTCAACGGCAAGATGTTCGGCATCGGCCTGTCGGTCGCCGTGTTCCTCGACGCCACGCTCGTTCGCATGGTCCTCGTCCCGGCGACGATGAGCCTCGTCGGCCGGGCCAACTGGTGGCTGCCGAGCTGGCTCGACCGGATCCTCCCCCGCCTCGACCTCGAGGGCGCGCAGCCCCAGTCGGGTGACGTCGTCGAGGGCGAGCCCGAGCGCGAGCTCGTCGCCGCCTGAGGCGTCCCACGTCCTGTTCACCCTTCACGCAAAGGAGCCTCCAATGGCCATGTCCACCCCCCTATCCCATCCAGCTCGACTTCACCGCCGAGCCCCGAATCGCACGGTGGCGGCCCTTCGTGCAATGGGTGCTCGCGATCCCGCACCTCGCGATCGCGTCGGTGCTGTCGTCACTGCGCCACCTCCTGATCGCGATCAGCCTCGTCACCGTGCTGTTCACGAAGCGGATCCCCCGCCAGGTGTTCGACACGATCGCGATGACGTACCGGTACGAATGGCGGTCCGCGAGCTACGCGTTCTTCCTGCACGACCGCTACCCGCCGTTCGACTTCCAGCCGGCCGCGGACGACGACGGAGAGACTCCGCACACCACGGCGACCTTCACCTACCCCGATGAGATGTCGCGGTGGAAGCCCCTCTACAAGTGGCTGCTCGCCGTGCCCCACTACGTCGTGTTGCTCGCGCTGGGCCTCGCCTCGATCTTCGTGGTCCTGTTCGGGCTCGCGGCCGTCGTCGTCACCGGCGCCTATCCCATGCGGGCCCGCGACTTCCTCGTCGGCGTCTACCGGTATGGGTTGCGAGTCCAGGCGTACATCGGGCTGCTGACCGATCAGTATCCGCCGTTCGCCGTCCGGTCATGAGGGGCCCGAAGGACTCACGCGAAACGCTCAGCGACGCGAGCGACTCGATCGGATGCCATCCGGCATCGCCCCGCCGGTCACCGCTCGCGCCTCGGCCACCCAATCGCTCTTGAGCGGTTGCCAACTTCTCGCCCATTCGCATTGATCGCCGTCGGCCGTAGCGCGGGAGGAGTGGCGATCTGCCTGTCAAAGGCGCGCGGACTTGTCAACGCGTTTGTCAACACAACTCCACCGCACTGCGCCCTACAGGACCCCACCAGACTTCACGACGGAGCGCGAGCGTCCTAGGTAACCTGCCCTGACGCGCTGAGACTTCACGCCACCTCACGACACGTAGCGGACTACGGATCAGAAGGTTGGGGGTTCGACTCCCTCCGAGCGCGCTGGGCCAGTCGAGGTCGTCCTCCGCTGCGAGCCTCGGTGACGGCCGCTCAAGTGGTCGCTTCGCCGACGACATTCGGCCGTCGCGTTCGTACAGCTCGCGAACCGGCTTTCAAGAAGCCGTTCGATTCGGGCTCGTCTTCAGTCAGGGGATGGCAGCGGCGCGTATTGGTCGACGTAGCCCTGCCGACAGAGTTGCCGGATCTCATTCATGAACCGCTCGGTGACTTCGTGTCGAGCGCGGGTCGTACTCGTCGTGAATCCAGCGTCGGCGGCGAGGATCGGCTCACCGAGTCTGAGCGTGGCGTGCCGGAATGGGCGCACCAACCGGGCGCCGGGAGGCAGGATCCGATCGGTGCCGATGATGCCGAGCGGCACGATCGGAGCACCCGTAGTGAGCGCGAGGTGAGCGGCACCCGAGTGCCCACGGTGCAGCAACCCGTCTCGTGATCGGGTTCCCTCGGGGAACAGCCCGACCACCTCACCACGACCGAGGACATCACCAACCTGCGCGAACGCGTGGCCGAGATCGCCGGGACTCTCACGCCGGATCGGGATCATCCCTGCCCCGCAGAACAGCCACTTCGTGATCCGCCGTTCTGTGTACTCGGCCTTTCCGAGCACCGACACGGGTCTCGGCAGGGCGAACAACAACAGCACAGAGTCGAAGAACGAGAGGTGGTTGGCCACCACGATCGCCGGCCCCTCCGTTGGCAGGTTCTCGGGGTGCTCCACCTCGAGAAGTACCAGACCGCGCCGAGCCGGGGCCGTGAGCAGCCGGGCGATCTCGTAGGCGCTGCCGTGCTCATGCCAGTCGCGCACGATCGGCGCCACCCACCGTTGGACGATGTCAACCACACCACAACCTTCAGTCAGCTACCCGCCTGCTTCCAGAGTCCAACGTCCCGGCGTGGCTGGCACTGGCCGTGTCGTTCAGCCGCTGCCCGCACGCCAGTTGGGAACGCTCGGGGCGTTGGGTTCGAGTGAACGGAGGTAGGTCGTGACTTGGAGGACTTGCTCGTCCGTGAGGGTCCCGCCGAACGCGAGGCTCCACGCGGGCATGTCCGTCCCGGATATGCCGCCGGCGATCAGCGCGCGGATCTGATCATCGGTCGTGCCCTTCAGGAACTCTTTGGCATTCAGCACCGGAGCGCTGCCGCCCGTCGCGTCCTTGCCGTGGCACGACGAGCAGTTGGTTGCGAACAGCTCGCTGCCGATCTCCCGGTACGAGGCCTCTTGCGCCGCGGTCGCATCTTTCCGGAGGGTTGGTTCTCGCACCCGGTACGCGACGAACCCCACGATCAGCACAACCATGAAGGCGAGCCCCCAGGTGAGGTAGCGGTCGAGGCTGCGCTCGAGCTCGACGGGCTCGAATGGCGGCGGAGTGGGTCGTTCGCGGGGCACGGTCGAGCTCCCTACTGGCAGGCTGGGCCCTTGGGCGGCGTCAGGTAGTCGTGGGCGCCGCGGTCAGGCCCAGCCGAGAGCTTCGACGTATCGACCACGAGCACCCCCTCGACGAGTTGCAGGTCGTAGCGATCCATGCCGCGCGGCGCGGGGCCCTGGATCCACTCACCGCCGAGATCGAACCTCGACCCATGGCACGGACACTCGAAGCGTCCCGAGGAGTCGCAGAACGGAACGCGGCAGCCGAGGTGGGGGCATCGCGGAGACAGAGCGAAGAGATGTCCGCCGGCGTTGGCAACGAACAGCCGACCCTCGGTCACAAACGTCGCGGTGTCGGTCGGGTAGTTGGCCGGGTCGCCGAGTTCGAGCACCGCTCCTTTGGATCCGCTGCTGAGCGGTCGTAGCGACTCGAACAGCGTCCATGCGGCGGCGGCAGCCAGGACGGCGCCGCCGACCTTCCAACCGGTCCGGAGGACCTCTCGTCTCGTCGAGGTCATCAGCGCCTCCTAGAGCTCGACATACCAGTGCGTCCACGGGGCGATGAAGTGCCAGCCGGGTCCCCGGAAGAAGGTGCCAATGACGGTCAAGACGACGGCTAGGGCCAGAAGGCTGCTGAAGATCACAATCGCCACCTTGCGCTCGCGGGCGACCGTCGAGGGGTTGCGGTCGATGTAGGGGAGCAGCACGAGCACGAGCACGGCGCCCATGGGCACGAGGATCCCGGCGACGAGCGGGTCGAAGTGGGACAGCAGCTCTTGGAGCCCCGCGAAGTACCACGGAGCCTTGGCGGGCTCCGGGGTCTGGCTCGGGTTGGCGAGGCCGCGCAGAGGCGCGGCGAACGCCACGCCAAGGGCGAGCACGGTCGCCGCGACACCGAGCGCCACCACCACGTGACGGACCAGGAGGTGAGGCCAGGTGAACACGGTGTCGTCGACTGCACGCTCCTCGGCCGTGATCGACTCGCGGTCGACGACACCGAGCACGCGGGTGCGCCCTCCGTAGAGGTCCGCACCGGCGCTTGCGGGCAACGGCGGTGCGGGGACGGCCGTCGCCTCCTCCTCGAAGGCCCCCGTGGACGGACGCTCGACGGCGAACCCGTCTTTGCGCACCCGCCAGATGTGAAGGCAGAGCGTGAGGACGAGGGCTGCCGGGAGTACGGCAACGTGCAGGGCGTAGAAGCGGAGGAGCGTGGCTTGACCGATCTGGTCACCGCCGATGAGGAGGTTCTGGAGCCACGTTCCCAACAGCGGCACGTATTGCACGAGGTTGGTGCCGACGGTGACGGCCCAGTAGCTGAGCTGGTCCCACGGCAGCAGGTAGCCGGTGAAAGAAAGTCCGAGCGTGAGCAGCAGGAGGGTGACTCCGAGCACCCAGTTGAACTCCCGGGGCTTCTTGTAGGCGCCAGCGAAGAACGTGCGCGCCAGGTGCAGGACGACCACGAGGACCATGAGGTGTGCCGACCAGCGGTGCACGTTACGGACCAGCTGGCCGAAGCCGACACTCGTGCGAAGGTGTTGCATGTCGCCGTAGGCGGAACCGACCGCCGGTGTGTAGAAGAACATCAGGTACACGCCGGTGACCACGAGGATCACGAAGAGCACCGACGCGATGAAGCCGAGCCGGAACGAGTAGCGGATGCGCAGCACCCGCGCTGGGACCTTCACCGGGTAGAGGTGGAGGAAGAAGTTGGAGAACGACTGCAGAGCACGGCCCCGCGGCGTGTCCAGGTTCGGGTGGCGGAACATCGAGCGCCACACGTTGCTTCGCTCGATCCGAGCAGTCAGACCCTTCCCCGGAGCGAACGCAGTCTTGGGCTCCAGGGCGTCGCGTGGTGCCGATTCCTCGGCCGTACGCTCAGCCACCGACGACCTCCACTGCGTGTCCCATGTAGAGGGCGCCGGGGGGGCAGCGGTTGATGCAGAGGCCACAGCGGATGCAGTGATCCTCGCCGAGCAAGAGCACGCTCTGCGTCTCTTCGCCCAGGCCGATGGTGTCGGCTCGCGCGATCGTGATGCAATTGGTGGGGCAGACGTCGACACACAGGCCGCAGAGGATGCAGAGGTCCGCGTCGAGCATGACGTTGTCGAAGCAACGGAGGCACCGAAGCGCCTCGAGCGTGGCCTCCTCCGGGCCGTACCCGACCTCGACTTCGGCGAAGCCCACTCGCCGTTCGCTTGGCGTCGCGGGGATCGTTTGGCGCTCGATGGCGTCGTAGCCCGTCGACAGTCGGCGGAAGGTGGGGCGGCGCCTCAGCTCGATATGTACCGCGGTGCTGCGAGGCTCACCTGTCGCAAAACTCGCATGGATGGACGCGGCGGCTCGCTGCCCATCAGCGATCGCGTCGATGAGGTTTCGCGGGCCGTGCGCGACGTCGCCTCCCGCCCAGATTCGAGGGTGCGAAGTCTGCAGCGTGACGGGGTCGACTTGGATGCCGCCGCGGCTGAGCGTGAGGTCGACGCCGGCAAGCACCCCAAGGTCGGCGGCCTGGCCGACTGCGAGGATCACTGTGTCCGCGGGGAGCACCGCCTGCGTGTCGGCGACGAACGTCGGGTTGAAGCGGCCTTCCTCATCGAACACCGCTCTCACGTCGATGGTCTCGAGCCCGGCGACGCGTCCGTCGTTGCCCACGAAGCGGTGCGGGCCCTTGCGGTAGATGATCGTGATGCCTTCGGCCTCGGCGTCAGCGATCTCCTCGGGGTCGGCTGGGATCTCTTCGGGGGATTCGAGCGCGATGACTGTGACGTCGAGGACCCCGGCGCGCACGGCGGCGCGGGCCACGTCGAGGGTGGTCGTCATGCCGCGCCGGGCGTCTTCCGGCGTGCCTGGCACCGGCGAGGTGTCGGCGGGCTCCGGGCCAACGGAACGCCCGGCCTCGGCGCGCAGCGCCGTGCGGGCAGCGTCGAACGCGACGTTGCCTCCACCCACGACGACGACGCGCTGGCCGAGCTCGGCCTTGTAGCCGCGGTTGACGTTGAGGAGGAACTCCACGGCGCGCAGGACTCCGTCGAGATCATGACCGGGCAGATCGAGGTCGCGGCCCCGCCCGGTGCCTACGGCGACGAAGAGCGCGCCGTGTTGGTTGAGCAGGTCCTCGATCGTGGCGTCGTGCCCGACGCGGAACGAGAGCTCGACTTCGATCCCGAGCTCGACGACGGCGCCGATCTCGCGGTTGATGAGCGAGCGCGAGAGGCGGTACTCGGGGATGCCGAGCACCATCATTCCTCCCAGGCGGTCGGCGGCCTCGTAGATCGTGACGGGATGACCCGCGAGGCGGAGCTCGTAGGCGGCTGCGAGGCCGGCGGGACCCCCGCCGATCACGCCGACCGAGGGAAGGCTGGGTAGCGGCACTTCTCCGTGTGCCTCGTGCCAGACGCTGTTGGCGGCAAAGCTCTCGACACCGAACCGCTCGGTGACGAAGCGCTTGAGTGCACGGATCGCCACCGGAGCGTCGACTCTGCCGCGTCGACAGGCAGACTCACACGGAGCCGCGCACACCCGTCCGCAGATCGAAGCGAACGGGTTCGGCGCCCTGGCGATGAGATACGCGTCGCGGTGACGACCCTCGGCGATTGCGGTGACGTAGGCGCCGGCGTCAGTGTGCACCGGGCACGCGGCACGGCAGGGTTCGTTGTCCCACAGCCACCGCGGGTCGGGCGCAATCGAGACGCGGCACTTAGATCCAGCCTCGCGCTTGGAGTCGTCGCAGCGCCCACGCGAGTGCGATCACGACGGCGAGGAACACGATGCTGGCGATGTACTCGCGGACATCCCGGCTGAGGCTCGTCGCTTTCGTGAGCACAGCGTTCGCGCCGCCCACGGACGCCACGGCGCCGACGACGATCACCACGAGGCCCGTGAGCACGGCTCGTCCCCAGCCAATGGCGGCGGGGTGCGTGTGGACTCGGTGTTGGTCACGTGACCGTGAATGGCGCGCGCATGCCCATGGCGTAGTGCTTGGCGATGTTGCAGACCAGTACGTATTTGCCCGCTTCCATCGCCTTGATCGTGAACGATCGCGTCTCGCCTGGTTTGAGGGCCGGGTCGCCGGTTTCACCGATGTTGGCGGACTCATCGACCTTGTCGGGCTCCGACCCCCCGACCGGGAGCTGATCGAAGGCAGTGTCGGTCTTCAGGACGACCATCTCGTGGTCGATCGTGCCGGTGTTCTTGACCGTGAACGTGACATCGCCGGCAGGCACTGAACTCGACGAGGCGGTCAAGGTCATCGGCCCGTCGGTGCCTTTGGTGTCACCGACCACGACATTCACGGTCGTTCCGGACGACGAGGCGGGCACGGTCACCCCGCCCCCACCCGTCGTCGTGTTCGAGCTCGACGAGGACGAGCCGCCGCAACCCGCGATCGCCATGACCGTGA
>CAVSCP010000009.1:0-225057 GCA_963726495.1 uncultured Acidimicrobiales bacterium
TCACGCCGCCGGGCACGGCGGTGGGTGAGGTGTCGCGCCCGTGTCGCCGGCGCGCCACGAGTCGAGGAACGGGCGCGGGCTGAAGGGTGCCGCGGCGCACCTGCCAGTCCCCGACTCCACACGGCGCTGAGATGCCGAAGTGGAGGTGGCACTCGATGCCGCGCGCGTCGCCGGTGTTGCCGACCTTCCCGAGCGGCTGCCCCACGTCGACGTGCCCGCCGACGACGAGCGCCGGGTCGATCGCCGACAGGTGACTTCCGTAGTAGCGCACGCCGTCGTCGCCGAAGATCGTCACCGAGAGGCCACCACGCGTCGCGCCGTCGTTCACCTTCGGGTCCCACACGTCCTTCGTCGACATCTCCGAGATCGTGCCCGCGACAGGCGCGACGACCGTCGTGCCGCACGGGGCGAAGATGTCGGCAGCCGGGTAGTCGTGATGCGAGCGTCCGTACTTCGCGACGTTGGCCGGGTCGATCGGGAACACGTGCTGGCAGCCGGTGAGCAGCAGGAGCGCCGCAGCTGCGATCGCAGTCCGCATCGCACCAACCTGTCACATGTCGGCGGGCACCATCAGCACGGGAACCTGCGCCTGGTGGAGCACCTTCAGCGCGGTGGAGCCGAGGCGAAGCCCGCGTGATCCCACCGGTGCCCCGTGCGCCGACGATGATCAGCCCCGCCGCCTCGGCGATCGCGACATCGGTGAGCGCGTCGACGGGATCGCCGTCGAGCACGAGGGTGCGTGCGCCCAAGCCGCACTCACGCAGCGGAGCGACCCACGGCTGCATGCGATCCAACGCCATGTGGTACCAGCTGTGCGGGTCAGAGGTCGGCACCCACTGGGCCAGCGGCTTCTCGGCGTGCACCGCGATCACGTCCGCGGTCGAGCGTGAGCCCGTGCGACGCGAGCCATCTGACCGCGAGCGCAGACCCCTCGGATCCGTCGACGCCGATGACGATCGGCGCCGGCCACGCCGCCCTCGACGATGCAGGGACGGCGACGAGAGGGATGCGGGTGTGGTGCACGAGATGATGCGTCGTGCTGCCCATGTGCAGCGGGTGACGATGGCCACCGGAGCCTCGTGCGCCCGACACGATCAGATCGACGTGCTCGGCCTCGGCCGCCTTCAGCAGCTGCTCCCGCGGATCGCCCTCCAACAGAAGGGCCCGGTACTGGACCGTCGAGCCCCGGATGGCGGCGCACGCCTCGTCGAGTCGTTCGCTCTCGAGCGCGCGCCGCTCCTCGATCGTCTCCGGCCAGACCTCCGCGAATGGCGGGACCCGCACCGCGGCGACGACCAGGTCGCCGCCGTCCGCCTCCACCAGGGCCGCCGCCCAACGCAGGGCGGCCCGGCTCGCTGCGGATCCGTCCGTACCAACCAGGACGCGCATTGCGCCTCCCTTCCTCGGCCTTTCTGCTCAGCGGACCACCCGCAGCGGCCCTGGACCAGGGCCGAAGGTCATTGGCTACGCGACATCCCACGTGGAAGGGTCGCGGCGTGGCACACGGAACCGAAGCCGACCGGCTCGAAGCGGCCCGCATTGGCGTCGCTTGGAAGAAGTGGGGCCCGTACCTCAGCGAGCGGCAGTGGGGCACCGTGCGCGAGGACTACAGCGCCAACGGCGACGCGTGGAGCTACTTCAGCCACGACCAGGCCCGCTCGCGCGCCTACAAGTGGGGCGAGGACGGCATCGCCGGCTTCTGCGACGACCGCCAGCATCCTGTGCTTCGCGATCGCGCTGTGGAACGGCGTCGACCCGATCCTCAAGGAGCGGATGTTCGGCCTCACCAACGCCGAGGGCAACCACGGCGAGGACGTGAAGGAGTACTACTTCTACCTCGACGCCACGCCGACGAGCTCGTACCTGAAGTACCGGTACCGCTACCCGCTCGCGGGTACCCGTACGCCGACCTCGTCGCGACGAACCGCGACCGCGGCCGCAACGACCTCGAGTACGAGCTGCTCGACACCGGCGTGTTCGACGACGACCGCTACGTCGACGTCGACGTCGAGTACGCGAAGAGCGCGCCCGAGGACATCGCACATCCGCATCACGGTGACGCAACCGCGAGCGCCGAGTCGGCGACGGTGCACCTGCTGCCGACGCTGTGGTTCCGCAACACGTGGTGGATGGGCCAGCCGAAGGGCACGCTGCAGCGCGGGCGACGCCGGGCACGATCGTCGCCGAGCACGCCGGCCTCGGGTCGCGGGAGCTGCGGTGCGAAGGCGACGCCGACGCTGCTGTTCACCGAGAACGAGACGAACACCGAGCGCCTGTGGGGATCGCCGAACGCGACGCCCTACGTGAAGGACGCGTTCCACGACTACGTCGTCCACGGGCAACACCGACGCCGTGAACCCCGACCGCACCGGCACGAAGGCGGCCGCCCACTACGTGCTCGAACATCCCGCCGCACGGCATCGACCGTGGTCCACCTGCACCACTGCGCCGGCGCGGCGCCCGCTGCTCGACCCCACCGCCATCGACGAGCTCTTCGCCACGCGCATCGCCGAGGCGGACGAGTTCTACGCGTCGATCACGCCGCCGAGCACGCCGGCGGAAGAAGCGACGGTCATGCGCCAGGCCCTGGCCGGGATGCTCTGGAGCAAGCAGCACTACTTCTTCGACCTCGACACGCTGGCTCGAGGAGCACGACGTGCACCCGCTGCGCGACAGCGGCGGCGCCGACGTCGCGCAACCGCAGCTGGTTCCACATGATCAACGACGACGTCATCTCGATGCCCGACACGTGGGAGTACCCGTGGTACGCGTCGTGGGACCTCGCGTTCCACACGGTCGCGCTGGCGATGGTCGACGTCGACGACGCCAAGGCACCAGCTCGCGCTGATGCTGCGCGAGCTGTACCTCCACCCGAGCGGGCAGCTGCCCGCGTACGAGTGGAACTTCAGCGACGTCAACCCGCCGGTGCACGCGTGGGCGACGCTGCTCGTCTACGAGACCGAGCTCGAGCAGCGCGGCGACGGGCGACGTCGACGTGGCTGAAGAGCGCGTTCCAGAAGCTGCTCGTCAACTTCACCTGGTGGATCAACCGCAAGGACCCGACCGGCCGCAACGTGTTCGAGGGCGGCTTCCTCGGCCTCGACAACATCGGCGTGTTCGACCGCAGCGCGCCGCTGCCGACCGGCGGCCACCTCGAGCAGTCCGACGGCACGGCGTGGATGGCGTTCTTCTCGCAGTGCATGCTCGGCATCGCCCTCGAGCTCGCCGAGCACGACCCGATGTACGAGGACATGGTGCTGAAGTTCGCCGAGCACTTCGCGTTCATCGCCGCCGCGATGGACCGCATCGGCGACAACCACGACGAGCTGTGGGACGAGGAGGACGGGTTCTTCTACGACGTGCTGCGCCTGCCCGACGGCACGCGCGCAGCGGCTGAAGGTGCGCTCGATGGTCGGCCTGCTGCCGCTGTGCGCGACGACGATCCTGCCGCTCGGAAGGCGTCCAGCTCGGCGACGACATGGTGAGCCCGGCTGCGTCGGCGCATCGAGGCGATGCCCGAGCTGCTCGCGACGATCCACGACGCCCGCGTGCCGGGCGTCAACGGACGCCGCATGCTCGCCGTGCTCGACGAGACCAAGCTGCGCCGCGATCCTCGCCCGGATGCTCGACGAGGACGAGTTCCTCAGCCCGCACGGCTTGCGCGCGCTGTCGCGCTACCACCTCGAGCACCCGTTCCGGTTCGACGTGCACGGCGCACGCTACGAGGTGCACTACCTGCCGGCCGAGTCGGACAGCGGGCATGTTCGGCGGCAACTCGAACTGGCGGGGGCCGGTGTGGTTCCCGGTCAACTTCCTCATCCTGCGCGGCCTGCTGCACCTGTACGCGTACTACGGCGACGACTTCAAGGTCGAGTGCCCGACCGGGCTCGGGCCACGAGTGCACGCTGTTCGAGGTGGCCGAGGAGATCTCGGCGCCGGCTGGTGTCGATCTTCCTGCCCGACGAGGACGGACGCCGCCCGGTGTACGGCGGCACGGAGAAGTTCCAGACCGACCCGAACTGGAAGGACCTGCTGCTGTTCTACGAGTACTTCCACGGCGACAACGGCGCCGGCCTCGGCGCCAGCCACCAGACCGGATGGACCGGCCTCGTCGCCCGGATCATCCAGATCATGCGGTACCTGCGGCCCGAGGACCTGCAGGCCGTGAAGCTCCGCGGAAACCTCCTGTACCGGCCCCAGAAAACCTGAGGACCGCTGTCGATCGGGGGTAATCCCGTTCGTAGTAGGGATGACACCGAACCGAAAGGGAGCGAACAATGACTCAGTACCTGCTTTCCGTGCATGGCCCGATGACCGACAGCCCGTACGGCGCCTACGCGTCCGAGGAAGAGATGCAGGCGTCCTTCGCGGCGACCGGCAAGGTGAACGAAGAGATGCAGAAGGCCGGGATCTGGGTGTTCGCCGGCGGCCTGATGCCGATCTCGAGCGCGACGACCGTCGACAACCGCGGCGGCAACCTCAGCGTGACCGACGGCCCTTACGCCGAGACCAAGGAGTACCTCGGCGGCTTCTGGATCATCGACGTCCCCGACCTCGACGCCGCGCTGAAGTGGGCCGCCAAGGGCAGCGAGGCGTGCATCGGCACGGTCGAAGTGCGTCCGTTCCAGGGCGAGTGATCGAGCAGACCTTCCGCGCCGAGTACGGACGTTGCGTCGCCATCCTCACCCGCGTCTTCGGTGACATCGACATCGCCGAAGACGCGGTGCAGGAGGCGTTCGCAGTCGCCGCGCAGAAGTGGCCCGTCGATGGAATCCCGCCGAACCCAGGTGGATGGATCACCACCACCGCGCGCAACCGAGTGCTCGACCGACTCCGCCGTGAGTCGTCACGCGACGACCGGCAGGCGCAAGCCGTGCTCTTGCACGCGCAGGACGAGCCGCTCGAGGAGGTGGGCGCCGTGCGCGACGACCGCCTTCGGATGATCTTCACGTGCTGCCACCCGGCGTTGGCGCCGAGCGCGCAGGTGCCGCTGACGTTGCGGTTGCTCGGCGGCCTGCAGACCGAGGAGATCGCGCGTGCGTTCCTCGTGCCCGAGCCGACGATGGCGCAGCGGATCGTGCGGGCGAAGCGCAAGATCCGCGACGCTCGGATCCCGTACCGCGTGCCCGAGGCGGCTGAGCTTCCGGACCGGCTGCGTCCCGTGCTCGCCGTCGCTCTACCTCATCTACAACGAGGGGCACACCGCGAGCAGCGGCTCGTCGTTGGTGCGCACCGATCTGTGCGCGGAGGCCGTGCGCTTGGCGCGACTGCTCGCGGAGCTCATGCCCGACGAGCCCGAAGTGATGGGGCTGCTCGCGTTGTTGCTGCTGACCGACGCGCGGCGTCCGGCTCGCGTCGCGGCCGACGGCTCGCTCGTGCTGCTCGCCGATCAGGACCGCTCGCTGTGGGACCGTTCGCTCATCGCCGAGGGGCAGGACTTGGTGCGCGCGTGCCTGCGCCGCAACCAGCCCGGGCCGTACCAGATCCAGGCTGCGATCGCGGCCGTGCACTCGGACGCTTTGCGTGCCGGCGGACACCGACTGGGCGCAGATCCTCGCCTTGTACGACCAGCTCATGGTCGTGCAGCCGAGCCCGGTCGTCGCGCTCAACCGTGCCGTCGTGTTGGCGGAGATCGAAGGCGCGGCGTGCCGCGCTGTCGGTCGTCGACACGCTCGACCTCGACACCTACGTGCCGTTCCACGTCGTGCGCGCCGACCTGCTCGAGCAGCTCGGCGATTCCGCTGAGGCGGTGCGCGCCTACGACCGTGCGATCGAGCTGACCGAGAATGCGCCGGAGCGCGCGTTCCTCGAGCGCAAACGGGCCGAAGGTCAGCGGCGCGAGTAGATGCGATCGGCGTACTCGCGCACCATGCGGGTCGCGGAGAAGCGAGGGCCGTTCGTCCTCAAGCACGCCCTCACCATGGCCAGCCATCCGCGTGGCAGCCCCGACTCGTCACGCGCGTGGAACAGCGGCACGACATCGGCCTCGAGACGGTCGAACAGCGCATCGGCGTGTCGCTGGTCCTGTGCGCCGACATCGGGGTCCACATCGCCGTCGATCGCCCACCCGTTCGAGCCGTCGTACGCCTCAGCCCACCAGCCGTCGAGGACGGACAGGTTCAGCACCCCGTTCACGCGCCGCCTTCATCCCGCTCGTGCCACTCGCCTCCTCCGGTGGTCGGGGCAGGTTGACCCACACGTCGCACCCGGCGACCAGAGGCCCCGCGAACGAAAGGTCGTAGTCCTCGAGGAACGCGACCCGATCCGCGACCTCGGGCGCGCTCTTGAGCTGGAAGAGGTCGCGGACGATCGCCTTGGCGCCGTCGTCGAGGGGATGAGCCTTCCCGGCGAAGACGAACTGGAGCGGATGCTGTCCACCGAGCAGGCCGAGTGCGCGCTCCGGCCGCAGCGCGAGCAGGTACAGCCGCTTGTAGGTCGCGAGGCGGCGGGCGAACCCGATGGTGAGGCGATCGGGGTCGAAGCCTGCGTGCGCCGCCTCGACGTAGGTGATGTCCTCGCCGCGGCGAAGTCGATCTTGCGTCGCCTTCTCACGCGTGCAGTCGATGAGGATCCGCCGGCACTCGCAGCGCGCTCGCCAGAGATCCTCGTCGCTGATGTCGTCAACCGCTTCCCATGTCGCGGGATCGTCGGCTCTCGCGAGCCAGTCCTCGCCGAGATGGGCATCGAGCAACGACCGCATCGGAGGCGCCAGCCACGTCGGCACGTGCACGCCGTTCGTCACGGACGTGATCGGAACCTCATCGATGGAGCGATCCCTGAACAGCGGATGCCACATCGCGCGTGCGACCTCGCCGTGGCGGCGACTGACCGCATTTGCCGAGCGGCTCGCCCGCAACCCCAGCACCGTCATGCTCAAGGGCTCGTCGTGGTTGGCCGTATCCACCCGCCCGACGGAGAGGAAGCGCTCGGGGTCTCCGGTGGAGTCGGCGATGCGGCCGAGCATCTGCATGATCTCGTCGCGGCTGTAGGTCTCGTTGCCAGCGGGCACTGGAGTATGGGTGGTGAAGACGAGCCGTTCCACGACCTCGGCCCAGGCGCTGTCCCAATCGCCGCCGGCGGCGAGGTGCTGACGCAACAGCTCGAACGCGGCGAGCGCAGGATGTCCCTCGTTCAGGTGATAGACGGACGGACGCACGCCCAGCGCCTCCAGGGCACGGGCGCCCCCGACGCCGAGCACCGCGTACTGCGCGAGCCGGATCGCGCGGCTGCCTTCGTAGAGGCGGGACGTGATCCAGCGCCCCACGACCGAGTTCTCCTGACGATCGGTGTCGAGCAGGAACAGCGAGACGCGTCCGACGTCGACGCGCCAGATCTGCACGGCGATGCGTTCGTCGTCGATCGGGACCTCCACCGTGACCCGCGCGCCGGTCGCGGGGTCGGTCACCGGCACGCACGCGAGCGAAGTTGGGTCGGAGTCGGTCCAGTACTCATGCTGCCAACCGCTGGTGTCGATGCGCTGGTGGAAGTAGCCGGTGCGATAGAGCAACCCGACGCCCACGAGAGGGACCGCAAGATCGGACGCCTCCTTCACGAGGTCGCCCGCGAGGACGCCGAGCCCTCCCGAGTACACCGGCAGCGACGCGTGCACGCCGAACTCAGCGCACATGAACGCCACCGGCGCGTCGTCATCCCACGGCCACGGGCCCACGGGCCGCGTCCGATCGCGGTCGACGAGCGTGGCGAGGGCTGCGACGCGCGCTGTCAGCTCGCGATCGCCCGCAGCTCGCTCGAGGGCGGACCGGGACATCTCTCGGAGCATGCGCACCGGATTCGAACCCACTCGCGCCCACCGTTCGGGATCGAGCGCGCCGAAGCACGCAGGGCCGTCGGGCGCCCACGACCACCGGTAGTTGTAGGCGACCCGAGCGAGCGGCACGAGGGGCTCGGGCAAGCGGTCGGCGAGCTCGGCCGCCGCGGCTTCGACGTCGTGGTCGCCCGGAACGATCACGCCGTCGCGAGCTGCATCGGCGGGCCGCCCATCCACGGGCTCGGGCTCGGATCGATGATGCGCGGCCCACGCGCGATCAGGTACACGAACACGCCGAGGTAGGGCAGCACGAGGACGAAGAGCACCCACAGTGCCTTCGCCCATCCCGGATCGTCGCTGCGGAAGATGATTGCTCTGAACACGATGAAGAGCAGCCACAACCAGATGAGCCACATCGTGAGCCAAACGAGCGACCAGAAGACCTGCCCCGTGCCGAACTGCGCTGCGATGATCACGCGCCGATTCTGACCTGTGCTCGGCGGCGTGCGCGTCACGCCCGCGACGGTCGCCGCCCTCGAGCGGTTCTCGAGCGAGCTCGAGGGCAAGGCGAAGCAATACCGCAAGGTCGCGAAGGACCTGCGGGATCAGGCCAACGACTCCACGTAGAAGTAGGGGTCGAGCACCCGGACCTCTTTGATCTCGTCGACCGGGAGGTTGTTGACGCCGGCGACGGTGCGGATCGCCTCGGGGTCGGGCGCGTCGTAGATGCAGTACGTGCGCTGGCGGTCGGCCGACACGTAGGAGTGCACCCACGTGACGCCGGCGGCGGCGTTGTTGTCGATGATGCCCACGAGGGCCTTGGCGCCCTGTTGCGTCGTGGGCACCTCGAGCCCGTCAGGGAAGGTCCGCTCGATCAAGTAGCGGGGCATGTGTGCTCCTCTCGGGTTGGGTGTCCGAACGAGCATCCGCCTCGCCAGCGCGGCCGGCATCGGGAGGAACTCCCTATTTCCTCAGGACTTCCTCGACGTCTCCAGGCCGCCCCACGCAGAGGCGGCTCGCTCGATCTTCGCTCGATAGGTCTCCCAGTAGGCCGCGTCGAGTCCGTGCAGGACCGTGCCCTTCGGTCCTGACCCGACTGTTCCGTCGAGCTGTTCGCGAAGGATGTCGGCGTGTCCAGCGTGCCGGCTGGTCTCCGTGAGGATGTGGACCATGACGTTGAACAGCTTCACGTCGGGCCGCGGCCACCAGGGGACGTAGCCCGGGGCGTCGATGGGCAACGCGTTGATCGTCGCGTCCGCATGCTCACATGCGCGCTGGTAGCGGTCGAGTATGTCGCGGCGCGTCTCCTCGGCAGTCGCCCACATGTTGTCGCTGCTCCATGCCGAGGGGTCGTCCCAGCGAGGCAGGGCCTGCGGAGACGGTCGATTGAAGACGTCGCTGAAGTACCGAGCTTCCGACACCGACAGGTGCTTGATCAGGCCAAGGAGGCTCGTGCCGGTGGTGGTGAGTGGGCGACGAATGTCGTATTCGGAGAGCCCGTCGAGCTTCGACACCAGCGCCTCACGGTTCCACCGGAGCGCGTCGTGGAGGTATTCCTTCGCGAACTCATCGATCACGCGACGCGACTCCCGATCGTGGCGGCTACTGGTCCCGCGACGACAGCACGCAGAACTCATTGCCTTCGGGGTCGGCGAGGACGTCCCAGCTCTCGTCGCCGGTCTGTCCGACGTTCACCCTCGTTGCGCCCATCGACAGGAGGCGGGCGATCTCGGCATCGCGGTCGTCGGAGGTGTGCGGGGCGAGGTCGATGTGGAGGCGGTTCTTCACGGTCTTGCCCTCGGGCACCGACACGAAGACGAGGCCGGGGGGCACCTGGTCCAGGGGGTGGTGCCGGGTCGCCTCGTCGGCGAGTCGCGGCGGGACGATCACGACCTCGTCGTCGGCCTCGTAGACCTTCCTCCAGCCGAGGACGTCGGCCCACCACTGGGCCTGGGCCCGGATGTCGTGGCAGTCGACGACGATCGTGTACCAGCGCAGAGCCATGGCGGGACCGTACCCGCGGGGGTCGCGGGGCAGCCCGGGGTGCGGCGGGGCGGCGCCCCCGCCGTCCGCCCACCCACCCACACACACACAACGAATTCTCCACTGCCACATCGGCGCCGATTCGATATCGATTCGTTGCCGATGTGGCAGTGGAAAAACGTGGGGAATGTCACACCCCGGGTGCATGCTGCGCACACGGCACCACGCCGCACCTCCCCTTCACGAAATCCCACCTTGGGGAGTGCACTCGTGCGCAACGACAGCTGCGACGCCGGCGACCTCTTCTTCCTCCGCTTCTACTCGGGCCTGCGGCGCCCGGAGCACGACAGAGTCCGCGCCGAGCTCGAGGCCACGCTCATCGAGATGGCCACGCTCGACGCTGAGGCAATCGCGAGAGCGAACCGTCGCCGCGAGCTGCTCGAGCATGCGAAGCGCCTCCGCGACCAGGTCTGGCCGATCATCCCGCACCATCACGGCCGCCGACCGCCCGGCCCCGACGAGCGACCACTCCCCCCACTCGTCCACGATCCCGAACCGCTGTCGGGCCGGCGCCTCCGCTCGGCCTGCCTCGCACTCCTCGAGCGCTACGGCGAGCTGCCCCTCGCGGAGCTCCACTCCCATCTCCACATGCACGGCTACGTCGTCGCCGGCCCACACGGCGTGAAGCGGCTCGCCGATGCCCTCGCCTACGAGGTGAGAAGAGCGCGTGCCGTGCGCACCAAGCGCGGCTGCTACCGCCGGGCCGGCGGCGAGAGGCCGAGACGAGGCCGCTTCGGCAGGCCGCAGCTCAACCCACGCGTCGGCCTCGACCCGACCGACCTCCTCAAGCGCTACCGAAACGTCGACCCGTTCTTGTTCGAGCGCCCGGAAATCTGGTACCCGGAGCTGCCCGACCTGCGAGGCACCTAGCCGAGCTGCGCCTCGATGTCGCGCTTGTGGTGGCGGGCTTCGTGCAACGTGTGCACGGCCACCCAGCGCAGCGAGCGCTCCATCCGCTCGGGATAGCTGTAGATCATCGTGCGCTCCCACGTGTCGCCTTCGATCAGCGACAGCACGTGCGCGAAGAGCGACGCGGCGTCGTCGAGCTGCCGCGCGACGTCGGGCGTGAGCTGCGACTCGTACCCGTCGTGCTCGACGCGCTCGTCGCGTCCCATCGTGCCGATGTCGGGCGCGTCCGAGCGACGCGCCAGAAGCACACGCTCGCGCTGCACCAAGAGCACGTCGCGCAGATGGCACCCGTACTCGTGCACCGACCACGTGTCGGGATCACGACGCGCACGCAACGCGCGCGGGTCGCCCTCACGCAGGATCGTCGACACGTCGCGGGTGTTCTCGACGATGAGCGGCCCGACCCGCTCGGCGTCAGCGAGGTCGAGCTCGAACCCGCAATCAGCGCACGAGTACACGGGCATGGCGTCGACGCTATGTGAGACGATCGGCGCCATGAAGCGCTCAGCCGATCTCGCCGCGGCGACACAGAAGTTCTACGACGCATTCAGCACCGGTGATGCCGACACCGTGACGGGCCTCATGTCGACAGCCGACGGCCTTCTGTTCATCGGCACCGATCCGAACGAGTGGCTCACCGACCACGCGTCGGTGACGGCGCTCCTCGCCGCTCAGGTCGGCGCTGGCGTAAAGGTGCGGGGCGGCGACATCCAGGCGTTCGAAGAGGGCGCTGCAGGATGGGTCGCCGACCGGGGCGCATTCATCCTTCCCGACGGCACTGAGGCGCCGTTTCGGCTCACCGCCGTGTTCCACCGCCAGGACGGCGAGTGGCGCATCGTGCAGGCGCACGCGTCGTTCCCCGTGTCGAACGACGAGGCGCTGGGTGTCGAGCTCTAGCCTCGCTCAGTAGGGCGTGGGGATCGGCCGCCCGAGCACGGCCGGCTCGACGTAGTCCGCCGGCTTCTTCTGTCGCTTCGGGGAACACGACCTCGCGCTGTCTCGAGCGGGGTGTAGGGCACCTGGCTCAAGAGGTGCGTGATGAGGTTGAGCCGGCCGCGACGCTTGTCTTCGTTGTCGACGACGTTCCAGGGCGCCCAGGGCGGTGTCGCTCTTCTCGAACATGCGGTCGCGGGCCCGCGAGTAGTCGTACCAACGGCGTGTACGACTTGAGGTCCATGTCCGACAGCTTCCAGATCTTGCCGGGCTCCTCGACGCGCGCCATGCAGCCGCTTCGTCTGCTCCTGCTCGCTCACCTCGATCCAGTACTTGATGAGCACGATGCCGGCGTGGACCATCGCCTGCTCGAAGATGCCGACGCTGTCGAGGAAGTACTCGGCCTCCGTCGGGCGTGCAGTAGCCCATGACCGGCTCGACTCCGGCCCGGTTGTACCAGCTGCGGTCGAAGATGACGATCTCCCCGCCCGCGGGGAAGTGGGGCACGTAGCGCTGCATGTACATCTGCGTCTTCTCGCGGTCGGTCGGCGAGGGCAGGGCGACCACGCGGAACACGCGAGCGCTCACGCGCTCGGTGATCGCCTTGATCGTCCCGCCCTTCCCGGCCGTGTCGCGTCCCTCGAAGACGATGCAGATCTTCGTACCCGTCTTCTTCACCCACTCCTGCAGCGCGACGAGCTCGACCTGGAGCTTGCGCAGCTCCTTGTCGTACTCCTTGCGCTTCATCTTGACGGGGGGATCGTCCTTCGACTTCGCCATGCGATCAGCCCAGGACCTTGGCCTTGGCGGCCTGGTACTCCTCTTCGGTGATCGTCCCCGCGGCGCGGAGGTCGGCGAGCTTCTGGATCTCGTCAGCGGACCCGCTCGCGGGTGCGACGCTCTGCACGTACTGACGCATCGCTTGATCCTGCGCCTGCGCCCTTTGCACCGCGTGCTCCTGCATCTTGCCGCCACGCGCGATCACGTAGATGAAGACGCCGAGATACGGAACGATGATGACGAAGATCGTCCACAGCGCCTTGCCCCACCCAGAGAGATCCTTGCTGCGGAAGATGTCACCGAAGACGATGAAGAGCAGCCAGATCCAGATGAAGAAGAGCGTGAACCAGACCACCGACCAGAAGAACTGGCCGGATCCGAAGTCGGCAAGAACCATGTGCAACTACCTCCGAGAGTGGATGTCAGGGGGAATCATGCCCGACCACACGGAAGAGGACCTTCCCGAGCTCCGCGAGGACGAGGTAACCGAGCACGGCGATGAAGCAGACCCGCCACTGCGCCCCGGTGAGGTCGACCGTCTCGAGGATGCGCTCGAGGCCGTTGATCGTCGTGGCCATGAACGTGAACACGAGCGCGAGGAGCACCATCAAGTTGAAGCGTCCGTTGGCGATCGTGGCCCGGTTGAAGATCGAGTGGTACGGGTCGCGCCATTCGAGCGAGGCGACGATGTGCATGAGGGCCGTGGTCGTGAAGCCCATCGTCGTCGCGACGAGGAGGCCGTAGCGGCTCTCGCCCCATGACACGACGATCAGCACGCCGATCGAGATGAGCAGGCCGGCAAACCCGAGCCGTGCACCGAGTGCCCTCCCGATGACCGGATCGTCGGGCGATCGGGGCTTGCGCTTCATGAGACCGGGTGTCGGAGCATCGAAGCCGAGCCCGAAGGCGAGCACCACGTCGACGGCGAAGTTGACCCACAGGATCTGCAGCGGCGCCAGCGGAGCGCCGTTCGCGATGTTGAAGATCGACGCGCCGAGGAACGTCAGGATGAACCCGGCCAGCATGATCATCTGGACCCGGATGTACTTCATCAGGTTGTCGTAGAGGCCACGCCCGCCCTCGACCGCCTCGACGATCGTGGCGAAGTTGTCGTCGGTGAGGATCATCTCGGCCGCGTCCTTCGTCACCTCCGTGCCGGTGATCCCCATCGCGACGCCGATGTCGGCGCGGGTGAGCGCCGGCGCGTCGTTCACGCCGTCGCCCGTCATCGCGACGATGTTCCCCTGGGCCTTCAGGAGGCTGACGAGCCGCACCTTGTCTTCGGGAGCGACGCGAGCGACGACGCCGATGACTGTCGAGCTCGCCGATCAGCTCGTCGTCCGGCATCGCGGCGAACTCGGCGCCCGTCATCGCGCGCCCCTCGATGCCGAGCTCCCCTGCGATCGCAGCGGCGGTCGTCGCGTGGTCGCCGGTGATCATGCGCACGCGGATGCCCGCGTCCTTGCACTTCGCGATCGCGTCCTTCGCTTCCTTGCGGGGCGGGTCGACGATCCCGATCAGCGCCAGGAACTCGAGCTCGTTGACCAGCGCAGAGCAGATCACCGTTCGGGTCGAACGTCTTGGGATCGAAGTCGCGCCGGGCGACCGCCAGCACGCGCATGCCCTCGCTCGCGATGCGGTCGTTCTCGGTGAGCGCCCGCTGGCCCTTGTCCTCGATCGGGTTGTTCGCTCCGTCGACGTCGCGGTAGGTCGTGGATCGAGCGAGCAACACGTCGGGTGCGCCCTTCACGAAGCAACGGACCGTGCCCTCGATCTCGTGGAAGGTCGCCATGAGCTTGTACTCGGCGTCGAACGGCACCTCCCCGACCCGCGGGTGCTGGTTCCGCGTCTCCTCGACGTCGAGGCCGCTCTTCGCGGCGAGCACGACGAGCGCTCCCTCGGTCGGGTCGCCGATGCACGCGCCATCTCGGATGACCGCGTCGTTCGCCAACGCCATCGGCAGCATGAAGTCTTCGAGCGACTGGTCGCCGACCGCCTCCCCGGTGCCGCCAACCCGCAAGATGCGGCCGGTCGTCGAGTAGCCCTCGCCGTCGACGCCGTAACGACGGCCCGCGACCACGAGCTGTCGAGCGGTCATCTGGTTGAGCGTGAGGGTGCCGGTCTTGTCCGAGCAGATCGCCGACGTCGACCCGAGCGTCTCGACTGATCGCAGCTTCTTCACGATCGCACCCTTGACCGCGAGTGCTTGCGTGCCCATCGACAGCAACATCGTCACGACGGCAGGCAAGCCCGTCGGGATCGCGGCGATGGCGAGGCTGATGCCGATCAGGAACAGGTCGTCGAAGCTCTCGCCGCGCGCGAGGCCGATCAAGATGATCGCGACGAGGGCCGCCGCGGCCATGATCGTGATGATGATCGTCAGCTGATCGAGCTGCTTGGTGAGCGGCGTCTTCTCCTGCTTGACGCCGCTGAGCATGTTCGAGATGTGACCGACCTCGGTGGCCATGCCGGTCGCGGTCACGACCATCTCGCCACGGCCGCGCGTGACCTGTGAGTTCATGTAGGCCATGTCGACTCGGTCGCCGAGCGCGATGTCCTTGCCCTCGACCGCGCCGATCGACTTCGCGACCGGGGCGCTCTCGCCGGTCAGCCCGGACTCCTCGATCTCGAGCGTGGCCGCGACGATCACCCGTCCGTCGGCCGGGACCTTGTCGCCGGCCTGGAAGCCGACGATGTCGCCGGGCACCAGCTCCTCGGCGGGCACTCCGGAGATCTCGCCGTCGCGCTTCACGTTCGCGGTCATGATCAGCATCTTCCGGAGCGACGCCACGCTCTCGGCCGCCTTGCCCTCTTGGTGCATGCCCATCACCGCGTTCAGGACCGTGAGCCCGATCACGACGAGGCCGGTGCCGAGCTCCTGGAGGGCGATGATCGAGACGATCGCCGCGCCGAGCAGCACGAGCTGCATGAGGTCGCGGTACTGGCGGGCGAACGCCTTCCAGCCAGGCTCCTTGGCCTCCTCCGCGAGCTTGTTCGGCCCGTAGCGCGCACGCCGGGCGACGACCTCGGCCGCACTGAGCCCTCGCGCGGGGTCGACGTCGAGCTGGGCGCACACCTCCTCGACCGAAAGCTCGTGGAAATCCGTCGATTGGGGCTCCGTCACTGTGGTGGCCACGCGGCGGAGCGTACGACGCCCGGAAAGTAGACCTATTCAGTCGGGATTAGACTGCGAGCGTGACCGCCCGGCCGCTCCACCTGGGCATCGCCCTCGACAGCGCCGGAATGGCGCTGTTCGAACCCGAGCCCCTCGTCGAGCTCGCGCGGGTCGCCGAGCGCGCCGGCCTCGACTTCGTGAGCCTCGACGACGGCTTCGATCCGGCGCCCGACCGTCCCGACGCGCTGCTTGCGATGGCCCGCATCGCGCCCGCGACGACGTCGATCGGCCTCGTGGCCACGATCACGACGACGCACACCGAGCCGTTCCACGTGTCGAAGAACGTGGCGACGCTCGACTTCGTGTCGCTCGGCCGCGCGGGATGGCGGGTCGCCGTCTCGACCAGCGACGAGGCCGCCGACCGGTTCGGACGCAAGCATCCCCAGCCGCTCGACGAGCTCTACGCGGAAGCCGACGACGCGATCGAGGTCGTCGCGCGGCTCTGGGACAGCTGGGAGGACGACGCCGTCATCCGCGACCAGTCGACCGGCCGCTACCTCGACCGTGACAAGGTGCACTACATCGACTTCGAAGGGCCGTTCTTCAGCGTGCGGGGACCGTCGATCACCCCGCGGTCGCCGCAAGGCCAGCCGCTGATCTTCGTGGACGTGCGCGACGAGCCATCGCGAGCGCTCGCGTCTCGCCGCGCCGACGTCGTGCTCGTCGACGAGCCCCACGGCCACGAGGCGTTCGCGCATGCGGCTGCGGTGCTCGTGAAGCGCCCGACCGAGCGGGGCAACGCGACCGCGCTCGCCGACGAGCTCGCCGCGACCCCGGCCGACGGCTTCCTCATCGAGCCCGACTCACCCGCGACGTTCTCGTGGTTCGCGACCGAGGTCGCGCCGCTCCTGCGCACGCAAGCGCCGGGCATCACGCTGCGCGACCGCTTCGGGTTGCCTCGTCCGGCGAACAGGTACGCGTCGTGAAGCAGCTCCACCTCGCCGCGCACTTCCCGGGCGTGAACAACACGACCGTGTGGAGCGACCCGCAGTCGGGCAGCCAGACCGACTTCTCGTCGTTCGTCCACCTCGCCCAGGCCGCCGAGCGCGGCAAGTTCGACTTCTTCTTCCTCGCCGAGGGCCTGCGCCTGCGCGAGCACCGCGGCAGGATCTTCGACCTCGACGTCGTCGGCCGTCCCGACTCGCTGACCGTGCTCGCCGCGCTCGCCGCCGTCACCGACCGCATCGGCCTCGCCGCCACGCTCAACACCACGTTCAACGAGCCCTACGAGCTCGCCCGCCAGTTCGCCACGCTCGACCACCTGAGCAACGGCCGGGCCGCGTGGAACGCGGTGACGTCGCCCGACGCGTTCACCGGTGAGAACTTCCGCCGGGCCGGCTTCCTCCCCCGCGACGACCGCTACGAGCGAGCCGCGGAGTTCATCGAGGTCGCCGCGCGCAGCTCGTGGGAGCTCGCACGGCTCGGCGCTTCTCGCATCACGGCGACCAGTTCGACATCGAGGGCACGTTCGACGCGCCGCGCAGCCCGCAGGGCTACCCGGTCATGATCCAGGCCGGCGACTCCGACGGCGGACGCGAGCTCGCCGCCAAGCACGCCGACGTCATCTTCACGCGCCACTCCGGCTTCGCTGACGGCCAGGCCTTCTACGCCGACGTCAAGCCCCGCCTCGCGAAGTACGGACGCCGCCCGGAGGACCTGAAGATCATCCCCGCCGCCACCGCGGTCGTCGGCGACACCGACGACGACGCCGAGGAGCTCGCCGCGCACATCCGCACGCAGCAGGTGAGCCCGCAAGGCGCGATCGCGTTCGTCGAGCAGCTGTGGGGACGCGACCTCTCCGGCTACGACCCCGACGGTCCCCTGCCCGACATCGACCCCGATGTCGAGGGCGGCATCTCGATCACGCGTGGTCGGGTGCGCCACGACAAGGACCCGCTCGCGGTCGCCGCGAAGTGGCGGGCGATCGCCGAGGCGAAGAACCTGAGCATCCGCGAGCTGGTCATCGAGATGACCGCGCGGTCGTCGTTCGTCGGCAGCGCATCGACGGTCGCCACCAAGATCAACGACTACGTGCAGGCCGACGCGGCCGACGGCTACATCCTCGTCCCCCACCTCACGCCGCACGGCATCGACCGCTTCGTGGACGACGTCGTCCCGCTCCTCCAGGAGCGCGGCGTGTTCCGCGCCGACTACGACGGCCCCACCCTGCGCGACCACCTCGGGCTGACCGCGTACGCGCGCGGTTGATCGTGACGGCTGAGATCGCGCTCGTGGGCGCGGGCCCGACCGCGTCGTCGTTGCTCGAGCGCATCGCAGCGAACCGAGGCGAGCTGCTGCCCGACGCGCCGCTGCGCATCCACCTGATCGACCCGCACCGCGCCGGCACCGGCCGCGTGTGGCGCCCCGACCAGCACCCGCTGCTCTGGATGAACTCGATGGCCGAGGACGTCACGCTGTTCGTCGACGACTCGGTCGAGTGCAAGGGCCCTGCGGTCGACGGGCCATGCCTCTACGAGTGGGCGGTGACGCGTCGACGACGAGACGCTGCGCGCCGCGGCTCCACCCGAGCTCTACGACGAGATCCGCGGCCTGACCGAGATGTCGTTCCCGACTCGCCGCGTGCAGTCGGTGTACCTGCACTGGTTCCACGAGCAGGTCGTCGCCGGCCTTCCCGAGCCACGTCGAAGTGGTCAGGCACACGGCCGCGGCCGTCGACATCTTCGACTCGGGCGATCGCCAGACGGTCGTCCTCGACGACGGCAGTCAGGTGACGGCAGACGTCGTCGTGCTCGCGCTCGGCCACCTCGACGCACTGCCCGACGACAGCGGCGCCGCGCTCGCCGCGTTCGCGAAGGAGCACGGGCTCGCGTACGTGCCGAGCGGGCACACCGCCGAGCAGGACCTGTCGGTCCTCACGCCCGGCACCGACGTGCTCGTGCTCGGGTTCGGCCAGGCGTTCACCGACCTCGTCGCGCTCGTCACCGAGGGCCGCGGCGGATCGTTCGCGGAGAGCGGCGACGGTCGCCTCGTCTACACCCCGAGCGGGTTCGAGCCAGTGCTCCACGTCGGCTCTCGCCGCGGCGTGCCCTACCGCTCGAAGCTGCCCTACCGGCTGCAGGCCCCGCTCGCGCCGCTCCCCCACTTCCTCGACGACCAGACGATCGCCGCGCTCCTCGCGAGCCCCGAGCCGCTCGACTTCTTCGCCGACGTGCTGCCGATCGTCGCGAAGGAGGTCGGCTGGGCCTACTACCACGAGCTCTTCGTCGCGCATCCCGAGCGCACGACGATGCCGTGGGAGACGTTCGCGACGAAGTACGACGGCGCGCGAATCGGCCACGAGGTCGACGCACTCGTGAGGGCAGCGGTCCCCGATCCCGACGACCACTTCGACATCGCGGCGCTCGACCAACCGCTCGCCGACGTGCAGTTCATCGACCACGACGCGCTCCACAGCTACGTCGCCGACCACATCGCGGCCGACGTCGCTCGCCGCACCGACGCCAGCGTACAGCGCGGACCTCGCGGCGTTCACGGCGATGCTCGGGATGGCCGAGCCGTTGCGGAAGATCGCTTCTCGTGTCACGTCACGATCGCGGCTCGAGGGGATCAGCACCTGGTGGCTGAGCTTCTTCATGTACTACGCGAGTGGTCCGCCGCCCGAACGCCTGCGCCAGCTGCTCGCACTCGTCGACGCCGGGCTCGTGCGGTTCGTGGGCGCGGACATGCGCGTGCACGCCGACGCCGAGACCGGCACGTTCGTCGCGACGAGCTCGAGCCACGGTGACGAGATCCACGGCACCGCGGTGATCGACGCTCGCATCGCGCGCCCGTCGGTGAGCCGGTCGACGAGCGTGCTGCTGCGCAGGCTCCAAGGCCGAGGCGAGATCGTCGAGGAGGTCGTGAGCGACGGCGAGTGGAGCGTGAACACGGGCCGCGTCGCGGTCACCGGTGCCGCGCTGCAGCTTCTCCGTGCGGACGGCACTGGCCATCCGCGCCGCCATGCCCTCGGCGCGTTCACGAGCCGACAAGTCGCCGGCGCGTTCGCTCGCCCGCGCTTCAACGCTCCGGCCTTCCGTCAGAACGACGTCGTCGCCCGCGCGGTGCTCAGCACGCTCGCCGCGCTCGACACGGGTGACGATGCGGACGAGGCCGAGGCGGTCGTCGGATGACCGACGTGCTGACGAATGCGGTGTGGCACTCGCTGGTCAACGCCCATGCCCCGCATGCGGACGCGCACGGCGTCGCCCGGCGCTACGACCCGGACGTGTCGGTGTTCCACGGGATCGACGCAGCCGAGCGACGACGCGTGGGACGACCTCGCTGCGCTCGCGACCAACGGGGTCGTGGTGCTGTTCCGCGAGCCGCCGCTGCCCGAGCCTCCCGCGGGATGGAAGGTGCTGTTCGCGGGCGAGGGCCACCAGATGGTGCGCACGGGGCGTGGTGCGCGGACGTGCCCAAGCTGCCCGACGACGCCACGATGCGGCCTCTCACCGACGACGACGTCCCCGCGATGGTCGACCTCGTGGCGCGGACCGAGCCCGGACCGTTTCGCCCGCGCACGATCGACCTCGGCGGGTACGTCGGCATCTTCCACGACGACGCGGCTCGTGGCCATGGCCGGCCAACGCTTCCACCCGCCCGGCTACGTCGAGGTGAGCGCCGTGTGCACCGACCCGAGCGCGCGCCGACGCGGCTACGCCTCGATCGTCACTGTCGCGGTTGCCGACGCGATCGCGGAGGCCGGCGAGACGCCGATGCTCCACGTCGCCGACGACAACCCCAACGCGCGCGCGGTCTACGAGCAGCTCGGCTTCGTCACCGTGCGGATGTGCGGGTTCACGGCGCTCGGAGTGCCGCGATAGCTCCACTGATCCGCGCCAAGCGCTTGCCTTGCCACCGCGCGGTCGCGAGCGCGGCCTCGTCGGGCACCGAACGCTTCCGCGAGACCCAGCTCGCTCCGTAGGGGTTGCCGGTCTCGTCGACCGTCGCGTCGCTGTAGCCGAGGGGCAGCACGATCGCTCCCCAGTGATAGAGCACGGTGTTGATCGCGAGGATCGTCGCCTCGAGACCGCCGTGGCTCGTCGACGACGACGTGAACGCGGTGCCGACCTTGTCGACGAGCTTCTTCTGCATCCACAGCGCGCCCGTCTGGTCGAGGAAGAACTTCAAGGGCGCCGCGGGCAGGCCGAACCGGGTCGGCGAACCCAGCGCGAGCCCGTCGGCCCACTCGACGTCGTCGAGCGTCGCCTCGGGGATGCCGGCCGTCTCCTCACGGTGCGCTGACCCACCGCGGGTTCGCCGCGATCACCTCGTCCGCAGCGAGCTCGCGCACCTTGCGCAGCCGCACCTCGGCGCCCTCGCTCTCGGCACCCTCGGCGATCGCGCTGGCCAGCGAGAAGACGATCCCGGTGGCGCTGTAGTAGATGACCGCGATGCGGGTCGGCACGATCGGAAGGTAGCAAGGGGACCATGCCATGACGTCAGCCATCGATCGCCGGCTCGCCGAGGCTCGCGCCCTCATCACGAGCATCGCCCCGAGCGAAGCCGAGGCACTGCGAGCAGCCGGCGCGCTGTTCGTCGACACCCGGCCCCGTGAGCAGCGTGACGAGTTCGGCGTCATCCCCGGCGCGCTCGTGATCGACCGCAACGTGCTCGAGTGGCGGCTCGATCCGACGAGTGAGACCCGCGACCCCACCGCCGCGGCGCACACCGGCCCGATCGTCGTGTACTGCCAGCAGGGGTACTCGTCGATCCTCGCGGTCGCCGAGCTCCAAGGCCTCGGCGTCCCCGAGGTCTACGACCTCAGCGGAGGGTTCGAGGCCTGGTCCTCGGCGGGCCTGCCGATCGCCGCAGGTTCCTGATCTCGCGAAAGTTCATTTCCGGCCCTTGGAGATCGCGTGATGAGTAACGAACACTCATCACCGGTGACCAGGGCGGTCGTACCGTTCTGAGCATGACACCGGCGCAGCTTCAGCTGATCAAGAAGACGCTGCCCGAGATCAATGCCCGTGACGATCTCTTCGCGGCCGAGTTCTACAGACAGTGCTTCGACCTGTGGCCCGAGACCCGGTCCATGATGCCGGGCGACCTCACCGAGAGAGGACGTGCGCTCGTCGCCGAGTTCATCGCCCTCGCGGCCTGCGTCTCGGGCGACATGGACACGTTCGTCGCCCGGGCGCACGAGCTCGGCGTGCGGCACCGAGAACGCGGGGCCCTGCGCGAGCACTACGAGGTCGTCGAGCAGGCGCTCACCGCGGCCCTCGCCGCGGTGCTCGAGGATGGGTGGGACGAGCCGACGGCGCAGGCCTGGCACCGCCTCTACTGCTTGATGTCGGAGACGATGCTCGAAGGATCAGCGGGGATCGCCTTCGTCCCCCGGCAGCGCTGACGCCTCGGCCCGCAGCGCGGCCACGAGCTGGTCGCGGCCGTTCACGCCGAGCTTCGAGTAGACGTGCTGCAGGTGGTTGTCGATCGTGCGCGTCGACACGAAGAGCCGGGAGGCGATGTCGCGGCTCGACATCCCCTGCGCGGCAAGCAACGCGACCTCGTGCTCGCGATCGCTGAGCGGCTCGAGGCTGAGCGACCGCGCCAACGTCGGAGTGAGCACCGTCGGCGGCAGCAAGCGACGGATCGCCGCTGAGCGGTTCCGGGCGGCGGTGGCGCCTCGTTGGTCACCACGACGGGCGAGCGCGTCGGCCTGATCGAGTCGGGCCTCGGCGGCCAAGAGCGAGAAGCCGCACTGCTCGAACAGGGCGGCGGCGCGATCGAGCAACACCGGATCGCCCGATGCGATGCCCGAGGCGTGCGCGGCGCGGGCCCGCAGGAACGAGCCCTGCCCGGCCTCGGCCAGCTCGGCGAGCCTCGCCGCGACCGAGTCGGCGTCACCGAACCGCGCGATGTCGTGCAGCAACGCGGCCTCCATCGACGACTTGCCCAGACGTCGCGCGTCATCGGCCGCGACGCGCAGCATCTCGCGCGCGGTTGGCAGGCCGGCCCGCTCGGCGGCGAGCCACGCGTGGGCACGGTCGATGTCGGCGTGGAACAGGCCGCGCTCGCCGACCTCGAGCTCGGCGACTCGATCGAGGTCGACGCGTGCGCCCTCGCGGTCACCTTCGAGCAGCTTGCCGCTGGCGAGGAGGGCGAGCGCCCAGCGTTCGGTCGCGCCGAGCCCGAGTCCCCGCGACGTGCGCACCAGCGTGATGAGCGCCTGACGTTCGTCACCGGGGCGCCCGACCGACAAGTCGAGCCGCGCCTCGGCGAGCAGCATCCAGTCGCGCATCGCAGGGATGCCGTTGCCGCGGGACTTCGCCGCGGCGTTGCGCGCCGCGTCCATGCGCCCGAGCTCGCCGAGCGTCAGCACCTCGGCGAACAGGACGAGCGACAGCCCCGGACGGCGCAGGTCGGCCGACAGCGAGTCGTGGAGCTTGCGAGCCTCGGCGATGAGGGGCAACGCCTCCTCACCGCGTCCCGCGACCGCGAGCGCGAGGGAGCGTCCGCGCAACAGGTCGAGCTGGGCGGCCTCGCTCGACATCGGCGCCATGGAGTCCGAGCGGGCGATCGCGTCGTCGACCTCGCCGCCCATCGCCTGCAGCAGGACCGCGTAGGCCTCGACCCCTTCCCGGTCGATCGGCTCGGTGAGGTCGTCGAGCGTGCGCACCAGCAGGTCGACCGCGCGCGAGTAGTCGCCCTGGCCGAAGAACAGGTTCGTCGCCCGCCGTCGCCCGACCTGGGCGCGGGCCCCGTCGTCGAGCTCGTCGGTGTCGATCGAGGCCAGCAGCTCCTCGACCTCGTGCGTCTGGTTTCGGCGGAAGCGCAGCTCGGCGACGAGCTGCACGATCTCGGGCGTGCGATCGCCTTCGGGCGCCTGGGCGAGGATCCGCTCGGCCATCGCCTCGTCACCCTCGACGAGCGCGAGACGCGCGGCCTCCGCGAGCAAGCACACGTCGACGTGCCCGCCACCCTCGAGGCTCCACGCGACGACGCGGACACGATCACCGCGACGGCGCGCGCCGTCCGCGGTCAGGGCGTCCGCCAGCGTGCGGCGGATCCGGCGGCCTCGGACCGCGGGCAGCTGCAGGTTGATCACCTCGGCGAAGAGCGGATGCGACAGCGAGACCTCGACGCGCTGCGCGCTCTTCGCCACCATGAGGAGGCCACGTCGTTCGAGCGCCTCGAGCACGGAGGCGCCGGCGATCTTCTCGAGGAGGTCGAGCCCGAGCTCGCCCGCGACTGCGAGCAGCTCGATGACATCGCGCTCGTCCTCCTGCAGACCAGCGAGCCGTTCCGCGACGAGGAGCTCGAGCGTGGGCGACGCGTGCACGAGCGGCTGCGTGAGGTGCCACATCCCGTCGCGCTCGACGAGGTTGCCGGCGTCACGCGCCGACTCGACGAGCTGGCGCAGCACTCCCGGGTTGCCGGTCGCCGCGTCGACGAGCTGCTCGAGGCTGTCCTCGGCGATCGGCGCACCGAAGACGCGGTGGAGCAGCGCTTCCACGGTGTCGGCTGCGAGCGGAGTCGGCTCGAGCCGGCGGAGGTGGCTGTCGTTGACGAGCGTGCGCACCTCGTCGTCGTTGTGACCCGTCGCGCGGATCGTGCACACCATGAACGCAGTACGGGCGTGCACCAACGAGACGAGCAACGCACGCGACAGGTCGTCGAGGTGGTCGATGTCGTCCACCATCACGACCCAGCGGCGTCCTTCCTCGCCCTGCTCGAGGGCGGCACGAGCCCGGTAGAAGAGCAGGGCGCGATCGAGCTCGCCCTCGGGTCCACTCGGCCGGGTCACCTCGGGCGGCAGCAGGTGCGCCAGCGCGGCGAGCGGCAACCGCTTCGTCTCGGGATGGCCGGCGACGCGCGCGACGGGCAGTCCGGCTTCGGCCGCGAGCCTCAGGCACTCGTCCGCGAGGCGCGTCTTGCCGAGCCCGGCCCCGCCGGTGATCAAGATGCCGCCGGCGCGTGGATCTTGGAACGCGGCGGCGACGGCCTCGATCTCGTCGGAGCGACCGAGCAGCGGCCACGACGTGACGAGGGCCCCTTCGCCCGGCGGGGAGAAGGCATTGAGGACAGGCGGTGCGGTGGGCGCCGTCGGCACCGACACCACAGGAGGCGGCGCGGGTACGTCCGGCGACGCGGGCTCGGGATCGTCGAGCTCGGCGACCAGGGCAACGAACCGGTAGCCGCGGCCGTGGATCGTGCGCACGACCTGCTGGCTCTGGCCGTCGTCACCCACCGCACGGCGCGCGGTCTTGATCCGCGTGGTGAGGGCCGATTCGCTGACGAATCGGTCCCCCCACACGTTGTCGAGGAGCTCTTCTTTGGTGACCACCCGATCGCGGTGGACGAGGAGGTAGGTGAGGACGTCGAACACCTGTGGTTCGACAGGGACGGGGACCCCGCGTCGGCGCAGCTCGAAGAGCGTCGTGTCGAGCTCGGTGTCACCAAAGCGGTAGATCACGGGCGCGGTCCCCGGAAGTCGAGAGATGGCGGACGACCTGGTAGTCGTGCCCGAGCTGAGGTTAGTCAGATGAGATGCTCCTGGTAGACGGTGGCTTGGCCGTCGAGCACGACGGTGCCTTCCTGGTTCGTGATCGTGGTGCGCAACGTGACGATGGGCTTGTCCGGCCGCACCGTCAGCACCTGCACCTCCGCGGTGATGACGTCACCCGGCCGCACCGGGCGGAGGAAGCGCCAGTTGACCTCGAGGAACACGCTGCCCGGGCCGGGCAGGTCCTCGGCGACGACTGCGTTGAGCAGTCCCGATGTCACCCCGCCTTGCACGATGATGCCGCCGAAGCGGCTCGCGCTCGCCCGGCCCATGTCGTAGTGCAGCGGATTCCGATCACCGGTCATCTCGGTGAACAGCTCGATGTCGCGTGCGGTGATCGCGCGGGAGCGGGTCGCCGTCGCACCCACCACGAGCGTCTTGGTCAGCATGAGATCCCTTCCTGGCATCCGACGCGCTCCGCGGAGCGGCCGAGAGTGAGGACGTCGGCGAGGTACGCCGCGTCGTGGCGGACACCGTCGATGAAGTTCGAGTCGCGGCGGTGCTGGAAGCGCTGACCGAGCACGTAGAGGCCCGGCACCGGCGTGACCCCGCGCCGCTGGATGATCTCGCCACGCTCGTCGAGCGTACGGACCTTCAACCACGGGTACGAGCGAGTGAAGCCAGTCGCCCACACGACCGTCTTGATCCCTTCGTCGGCGAGGTGCACATGGGTCGGCTCCTCGACGGGACCGAGCGACGGAGGCGGGTCGGGCGCGTACACCTCGGCTTCGAGCCCGTGACGAGCGATGTACTCGTCGATCCCGCGGAGCAGCGCGTGCATCCGCTCGTCGGCCCGAGACGTCGAGTGCGCCAGGTCACGCGAGAACAGCGCATACGCGCCATCGAAGCCGAAGAACCTGCCGGTGAGCCGAACGCCGCGGCCTTGGAGCGTCGTCGTGTCGATGTTCCGCGGCACCGGAGTGCCGACGAGCTGCAGCGACGCGTCGTTGCGGGCCCGCTTCGGGTCGCGGACGGTGTCGATCGTGACCGCCAAGCGGCCGCTCTGCTCGAGCCACCACCAGATGTCGACGCCCCGGTACCGGCGGGGAAGCCGGGTGTGGCGGCCGACCGCGAGCGTGACGTCGCGGCCAGCTGCGGCGAGCTCGTCGGCGATCTGCGCGCCCGGAGGCCGACGCGCCGACCACGAGCACGCCACCATCCGGCACCTGCTCAGGGTTGCGGTAGGTCTGGGGCGTGAGCTGGAGGATCGACGACGGCAGCTCGCTCGCGGCGCTCGGCACCCGAGCGCGATCGCACCACCCGGTCGCGATCACAACTCGATCGGCGTCCCATGCGCCGTCCGAGGTCTGCACGGCGAAGCCTTCGATCGGTCTGCGTGACCGACTCGACTGACGTGTGCTCGTGCACCGGCGCATCGAAGCCCTGTGCGTAGCGCTCGAAGCGATCGACCAGCTCGGCCGCGGTCATGAAGCCCTGCGGCTCGGGGCCGTCGTAGATGTGGTTCGGAAGGCGCGTGGCCCAGTTGGGGGTGAGGAGCCGCAGCGAGTCCCAGCGCTCTGAGCGCCAACGCTCGGCCACTTGGCCCCGTTCGAGCACGGCGTGATCGACGCCGGCATCGCTGAGGGACGCGCTCATGGCGAGGCCGGCTTGGCCCGCGCCGATGACAAGGGTGTCGACGGAACGCATCGTGGTCACGTCCCTTCGAGCGCGCGTGGGTGACGCGGCCGGGGACGAGGGCGAGGGCGAGCGATTCGGGGATCGATGAGGGCGAGGAGTGAGTCATGCATGGTGTCGACCGTACGGAGACATACGCAGCGGTCCTTGGAGGAGTTCTGGACTTCGCGTGAAGAATCGTGTGGCAGTCGTCACCGCGTGTCTCCAACCGGTCTCCAAGGCTCCGAACCGGATGATCGGGATGATCGATGCATGTTGTTCGTCACGACGCGGGACTCCGAAGTCACGCATGCCACTCGAGCCGGACTGATCGCGGTCGCTCCGCTCGTCGTCGGGTTCGCACCGTTCGCGCTGGTCGTCGGCGCGACTGTGGGTGCCACCGCGAACCAGGGCGCAGGCATCGCGGGAAGCTGGCTCATCTACGGCGGCAGCGCGCAGATCGCCACCGCGCGCACGCTCGAGAGCGGCGGCGCGGCGATGGCCGTGCTCACCGCGCTCCTCATCAACACCCGTCTGCTCGTCTACAGCGCGTCGCTGTCACAGCACTGGCGGGAGCAGCCGACCTGGTTCCGCATCGCGGCGGCTCCGATGATCGTCGACCCGGTGTGGGCGCTCGCCGAGGCGCGGGCCCTCGAGCCCGGCTCAGCGCGCGAGATCCGCGCCCACTACTTCGGCTCTGCGATCGGTCTCTTCGTGGCGTGGTCGGTGTTCATCATCACCGGAGTCATGCTCGGCAGTCGCCTCGACAGCCATGCGCTCGGCGTCGCCGCGCCCCTCTGCCTGCTGTGGCTCGTCGTCTCCCGGCTGAACGATCCCCGCAACCGCTTCATCGTCGCCGCCGCGGCCACCGGCGCCCTCGTGGGCCGCAACCTGCCGTCGGGCCTCGCGATCTTCGTCGCCATCCTCGCGGGCTGCATCGCGGGGCAAGCGCTCGATCGGCGCACGCCGGCTCGGAGCGAGTCGTGACTGCGTGGATCGTCGTCATCTGCATCGGGATCGGCAGCCTCGCCTTTCGCATGGCGCCTCTCGCGTTCGCCGGTCGCTCGACCTCGCCGCGGACGAGCCGCGTGATCAAGGACGCGGGCGCGGCCGCGACGGCGGCGATCACTGTGGCGTCGTTCGATCGCGCGGCCCAGAGCGGAGACGTCGTTGCGCTCGCGGTTGCCGGGGCCGTCGGCTTCGTGCTCGCGCTGCGAGGGCGCGTCGATGCTCCGCGTCGTCGCGGTCGGTACCGGCCTCTACCTCGCGATCTCCTACGTGCTCGGCTAGTCGGGACCTTCGCCACTACCTCGGCCCGTGCCGCGCTCGCATGCTCGAAGCAGCACTGCGGAAGGAGTGAGCCATGAAGGCTGCAGTCGTCCATGAGTACGGCGCGCCGCTGCGCCTCGAGGAGGTCGCCACGCCGGAGCCCGGTCGAGGTGAGGTGCTCGTCAAGGTCGAGACGTCAGGGCTGTGCCACACCGACATCCACGCGGCCCACGGCGACTGGCCGGTGAAGCCGCCGCTCCCCTTGATCCCCGGTCACGAGGGCGTCGGCATCGTCGAGCGGGTCGGCGCGGACGTCACCCGCGTCAAGGAGGGTGACCGCGTCGCCGTGCCGTGGCTCGGCTGGGCATGCGGCGAGTGCGAGGCGTGCACGTCGGGTTGGGAGACCCTGTGCGAGCGCCAGCGGAACACCGGCTACTCGGTGCCCGGCGGCTACGCGGAGTACGTGCTGGGCTCGCGCAGCGTTCGTCGGCCGGGTGCCCGATGCCATCGATCCCCTCGACGCGGCGCCGCTGACGTGCGCCGGGGTCACGACCTACAAGGCCGTGAAGATGTCGAAGGCGCGGCCGTCCGACCTCGTCGCCGTCTTCGGCGTCGGCGGCCTCGGCCACCTCGCCTTGCAGTACGCGAAGATCGCGGGCGCCACGGTCGTCGCGGTCGACGTGACCGACGAGAAGCTGCAGCTCGCGAAGGAGCTCGGCGCCTCGTACACGGTGAACGCCGCGCAGGAAGACCCGATCGAAGCGATCCAAGCGCTGGGCGGCGCCGATGCGGCGATCGCACTCGCAGCGGCTCCGAAGCCGTTCGAGCAAGCGTTCGGCTCGCTGCGGCGAGGCGGGCGGCTCGTGCTGGTCGGCCTCCCCGCGGACAACGCGCATGACGCTCCCGATCTTCCAGACCGTGTTGAAGGGCATCACGGTCGTCGGATCGATCGTCGGCACCCGCGTCGATCTGGCTGAGACGTTCGAGCTCCACGCCGACGGCCACACGAAGGTGATTCGGGAGAGCCGCAAGCTCGAGGACGTGAACGACGCGATGGCCGAGGTGCTGGGCGGCAACGTGCCGGCTCGGCTCGTGTTCGACATGCGCTGATCAGGACTCAGGCGAAGGCGCCTCGCCCACCACTCGGCGCAACGTCGCCACGACTTGGGCACCGGTCGAGCCCGCGAGAAGTGAGCAGTCGCCGCCGTCGGCCTCGTCGGCACGGCCCTGCACGATCACGGGAACAGTCGGGTGCAGTCGCGAGTGCGCCGCAATCAGCGACTGGGTCCGGGCATCGCTCGGCGGCCCGTGCGACGACGATGACGTCCGCGCCTTCGGCAAGCGGGCAGGCGCGTCCCTCGAGCGCGGGGCACTTCGCGTCGGGCCCGCCACAGGTGAGCACTTCGAACCCGGCCCGCGTCGCGTCAGCGGCGTGCGCCCACCGTCCACCCTGCGCCTCGACGAGGAGTCGGTGACGACCCGGCGTCAACGGCCACGACGGGCGGCCGGGGCTCGCGGCGGCGATGGCGACGCGCACCACGCTGAAGTCGTCGCCGCCGCCCATCGTCACCGGCCCGCGGCGGCGGACCAGCGTCTGCATCGGGCGGTTCTCGGTGAGGATGTCCGCCTCGAGGTTGGGGATGCCCTTCGCCGCCGCCACTGTGACGAGCACATCGAGCAGATACGGGCCGAGCCAGCCCCGCCAGTCCCGGGCGACTGTCAGGCCGAACTCGGCGTCGCCGTTCGCGAGCAGGACGTATCCGACCTCGGCGACCAGTCGCGCCTCGGGAAGCCCGTCGTCGAGGACAGCGACGATGCCGAAACCCTCGTCTCGGGTGCGTGCGTACCAGGTCGGGGCGAAGCGGCGCCCGCCGAAGGCCGAGAAGAAGCGCCGATAGGTGTCTTCGAGGGAGAGCCCGGTGTACAGCGCGTCGAGACCGGCCACGTCCTCCTCGGCCATCTGGCGGACGGTGAGCTTCTTGCCGCCCGGCAGCTCGATCACGACCGGCACCTGCAGAGGTGACGGAGGCTCGGCCACGGCGCTGATCATCGCGCCGTCAGCGGGTGACCTTCGACTCTTGCTCGGCGCGGGCGGCGATCGCACTCTTGAACCATGTCGGCAGGGAACGGGCTCGCGGAGCTCCACAAGCACCACGACCCGTTCGGGGTGCTCGCCCAACCTGCGCGACGACCCCGCCTTCCGAGCGTCGTTCACGTGGGATCAAGCCCGCGCAGACCTCGAGGGGCTGCCCGGCGGCGGGCTCAACATCGCGCACGAGTGCGTGGACCGTCATGCTCGCGAGCACGCCCCAGCGGGTCGCCGTGCGATGGCTGGGGCGGCAGGGCGACGCGCGTCGACCTCACCTACGGCGAGCTCCGCGACGCGACCAGCCCGGTTCGCGAACGTCCTCGACACGCTCGGCGTCGCGCGCGGCGAGCGGGTCTTCATGCTCGACCGGCCGCGTGCCCGAGCTGTACACCGCCGTGCTGGGCACGCTGAGCCACGGCAGCGTCGCCTGTGCGCTGTTCTCGGCGTTCGGGCCCGAGCCGATCCGCCAGCGCCTCGAGCTCGGCGACGCCCGCGTGCTCGTGACCACGAGCGCCCTGTACCGGCGCAAGATCGCACGCGATCCGCGCCGCGCTGCCCGGGCTGCGCCACGTGATCGTGATCGACGACGACGGCGGACGACGACTCGGACGTGCTCGCTCTGCGCGGCTGCTCGCTCGAGCGGCGAACACGTACCGCGATCGGCGCGACACGGCCCCGACAGACATGGCGCTGTTGCACTTCACGAGCGGCACGACCGGCACGCCCAAGGGCGCCGTCCACGTGCACGAGGCGTCGTCGCCCACCGCGCCACCGGCGCGCTGGCGCTCGACCTGCACGACGACGACATGTTCTGGTGCACGGCCGACCCCGGATGGGTGACCGGGATGTCGTACGGCATCCTCGCCCCGCTCGCGCTCGGCGTGACGAGCGTCGTCGACGAGGCCGACTTCGACGCCGAGCGCTGGTACGGGATCCTCGCAAGCCGAGCGAGTCACGCGTCTGGTACACCGCGCCGACCGCGATGCGGATGATGATGCGAGGCCGGGCGCGGAGCTCGCCGCGCGCGCACCCGTGTCCCGGCGCTCCGCTTCATCGCCAGCGTCGGCGAGCCGCTCAACCCCGAAGCCGTGCGCTGGGGCGTCGAGGCCTTCGGCCTGCCGATCCACGACAACTGGTGGCAGACCGAGACCGGCGGGATCATGATCGCCAACCTCGCGGCGATGGACATCCGGCCCGGGCTCGATGGGGAAGCCGCTGCCCGGCGTCGAGGCCGCGATCCTCCGTCGCGACGATCACGGCCGACGTCGTGCGACGTCGACGGCAAGGTCGAGGAGATCCACGACCCGCTGGCCGAAGGCGAGCTCGCCCTGCGGCCCGGATGGCCGTCGATGTTCCGTGGGTACCTGCACGAGCCGGAGCGCTATCGCGCGCTGCTTCGCCGGCGGGTGGTACCTGTCCGGTGACCTCGCGCGCCGGGACGACGACGGCTACATCTGGTTCGTCGGGCGAGGCGACGACGTCATCAAGTCGGCCGGGCACCTGATCGGGCCGTTCGAGGTCGAGAGCGCGCTGATGGAACATCCCGCCGTGGCCGAGGCGGGCGTGATCGGCAAGCCAGATCCCGTCGTCGGCGAGATGGTGAAGGCATTCGTCACGTTGAAGGCGGGCTTCGAGCCCGACGACGACGCTGCGCCTCGAGCTCATCGGCTTCGGCGCGGAAGCGCCTGGGCGCGGCGGTCGCACCGAAGGAGATCGCGTTCGCCGAGCACCTCCCGAAGACGCGGAGCGGGAAGATCGTGCGCCGCGTGCTGCGCGCCCGAGAGCTCGGGCTGCCCGAGGGCGATCTCTCGACGCTGGAGGAGCACGACGCAATGACCGTCGACGCCCGTGACGCGGAGCCACTGCGAGCTCTACCGCGAGATGCTGCGCATCCGCCGGTTCGAGGAGCGTTGCGTCGAGCTGTACAGCGCGGCGCAGATCCGCGGCTTCCTGCACCTCTACATCGGTGAGGAAGCGGTCGCGGTCGGCGTGATGCGGAGCCTTGCAGCCCGAGGACGACGTCGTCGCGACCTACCGCGAGCACGGTCACGCGTTGGCCCGCGGGGTCTCCGCTCGGGCGATCATGGCCGAGATGTTCGGCCGCGTCGAAGGCTGCAGCCGAGGGCGGGGCGGCTCGATGCACCTCTTCGACATCGGCAGGCGCTTCTACGGCGGCAACGCGATCGTCGGCGGCGGACTTCCGATCGCAGTCGGTCTGGCGCTCGGGGACCGATGCAGCGGCGCGGCGCCGCGACCGGCGTGTTCTTCGGCGAAGGGCGGTCGCCGAGGGCGAGTTCCACGAGTGCATGAACCTCGCCGCGCTCTGGGAGCTCCCGGTGCTGTTCGTCTGCGAGAACAACCTCTACGCGATGGGCACTGCACTGAGCCGATCGCAGGTCGAGACCGACCTCGCGCTGCAGGGCCGCCGAGCTACGAGATGCCGGCGTGGTCGGTCGATGGGATGGACGTCCTCGCGACCGCACAAGCGGCTGGACGTGCAGTCGAGGCCGTACGGGAAGGCGGCGGGCCGCACTTCCTCGAGTGCCGTACCTACCGGTTCCGTGCCCACTCGATGTACGACCCGGACCTCTATCGAGACAAGGCCGAGATCGAGCACTGGAAGGAGCGGGATCCACTCATCGTCCTCGGAGACCGACTCCGCGAGAGCGGAGCGCTCGACGACGCTTCCCTCGGCGCGATGGAAGAAGAGATCACTGCCGAGATCGACGACGCGGTCGCATTCGCCGAACAGGGAACCGACGAGCCGGTGAGCGAGCTCACTCGCTTCGTCTACTCGGAGGTCGAACGATGACCGTCGCCACCGCTCACCTGACGTACCGGGAGGCCATGCGGGAGGCGATCCGCGAGGCCATGCGACAAGACGACCGGGTGTTCCTCATGGGAGAGGACGTCGGCCGGTACGGCGGCAGCTTCGGCGTCAGCAAAGGGCTTCTGGACGAGTTCGGCCCCGACCGGATCCGCGACACGCCGCTCTCGGAGTCGGCGTTCGTGGGCGCCGGGATCGGAGCCGCGATGGCCGGCATGCGCCCCATCGTCGAGATCATGACCGTGAACTTCAGCCTGCTTGGCTCTCGACCAGATCATGAACAACGCAGCGACGCTCCGACACATGACGGGCGGCCAGCTCAGCGTCCCCCTCGTGATCCGCATGACCACGGGCGGCGGGCGACAGCTGGCAGCGCAGCACTCTCACAGCCTCGAAGGCTGGTATGCGCACATCCCCGGCATCAAGGTGCTCACGCCGGCGACCGTCGACGACGCGCGCGGGCATGCTCGCTCCCGCGCTCGCCGATCCCGATCCTGTGCTCATCTTCGAACACGGATCGCTCTACAACGTCGAGGGAGAGGTGACCGGCGAAGCGACCGCGCTCGGCAACTGCACCGCCGCAGTGCGCCGAGTCGGAGCGGACGTGTCGATCATCACCTACGGAGGATCGGTACCCAAGTGCCTCGCCGCGGCCGAAGTGCTGGCGAGCACGGGCACTGACGCGGAAGTGGTCGACCTTCGATCGCTTCGGCCTCTCGACGACGACACGATCTTGCAGAGCGTCAAGAAGACCCACCGCGCGGTGATCGTCGACGAGGGCTGGCGCAGCGGCAGCATCTCGGCCGAGCTGAGCGCCCGCATCATGGAGGGAGCGTTCTACGACCTCGATGCACCGGTCGCACGCGTCTGCAGCGCCGAGGTGCCGATCCCCTACGCGAAGCACCTCGAAGACGCTGCCCTGCCCCAAGTCGAAGGCATCATCGCCGCGGTCGAGGAGGTGCGGAGCAGTGGGTGAGTTCCGCATGCCCTCGCTCGGCGCCGACATGGAAGCCGGCACGGTCCTCGAGTGGATGGTGAAGCCCGGGGACGAGGTGCACCGCGGCGACATCGTCGCCGTCGTCGACACCGACAAAGCGGACATCGACGTCGAGATCTTCGAGTCGGGAGTGATCGACGAGCTGTTGGTGCCCGTCGGCGAACGAGTACCGGTCGGGACGCCGCTCGCGACGGTCAGCAGCGTGGGGGCCCCACGAGTGCAGCCAGCGGTCGCGCCGGAGCCCGCCGGCGCCCCGCCGAGCGCGAAGCCGGTCCGCCGACGCCGAGTCGCGCGAGCCGGTCGCGGAGCCCATCGAGCGTCCGCATCCGAGCCACGTCGACGGCGCCGTGCATTCGCCGGTGATCCGCCGGCTCGCCGAGCACCTCGGTGTCGACCTGACGCATCTGCAAGGCACCGGACCGAGCGGGCGCATCACCCGGGCCGACGTCGAACGGGCTGCGACGCCTGGAGTCGCCGCAGCGCCAGCCGTCACCGCAGCGCCAGCCGTCACCGCAGCGCAGCGCCCGACAGGGCCACTTCGATGCGTCGGGCGATCGCAGGGCTCATGAGTCCGCGCGAACCGCGAGATCCCGCATTACTACGTCGCCACCGATGTCGACCTCGACGCCGCGCTGACGTGGCTCACCGGCATCAACGAGACGCGCGCCATCAACGAGCGCGCGCTGCCGGTCGTGCTGCTCCTCAAGGCAAGCGCACTCGCGGCCCGACAGGTGCCCGAGGTCAACGGCTTCTGGCTCGACGATCGCCTGCAGTGCGCGGACCAAGTACACCTCGGCGTCGCGGTGTCGCTCCGCGGCGGTGGGCTGGTCGCGCCGGCGATCCACGATGCCGACGAGAAGGACCTCGACACGCTCATGCGCGAGCTGCGCGACGTAGTGCAGCGAGCTCGCAGCGGACATCTGCGGAGCTCGGAGATGTCCGATCCGACGATCACCGTCACCAGCCTCGGAGATCAAGGTGTCGACGAGGTGTACGGCGTCATCTACCCGCCGCAAGTCGCGCTCGTCGGGATCGGCCGCATCACACACAGGCCCGTGGCGGTCAACGGCCTCATCGGCGTCCGTCCAGTCGTCCGGTTGACATTGGCCGGCGACCACCGCGCAACCGACGGGCACACCGGTGCCCGCTACCTCGCCGCCATCGAGCGGCTGCTGCAACGACCGGAGGAGCTATGGACTCGCGCACCGCTGTGATCGCGTCGCTCGCCGTCGTCGCGCCCGAGACGGACTTCGACTCGCTCGCGCCCGACGCCGACCTTCGAGATGAGCTCGACCTCGACTCGATGGACTTCCTCAACTTCGTGACGGGCGTCTACGAGCGCACGGGCATCGAGGTGCCCGAGCGGGACTACCCAAAGATCCTGACCCTCGACGCGTGTGTCCGCTACCTCGACGCGGCGCTCGCCTCGACATGACCTTGTGATGGGAGGACGCCATGGAGCTCGTTCGCTGGCTCGATGACATCAAGAAGGACGACACCGCGCTCGTCGGCGGAAAGGGCGCCAACCTGGGCGAGCTGAGGCGGGCGGGGTTCCCCGTGCCCGACGGGTTCGTGGTGACCGCCGACGCCTTCGCCAGCGCTGTGCGCGACGAGACGAACGATGGACGATCGTACGCGGCGGTCGCGGCCGATCCCGACGCGCTCGAAGCGGAGAGCAGGACGCTGCAGGCCGCGGTCGCCTCCACGGTGATGCCCGAGGACCTGCGCACCGCGGTCGTCGACGCCTACTCCGAGCTGTCGCGCCGCCTTGGTAGCCACGACCCCGCCGTCGCCGTCCGCTCGTCGGCGACAGCGGAAGACCTCGCGGGCACCTCGTTCGCCGGGATGCACCGCACGCTCACGAACGTGCGGGGACCTCAAGCGCTGCTCGACGCGGTGAGCTCGTGCTGGCAGTCGGTGTACGCGACGCGTGCGCTCTCCTATCGCATCGCCCAGCACATCGAGGGCAAGCCGGCGATCGCTGTCGTGGTGCAAGCGATGGTGCCCGCGGCAAGCGCGGGGGTGGCGTTCAGCGCCGATCCTGCAACAGGAAGCTCGGACGTGATCGTCGTCGAAGGTGCCCCGGGTCAAGGCGAGGTCGTGGTGGGCGGACTCGTCGAGCCCGACACGTACACGCTCTCGCGGTCACCGCTCGAGATCACAGACGTCCGCATCGGCGTGAAGACCCAGAAGATCATCGCGGGCGCGGGCGGTGACCAGACGGTGACGTTGAGCGCCGAGGAAGGCAGCGCGCGCGTCCTCACCGACCCGCAGGTGCTCGCCATCGCACACCTCGTGCTCGACGCGGAGGACCACTTCGGCTGCCCCCAGGACCTGGAGTGGTGCTACGAGTCCGATGGCGTCGTACACGTCGTGCAGACCCGCCCGATCACGACGCTGCCCGCGTCGGGCGCGACGGCCGCCGACGCCGGCCCTGCGGCCGCAGGGCACGACACTCTCGTGACCGGTCTCGGCGCAAGCCCCGGGATCGTGTCGGGCGCGGTCCGCGTTCTCACCTCCCCCGCTGAAGGCGCGCAGCTCGTCACTGGCGAGGTGCTCGTGGCCCCGATGACGAACCCAGATTGGCTTCCCACTCTTCGACGAGCCGCGGCGGTCGTGACCGACAGCGGTGGTGTCACCTGCCACGCGGCGATCGCGAGCCGCGAGCTCGGGGTTCCGTGCATCGTCGGCGCGCACGACGCCACCACGCGACTGCACACCGGCGACGTCGTCACCGTCGACGGGGCACGCGGCACCGTGACCGCTGGGGCCGTCACCACCCCCGTCGCGCGCGCGTCGCTCCTCGCGAGCGAGTGACGACAACGGCGGCCGAGCCGATCACTGCCACGAAGCTGTACGTGAACCTCGCGCTCGCAGAGCGCGCCGACGAGGTCGCGGCGATGAACGTCGATGGCGTCGGCCTGCTGCGGGCCGAGTTCCTCGTCACCGAGGCACTGGACGGACGGCATCCGCGCCAGGTGCTGGCCACCGGTGGCCGTGAGGAGTTCCTCTCGCGCATGGCTGCGTCACTGCTGAAGATCACGACCCCGTTCATGCCGCGGCCAGTCGTGTACCGCACGATCGACTTCCGCACGAACGAATTCAGGGGTCTCGAAGGGGGCGAAGAGTACGAACCACAGGAGCGCAACCCGATGATCGGGTACCGAGGTTGCTATCGGTACATCAAGGAGCCCGACCTGTTCGCCCTCGAGCTCGAGCTCATCGCTCGGGTCCGTGAACAGACTCCGAACCTCCACCTCATGATTCCGTTCGTGCGCACGAAGTGGGAGCTCGAAGCATGCCTCGATCTCGTCGACGCCAGTCCGCTGCGAGACGACCGCGGCCTGCTTCGCTGGATCATGGCCGAGGTGCCATCGGTCGTCCATTGGCTTCCCGAATACGCCGCGCTCGGCATCGACGGAGTGTCCATCGGATCGAACGACCTCACGCAGCTCGTCCTCGGCGTCGACCGCGACTCCGAGGTGTGCGAGGAGCTCTTCGACGAGGGAGACGGAGCCGTCCTCGACGCGATCGAGCAGATCATCCGCAAGAGCGCTCGACTCGGGCTCACCTCTTCGCTCTGCGGACAAGCCCCATCGAACCGTCCCGCATTCGCGGAAGCGCTCGTGCGATTCGGCATCGACTCGGTCTCTGTCAACCCCGATGCGGCGTCTCGCACCCGCCGGGTGCTCGCCGGCGCCGAGCAACGGCTCATGCTGGACTTCGCTCGCAATCCCACGCACCGACCGCAACAGCAGGAGGAGGATCGACGATGAAGGCAGCAGTTGGTGATCGAATCGTCGTGAAGGGCCATCGAATCCACGAGCACGACCGCGACGCAGAGATACTCGAGGTCCGTGGCGAGGACGGCGGTCCGCCGTTCCTCGTGCAGTGGGCGGACGATGGGCACGTCGGGCTCTACTTCCCGGGCTCCGACGCCATTGTCGAGCACTTTCCCGCGCAGACCGACGCCGGAGGTTGACACGGAGCCGATGCGTGTCCCGGCCCGTCTCTTCGAGGCTTCCGGCCCCGGCGCGGACGTTCTCGAGACGCACATCTCGACGGTCGCCTTCGACGGAGACATCGTGCACAAGCGCAAGAAGGAGGTGCGGTTCCCGTTCATCGATCTGAGCACGCCCGAGCGACGCGAGGCGATCTGCAGACGGGAGGTCGAGCTGAACAGGCGCTTCTCCCCCGACGTCTATCTCGGGGTCGAGGAGGTGGTCGACGATGATGGTGTCGTCGTCGACCACGCGGTCCGCATGCGCCGGATGCCTGCGGACCGGCGGCTGTCGACGTTGGCGCGCGGCACGGCTGACATCGGCTCATGCCTCCGCCAGATCGCCCGTCTCATCGCGATCGCTCATGCCGAAGGCCTGACCAACGCCGAGATCTCGTCGGTCGCCACGACCTCGGCGCTGCTCCGGCTCTGGCACCAGAACCTCGTCGAGCTCGAACCCTTCGCCCCGGAGCCACTCGATCGCGGGACACTCGCCGAGATCGGCACCCTCGCCGATCGCTACCTGACGGGTCGGGCGCGGCTGCTCGAGGACCGGATCCGACGAGGCTGTGTGGTCGACGGTCACGGCGACTTGCTCGCCGACGACATCTACTGCCTCGACGACGGCCCTCGGGTCCTCGATTGCCTCGAGTTCGACGACCGCCTGCGATGGGGCGACGTGCTCTACGACGTCGGGTTCCTCGCGATGGACCTCGAACGGCTCGGCCGGCCAGACCTCGCCCAGGCGTTCATGGCCTGGTATCGCGAGTTCTCGGCCGAGACGCACCCTGAGTCACTGGCGCATCACTACGTCGCGTATCGAGCGCTCGTGCGCTCGAAGATCTCGTGCCTCCGCGGAAGCAGCGCCGACCACGACGAGGCACGCGCCTACCTCGCGCAGTGCGCTCGTCATCTGCAGTCGGGCCGGCTCCGACTCGTCCTGATCGGCGGACTTCCTGGGTCGGGCAAGAGCACTGCTCGCGACGGCGCTGGGCGACGAGCTCGGCTGGCCGGTGTTGCGTTCGGACGAGCTCCGGAAGGAACGCGCGGGCCTCGGGTCTCAGACTCCGGCCGCAGCCCCGTACAAGGAGGGGCTGTACTCCCCAGCGACAACACGAAGCGACCTACGCCGCACTCTTCGATCGAGCAAGGCTCCTGCTCGAGGAGGGCCGATCCACCATCATCGACGCGTCGTTCTCGCGCTCACCGTGGCACGACGGCGCGGCCGCCGTTGCGCGAGAGACGCGCTCGGACTTGCTCGAGCTGCGGTGCACCTTGCCCACGAGCATCGCTGCCGATCGTCTCCGTGAACGAACGACCCGCGGAACGGACGCATCGGATGCCGACGCGTCGATCCGCAGGGCGATGGAGGCCGAGTTCGACGAATGGCCGGACGCGACCGAGATCGACACGAGGCCGCCCAGCCCGGTCGTCGCTGCACAGGTCGCCGAGCTCGTCACGACCCCCATACGCGACTGACGGGCTCGCAACCCAGAGGAAGCGAGCCCGTCAGCGTGCGATCGATGTCACGCTCGAGTGACCTCGACCTTCTTCGGGGGCATCTCAGTGGGCACCTTGTAGGGGCACGTCACTTCGAGGATGCCGTCCTTGTAGCTGGCCTTCACGTCATCCATGCTCGTCTCTTTCGGAACCCTCACGGCCCGTTCGAACGAGCCATAGCGGAACTCGGAGAAGTAGGAGCCATCCTTCTCTTCCTTCGTCTCGCTCTGACGGTTGGCCTTGATGCGCAGCACACCCTCTTCCAGCGTGATGTCCACGTCCTTCGTGGGATCGATGCCGGGGAGCTCGGCCTTCACGGTCAGGGTGTCGTCCGTCAACTCCTGCTCGATGCGCATCCGCTCGAGCCGCCCGAAGAACGGACGGACATCGAACCAGCGACCGAGATCAGGGGTGTCGAACCACGCCCACAACCCTGGGGCCTCGACCTCGGGGCGAACTGCAACTTCAGTGCCCTGCTTGGTCATGCGTGCACACCTCCTTCTACCGCACTCAGGGTCACGCGCCAATCGCTTGACCTCCACGGTCAAGATACGAACGAAAGGCTCGCCGTCATAGAGGCGAACGTCCCTCCGCGTGCACCGCGGATCGAGCAGAGTGCGAGGCCACGTTGAGGCCGACCAACACGGCCATCACGACACCAGTCACGAGCACCGGCTCGGAGGTGAACGTCGACAGCAAGATCGAGCGCGATCGCGGCCGGCGGCGCGTAGCTCCGCACTGCCGTCGCGGCCTTGTAGCGCGCGTGCAGCACCCACACCGAGAGCACGTACAACGAGACGGGCAGCGTGAACGCGAACGCGGCCTGCACGTCCGTGAGCTCGGAGTGACCCGCCAGCTGATCGATGGCAACCACCAAGCCGGCGCCGGTGGCGGCGATCGACGCGAACACGAAGTAGTGGCCGTAACCCCACGCGAACGCCGCGCCCAGGTGCTCCTCGAAGTCGGCCCGGATGCGCTCGACGAGATGCTCGGTCGGCAGATCGAAGTAGATCCACCACATCGTGAACAGCGTGAGCAGGCCGCCGACCACGACCAGGCCGAGATCGCTGAACTTGCTGTCGAGGTCGATCGCCGTCTGCACACCCACCGTCGCCGAGAGCACCGACTCGCCGAGCACGATGATCGTGAACAGCCCGTAGCGCTCGGCGATGTGCCCGGGATGCCACGCGGTGCGACCCGCCTGCTCCGCCCAGAGAGGGACGCACAGCTCGAGCGTGGCGAGCAAGAAGAACGCGACCAGCCCTGCGGCGTCGGGAAGCGCGAGACGAGCGACCCACCCGATCTGCAGCACGCCGATCCCGATGGCGTATCGGAGCGCACACGCCCGTCCCTCGGGATGCTGCACCGCGGCGCGGAGCCACAGCGCGACCATCGCCAGCCGCATCACCACATAGCCGATCGTGATGATCGCCGAAGCTCGTGTCGACGAACGCGCGTGGCACCCCCGCCGCGAGGATGAGCACGCCGGTCATGAGCACGAACACCGCGATGCGGTACGGCACGTCGTCGGTGTCGTAGGCCGACGCGAACCACGTGAAGTTCATCCACGCCCACCAGATCGCGAAGAAGACGAGCGGGAACGCGAAGAGCGCGTCCCGCGCGTGGCCTCCGACGAGGCCGTGGTGGAGGCTCTCGCTCGCCTGCGCGACCGCGACGACGAACGTCAGGTCGAAGAAGAGCTCGAGCGGCGTCGACGCTCGATGCTCCTCTTCGACGTCGCGCGGCGACATCCTCACGTGCAAAGGCATCGCGGGAGTCTTGCCGCGCGCTGACAGTCAGGTCAGCCGGGTGGCGCGAAGAACTCGAGGGCGATGCCGTCGGGGTCGCGGAACGAGAGGCCGGAGCCGTAGCCGGCGTCGACGACGCCACCGTTCTTGATGCCGAGCTCGTTCAGCTTCTTCTCCCACTGCTCGAGCTCGGCGCGGTTCGCACACCCGAACGCGATGTGGTCGAGGCCGACCTGGCGCTCGTCGAACTTCGAGCCCTTCACGGGATCGGGGAACTCGTGCAGGCCGAGCAGGGTGCCGCCCATGAGGAACACGGTGTGGTGGAACGGGCCGGTGTCCTCGTCGAGCACGGGATCGGAGCCGATCAGCGCCTTGTACCAGGGAACGCTCACGCCGAGGTCACGGACCGTGACGGCGACGTGCGTGATTGCGGGAAACGAGTCGGGCATCCGCCCACCCCCTTGTTGTCGTGGCTCGCACGATAGGCACGGCTTCGTACACTTCGCTGATGTTCACAGACATCGTGCGCACGGAGACCGAGCTGCGCGAGCTGTACCGGCATCCTGCCGCGCTCACCAAGGCGAAGGTCATCGCCCAGCTCGATCATCACGCCCGCACGTTCATCGACCACTCACCCTTCGTGCTCATCGGCACCGCCTCGCCCGACGGCACCGCCGACGTCTCGCCGAAGGGCGGTCCGCCCGGGTTCGTCGTCGTGCTCGACGACCACCACCTCGCGATCCCCGACCTCGCCGGCAACAACCTGCTCGACTCGATCGGCAACATCGTGCACGGGTCCGGCATCGGGCTCCTCTTCCTCATCCCGGGCATGGACGAGACGCTGCGGGTCAACGGCCACGCGTGCCTCACCACCGACCCGACGGTGCTCGACGCCTGCGCGGTGAAGGACCGTCGCCCGAAGGCCGCGATCGGCGTCACCGTGGTCGAGCAGTTCATGCACTGCGCGAAGGCGTTCCGCCGCAGCGAGCTCTGGAACGCTGACGTCTGGCCCGATCGCGCCTCGCTGCCGACGCTGGGCTGCATCCTCAAGGACCAGATCCCCGACGTGGGAGACATCGAGGCGACCGCCCTCGACGCATCGCTGGAAGAGGGCTACGCCAAGACCATGTGGGAGGTCGGCGGCAAGCGTGACTGACGCCACCCCCGGCAGCCAGCGGCCCGATGTGCTCGTTGGCCGCCGGCGCGGGATGATGGGCGGGCGAATGGAAGGGAGAAGGCCATGTTCGACGTGGACGAGTTCGTGGCCGAGTGCAGGCAGGCCCTGACCGAGTCAGAGCCGAGGCTCGCGATCAAAGAGGTGCTCGAGAGGGCGGTGAGCGCGCCCGACGAAGTGGCGAAGGCGCTGCCCGCGACGCAGGCGGAGATCGTGCCGATCTACGCCGCGCCCGACCTCAGCATCTTGAAGGTCGTGTGGGGCCCTGACATGAAGATCCCCGCGCACAACCATCTGATGTGGGCGGCGATCGGGCTCTACGGCGGCCAAGAGGACAACGCGCTGTTCCGACGCAAGGGCAACGGCATCATCCCGTCGGGTGGCCACGAGCTCTGCACTGGCGAGGCGGTGCTGTTCGGGAGCGACACGATCCACTCGGTGCACAACCCGCTGTCGACGCTGACCGGCGCGATCCACGTCTACGGCGGCGACCTCACGACCAAGCTCGGTCGCAGCGAGTGGGACGCCGAGACGATGGCCGAGTCGCCGATGGACTTCGAGCGCACGCGCGCGCTCTTCGAAGAGGCGAACGCGCGCTACGTCACGCCGGGCTGACATGGCCGTGTAAACAGTCGTAGATGGGTCGTCGGTGGGCGTTGGTGTCGCTGGCGACCGCACAGTTCGTCATGGTGCTCGACCAGTCGGTCATGAACGTGTCGATCAGCCAGCTCGTCGCGGACTTCGACACGACCGTGACGGTCATCCAGGCCGTCATCACGTTGTACTGCTTGGTCATGGCGATGTTCATGCTCACGGGCGGGAAGATCGGCGACATCATCGGTCGTCGCCGCGCGTTCGTCATCGGTCTCGTGATCTACGCGTGTGGATCCGCGTTGACGGCAGTGGCTCCGACCGTTGTGGTCCTCGCCCTGGGGTGGTCCGTTCTCGAAGGGCTCGGCGCCGCGCTCGTGCTTCCCGCCATGGCGGCACTGATCGCGGGGAACTTCGAGGGATCCGCCCGCAAGGCGGCCTATGCCGTGATCGGCGGGGTCGCGGGGGCGGGCATCGCGGTCGGGCCGATCGTCGGTGGATGGGCCACGACCGAGCTGTCGTGGCGCGTCGTGTTCGCCGGCGAGGTCGTGCTCGTCGCCTTCATCTTGTTGACGACTCGGTTCATCGCTGACGCGCCGCGCAGCGGGCCCAAGCCAAGGCTCGACGGCGTGGGGACGGTGCTCTCGGCGGGCGGGCTCGGCATCGTCGTGCTCGGTGTGCTCCAGTCGAGCACGTGGGGCTGGGTGCAGCCGAAGGACTCGCCGGTCGAGCCGTTCGGCCTGTCGATCACGCTGTTCGTGATCGCGTTCGGCGGCGTGCTGCTCTGGTCATTCGTCCGTTGGGAGCAACACCGAGAGGCGACGGGTAAGGACCCACTCGTCCATCTCGACCTCACCAAGATCCCCTCACTGCGAGCGGGGCTCTACGGGCTGTTCAGCCAGAACCTGATCCTCATGGGCGTGTTCTTCGTCATCCCGCTGTACCTGCAGCTGGTCCTCGGTCTCGACGCGCTCGAGACCGGCATCAAGATGCTCCCCGTCTCGATCACGATGTTCATCTCCTCGGCGCTGGGCTCGCGGTTGTCGAAGCGCTTCCCGATCCGCACGATCGTGCGCGCCGGGTTGTGGACGTCGTTCGGCGCCGCACTGGTGCTCGTCGCCACGATCGATCCGCAGCTCAAGGACGCCGGCTTCGCGATCTCGATGGGCTTGTTGGGCGTCGGGATGGGACTCATGGCATCGCAGCTCGGCAACGTCGTGCAGTCGTCGGTCGACGCGTCGGGCCGCGGAGAGGCCGGTGGACTGCAATACACCGGACAGCAGCTCGGCTCGTCGCTCGGGGTCGCGCTCATCGGCGCGATCGTCCTCGCCGGCCTCACCGGCTCGTTCATCTCTCACATCCAGAACGACGACCGCATCAACCAGCAGGTCGCGACACGGGTCAGCACCGCGGCAGGAACCGGCATCGACTTCGTCTCCTCGAGCGAGATCGAGAAGGCCGCCCAAGAAGCGGGACTGAGCAGGTCGACAACCGAAGCCATCGTCGACGACTACGAGCAGGCGCAGCTCGTCGCACTCAAGGCCGGCCTGCTCGCCGCCGCGCTCCTCGCGCTCGCCTCGCTCGCCTTCACCTCCGACTTACCCCACGAGCTGCCGAAAGCGCGACGACCGCGAACCCGCCCTGACCTGACCCTCCCTATGGTGAGAACCGCGTGCCGCCCGATGGTTCCACCACAGTCCACAGCGGAATCGGCGACCGCCTGACGATCCAGGCTGCGGCTGCACTCATATCGGATCGTGTGCTCGCATTGCTCGAAACGGAGCCCCGGAGGCCTGAGCTCCACGAGGTGGCCGAGCGCACCGCGGTCTACGGACCGAATGCCGTGCGGAGCCACCATGCACGGGCCTGGTCGGTGTTGGCGCGTCAGATCCGCAGCCCGTTGCTGTGGCTTCTCGGAGCCGCGGCAGCGGTGTCCGCGTTCGTCGGAGAGGGCGTAGACGCCGTCATCATCGGGGTCATCCTCGGTGCGTCCGTCGGCCTCGGGTTCGTGAATGAGTTCCGCGCCGAAAGGGCTGCCGAGGCGATGCACTCGGACATCCGTCATCTCGTCACGACGACGCGCGATGGCGAGCCGAGCCGCGTCGAAGTCACGCATCTCGTCCCAGGGGACATCGTGCACCTCGATGTCGGCTCGATCGTGCCGGCCGACTTGAGGTTGCTCACCGCCTCCTACCTGGAGTGCGACGAGTCGGTCCTGACCGGGGAGTCGGTGCCCGCGGCGAAGTCGACCGCTCCCGTCGCCGAAGGGGCCACGCTCGCGGAGCTGTCCTCGTGTGCCTTCATGGGGACGGTGGTGCACGAGGGCTCGGGTGACGCCGTCGTCGTCGCGACGGGTCGTGACACGCAGTTCGGGCGTATCGCGATCGGCCTCGGCGAGCGGCACCCACAGACCGAGTTCCAGATCGGATTGACCCACTTCTCGGGCCTACTCGCCCGGGTCGGCGGGGTGCTCAGCCTGTCGATCTTCGTCGTCAACGTCCTGCTCGGGCGTCCCGTCATCGACGCGGTGCTCTTCTCGCTTGCCGTGGCCGTCGGGATCACGCCGCAGCTGTTGCCGGCCGTCGTGTCGACGAGCCTCGCCACTGGCTCACGACGGCTTGCGGAGCGGAAGGTCCTCGTCAAGCGCCTGGTGTGCATCGAGGACCTCGGTGACATCGACGTGCTCTTCACGGACAAGACCGGCACGCTCACCGAAGGCCACATCACCCTCGCCCGCGCGATCGATGTCGCGGGGGCCGACGGATCCGAACGTGCTCGCGCTCGGGCTGGTGTGCAACGAGGCGACGGTCGCCGGCCACGCCGCAGTCGGCGGCAACCCCCTCGACGCCGCGATCTGGGATTCGCCCCAGCTCCGCCGACGTGCCGGTCGACCGCTTTCGCCGCATCGGCATCGCACCGTTCGACCACGAGCGGCGGTGCGCGTCGGTGCTCGTCGACGATCCGTCCAACGACCGAGTCATCATCACCAAGGGCGCGCCGGAGAACGGTTCTCGACCACTGCCGGAACGTCACCGACGAGGCGCGCACCGTCCTCGACACGCGAGTTCGCGGCCGGCAATCGAGTCGTCGCGGTTGCCACGCGGCCGGCCCCGGGCGAGACCTCGGTCGGTCCGGCGGACGAGCACGACCTGGACTTGGCCGGGTACTTGGTCTTCCTCGACCAGCCCAAGCCCTCGGCGGCCGCATCGATCGCTCGTCTCGCCGCGCTCGGGATCTCGGTGAAGGTGGTCACGGGCGACAACCCGATCGTCGCGGAGACCGTGTGCGCGACTCTCGGGATCGCCGTCGGAGGGAACGCTCACGGGCGCCGACCTCGACCGTCTCGACGACGACGCAGCTGATGGCTGCGGTGGTCCACACCTCGGTGTTCGCCCGGGTGAGCCCCGAGCAGAAGGCCCGCATCCTCAGCGCTCAACGCCACGCGGGCTCGGCGGTCGCCTTCCTGGGAGACGGGGTCAACGACGCTCTCGCGCTGCACCACGCGGACGTGGGCATCTCGGTCGACACGGCGACCGACGTGGCGAAGGACGCGGCCGACATCATCCTGCTCGAGCGCGACCTCGACGTGCTCGCCGATGGCGTCGTCGAGGGCCGGCGCATCTTCGCGAACACGATCAAGTACGTCCTCATGGGGACGTCCTCGAACTTCGGGAACATGTTCAGCGTCACGGTCGCCGCCGCGTTCCTGCCGTTCCTGCCGATGCTGCCGTTCCAGATCCTGCTCAACAACCTGCTGTACGACACGAGCCAGATGACGATCCCCACCGATCACGTGGACGAGGAACAGCTCGTCCGGCCATCGCACTGGGACATCTCCTTCATCCGCAAGTTCATGATCCGGTTCGGCCCGATCAGCTCCGTGTTCGACTTCGCCACCTTCATGGTGATGCTCTGGGGCTTCAACGCCGCGGCGCCACTCTTCCGGTCAGGGTGGTTCGTCGAGTCACTGGCAACGCAGACCCTCGTCGTGTTCGTGATCCGCACCCGCCGCGTGCCCTTCTACCGCAGCCGCCCCTCACGACCCCTGCTCGCGTCCGTGATCGGGGTGGTCATCGTCGGTGCGCTGCTCCCCCAGAGCCGGCTGAACGACACACTCGGGTTCGCGCCGCTCCCGTTGACGTTCTTCGCGGTGCTCTGCGCATTCGTGATCGCGTACCTCGCGTGCGCCGAGATCGCGAAGTACTTCTTCTTCAAGGTCCACGTCCCGACGACGCCTCGAAAGCTCGCACGAGGTCACGAGCATCGTGTGCATCGCCTCGCCGCGCGATGGAGCCACCACGAGGCGATCCCGAGCTGAGCTCCCGATCCGCCCGAAGGACGTTCGGCCCTGGCGTCGAGCGGCGATCTCCGGCACGTTGGGGACAAGTGATGGAAAGGGGGTCGCACGATGACTGAGAAGCTTGGCTTGATCCTGCTCGATGTCATTCCGGGCGGTGACGGCGAGTTCGATCGCTCGTTCCTCGAGCGCAGCGGCCACGACATCGTCGTCTGCCACGGACCCGAACACGGTGAGCTCTGCCCGCTCCTCGCCGGAACCGGCTGCGACAAGGTCGACCGGGCACACGGCATCGTGTTCGCGCTCGACCTCGACGTGGAGCAGCACCGGGCGATCTTGCAGCGGTATCGGGACGTCACGCGGCCGGAAGTGCCAATCCGCGCGGTGGTGCAACCCGGGCAGCGGGGCAAGTATGCGGATCTGCTCGGTGAGGTCGAGGTGTGGGAGCACGAACCGACCGCGGCTGAGCTGGATGGCTTTGCCGCAAACGTCGAGGCCGCCGACCGGTGAGCGCGACTGGGGGCACCGCCTCTGACACCGAGAAGCGCCGGTGGCGCACGCCGACCGGCGATCCCTGTCCGCGGTCCCAGCACTTGGACGGCCGAGTCGAGGGCGGCGGCGACTGCCACGGCTGCGGCTTCTGCCTCCTGCTCGCGGGGCTCGTGGAGCTCAGTCCCGCCGGCTGACTCCCTGTGATGGAATCACGAGGTCCGCGAATCTGGGGCGCTCGGCGCCCCGACGACGCGAGAGGACGGAAGCATGGCGCCGCAGTCCGCATGCGTTGACGGGAACGAGGCTGCCGCACGCGTGGCCTACGCACTGAGCGAAGTGATCGCGATCTACCCGATCACCCCGGCGTCTCCGATGGGCGAACACGCCGACGACTGGGCCGCCGCCAACCGACCGAACCGGTGGGGGCTCACGCCCGACGTCATCGAGATGCAGTCGGAAGCGGGCGCGGCGGGAGCCCTGCACGGAGCGTTGCAGAAGGGCGCGTTGGCCACGACGTTCACTGCGAGCCAGGGCCTGCTGCTCATGGTCCCCAACATGTTCAAGATCGCCGGTGAGCTCACCCCCTGTGTGATCCACGTCGCCGCTCGGACCATCGCCACCCACGCGCTGTCCATCTTCGGCGACCACTCGGACGTGATGCACGCGCGCACGACAGGTTGGGCGATGCTCGCCGCCAGCTCCGTGCAGGAGGCGCACGACTTCGCGCTCGTCAGTCACGCTGCGACGCTGCGCGCGCGCGTTCCATTCCTGCACTTCTTCGACGGCTTCCGAACCAGTCACGAGGTCGACAAGATCGATCTCCTCGACGACGCCGATCTCGGCGCGATCGTCCACGACAGCGACGTCGTCGACCATCGACTGCGGGGAATGACGCCAGACGCGCCCACGCTGCGCGGCACTGCCCAGAACCCAGATGTGTTCTTCCAGGCGAGGGAAGCCGCCAACCCCTTCTACGACGCGGTGCCAGGCATCGTCAGCGAGGTCTTCGACGAGCTCGCCGCCCGCACCGGACGCCGCTACGGGCTGGTCGATTACACCGGCGCCGCCGACGCCGAGAGGGTCATCGTGCTCATGGGCTCGGCAGCCGGTGCTGCGACCGAGGCCGTCGAGACGCTTGTCGCGGCCGGCGAGAAAGTCGGTCTCCTCACGATCCGGTTGTACCGGCCGTTCCCTGCGTCGGCGCTGGTCGCCGCTCTCCCGCCGACAACGCGCTCGATCGCGGTGCTCGACCGCACCAAGGAGCCCGGCGCGATCGGTGAGCCGCTCTACCTGGACGTCTTGGCCGCGCTGGTCGAAGGTGCTGCCTCGGGCGACCTCTCTGTGACCGCGGGCATGCCGCGAGTGATCGGGGGCCGTTACGGATTGGCGTCGAAGGAGATCACGCCGTCTCACATCGCGGGTGTGTTCGACGAGCTCGCCGCCGCTAAGCCCAAGATGCACTTCACCGTCGGGATCTACGACGACGTCACCCGCCTGTCGCTGGAGCCCGACCGGGCCGTGCGTTACGCCCGCCCGCAAGGCGAAGTGCAGGCGATGTTCTTCGGTCTGGGCTCGGACGGCACGGTCGGAGCGAACAAGTCGTCGATCAAGATCATCGGCGAGCAGACCGACCAGTTCGCTCAGGGCTACTTCGTCTACGACTCGAAGAAGGCGGGCTCGGTCACGGTGTCGCACCTTCGCTTCGGTCCGGCGCCGATCCGCTCGACCTACCTCATCGACGACGCCGACTTCGTCGCTTGCCACCAGTTCGGACTGCTCGAGAACCTGAAGGTGCTCGAGCACGCTCGTACGGGGGCGACCTTCCTGCTGAACAGCCCGTGGGGCCCCGATGAGGTGTGGGACCACCTCCCGAGAGAGGTCCAGAGCGAGCTCATCGCGAAGCGCATCGACATGTGGGTCATCGACGCACAGCGTGTCGCCCGCGAGGCGCAGATGGGCAACCGGGTGAACACGGTGATGCAGCCATGCTTCTTCGCTCTCTCGGGCGTTCTGCCCACGGAGCAGGCGATCGGCTTCATCAAGACGGCGCTCGAGAAGACATACGCCGCGCGCGGCAAGGCGATCGTCGAGCGAAACTTTGCCGCGATCGACGCGTCGCTCGCCGCCCTCCATCACGTCGAGGTTCCCGAGACCGTGACGGCGACCGTCCGGCGCGAGCACCGCGTTCCCGACAGCGCGCCGGAGTTCGTGAAGCGGGTCATCGCGCAGCTGCTCGCCGGCGACGGCGATCTGTTGCCCGTGTCGGCGCTGCCCGTCGACGGCGTCTTCCCGACGGGCACGGCGAAGTACGAGAAGCGTTCGATCGCGCAGGAGATCCCGATCTTCGACCCAGACATCTGCATCGACTGCGGCCGGTGTGCGGCCGTGTGCCCGCACACGACGATCCGGATGAAGGTGTACGACCCGACCGAGCTGGCCACCGCGCCGGAGGGGTTCAAGTCCAAGGCGTTCCGCTCGAAGGACGTGTCGGGGATGGCGATGACGATCCAGGTCGCGCCCGACGACTGCACGGGCTGCGGCGTGTGCGTGGACGTCTGCCCGGCGAAGTCGAAGTCCGAGGTGAAGCACAAGGCGATCAACATGGAACCGGCCGCCGCCCATCGCGAGATCGAGCGGCAATCGTGGGACTTCTTCCTGACGATCCCGGAGATCGATCGTGACGCCCTGCCGCACGATTCCGTGAAGGGCAGCCAAGCGCTGCAACCCCTCTTCGAGTTCTCGGGAGCCTCCGCGGGATGCGGCGAGACGCCCTACATCAAGCTCGTCACCCAGCTCTTCGGCGACCGCATGCTCGTCGCGAACGCGACCGGATGCTCGTCGATCTACGGCGGCAACCTGCCCACCACGCCGTGGACCACGAACTCCGAGGGCCGGGGCCCGGCTTGGAACAACTCGCTGTTCGAGGACAACGCCGAGTTCGGCCTCGGGATCCGCCTCGGCTACGAGGCTCAGCGCCGCCAGGCTCGACTGCTCGTCGAGCACCTCGCGCCGGTAGTCGGCGAGGGGCTGGCGGCGGACATCCTTTCCGCTGACCAGCAGGACGAGGCGGGCATCAGGGCCCAGCGCGGGCGCGTCGCGGCGCTCAGGGCCGTACTCGACACCGTCGCCGATGCAGACGAGCACCGCGGCTCAGCCATCCACTTGATGTCGGTCGCCGATGCGCTCGTGAGCAAGGGCGTCTGGATCATCGGTGGCGACGGGTGGGCCTACGACATCGGCTTCGGCGGTCTCGACCACGTGCTGTCGACCGGTCGGGACGTCAACATCCTCGTGCTCGACACGGAGGTGTACTCGAACACCGGAGGTCAGGCGTCGAAGGCCACCCCACGCGGCGCGGTCGCGAAGTTCACGGCAGCGGGCAAGAGCGTTGGCAAGAAGGACCTGGGCGCGATCGCCCGCGCCTACGGCAACGTCTACGTCGCCCAGATCGCGATCGGGGCGAACGACACCCAGGCCACGAAGGCACTCATCGAAGCCGAGTCGTGGCCAGGGCCAAGCCTCGTCATCGCGTATTCGACCTGCATCGCGCACGGCATCGACATGTCGCAGTCCATGAGCCACATGAAGGACGCCGTGCGTTCTGGCTACTGGCCGCTCTATCGCTTCTCTCCCTCCGACGCCGAGCACATCGCGCCGTTCCATCTCGACTCGCACGAGCCGGCCATCCCGGTGGCGGAGTTCACCGCCACCGAAGCCCGCTTTGCTGCGTTGCAGCGCACTCATCCCGACCGGGCAGCCGAGCTGGGAGCGTTGCTGCAGGCCGACGCCGACGAACGGTGGCGCTATTACTCCCAGCTCGCGATGGTCGAGCGCACCGTTCCCCACACCGTGACCCGAGAGCGAGGGGCTGAGCATGACCGATCTCACGACCCGCTACCTCGGCTTGGAGCTGCGCACGCCCATCGTGGCGTCCGCGGGGCCCCTGACCGGAAACCTCGAGATGGTTCGCCGACTCGTCGCCGCTGGCGCGTCGGCTGTCGTCCTCCCCTCACTGTTCGAGGAGGAGATCGTCCACGAAGAGGTCGAGCTCAACCTCGCCCTCGAGGCGGGCTCGGAGCAGTTCGCCGAGGCACTCGACTACTTTCCTGACGCGGCGTCGACTCGGCTGCCGTCGCCCGTCGATCGTCACCTCGACCACCTCGCTGCGGTGCTCGAGGCCGTGGACGTCCCCGTCATCGCCAGCGTCAACGCGACCTCCTCGGGGAGCTGGATCCACTACGCCGCTCTGCTCGCCGACGCAGGTGCCGCGGCCATCGAGCTGAACGTCTACGAGGTTGCCGCCGACGCGTCCCGCTCAGGGGCGCAGCTCGAGAAGGACCACATCGCGCTCGTCACCGACGTCTGCGCGTCTCTCCGACTGCCGGTCGCCGTGAAGCTGTCCGCGTACTACTCCTCCTTCGGCCACCTCGCGTGTTCCTTCGCGGACGCGGGCGCGGCTGGGCTCGTGTGCTTCAACCGCTTCTACCAACCGGACCTCGACATCGACACCCGGGAAGTGGTCCCGCGCGTCGAGCTGTCGTCACCGTGGGAGCTGCGCTTGCCGCTGCGGTGGATCGCCATACTCCGTCCGCTCGTCCCCCAGCTGTCCCTCGCGGCGAGCTCGGGCATCGAGTCAGGACGGGACGTCGCCAAGGCGCTGCTCGTCGGAGCCGACGTGGCGATGACGACCTCGGCGGTGCTCCGCCACGGACCGGAGCACATCGCCCAGATGGAGGCGGAGCTGCGGGCGTGGGCAGCCGAGCACGAGTACGAATCTGTCGCCCAGCTGCGTGGCAGCGTGAGCCACGCCACGACCGCCGATCCCGCGGCGTTCGAGCGGGCGAACTACGTGCGCACCCTTCACTCCTGGGTGTGATCGGCCGAGCTCGGTCGGGGTCGGTCTCAAGCGGTCGACGGTTCGTGCACGATTCGCCGTCCGGAGATGAAGGTGGGCTCGATACGAACGATCGTCGTCCGGTGAGCGGCACCGGCGAGTGGCTCCAGTCCGGCAGCGAGCGCTCGGCTCACCAGAGTGGGGTCGTGCACCACCTCCGCCGAACCCACGGCCAGGACGCTCCAACCGGACCGGTCTACGAGCTGATAGTCGTCGACTTCGAACGCCACGACTGCACCCGCGGCCGCGGCCGACAGCTTCGAGCCGGGTGAGGTCCGAAAGACGATGGCCCCGTCGATGACCCGGTAGTTGACGGGAAAGATCGCCGGCATCGCGCCGATGGTGACCCCGACCCGACCTACCTCGCCGATGCTGAGGAGCTCCCGCGCCTCGTCCTCGTCGAGCAACTCGAGCCCCTCGTCGACGATCATTGGTCCAGTGTGCGGGCGGGAGGCTGGTCTCGACAGGGCCAATGGTCCTTTCCGCACCGCGCCGCTGTGATCTACAGCACTCCGCCTCCACCCGCCTGTCGCGCGATCTCGGTCAGCTGAGCGGCGGGGGTGGAATCCACGAAGTCACTCAAGACCTCGACGAAGTGCTTCGGTGCCTCGCTCTGCGGGAAGTGGCCCACGCCCTCGAAGATCTCGAGGCGGCTGCCTGGCATCGCGCGCATGGGCGGCCCGCGCGTGGTCGACCGGAATGATCGGGTCGGCGTCGCCCCAGATGATCAACGTGGGCGTCACCTCGGCGAGGTAGAGACGGTCGGTAGCACTGACTGCTTGCCCGCCCGGGTCGACGACCGCCCGGAGGGTTCGGAAGAATGCGCGTCGGGTCTCGGAGTCGCCGAGCGAGGCGTAGGCGCCCCACATCTCGGCCACCCGGCCCGACCTGACGCCCCGATCCCAAAGCCAGGCGCTCAGGGCATTGCCCAACTTGCGCACGAACGCGGGAGTCACGATCGGCAACACGAGCTCCGCGCCCGGGAGGGACAACGCCCGGAGGATGATGCTGACTTCACGGCCGAGACCACCGCTTGCCACGAGCACGAGGCGCTCGCAGCGGTCGGGGTACTGGTAGGCGAGCTGCATCGCCACGCCGCCGCCCAGAGACTGCCCCACCACTGTCGCCCGATCGATCTCGAGCCGGTCCATCAGGTCTCGCAACATGCTCGCGTGCGCACCGAGCGAGTAGTCCGTCGCTTCCTTTCCCGAGGCTCCGTGGCCGAGGAGATCGGGCGCCAGCACCCGATGGTGCTCGGCAAGCCCGGGCATCACCTCGCGCCAGGTGCGCGAGCTGCCCGCCATCCCGTGGATCAGCAGGATCGTCTCGCCCTCGCCTGCCAGTCGGTACGCGACGTCGTGACCGTGGATCTCGATGTGGCACAGCGTGAACATGGCCACGGTCTACCCCCAGCGGAGGCATCGCGGTCGTGGTGGGTCGACAAAACGCCCCCGCCGCGTCGCGGGACGCACCGGACTGGCTCCTTCAGCCGAGCACGCGAGACCGCGCGGACTGGGAGACATCGGTGCCGCCTGATGCGTAGCGGCGCAGGATTCGCCGTCCCAGGGTGGTCTTGTGGACTTCGTCGGCGCCGTCGTAGATCCGTGCCGCCCGCTCGTGTCGGTACCAGTGCGAGAGCACCGTGTCGTCGGTGACGCCAAGCGCGCCGTGCACCTGGATCGCCTTGTCGATCGCATGCAGCATCGTGCCCGCGACCGAGAACTTGATCGCCGAGATCTCATCGCGCGCCGCCGAAGCGCCTTGCCGGTCGATCATCCACGCCGCGTGCAACGTCTGCAGGCGAGCCCCGCGGATCTCCGCATCGAGCTCGGCCACCCAATGCTGAATCACCTGGCGATCCGCGAGCGTGTCGCCGTCAGGAGTGATCACGCGCGCGTTGGCCCGCTCGCACATCATGTCGAACGCACGACCCGCGATCCCGAGCCAACGCATGCAGTGATGGATGCGTCCGGGCCCGAGCCGCTCCTGTGCGATGACGAAGCCATCACCCTCGCCGCCCAACAGGTTCCTCTGCGGAACCCGACAGGAGTGGTAGAGGACCTCTCCGTGACTGGCGTGCCCGTGACCTGACTCGCCCATCACGCTGATGTTGCGCACCAGGTCGAAGCCCGGCGTGTCAGTCGGGACGATGATCATGCTGGCGCGTCGGTAAGGCGGCGCGTCCGGGTCGGTCACCGCCATGACGATCGCGAAGTCGGCACCGTCGGCAGATGACGTGAACCACTTCTGCCCGTTGATCACGTAGTCGTCGCCGTCCTTCACCGCGGTGGTCCCCATCATCACCGGGTTGGAACCGGGCATCTCCGGCTCGGTCATCGAGAAGCAGCTGCGGACCTTGCCCTCCACCAGCGGTCGGAGATAGCAGCTCGCGCTGCTCCTCGCTCGCGTGCGCGTGGAGGATCTCGACGTTGCCCGCGTCGGGCGCTTGCACGCCGAAGACGACGTGGCCGAGGGGGCTGCGGCCGAGCACCTCGCTGAAGAGCCCGTGGTCGACCATGCTGAGGCCGAGGCCTCCGAACTCGACCGGATGGTTGGACGCCCACAACCCCATCTGGCGGACCTTGTCTTGTGCCCGGGCGACGCCGGCTTCCAACGTCGCCGGGTCACCGTGCAACATCTCACCCTCGAGCGGGATGACCTCGGCGTCGATGAACGACCGGGCCATCTCCAGCATGAGCTGCGTCTCTTCGGACACGTCGAAGTCCATGCACGTGACGGTAGGAGGCCCCGCCTCGAGCCCAATAGAGGCGAAAGGCCCGTACAGCGACAGGGGTCCGAGGTCCTGCGCTGACCTGGGACGTTCGGCCCTGACGATCCCGGCTTCCTCATGCGAAAACAATCAGGAAAGGTCGGATCGAGAGGAGCCAAACCATGAAGCGCAGGACGCTCGACATCATCTTCAGCATCGGCGGCGCAACGCTCGCCGTGCTCGTGCTCGTGCTGGGACTCGTGCTGCGGTCGAACGCAGTGTTCGCCCAGAACTACGTGCACGACCAGCTCTCACAGCAGCAGATCACCTTCACCCCGGTCGCTGGTCTCTCCGCCGAGGAGCAGCAGTCGTCCGGACTCGTCAAGTACGCCGGTCAGCCGCTCACCACGGGTGCACAGGCCCAGGTGTACGCGAACGACTACATCGCGGGGCACCTCGCCGCGGTGAACGACGGAAAGACCTATGCACAGACCAGCGGTGATGCCCGGGCCGCCAGGGCCGCGGCCACCGACGCACAATCCAAGGGTGCGCCGAACGCAGCCCAGCTCGACAAGGCAGCGACCGTGCTCGAAGCCAAGGTGCAGACCCTGTTCCGGGGTGAAACCCTCCGGGGGCTGCTGCTCACCTCATACGGGTTCAGCATCTTCGGCGACAAGGCCATGCTCGCATCGTGGGTGTGCCTGCTCGCTGGGTTCGTCCTCCTGCTGGCATCGGCGGCCGGTTTCGTGCACGCCTTCCGCACATCGAAGAGCGAGGCGTTCGCTCCGGTCGAGACCTCCGTCTCGCACGGGGTGCCGGCAGCCATCTGACCTCTCCGATCCGAGGGACCGAGGGGCCGCCGCGAGGCGGCCCCTCGTTTCGCGTGTTGGACGATGTGCGAGACCACCTCGGCCGCGTGGAGAAGAAGGTCCCTGAGCCCCACTGGGACCTTCGACTCTTCCGGCGGGCGAGCCACAAGCCGCAGTCTTGCTGTGTGGAACCGCTCTTGGTCGCTCGAGGCGTTCGAAAGCTCTACCGGTCGACCGGTGGCGAAGTGGTCGCGCTCGACAGCGTCAACCTCGAGGTCGCGCGAGGCGAGCTCGTCGCAGTGATGGGGCCGTCTGGCTCGGGCAAGACGACCATGCTCAACTGCCTGTCTGGGCTCGACGACATCGACAGTGGTCAGGTCTTCGTCGAGGGCCGCGATCTGTTCGCGATGAGCGACGCTGAGCGCACGCTGCACCGCGCGCAGGCGATGGGCTTCATCTTCCAGGCGTTCAACCTGATCCCCGTGTTCAACGCGGTCGAGAACGTCGAGCTTCCGCTGCTGCTGAGGGGGACCGCACCCAAGGAAGCGCGCCGCCGCGCGTTGGAGATGCTCGACCGAGTCGGACTCGGCCATCGAGCAGGCCACAAGCCCAACGAGATGTCGGGCGGCGAGCAGCAGCGGGTGACGGTTGCCCGAGCGTTGGTCGGCCGGCCCGCGATCGTGTGGGCGGACGAACCGACCGGCAACCTCGACAGCACGATGGCCGAGGCCGTCATGCAGCTCCTCCGTCAGCTGAACGAGGAAGACGAGCAGACGATCGTGCTGGTGACCCATGATCCGGGCATCGGCGCCGCCGCCCGCCGGGTCGTGCGCATGCGCGACGGACATCTCGAGTCCGACGAGCGCCGCGAGGCTTCTCGACCCGGCCTCGTCAAGACGGGCTAGTGATGTATCCCGAGCTGACGCCTCCGCTGCTCGTGCTGCTGGGACTCGCGCTCGGGGTCACGCTCATCCTCATCGTGGGGAGCCCGGTGCTGCGTCGCCTCGCGTTCCGCCAGGTAGCGCGTCGCCGCACCGAAGCCATCCTCATCATCAGCGGCTCGATCCTCGGGACGGCCCTGATCGTGAGCAGCCTCTCGGTCGGAGACTCGCTCAACACTTCGATCCGCCACGTGGCCGTGAGCGCGCTCGGACCCATCGACGAGCGGATCACGACCGCCGACCCGGCACGCGGAGCGCAGATCGCCGGTCGGCTCGAGTCGTTGAAGTCCGATCCGAACGTCGACGGGGTGCTCACGGTGCGCAACGCCGTCGCATCAACGACCTTCTCGCGCGATGGCGTGCCGAGGGCCGAGCCGATCACGCTCGTGTGGGACCTCGACTTCGAACAGGCGGCAGCCTTCGGCGGGTCCGGTTCCGGCCTGTCGGATCCCGCGCCGGGGCCCGGTGAGGTGGTCATCAACGACGAGCTCGCGACTCGACTTCAGGCGCGAGTCGGCGACAGCGTCACGTTCTTCATCTTCGGCAAGCTCACGCCGATGCGCGTCGCGCGGATCGTGCCTCGCCAAGGCCTCGCCGGTGCTGGCCTCGGCGCAGTTGTCAATGCCGATGCGTTCCTCGCGCCCGGGACTCTCGACTCTCTCGCTGCCGCCTCCGGCACCGAGGCCCATCCGCTGACGACCACGCTCATCTCGAACCGGGGCGGCGTCGAAGGAGGAGCCCCTCTCTCCGACACGGTTCAGGCACACATCGACGAGCTCCTCGCCCCCGGCGGGCTGACGACGGTCGTCTCGACAGCCAAGCAGGACGTCCTCGATGCCGCCGACCAGACGTCAGGCGCGATGGGCTCGCTGTTCCTCTTCATCGGGAGCTTCAGCATCATCGCCGGGATCCTCCTGCTGGTGAACGTGTTCGTGATGCTCGCTGAGGAGCGCAAGAGCCAGCTCGGGATGCTCCGCGCCGTCGGACTCACCCGCCGGCGTCTCGTCGGAGAGTTCGCCATCGAAGGCGCGGTCTACGCGCTGATCGCCGCGCTGCTGGGCCTCGTCGTCGGCGCCCTGGTCGGCCGCGGCGTGGTGGGAATCGCCGAGACGATCATGAACCAGTGGAACTCACAGTCGCAGCAGCTCGACCTGACCTTCCGCATCAGCACCACGAGCATGATCAACGGCTTCGCCGCGGGGTTCGTGATCGCGTTCCTCACGGTCGTGCTCACGAGCCTGCGCCTCAGCCGGTTGAACGTCATCGCTGCGATCCGTGACCTCCCGACCGTGAGGAAGGGCAGGCTCGCCCGCCGATGGGTGGTGCTGTCGTCGATCGCATGCGCGTTCCTCTCGGCTGCCGCCGTCGGTGGCCGTCGCCAACAGCGCGGGTGCCGCCGCCTACCTGATGCCTGCGCTCGCCGCCCTGGCCGCAGTGCCGGTGCTGCGGTTGTGGCTGTCGCCGAGAGCGGCATGGACCAGCGTCTCGCTTGCGGTTCTTCTCTGGTCGCTGACCGCCAACCTCTTCCGACCGGACGTCTTCGACAGCCCGTCGATGACGGTGTACATCGCGCTCGGGGTGCTCGTCACGTTCTCCGCGGTCCTGCTCATCAGCCAGAACCAGAGCGTCGTGCTCTGGCCACTGCACCGGCTGTTCGATCGGCCGACCGAGACTGCGCTCATCGCGCGCCTCGCGGTCGCCTACCCGACGACTCGTCGTTTCCGCACCGGCGCGACCTTGGTCATGTACAGCATCGTCGTCTTCGTCGTTGTGCTCCTCACCCAGATCGGAGCGGTGCTCAACGCATCGAAGGACCAGGCCGTCGCAGACGCGAGTGCCGGATGGACACATCGGATCGACGTCAACGGCACGCTGACCCAGGGCAACCCGGCCGACGTGCTGCGCTCGGGGCCGTTTGCCGGCCGCGTCGTCGACGTGATGCCCCTCGCGATCGGCCACACGACCGCCACTGACCCAGGCCACCGCACGGACAGCCCGCTCCAAGTCGTGGTCGTCGGCCTCCCAAACCTCACCAAGGGTGCCCACGTGTACCCCCTCGACCAACGTCTGGCGGGCTTCGATGACGACCGAGCGGTGTGGGCCGCCGTCGCGAGTGACCCGAAGTACGTGGTGGTCGACGCGTTCTTCGGGTCGAGCGGCGGACCTCAAGGGCAATCGTTCGTCCCAGGTGACGCGTTCACGATCACCGACCCCGAAACGGGTATTGCGCACGTCAAGACCATTGCGGGCGTGATGTCGACCGCAGGCGCCTTCTACAACATCGGCGTCGGCGAGTTCGGCTTCCCCGTGCTCACCAGCGCCGCGGCCGCGACCGCTGATATCCGCGACGCCCGAGTGACGAGCTTCATGCTCGACGCTCCCGGCGTGGACGACATGGCCCTCGTCACCGAGCTGCAGGGCCGGTTCCTGGCCGCCGGACTCGTTGCGACGTCGATCCGTCAGTACGTCGAGCAGAACCTCGCGGCGAGCCAGAGCTTCTTCCGGCTGATGCAGGGGTTCCTCGCCCTCGGCCTCCTGGTTGGCATCACGGGCCTCGGTGTCGTGATGGTGCGCGCCGTCCGCGAACGCCGGCGCACGATCGGCGTGCTCCGCGCGCTCGGGTTCCGAGCGAAGGCCGTACAGCGCGCGTTCATGGCGGAGAGCACCTTCGTCGCGGCGGAAGGCATCTTGATCGGCGCAGTGCTCGCGGTGATCACCACCTACCTGCTCTACCGCAACAGCGCGGCCTTCCAAGGCCTGCACGGTCCGTACCCGATCGCGTGGCGTGACGTCACCGTGATCCTCGGCGCCACGTTCGGGGCGTCGATCCTCGCGACCCTCGGACCGGCCAAGCGAGCATCGAAGATCCGGCCCGCGGTCGCGGTCAGAGTCGCCGATTGAGCGGTGGACGATGCTCACGCACGGCGTCGCGGTCCTCGTAGGCGCCGTCGCAGCCGGAGTCGGAGCCGGGATCGGTCTGCCCTATGCCTCGCACGGGGGGACCGCGCTCGTGACCGTGCGCCGCACTCCTCTGCCTGGCGGTCGGCGTGGCGCTCTTCGTCTGGGGAGCCGTCGGCATCGCCCGCCGTCGTGCACGGCTGGGCACGAGTGCCCGCGCTCGCGGTCGATCGCGATCGTGTCGGTGCCCGTCGCCTTCGCCTTCGCGATGGCCACGGCGACCACCTACGTGCCTCGGGTGGCGCTCGGCAGCGAGACGCCCGTCCGACCGCGGGCTCGACTATCGAGATGTTGCGTTCGAGGCGAGCGATGGAGTGAGGCTCGCGGGCTGGTACCTCCCCTCGACGAACGGCGCCGCGGTGATCCTGCTCCACGGCGCCCACTCGACGCGGTCGAACGTGCTCGACCACGCAGCCGTGCTGGCGGCGGACGGCTATGGCGTGCTGCTGTTCGACGCCCGCGGGCACGGCCAGAGCGGCGGTCGCGCGATGGAGCTCGGCTGGTACGGCGATCAAGACGTCACCGGTGCGGTCTCGTTCGTCGCGTCACAACCAGACGTCACGGCGGCCATCGGCGTGATCGGGCTCTCGATGGGAGGCGAGGAGGCGATCGGCGCGGCGGCAGCAGACGGGCGCATCCACGCGGTGGTCGCGGAGGGCGCGACCAACCGGGTCGCCGGAGACCTCGACTGGCTCGCCGACGAGTACGGACTGCGAGGCTGGATCCAAGGACGAGTCGACTGGCTTCGCTTCTCGATCACTGACCTCCTGACACCGGCGAGCCCCCCGATCACACTCCGCCGACGCGGTCGAGCAGGCAGCTCCCACGCCGTTTCTGCTCATCACGGCAGGGAACGTCGAGGACGAGTCGGTCGCGGCACGCCAGCTCGCAGCGTCGTCGCCTTCGACCGTCGAGATATGGGATGTGCCCGACACTGCGCACACGAAGGCGCTGGCGACGCATCCGGCGGAGTGGGAGTCACGCGTGACGAGCTTCCTCGCCCGATCACTTCACCCCGGGCCGCAGGACCGGTAGCTCGGGACGTTCAGCCCTGGTCGCGCCACGATGGCGCTCGGCACCATGAATGCATGAGAAGCGGGCCGACGGGACGCATCGTGGTCGGTGTCGACGGCTCGGCACACTCGCGCCGGGCCCTGTCGTGGGCGGTCGCAGAGGCCGAGCTGTGGGTCGCGGCGCTCGACGTGGTGCACGGATGGCTCGTTCCTCTTCGCGCTCTACGAAGGGAGAGGTCCCGTACCGGTGGACTCCGAGCTGCTCGAGCGAGGATCCCGGGCGATCCTCGACAAATCGATCGCCTCGGTCGGTGCGACGGGCATCGACGTCACACCGATGCTCGTCGAGGGCGAGCCGGCACCCGTCCTCACTCAGGTAGCCACTGGTGCCGACCTGCTCGTGGTCGGATCACGGGGCTACGCCGGCTTCACTGGCCGCGTGCTCGGTTCGGTCAGTCAACGGTGCATCGAATCGGCCACCTGCCCAGTCGTGGTGGTTCCGCACGATGCGAAGCCGCGGACACGCACGATCGTGGTCGGCGTCGACGGCTCGAAGCCGTCGTGCGCAGCACTCCGCTGGGCGATCGCCGAAGCGACGCGACGCCGCACACGGCTCGAGGTGGTGAACGCTTACCACGAAACCCAAGTCGTCCTGCCGTTCGGACCAGCGACGACGTCTGAGCACGAGCGGCTCGAACAGACCAGCACGTCGCTGCTCGACCACATGATCGCCGAAGCGACCGGGCGCGCGGGGCCTCCCCAGATCGAGACCATCAGCTCACCTCTGGGAGCAGCGGCGGCATTGCGCGGACTCGGCGGAGACCGCGGCCCTCCTCGTCGTCGGCTCTCGGGGCCGAGGCGGCCTGCGTGGCCTCGGACTCGGGTCCGTGAGCCTCCACTGCGTGCACCACGCGCCATGTCCCGTCGTCGTCGTCCGCGGCGACCAGGGAGACGGGTGAGCGCTGCGGCACAGTCCGTCGTACGTTGCGGCACGTGAGCCCACGCATCGATGCCACGACGGCCGACGCCGTGCTCGAGCACATCGGAGTCGGAGCAGATCTCATCGTTCCCCTCGCGAACGGCGAACCAGTGACGGTCTTGGATGCCGTCGAGGCTGCAGCCGGCGAGCTCGAACGCGTCCGGGTGCACCAGATGCACTGCTTGCGCGACCGGCCGTATCTCCATGGCTCGTTCGGCGATCGGCTTGCGCCACGTCTCCTACTTCCTGTCGGAGATCACTCGGCCCTGCTTTCGCGCGGGGACGATCGACCTCGTCCCCAACAACTTCAGCGAGATGCGCGCGATCCTCAACGCGCGCACTACCGACCCACTCATCGTCGCAGCGGCGTCACCACCTGACCGCCACGGGTACTTCAGCCTCGGTTTGAACGCCGACTACGTCGCCTCGTTCATCGGCAGGGCCCGCTTCTTCCTCGAGGCCAACCCACGGGTGCCCCGCACCTTCGGGCGGAACCAGGTGCACATCAGCCAGGTCGTGGGGTGGTGCGAAGCGGACTACCCCCTCGTCGAGGTGATCCCCGCGCCGTCCGTGAAGCTCGACGATCGCATCGCGGCGTTCGTCGCTGAGCGGATACCGAACCGTGCAACGATCCAAACCGGCATCGGGTCCATCCCGAACGCGATCCTCTCCGCGCTCCGCGGCCACCGCGACTTGGGCGTGCACACCGAGCTGCTGTCCGATGGAGTGACGGAGCTCGTCGACCTGGGGGTGATCACTGGAGTCGCGAAGCAGCTCAATCGGACGAAAGCCGTCGGCACCTTCGCGCTCGGCACTCGTCGCCTCTACGACTTCCTCGACGAGAACACAGCGTTCGAGCTCTGGCCGGTTCGCTACGTGAACGACCCACGCGTGATCGCCCAGGAAGCCGGGTTCGTGTCGATCAACGCGACGATCTCCGTCGACCTGCTCGGGCAATGCGCATCCGAGACCATCCACGGCAGCTACTACTCGTCCAGCGGGGGCCAGGCCGACTTCGCTCGCGGGGCGATGTACTCCGAGGGCGGGCAGGGCTTCGTCGTCCTGCACTCGACGACCAAGGACGGGTCGATCTCGAAGATCGTGTCCCAGCTCGACCCCGGTGATGTCGTCACGACGCTCAAGAACACGGTGGACAAGGTCGTGACCGAGTGGGGCGTGGCCGAGCTCAGGGGTCGCTCGATCCGGGAGCGCACACGCGCCCTCATCGCCATCGCGCATCCCGACCACCGCGACCGTTTGCGAGCGGAAGCGGCGACGTTGGGCTACTGCTGAAGTCCTAGTCTCTGCCCGTGCCCAATGGAGGGGTGGCCGGCCCGAGGAGCCTCAGGAGGCTTCTTCGCGCGGTCGTCGCGATCGGCACCGACCTCGACCTCACCGCAACCCTCCAACGCATCGTCGAATCGGCGACCGAGCTGGCCGATGCCCAGTACGGGGCACTCGGAGTGCTCGACCCGACCCGGACGTTCCTGTCGGAGTTCCTCACCGTGGGCATCGACCCCGAGCAGCGAGCCCAGATCGGTGACCTGCCGAAGGGTCACGGCATCCTCGGCCTCCTGATCCGTGAGCCGCGAGCGATCCGGCTTCCCGACCTTCGCGAGCATCCCGACAGCTTCGGCTTCCCCCCGAACCACCCACCGATGCGGTCGTTCCTCGGAGTGCCAGTCACCGTCCGCGGTGAGGTCTTCGGGAACCTGTACCTCACCGACAAGCGCTCGGAGGACGCGTTCAGCGACATCGACGAGGAGCTCGTGGTGGCACTCGCTGTCGCAGCCGGCGTCGCGATCGAGAACGCGAGGCTGCACGCCCGGGTGCGGGACCTCGCGCTGCTCGAGGACCGTGAGCGCATCGCGATGGATCTGCACGACACGGTCATCCAGCAGCTCTTCGCGGTCGGGCTCTCGCTCCAGGCGACGCTTCGTCTGCTCGATGCCGAGACCGGAAAGCGAGTGCAGCTCGCCGTCGACGATCTCGACACGACGATCAAGCGGATCCGATCGACGATCTTCGCCCTCGACGCACCCATGCAGCTCGCGGGGGCCGACAGCCTGCGCCGGCGAGTCATCGCGCTCGTCTCCGAGATGACCCCGACCCTGCGAGTCGAACCTCGCACGTTCTTCGACGGACCCATCGACTCGCTCACCGACGAGCACTTGGCCGAAGAGCTGCTTCCGGTCCTGCGCGAAGCACTGTCGAACGTCGCCGCGTCATGCGGAGGCGACCGAGGTCGAGGTCCGCCTCACCGCCATCGACGGGCTGCTCACGCTTCGCGTCGAAGACAACGGCGTCGGGCCGTCCGACACACCCGGCGACGGGCGAGGGTTGCGAAACATGCAGGCCCGAGCCGAACACCTCGGCGGCACGTTCACGCTCACCGCTCGCCCGCCGAAGGGATCTCGCCTCGAGTGGTGCGTGCCGCTCACATAGAGCGGCTGCTACTTGTCGTGTCCCTGGTCGAGGTGGCGCACGGCGTACACCGCCGCCTCCGTGCGCCTCGTCATGCCGAGCTTCGACAGCACGGACGTCACGTAGTTCTTCACGGTCTTCTCCGCGAGGTGGAGCCGCTCGCCGATCTGCCGGTTCGTGAGGCCCTCGGCGAGCAGCTCGAGCACCTTGCGCTCCTGCTCGGTCAGCCGAGCCAACAGCTCGTCCTGCGGGTTGCCCGAACGCAGTCGCTCGAGCACCCGCGCCGTCACGGCGGGATCGAGCAGGTTCTGCCCGGTCGCGACCCGGCGGACGGCGTCGACGAGGTCGTTCGTGCGGATCTGCTTCAGCAGGTAACCGGCGGCGCCGGCGAGGATCGCCTGGAACAGCGCCTCGTCGTCGGCGAACGACGTGAGGATGAGGCACGCGGTGCGGGGGTGGAGCGAGCGGATGTCGCGGCAGGCCTCGATGCCGTTGCCATCCTCGAGCCGGACGTCGAGGACGGCCACGTCAGGGTCGAGCGCATGCACCCGCCCCACGGCCTGCTCGGCCGTCGAGGCCTCGCCGACCACCTCGATGTCACCCTCGGCCTCGAGCAGATCACGGATGCCCCGCCGGACGATCTCGTGATCGTCGAGCAGGAACACGGTGATGCGAGCGAGGATCGGACACTCCTCCATCTTCGCGTGTGTGCGGCTCAACCCACGCGCAGTGCCGCCCGGCCGGTCACCTGTGGACCCTCCGCTCCCAACCCGAGGCAGACCACAGTGAGGTCGCCCGGGTGGAGCTCGACGAGCGTCGATGCCGGAGCATCGCCGGTCTGGAGGAGCGCTGACAACGTGAACCACGGTGGGGGGCCGGTCGGCGAGGTCGCGAGGAACGCCTCGATCTCGGCGTCCGTCCGCCCCTGCTCGATGGTCCCGACAGCGACCGCGGCGGACGGCGACGCGAGCTCCAGCACCGACGCGCCGCCGGCGATGGCGGACGGCGTCACGGAGCACCCGGCTCCCGCCGTGATGACGGCATCAGGAACGTGAGAGACCACGACAGGCGTCGCTCCTCCGTTCAATGTCGTGATGTAGGCGTCGATGAACGCCTCGCCCTCCACGACCGCCGCGATCTCCACGCGGGCCCCTTTCCCGACGGTCGTCCATCCCGCTCCCGCACCGTCGGTCACCACGGACACCTGCGCCGCGCGCGTCGTGAAAAGCGAGGGCTGGACAGCGGCCGCCGCCGCAAGTGGATCCCAGAAGAAGAACTGATCGGACACGAAGAAGGGACTCGACATCAGCAGGTCAGCGACGACGTGTCCGGAAGTGGTGCGGGCGTTGCGCGCGATCGCGCGCACCACATAGGCGTCGACCGGCACCTGCGTGTCGAGCGGGACGAACGTCACTGGGACTGCACTGTCGAGCACACGCTCCGCCGCCACTGGGTCCACGTAGACGTTCCACTCTGCGATCGCGGCGCTCGGGTGGGCATCGAGGTGCACGTTTCCCGGCACCGAGAACGCGCCTCCCATCACGACGACGTGGTCGATCTCGCTCCCGATGCTCGGGTCGGCCTCGAGGGCGAGGGCCAGGTTGGTCAACGGCCCGAGCGTGAGGACGGTGACCGGCCGAGGCGCGTCGTGCAGGATCCGGACGAGCAACCCGACGGCGTCGCTCGTGGCAGCGGGCGCCTCGCCGCTGGGCAGGATGCCGCCGTAGCGCCCATCGGCTTGCGTTCGCCAGTCGTCGGGAAAGCTGCGATCTCCCTCGACGGGCTGTGCGGGCCCGCACGCGATCGGGATGGAGCGGGCCGGAGCGGCGAGCGCGACGAGACCGGCAGCGTTCGCCGCGCCGATCGGGCAATGCGCCAGACCCGTGCCCGAGACGGTGATGGCCTCACGTCGACGGCCGGATCCTGGAGGAGGTAGAGGAGAGCCATCGCGTCGTCGGAACCACCGTCGGTGTCGACGACCAATGGCGTCGGCGGCGCCGAGTGATCCTGTGCCGCCTTCGGCGCGCAGGCGGCCAGGACGGCAATCGTGCACATCGACACGACGATCGCGGTCCATCCTCGGTGGCTCACGACTCGATGATCGGGCCGCCGATCCGAGCGGAACCAGAGCCCAACGTCCCCCTCGTGACCTTCGGCCCTACACGGGCACCGGTCACGAGATCACGCTGGACACATGCGAGCGCTGATCGTGTACGAATCGATGTACGGCAACACGCACGTGGTCGCGAACCACATCGCCGACGGCCTCCGACCTCAATTCGATGTCGACGTGGTGCCCGTCGAGGAGGCGACGCCCGAGCGAATCGCCGGCGCCGACCTGCTCGTCGTGGGCGGACCTACGCATGTGCACTCGATGTCGAGTGAGAAGTCGCGCAAAGCCGCCAAGGACTCGCTCTCGAAGCCCGGCTCCGGCCTCAGGTTGGACCCCGATGCCGAAACCAAGGGGCTTCGAGATTGGTTCCATGAGCTGGCTCCCGTGGAGAACAGGGGCGCGGCGGCGTTCGACACCCGCATCGACGCGTCTCCGCTGCTGACCGGGCGCGCCTCTCACGGGATCGAGAAGCGGCTCACCAAGCTCGGCTACGACCTCGTCGCCGATCCGGAGAGCTTCCTCGTCGACAAGACGAGCCATCTGCTTCCTGGCGAGGCAGAGCGCGCGGTCGCAGTGGGCGGCGGAGCTCGCAGCGAGCCTCGCTGCGAACCCGTGACGGACGTTCGGCCGTCACGGGGCGGCGGCCGGCGCATCGGGACCAAGGTCCCCTCACTGACCGACTCCCGGCCCTGAGCGCGCGACCTCCGCCATCGCAAGATCGTCCCATGAGCCTCACCACCGACGAATCCACGCGCGAGCCCGAACCGAGCGACCACACCTTGTCGGCGAACGATCTCGAGACCCTCGAGGCGCTCATCAACAAACGCCAGACGCGACGCGACGGCTGGACCCTGCTCATCTGGGCCTTTGCCGCCGTCGCTCTGTTCGCGAGCGCGGTTGCAATCGGGTTCGGGATGCGGGCGATCGACGAGTCGAAGGGCACCACGACCGTGGGCGCCGGAGGCGGTGCCACGACGGTGACGCTCACCGAGTTCTCCATCACGCCCGAGATGATCACGGCGTCGCAGTCAGGAGGGCTCGACATCGTGAACAGCGGGTCCGTCGACCACAACTTCGCCGTCCAGGGCACGGACCTGAGGACCGACGCTGATCCCGCCGGGCGGAAGCGCACACCTCGACGTGTCGGGCCTCGCTCCCGGCGCGTACACCGTGTTCTGCGAGGTCGCCGGCCACCAAGCGTCGGGGATGCAGGCGATGCTGCACCTCGGTGCTGGCGACGCGGCGGGCACCGCGGCCGGGTCGGCCTCAGCCGGGGGCTCGTCCTCCGGGTCGACGATGACGGCCGCGCAGATGGACCAAGCGATGAAGGACTCGATCGCCGCATTCCCGGCCAAGACAGACGGCCTCGGTGCACAGCTGCTCGCTCCGACGATCCTTCCCGACGGCACGAAGCAGTTCGACCTGACCGCCGCGGTGACGAAGTGGCAGGTCGCACCGGACAAGACGGTCGACGCGATGACCTACAACGGCACCGTGCCCGGCCCGACGATCAAGGTCGATCCAGGCGACCACGTGAAGATCGTGCTGCACAACGAGATGCCGCAGTCCACCTCGATCCACTTCCACGGCCTCATCACACCGAACTCGATGGACGGCACCACCTACGTGACGCAGGACCCGGTGAAGACGGGTGAGACGTTCACCTACGAGTGGACCGTGCAGGACACCCCGGCTGTGGGCATGTACCACTCGCACCACAACGCCGTGGAGCAGGTGCCTGATGGCCTCGCCGGCGCGTTCATCGTCGGCGACGAGCCAGTGCCTGCGGGCGTCACCGTCAGCCAACAGCAGGTGATGATCCTCGACGACTCCGGAGTCATCGGCTACGCCCTCAACGGCAAGTCGTTCCCCGCGACCGCGCCGATCGTGGCGAAGCAGGGCGACTGGGTCGAGGTGCAGTACATGAACGAAGGCACGCAGATCCACCCGATGCACCTGCACGGCATGCCCCAGATGGTGATCGCGAAGGACGGCTTGCCGCTCGCGACCCCGTCGATGGAAGACACCGTCACCGTCGCCCCGGGCGAGCGCTACACGGTGCTCGTGCACGCCACCGAGGTCGGCACCTGGGTGTGGCACTGCCACATCCTCCCCCACGCCGAGAACGCGAACGGCATGACCGGCATGGTGACCGCACTGGTCGTGCAGTGAACGCGGTCGGGACGTTCGTCCTCGTCTTTCCTCCCACACGGCCCTGCTCTTCCGGCGCCCGTTGTGCCAGGTTGTTCTCATGACGATCTACGTCGGCATCGACGGATCCGACGGGGCCGCGGCGGCGGCCTGCGCTGGGCGGCACGCGAAGGCGAGCTCAGAGGTCTGCCTGTCACTGCGGTGGTCGCGTGGGACTACCTGAACCAACGACGACCGAAGGACGGGGCCGAGGAGTTCGACCCGGCGTACTCAGAGGACGATGCCCTGTCGGTGCTCGACAAGTGGGTGGTCGAGCGCCCTCGGTGCAGGAGCGCGCGGACAGCGTCGAGCGGGTGTCCGTCTGCGACCTGCCGTGGCGTGCGCTCGTCACCATCTCGCAAGAAGCTGACCTGCTCGTCGTCGGGGCCCGCGGCTCAGGAGGGTTCCTGGGCCTTCGCATCGGGTCGGTGAGCGAGCACGTGCTGCAGCATGCGCAGTGCCCCGTCGCGGTCATCCACGCCGACGGCCGCACCGAGATGCCGACCGAGGAGCGGATCATCGTCGGAGTCGACGGATCGCAGACCGCCGCGAAGGCGCTGGCGTGGGCGCTCGACGAGGCCCGAGCCCGGCACGCCAAGGTGCGATCTGGTGTCCGCGTGGGCCGTGCCCTCTGATGGTGTATCCGGGTGCGATGGAGGGCGCCGCCGTCTTCGAGGAGGCCGCCGACGAGATCCTTCGCGAGGCGGTGAGCGACGCCGACGTGCATGGTCTCACCCATCCGATCGAGTGCGAGACGGTCGCAGGGGGCGCCGCGTCGGCGCTCATCGACGCAGCGAAGGACGCCACGTTGGTGGTCGTCGGGTCGCGAGGCCTCAGCCGGGCTCGCGAGCTCATCCTCGGCTCCGTGAGTCACCAAGTCGTGCATCACTCGCCATGCCCGGTCGTCGTGATCAGGGCCGATCCGCGAGGTGAGACATGAGCCGCATCGAGCTCGGCGCTGAGGGCGACGTGCTGACGCGAGACGAGTGTCTGCACCATCTGGCTTCGGGCTCGGTGGGTCGCGTCTCGATATCGTCCCGGGCGCTGCCCGTCGGTCCTGCCGGTGCAGGTATCGCGTGGCCGGTGACCGAGATCCTCTTCTGGGCCGATCCGCATGACCATCCCGCGGCCATCGCCGACAACACGGTGATCGGGTTCCAAGCCGACCACATCGATGCGGTCACGCACGAAGGTTGGAGTGTCATGGTCGTGGGTCTCGCCTCGCACGTGACAGGAGCCCGAGAGCGTCGCAGCCTTGGAGGACGGCCCGCCTCGTGGTTGGGCAGCGGCGAGCGGTCCGCTCGTCGCGCTGTCGCTCGACCTCGTCAAGGGCCGCCGCCTCTCGAACCTCGAGCTTCCGGGGGTCGGGCCATGAGCGCCGACCCAGACGTCGCTCTCGTCGAGCTCGGCACGTGACGAGTGCCTGGTCCTTCTCCGGTCGTTCAGCGGTCGGCCGAGTCGCGATCGCGTTGCCGTCCGGCTCCGTGCTCGTGGTTCCCGTCAACTACCTCGTCGACGGCGATGCCATCGTCTTCCGATCCGGATCCCGGCGAGAAGCTCGAGCAGCTGAACGGGCAGCCGGCGAGCTTCCAGATCGACTTCATCGATCCGGTCCATCACACGGGCTGGAGTGTCTTGGTGCAAGGCACAGCGCACCGCGCGACGTGCGACCGAAGTCGAGCACCTCGCCGTCGATTCTTGGGCTGGCGGCGAGAAGCCCCATTGGGTGCGCGTCGTGCCGCATCGCGATCACCGGACGTCGCCTCGTCAGCGCCCAGCCTCCCGCTCGACCTGAGGGGATACCTGTGATGAACGCTCCCACCGGCCTCGAGGTCTTGTCCCAGGCGGAGTGCACCGCGAAGCTCGCGTCCGGGTGCGTCGGGCGGGTGGGGCTCATCGTCGACGGGGCGCCGCACGTGCTTCCCGTGAACTACGCCGCGGACGCCACCGGCAAGATCGTCTACCGCACAGCGGGCGACTCGCTGCTCGCGACGCGTGGCCGGGCAGTCGGTGGTGTTCGAGGTGGACGGGTTCGACGAGAAGGCGAAGACGGGCTGGAGCGTCTGCGTCCACGGCGAAGCGCGCGAGGTGCTCGTGCCCCGGGGGTCCCGCCGCGACGCAGCTCGCCGAGCGTGCCGTCGTGACGTGGGCCCCGGGTGACGCGAGATCGGTGGTTCACGATCACGCCCGACAGAGGTCACCGGGCGGAGCCTGCCGATGACGGGCGTCGTCGATCACTCAGGGATGGATCGAGGGAGTCGTGTCGTGACGCGGGTCGCGGTCGTCGGCGCGGGAGCGTGGGGCACCACCCTCGCATCGCTGCTCACTGCCCGCGCTGAGACGACGCTGTGGGCGAGGGAGCCCGAGGTCGTCGCGTCGATCCGAGCAGGAACGCGAGAACGTGCAGTTCCTCCCGGGCTTCGTGCTGCCGCGTGCGCTCGAGGTCACCGGCGACCTCCGCGCAGCGATCGCCAACGCCGATGTCGTCGTCTTCGCAGTCCCGACACAGCACCTGCGTTCTCTGGTGAGTGCGATCGAGGTCGTCGCGCCCCTCGTGCTCAACGTGGCGAAGGGCCTCGAGCAGAGCACATGCATGCGGATGAGCGAGGTGCTCCTCGAGGTCATGCCGCGACGTGATCCGCGGACGATCGGGGTGCTCAGCGGACCGAACCTCGCACGCGAGATCATGAGCGGACAGCCCGCGGCGACCTGTGTCGCATTCCCGGATCTGGCGTCAGCCGACTGGGTGCAAGAGCTGCTCATGACGCAGGCGTTGCGTGTGTACACGAGTGACGACGTCGTCGGCTGCGAGATCGGCGGCGCGTCTGAAGAACGTGATCGCCATCGCGGCCGGCGTCGCTGATGGCCTCGGATACGGCACGAACACGAAGGCGGCGCTCATCACGCGGGGTCTCGCAGAGCTCACCCGCCTGGGCGTCGCCGTTGGCGGCCGTCCTCTGACGTTCCTGGGCCTCAGTGGGAACGGCGACCTCGTGGCGACGTGCTCGAGCCCGCAGAGCCGCAACTACCGGCTCGGACAGGAGCTCGCGCAGGGCCGCCTGGCCTCCGATGTGCTCGGCGGGCAAGCGACTGTCGCAGAGGGCGCGGCGACTGCGCCGGTCGCCGTCGAGCTGGCTGCCCGTCTGCGCGTCGAGCTGCCGATCGCGGCATCGGTCGTCGCGCTCCTTCAAGGCGACCGGACGCCGCAACAGCTGGTGCCCGAGCTCATGGCACGCGACGGCAAGCACGAGCTCGCCGGCATCGACGTGCCGCTCGCCGTCTGAACCGAGGAGGTCCTCATGAAAGAGCTGGTGTTCCACCGGATGTTCTTCCCAGCGATCGAGAGGTTCTCCTCGAAGGTCGGCTTCCACGACGGCATCTACAACGCCACATTCGACACGCACGCGGACCGAGTGCTGAGGCTGCGTGACGCGATGCACCGAGAGCTCGGTCTCAGCGCCGATGATCGGTTCGGGATCATGGCCTGCAACGGGCACGAGTTCCTCGAGCTCTACCACGCGGGCTTCCTCGGGGGAGGCATCGTCAACCCGTTGAACCTGCGCTTGGCAGGCAAGGAGCTGCAGTACATCCTCGCCGACTCCGGCACCGAGGTCGTGTTCGTCGACGCGGTCTTCGCCGAGCACTTCGCGCGGAACATCGCCGCCGTCCGCTCCGATCTGCCGCTCCGTCACGTGGTCCTGATCGGGGATGGCGACGGGCCGTGCGACTTCCGTTACGAGGACCTCATCAAGAGCGGCACCCCGAACCTTCCCCCCGAACCTGAGGAGGACGACGCCGTGATGCTCATGTACACCGGCGGAACCACCGGGCTTCCGAAGGGCGCGGTGCTCGAGCAGCGGGCCGAGATCTTGAACCTGTACCACATCGGGCTCGCGGTGGGCTTCCGGGACGACCGCGTCTACCTCCATCAGACGCCGATGTTCCATGCCGCGTCGATGGGCGGCGCGTTGGGCATCCCGACGACCGGCGGCGTGTCGACTTTCGTTTCGCTCTTCGAGCCTGGCGCAGTGCTGTCCACGATCGAGGAATTCGCCGTCGACTGGACCGTGATGGTGCCCACCATGCTCGCGATGACGCTCGACCACCCGTCGTTCGATCCCGCCCGGATGGCCTCGATGCAAGATCTCGTCTATGGCGCGTCTCCCATGCCGACCGCTCTCCTCGATCGCATCCAGAAGGCGCTGCCGGCTCTGAACCTTTGGCAGGGATACGGCATGACGGAGTGCTCCTCCGTGCTCACCATCTTGTCGGCCGCCGACCATGCGAGAGGGGGCGACATCCTGCGGTCCGCGGGACGACCCGTGGTCGGGGTGGAGCTCGCGATCCAAGACGAGGCCGGGGCTCTCGTGGCTCGGGGTGTGGAAGGTGAGGTGTGCGCGAAGGGCGGCAACTTCCTCCGCGAGTATTGGAACCGCCCCGAGCAGACCGACCACGTGCTCCGCGGCGGTTGGTATCACACCGGCGATGTCGGGCACATCGACCAGGCGGGGTACCTGCATCTGGTCGACCGGCTCAACGACATGATCGTCTCTGGGGGCGAGAACGTGTACTCGATCGAGGTCGAGAACGCGATCTCGACTCACCCCGCCGTCTCGCAGGTCGCGGTCATCGGCATCCCCCACCCCGTCTGGGGCGAGCAAGTCCATGCGATCGTCGTGCTCCGTGCGGGATGCACAGCGACCGAGCGCGAGATCATCGACCACGCGCGGGAGTCGATCGCCGGCTACAAGGTGCCCAAGTCCATCGAGTTCAGGACCGAGCCCCTGCCGGTCTCCGGAGCGCTCAAGCCGTTGAAGCGGGAGCTCCGGGCCCCCTACTGGGAACGTCAGGAGACCTGAGCCGGAATCGGGCGGGACCAAGGTCCCCACGCGACGGGTCGACCGGCCGCAGACGGGTGGAGTGTTCTCGCCGTAGGTTGAAGCGAGAAGCGTGACTGAGTAAGGACAGGGACCATGAGCCACGAGTCGTTGCACGGTGTCGAGGTGCTCGATCCGAACGAGTGCTGGGCACTTCTACGCGGATCGGTCGTCGGGAGGTTGGCGATCTCGATCGCCAACCACCCAGACATCTTCCCGATCAACTACGTGGTCGATCACGGCACGGTCGTGTTCCGAACTGCGGAGGGCACCAAGCTCGCCGGCGCGGTGCTCGGCACGCGGCGTCGCCTTCGAGGTCGACGGCCTCGACACGCGGGCCAACGAGGCGTGGAGCGTGGTCGTGAAGGGTCGGGCGATTGAGATCAAGGCGATGCAGGACCTCTTCGACGCCGCCGATCTGCCGCTGTTCCCGTGGCTCGCCAGCCCGAAGCATTGCTTCGTGCGGATCGTTCCTGACGAGGTCACGGGGCGACGGTTCCACGTCGTCGACGCCCCAGACGAGGCTCCGGCGGCCAAGCGGTCGAGCCACGACTAGGTGAAAGATGGCGGCGTGACCGATCTCGCCGCCGCTTTCCCCGACCTCACGTTCGACCGCCCCGCGCCGCGCGTGCTCCGCATCACCCTCGACGGGCCAGGTCTCAACTCGGTGAACCACGCGGTGCACCGGCAGCTGGCCGACGTGTGGCGCGCGGTCGACGAAGACGACGAGACGAACGCGGTCGTGCTTCGAGGCGCAGGCAAGGCGTTCTCCGCCGGTGGGAGCTTCGACCTCCTCGAGTCGCTCGTCACCGACGACGCCATGCGCGCGCAGATCATGAGCGAAGCACGCGACCTCGTGTTCAACGTGATCGAGTGCTCGAAGGTGATCGTGTCGGCGATCCACGGTCCGGCCGTCGGCGCGGGCCTCGTCGTCGCGCTGCTCGCCGACGTGTCGGTCGCGGCGCGGCACCGCGCGGATCATCGACGGCCACACGCGCCTCGGCGTGGCCGCTGGCGATCACGCCGCGATCTGCTGGCCGCTGCTGTGCGGCATGGCGAAGGCCAAGTACTACCTGCTCACGTGCGACGCGATGTCGGGTGAAGAGGCCGAGCGCATCGGGCTCGTGTCGCTCTGCGTCGACGACGACGAGGTGCAGGAGCGTGCGCTGGCGATCGCGACACAGCTCGCGGACGGTGCGCAGCAGGCCATCCGCCTCACCAAGCACGCGCTCAACGCCTGGTACCGAGCGCAGGCGGCGACGTTCGACGCGAGCCTCGCCTACGAGTTCCTCGGCTTCGCCGGACCCGACGCGCGCGAGGGGCTCGCCTCCCTCCAGGAGAAGCGAGCCCCTCGGTTCAGCTAACTGCAGCTGCTGCATGACGGTCGCGTTGTCGACCTGCTCCCAGCGCTCGACGACCTGACCATTCTCGAACCGTTCGATCGAGATCATCTCGGCCTTGAAGCTGCGATTCGTCGCCGGGAAGCCGAGGTAGTCGCCGACATGCGTGCCCGAGCAGATCGCACGCACGGCGATGCGATCGCCGTCCGCGACGGTCTCTTGCACCTCGAGGTGGATGAGCAGCGAGTCGCACAGCATGCGAATCCACTGCCGCACGCCCTCTCTGCCCGCGGGGATGCCGGGCGGCAGGTGGTGGTCGACGATCTGCTCGCCGACCACGTCGTCGATGACGGAGAGGTCGCCGGCATTCACGGCGTCGATCCAGCGGTTGAGGACTTCGAGGTTGGTCATGGCTTCTCCTTGGGTTGGGTTCGTCAGGGCTTGATCAGTCGAGAGCGCGGGAGGCGAGCCGGGCGTACCGACCGTGAGTCGCGATCCAGAGGAAGGTCATCGCCTTCGGGACGCTCGCGAGCAGCGCGCGGCGCTCGGCGTCGTCGAGATGCGACATCAGCCACGGCGCCGTGAAGAGCAGCTGCGAGGAGGCGTCATCTTCACCGCCCGGGCGTTCAGGTCGTCGTACTCGGCCGCGGTGAAGTGCCGGATGAAGAGCGGCGCGATCTCGGCATCCTCGAAGGCGAGGTGCTCGTCGAGGTGGTCGCGGAGCTCGGCAGCGAGGGTCGCGGCACGACGCTCGTCGCTTGCCGCAAGCGTGGCGCGAAGATCGTCGAGCAGGACGTCGAGGTCGGCATGATCCCCCTCGAGCTTCGGGGCGATCTGCGGATAGGTCGCTACACGAGCCGCGATGGCCGGAAAGAGCAGCTCGTCCTCGATGTGGTGATGGCACTGGATCTCGTCGGCGAAGCCGCGAAACCACCGGGCTCGGGCCTTGCGAGCGCGGCGTCGGCCGGGCGTGACGCGGCTTCGGCCAGCTGCGCGGCGCTGGCCCGCAGCGCGCGGTGGACACGGAGGTAGCTGTCGACGTCGGGACTGGTGTGATCGGTTCGCATGCGCCGACGATGCGCCGGGCGGGTGGGACGGCTCCTTGGCGGATCCTTGGCGGGCTGGTCAGGCCCGGGCTCGGGCTACCTGGTCAGCGACGATCGGGAGGCCGTAGGTGTCGGCGAGGGCCGCGGCTCGGTCGAGCGAGGCGGCGCCGTCGGGCCCGAGGAAGACGCCTTGATGGAGGAGCGATCGGGCCAACCACGCCGGCGCGCCGATGCGCTCGTGCCGGTCGACCGCTGCTCCGAACCACTCCCGCGCTGGCCGCTTGGTCGCCGGCTGTCGTGTACAGACGGGCGATCGCGAGATCGACGAGGCCGAGCGACCCCGCGCCCGGCCCGCGTTGGCCCACCGGCCTGCCATCGGCTCGAGTCGCTCGAGGAGCGCCGGGACGGCGAGCGGCATCATCGAGCTCGGCGGCGACGTGGGCGGCGGCGACGTCGATGAAGACGGTCACGTAGTCGAGCGGCCGGTCGGGCACCTCACCGCGGCGATACGGGATCCGCGCGATCGCTTCGTCGCGACCGACCGAGATCGAAGAGCAGGATGGCGCTGTACAGCTGAAGCGCGAGTGCGAAGCCGATTGCCGATTCGCTGTTCGCAGCCTGCAGGTCAGCCTCGGTGAGATCGCCGAGGTCATGGCCGATGGTGAGCCGCTGCGCGAACGCGAAGACCTCGGCTTCGGCGGGACGGGTGCGACGAAACAGCTCGTGAACCTCGCTGGCCCGATCGATGGCCTCGCCGTACCGACCTCGTATGACTTCGACCAGCACGCGGAAGAAGCCGAGCTGACTGCGCAGGGCAAGGCCGACGGGGAGATCGAGCAGGGCGATGCAGCGAGGGAGCCGCTCGGCGACGGCCGGGATGTCGCCGAGCGCGAGATCGGCGAGTGCGATCTGCAGCTCCGCCAGCAGAGTGACATCAGCGCCGAGGTCGTGGTGGTCGGCCAGCGCACCGAGATGGACCGCGACCTTCCTGCGCTCCGCGACCGCGGCGGGCTGCTTCAGCGAAAACGTGCGGGCGTGGAGTGCCTTCGCGAGCAGCTCCGGATCACCGAGGCGAAGCGCCATCGTGATCGCGTCGAGGCTCGCCCGGTCGCGACGCGTGGCGTCGACGCTGTGCATGAGCTCGGTGCCGAGCGCACCGAGCGTGAGCACGCGCTCGGGCGAGTCGACCTCCGGCATCGTGCGCAACGCATCCTCCAGCAGTGCGATCAGCTCGTGATCGACAGCCGGATACGGCTGATTCGGCCAGATGCTCGCGTGGTTCAACGCGGCGGCCGCCGCACCCACCGACGGCCAATCGCCGAGTCTCGCGCGAGATCGATCGCGGTGACGACGGCGGTGCGGGCCTCGCGCATCTCGTCGGCCCGCTCGAGGGCTGATGCGAGAGAGACGAACGCGTCGAGTCGCAAGCATTCGTTGCGCTCGATCATCGCCGCAACAGTCGCCCAGTGGCGTGCCGCCTCGGAGTACGCCCCATGTGCAGACGCGAGCCGCGCCGCCGACTCGAGGCATCGACCGCGAGCGCAGCGGTCGCCGCCGATGCCCCGGCCGCGGCGTGGAACGCGATCTCGGCCGCGTGCGCATCGTCAGGATGTTGCGAGGAGAGGGCCTTAGCGACGGCAGCGTGCCGGAACGCACGCTCCTCGGCGTTGAGCTCGGCGACAAGCGCCTCGCCGACGATGACGTGGGCAAACCGAAACGTGGAGCGCCTTGGTTCGGGCGAAGGCACGCGACGACGAGCCCGGCGTCGATGGCCAGATCGAGCACCCCCGCCAGGTTCTGCCCTCTGAGCACCTCGGCGATCACATCTGTCTCGAACGGCGATCCGAGCACGGACGCGATCTGCAGCACCTGCTGTGCGCCGGGGCTGAGCTGACTCGACTCGACGACGCACAACGGCCTGCACACCGGGAGGCACGGCGTCCATCCGGGTCAGGTCGCCGTCGCCCATGAGGCCGATCACTTCGCGGACGAAGAACGGGTTGCCGCCGGTGCGCGTGTGGATCGGCGCCGCGAATGCAGCCCGCTCGCCGAGCCACAGAGCGATGTCGGCTTCGGAGAGCTCGCCGAGCACGACGTCAGCGACGCGCTGCCGCGAGAGCTCAGCCGGGCAGGCCACCAGGTCAGCACCGAAGTCGCCGGCAAGCGGTCGGGACGTGGTGATGAGGAACGTCGACGTGTTCCTCAGCTCCGCCGCGAGATGGGTGAGCACTCGCAGCGTGTCGGTGTCTGCCCACTGCAGGTCGTCGATCACGAGCACCTGGGACCCGGTGCGCTGTGCTGCTTCACGCGCGAGCCGCTGCGCGTGCGCGAACGGATCCGACGCAGTCGCTGCGTCGGCGTCGAGCAAACCGACCTTCGCGAGCGGCCAGAACGGCGGCACTGCAGCGCCTTCGGGACATCGTGCCCACGCAACGGACGTGCCCTGTCGCTCGAGGGCGCCCGTGAGCTCCTCGACGAGCGCGGTCTTGCCGATCCCCGACGGCCCCATGACGGTGACGACGCCTCCGCGGCGTTCGCCGAGCCGGGCGGCGACGCGCTGCAGCGTGGCGAGCTCGTCGTCTCTCCCGAAGAGAGGAGACGACAACGACGACGGCTCGGGGGTCGAGGTCGGCGATTGCTCGAGCATGCGGCGTTCGAGGGCCTTGAGCTCGCTCCCGAGACCGAGGCCCGCGGTGTCGGCGAGGGCGGAACGGGCACGATCGATGACGCGCAGCGCGTCGGCTTGCCTGCCCGTCCGGTACAGCGCGAGCGCCGACGAGCGCGGCCATCCGCTCGCGCAGCGGGAAGGATGAGAGGTGGGGTGCGAGGAGCTGTCGCCGCGAGCCGCGTCGCCGGCGCGCAGATGGAGGTCTGCGGCTGCTTCGAGGGCGGCGGCGAGCAACCCGTGCCATCGCCCGACGGCCTCGACGACGACCGGCTCGGCGGCGATCTCGGGCAGCGGATCGGCCCAGAGCCCGATCGCCTCGCGCGAGCACGGCGAGGTCGCTCGAGTCGCGATCCCCCGCTCGACGAGATCCTCGAAGCGGAGCGCGTCGATCGTGCGACCGGGGGATCGACGAGGCGGTAGCCGGGAGACTGACGCACGAGCACCGACGAGGGCGCGGAGCGCTCGCGATCGGGTTCGAGCACCCGACGGAGGTTGGAGATGTAGGCGTGGAGCGACGCTCGCTCCTTCTCGCCGTCGCGCTCCCAGATGCAGCTCGGTGAGCCGGTCGGTCGCGACGACGCGGTTCGCCTCGATGGCCAGCAGCGGCGAGCACGAACCGCTGGCGGGGACGGCCCGAGGTCGACCTCGCGACCCGTCGTGTTCGAGCCGCAGCCCGCCGAACATCCGTAAGTCGCATCCCCGGGGACGGTAGGCGGTGCCATGCTGGGGGCATGGCAAACAAAGTGCCGGAGAAGCACAACGCGAAGAAGCCCGGCAAGTCGCTCAAGGAGAAGCGCGCCGACAAGCAGAAGAAGAAGACCGAGCGCCGGTCCGGCTGACGGGCCCGCTCGCACACATGGCCCACACCCGGGCGTACTGCGACGGAAAGCTGATCAAGGAGGACTTTCCTGTCGCCGACGTGTCCGACTTCCTGGACGATGCCGGGCGCGATCGTGTGGGTCGACTACTGCAAGCCGACAGCCGCGGACATGGAGGAGCTCGTCGAGGAGCTCGAGTTCCACGAGCTCGCGCTCGAGGATGCGCTCGGCGGCCATCAGCGGCCGAAGCTCGATCACTACCCGAGCCACGAGTTCCTCGTCTGCCACGCGATGACGATCGAGTCGGGCCGAATCGAGGCGGTCGAGGTCGACGCGTTCATCCATCCCCGTTGGCTCGTCACCGTCCGCAAGGACGAGGGCTTCGCCCTCGAGCCGGTGCTCGAACGCTGGGACCGATCGAAGGACCTCGCCGCGCACGGCGTCGGGTTTCTGGTGTACGGCCTGCTCGACGTCGTCGTCGACAAGGCGTTCACGACCCTCGACGACTTCGACGAGTTCTACGACGACGTGAGCGAGAGCGTGTTCTCCGAGGACACGCCGATCGCGCCGACATCGAACTGGTTCGAGATGCGCAAGTCGCTGATCCAGTTCCACCGACTCGTCGTCCCGCTCCGTGAGGCGGTGAGCGCGTTGATGCGGCGGGACCACGGGCTGGTCGACGAGGCGCTCTACCCGTACTACCAGGACGTCTACGACCACATCCTGCGGATCACCGAGTCGACGGACGCGCTCCGCGACCTCGTCAGCACGATCGTGGAGACCAACCTCAGCCTGCGTGACTTCCGCACGAATCAGATCATGAAGAAGGTGACGAGCTGGGCGGCGATCATCGCGATCCCGACGCTCATCACCGGCTGGTACGGCATGAACGTCCCGTACCCAGGCTTCGCCGCGGCACGCCGGCTTCATCACGGCCACCATCCTCATCATCCTGTGCTCCGGCGGTCTCTACATGCTGTTCAGACGCAAGGACTGGCTGTGAGAGATGGCGACGATCGACGACATCCGGCCGCTCGCGCTGAGCCTGCCCCGCGCGTACGAGGTGCTCGTCCGCGACCGGGTGAAGTTCCGCGTCGGGCAGTACGTGTGGCTCGCCTTCTCGCGTGACGAGACGATGATGGGCTTCGCGTTCCCGAAGGAGGAGCGTGAGGCGCTCGTTGCGTCAGAGCCGCACAAGTTCTCGATGCCGACGCAGTCGGACATGCGTTACAACTGGGTCGTCGTGCGCCTCGACCAGATCGACGCGGACGAAGCGCACGAGATCGTGCTCGACGCGTGGCGCATGGTCGTGCCGAAGAAGGTCGCCCGCGAGCACTTGGGCGACTGAGGATCAGGCGAGCAGCGCGAGCAGCTCCGCGCGGTCCGGACCCGGCGCCGCGAACGCCGGCTTCCCACGTCTGCGCCTCGACCTTGTCCATGAAGCCGGGCCGGGCCAGCACCTCTTGGGGGAACGCAAGGCACATGATCGTCTCCATCATCCCGCGGAAGACATCTGGGTCATGGGGAACCGCGGCGAGCACCTTCTGCATCACCGGGTTCGGGGGTGGCGGTTCTTCTCCCCTGCGCAAGGCGTTCATCGAGCGCGATGCGGGCCCGGTCGGCGGCGATCTGGTTGTGGACGAACGGAGCGACGTCACGTTCGGTGAGCGCGTCGAACTCGCGCACGAGCGCCTCGGGATGGTCGAGGCTCGTGCGCGTCGCGTCACGCAGCTGTTGCGCATGCACCAGGCCGACGGAGATGCCACGGCCTGCCGACGGGTTCGTGCACGCCCACGCGTCACCGACGGCACAGACACCGGTTGCGACGGGCCGGTCGTCGACGACGAACCGTCGGTGTCGATCCATGATCCCTGCCATCGACAGCACCTCGCTGATCGGCTCACCGTCGAGCCAGTGCTGCTGCATCGGGCACGCTCGCGCGACCCTGGTGAACTTCTCCGGATCCTTGAACGCCTTGAGCGGGAGGTCAGACGCTGCTCCGTACATCGTGAGCGACCACGTGTCGTTGTCGCCCGGCAACGTGAGGATGGAGAACGTGCCCATCGGCGTCTGAGCGGGCCCGATCAACGGAGGCGGCTCGGGACCCGTGAAGTACCGGGTGAAGTAGACGAAGCCGGAGTCCTCAGACGTGATCGGGATCTCCGGCGACCCGAGCTCCTCCAACCACTCGACCAGCTTCGAGCGCCGTCCCATCGCGTCGACGACGAGATCGGCGTCGAGCTCGTCCCCCTCGGTCGTGCGCACGCCCACGACGTGGGGCGATCCGCCGACGATCGGCTCACCGGTGATCGAGCGCTGCGATCGACACGCCGCGGCGCACTGTCACGCCCTCGTGCTCGGCCGCCGCCCGGCCAAACGCCCACTCGACGATCGGCCGGCGCCCGGTGATGAAGCGAAACCGGTCGTCGTCCGGCCGAGCCGAGGTGTCCCCCAACGTGGGTGGCAACAGCTCCACCGGGTTCACCCACGTGCAGCCCGCATCCTCGAGCTTCGCGACCATGCCCGGAAGGTCAGCGTCGAGCACCGCTCGTGTACGCGGGAAGAGGTTGTGCGGCTGATGGTGCTGCGGCACCCCGGGTCGTGGCCACGACGTCCACGCTTCGTGGGGCGATGCCGGCAGAGGGGCGGGGTCACGTTCGAGGACCGTGACGTCGTGCCCATCCCTCGCGAGCATCATCGCGGTCGACAGCCCGATCATGCTGCCGCCGCACACCACGATCGACGCCACCGTCAGACCTCCCGGATCGGTTGCCGTTTCACGCCGTATCAATGGCGTTTCACGCCTCCGTACTTCATCCTCGTGTCGCTCATCGACGCCGCGCGCGCCGCGTCGTCGCGGATCGCAGCGTCGACCACCTCACCGACGAAGAGGGTGTGAGTGCCGAGATCGAGCGTATGCCTGACCGAACAGTCCATCCAGGCCAGCGCTTCGTCGAACACGGGAGCGCCGGTCGTCGCGGCGCGCACCGCGCGGCCGTTGAGGGTGACGCCGTCGTCAGCGGCCGGCTTCGAGAACTTCACGAACACCTTCGTGTCCTCGGCGTCCCACAGGTTCACGGTGAACGAACCGCCGGCGGTGATGAGGCGATGCGTCACCGCGTCGTTGTCGACACCGACGCCGATGAGCACCGGCTCCATCGAGAGCTGCGTCACCCAGCTCGCGGTCATCGCGTTGCGCTCTTCGCCCGCACGCGACCCGATCAGCACGAGGGCGTTCGGGATCTTCCACGTGAGCTTGTTGAGCAGCTCGTCGTCGAGCGCCATCTACCCGTTGCCGTTCGTCGACGGCACGTCGGCGAGCACGCCTTTCAGCGCCTGCGCGGCACCCATCAACCCGACGCTCTCGAACGGCACGACGATCTTCGTGTTCCGGCTCTCCGCGAACTTGCTCAGCGTGTCGAGCTGCAAGATCGCAACGAGCGTCGCGATCGGGCTTCTCCTTCGCTGATCGCGCCGTAGACGGTCTCGATCGCCTGGGCCCGCCCCTCGGCCTCGAGGATCGCGGACTGACGGGTGCCTTCGGCCTTCAAGATCGCGGCCTGGCGCTCACCTTCGGCCGCGCGCACGGCGGCCTGGGCCGAGCCTTCGGCGATGTTGATCGCGTACGTCTGCTCGCCTTCGGACTGAAGGATCTTCGCCCGCTTCTCCTGATCGGCCTGCTTCTGCAGGGCGAGCGCGGCGAGGATCTGCGGCGGCGGCAAGATGTCGACGATCTCGATGCGGCTGATGCGGATGCCCCACTTGTCGGTGACGATCTCCATCTGCTCTTGCACATCGGTGTTGATGCGCTCGCGCTCGGAGAGCGCCTCGTCGAGGGTCATCGTGCCGATCACCGAACGCAGCGCGGTACGAGCGAGGGCGTCGATCGCGACGTCGAAGTTCTTCACGCTGAAGAGGGCCTGCTTGGCGTCGACGACCTGGGTGAAGATGGTCGCGTTCACCGTGACGACGACGTTGTCCTTCGTGATGACGTCTTGGCGGTCGCCCGGGACGGGGATCTCACGCATGTCGACGAGCTGGAGCGTGTCGACGAACGGGAGGATCACGACGAGGCCGGGCTCGTGGGTCTTGCGGTACTGGCCGAGTCGCTTCAACACGCCGACCTGACCCTGCTGCACGATGTTCACGGCCGCCTTCAGCGTGGCGAGCAACGCCAACACGATGACGGCGAGGACGATCAGCCCTCCGATTGTGATGGTGCTGAGTGAAGCGAATATCACGACTGCTCTCCTTCTGCGTCATCCCCGCCGGGTTCGAGCGAGTGCAATGCGTCGGTGTCGATGAACCCCGTCTCGCCCTCGAGCGGCCACACCTCGAGCGTCGTCCCCCGCACCGCCGTGACGAGCACGCGCGTGCGAGCGGGGATGGGCCGATCGGCGCCGCTGAACGCAAGCCAGCGCTCGCCGGCGAGCAGCACGTGCCCCGGGCGGTGGGGGTCGCCGACGACATCGAGGGTCATCACCTCTTCACCGACGAGCGTGCCGTGGACCCCGCGACCGAGCTTGCCTTCATGCCGTTGATGCATGAGCTCGCTGACGTGGGGACGCACCAGGAGGATCCCGAGCGTCGCGGCCACGACCGCCACCGCGAGCTGAAGCGGGATGGCCGACGGCAGCGATCAGGGCGACCACCGCGGCCGCGAACGCCCCGATCGCGCCGAACAGCGCGTAGAACGCGAAGTGGTGGATCTCGAAGGCCAACAAGCACGACCCCGAGGATCAGCCACACGAAGACCACACCGCACCTCTCTTCAATTCCGATGTTACGGCGGACAGATCAAATCACCCCCATATGATCCACGGGCCGCGGCTATGACCGAGATCGTCCTCAGCCCCATCAACATCAGCGCGCCCGTCGTCGTCGAAGCCGCGCGCGCCGCCGAGGCAGCCGGTTTCGAGGCGATCTGGACGTACGACCACATCTCCGGGGTCTCGTTCGGCGGCCGTCCCGTCCTCGACTCGTGGACAGTCCTGGCTGCCGTTGCCGCGCACACCACCCGGGTGGCAGTCGGCCCGCTCGTCGTGAACACGGTGGCGCGGAACGCCGCACACATCGCCGTCGCCACTGCGACGCTGCAGCAGCTGAGCGGCGGGCGGGTGCAGCTCGGTCTCGGCGCGGGGGCGGGCCCCGAGTCGCCCTACTCCCGCGAGCTCGCCATGGCGGGACTCCCGTTGTTGAGTGCGCCCGAGCGCAGGCAGCGCGTCCTCGACACCGTGGCGTTCCTGCGTGCTGTCTGGGCGCGCGAGCCCGGCCACGAAGGCATCGTCGTGCCCGACCCTGTCCCGCCGATCATCGTTGCGGCCAACGGCCCGAAGATGGCGGCCGTCGCCGGGCGCTGCGCAGACGCCGTGAACTTCCACGACTGGCAGTCGGACCTCCCGGGAGCGATCGCCGCGGCCTCGGCCGCGGCGCGAGAGGTCGGCAACGACGCGTTCGTCGTGACGCTCGAGGTGCCCTTCGAGGAGGAGTGGCTGCGCGCCGACAGCAAGGAACGCCAGGAGGTCGAGTCGCTCGGCGTGTCGCGGGTGATGGCGCGGTGGAGCTCGGCGCTGGGCGTCGACGCGATTCAGCGCGCCGCAGCGTGGACTGACACCGCGTAGTCGCCACCTGCGAACGGCTCGCCCGACCACGTCGACCACCGCTCGACGAGCCCGAGACCCGCCGCAGCGCAGTCCTCGTCGTACCGCGTCGTGTCGTAGCCCCGATCGAGCGAGAAGCCCGCGATGAGGATGCCGCCGGGCTCGAGGTGACGTGCACAGCCGCCGACCAGCGCCCGTTGCGTGCCCGCCGGCGTGAAGAGCGGCACGTTGCCCGCCATCACGACGAGCTCGAACGTTTGCCCGAGATCGAAGGCGCAGAGGTCGTCGACTCGCCAGTCGAGGTCGGGAGACAGCCGTCGCGCGGTGGCCACCATCGATGCATCGGCGTCGACACCGACCACCGCCACGCCTCGACGAGCAAGCTCACGAGCAACTCGTCCGGTTCCGCAGCCCGCGTCGAGGACCGAAGCGGGCGCGAACCGCATGAGGAACTCGGCTTCACCATGGACGTCGACACCTTGGTCAGCCAGCGCGTCGAACTGCTTCTGGTACTCGTCGCCGTCCCAACCCATGCCCCCATCTTCTCGCGGAGAACCGGCCACCGATGGCCGCAATTCACGCGAGAAGGGTGGGCGCGGGGGCGGAGGCTAGGGCTTGCCACCCTGGGGTCGTCGGGCACCATCGCCGCCCCGGGCCCGGATCGCCTCGTGGCTCTCGGCGAAGTGCCAGCGGTGTCCCTCGAGATCGGTCGCCTCGTAGCGCCGCTCGCCGTAGAACGCGTCCTCGCAGCTCCATCGTGACGTCGGCACCCTCGGCGACCGCGTGCGCGTAGTGGCTGTCGATGTCGTGGACGGTGAGGTGCATGATCACCGTCGTGTGGCCGAGCTCGCTCGGCGAGTAGATGCGATGGACGTCGTGGTTCGGCGTGACCGATCATCACGATGCCGTCGCCGAGCCGCAACCAGGCGAGCATCTGCTGACGACCGTCCCACTCGTGCTCCATGCGGGCCTCTCGCAGCTCGGTGAAGCCGAGCACCCTGCACGAGATAGTCGAGCGCGGCGAACTCGTCGGCGTAGGCGAGCCGGGGAAAGAGGTCGGGCATGCGGACGTTGGTCTCGGGTTCTTGCGCGATGGTCGACATGAGCTGCTCCTTCTGGCGCGAAAGCACGGTGGGGTCGCCCGGGTCATCGGGCAACACGTTGTCGGGGCGCAGCCGGCGGAGAGGTTCGAGCTCGTCGCTCACAGCTCCATCCTCTCGCTCGTCGGGGACGCGATCGCGCAATCGAGCGCGAGCGCGGTTGAGCCGCGATCGCACAGTGCCGACGGGGATGTCGAGAGCGGCCGCGATCTGCTCGTAGCTCAGCTCCTCCCACACGTACAGGAGGAGCGTGTCCCACTCGGCGGAGGGAAGCTCCGCCACTGCGTCGGCCACGCGTGACCAGTCACCTGATGCGTCCGTCGACGCGGCGACCCGTTCGGCCAGGTCTTCGGCCCCGGGGCGCTGCGCGGCGAACCGCGCCATGGCCCGGAGGCGTCGACCCTCGCTCCGTCGTTGCTTGGCGACGACGCGAGTCGCGATGCCGTACAACCACGGCGCCGCGTCTGGACGGCAGGAGTCATAGGTCTCACGCCGTTCGAACGCGACACGGAACACCTCGCCGAGCAAGTCGTCGGCCTCCGGGCCGACCCGTCGGACGAGGTAGCGAAAGATCACGCGGGCGTGACGGTCGAAGAGCTCGGAGAAGCACGCGGGATCGTCGAGTGACGCAGCGATCACCGCGGCATCCGTGCTTTCGTCCATCACCTCTACTTGCCCGCAGCGGCTCGCGAGTTCGCGGTGGACCACTCCGGTGGATGCGCGCCGAGCGGCGACGTCGGGAGCTCCCAGTGTGGCGGCGTCGCGCTCATCTGTGCGACCGGCGCGAGATGGCGCAGCCTCCCGAACGCGGTGTCGGTGGTCGTGAGAAATGGCTCGACGTCACCGAAGCCGGACGCTGTGTCGCGGTCGACACGGGGCTCGCGCGCGAACCACATCCCCGTCTGACACAGCGACGCGCGGACGTGGTAGCTGCCACCTTCGTGGCTCCGCCTCCACAGCGCGACCATCGTGCCGAGCGCCGCGAGGGAGCCGGTCGTGTAGTCGCACGCCGCTGCGGGGATCAGGACCGGCGGCCGTCGCCGCCGCGATGTGGGTCGCCGATGGCTCCCTGCACTGCGGCGATGCCGGTCACCGTCTGCGCGAGCTGCTCCCAGCCTGGACGCTCTCGCCACGGCCCGACGTCGCCGTAGCAGCTCATCGACACGTAGACGATGCCGGGTCGGCGCGCGGCGAGCTCGTCGGGCCCGAGGCCGCGGCGCTGCATCGCGCCTCCGCGGTAGCCCTGCGCGAAGACGTCCGCCGACGAGGCGAGCGCGAGCAACCGCGCGTGGTCGTCGGGGCTGTCGAGATCGAGGAACGTCGAGCGCTTGCCATGGCTCGTGTCGATGACGAACGGCAACACGTTGTCGAGGTTCGGTGAGTTCACGAGGAGCACGTCCGCGCCGTGCTCGGCAAGGGTTCGCCCGTTCGTAGGCCCGGCGAGGATTCGAGTGAGGTCGAGCACACGCACACCGTCGAGCGGGCGAGCGGTGCCGCCCACCGGCTCGGGCGCGGACTCCCCGATCTTCTCGATCTCGACGCGCGCGAGCGCACCGATGGCTCGACCCTGCGCGTGCTCGGCCCATTCGTCGCGCGTGCGCACCATCGCGCCGCAGGTCCGCGCCTCTGCGAGCGCGTCCTCGAGCGGCTGCGCCTCCCACTTCGCGACACTGGCGGCGACTGCCTGCGGAATCAGCGCCCTCGGAGATGCCGAGCACGCGCCGAGTCGGATCGGCGAGCCGCGGGAACGCGCCGTGCAGGTGCACCCAGCGTCCGTCGCGGCACTCGTACAGCGCGATCAGCGGGTTGTCAGCCACGCGTTGCGGCGTCTCCGCGTCGAGCAGCCGCTGGAACACGAAGCTCAGCAGCGACGCGCCCGCCCTTCTCGTGTCGACCGTGACCGTCTGCTCGACGCCTGTCTTGTCGCGCCAGATCAGGCCGGCCGTAGCCGCGACCGCGCCGAGCGCGACTGCGGCCGACGACGCGACGGGGATCGGGCTCGCGTAGACCGGATCGCTCCCCTCGATCGTGACGGCGTGGGCCGCATCGGCCGGGAGCCCGACCTCAGCGAGGAGCTCGGCGACTCGGTCATCGGCCATCAGATGACGCGCGCGTGCTCGGTAGAGATCGCGGAGCAGCGCGATCTCTGCGCTGTGGTGGATGACCTCGTCGAGCGCGTGCAGCATGAGCGCGAGGAACGTCGAGTCGCGGTACGGACCCCACGTCGGACCGAGCGGGTCGAAGAGCGTCTCCGGGGCCCGCTCGGCCGAGGCCGGCGCGGAACGCGGCGCCTGCGGCCTCGGTCGCCGCGAGCGCCTCCTCGACGTCGAGCGTGAACGCCTGGTCGACGAAGTCGGTGCCGGTACGACCGAACACCCGGGCCGAGTAGCTGTCGAGGCAGTCGACGGCGACGTGCCACAGGCGCCACGCGATCGTTGTGACCGGCGCTGGATCGGGATCGGGATCAGCCCAGTCGGCTCGCACGCCCGTCGCGCGTGTCTCGCGCACCGACCAGCAGCTCCGGGCGACCGGCTCCCAGCAGGTACTCGTCGGGCGTGAGCCCTTCGAGGCGCGCCACTGAAGCGCGGCCACGCCTCGTCGAAGAGCGAGAGGACGTCGCTGTGGACCTGCGGCGCTGACGTCTGCCATGCCGCCACCATGGCCCATCAGTTGCTGTCCGACCGGGCGGGCTCAGCTCTTCAAGAACTTCGGGGCGAGCGGCAGCCACGTGCGTTCGAGCGGCTCGTCGCGCTGCACGACCGGTCCGTGGATCAGGGCAGAGATCGCCCGACGTGGGCGCTCGCTGTAGTTCGGCCCGCTGTAGTGGATCGTGCGGCAGTGATGCACTGTCGCCGCACCGGCCGCGATCGGGCACGCGACGCTCGTGCTCACGTCCGGCGGGTCTTCGAGCAGGAGCGGCTGACCGAGACCCACGTTGCGATGGGTGACGATGTCGCTGCGGTGTGAGCCGGGCAGGAACTGCATGCAGCCGCTGTCGACGGTCACATCGTCGAGCGGTGTCCACACCGACAGGCTGTGCGCCGTCACCTTCGGCTGCTCCCAGTACGCCTCGTCCTGATGCCACGGCGTGTCACGGCCCGCGGTCGCGGGCTTGAAGATCATGTGGGTGCCGCTGCCGGGGAGGATCTCGGAGTCATCGATCTCGAGCAACGCACATGCGATCTGCCTGGCGTTCGCGTACCACTTCGTGTCGAGGATCTCGGGCACGGTGAGCTCGGGAACGAGGATCTGGTCGACGACGCCCATGGTGCCGTCTTCGCGCTCGGCGTCGAAGTGGAGGCGCATCACCTTCGGGTTCACGAAGATCTCGTCGTACATCTCACGGAACCACGCGAGCTCGTCGGACGGCATGACCTGCTCGTCGACCTGGAGATAGCCGTTCTCCCAGAACGACTCGGACTGCTGAGGCGAGATCGAGAAATCGATTTCAGGATCGTAGCCCGACGGCCTCGTATGCTCGCCGCAGTGCAGAGCCGAGCGGCCACGATCGACGACGTGGCGAAGGCCGCTGGGGTGTCCCCCGCGACCGTCTCGAGGGTCGTGAACGGCACGCGCGACGTGTCGCCCGATCGGGCCGCACGAGTGCGGGCGGCCGTGGCGGAGCTCGGCTACCAGCCGTTCGGCCCGGCCCGAGCGCTCCGCCTTCAGGCCACCGACGTCTGGGCGGTGATCGTCGCCGACATCGAGAACCCGTTCTTCACGTCGATCGTCCGGGGCATCGAAGACGGCGGACGCGAGCACGGGTTCCGCGTGATGCTCTGCAACTCCGACGAGGACCTCCGCAAGGAGGCCGACTACGTCGACGTCGCGATCGCCGAACGCATGGCGGGTGTCGTCATCGCGGTCGCGTCGACCCGCGCGTCGAAGCTCGACCCGCTGCTCGACGCCGGGATCGCCGTCGTGGCCGTCGATCGCCGACCCGGCGGCACGCAAGGTCGACAGCGTGCTCGTCGACAACGAGCGCGGGGCGGCGGAAGCGACCACCCATCTCATCGAAGCGGGCGCGACCCGCATCGCTTGCATCACCGGACCGCAACGACTCAGTACGGCGAACGAGCGAGCGAGCGGCTACCGCAAGCGCGCTGCGACACGCGGGCCGTCGACGCTCGATCCCTCGCTCGTCGCTCGTACGGACTTCCGCGAGACCGGCGGGTACAAGGCGATGCGCGAGCTGTGCTCGTTGCCGCAGCCACCTGACGCAGTGCTCGTCGCCAACAACCTCATGACCGTCGGCGCGCTCGAGGCGCTCCGCGACGAGGGTCTCTCGGTGCCGGGCGACGTGCGGGTCGTCGGCTTCGACGATGCCCCGTGGGCGAAGCTGCTGCAGCCGTCGCTCACGGTCGTCGCGCAGCCCACCTACGAGATCGGCCGCCGATCTGCCGAGCTGCTGCTGACCGCGCGCTCGCAGCCCGCACGCCCGCGCCAAGAAGTGCTGCTGCATCCGCATCTCATCGTTCGGGAGAGCACATGACTGCGACGACCACCTACCGCGCCGCGACGCAAGAGGACATCGACTTCTTCCGCACGCACGGCTACATCGTCGTGCGCGACGTGATCGATCCCGCCGAGCTCGACTCGATCACCGCGCTGTGCGACCAGATCATCGAAAGGAAAGAGACGCTCGCGTTCGACTGGGCGTGGGAGAAGGACAAGTCGCGCGACGAGCGCGAGTTCAAGATCCTGCAGTCGAGCCCCACGATGTTGTGGCCCGACGCGGTCAGTGGCGCCCCGTTCCGCAAGTGGGCGGTCGACTTCGCCTCTGCGCTGATGGGCTTCGAGCTCGAGTTCTGGTACGACCAGTTCCTCGCCAAGCCGCCGCAGAAGGGCGCGGCGACGTTGTGGCATCAGGACGAGGGCTACTGGGGTCGCAACCTCGACGACCTCGGGATCACCTGCTGGATGCCGTTCCACGACGTCGACGAGCGCAACGGGTGCATGCACTTCATCGACGGCGGCCAGCGCGACGGCGTCCTCCCCCATCGCCAGCCCGAGCACGTGCAGAGCGATCTGCTCTTCTGCGAGCCCGACGAGTCGCGGGCGATCGCGTGCCCGATCTCGCGCGGCAGCGTGACGTTCCACCACTCGAAGACGCCGCACATGACCACGGCCAACTCGACCGACGCGTGGCGCAAGATCCTGACGCAGCACCTCCGCAAGGCCGGCGCTCCCGGCGAGGGCGACCACTACCCGTGGAAGGTCTACGTGAACCAGATCACCGGCGAGCGCACGATCCCGCCCTCCCGCTGAACTGCTGGCTGTTTCTCACTCGCCAGGAGTGAGAAACACCAAGAGAACCAGCGCCGGGTTAGGGGGTGCCGACGACTGCGGAGATCGCCTCCGAGGGATGGGCGGTCTCCCAGGGGCGACGTTCGATGTCGGCGAGCGCGGCGGCGAGCTCGAGCCGAGGCACTGCTTGCGGGCGTGTGCAGTACACGTACGACACCGCGCAGTAGTCGTCGACGCGCTCGGCGATGCCCCACGCGAGGTACCGACCCTTCGCGTCGTACTGCCAGCCCTCGCCCGCGACCGGATGCGTCGTCTCGTACTCCGCGAGCATGGCTTCGCCGCCGAGCGGGAAGAACTTCGCGCCGATCTGCTGGATCGTGACCTTCAGGTCGGACGTGAACATGATCGGGTCGAGCACGTGCCAGCGGTAGAAGCTCACGAACTCGGGCTGGTCGGGACCGGCCGGACCGATGTTGACCGGCGCGCCTCCGTAGGGCGCGGCGTGCGCGCCCATCCCCCATGCGCTCCCGACGTAGTCCTCGAGGCCCGTGCCACAGATCGTCGGCAGCTCGTCGTCGCCGTCGCGGAAGACCTTGACCTCGCCTTCGCCGTACCAGTCGCCCGCGTCGATCACACGGACGCCGATCGCGCAGCCCAGGAAGCGACCCGGTCCCTCGAGGCCGTCGACGATCACGAAGTCGCGCTTCTGCACCGTCGGGTTCTGCCGCCGGAACCCCACGTGCAGGTATCCCGCGCCGTCGTCGAGCGGCCCGAGGGTGTAGTCGACTTGGTAGTAGAGGATGATCGAGCGCTCCCCGCCGTTGGTCGCCACGATGCGCACGTGCTCGCCGAACGGCATGGGCACGTAGCTGTTGAAGCCCCGTCCCTCCTGCACGGCATGGAGCGCGGAGTGGTACTCGACCGGGCGTCCGTGGGGCAGACCGAAGAAGTCGACGAACGGCACCGAGACGCTCGGCTCGGTCATGCCGTCGTAGAAGACCTCGATGAAGAGCGACCGCATGACCTCGGGCGGCGCCGGCGGGATCGTCATCCAGATGTGGCGGATCGTGCCGGGCCCGTCGATGTCTGCGAGCACCACGGACTCGCCCGCGCGCACCCGCATGTTGGGAGCGCCCTTGCGACCGCCGTGCGCGGAGCCGCCCGCGCCCCGCGCGCCGGTCGGGTTCTCGAAGGTGACCGCGCGGCTGTCGATCGACGGGTCGATGAAGGCAGGGTTCTCGAGGTTCATCGCGTGATCGTCCGCGCTTCCCAGGCCTTGCGGCCTTCGTCGAGCCACGGGCGCTCCGCGACGACCTCAGCCGCGACCGGCGCGAGCTGGAACTCGTTCGCATACGCGCGGCGGGGCTGGTCGGTCGTGTTCGGTCCGGCGTAGTGGATCATCCGCGGGTGATGGAAGGTCGCCGCGCCCGCCGGGATCGGCACCGCGACCGCACCGGTCGTGTCGGGCTCGTCGGCCTCGAGCCCGTGCACACGCGGGTCGTCTCCGATGTGGTGGTGCGACAGGACCGGCCCGCGATGCGAGCCCGGCACGAAGTGGAGGCACCCGCTCTCGACCGACGCGTCGTCGAGCGGCATCCACGCGCCGACCGCGGTGTACGCCTTGTCGGCCGGCCAATAGGCCTCGTCTTGGTGCCACGGCGTCTCGTGGCCTCGGTGCGCGGGCTTCAAGATCATGTGTCCCCAACCGTGCAGCACGGCCTCGTCCACGCCGAGCAGCGCCGACGCCATGCGACGGGCGTTGCGGAAGTACACGGTGTCGCGAAGCTGTGGGAAGCGATGCTCCGGCGAGAGCACCTGCGGCAGCAGGTCGTCGCCCTCCGCGTCGTAGGAGCGAGCCAGGTCGAAGTAGCCGCCCTCGAACGCGCCCGCCTTCTCCTCGAAGAGGAGGTCGTACGCGACGCCGAGCCACTCGACTTCTTCGTCGGTCGTGATGCGCGGCACCGACACGAACCCGTTGGCCGCGAAGAAGGCCACGTCTGCTTCGGTGGGGGTGATCTCGAACCGCGCGCTCGGAAGCGGCGGCAGGTCGACGTCGGTCATGCGGGCTGAGGCTTGGGCTTCGGCTTGAACATGTCGCGGATGTGGGTCATCCCGACGGGCTGGTAGCTGTAGAGCAACGCTCGCCGCTCGGTGTCGGAGGTGTTCGGCGCCGACTGGTGCACGAGGAACGGCCCGAACGCGACGAGCGAACCCGCCTTCATCTCGAGGGGGACGAGCTCGGCCTCCGCGTACGCGTTGAAGTCGATCTCGTTCTGCCCGAACACGTCGGCGTCGGTGCGCTTGTCCCACTCCCCCGACTTGTGGCTGCCGGGGACGACATGGAGGCACCCGTTTGCGAGCGTCGCGTCGTCGAGCATCAGCATGATCGTCATCACACGGTCGGCGTCGTCCGCGGTGCCGACCCAGTACGGATGGTCCTGGTGCATCGGGTTCACGCCACCGTGATGCGGACGCTTGAGGTTCAGCTTCTCGGTGAAGAGCATCGGCTCGGCGTCGAGGACGTCGCGCGCCAAGTCGAGGAAGCGAGGATCGTGGGCCCAGTCGTTGAGCGCGGGACTGAGGTGCGCGAACGGCTCGATGCCGTGGACGATGTCGCTGTCGCCCTCCCACTTGATCATCGTCTGGCGCGTCACGTCGGGATCGAACACGTAGCTGCCCGCGTGGATGCGACGGCCCTGACGGTCGCGCACGAGGTCGGCGACGAGCGCTTCGCACGCGTCGACCATGTCCGCGATCTCGGCGGACGGTGAACACCCCCTCGCGGACGACGAAGCCGTCGTCGTCGTACTGCCGACGTTCTCGATCGTCCACCCGCGACCCCCTGCCGTGAACCCGGAAAACGATTTCCTGCAGCGGGGTCACGCTACCGCGTACGTTCGAGGCGATGGCCCGACCCGACCGCGACGCCAGCTCGGTCCGTGCCGAGATCCGCGAGTGGCTCGCGGCGAGCTGGGATCCCGACCTCCCGCTCGTCGAGTGGCGCACGCGGCTCGCCGACTCGGGATGGGCGTGCCCTTCGTGGCCGGTCGAGTGGTTCGGCCAAGGCTTGCCCGCGTGGTCCGAGTCGATCGTGCACGACGAGATCGCGGACGCCGGAGCCGTCGGTCCGCCCGTCGGCGGGGGCATGGGGCTGGCGGCACCGACGATCCTCGCCCACGGGCCTGACTCGCTGCGACGCAAGCTCCTCCATCCGATCCTCACCGGTGAGCACATGTGGTGCCAGCTCTTCAGCGAGCCCGGCAACGGCTCCGACCTCGCCGGCCTCACGACCCGAGCGGAGCGCGACGGCGACGAGTGGGTGATCAACGGACAGAAGGTGTGGAACACCTCCGCCCACCATGCCGAGTTCGGCATGCTCCTCGCTCGCACCGATTGGGACGTGCCCAAGCACAAGGGCATCAGCTACTTCGCGCTGCCGATGCACCAACCCGGCGTCGAGGTGCGTCCGCTGCGCCAGATGAACCGTCACGCATCGTTCAACGAGGTGTTCCTCACCGATGCGCGTGTCTCTGTCGACATGATGGTCGGTGAGCCCGGCGAGGGCTGGCGCGCTGCGCTCACCACGCTCGCCCACGAGCGCAGGTTCGCCGGGGCGTTCCGACCACGGCTGCCGCGGGTCGACGGGCGCGCGGTGCGCGAGGCGCAAGCCGAGGCCGACGAGTACTTCGCGACCTACTCGTGGTACCCGCAGCGCGCCGGACGCGCCGACCTCCTCGTCGATGCCGCTCGCGAGCAGGGACGCCTCGACGATCCGCTCGTGCGCCAGGCGATCGCGGCCGAGACCTCGCTCGTGCGGGCGAACCAGTGGACCGCCCAGCGTGCTCAGGCGGCACGCGCCCTCGGACGTCCCCCCGGCGCCGAAGGCTCGCTCGGGAAGCTGGCGGCGAGCGACGTCGCGCGCGGCGCCGCGCTGGCCCATGCGCTCATCGGCGGCGCGTCGGCGATGCTCGACTACGAGGACGGAGCGATGGACGGCGTCGTCGCCGAGGTGCTCGTGTCGGTGCCCGCGGTCTCGATCGCGGGCGGCACCGACCAGATCCAGCGCAACATCATCGGGGAGCAGGTCCTCGGCTTGCCTCGTGAGCCGAGCGTCGACCGCGACATGCCCTTCCGCGAGGTGCCCCGCAACACGGGTCGCTGACGCACCCCTCGAGCGAACTCGCGCGCATAACCGGCCATCGGTGGCGGGTTATCGCGCGCGAGAACGCGGAGGGAGGGCTGGACGGGCGTACCGTGCGCCGATGGCGACGCACAACATCGAGATGCAGCAGACCGCGCGGCTCGTGAGCAAGGTCGATGTCGTCTTCGTCGTGTCGAACGACGAGGAAGGCAAGCTCGGCGAGCTCCACCTTTCGAAAGGCGGGGTCGACTGGTGGCCCAAGAACTCGAAGAAGTACTTCCATCGCTACAACTGGGAGCAGTTCCGCCGCCTGATCGAGAGCGAGCCGGCGAAGCGGAAGCCCGACGACGAGGAGTGATCGATGCCGTACACGCCGGCACCTGACGGCTGGTGGCAGGAGTTCCTCGGCGCGCTCCCCGCACACACGGCAAAGCTCGCCGTCGTCAAGGCGGACGGCAGCCCGCACGTCGCTCCGGTCTGGATCGACCTCGACGGCGACGATGTGATCTTCACGACTGGCTCCGACACGTGAAGGGAAGGGCGATCCTGCGCGACCCGCGGGTGAGCATCTGCGTCGACGACGAGCACCCGCCGTTCAGCTTCGTCACGATCAACGGGCGAGGCGCGCGTCTCGCTCGATCCCGACGAGCTGCTGCTCTGGGCGACGCGCATCGCCGGCCGCTACATGGGAGCCGACCTCGCCGACGAGTACGGACGCCGCAACGCGGTGCGCTCCGAGATGGTCGTGCGCGTCACGCCGACGAAGGTCGTCGCCACCGTGAACGTCGCGGACTAGCCCAGCGCGGCGAGTGCCTCTCGCAGCGTCGGGCTCACGGGGCTGTCGGCAGGGAGCCGAGCGTTCACCGCGTCGATGAGCTGGTCGTCGGTGAGCGTCGCCTCGACACCGTTCGCTCGGACCCACGTGCCGTCGTCGAGGAGCTGCACCTCGACGTCGGGCTTCGCCTCGGCCAGCGCGAAGCGAGCGAACCGGGCTCGCCAGTCGCGCCGCGTCTCTTCTTCCCGCTTGTGCGTCGTCGGCACGCCGACGTCGTCGGCGTGCGTCGCCAGCTCGGACGCGAGGTGCCATGCCTGCCATCGAACCGGGTACGCGCCCACCGCCGTCGGCATGTCTTCACCGTCGCGCCGCCGCATGTCGGCTCGGGTGTCGCCGTTCTCGCGCTGGAACTCGTCGAGCAGATCGGCCGGCGACTTGTCCTTGCGGTCGCTCACACCGAGCGCGTTGAACGAGTGGACGTCGGTCGCTCCTCGTGCGGCGTAGCCCTCGAACATGGTGCCGACCGAGTCGGTGAGGCAGGCCCGGTTGTACTCCTCCCCACCGGCAAGGTGGGCGAGGACGTCTTTCACGGACCAGCCATCGCACGCCGAGGGCTCGTCCCAGTCGTCGCCCCTGAGCGAGCCGAAGTAGAACTCGAGCCGAGCCGCCTCGGACTCCATCAAGTCGTAGGGGTTGATCTCGGCGAGCTCGCTGTCGTCAGGCATCTGCCCACTTTGCCACCGAGGCGGCGAGCGCACTACCGGAGTCGCACTCCCGAGAACGGCAGGCCCGAGGCGACGACCTCACTCCAGAACGGCGCGAGGCGGGCCACGAACCGCAGCTCGACACCGGCGTGCGCATGGAGGTCGAGGAGATCGCCTACCGGCCGCACCGAGAGGGGCTCGACGGACACCCGCGAGGTCCACTGTCCTTCGGCCTCGGGCCACTCGACGAACGTCGCCCGGTCGAGCTCGTACACATAGAGCCGCACCGCGCGCATGCGCTCGAGCCACGCGAGCTCGGTTGCGTTGATGCGGTCGGCGTCAGACACGAACCGTGTGCGGAGCACGGCGCGCTGGGCCTCGTCGTTGGCCCACACCGACGCTCGGGGACAGTCACGCGGGAACCAGTAGACCGGCGCGTGCTCCGCGTCGATCGCCCACACCGCGGGCTCGTGAGTCGGGTTCGTGGCGGGGACGTGCGGGACGAAGCGCTCGATGGACGGGTCTTCACTGAAGTGGAGCAACGGCGAGATGTCAGCCATAAGACGTCCTCGGGCCAGGTGACGATCGTGAGCAACGTGTGGACGACGCCGCCTGCGAGGAACAGCAACCCCTAGGGCATCAGTCGCCCAAGAGCTCGCGGTTGCGGGTCCACAGACGACTCATCCCCCGGATCCATCGATCGGGGTCGTCGGCCTTGCGCGTCATGTACTCGTGCATCGCAGGGTGCGTGAGGATCAGGAACCGGTCGGCGACCACTCCCTCGAGGACGCGCGCCGCCGCTTCGTCAGCCGAGATCGCCCCTCCTCCGCCGATCATCGTGTCGGCCTTGTCGGGATCGCCCAACGTGCCGCGCAGCATCGGCGTGTCGACCGCTCCCGGGCAGATGCACGACACCTTCACCCCCCGATCGGAATAGGTGATCGCCATCCACTCGGCGAACCCCACCGCCGCGTGCTTCGTCGTCGCGTAGACGCCGTCGCCGAGCGTGGTGAGGATGCCGGCCATCGACGCCGTCGTGACGAGATGCCCTTCGCCGCGCTCGATCCAACGCGGGACCAGCGCTCGCGACGCGTAGACGTGCGCCATGACGTTCACCTGCCACTGCAGGTCCCAGAACGCGTCGGGCGCGTCGTACGACCCTCCCTGGGCAACGCCGGCGTTGGCGAACCAGATGGCGATCGGGCCGTCACGCTGCTCGACCTCGGCAACCAGCCTCTCGGTCGCGTCGGCGTCGGTGACGTCGAGCGCCGCGTTCACGATCGCGTCGCCCTTGTGTCGCGGCGCGTCGAGGTCTGTCGCGATCACCTTCGTGGCCCCCGCGCCGACGAGCGCCCTCACCAGCGCGCTCCCGATGCCACCCGCCGCGCCGGTGACGACTGCGACCTTGCCCTTCGGATCCATGGGGCGACGATAGGTCGCGTTCGCGATGATGGCCGCGTGAGCCCGAAGCGCGCGCAAGCCCTCCCCAAGGTGCGTGAGATCTGCATGTCGTTCCCCGAGGTGACCGAGCGCCTCAGCCACGGGTCGCCCACGTGGTTCGTGCGCGGCAAGACGACCTTCGCGACCCTCTGGGAGGACGGGCATCACCAGGACCAGTTCCCCCATCTGTGGTGCGCCGCGCCTCCCGGAGTGCAGGGCGAGCTCGTCGAAGCAGAGCCGGACCGCTTCTTCAAGCCTCCCTACGTCGGAGGACGCGGATGGCTCGGCGTGCGCCTCGACGTGCCGATCGACTGGGACGAGATGACTCTGATCCTCGAGGACGCCTACCGGGTCGTCGCGCCGAAGAAGCTCATCGCCGAGCTCGACGCTGCGGAGCGGCTAGACGTTTCGCCATGACCAGGGCGCGCAACGACATCCTGCTGACCGACGCCTTCGAGTATGCGGCTCACCACCATCGCGACCAGACGCGCAAGGGAAGTGACATCCCGTACCTCGCCCACGTCCTCGGCGTCGCATCATTGGTGCTCGAGTACGGCGGCACCGACCGCCAGGCCGCCGCCGCGCTGTTGCACGACGTGGCCGAAGACCACGGTGGGGAGGTGCGGCTCGAGGAGATCAAGAAGAAGTTCGGCAAGCGGGTCGAGAGGATCGTGCGTGAGTGCTCGGACAGCCTCACCGCGGACCCGGCGAAGAAGGAGAGGTGGAGCAAGCGCAAGAAGCGCTACGTGAAGCACCTCCGACACCGGACGCACGACGACGCGCTCCTCGTGTCGTGCGCGGACAAGCTCTACAACGCAAGAGCGACGTTGGATGACGCACGGGCCATCGGCCCGAAGGTCTGGAAACGGTTCCACGGCAGTCCCAAGAAGCAGGCCCGGAATTACCGCGCCCTCTCGACCGTCTACTGCAAGCGCATGCGCAAGGGACCAGGGGCGGCACTCGCACGTGAGCTGCGCTCGGTCGTGAACGAGCTCGAGATCGAGGCCGCCAAGGCGCGTTGATGCGCGTGCTCGGGGTCGACGGCTGCAAGGGCGGTTGGGTAGGTGTGGTCCTGGAGGACGACGCCGGGCCGGTCGCCCTCGTGGAGCGCTCGATCGATCGCCTAACGGAGGCCGCAGGCGCGGTGGATGCGATCGGCATCGACATGCCGATCCACCTCAACGAGAGCTCCGATCGCGTGTGCGACTCGGCCGCGCGGCAGCTCATCCGTCCGTTCACGAGCCGCGTGTTCAACGCCCCCGTCCTGTGCGTGCTCGACTGCGAGACCTACCTCGACGCGTGCACTGCCTCGTTCGCGGCCTTGGGCAAGAAGATCTCCAAGCAGACGTGGGCTCTGGTGCCCAAGATCAGAGAGGTCGAGCAATGGCGTACCTCGGCGGGGTGCGGTGTCTACGAAGTGCATCCTGAAGCGGCCTTCGCGGCGATGGCCGGCCGTGTGGTCGCAGCGCGCAAGCGAACGTCGGAGGGCGCGCAGGTCCGCCGCGCGCTGCTCAGCGAGCAGAGCCTGACGCCCCCCGAGCGGCCGGCGGGTGTCGGAGTCGACGACCTGCTCGACGCGTGCGCAGCGGCATGGTCGACGAGACGTCTGGCACGCGGCGAGGGTCGGTCACTGCCCGATCCCCCGGTGATCGTGCGAGGCGAACCGCAAGCGATCTGGTACTGAGCCCGTGTCAGGCGCGCTCGCTCGCCGCGAGGTCGAGGTATCGGAGGCGGAACGCGTCGATCCAAGTGCACTCGGCCTCGGTCTGGCACGCGCGCGCAAACGCATCGACGACCAGGTCGAGCGGCCAATCGCAGAAGGTGTCGTCGGGCGCCTCGAGGAACGACCGATACGACGCCACGACGCCGGCGACGGCCGGATCACCGGGATGCCGCACCAACACCGATCGCCCTCGGCGCCCGTGACTCGCTCTGGGGTGACGACAGAGCGCCTCGACGAGCAGATGGTTGCGCCAGAGCTGGTTCCACTCGGAGCTCGCCATCGTGGCCCACGCCTCGCGTCGCCACAACGAACCGTCGCACTCTGTCAGCAGTCGGTAGGTCTGCTTCTGGTACTCGCCCGGCGAGAACGGCTCGGTCAGCTTCGTCTCGATGCCGAGAAACGCCGGCTCCCCGTCGGGCCGGGTGTACCCGACGAACGCATCGAATGACGTGCGATCGCCGAGGTACTCGTCAGCGGGAGAGGGGCCGTACTCGATGCGGACCTCGGTCACCTCGCCGACTTCTCCGGGAAGCAGCGCACGCATGCACCTCGTCGCCAGGGAGAGGTCACCGACGAGCGGACCGAAGAGGTTGAAGCACATCGGCTGGCTGCTGAGCATGTTGTGCAGGCACCGGAACGGCTCGACGCCTCCGCCTTGCGCGATGCGCGCACGGGCGACCGAGAAGATCTGTGGCGTGAGGAAGTTCAGCCCTGCCGCGCCCGCGGCTTCATCGAGCATGTTGCCGTAGTGGGTCTGGCTGGAGGGCAAGGGACCGGTTCCGCACGGAGCTCCGAGCACGTTGGCCCGGTACCAGCTCTGGTGCAGCCGCATGCCGCGCCGTGAACGGCGAGTCACCGCGGGACTGCGGCCCGATGTCGCTCGCGAGCATCACGGAGCCGACAGGTTCGGCAGCCTGAGCCTGAGACGAGCCGCCCGCCTTGGCCCAGCGGGCGTTGCCGCCGGCGGTCGACACCAGTTCGACGCCGAGCGCGTGCCGATTGTTCGAGAGCGCCTTGCCGATCGCCGCGTGGTAGTTGAACTCGGCCAAGAAGCGCTGGTGCGCTCTCGTGACGTCTGGGTGGTTCGAGACGTCTTTGGTCCGAAATTGCTGTCCCAGGGCCTCGATCGCCCTCTGGAGGGCGCCCAAGCTCACTTCCCGATCCTTCATCACCCCCTCTACCGGGCTGCTGTGACAGAGCTCCGAATCGTCCCACTTGTCATCCGCCCGCCGATGCGCGACGAAAATTGGGCATGCCGTTCAACATCGACACCTACAAGCGCCGGTCAGCGCCGGTCGCACTCGACGGCGTCGACTTCAGCGAGTTCGCACGCCACCCGCTCGACGCCGCAACGCTGCGCTGCATCAGCTACATGCACGACATCGAGCACCACACCATCTGCTACCTCCGCGACCTGCTGGTCACACCCGCGCACCGCGATCACGAGATGACGACGTTCCTCACGATGTGGGCGCTCGAGGAGTACTGGCACGGCGAGGCACTGGGTTCGGTGCTCGCCGCCCATGGTGAGGCCAGTGGAGGTGACCGCGTCGGTCCGATGCGAATGCGCCTGCGCGTGAAGGAGAGCTTGTCTCCGCTCTTCTTCGGCCTCGGCTCCGCGATCGCCGGCCGCTCGTTCGCCGCGATCCACATGACGTGGGGTGCCATCAACGAGTGGACCGCGCAGGCGGCGTATGGGCGGCTCGCGCAGCAGGCCGACCATCCGACGCTCTCGCTCCTCTTGAAGCGCATCCAGCGTCAGGAGGGCGGGCACATCGACTTCTACGCATCGCAGGCGACCAAGCGCCTCGACGGCGACAGCATGGTGCAGCGCGCGACTCGGTTCGCCCTTCGCCGCTTCTGGACCCCGGTCGGGTCCGACGTCATGCCCGACGAAGAGGTGTGGTTCGTCAACAACCACCTGTTCGGCGGCGAGGACGGTCGGGCCGCGGTCGAGCGCATCGACCGTCACATCGATCGACTGCCTGGCCTTGCCGGCCTGCATCTCGCCACGCGAGCGAGCGAGAAGCTGGCTGCTTAGCCCCCGGGCATGGACGGGGCGCCACACCGCACGCACCGCCGGGCCGGGTCGTCGGCGTCGACGATGCAACCCGCCAGCTCGACGACGCCAAGGTCCGCGAGCTCGCCCAGCGCGGGCACCGGCATGCCGTAGATGATCGGGATCGTGCGGCCGCCGCACGCGGGGCAGCGGGGCCGCGGCGAGCCCCAGGTGTCATCGAGCGCGACCAGCTTCGCGACACCGTGCTCGTGGAACGCGTGGTGCACGGCCTCGTCGATCGCGTCGGACCCCAGGCCGGCCGCGGTGAGCAGATCCCGCAGCTCGAGCTCGTTCATCACGAGGTGACTCGGTTCGCTCGGCTCGAGGCCGTCGGCGGCGGCGAGCAGCCGGGTCGCCATGTTGATCGACTCCAGATACTCGTCCATGTCTGTCCTTAGGCCGCGGTGTGACTGACCACTTCGTGTAGGTCGGCGGCCACGTCGACTGTTCGTCGTAGGTCGCGAGCAGCGCGCGCTCGATCCGGAACTCGAACAGCGCTTCTTCAGAAGGCGTCTGGTCCGTCGCGCCGTACGCGGCACGCACCGACGCGATCGTCGCCTCGTCGTCGCACAACGCGGCGCGGCCGTCGACGGCGAACTCGTCGTCGTTGCGGCCGTTCGGAAAGGCATGGATCGCGTAGCGCCCGTCTCGCCGCAGATCCCCGGCCTTCGGCGACCCGCGGTTGATGAACCCCCACAGCCCACCGACGGCGAGGATCGGGCAGAACGGATGCAGGCGCGGCCCGCCGTCGGGTCTGACCGTCGCCACGTATCCGAGCCCGAGGCCGTGGTGGTACAGGAGCGCCCGGCCCGCGGCGGCCATCTCGGGCATCGCTTCCTCGAACTCGCGCCATGACACATCTGGTCCCATCCCCACCCCTAGAACACTGCTGTGACCGGGGTGCGATGCTCGCGCCGTGGCCTCCATCAAGGAAGACTCCGAGCGGCTGTGGCAGGGACAGGGCGACCTCGTCTTCGCCGATCACCCGGTCGCGGCGACGCACCGAGAGGGTGAGGAGATCGCCGAGGGCGTGCTCTGCCTCAAGTCGATCGCGAGCGTGAACGCGCTCGACACCGGCGACGGGCTCGTCATGCTCGACACCGGTGGCGAGTTCGACATCAACACCGTGCACCGTGAGATCAGAGGCTGGCGTCCCGACGCACCCGTGCGCGCCGCGGTCTACTCCCACCACCACGTGGACCATGTGTTCGGCACGAAGCGCTTCGAGGAGGAAGCGACCGAGAAGGGCTGGCCGCAGCCCGTCGTGTATGCGCACGAAGACCTGCCGAGCCACTTCGATCGCTACACGCACACGCTCGGTTGGAACACCGCCATCAACAAGCGGCAGTTCGGCCTGCCGGTCGACGGCTTCCAGTGGCCCGAGCACTACCGGTATCCCGACGTCACCTACAAGGACCGGTTGACGTTCACTCGGGGTGACCTCACCTTCCACCTGCGTCACGGACGCGGCGAGACCGACGACGCGACGTGGACATGGGTGCCCGAGCGCAAGATCGTCCACCCCGGAGACCTGTTCATCTGGGCGGTGCCGAACGCCGGCAACCCGCAGAAGGTGCAGCGCTACGCCTCGGACTGGGCCGCGTCGCTCAGGCAGATGGCCGGGCTCGGCCCCGAGCTGCTGCTCGCCGGGCACGGCCTCCCGATCTTCGGCGCCGATCGCGTGCGAGCCGCGCTCACCGACACCGCGGAGCTGCTCGAGTCACTCGAGGCGCAGACGCTCACGTTGATGAACACGGGATGCACGCTCGACCGAGTGATCCACGAGGTCGAGGTGCCCGCCCACCTCCGCGACAAGCCCTACCTGCGTCCGGTCTACGACCACCCCCAGTTCATCGTGCGCAACGTGTGGCGTCGCTACGGCGGCTGGTACGACGGCGAGCCCGACAACTTGCTGCCCGCGCCGCGCGCCGATCAGGCGCGGGAGTGGGTCGCGCTCGCGGGTGGCGTCGAGAAGGTCCTCGCCCGCGCTCGTGAGCTCGCCGAGGAAGGCGACCTGCGCCTCGCTTGCCATCTCGTCGAGCACGCGGTGATCGTCGCGCCCGATGCGAACGAGGTGCACGAGACTCGAGCCCACATCTACGAGACACGAGCGATGCAGCAAGAGTCGTCGATGGCGCGCAACCTCATGCGTCATGCGGCCGAAGCGAGCAAGCGGGGCAAGCGAGACCTGGCAGGTGACTGGTGAGCGATCTGATCCACCTCGACATCGACGAAGGCGTCGCAGTCGCGACGATCGATGCCCCGCCGATGAACGTGATGACGATCCCGCTGTACCTCGAGCTCGCGCAGCTCGCGGCAGAGATCGAAGCGAATGACGTCGTCAAGGTGCTCGTGCTGCGCAGTGCCGACCCCGACTTCTTCATCGCGCACTTCGACGTCGAGGCGATCTTGCAGTTCCCGACGGATGGCGAGCCTCGACGCGAGGTCACCCCGAACCCGTTCCACCAGATGTGCGAGCGGATGCGCACCATGCCGAAGGCGACGATCGCCGAGATCAACGGTCGCGTCGGCGGAGGCGGCAGCGAGCTCGCGTCCTCGTGCGACATGCGGTTCGGCGCGATCGGGCGCACGATCGTCAACCAGATGGAGGTGCCGCTCGGGATCATCCCCGGTGGCACCGGCACGCAGCGACTGCCGCGCCTCGTCGGACGTGGCCGCGCGATGGAGATCATCCTCGGCGGCGTCGACATCGACGCCGTGACCGCCGAGCGCTGGGGCTACCTGAACCGCGCGCTGCCGCCGGAGGAGCTCCGGCCATTCGTCGACTCGCTCGCGCACCGCATCGCACGGTTCCCCGCGACGGCGATCGCGATGGCGAAGCAATCGATCGTCAACGCGGAGCAGCTGCCGCTCGCGGACGGGCTCGCGGAGGAGGCACTGCTCTTCCAGCGCACGCTGCGCGATCCCGAGGCGCAGGCCGCGATGCGGCGCTTCCTCGAGCTCGGTGGTCAGACGCGAGAGCCCGAGCTGCGCATGGGTGACCTCGTCACCGAGATCTGAGTGACCGAGAGCTAGAGGCCGTACTCCTCGAGCAGGCGCAGCCACACCTCGCTCACCGTCGGGAACGACGGCACCGCGTGCCACAGCCGCTTGATCGGCACTTCGCCGACGATCGCGACTCGTCGCCGAGTGCAGCAGCTCCTGCATCGCCGGGCCCGTGAACGTCGCGCCGACGATGACTCCGCGGTCCTCGTCGATCGACGAGGAACGACGTGCCCTTGATCCCGTTGCCGGAGGTGTACGCGCCCGGCACGTCGCCGACGCCGTAGGTCACCGTGCGGACGTTGAGGCCCTTCTCGCGTGCCTGCGCCTCGGTGAGCCCGACCGCGCACACCTGCGGATCGGTGAACGTCACCCGCGGCACCATGTCGTGGTCGGCGACGTCGACCACGTCCTTGCCGAGGATGACGTCGCCGGCGATGCGCCCGCTGGTACTTCCCCATGTGGGTGAGCAGCGCCAGACCGTTGCAGTCACCGACCGCATAGAGCCACTCGCCCGGCACGCCCACCGCGCGGATCCGGTCGTCGACTTCGATGTACTTGCCCGGCGGGAAGGCCGACGACCTCGAGCCCGAGATCGTCGGTCTACGGCCGGCGTCCGACGCGACGAGGAGCTCGTCACCCTCGACCTCGGTGCCGTCGTCGATCGACAGCACGATGGGTCCGTCGGTGCCCTCGCGGCGCACCGCGGTGGCGTGCACGCCCTGCATGCACGACGATTCCCTCCTCGGCGAACGCGGCGCACACCTCGTCGCCCGCGAACGGCTCCTCGCGAGCGAGCAGCCGTGGGCCCACCCTCGACGACGATGACCTCTTCGCAGCCCAGGCGCTTGAAGGCCTGGGCCATCTCGGCGCCGATCGTGCCGCCACCGAGCACGAGCAGCCGGCGGGGCAGCTCCTTGGCCGACGTGATGCCCCGGTTGTCCCACGGGTTCACCTCCGCGAGACCAGGGATCGGCGGCATGACCGAACGCCGTGCCGGTGGCGAGGACCACGGCCTTCGTCGCCTCGAGCCGTGCATCGGTGCCGTCGGGCGCCGCTCACCTCCACTTTGCGCTCGCCGGTGAGGCGGCCGTGGCCCCGGAGGAACGAGACGTGCTCGTCTGCGAGCCACCGCAGGTCGCCGTCGTCGGTCCAGTTGTTCGTCATGTAGTCGCGCTGCGCGAAACGCGGCGGCGACGTCGATCTCTGCCGGTGATCGCCTCGGCGGCACCCGGCACGCGACGAGCCGCGGCGAGCATGTCGCCCGGTCGGATGAGCGTCTTCGACGGGATGCAGCCCCAGTACGAGCACTCACCGCCGGCGAGCTCCTTCTCGATCAGGACGACCTTCAGACCGCCGTTCGCACACCGCGCCGCGAGCGACTCTCCCGGGGGTCCCCCGCCGATCACGATCACGTCGTAGGTCTGCACGTCGGTCATGAGTGCTCCGTCTCCCAGTGCGGGTCCGCGTTACGCGTAGCGTCGCGCGCATGAAGTCGAGCATGCGGAAGGTGGCCACCGCTGCGGGCATCCTCGGACCAGCAGCCTTCACCGTGGCGTTCACCTCGAGCGAGCGCCGCCAGGAGGGCTACTCGATCCGAGATGAGCACATCAGCGGCCTCGCGGCGCCCGATGCACGCAACCCAGAAGTGCTGCTCACCGGCTTCCTCGTGATGGGGGGATCGACGATCCTGTTCGCGACCGCGCTGCGCGACCGCCTGGGCGGCCGGCGAGGCGGGCTCGGCCCGATCTTGCTCGCACTGTCGGGCGCCGGCGCGATCGGAGCCGGGTTGCTCCGACGCGACCGCATGCTGCTGCACCCTCCCGACCAGCCCGACGACTACCGGCAATCATGGAAGAACGATGGTCACGACATCTCGGCCGGCGTGATCTACACGACCTCGGTCGCGGCGCCGCTGTTCCTCTTCCGTCATCTCCGCCGCGACCCCCGCCTCGCTCCACTGGCACCGCTCGGCCTTGCGGCATCGGCCACGAGCCTGAGCCTGATGGCGTACTTCTCGACCCAAGTCGATCGGCAGGGCAACGGCGTCGTCCAACGCGTGATGGTGAGCCTGCCGATGGCGTTCATGAGCGCCCTCGCGTGGCGGATGCTCGGCGACTGATGGCTGCCACGCTCCCGCCCGCACTTCCTCCCGACGCGCCTCCCGCGCTCGTCGAGTTCGTCGAAGGCAAGCGCGACGAGGTGACGCTGAAGTCGGGGAGGCTCTCGTGGCTGCCGTCTCCGAGCGCGGTGCGTCTCGTCATGCGGCCGCCCGACACGACGTTCGCGCTCGATCGGCCGGGATACGTCCGCATCCGCGTGAAGTGGGGTCCTGCGTCGGCTCGGCTCGTCGCCCACGTCGACAGCGACGGCGAGCTCGAGATGGACAGCTCGGGAGTGCCGAGCTTCCTCGGGTTGCGAGGCCCGATCGACGACTGGGTCGCGAACCTGAACGCCCACCTGCGCGCCACCGGGCGCCGGCTCGAGCCTGCCGAGGCGCAGGGAGACAAGCTCATCCTGCGCACTCGCCCTCGATGATCAAGTACCTCGGCTCGAAGCGGCGGCTCGTCCCCGTGCTCGCGGCGCTCGCCGAGGCCTCGGGCGCCCGCACTGCCATCGACCTGTTCACCGGCACGACGCGGGTCGCGCAGGCGTTCAAGCAGCAGGGCGTGCACGTCACCGCGGTCGACACCGCTCGCTACGCCGAGGTCTTCAGCCGCTGCTACATCGAGACCGATCTCGACGCCGCCGACGTGCCCGCCCTCGAAGCCGAGCTCGCTCGGCTCGATCAGCTGCCCGGCCGCGAGGGGTACTTCACCGAGACGTTCTGCCAGCGAAGCCGCTTCTTCACACCGGAGAACGGAGCCCGCATCGACGCGATCCGAGACGCGATCGCCACCGACCACGCGGGCACCTCGCTCGAGCCTGTGCTCCTCACGAGCCTGATCGAGGCCGCCGACCGAGTGGACTCGACCACCGGCGTGCAGATGGCCTATCTGAAGCAGTGGGCCCCGCGGGCACACCAGCGGTTGGCGCTGCGCACGCCCGCGCTCTTGCGTGGCTCGGGCTCCGCGATCCGCGGTGACGCCGTCGAGCTCGTGAAGACGATCGGGTCGTTCGACCTCGCGTACCTCGACCCTCCGTACAACCAGCACCGCTACTTCACGAACTACCACGTGTGGGAGACCCTGGTCGCGTGGGATGCGCCCGAGCACTACGGCGTGGCCTGCAAGCGCATCGACGCTCGAGAAGAAGCGACGCGCAGCGCCTTCAACTCGCGCCGCACGATGCCCGACGCGCTGGCCGCGGTGATCGCCGGCGTCGACGCCGAGCTCGTGGTGGTGTCGTACAACGACGAGGCCTGGCTCACGCTCGACGAGCTGATCGCGATGTGCTCCGTCGGCGGCAGGCACGTCGCCGTGCTCGGGTTCGACTCGAAGCGCTACGTCGGGGCGCAGATCGGCATCCACAACCCGAAGGGCGAGCGCGTCGGTCGTGTGTCCCACCTTCGAAACACCGAGCTGCTCGCGATCGGCGGGCCCCGCGATCTCGTCGAAAAGGTGGTCCGACGGTGTGGTCTCGCAACCATCCCCCAAAGTGACGGAGTCCCCACTTAAAGTGGCGATCCGATGACGATTCGGGTGATTTCCCGCTCAGAACGCCACCCAACGTGCCGATATCTGAAGAGTGAGCTCCGTCGGCCCCGACCGGTGAGCGCGCCTGAGGTGATGAACGGCATGACCGCACTCAGCCACACGCTCCTTCGTGAGCGGCGGCTGTTGGAGCTACTGACCTACCGGCTCGAGACGCAGCATCACCTGCTCGCGTCAGGACAGCCGCGGTTCATCTCCCTGGCCGCGCGTGAGATCGAAGACGTGCTCGACGAGCTCGGGCACACCGAGCTCGAGCGCGCCGTGCAGGTGAGTGGGCTCGCCGAGCGCCTCGGCCTCCCCGACGAGCCGTCGCTGTCCGAGATCGTCGAGCAAGCGCCCGCCCCCTGGCGGGACATCCTCGCCGAGCACCGCGACGCGCTGCGCGTCGCCGCCGACGAAGTCGATCAGCTGACTGCCGCGAACCGAGCGCTTCTCGAAGCGGCGTACCTGGCCGAGCGCGGCGATCGTCGCGAGCGCGGAAGGGACTCTCTGATGCCCGACGTACGCGTGCCCGAGGCCGATGTTCGCAAGCGCCCGAAGCGCCGGCCGGCGTCGCTGGACGACACGCGGCTCACCGAGCTCCGAGACGAAGAGCTCGCGTGGCTGGCGGCCTTGGCGACGAGCGCGCGGGGCTTGCAGCCATCGCTGCGCGAGTTCCTGCGCTGACGGGCTTCCTGCGCTGACGGCCCCGGCCGCCGCTGAGCTTCCTGCGCTGGCGAGCTAGGCCGTGGCGAGGGTGACCAGCGGCTCGTTCGTCGAGACCTGGTCGAGCCGGCTCTTCCACGACGACTTCGTCGCAACCGCAGCGGCGTAGGTCTGCTTGCGCCGAGCGACGCGTGCGGTCGTGCGAGCGGCGACCTCTTCGTGTCTCCTCCGCCGGCCGGTACTGCGCCTCGATCGCTTCCCGCAGCATCTCGAGTGCCTCGGAGCGCAGCTGGGAGATGCGGCTCTCGGTCACGGCGAGGAACCGGGCGAGCTCCTCGGAGGTGCGACCCTCGAGGAAGTAGCCCGTGATGACCAGGCGGTGACGCTCGGGCAGCAGGTGCACTGCGTCACGAAGGTACGCACGCATCTCACGAGCCTCGAGCTCCTCCGACGGCTCCGACACGGTGCGGTCGCAGAGCACGTCGACGAGCGACAGATCTTCGTCCGCCTCGCCGAGGCGATAGTCGAGGGCCAGCACCACCGAGCGGAACACACGGTCTCGGAGCGCCGCCAGGTCAGCCGGACTCGCTCCGACCTCTCGCGCCAGCTCCTCCATCGACGGCATGCGTCCGAGACGGCTCGCGAGCCGCTGCTCGGCCGAGTCGGCCTGCCGGGCCAGGGCCCGCACCGAGCGGGGCGCCCAGTCCGCCGACCGGACTGCGTCGAGGATCGCGCCACGGATGCGGCGCGCTGCGAACTTGTCGAACGGGACTCCCTTGCTCGGGTCGAAGCGGTTCGCCGCCTCCACCAGGCCGAGCACGCCGGCTCGGACGAGCTCGCCCCGGTCTACGTGCCGAGGGAAGTTCACCGCCACCTGCACGACGATTTGCTCGACGAGGGTCAAGTTCGCCTCGACGAGCGTGCGATCCGGGCCTCCGGTCCTCCCTGCGTTGGCAGCCGACTTGGCCGCGCCACGGGTGGTGGATTGCCGATCCTGGGTCTTTGTCTTCGCCATCTTCGCCCGACTCCCTCCACGGATGTCCCCGCTGAGATCGGCACCTTGAGTGGCGACATTAGCACTGAGCGTTGTTTTGCCCTAGGGGTCGTTTGGCCTATTTCTGCTGCTCACAGAGGGTGGGCGCCTCCTATCACTGACGGTAGCGTCACGCAATGTTGACGGGGTTTGTCGGGATACCGGCAGACTAGAGATACATCCAAATTCCCCCATCCACCAGCGACTTGGAGGGTCTCCTCATGGCCATCCGACTGGGCGACACCGCCCCCGACTTCACCGCCGACACCACGCAAGGCACGATCAACTTCCACGAGTGGCTCGGCGACAGCTGGGGCGTCCTGTTCTCCCATCCGAAGGACTTCACGCCGGTCTGCACGACCGAGCTCGGCTACGTCGCGAAGATCAAGCCCGAGTTCGACAAGCGCAACGTGAAGGTGATCGGCCTGTCGGTCGATCCCGTCGACTCGCACGACGAAGTGGGCGGCCGACATCGAGGAGACCCAGGGCACAGCGGTCAACTTCCCGATGATCGGCGATCCCGACAAGAAGGTCGCCGACCTCTACGACATGATCCACCCGAACGCCAGCGACACCGTCACGGTGCGCACCGTGTTCGTCATCGGCCCCGACAAGAAGGTGAAGCTCACCCTCACCTACCCGCAGTCGGCCGGCCGCAACTTCGACGAGATCCTGCGCGTGATCGACTCGCTGCAGCTCTCCGCCGGCTACAGCGTGTCGACGCCCGTCAACTGGAAGGACGGCGAGGACGTCATCATCATGCCGTCCGTGTCCGACGACGATGCCAAGGGCAAGTTCCCGAAGGGCTGGAAGGCGGTCAAGCCCTACCTGCGCCTCACGCCTCAGCCCAACAAGTGATCTGCTGACCCACGCCGCGCACCGGCGGCGCGAGCCGATCGAGGTGCGCGCGATGGGTCGCTCGCGGATCATCGTCGCCGAGATCGGCACCGCCACTCGCTCGGGATCCACATCGACCGCCTCGAGCCCCGAGCCGCCTCGCGATCTCGGTGCCGTAGGCCTCGGACGAGAAGTAGACGTCTGGGCCCGTCGTCGAGCGGCCAGCGTGCTTGGAAGAGCGCCATCCACCGCTGCCAGAGGTCCTCGTCGTCGAAGTCGGTGTCGAGGTCGTGGCGCACCTCGACGACGGTCACCTCAGGGTGCAGCTCGCGCGAGCCACTCGGCGCGCAGCTCGCCCGGGCACCACCTCGCCGTCGCGGGTGTTCACGAAGACGACGAGCTGATCGACCTGTGCGGCTGCCGACTCGATGAGGTGCGAGTGGCCGAGGTGAGGCGGGCAGAACCGACCGACGATGAGGCCGGTGGTCAGGAGACGACGCCTTCGCCCGCGCCGCGCCCGAGCGCCGCGAGCCGGAACGCGGTCGCCCAGCCCTCCGCCGGCGCACCCAAGGCGACCAGCTCGGCTTGGGTCGCGCTGCGCAGCTCGTCGGCACCGTCGGCGCCGAGCGCAGCCAACGCTTCGGCGCCGGCGAGGCGGGTGAGACGCCGAGCGAGCACGTCGTCGGTCGCGTCGACGAAGGCCTCGGCCTCGGTCTGAGCGCGCTGCGTCGCCACCGCGTCGCCCTTCTGCGCGAGGGCGAGCACGCGCGCCGCACCCGCCGTGACGCGGTCGAGGTAGCTCGCACCGGACAAGCAGTCGACCGAGTCGGCCGCGGCGATCGCCTCGTCGGGCTTGCCGATGGCTGCGGTGACCAGAGCGAACGCGCTCAGCGCGTATGGGCTCGTCGGGCTCAGCGCCGCCGCGTCCTCGATCAGCACGAGCGCCTCGTCGACCTTCGCGGTCTGGAGGTACGCGAGACCAGAGCTGACCCTCGACTCGAGGTCGCCGAGCATGAGCTTGTCGTTCAGGTCGGTCTGGGCGGCGAAGAGCACCGCCAGCGCGCGATCGCCGTCGCCGAGATGCACGAACGCGCCGCCCGAGATGGCAGCGCCCATCCGCTCGGATGCGATCGCGTTCGTCGCTGACAGCACCTCCTCGACTGTCTTCTCGACCTCGGCCGCGTCACCGGTCGCAGCGATCGACCGGGCGAGCGCGGCCAGCGCCATCGCCTTGCCGTAGTGGTCGCCGATCGACTGGAACAGGTCGCGCGCCTCGGTCGCGAGTGGCAGTGCTGCCTTCGCCCTCCCCCGCCACAGTCGGAGGTTCGCGAGGAGCACGAGCATCATCCCGTGCGCCCACTTGTCGCTCTCACGGGCCCCGATGGCGAGCTCCGCGAGCGCCTCGGCCTCTTCGAAGTTGCCCTCGTTGTAACGAACCCACGCAAGCAGGCCACGGGACCAGCCCATGCCGAACTGGTCGCCGAGCTCGGTGAACATGCGCAACGACTCTTGGAGCCGCGGGTTCGCCTCGTCGATGTCTCCCCGCGAGAACGAGATGAACGCGAGGTACTGGATGGCCCACGCCTCACCGCGCTTGTCGCCGAGCTCGAGGAAGATCTCGCGCGCCTCGTTGAGAGCGGTCTCGCCTTCTTCGTACGTGCGCAGGAAGATGCTCGTGAAGCCGAGGTAGCGCAGCGCCTCGGCGAGGCCCTCCTTCTCGCCGAGCTCGCGCCACAGCGCGATCGCGTCCCAGAGCGTCGATGCCGACTCCTCGAGATGGCCCTCGCGCTCGAGCAGCTGGCCGAGCACGCTCATCGCCTGGGCTCGCGCCGAACGGTCACCGGCTCGGTCCGCGTCTGCGAGCGCAGCCATCACGTCCATGCGGGCGCCGGCGAGATCACGCAGCGCCGACTTCGACCAGGCTCGCAACGTGAGGAGACGTCGGCGCGGATGCGCGGTCTCCTCGTCGTCGGGATCGAGGAAGGAGAGCGCCCGATCGGACAGCTTCAGCGCGGTGCCCGCCATTTCCTGCTGGTAGGCGCGCTTGGCCGCCTTTGCGAGCCAGCCCCCGGCCCGTGCCCGCACGTCGTCGGGCACACCGGGGATCGGCCCGAGCTCACCGACGAGCTCGCTCGCCGCCGCAAGGTGGACCGCCACTTGCTCGAGGCGCTCGCCTTTGCCCATCGCCTCGTCATTGACGAACAGCTCGGCGATCGCAGAATGCCGCCGCGCCCGCGATGCCTTCGTGAGCGTGTTGTACGCGACCTCGCGGACCGATTCGGAACGGAACGTCCACCGGTCACCTTCGAGGAGCAGCAGGTCCTTCGACACGAGGGCGCTGAGCGCGCCTTGGCCGTCGTCGTCGAACTTCGCCGGCGCGTCGATCGGCACTCGCTCTTCGGCGAGCGCCGTGAGCATGCTCACGGGCCCCGACCTCCCGAGCACCGCGGCGTCTTCGAGCGTGGCGCGCTCGCCGGGTGACAAGGTGTCGATGCGCGCAGCAACGAGGCCGCGGATGTTGTCGGGGAGATCGGGGAGGTCGTCGTCGGTCTCGGCCGTGTCGCACACGAGCGACGCCAGCTCCTCGAGGAAGAACGGGTTCCCGCCGCTCCGGTCGAGCAGCTGGTCCGCGAGCCGGCGAGGCAGGCGCGACTCTGCGACCGAGTCGAGCAGCTGGCGCGCGGCGGCTCGGTCGAGCGGGTCGAGGTTGATGGCCAGCGTGTTGTGACGCCCCTGCGGCCGCCAACGGAAGTCCTGGCCGACGCGCGCGGTTGCCACGACGACGAACGGCAGCGAGCCGAGCGCCCGGAGCATCCGGTCGAGGAGGTCGAGGACGAGGTCGTCAGCCCAGTGCAGGTCGGAGAGCACGACGAGGACCGGACGCACACGCAGGTAGGCCTCGGTGAACGAGAACAGCGACAGCGCGGCGTCCTCACGGGCACGAGCCGGGTCGAGGCTGTCGAGCGCCGTCGGGAGCCCGATGAAGAAGAGCAGGCCCTCGGCGACGCGTGCGACGACGTCCGACGTCGCCGGCTGCTCGAGCACTGCCGCCACCGCGCCGATGCAGCGCCGGCGGGCCACCTCGGGCGAGTCGTCCGCGTGGATGCCGGTGCCGTCACGCAGCATCTCGCCGATCGGCCACCAGATGTTCGCCTCGCCGTAAGGCACGCACCGGCCCTCGAGCACGGCGGCCTCGTGCGTCGCTTCGGCCAGCGACGATGCCTCCTCGGCCAGGCGGCTCTTGCCGACCCCGGCTTCGCCGATCAGCAGGATCAGCTGGGCGCGACTGTGCTCCACGCACATCTCGACGCTGCGGGAGATGAGCCCGAGCTCGGTGCCGCGTCCGACGAGGGGCGCGCGGAGCCGCCGGGGGCGGTGGCCGGGAGGAGCGCTCGGCTCGACGGCGATCCAGGCCTCGACGGGCTCCTCACGTCCACGTGCCTGCACCGGGCCCAGATGGTCGTAGCGCACGACCTGATGCGTGGCCGCGTGCGTGGCCGGGCCGACGAGGACCTGTCCGGGCCGGGCGACTGACTGCAGCCGGTTCGCGGTGTTCACCACGTCACCCATCGCGGTGTAGTCGCCTCCGGCGCGCAGCGCACCGACGAGCACCTCGCCGGTGTTGACCCCGACGCGCATCTCGATGCCGTTCGCGATGCCTGCGGTGTGCTCTGCGATCGACTGCTGCATGCGGAGCGCGGCGCGCACGGCCCGCTCCGCGTCGTCTTCGTGCGCGAGGGGTGCACCGAACAGAGCGAGGATCGCGTCACCGATGATCTTGTCGACCTGCCCGCCGAACGCAGTGACATCTGCCACGAGGCACTCGAAGCAGTCGTCCACCAGGTTCTTCAGCTGCTCGGGGTCCATCGTCTCGGAAAGACCGGTGAAGCCGACCAGGTCAGCGAACAGCACCGTCACGACGCGCCGCTCGTCAGAGCGCGTCAGGAGGTTGTGCCCGCACGTGGGGCAGAACCTTGCCCCAGCAGGCGCGATTGTGCCGCATGACGGGCACGTCATATCGGAGCATCCTACGGTGCGTCCGCCCGACTGTCGCGTGGGTTCGCGCCTTTCGCGACCCACGCGAGACGGATCTGCCCATAGCGTGGAGCGCTGACCTCTCGAAGGAGCTGACTTCCCCCATGTCGACCCTCAGCGAGGCGAACGCCGCCGACTCCGCAGTCCCCCACTGTTGCTGCCCGCGCCGTCGACGCAGTGAAGATCTACGGCAAGGACGACAGCGAGGTGCGCGCGCTCGACGGTGTGACCATCGACTTCGCAACCGGCCAGTTCACCGCGATCATGGGCCCTTCGGGGTCGGGCAAGTCGACCCTCATGCACTGCTGTGCGGGTCTCGACACGCTCACCTCAGGTGAGGTCTCGATCGGCGATCGCTCCCTCAGCTCGATGAGCGAGCGCGAGCTCACCCTCATGCGCCGGGACCGCCTCGGGTTCGTCTTCCAGGCGTACAACCTCGTGCCCACGCTCACGGCCGAGGAGAACATCAACCTTCCCGTCGCACTCGCGGGGCGAGATCCCGACAAGGAGTGGGTCGCCCAGGTGATCAAGAGCGTCGGGCTCGGCGATCGTCTGAAGCACCGGCCGAGCGAGCTGTCCGGCGGCCAGCAGCAGCGAGTGGCAGTCGCCCGAGCGTTGGCGAACCGGCCCGAGCTGATCTTCGCGGACGAGCCCACGGGCAACCTCGACAGCCGCACGAGCGCCGAGATCCTGCAGTTCATGCAGACGGCGGTCACCGACCTCTCGCAGACGATCGTCATGGTGACGCACGACCCGATGTCGGCGTCGTACGCGAGCCGCGTCGTCTTCCTCGCCGACGGCAAGATCGTCGACGAGATGCTCCAGCCGACCGCTGATCGAGTGCTCGATCGGATGAAGCGCTTCGGGGAGTAGCGACCACATGTGGCGCGTCACCATCAGGGGCCTGTTGGCCAAGAAGCTGCGACTGTTCACGACCGCGCTCGCGGTCATGCTCGGCGTCGCGTTCATGTCGGGGACGCTCGTGCTCACCGACACGATGGGGAAGGTCTTCGACGACCTCTTCGCGGACGTGAACCGTGGCACCGATGCGTTCGTCCGTGGCCAGACCGTCTTCAAGAGCGACTTCGGCGACGTCCGCAGCCGCATCCCCGCGTCGCTGGTCACCACCGTCCAGGGCGCCGAAGGCGTGAAGGCCGCAGAAGGATCGGTGCAGGGCTATGCCCAGCTGGTGAAGGCCGAACGGCAAGGCGCTGAGCTCCGGCCAGGCGCCGAACATCGGGAGCAGCTGGGGCGAGGTCCCCGAGCTGAACCCGTGGACGATCGTCGAGGGGCGCGCCCCGACCGGCACCGACGAGATCATCATCGACAAGGGCAGCGCGGACAAAGGCGACTTCACAGTCGGCCAGAAGGTCAAGGTGCTTGCTGAAGGGCCCCACGCAAGAGTTCACGATCAGCGGCATCGCGAGGTTCGGCACCACCGACTCACCGGCCGGCGCGATCGTTCGTCGGCTTCACCTACAACACCGCGCAGAAGCTGCTCGCCGAACCCGGCCAGATCGACTCGATCTCCGCGGTCGCCGACAGCGGCGTGTCTCAAGAGCAGCTCGTCGGCGAACATCCAGAAGGTGCGTGCCGCCTGACGTCGAGGTGCTCACGGGCGAGCAGATCACCAAGGAGAACCAGAACGACATCAAGCAGGGCCTCCGGTTCTTCAACATCTTCTTGCTCGTGTTCGCCGGCGTCGCCGTCTTCGTCGGGATGTTCATCATCTACAACACGTTCTCGATCCTCGTCGCGCAGCGAGGTCGTGAGCTTGCGCTGCTGCGAGCCATCGGCGCGAGTCGAAGACAGGTGCTCGGCTCGGTGCTGCTCGAGGGAGTCGCAGTGGGGCTGATCGCGTCGATCGTCGGCCTCGCGCTCGGCGTCCTCGTGGCGATGGGGCTCACCTCGCTGCTCGGCGCGCTCGGGATCGACCTCCCGAGCGGCTCGCTCGTCCTGCTCCCGCGCACAGTCATCGTCAGCCTCATCGTCGGCGTCGGCATCACCGTGGTGTCCGCGCTGGTTCCCCGCTCGTCGGGCCTCGCGCATACCGCCCGTCGCCGCGATGCGCGAGGTCGCGGTCGACACGTCGGCCTCGTCCCGCAAGCGGGTGATCACCGGCCTCATCGCGCTCGCCCTCGGCGTGCTGTTGCTCTTCGCCGGCTTGGCGAAGGGCGGTGGAAAGGGCGCGATCCAGGTCGGCCTCAGCGCGCTCGTCGTGTTCGGCGGCCGCCACCATCCTCGGTCCGGTGATCGCGAAGCCGGTGGCCAAGCTGCTCGGCGCACCGCTGCCCAGGTTGCGAGGGCATGAGCGGCACGCTCGCCCGAGAGAACGCAGTGCGCAACCCGCGGCGCACGGCATCGACGGCGGCCGCGCTGATGATCGGCGTCGGCATCGTCGTGTTCATCCTCGTGCTCGCGGCGTCGGTGAAGCAGTCCATCACCGACATCACCGGCAGCCAGCTGAAGGCCGACTACATCATCAACACGACGACCGGTGGCTTCGGGAACAGCGTCGGGTTCAGCCCCGACCTCGCCACCAACGTCAGCGCGCCTGCCCGAGGTGCAGAGCGTCTCGGGCATGCGGTTCGGCGCGATGCAGGTCGAACGGCGGCACGAAGTTCGTGTTCGCGGTCGACCCGACGACGATCGAGGACGTCTACGACTTCGTGAACGTGACCGGGTCGATCAAAGACCTCAGCAAGATCAACACGATCGCCGTCGACAAGAAGGTGGCGGAGAAGAACGGATGGGCGATCGGCACCACGATCGACGTGACGTTCGCGAGCGAGACCACGCCGATGAAGATCGTCGCGTTGATCGACGGCTCGAAGGCCTTCTCGAACTGGGGGATGGGCATCCCGACGTACGAGCTGCACTTCGCCGACCAGTTCGACTCGTTCGTCTTCGTCAAGCTGAAGCCCGGCGCCGACACCGCAGCCTTCGAGCAGGGCGTCAACAACATCTTGAAGGACTACCCGACCGCGGAGCTGCAGACGCCCGAGCAGTTCACGAACTCGGTCGCCGGCCAGATCAACCAGCTCGTCAGCGTCATCTACGCGTTGCTCTTCCTCGCGATCATCATCGCCCTGCTCGGCATCGCGAACACGCTCGCGCTGTCGATCTACGAACGCCGCCACGAGATCGGGCTCTTGCGCGCGGTCGGCATGACGAGACGCCAGGTGCGTTCTTCGGTGCGCTGGGAGTCGGTGATCATCGCGCTCTTCGGCACCGCGCTCGGGCTCGTCATCGGCGTCGCGTTCGGCGCGGCGATCGTGCGATCGCTGCGGACCCTCGGGTTCACGGGCTTCGTGATCCCGTTCGGCCAGCTGGTCTTCGTGGCGTTCCTCGCCGCCGTCGCGGGCGTCGCCGCCGCGATCCTGCCCGCGCGCAAGGCGGCCAAGCTCGACATCCTGTCGTCCATCGCGACCGAGTAGCCGATGGCCGGCTACTCGGGCACGCCCCTGGCGAAGAAGCTGGGCATCAAGGACGGGGACGAGGTCGTGGCGCTCGCAGCGCCCGACGGGTTCGCCGACCTCGTCGACGGCGCGCCGGTCACCGCGGCGAGCCGTGTGCCGCGGCGGGCGGACGTGATCGTCGCGTTCTTCACCAAGCGTGCGGACCTGGCGAAGCGGATCGAAGGGTGCGGCAAGGCGATCTTCCCCGACGGTGGGCTGTGGATCGCGTGGCCGAAGAAGGCATCCGGCGTGGCGACGGACATCACCGAAGACACCGTGCGCGAGGTCGCGCTTCCCCTCGGCCTCGTCGACAACAAGGTGTGTGCGATCGACGAGGTGTGGTCCGGTCTGCGCGTCGTGTGGCGTCGCGACCGCCGCGGCTGACTCGATGAGCGCGTCTCTCGTCGCGCACGCGCTCAGGTTCCGGCGGGCCGACGCGGTGATCCTCGACGGTGTGTCGCTGACGATCGGGCCCCGGACCCGGGTGGGCGTGGTCGGCGACAACGGGAGCGGGAAGACGACGCTGCTGCGCTTGCTCGCAGGCGAGCTGCACGCGGAGCGGGGCACCGTGAAGCTCGCGCCCCCGACCGCAACCGTCGGCTACCTCCCCCAGGAGGCCGAGCGAGGCGACGGCGAGACGGTGCGGGCGCTGCTCCACCGTCGCACCGGGGTGACCGATGCCGAGCAGGCCCTCGCACGGGCGACGGATGCGCTCGCCGCGCGCGACGAGGGCGCGGACGACCTGTACTCGGCCGCGCTCGAACGGTGGCTCGCGCTCGGTGGCTCCGACCTCGACGCCCGGATCGGCGTGATCCTCGCCGACGTCGGGCTGCCGGCCGACGCGCTCGACCAGCGCACGTCGACGCTCTCGGGCGGTCAGGCGGCGCGTGTGTCCCTCGCTGCGATCCTCCTCGCGCGCTTCGACGTGTTCCTGCTCGACGAACCGACGAACGACCTCGACTTCGCGGGGCTCGATCGCCTCGAGGAGTTCGTGTCGTCGATCGCGGGTGGCGTTGCGATCGTGTCGCACGACCGTGCCTTCCTCGAGCGCACGATCACGTCAGTGCTCGAGATCGACGACGTCTCCCACCACGCGACTCTCCACGAAGGCGGCTGGCTCGCGTACCTCGACGCACGAGCGATTGCCCGCCGCCATGCCGAGGAGGCATACGCCGAGTACACGACCAAGCGCGACCGACTCGTCGACCGCGGCCGGCGCCAGAAGCAGTGGGCCGCCGACGGGAAGCGGGCGGTGAAGCGCAACCCCGATCCGGACAAGAACGTGAACGCGTTTCGCATCGCGAGCTCGGAGAAGCAGGCCTCCAAGGTGAAGATCACCGACCGCGCGCTCGAACGGCTCGAGGTCGTGGACAAGCCGTGGGAGCGTTGGGAGCTCCACCTCGAGCTCGCGACCGCACCTCGCAGCGGCGCGGTGGTGTTCCGGCTCGACGCCGCCGTGATCGAGCGCGGCACGTTCCGTCTCGGTCCGCTCGACCTCGAGATCGGATGGGCCGAGCGCGCCGCGATCCTCGGGCCGAATGGCACCGGCAAGACGACGCTCCTGAACGTGCTGCTCGGCCGAGTGCCGCTCACGGCGGGCACCCGGTGGATGGGTCCCGGCGTCGTGGTGGGCGAGCTGGATCAGGCGCGGGCCCGGCTCTCGACCGCCGAGCCGGTGCTGCACACGTTCACTGCCGCGGCTGGGCTGCTGCCTCAGGAAGCTCGCTCGCTGCTCGCGAAGTTCGGGCTCGGCGCCGCGGACGTCGAGCGGTCGGGCGCGGCCCTGTCGCCTGGCGAGCGCACTCGTGCCGAGCTCGCGTTGCTCATGGCGCGGGGCACGAACTGCCTCGTGCTCGACGAGCCGACGAACCACCTCGACCTCCCGGCCATCGAACAGCTCGAGCAGGCGCTCGACACGTGGGAGGGCACGCTGCTGCTCGTGACCCACGACCGGCGCTTGCTCGAGACGGTGCGAGTGACGCGCACGATCGAGCTCGGACCTCCCCAGACGAACTCGCGGCATAACCCGCCACAGTTGTCCGGTTATTCGCGCGAGAACGGAGGGGGTGGAGGGGGAGGCGTCAGGGGGTGACGCGCAGCTGGCAGCCCGGGCACCAGTAGGTCACGCGCGCGTTGATGCCCTGCCGCATGACTTCGATCGGCGTATGACATCGCAAGCACGGCTTGCCGGCCCGCCCGTAGACGGCGAGGCCGCCGGTCACCGTTGCGCGTTCGCCTCCGCCGAGGTTCGCCTGCAGCAGGTCGGCCGCGGTCTCGACGAGCACGAGGCACGCGCGAGGCGCCAGCGCGCGGAGCTGCGTACGAGGATCGAGCCGGCAGGCCCAGAGCACCTCGCTCTTGTAGACGTTGCCGACGCCACAGCAAAGCCGTTGATCGAGGAGCACGTCGCCGATCTCCTCGTGGCCGTCACAGAAGCGGGCCATCCGCTCGACGCACGACCGCAGATCGGCGTCGGCGCGGCACAGGTCGGGGCCGAGCGATCCCAGGCCGGGGTGACGACGCCGATCCTCGACCCGGAAGACCTCGACGAGCGGGGCGTTGAAGCAGACCGCCAGCCAACCCTCGACCTGGATCACAACCCGCGCCGACTGCAGGCGCTTCCGCCAGTTCTCGCCCAGGCCGGTAGAGGTGCCACGAGCCCGACATCCGCATGTGCGTGTGCAGCACGAGACCATCGTCGAACGTGATCTCGAGGTGCTTCCCGGTCGCTTCGACCGCTTCGATCACCGAGCCGATCTTCGGGCGGAGGCCGACGAGCCGCGGCGCTTCGAACTTCTCGAGGCGCCGCCCGATCAACGCCGGCCGCAGCCGCGCAGCGGTGCGGTGGATCGTGTCGCCTTCAGGCATCGGGAGCGTGAAGGCCCGGAGGCTCAGAGCCATCCCCCTCAGGACAGCAGATGAGAGTCCTCGAAGGGTGGATCGCGGCCGGGGAGAGGGGCGGAGTCACGACCGGAGGACGAGACCTCGATAGCCGTCGACGAAGCCGGCGGCGCGCAGCATCGGCGCGACGGGCGAAGTGGACGCGGGCTCACCGTCGATGCGGTGGAGCTCGAGCGAGCGCACCCGACCGTCCTTCACGATCCCGGCGAGGGTGTCGGCCCACAGGTCGTCGCCGAGCGCGCCCGCGAACGTGAGCAGCGAGCGTCCACCCCGGTCGAGGTACGCGACAGCGAGCCCGTCGACGAGCACCACCATCGAGCCCGCAGCGCGGGCTGGGCGGCCCGACGAGTCGGGCCACGGAAGCGACGCGCCGTACACCTGCGCGGGGTCGGTCGCCGCGAGCACCACGGCCTTCGGCGCCTCGCTCCCCTCACGTTGGGCCCGCAGGCGATCGACGGCGCCCGGCAGCGCGAACTGGGTCGCGCCCAGCCCGGCAACGAAGTAGCCGCGCCGGAGATGCCCGCGCTCCTCGAGCGCCTTCAGCACGGGGTACACGCCGGCGAACCCGCCCTCGACACCCTCGGCCAACGCGGCCTCGCGCGTCAGCACGCCGTTGCGTTCGAGCAGCTGCAGCGCTGAGGCATGCGCGGCCTCGGTCGCGCGAGGCGCGGGGCTCGGCGAGCCACGACACGAGTGACCACCGACCGGCGCCTGCGGGCGGCCCGATGCGCGTGAGCCGACCCGGGCGGGGCCGTGCGGTCTTCGGCGCGGTCCGCTTCGGCTTGCCCGACAGCAACGCTCGCATCGGCACGAGCGAGTCGTTCGTGACCTCGCCGGCCCACACGAGATCCCAGAGCGCGGCGAGCAGCTCGGCGTCGGTGACGTCGGTCGCTGCCGCGCGCAGGTCGGACCAGAACGACGCGCCTCGCTGAGCCAGATGGGCGCGCACGGCGTCGTGCACCCGTCCGCTGGGCGCTGCGTCGTCGTCCTTCGGAGGGAGCAGCACGCGCACCTGGTCGCGGAAGAAGAGGCGCACTCGCCCATCTCCCGCACCGATCGGCCCTGCACCGACCCACACGACATCGCCGGACGTGCAGAGCGCGTCGAGGTGCGCGGCCGAGTAGCCCCGCAGCCGCGCCGGCAGCACATCGGCCTCGAGCGCGGACGCGATCAACGGCGCACCCTGCAGCTGGCCGAGCACCTCGACGAGGCCGTCGACCCCGTGCCGCGCACCGGTCTGCACGCCGTGCCACGCGAGCGCGAACCGTGCGTACGCGTCGGCATCGACCGGCTCGACCTCTCGGCGCAGCGCGGCCAGCGATCGGCGCCGCAGCTGGCGGAGGACTTCGACGTCACACCACTCGCGCTCGACGCCTTCGGGTCGGAACTCACCGCGCACGACACGACCGTCGGCCTCGAGCGCCCCGAGCGACGCCACGACTCGATTCGCGGGCACGTCGAAGCGGCTCGCGGGCGCCGACGCGAGGAACGGGCCATGGGTGGCGGCGTAGCGGGCAACGAGGTCGTCGAGCCCGTGCTCGGCCGGTTCGGTGCAGACCGCAGGCAACCCGAGCGGGATCGCGACGCCGAGGCCGTCGCGGAGGCGTCCGGCATCGTGCGCGTCAGCGAAGCGATCGCTGCCACCGATCCGAACTGCGATCGCACGCCGCGTCTCGAGCAGCGAGTCGATCGCGGCGCGCACGTCGAGCTCCGAGACGCAACGCGCGGCAAGCTCGTCGAACGTGAGGTCGCCGAGAAGCCGCAGCAGGTCATGAACTTCGTCGGCGTCGCGCGCCGGGCGATTCGGCGACAGCCGTTGGAGGTCGAGCTCGAGGTCGGCGAGGACTCCCGGGTCGATGAGCTCGCGCAGCTCTTCGGCGCCCATCAAGTCGCGCAGCAGGTCGCGGTCGAGCGAGAGCGCGGCGGCGCGACGCTCGGCGAGCGGGGCGTCGTACTCGTACATGTACGCGGCGATCCATCCGAAGAGCAGCGACTGCGCGAACGGCGACGCCTTCGGCGTGTCGACCGACACCATTCGGATCTTCCGGGACCGGATCTCGCTCAGCACGGTGCGCAGCGCGGGCACGTCGAACACGTCCTGCAAGCACTCACGCGTGGTCTCGAGCAGCACCGGGAACGACGGATGCTTCGACGCGACCGCGAGCAGGTCGGCGGCGCGCTGGCGCTGCTGCCACAGCGGGGTGCGCTCACCGGGGCGGCGGCGCGGCAGCAGCAACGAGCGCGCCGCGCACTCGCGGAACCTCGACGCGAAGAGCGACGACGTGGGCAACGTCGACACGACCAGGTCGTCGATCTCCTCGGGCGCGATGGTCAGCTCGTCGAGCGGGAGGTGGTCGACCGCCTCGGGAAGGCGCAGCACGATGCCGTCGTCCGCCCACATCACCTCGACCGGCATGCCCAGCCGTTCGTCGAGACGCGCACGCATCGCGATCGCCCACGGCGCGTGCACACGCGCGCCAAACGGCGTGAGCACGCACACGCGCCAGTCGCCGATCTCGTCGCGGAAGCGCTCGACGACGATCGTGCGGTCGTCCGGCACCGCGCCTCCGGCTTCGGCTTGCTCACGGATGTACCGCAGCACGTTGTCGGCCGCCCAGGCGTCGAGCCCGAGGCCGTCGGTGAGTCGGGTGAGCGCGTCGGCGTCACGCGCGTCGCGGATCTCGCGCACGAACGCACCGAGCGCACGGCCCAGCTCGAGGGGACGCCCCGGCCGGTCGCCGTGCCAGAACGGCATCTTCCCGGGCTGTCCGGGCGCCGGCGTCACGATGACTCGCTCGAACGTGATGTCCTCGATGCGCCACGCCGACGCGCCGAGGAAGAACGTCTCGCCGGCGCGGCTCTCGTAGACCATCTCCTCGTCGAGCTCGCCGACGCGCTTCCCGTCAGGGAGGAACACGCCGAACAAGCCCGCGGTCGGGGATCGTGCCGCCATTCGTCACCGCGAGGCGCTTCGCTCCCTCACGCGCGCGGAGCATGCCCTCGACGCGATCCCAGACGAGCCGCGGCTTCAGCTCACGGAACTCCTCGGACGGGTAGCGACCCGAGAGCAGCTCGAGCACCGACGCAAGCACGTCGTCCGAGAGGTCGGTGAACGGTGCTGCCCTCCGGACGAGCGCCGCCATGTCGTCCACCGACGTGTCCCCCATCGCGCAATGGGCGACGATCTGCTGCGCGAGCACGTCGAGCGGGTTGCGCAGGTAGCGCGTCTCCTCGATCAACCCCTCGCGCATGCGATCGACGACGACCGCCGCCTCGAGCAGGTCGCCGCGATGCTTCGGGAAGACCTTGCCTCGGCTCGGCTCTCCGACCTGATGACCCGCACGGCCGATGCGCTGCAGGCCACGCGACACCGCGCCCGGCGATTCGACCTGGATGACGAGATCGACCGCGCCCATGTCGATGCCGAGCTCGAGGCTGCTCGTCGCGACGATCGCTCTGAGCGTGCCCGACTTCAGCTGGTCCTCGACCACGACGCGCTGCTCACGCGCGAGCGAGCCGTGGTGGGCTTTGACGAGATCCTCGCCGCCCTCCTCGATCACGCCTTCCTGCAGCGCGAGCTCGTTGAGACGAGCCGCGAGTCGCTCGGCCTGGCGCCGCGCGTTGCAGAAGACGATCGTCGAGCGGTGAGCGAGGATCAGCTCGAGCAGCCGCGGGTGCATCGCGGGCCAGATGCTGCGCCGCACCGGGCCCGCCGCGGCCGGGCCGCTGACCGGCTCGTCGATCACCTCGCCGAGCGCACCCATGTCCTCGACCGGCACGACGATCTCGACGTCGAGCGGCTTGCGCACACCGGCGTTGACGATCGTCACCGGCCGCGGGCCGCTCGCGGTGCTGCCGCCGAGGAACCGAGCGATCTCCTCGAGCGGACGTTGGGTCGCCGACAGCCCGATCCGCTGGAACGGTCGCTCGCAGATCTCTTCGAGCCGCTCGAGCGAGAGCGCGAGGTGGGCGCCCCGCTTGGTCGGCGCGACCGCATGGATCTCGTCGACGATCACCGCTTCGACGCCGGTGAGGGTGTCACGCGCCGACGACGTGAGCATCAGGTACAGCGACTCGGGAGTCGTGATCAGCAGATCGGGAGGATGGCGGATGAGCGCGGTGCGGTCGCGACTCGACGTGTCGCCCGTGCGCATGCCGACGACGGGCTCGGTGAACGGCACCTCGAGTCGCTCCGCGGCGAGCCGGATGCCAGCAAGCGGCGCTCTGAGGTTCTTCTCGACGTCGAACGCGAGCGCGCGAAGCGGGGACAGGTACAGCAGACGGGTGCGGCCGGCCCGCTCGGGCACCGGCGAGGTCACGAGCCGGTCGATGCCCCACAGGAACGCGGCGAGCGTCTTCCCGCTGCCGGTGGGCGCCAGGATCAGCGTGTGCTCGCCGGCCGAGATCGGCCCCCAACCTTGGGCTTGAGCGGGCGTCGGCTCCGCGAAGGAGCTCGTGAACCAGGCCCGCACCGCGGGCGAGAAGCTCGCCAGCGAGGCCGAGGAGCGGCTCGCCCCGGTCGGAGTCACCCAGTCGAGGCTACGGCACCTGATCCGTCATCGACGCGGTCGAGGTGAATCCGCCGAGCTGCGAGATCGCGAGGGCGGAGTAGATCCGGGTGCCGCTTGCGACTGGGCGGATCCGGAAGGTCAGCGACGTCGGGTCGGCCTTCAGCACGCCGCTGCCGGCCGGGACGAGCGAGGTGTCGGTGATCTTCACGAACTGCAGGTCGCCGGCCGGATCGACGCGGGCGACGAGGGGCACCAGGGAACCCGACGGGTTGATGATGAAGCCCGAGGTCGCGAGCCCGACGCCTGCGTCGTCGGTGTCGCTCACGATCTGCGTCGGGTCCTGCTTCACTTCGAAGTAGACCCGCTCCGCCTTGCCCGTCACGAGGTCGACGGTCACGTTGCCGAAGACGGTGGTCGCGTGGGACTGGTCCTTCGCGTCCGGGTAGTAGGCGAACGGCGCGATGAAGGTGAGCTGGTTCGCGACGGGATCGACCGTCACCCTTCGGTAGACGGGCACGCTCACGTCGCCGTCGCTGACGACGAGGTCGCTGAGGTCCCACTCGCCGCCCGCGATGCCATCGGTTCCCTTGGTGAACGAACCAGGGGATTCACCGACCAAGACCGGCGCGCCGCTGTCGTCGAGCAAGCCGTAGCGGATCCGCACGTCGGTGATCGTGTTGGCCTCGTTCACCGTGAACGGGGTCGTCAGGAACGCGCCCGCGTCGGTGAACTCGTAGTCAGCGGTCGCCTCGGTCGTTCCCTCGGTGTCACCGAAGAACGCGCGGCTCGCACCACCGGCAGCGGCGCCGCTCGCGTAGTAGGCGTTGAGGAACTTGTTCCAACCCGCGACAGACGAGAGGTTGGCGTACGACTTCCGGTACGTGCTCGCCGCGGGCGGGAAGTAGATCGACACGCCAGATCCACCAGGCAGGCCCGGACCGACGACCTTGTAGGCGACGGCCGCGTTCAGCGCTCCGGTGATCGGGGCGAGCTGCGGGGCAGACCCACTCGCCGCGAGCGCGCCGAGGTCGACGAGGTTGAAGTCGAGCTTCGGGTCAGGGTTGCGCCCGTAGCTGAGCACGGCCGCACGCGTGCCGCTGACCGCGGGCGCGACGGCTTTCGCAGCTCCGGCGAGCGAGTTGCCGGCGCCGTTGACCGCGTTCGTCAGGGCGGGCACCGCGGCATCGTTGATGACCGCGAGCGAGATGCCGGCGCTCGTGTTCTGGCTCGTCGCGTACGCCTGGTACGAGTTCGCGATCGCCTTGCCGAGGTCGGCGCCCGAGCCGCCGCCACCGGCGATCGCTCCGAGCGCGGAGTAGTCCCAGCCGTGGCCGGGTTCGAGCTCGGCCGACGCGGTGATCCAGTTGGCGAGCGGCGCGAGCGTGCCGAGCACCGCGGTGTTCGCCATGAGACATGCGTCGAAGCCGAGCATCTCGAACTTCGGCTTGCCCGCGCCCGCCAACCCCGACTGCAGCGCCTGCTGCAGCTTCGGGAGGGCGATGATGTGGTTGGTCTGCTCGTCGAGCGCCGTGCCGAGCCATGCCGCGCCGTGATCCCAGATGATGAGGGCGAGCTTGTCGGAGGGATGGCGCTTCGCAGCGCTCGAGATGAAGTTCGACAGCGTCGCCGGGTCACCGCTGTCGACGTTGCCGAGGTTCTGCTCCTCCTTGAACGAGCCCTTGTTGACTTGCACGACCTTCGCGCCTGACCAGTTGCCCAAGTTGCCGAGCGGCGCGTCGGAGTACTTCGGTGAACGGTCGATGAACGCCTCGATGTCGAGACCCGGGCCACTGCCCACCGACGCCATCTGCATGAGGTTCGGGATCGCGAACGGCTCGAGGTTGTTGTCGGCAGCGACGTAGACGAGCACCGTCCACCCGGGCTGCGCCGCGCCGGCGCTCGATCCTCCGACGGTCACGACGCCCGCAGCTGCGGCGATGGCGGCCACGAGCGCGGCTCCGAGCCACCGCCCGTGTGTGGACATTGACCCACCGTAGCGACACACCCGACTCGGTTGCCACGGCGCGTGTCCAGTCGACCCCGTAGCGTGTGGGTCGGTGAGGCGAAGGGGACCATTGGTCGCAACGATCGCTCTCGCGGGTCGCGTTGTGCGCCGCGTCGTGCACGAGCGGGGATGACTCGGGCGCGGCATCCACGACGGCGGCCACGACGAAGGGCGCGACCGGCTCGAGCCCAGTCGAAACCGCGGGGATGACCTCCGACGGCACGGTCGTGTTCGGGGCGTTCAACTTCAGCGAGAGCACGATCCTCGCCAACATCTACGCCCAGGCCGCGATCGCTGCCGGGGTCCCGGCTGAGGTCCTCCCTAACGTCGGCCCACGCGAGGTCGTCTACCCGCAGCTCTTCAACGGGCAGCTCGGAGTCGTGCCGGAGTACTCGGGCACCGCGGTCGTCGCGCTCGGCGGTGAGGCGACGTCCGACACCACGAAGACGCACGACGCGCTCGTCGATCTCATGAAGCCGAAGAACGTCGCGGTGCTCGAGTTCGGCTCCGGCGCAGGATCGCAACGCGATCGCGGTCACGCTCGACACCGCGACGCGCCTGAACGTGCAGACGATGACCGATCTCGCCAAAGTCGCGCCCGACCTGACCCTCGGAGCTCCTGCGGAGTGCCCACAGCGACCGTTGTGCATCCCTGGGTTCGAGTCGACGTACGGCATCAAGTTCAAGAGCTTCGTGCCGCTCGACTCCGGAGTCCCAACCGCGTCGTCACTCGCGCGAGGCGAGGTCGGCGCCGCATTGGTGTTCACGACCGACGCGACCATCTCGCCGTTCACACTCATCACGCTCGACGACGACAAGGGCATGTTCCCCGCGGACAACGTCACGCCGGTGGTCCGCCAAGAGGTGCTCGACAAGTATCCACAGCTCGGCGCCGCTCTCGACAAGGTCTCGGCCGCGCTCACGACCCGCGACGTGCGGGCCCTCAACTACACCGTGGCCCTCGCCGGTGAACGCCCCGACCAGGCCGCGAAGAACTGGCTCCAGGACAAGGGTCTGATCTGACCGGACCGATCTGACCAGACCGGTCCTAGACTCCGCCCATGGCCGAGTGGCACCCGGCGTTCGAGGAGTACTGCGAGACGATCTACGAGCTCGCCGAAGACGACGTCGACGTCATCCAGGCGCGCATCGCCGAGCGCATGGGCATCTCGCGGCCCGCGGTGTCAGAGATGATCAAGCGCCTCGAGCACGAGGGCCTGGTCGAGATCGACGGGAAGATCCGCCTCAGCACCGAGGGTCGCGCCCTCGCTGAGCAGGTCGTGCGGCGGCATCGCCTCGCCGAGCGCTTCCTCACCGACATCCTCGGGCTCTCGTGGGCTGAAGCACACCACGAGGCCGGCAAGTGGGAGCACGTCATCTCCGAGTCGGTCGAGCTCGCGATCAGCCGCGTGCTCGGCGCGCCGACGACCTGCCCGCACGGCAACCCGATCCCCGGCTCCAGCTACGCAGCGCCCGACGCGCATCCACTGTCCGCGCTCTCGGTCGGCGCGAGCTTCACGGTCAGTCGCATCCCCGAAGAGCTCGAGTTCACTCCCGGCCTGCTCGACTTCCTGGAGGAGAGCGCGATCACACCGGGGCGTGTCGGCACGATCACCGCGGCGTCGCCCGACGGCACGGTCACCGTCGAGATCGAGGGTCACACCGTCGGCGTCGGCTCGTTCGCGAGCGACCGCATCCTCGTCACCGCCTGAATCTGCGTCGCCGTCGTCCGCTGCGCTTCCGCCGGCTCCGGTCGCTGCGCTCCACAATCGGTGCTCCGCGCACCCCGGCGGCGCACTGCGCCGCCGTTCCAGCAGCTACTCCGCGAGCGCGTCGGGCAACGGCTCGGTGTGCACGATCACCAAGCGCTTGGTCGCACGGGTGAGCGCGACATAGAGCGCACGAAGGCCCTGACGCTCCTCAGCGACGATGCGAGCGGGCTCGACGACGACGACCGCGTCGAGCTCGAGGCCCTTCACGAGGCCGACGGGCACCACCGTGACCTGCGCCTCGAGCGCTTGCCGCGCGGCACGACCGACGGCCAACCCGCGCGACTCGAGCGCAGTCGCGATCTCGTCGGCCTGCGAGCCCGGCGTGACCACCGCAACCGACCCGTCGCCGAGCGCGGCGAGCAACGACTCGACCGTCGATGCGACTTCGCCGCTCAGATCGGCCGGTGCGATGCGACGGATCACCGGCGCCACGTCGCCCTCGCGCACCGACCGCGGCGGCACCAGACTCGGAGCAGCGATCGACAGGACGCGCGCCGCCAGCGCCATCGACTGCGCCGGGATGCGATAGCCGATCGTCAGCTCGTGGACGCGCGCCGGCTTCCGGTTCGGGAGGTGTGCGAGCACCTCGTCCCAGCTGTCGGGCGCAAACGCGCCCGTCGCTTGCGCGAGGTCGCCGACAACCGTCATCGAGCCGTTCAGAGAACGCCGCGTCAGCATCCGCAACGCCATCGGGGTGAGGTCTTGCGCTTCGTCGACGACGATGTGTCCGTACGTGCGGATCTCCTCGGCCTCGACGCCAGGGCGGGCCGGCTTCGGGCCGAGCAGCTCGAGTGCTTCGTCGAGCAGAGGCACATCGGCATCGGTCCACACCACATCGTCCACGTGTGCGGATCGCGGGCGAGCGAGCAGCTCGATCTCGTCGTCATCGAGCGCGCCCCGTGCGGCAAGACGGATGAGGGCGCGCGAGCCGAACAGGTCGTGGAGGAGCTGCGCGGGGGTGAGCACGGGCCACATCGCTTCGAGCGCAGCTCGCACCTCGTCCGTGGAACGTGTGCGCTCGCGGACCGTGCCGGAGTCGACCTGGTCGCGGCTGCTCGCGGCGAGCGCGTCGAACAAGGCCTGCTCGACGAACCTGCGGGCCGCGTTGTGCGTGTGCGCCCGCCGAGCGGCACCTCGAACGATGCGCCGTGACGTCTCGACGTCGAGCCGCAACGAGGTGAGGCCGAACGGCACGACGAGATCTCGTGGCAACGCGCGCTGGCGATCGCGCACTGCGTTCGCGAGCAGCGCAGCCATCCGCACGTGGCCCTTCACCCGCGCGGGTCGCGGTCGCGTCGGTCGCCTGGATCCGCACCGCCGGGCACGAGGTCCGCGAGCACGACCTGCTCGACGCCGGACTCGCCGAGCGACGGCAGCACGCGGTGGATGTACCGCAGGAACACACGGTTCGGCCCGACGACGAGCACGCCTTGGTCTTCGAGCGGGAACCGGTACGTGTAGAGGAGGTACGCCGCGCGATGCAGCGCGACGACTGTCTTGCCCGTGCCCGGACCGCCCTGCACGACGAGGACACCGTGCAGCGGTGAGCGGATGATCTCGTCCTGCTCCGCCTGGATCGTGGCGACGATGTCGCCGAGCTGACCGGTGCGCGACTGCTCGAGCGCGGCGATCAGCGCGCCCGGGCCGACCAGCCCGTCATCGCCGTCGCCGTTGCCGTTGCCGTTGAAGAGCTCGTCCTCGATCGCGACGACCGTGCGTCCCTTGAGCGCGAAGTGCCGGCGGCGCGAAAGGCCCATCGGGGCACGGCCGGTCGCCCGGTAGAACGGCTCGGCCACGGGGGCTCGCCAGTCGACGACCACTGGCTCCTGGCGCTCGTCCGCGACCGCGAGCCGCCCGATGTGGAAGGCCTCCCCGGTGTCACGGTCGATGCGGCCGAACACGAGGGCCGCATCGCCGATCTCGAGGTGGGCGAGCCGGTTCCGCACCGTCTCTTCGATCACGTCGCGCTCGTAGCGAGCCTGGTGGGTGCCGCCTCGCCCGACCTCGGTCAGTCCGCGCAGCCGAAGTGCGTGCTCACGGGCCCTCTCGAGGCAGTCGTAGGCACGATCGATGTAGGCCTGCTCTGCGGCGAGCTCGGAGTGCTGCGACATCGACCGTCCCGAGGGTTCAAGGGGGGAAACAGCCACGAGGGGGAGAACAATCGTAGCGGCGCGAGGCGCCAGACCTACGGCACCATGGCGCGATGACCGACCCCACGCACGGCTACGACAGCCCGTACGGAGACCTCGTCGAGACTCGCCTTCGAGTGCTCTCGTGGAACCTCTGGGGCCGGTTCGGGCCCTGGGAGAAGCGTCAACCGGCGATCGTCTCGACGATCGCCGCCCTCGAACCCGACGTCGCCTGCCTGCAGGAGGTCTGGTCCGCGGACGACGCCAGCATGGCGGCCCTCGTCGCGGACCGGCTGGGGTTCGTGCACGCCTCGTCGTACAACGACGACGGGCCCGTCCACTCGGGCAACGCGATCGTCAGCCGCTGGCCGATCCTGCGGACCGACTGGCGTCCGCTTCCTGCGATCGACGAGCCCGACGAGCGGCGCACCGTGCTGTTCGCGGAGATCGACGGGCCCCGCGGCCCGATCCAGGCGTTCTGCACGCACCTCAATTGGCGGTTCGACCACAGCGTCGTGCGCCAGCGGCAGGTCGAGGCGATCGGGGCGTTCATCCAGGAGTGCCGGCCGCGTGAGTACCCGCCGATCCTGTGCGGCGACATGAACGCGGCACCCGACAGCGACGAGATCCGGATGCTGACGGGCCGCACCGGCGTCGTCGCGCCGAACCTCGTGTTCCACGACGCGTGGGAGGTGGCCGGTGACGGCCCGGGCATGTCGTGGTCGAACGACAACCCGTACGCGGCTGCGGTCATCGAGCCCGCTCGCCGGATCGACTACGTGCTCGCGGGATGGCCGAAGCGCGGCGGGCTCGGCCATGTGGTGCGCGCCGAGCTCGCGGGGACGCGCCCGATCGACGGGGTGGTGCCCTCAGACCACTACGGCGTGGTCGCCGAGCTGCGGTACTAGTCGGGCTCGATCGCGCCGATCAGCTCGAGGATGCGCGTCGGCGGCAGGTGCTGCTCGGTGATCCTGACGCCGAAGGGGGCGAGCGCGTCTTCGATCGCGTTGCAGAGCGTCGGCGGCGACACGATCATCCCGCCCTCGCCGACGCCACGGAAGTTCACGTCGGGATCGAGCGGCACGGTCTCGAGATGGTGGATCTCGATCCGCGGGATCTCGGTCGCGGTCGGCAGCAGGTAGTCCATGAACGTGCCCGCGAGGAACTGCGCCTGGTCGTCGTAGGCCGACCGCTCGAGCAGCACCGCGCCGATGCCCTGAGCGACGCCGCCGCGCACCTGGCCCTCCACGATCGCGGGGTTGATGAGCGCGCCGCAGTCCTCGACGACGATGTAGCGCTCGACCGTGACCTGGCCGGTCTCGACGTCGACCTCGACGATCGCGGCAGTGCGTGCCGTTCGACCATCCGCCCTCGCCTCCGTCGAACGCACGCGTCTCTTCGAGCGGCTCGGGGCGCGAGCGGCGACGTCGCTCAACGTGATCGCGCTCACCGGCACGCCGCGCACGGCCACCTTGCCGTCGGCGAGCTCGAGGTCGCTCGCGCTCGCTTCGAGAAGATCCGCCGAGACGTCGAGGATCCGGTCGCGGAGCGCCCGCGCGGTGTGCAGCGTGGCGCCGCCGGCCATCGTCGCGGCACGGCTGCCGCCGGTGCCGAAGCCCATCGGCGCGCTGTCGGAGTCGCCGCAACCACCCTGACCTGCTCGAAGGGCACGCCGATCTCGTCCGCCGCGATCTGAGCGAACGTCGTCTCGTGGCCCTGCCCGTGCGGCATCTGCGAGGTGAACACCGACACCATGCCGTCGGGCTCGAGGCGGATGCGCATCTGCTCGGGGCCCATCATCCCGCCGCCACCGCCCCCTTCGCGCGGGCCGGGGGCGGCCTCGATGAACGTCGCCACGCCGAGACCGAGGTACCGGCCTTCCTCGCGTGCCGCTGTCTGGCGAGCGCGGAACGAGGGCAGATCGATGATCTCGGCCATCCGCTCGAGCGATTCGCGGGCGGTGACGCCGACGAGGCTGCGGCCCGTGATCATCGCGAGCGGCGGCTCACCTCGAGTGACCACGTTGCGGAGTCGCAGCTCGAGCGGCTCGATGCCGACCTCGTGAGCCACGATGTCGAGCAGGCGCTCGCGGGTGAACGTCTCCGCTGCCCAAGGGCCGCGGTACGCGACGTACTGCGCCTTGTTCGTCACGGTCGCGCTGAACGTGAAGCCGAGCGCTTCCATCTTGTAGGGGCCGGGCAGCATCGACTCGATGAGCCCGCTGATCATGGCGCCCATGCCCGGGTACGCGCCGGTGTCGACGGTCATGTCGACCTTCAAGCCGAGGATGTCGCCTTCGTTCGTGACTGCCGCCTCGGCGATCATGCTCTCCTCGCGAGCGTGACCCGAGAACATCAGGTGCTCGCGGCGGTCCTCGATCCACTTCACCGGACGTCCGAGGTCGCGCGACGCGGCTGCGCACGCGAGGTCCTCGCGAGACGTGCCGATCTTCAGGCCGAACGAGCCTCCGATGTCGCCACACAGCACGCGGACCTTGTCAGGGGCGAGCCCGAGCTGGCCGCAGAGCGTCATCTTCGCGAGGTGCACTCCCTGGTTCGATCCGTGCACCGTGAGCATCCCCGTCTCGGGATCGAAGCTCGAGATGCTGCCGCGGCACTCCATCGGCACGTTCTGATGGCGATGCTGGTCGATCTTCGCGGACACGATGCGGTCGGCCTTTGCGAACACGGCGTCGAGGTCGCCGTGGCTCGCCGTGCGGCCGTTGACGAGGACGTTGCTGCCCGCGTCGGCGAAGATCGGCGTGCTCGTCGGGTCGAACGCGTCGGCCGAGGAGGCGACAGGTCGAAGGTCGTCGTAGTCGACCTCGACGAGCTCGGCGCCATCTTCCGCGAGGTACTTCGTCTCCGCGACGACGAGCGCGATCGGGTCGCCGACGAGCCGCACCTTGTCGGTGGCGAGGATCGTGAACGGCGATGCCGGCAGCCCGGGGAACAACGTGAGCGGCGGCCGCGCCGGGAGCGAGGAGCGCCTGGCAGCTCGGCGCCGGTGTAGACCGCGACGACTCCGGCGAGCGCCCGCGCCTCGGTCACGTCGACCGAGGTGATCAGCGCGTGGGCAACCGGGCTGCGCACGAACGCCGCGTGCAGCATGCCGGGGAGGTGGATGTCGTCGACGTAGCTGACCCGATCCGGTGAGGATCCGGCGGTCTTCCGACCGCGGCACGCTCGACCCGACGAAACGCTGCGCGGGGATCACCGTGCTCATCGCCTGCCTCCCACTCCGGCCGCTCCAGCCACTCCGGCCGCTGCGAGCACGCCGTTGATGATCGTCTCGTAGCCCGTGCAGCGGCAGATGTTCCCCGACAGCGACTCACGGACCTCGGCCTCGGTCGGCGTCGGGTTCTCGGCGAGCAACGCCGTCATCTGCATGACGAAGCCCGGCGTGCAGAAGCCGCACTGGAACGAGTGCTCGTCACGCAACGCCTCCTGCAGTGCGTTCATGTCCCCGCCGGAAGCGAGGCCTTCGATCGTCGTGATGCTCGCGTCCCGGGCCTGCACGGCGAGCATCAGGCACGAGCGGACGGGCTCGCCGTCGAGGAGCACCGTGCACGCGCCGCACACGCCGTGCTCGCAGCCGAGATGGGTGCCGGTCAGGTCGAGGTCTTCGCGGAGGAAGTCGGCGAGGGTCTTGCGAGGCTCGGCTGCGCCCTCGCGCAGGTCGCCGTTGACCGTCAGCCTGATCGGGATGGTCTCGCTCACGCGGCGCTCCTCGCTCGTTCGGTTGCTTCGGTAAGGGCTCGCCGCACGAGCACTGCGGCCACAGACCGTCGATACGCGGCAGTTGCGTGGAGGTCGGCCGAAGGGTCGAGGTCGCGGACCGCGAGTGCGGCCACATCGGCGATCGGCACACCTTCCTTCATTGCGGCCTCGGCTTCGTGCGCGCGCACAGGGCGATCGGCCATGTTGATGAGCGCGATGCGGACGTCGCCGTCGACCGTCACCGACGCGACGACGGCGACCATCGCGAAGTCACCGTGGCGACGCGCCATCTCCTGCACCGAGACTCCCGTGCGGGGCACCGCGTTGGGGAAGGTGACTCGCGTGAGGATCTCGTCGACCTCGAGCGCAGTCGTGAAGTAGCCGGCGAAGAAGTCGGAGGCGTCGATGGTTCGGGTGCCACGGATGCTGCGAGCCTCGAACGTGGCGTCGAGGGCGAGCGCGATCGCGGGCAGCTCGGCGGCCGGATCGGCGTGGGCGATGCTGCCACCGATCGTGCCGCGCGTCCGGATCGCCGCGTGGCCGATGTACGGGACTGCAGTCGCGAGCAGGGGCACGTGCGACGCGACCTCCGCCGACCGCTCGACGGCGCGGTGGCGGGTCATCGCCCCGATCGTCGTGCTGCCGTTGACCTCGATCGACGACAGCCCGGTGACTCGGTTGAGGTCGATGAGCGCCGTCGGCCGCGCGAGACGCAACGAGAGCAAGGGGATGAGGCTCTGGCCACCGGCGAGGACCTTCGCGTCTTCACCGTGCTCGGCGAGCGCGGAGACCGCCTCGTCGAGCGATTCGGGCGCGACGTAGGTGAAGGGCGGGGGCTTCACGAGACTGCCAGCGGCATCTTGGCCATGCCTCGCAACGAGATGCGAGGCGCCCACTCGGGCTCGCCCGCGTACTCGACTGTCTCGAACCTTCGCAGGAACCTGCCGATGGCCACCTGCGCCTCGAGCCGGGCGAGTGACGCGCCGAGGCAGAAGTGGATGCCTGAGCCGAGCGCGAGGTGCGACGCCGCGTTCGGCCGGTCGATCAGCAACGCGTCCGGATCGACGAAGTGCGTCGGGTCGTGGTTCGCGGCGCCCAGCACTGGCATCACCACCGCTCCCTTCTCGACGAACTCGCCTCCGAAGTCGACCCGCTCGAGCACCGCACGCGCGGTGAACTGCACCGGACCGTCCATGCGCAAGAGCTCATCGACGGCAGTCGCATCGACGGAGGGATCGGCTCGGAAGCGTGCGAGCACGTCGGGACGCTCCATGAGCAGGCGCGTGCCGTTTCCGATCAGGTTCACCGTCGTCTCGTGCCCGGCGACGAAGAGGAGCAGCACCATCGACACGAGCTCGTTCGTGGAGAGCCGCTCGCCCTCCTCCTCGGCCGCGATCAGCGCGGACAGCAAGTCGTTCTCCAGCGGTGCCTTGCGCCGTTCGGCGATCACCGCCTCGACGAACTCGCGCATGTGGCCCGTGGCTTCAGTCGCTGCCTGCCGCTCTTCTGCGGTGATGAGCGGCTCGAGCGTGAGCGTGATCGCTTGCGACCACGCGCGCAGCTGTTCGCGCTCGTCGGTCGGCATGCCGAGCAGCTCGGAGATGACCTGGAACGGGAGCGGGAACGCGAGCGTCGAGACCAGGTCGCACCCACCGTCGGCCGCGATCGTGTCGAGGATCTCGTCGACCATCTCGATGACACGGGGCCGCCACGCGTCGATGGCCTTCGGCGTGAACGCTCGAGCGGCAAGGCCCCGCACGCGGTGTGCTTCGGCGGGTCGAGGTTGAGAAGTGACTCGTTGAAGCCCTCGTCGCGGGCCTCGGTCTCCTCCTGGTTGCCGAAGAGCCCGATGCCTTCGACGTTCGCGTTGGCCTCCATGTCGGCACTGAACCTCGCGTCGCGCAGCACCTTGGCGCAGTCGTCGTACCGGGTCAGGACCACGAGCCCGAAGGGGCTGCGGTGCACCGGATCGACCGCACGCAGCTCTGCGTAGTGCGGATACGGGTTGGCCCGCACCTCAGGATCGAGCGGGTTGAAGAACACCTGGGTGTCGCTCACTTCAGAATGCTCCCACGCGCATGCGACCATTGAAGACGTGACGTCCGTTGGCCTCGTCCTCGGTGCTGGTGGGGTGGTCGGGCACGCCTACCACGCCGGCACGTTGGCGACGATCGCCGAGGTGACCGGATGGGATCCCCGCACGGCTGCGGTGATCGTGGGCACATCGGCAGGCTCGGGCGTCGGCGCGACGCTGCGAGCCGGGCTGGCGGCGCGTGACTTCGCGGCCCGCATCACGGGCGAGCCCCTGTCACCCGAGGGCGCCGCGCTCTTGAAAGGCATGGAGCGGCTGCAGCCGCCGCCCATGCGACTTCAGGTAGGTGGGCGGATGCCGTTCCCCGAGGCGCCGATGCTGCTGGCCCGCGATCTCGTCGCGCCGTGGCGGTTCCGTCCCGGAAAGGCGCTTGCCGCGCTCGCGCCGGAAGGCCGCGTCCCCACGACGGGGATGGGCGACCGGATGCGCCGACTCCACAAGGAGCGCTGGCCCGCCGCGCCCCTGTGGATCTGCGCGTTGCGGCTGAGCGACGGCGCACGAGTCGTGTTCGGCCGCGACCCTGCGCCCGAGCCAGACGTCGGAACCGCCGTCGAGGCGTCGTCCGCGATCCCGGGCTTCTTCGCGCCGGTCGTGATCGACGGTGAGCGCTACGTCGACGGCGGCGCGCACTCCCCCACGAACGCCGACCTCGTCGCTCGCATCGGCCTCGACCTCGTCATCGTCGTGTCGCCGATGTCGGCCCGCACCGAAGCGCTCATGTTCAACCTGCGCGCGGCGGTTCGCGGCCTGCACCGGAGCACGCTGCATCGCGAGCTCGGCCTGTTCGGTTCGGGCACCGCGGTCCTCTGCTTCGAGCCCACGTCGGTCGACATGCAGGTGATGGGGATCAACGCGATGGATCCGAAGCGCATGGTGCCCGTGATCGCGCAAGCGCGACGTTCGGCTGCCGCGCACCTCGCCGACGACGAGTCGAGGCGGCGCGATCGAGATGTTGAAGGCGGCAGCGTGAGCGCGTCTCCCCACTCTGCGTTTCTGGCTGCCTGCCGCGGCGAGGCCCACGCGCGGCGTCCCGTGTGGTTCATGCGCCAGGCCGGTCGCGCGCTTCCCGAGTACCGCGCGATCCGCGGCAGAGGGCAGCATCCTCGACGCGATCCGCAAGCCCGAGCTGGCGGCAGAGATCACGCTCCAACCGGTACGTCGCTATGGCGTCGATGCGGCGATCCTCTACAGCGACATCGTCGTGCCGGTCGCTGCGATCGGTTTCGGAGTCGACGTCGCTCCTGGCACTGGGCCCGTCACCGAGCAGCCGTTCCGCTCCGAGGCCGATCTCGCGCGGCTGCGTCCGCTCGAGCCCGAGCTCGACATCCCGTACGTGCTCGAGACCGTGAAGATCCTGTCCGGTGAGCTCGACGTGCCGCTGATCGGGTTCGCCGGCGCGCCGTTCACGGTCGCGAGCTACCTCATCGAAGGGCGGCCCTCGCGCACCTATGCGCGCACGAAGTCGCTGATGTACGGCGAGCCCGCGTTGTGGCACCGGCTGCTCGACCGTCTCGCCGACCTCGCGATCGCGACGCTGCGCGCGCAGGTCGAGGCGGGCGCGCAAGCCGTGCAGCTGTTCGACAGCTGGGCGGGCGACCTCGAGCGCGCCCGACTACGCCGCGCTCGTGTGGCCCGCGAGCCGAAAGGTGCTCGCCGGGGTGGCCGACCTCGGCGTGCCCCGCATCCACTTCGGCGTGGGCACCGGCGAGCTGCTCGAGCTGATGGTGTCGGCCGGAGCGGACGTGCTCGGGGTCGACTGGAGGGTGCCGCTCGACGTCGCACGCACGCGGGTCGGGAACGACGTGACGTTGCAGGGCAACCTCGACCCTTCGGTCTGCCTCGGTGATTGGGCCGTCGTCGAGCAGCGGGCGCTCGACGTGATCCAAAGGGCGGGCTCGGGCCCGCGTCACATCTTCAACCTGGGTCACGGCGTGCTTCCCGAGACCGATCCCGGCGTGCTCGCCCGCCTGGTCGAGCTCGTGCACCGCACGTGACGCACGTCGTCGTCGTCGGCGGGGGGATCACGGGCCTCGCGTGCGCGCTCGAGCTCGGGGACGCCGGCATCGAGGTGACCGTGCTCGAAGCGGCCGATCGACTCGGCGGGAGCATCCGCACCTCCTCGTTCGGCGGGCTCGCGATCGACGAGGCGGCAGACGCGTTCCTCGCGCGGGTGCCCGAGGCGGTCGCGCTGGCGCAGCGCGTCGGGCTCGGTGATTCGCTCGTCGTCGCCGTCGAACGCCGGGGCGTACGTGTGGTCGCGTGGCGCGCTGCGCCGGCTGCCCGGCGGACTCGCGCTCGGTGTGCCGGGCGAGATCTGGCCCGTGGTGCGTTCGGGGATCCTCAGCGTGGGAGGGATGGCGAGGGCGGCGGTCGAGCCGGTGCTGCCTCGCCGGTCAGTGCCTCCCGATGCCTTGGGCCCGCTCGTCGAGAGCCGGTTCGGGCGCGAGGTGCTCGACCGGCTCGTCGATCCGCTGATCGGCGGCATCAACGCAGGTGAGGCCGATCGCCTGAGCGCCGAGGCGGTGTCGCCGCAGGTGGCGGCGGTCGCGGCAAGGTCGAGATCGCTGCTGTTCGGGCTGCGGGCCGATCGCCGCGCGCACCCGCCCGATCCGACCGCCCCGGTCTTCTTCGCCCCGCGAGGCGGGATGGGCGGCTTGGTCGAGCGCGTCGCCGCGGCGCTCGGCGAAGGAGACCGAAGGACGACCGTCGAGCTGTCGACGCCCGTCGAATCGATCGAGCTCGAAGGCAGACGGAACGGTCCAGATTCACGACTGCCACATCGGCGCCGAATCGATATCGAATCGCTGCCGACGCGGCAGTGCTCGCGTGTCCCGCATGGGCGTCGGCTGCGCTCCTCGCCGACATCGCGCCCGGCGTGGCCTCCACACTCCGGGAGATTGACCACGCGTCAGTCGCCCTGGTGACGCTCGCGTTCGACGACGCCGCGATCGGGCGCGCCCTCGACGGCACCGGCCTCCTGGTGCCCAAGCCCGAGCAGCACACGGTGACGGCCGCGTCGTGGGGCTCCACCAAGTGGGCGCACTGGAAGCGCCCAGGTCAGGCGATCGTCCGCGCGTCAGCAGGCCGCGACGGCGACGAGCGGGCGCTCGACCTCGACGACGAGGCGCTCGTCGAGGCTGTCGTCGCCGACCTGCGGAGGCTCATGGCCGTGCGGGCCGAGCCGACTCAAGTGAGGGTGAGTCGATGGCCCCGCTCGTTCCCGCAGTACCGGCCGGGCCACCTCGCCCGCATCGACGCAGCCGAGCGCGAACTCGCTGCTCGCGCCCCACACCTCGCGCTCGCCGGGGCCGGATACCGGGGCCTCGGCATCCCCGCGTGCATCCGGCAGGGCCAAGCCGCGGCGCGCACCGTCATGACCCGACTTCTCGCGGGCACCCCGCGCGCGTGAAACTGGTAGCGAATGGATCGGCGGACTTTCCTCATTGCTGGCGCCGGAGCCGTCGTGCTCGCGGCGTGTGGAAGCAAGAGCGCGGCCGACGACCCCGAGCTCGCCGCGTCATCGACTGACGCGCCACCGACGACTGCGGGCACGACGGCGCCCACGACCGCAGCCCGTCACCGCTGCGCCCACGACCGCTGCGCCAGCCGCCGCGGCCAGCGCCACGCCGCCGCCAACGCACCGCAGCCCACGGCCGCGGCCGCCGAGAACGACAACCCCGGGATCACGTCGCCGCCGAACGCGCACGCGCCTGAGGCCATCAACCAGATCGGATCGATCGCGGTCCCCAAGCTCGGTCTGAACACCGCGCTCTTCGAAGGGGTCACCCTGACGACGCTCAACAGGGTGGGCGTCGGCCATTGGCCGGGCACCGCGTTGCCGAGCCAGACGGGCAACGTCGTCGTCGCGGGGCACCGCGTCACGCACAGCCGACCGTTCCGCAACCTCGACACGCTCGGACCGGGCGATCAAGTGATCTTCACGATCGGCAACGGTCAGCACACCTACACGTTCGCGAGCAACGAGATCGTGCCCCCGAACGCCATGCGCATCGTCAACCAATCGGCGGACAAGACCGCGACGTTGTTCGCATGCCATCCGCCCGGGTCAGCGCGCTTCCGCTTCGTCGTGCACCTGACCTACGTCGGCTCGACCACCGTCTGATGATCGAGACCACCGATCCGGAGGCGGCTTCGGCGCGCCCGCGCGGCCGCGCGTCGCGGCGCCTCGTCACGATCGCGGCGTGCATCGGCACCGGCGCGCTCATGGCGTTCTCACTGCCGCCGTGGGGATGGTGGCCGCTGCTCTTCGCGGGGATCTTCTTCCTCGACCGTCTGCTCGCCGGGCAGCCCGCCGCGAGGAGGTTCTGGCGGGGCTGGGCCGTCGCCGCGGCGTGGCTCTTCCCCGGCATGGGGTGGATGGTCTTCCTGACCGCGCCGGGATGGATCATCGCGTCGGGCCTCTACGCCGCGTACTTCGGTGCCGCGTGCGCGCTCGCACCAGCGAGTCGTTGGCGCTGGGTCGTCCTGCCCGGATCGATCGCCCTCGCCGAGGTCATCCGCTGGTCCTGGCCGTTCGGCGGTGTGCCGCTCGCGTCGTTCGCGATCAGCCAAGCGGCGTCGCCCATCGCGTTCGTCGTCCGGCTCGGCGGCTCACCGCTGCTCGTGATCCTCGTCGTCGCGATCGGCGTGATGCTCTCGGCGGCGTGGGAACGCGCGTGGAAGGCACTGGCCGTCGGTGCCTCGTTGATCGCAGTCGTCATCGCCGCCGCGGCAGTGGCTCCCCGAGGCCATGACACGGGGTCGATCAACGTCGCGCTCGTCCAGGGCGGAGGAAAGCAGGGAACCCACGCCGACGACATCGATCCCCGCATCGTGTTCGAGCGCCACGTCGACGCGACCGCGCTGGTCAAGCAACCTGTCGATCTCGTCGTCTGGCCCGAGAACGTCGTGCACGTCGAAGGACCGGTGTCCGACACCGACGAAGGCGTCGAGCTCGCAGAGCTGGCGCGCACCCTCGGCGCGACGCTCAGCGTCGGCGTGATCGAAGGCGCGGCGACGACCACTTCCACAACTCACAGATCGCGTACGACGCCGACGGCAACCTCGTTGCTCGGTACGAGAAGGTGCGACGCGTGCCGTTCGGTGAGTGGATGCCGATGCGCGGGCTGCTCAAGGCGATCGGTGCCCCCACGAACCTCGTGCCGCGCGATGCGATCCCCGGAACCGGGCACGCGGTGCTCGACACCCCCGCGGGACGGCTCGGCGTCGTGATCTCGTGGGAGGTCTTCTTCGGCGGCCGCGCCCGAGATGCGATCGGCCACGGCGGCACCGTCCTGCTGAACCCCACGAACGGCGCGTCGTACACGGGGACGTTGCTGCAGACGCAGCAGGTCGCGTCGTCGAGGCTGCGCGCGCTCGAGACCGGCAGGTGGGTCGCGCAGGTCGCGCCGACAGGGTTCAGCGCGTTCATCGACGATCACGGGCACGTGGTCCAGCGCACCGGCATCAGCGAGCAGAAGGTGATCCAGGCCGCGGTGCGCACCCGCGAAGGCAACACGATCTACGTGCGCATCGGAGACCGACCCGTCGTCGCGCTCGCGCTGCTGCTGATCGCGATCGGGCTCATCGGGGACCGAGCTCGAGCATCACGGTCACTGGCCCGTCGTTGACGAGCTCGACGGCCATCGTCGTGCGGAACCGTCCGGTCGCGACACGCGCACCGAGCTGACGCAACGCTTCGACGACGACGTCGACCAACGGCTCCGCCACCTCGGGAGGCGCCGCGGCGAGCCACGACGGACGCCGGCCCTTGCTCGTGTCGCCGTACAGCGTGAACTGGCTCACGACGAGCACCTCGTCGCCGGTGTCGGCGAGCGATCGGTTCATCACACCGTCGTCGTCCGCGAGGACGCGCAAGTGGAAGATGCGATCGGCCAGCTTGCGGGCGACCGCATCGCTGTCGTCGTGGGTGACCCCGACGAGCACGCAGAGGCCGGCGCCGATCTCGCCGACGACCTCGCCGTCGACCGTCACCTTCGCCCGAGAGACGCGTTGCACCAGCGCGCGCACGGAGGCGGACCCTACGGTGTGCGCCGTGCTGACGCTGACCGGTGACGACCTGATCGTGACGCTCGACCCCGTGCAGGGAGGCCGCATCGCGTCGATCGTCGCGTTCGGTGAGGAGCGCCTCGTGAGCCCCCCGCTTGGTGACCCGATGCCGAGGCCGAGCTCATGGGGTGCGTTCCCGATGATCCCGTGGGCGGGCCGCATCCAGCACGGCAAGTTCTCGTTCGCCGGCGTCGACTACCAGATGCCGATCAACCACCCGCCGCATGCGATGCACGGCATCGCGTACACGTCGGAGTGGACGGCGATCGACGAGCACACGATGCGCCTCGACCTCGTCGACCCATGGCCGTTCGGCGGGCACGCGATCCACCACGCAGAGGTCGACGGCAACACCGCCCGGTTCCGGCTCGAGGTGCACGCCGACGATCGGCCGATGCCCGCGATGGCGGGCTGGCACCCGTGGTACCGCAAGCCGGTCCACCTCTCGTTCGAGGCGGCGAAGATGTACGTCCGCGACGACGAGGACATCCCGACTGGTCAGATCGTCACGCCGCCTCCAGGCCCGTGGGACGACACGTTCACCGAGATGTCCGGCTCTCCGGTGCTGGCCTGGCCGGACGGCGTGACGGCGACCATCGGGTCCGACTGCGACTTCTGGGTGATCTTCACCAAACCTGACCACGCCCTCTGCGTGGAGCCCCAAACCGGCCCGCCGAACGAGTTCAACCTGGGTGCGAGGGTTGTCGAGCCCGGCACCGCCCTGATCGCGGAGATGGCGCTCGCCTTCACCCGCTGACGGCCTCGGGCGCCCTGACCGCCTGGTCAAGCCGACCGATAGAGTGCGCCGATGCCTCCCCCCAGCAGCGGGCATGGCGGCTCGCCGCGCCCCGGCGAGCCCCTGCGAATCGCCTATCTCTCGTATCGGGGCAAGCCCCACGTCGGCGGCCAGGGGGTCTACACCCGCCATCTGACCAAGGCGCTCGTCGACCTCGGCCACCACGTCGAGGTGCTCGGCGGCCAGCCGTACCCGGTGCTCGACCCGCGGGTGCCGCTCGTCAAGCTCCCGAGCCTCGACATCTTCAACGACACCTACCCGGGCCGCTTCCCGGCGTACTGGGAGATCAAGCACTGGCAGGACCTGGTCGAGATCGCCCAGTTCTCGACCGGCCGGTTCAGCGAGCCCCTGGCCTTCAGCCTCAGAGCCTGGCGCTACCTCGACGGCCGCAAGCTCGAGTTCGACCTCGTCCACGACAACCAGTGCCTCGGCTACGGCATCTTGGCCATCGACCGCTTCCTGCCCGTCCTCGAGACCCTGCACCACCCGATCACGAAGGACCGGGCCCTCGAGGTGGCGCACGCGCCGAACGCGAAGAAGCGTCGATCGGTCAACCGCTGGTACGGCTTCGTGAAGATGCAGGCCCGCGTCGCCCGCCAGCTCCCCCGTGTCGTCGTGGTGTCCGAGAACTCGATCAACGACATCCACACCGACTTCGGGGTGCCGCGCGAGAACATGCGCCTCGTCCCGGTGGGCGTCGACCCTGAGCTGTTCAAGCCGCTGCCGCATGTCGAACGCCAGCCCGGCCGGCTGATCACGACCGCCAGCGCGGACGTCGCCCTCAAGGGCCTCTCCTACCTGCTCGAGGCGCTCGCGAAGCTCCGCACCGAGCGCGACGTCACGCTCACCGTGATCGGCCGTCCGAAGCCGGGCGGTCGCAGCGCGGAGGCCATCGAGAAGCTCGGTCTCACCGAGGCCGTGTCGTTCGTCAGCGGCGTGCCCGACGAGCGCATCGTCGAGCTCTACGCCGAGGCCGAGCTCGCGATCGTGCCGTCGCTCTACGAGGGCTTCTCGTTGCCTGCGGCCGAGGCGATGGCGACCGGCACGGCGCTCGTCGCGACGACCGGCGGCGCGCTGCCCGAGGTGACCGGCACCGACGGCGAGACGGTGCTGTCGTGCCCCGCGGGCGACGCCGACGCGCTGGCCGCGACGATCCGCCGCGGCCTCGACGACCCCGCGCTGCGCGCCAAGGTCGGCGCCGCGGGCCGCGAACGTGTGATCAGCAGGTGGAGCTGGACACACACCGCAACCGCGACGGTCGAGCAGTACCGCGAGCTCCTCGACATCCGCGCCCACGCAGGACAGGGGCGCACCAGCTGATGCTGACCGTCGACTACGCCAAGCTCGGCGTGCGGCCGGGCGATCGGCTGCTCGATCTCGGCTGTGGCTTCGGCCGCCATGCGTTCGAGGCCGCCCGGCGCGGTGCCCGGGTCGTGGCCTGCGACATGAGCGACGCGGAGCTGAAGGAAGTGCGGGCGACGTTCGGCGCGATGGCCGAGGCCGGTCAGGTCGCCGAGGAAGGCTGCACGGGCGCTGTCAACGGTGACGCGGTGCACCTGCCGTTCACCGACGCGGCGTTCGATCGGGTCATCGCCTCCGAGGTGATGGAGCACATCCCGAACGACTCCGGTGCGATGCACGAGCTCACCCGAGTGCTGCGGCCGGGCGGCACGATCGCCGTGACCGTGCCGGCGTGGCTGCCCGAGAAGGTCTGCTGGATGCTCAGCGACGAGTACCACGCGCCCTTCGTCGAGGGCGGGCACGTGCGCATCTACACCGAGGACGAGCTCCGCGTCCGCATGCGGTCGGCCGGGCTCGTCCCCGGCGCGTCGCACCGCGCGCACTCGTTGCACAGCGCCTACTGGTGGCTGCGGTGCGCGGTCGGGCCGACGAACGAGACGAACAAGGCCGTCGTCGCCTATCGCAAGCTCCTCGAATGGGACATCACCAAGGCCCCGGTCGCGACTCGCACCGCGGACCGCATCCTGAACCCGGTCTTGGGGAAGTCGCTCGTCGTCTACGCGCAGAAGCCGGACGCCCGATGAGCCGCGTCCCCGAGGTCGAGGGCGTGCTCGACGCTCGCCAGCTCGACGCGACGCTCGACGCGATCGCGGCGGAGCAGCTGCCCAACGGGCTGATCCTCTGGTACCCGGGCGGTCACTCCGATCCCTGGAACCACGTCGAGGCAGCGATGGCGCTGGCAGTCGGAGGGCGGCGGACCGAAGCCGAGCGCGCCTACGAGTGGCTGGTCGCGAACCAGCTCGAGAATGGCGCGTGGCACAACTACTACCTGGCCGACGGCATCGAGGATCTGAAGCTCGACACCAACGTGTGCGCGTACGTCGCTGCGGGTGTGTGGCATCACTTCCTGCTGACTCGAGACCGCGGCTTCCTCGACGGCGATGTGGCCGGTCGTCGAGCGGGCGATCGACTTCGTGCTGTCGATGCAGACCGCTCGCGGCGAGATCATCTGGGCGCGTCACACCGACGGCACGCCGTGGTCGTACGCCCTGCTCACTGGCTCGTCGTCGATCTGCCACAGCCTGCGCTGCGCGGTCGCGATCGCGGAGGCGGTGGGCGAGGAGCGTCCCGACTGGGAGCTCGCCACTGCGAACCTCGCGCACGTCGTCGCGCACGTGCGCGATGCGTTCGAGCCCAAGGACCGCTGGGCGATGGACTGGTACTACCCGGTGCTCGCCGGCGTCGTCACGGGCTCGGCCGGAGCAACTCGGCTCGCGGAGCGCCGGAGCACGTTCGTGATGGACGGACTCGGAGTCCGCTGCGTCGCGGACCGCCCGTGGGTGACGGCGGCCGAGACCTGCGAAGCAGCGATCGCCTACCTGGTCATCGGTGACGAGCCGGCGGCACTCGAGCTGTTCACCTGGGCGCAGGCCCACCGCCTCGACGACGGGGCCTACCTCACCGGCATCGTCTATCCAGAGGGCACGAGCTTCCCCGACGCCGAGCGAACCTCGTACACGGCCGCGGCGGTCGTGCTCGCCGCCGACGCGCTCAGCCGGGCGTCGGCCGCGTCGGGCCTCTTCCTCGGCGAAGACATCCCCGCGTTCATCGACACGAGCGACTCCGTCACCGACTGACCTCGGCCAACCCCGCGCGTTCTCGGTCGCGCTGACCGGCCAGTTCTGGCGGGCTTTCGCGACCGGAACGACAGGGGTGCGTGGACTTGTACGCTACTTGTATGTCGATCGTGCGACTCGATCACGTGCAGCTCGCGATGCCCGCGGGCCGCGAAGCCGAGGCGGTCGCGTTCTACGAGGGCTTGCTCGGCATCCCGAACATCCCGAAGCCGCCACACCTCGCGGTGCGGGGCGGCTGCTGGTTCGAGACCGATGAGGTGAAGGTGCACCTCGGTGTCGACCCCGACTTCCGTCCGGCGCGCAAGGCCCACGCCGCGCTGATCGTGGACGATCTCGACACGCTGATCGCGACGCTCACCGCCGCAGGCCACATCCCCCGCGACGACGAGCCGCTCGAGGGCTATCACCGCGTCTACGTCGACGACCCCTTCGGCAACCGCCTCGAGCTCATGGAGCCGGTCTAGTCCTCGTCGCCGCTCTCCGCTTCGCTTCGATCGGCTCCTGCTCCCTTCGCTCGACAATCGGTGCTTCTCGCACCCGGCGGCGCACTGCGCCGCCGCGCTGTCAGACCCGGCGGAGGACTCGCAGGCTGCCGGTCGCGCCCGTCTCCTCGAAGAGGCCTGACTCGAGCGCAGGCTTGTAGATCTGCTCGTAGGGAGGACGACCGCCGTCAGCCGGATCGGGGAAGACGTCGTGGATCGCGAGCGTGCCGCCGACCACGACCTTCGGTGTCCACGACTCGTAGTCCGAGCGTGCCGGCTCGACGCCGTGCCCGCCGTCGATGAACAGGAACGCGAGCGGTGTCTCCCAGTGCGCCGCGACGATCGGTGACAGGCCGACGACGCCGATCACGGTCCCTTCGAGGTCGGCCTCACGCATGGTGCGCAGGAACGTCGGCAGCGTGTTCAGCCGACCGGTCGTCGGGTCGATGAGCGTCGTGTCGTGGTGCTCCCACCCGGCCTGGTTCTCCTCAGAGCCCGCGGTGGTGGTCGACGGTGAACACGACCGTGGGAGGATCGACCTCGAGGCACGGCGGCGCCGAGGTACACCGCGGACTTGCCGCAATAGGTGCCGACCTCGAGCATCGGCATGCCGGGCAGAGCCCGGGCGGCGGCCACCCCGGCGTCGTGCAGGGCAAGGCCCTCGTCCACGGGCATGAAGCCCTTCGCCGCTTCGGCGATCGCCCGCAGCCGGGCGTCCACGTCAGCGAGCTTCGGCGGGGGTGTGCGTGTTGAACAGCACCGCATCGAGGATGACGAACTTCGCCACCCAGAGCACGCCGAACCCCGCCAGGTTCGCCAAGCTCACGACGACCGTCGAGTCAGACCACTGCGATGCGATCGCCACGAACAACGTCGAGAGGATGAGGCCCGCGAACGTCAGACCCCAGAACGGCACCACCTCGCCCCAGAACCGGTTGCGGTCGTTCTTGCCCCAGATCCAGTAACGGCTGAGGAAGTAGCGTGGGGATCGAGGTGATGGTCACCGAGAAGACGTTCGCCGCGACGCCGCTCCAGCCGAGCTTGCCGTGCGTGAACCACAGCAACAGCTGCGTCGACACCGTGCCGAACACCGACACCGTCACGTAGCGCAGCGCCTTGCCGCGGAACCGCTGCACGAGCGCGCGGGGGCTGAGATCCATCGGAGTTCAGGGTAGGGGCTAGAGGTCCATCGCGTTTGCGCGGGCAACCGCTCCGAGCCACCGCGCGCTCGGCTTGACCGTGCGCTCCTGGGTCATTCGGTCTACTCCGATGAGCCCGAAGGTGGGGCCGTAGCCGTTCGCCCACTCGAAGTTGTCGAGGAGGCTCCAGTACGTATAGCCCCGCACGTCGATCGCGTCGTCGATGCACGCGAGCACGCCGAGCAGGGCGCGACGCACGTACTCGACGCGTCGCGTGTCGTCGGTCGCGGCGATCCCGTTCTCGGTGACGATGATCGGCGTGTGGTTCGTGACGTCCCAGGCCCTGCGGATCGTGGCCTCGAGCGACTCGGGCCAGAACTCGTAGCCCATGATCGTGGTCTCGACGCCTTCCTCGTTGCCGAGCGTGCGCTCGGGGCCGACCCGTTGGCGGCTGTAGGTCTGCACGCCGATGTAGTCGTCGTTCTCTGCGGCATGGAGGTACACGTCCTCGAGGCCGTCGAGGATGTGGGCCGCTCGCTCGGTCGCGGCCTGCAGCTGCTCGGGGGTGTCGCCCACCGGCCACATCTGCTGCATCGCGAGCGTGAGGCCCGCCGGCACGTCGGGCTGATGGCCCTTCAGCACCTCGACCGTCTTGTGGTGCGCGTCGACGAACACATCGTTGGCCTTGCGCCGCAGCGCCCGATCCCCCTGCCCCCCGGGCGGGAAGCGCCCTGCGAGATAGCCGATCGTCGCGACCATGTTGGGCTCGTTGAACGTGCAGAAGCGCGTCGTCACGTCGCCGAGATGCGCCGCGACCCGATCCGCGAACCGAGCGAACAGATCGGCCGTCGCCGGCTCGATCCAGCCGCCCATCTTCGCCACCCACCGCGGCGTCGTGAAGTGGTGCAGCGTCACGGTCGCATCGAGTCCGTTCTCGAGGCAGCGTCGCGCACATCCGCTTGTAGTGGTCGAGCTCGGTCTTCGAGAACTCACCGTCCTCGGGCTCGATGCGACTCCATTCCACCGAGAACCGGTACGAGTTGAACCCGAGGCCTGCGAGGAGCTGCAGGTCCTGCGGGTAGCGCGTGTAGTGCTCGCAGGCGTCGCCGCTCGGCTCGATGCATCCCGAGCCAGGCTTGTGCTCCCACTCCCACCAGTCGTTGTTCCAGTTGCCGCCCTCGACCTGGTGCGCGGCGGTCGCGGTGCCCCAACGGAAGCCTTCGGGAAACGAGCGCGTCGTCATCCGCGGGACGGTACCTGTCAACATGACCGGTGGCGACGGGTGGCCGAGTGCGCTCGACGACCTGATCGACCTACTCGATCTCGAAGCGATCGAGGTCAACATCTTCCGGGGCCACTCACCGGAGGAGAAGCGCCAGCGAGTCTTCGGCGGCCAAGTTGCCGGCCAGGCGCTCGTCGCGGCGGCGCGGACGGTCGATCATCCCGACGACGGCCCGCCCCGCTTCGTGCACTCCCTCCACGCGTACTTCTTGCGCCCGGGCGACGTGGACACGCCGATCCTCTACGAGGTCGATCGCATCCGCGACGGCAAGTCGTTCACGACCCGTCGTGTCGTCGCGATCCAGCACGGCAAGGCGATCTTCAACCTGCAGGCCAGCTTCCACGTGCACGAAGAGGGCCTCGACCACCAGATCCCGATGCCAGCCGGCGTCCCGGCACCCCGAGCACCTGCCCGACTTCAAGACCCGCATGGCTCCGTACAAGGACGCGTTGGGCGACTACTACGACCGGCCTCGCCCCATCGACGTGCGCTACGTCGACGGGCGCGCCGAGCGTCGCGCGAACGACGCCGACCCCTTCCAGCGCGTGTGGCTGCGCGCCGACGGGCGGCTGCCCGACGACCCGGTGCTGCACGCGTGCATCGTCACGTACGCGTCCGACATGACCCTGCTCGACACGACGCTGCTCCCGCACGGGGTGCACTGGCCCGACGAGGGCCTGATGATGGCGAGCCTCGATCACGCCATGTGGTTCCACCGGCCCTTCCGGGCTGACGAGTGGCTCCTCTACGACCAGGGCACACCGACGACGTCGGGCGGACGCGGCCTCGCCTACGGCTTCATCTACACCGGCGACGGCGCGCTCGCGGTGACCGTCGTGCAAGAAGGCCTGATCCGGGTGCTGCGGTGAAACGGGTCCTGAGGTGAGACGAGATGAACGCTCCCGTCAAGCTGTTCGCAGTCGCCGGCCTCGCGCTCGGCATCGCGATCATCGCCCTTGCGAAGTGCTCGCCGCCGCCGAACCCCGGCAACCCCGCCTTCTCGCTCACCACCGTCGCTGACGCTCGACCAGCCGATCGCGATGGCGGTGCGCACAGGCGACGACGCCCTCTACGTCGCGGAGTGGGCGGGACGGGTCCGCGCGATCCGCAACGGCGCCGTCGACCCGACTCCCGTGCTCGACATCTCGCGGCTCACGCGTGCCAGCGGCGAGCAGGGCTTCCTGGGCCTCGCCTTCTCGCCGGACGGGAGCCACGCTCTACGTCGACTACACCGATCTCAACGGCGACTCGCACGTCGACGAGTTCGCGATGGGAGCCGATGGCCGCGCCGACCCCGCGTCGCAGCGACAGATCCTGTTCCAGAAGCAGCCCTTCCCCAACCACAACGGCGGGCAGCTCGCGTTCGGCCCCGACGGCTACCTGTACATCGGGTTCGGCGACGGCGGCAGTGGAGGCGATCCGCAGGGCAACGGGCAGAACCTCAACACGTGGCTCGGGAAGATCCTGCGCATCGATCCGAGCAAGCCGTCGGGAGGCCGCGCCGTACGGCATCCCGGCCGACAACCCGTTCGCGAACGGCGGAGGGCTCCCCGAGATCTGGGCGTACGGGCTGCGCAACCCGTGGCGGTTCACGTTCGACACGGACACCGGCGACCTCTGGATCGCGGACGTCGGGCAGGGCAAGTACGAAGAGATCGACTTCAGCGCCGCCACCAACGGCAAGGACGCCGCGAAGGGCGCGAACTTCGGCTGGAACCGGTTCGAGGGCAACCACGACTACCAGGGCGGCGGCAGCCACGCCGGCTTCGTGTTCCCCGTCTTCGAGTACACCCACTCCGAGGGATGCAGCGTGACCGGCGGCTACCGCTACCGCGGAAGCGCGCTGCCAGGCATGCAGGGCGCGTACGTGTTCGCCGACTACTGCAACAACACGATCCGAGTCCTCAGCCTCACCGGCAACACCGCGAAGCAGATCTCGTCGGTGAAGGTGGACCCGCAGCCGATCGTCTCGTTCGGTCAGGACGCGAAGGGCGAGCTGTACGTGCTCTCGTTCGACGGCGCGGTGTCTCGGCTCGATCCGCCCGCAGCGAAGACGGGTTGATTCGGGGCGGCGCAGTGCGCCGCCCGGGTGCGCGAAGCACCGATTGTGGAGCGAAGCGACCGGGCGCGTCAGCGCCCGTGAATTGCGGCGCGCGCTTCTCGAGGAACGAGCGCACTCCCTCGCGGTGGTCCTCGGTCTGGAACAGCTCGGCGAGCGTCGAGCTGACGTACACGCCGACTTCGTTCCAGTCCGGGTCGAGCGCCTGACGCAGCCCGCGCTTGATCGCCTGCACCGCGAGGGGCGGGTTCGCGGCGATCCGCTGCGCCAGCCCGAGCGCGGTCGGCAGCAGCTCGTCATGCGGCGACGACGCGGCCGACGAGGCCGATCCGCAGCGCCTCGGCGGCGTCGATGACCTCACCGGTCATGAGCAGCTCAGCGGCCTTCTCACGGCCCGACGAGCTGCGCGAGTCGCCCGAGTCCCGGAGCGTCGCTCACGAGCCCGCGCAGCACGAACAGCTCGCCGAACTTCGCCTTCTCGGACGCGACCCGGAAGTCGGCCATGAGCGACAGCTCCATGCCCCACCCGACCGCCGCGCCGTTCACCGCGGCGACGACGGGGACGTCGGTGTGCAGCAGCGCGTCGGCCGCGGGAGTGAGACGCGGGGTGCGCGCGAGCGAGCTCATGTCCGGAGGCTTCTCTCCACCTCCCATCACGACCTTGACGTCGTCGCCCGAGCAGAACGCGGGGTCGGCGCCGGTGATGACGAGGCAGCGCGCCGTCGTCGTGCGGACGGCGTCCTCGAGCTCGGCGTAGGTGCGGAACGTGAGCGCGTTGCGCGCCTCGGGACGGCGAAGGGTGATGACCCCGACGTGGCCCTGCTCTTCGTAGGTGAGGTCTTCGTACACCGCTCCCCCTCTTAGTCTCATCCCGTGCGGCGAGTGCTCCCCATCTTGGTCGCGATCTTCGTCGCCGGCTGCAACGGCGCGTCGCACGACGCCGCGAGCAGCACGGCGGCAGCGGTGAGCACCACCGTCGCGCCGACGACCACGGCGCCATCGACGACGACCACGACGGCGCTCACCGTCGCGGACGATCCGGTCGCGCTCGGCTGCGCAGGTCACGAAGGCCGAGCGGACGCTGCGCGACCCGACGACGTCGCCCGAGAAGGCCGAGGCGACCGGCACGTTCCAGCAGCTGCTGTACCGCAGGCTGTCGGCCCACCCGGAGTGGCAGTCGCAGTTCTTCGCGTCGCTCGAGTCGGACGTCGCACCGATGGCGGCGAACAACGTCTCCGCGTTCCTCGCGTTCCAGCGGCCGCCGTCGGGCAAGCCGTCCGACACGCTCCCCGCGTGGCAGATCATCCCGCCGCTGCCGGCCGAGCAGCTGCTCGCCTACTACCACGAGGCCGAGGCCGCGACGGGAGTGCCGTGGTACTTCCTGGCGTCGATCAACCTCGTCGAGACGCGCATGGGCCGGATCCACGGGCTGTCCACTGCGGGCGCGCAAGGGCCCATGCAGTTCCTGCCCTCGACGTGGGCCGCGTGCTGCACCGGCGACATCGAGGACGCGCACGACGCGATCGTCGGTGCCGCGACCTACCTGAAGATGTCGGGCGCGCCCGATGACATGGACAAGGCGATCCTCGCCTACAACCACGACACCCGGTACCTCGACGCCGTGAAGGCGTACGCCGCGAACATGGCCGCCGACGAGCGCGCGTACCTCGGCTATCACGCGTGGGAGGTCTTCTACGCGTCGTCAGCTGGCAGCTTCCACCTGCCAGTCGGCTACGACCAGCCGACGCCCGTGCCGGTCGCCGACGCCGCGACCACCGCCGCCGAACCTGCGTGACCCCGGCGTTCTCGCGCAGAACCGGCCAATTCTGGCCGGTTCTCGAAACCGGTTCGCTGGAGGAGGGCTACTCCGGCGAGTGACACACCGCCTCGACGTTGTTGCCGTCGGGGTCGCGGACGAACGCGCCGTAGTAGGTCGGGTGGTACTCGGGCCAGACGCGCGGCTCGTGCAGCACCTCTGCACCCGCCGCGACGGCCGCGTCGAACCATGCCCGCACCGCGGCGCGGTCGCTGCGCCTGGAACGCGATGTGCACCTCGCGGTTCGGCTCGATCGTCGCGAGCGGGCCGAGCCAGAACGACGGGCTTCTGGTCGACGCCGTAGCCGGCGAAGTCGCCGAAGCGCATCACCTGCCGCCGCCGATGCGTCGGGAGCACAGCGTCGTAGAACGCCGATGCAGCGGTCGATATCTGAGCACTGAATGGAGAGGTGATCGAGCACCCGCCGATCGTAACGTCGGAGCCTTGAGAGCTCGCCCGTACGTCGACGCAGACCTCCCTGCGGTGAAGGCCGCCCTCGCGTCGTGGATCCGCGACGCAGGCTGGTGCGGGTACTGCCATCCGGGCGACGTCGAGCACCGCATCTATCGCGAAGCGCCCGCGCGGCGAGACGCCTACGTCTGGGAGGACTCGCTCGGCATCGCGGGCATCGAGATCACCGGCCGCTTCGGTCACGTCTTCGACGTGTTCGCACGGCCGGACTGTCGCGGTGAGCCTGAGCTCGAGATGTTGCGAGCGGCGGCCATCGCGAGGCACCGAGACCGACGTGCAGCACCTGCGACGTCATCCGCATCGAGCTGCTCGGGCGGATCGGCTTCGAGCGATACCGCTACTGGGATCACATCCGCACCCGCTCACTCGACGATCTCCCTGACGTGCGACTTCCTGCAGGCTTCTCGCTCGCCGAGGTACACACCGTCGCTCGCGCCACGATCTGGTTCGACGAGGTGAACCTCGTCGGGCTGTTCGAGCCCGTCGAGACCGACGAAGGCTTCCGCCGCCTCGGCCTCGCCCGCGCCGGTCATGACCGAGGGCTTGCACCGCATGCGCGCCGCGGGCATGCGCACCGCTCGTGTCGAGCACGACATCACGAACGCTGCCGCGGCCGCGCTCTACGAGTCGCTCGGCTTCACAGTCGCGTTCGAGACCGTCGGCTTCCGGCGAGCGGACGCATGCTGACCGGACGCGGAGCTCAGAGGTCGTAGCGGTACACGTTCGTCTCTCGTTCGGTGAAGCCGAGACGCTGGTAGAGGCGGTTCGCCGCCTCGCGCGACGGACGCGACGTGAGGTCGACGGTGATCGCGCCGAGCTCTCGGGCGATGCGCAGCGCCTCGTGGTTGAGCGCCTCGCCGACGCCATGGCCACGCGCGGCCTCGTCGACGACGACGTCTTCGATCCACGCGCGGACGCCCGTGGGGATGCGGAAGACGACCAACGTCAGAGAGCCGACGATCACGTCGTCGACGCGGGCGATGAGCAGGTGCGACGCGGGCGACGTCGCGATCTCGTCGAGCTGCTCGGCGGAAGGCGCGGGCGCCGACCTCGAGAGCTGCGGGATCAGCCCCGCGAATGCATCGACGATCTCGGGAGTCACGGCCTTGCAGACGGTCACCGACACGGTCATCGCGTTGGAAGTTAACGCCTACACTCCCGCGACCTACGTGCTCCCGGGGGGCTTCATGCACGACGAAGAGGTGCGGGCAAAGGCCCGAAAGCTGCGTGACCTGGTCGAGGTCGTCGCCGCGAGCGTGTACTTCCTGATCGAAGCGCACAACGAGTACAAGGAGCTCGGCCTGCCCGACTTCGGCCCGGCGTACTTCACCAGTCGCGGCGCCTGCATGGGCCAGGTGCCCGGCGAGGTCGTCACCGCGGCGTTCGGCGTGTTCAACCCCGCGATCGTCATCCCCGCCGTCGACGAGGGGTGGGCGAAGACCGATCGCGACTCGATCCTCGGGGCACGCGAGAGGGGCGCAGTCGACGGCCTCACCCGGCTCCTCGGGCCGTCACCCGACGGCATGAAACGCGCCACCGAGATCCTGATCCGCGGCGGAGACGCCGCGACCGGCGAGGGACGCGGCCTCTACTCGGGTCTGCGCTCGCTCGGCTTCCCCGGCACGCCGATGGGCGACTTCTGGCGAGCCAGTGACCTCGTGCGCGAGCACCGCGGCGACTCGCACATCATCGCGTGGGTCGCGTACGGGCTCGATCCCATCCAGGCGACGTTGAGCACCGAGCTCTGGTGGCGGCTGCCGTTGCGGTCGTACGTCAAGACCCGCGGATGGTCCGACGACGAGATCGACGCGGCGCTCGACGACCTTCGCGAGCGAGGGCTCGTCGACGGCGACGCGTTCTCCGAGAAAGGCGAGGAGCTGCGCGGCGAGATCGAGCTCTCCACCGACAGGCAGGAACGGTCGATCGTCGAGGCGATCGGCGACGACTTCGAGGAGCTCTGCATGATCCTCTCGCCCATGAAGGACGCGATCGTCGCGGGCGGTGGCTACCCGCGCGACCCGGCAACGATGACCCGGCCATGAGCGACCCGAGGCTGCACACCACTGCGCGCCAGCTCGCCGCCTACCTCGAGCCGGTCGTCGGCTCGGTCTACTTCGCGCCGGAGTGCCACGAGCGATACGCCGCGCTCGGCTTCAACGCGAGCGCCGCCAAAGCGGGAGCGGTCGCGCTCCCCGATGGCCCCGCGTACTTCACGAGCCGTGGCTCGTGCCTCGGTCAGGTGCCGGGCGAGCTCGTCGCGTCGGCGTTCGCGGTGTTCAACCCGAAGGCGGTCGTTCCGAGCGTCGCCTACGGCTGGACGCTCACCGACGCGAAGACGATCGCGACGGCGCGCACCGAGGGCGCGGTCGCGCAGCTCGAGCGCATCCTCGGCCCCGAGCCCGAAGGCCTCGACCGCGCGACCGAGATCCTCCGCCGTGCCACCGACCCGCTGCGGCCCGAAGGGCGCCCGCTGTACTCGGGCCTGCTGAGCCTCGGGCTCCCGGGCACGCCGATGGGCGACTTCTGGCGCCTCGGCGACTACCTGCGCGAGTTCCGCGGCGACTCGCACACCGCAGCGTGGGTCGCGCTCGGGCTCGACGCGACCGAGATCGGTCTGCTCACCGAGCTGTTCATCGGCCTGCCGATGCGCACCTACATCCGCACGCGCGCATGGAGCGACGAGGATCTCGACGCGGCGGTCGAGCGACTGCAATCGCGCGACCTCATCGACACGGACGGCACCGGCTTCACCGACGGGGGACGCGAGCTGCGCGAGAGCATCGAGATCTCGACCGATCTCTCGATGGCGCCGACGATCGAAGCGATCGGCGACGATGCCGACGAGCTCTTCGCGTTGCTCGGTCCGTGGGGGCAGAAGGTGCGCGAGGCGGGTGGCTACCTCGGCGGCGGCGCCTCCGACCTGGCTCCGCGAGCGAACGAGATCCCGGCGCCTAGCTCTTCACCTAGAGCTCGGGCGCGTTCACGTACTTCTCGCCGCCACCGAGCCGCACGACGTCCGCGTACCAGCTGCCCTCGTACACGTCGTTCGGCGGCTGCAGCAGGTCGGGCGGTTGGCCTTCGGGCGTGGTGACGAACGTCCACGCCTGCCGCTTGTACGTCCAGTTCTCGGGGTTGAGACGATGCGCCTCGCGCCACCACGGCACCGCGGCGTCTCGCAGCCCGCGGTGCCACAGCTCCTGGCCGAGCTCGAAGCACGCTGTCGCGCGGGCGTGCTCGATCGGCCGTGGCTGTGACCGAGCGATCACCTCGTCGGGGCTCAGCGCGTAACGGCTCGCGCCGCCGTTGTTGGCCCAGTCGACGATCGCGGCGCGATAGGCAAGCGCGTCACCGGGGATCTTCTTCACTTCCTCCATGATCTCGCGGACCCCGTCAGGGAAGCCTGAGATGTCCATCGTGCGCAGCGGTGACTCTTCGACGGAGGCGCCTTCGGGCGGACGCACGAGCACACCGTCCTCGTCGATCCACACCGCCATCGGGACGTTCCAGAAGCCGAGCAGCTCGTCGAGCAGGTGGGCGGAGTCGATCAAGCGACGGATGCTCTGGTGCCGCGGCATCGATGAACGGATGAGCGAACGTCGGATCGACGTCGAGTGCGACCGTGACGACTTCGAGCTTGGGGAAGAGCTCAGCGCGCAGTGCCTGCCACCCGGGCAGGCTCGTGCGGCATCCTCACCAGCTGGCCCACGCGACGAGCAGCACCTTCTGCCCACGGAGCGACGACAGTGAGAACGGGTTGCCGTTGCGATCGGGCAGCGTGATGTCGGGAACGACTGCCGTCGTCAGCGCGCGACCACCGCTCTCGGGACCCAACGCCCAGAGACCGTGCGCCTCGTCGTGGACGAGCGGCATGCGCAGCCGTTCGGCCACCATTTCGACCGACAGCTGTCCGTCGGACGGCGTGCCACCGGGGAGCGGAACGCAGACGTCACCCTTGCAAAGCCCCTGTGGCTTCGCCTCCCAACCGGTCCGCGTTGCGAAGTCGTCAGCGGCGATGGAGAGGGAATCAACGATCATGAGACGACGCTATCGGCCGGTAGGGTGATCAGCCATGGAGCACGTGCGGTGGTCGTCGCGACCCCGCCTTCGCACGCCTGTCGTGATCGCCGCGTTCGCAGGATGGAACGACGCGGGCGAGGCGGCATCGAACGCCGGTCACCATCTCGCCGACGTGTGGGCGACACGGCCGTTCGCGACGATCGACGCGGAAGACTTCTACGACTTCAGCTCGACGCGACCGCACGTGCGGCTCGTCGACGGCGGACAACGCGAGATCGTGTGGCCGATCAACGAGCTCTCGGCGTCGTCGGTGCTCGGCGCCGACATGGACGTCGTGCTGCTGATCGGCACCGAGCCTCAGCTGAAGTGGCGCACGTTCTGCTCCGAGGTGCTCGAGGTCGTGACCGAGCTGAACGCTCGCATGCTCATCACGCTCGGCGCGCTGCTCGCCGAGGTCCCGCACTCACGGCCCGTCTCGGTGATCGGCACCGCCGCCGATCCCACGCTCATCGAGCAACACGGCCTGCAGCGCTCCCGCTACGAAGGCCCGACCGGCATCGTCGGTGCGTTGCACGATGCGTGCAACACCGCCGGGCTGCCGTCGCTCTCGCTGTGGGCCGCGGTGCCCGCCTACGTGCAGGGAGCGCCCTCGCCGAAGGCGGCACTCGCCCTCGTCGAACGGGTTGGCGACGTGCTCGACCTCATGATCCCGACGACTGCACTCGAGATCGCCTCGGCCGCCTACGAGCGCGAGGTCGATGAGGTCGTCACGAACGACGACGAGCTGTCCGGCTACGTGCGCCGCTTGGAAGACATGGTCGACAGCGGCGAGCCCTTCGGCGACGACGACGAGGACGAAGCGATCAGCGCCGACGACACGGTCGACGAGCTCGTCGAGGAGCTCGAGCGGTTCCTGCGCGATCAGCAAGGCGACTGACATGACGCTCGTACCGAGCGGCGGCTGACATGGCGCTCGTGCCGAGCTGCGTGTGGAAGGCGACGCCCCAGCTGATCATCGCCCTCGACGAACGCTTCGGTGAGCCGGTCGACGCGTACGTGAACGGATCGCAGGTCTGGATCCGCGACGACGGCCCCGGTGGAGCGGCGCTCGAATGGCGCTTGCATCCGATCGCTGGCTACTCACGCCCGACCGCGGTCGACACCTACGAGGTCTTCTCGGTCACTGCTCTCGCGCTCGCCAACGGCGAGGCGCCACCTGCGCCCCTCGATCAGCTCTGGGACGGCCTCGAGGCGTTCCCGACCGAAGGCGACGAGATCGAGCCGGCACCACTCGCCGCCGCGGTTGCCGACGCGCTCGGCATCGCGCCCGACGCCGCGGGGCTCGTCGACCACGACCGTGTCGGCGACGCCTGGGAGATGAGTCAGGGCAGCGTGTCGATCATCGACGCGTTGCTGCAGCAGCTCTCCGCGGGCTGAGTCGCGGACTAGTCGTCGCCGCGCCAGACCGGCGCACGGGGCTTGTCGAACTGCACATCGACCGGCTCACCGCGGATCGCTGCGAACGCTGCCGGCCCCCATCGGTCGAGGCCGACGATCGGGAACGGCATGTCGTCGGGGCTGAACCACCCGACGTCCGCGGTCTCGAGCGGATGCCGTTGGAGCGCCCCACCTGTGGCCTTGCAGTGGAACACCAGCGAGTAGAGCGGCACGCGGGTGAACCCCATGCGCAAGCCGTCGATCACGGCGATCAGCCGGAGCACCTCGCACTCGATGCCGGTCTCCTCGAGCACCTCTTTCACCGCGACTTCCGCGGGCGAGTAGCCCACGTCGGCCCAGCCCGTCGGGTAGAGCCAGATGCCCGAGTCCGACCGCTGGACCAGCAGGATCTGCCCTTCGTCGTTGCCGACGACAGCCCCGACCGCGACCTTCGGCGTCACGTATCCCGGCACGCCCTCACCGACCGTGTCGAGCCACTCCTGCAGGAAGTGCCCCGCTTCGCGTCGCACTTCGAGGTCTTCCTCGGCCGCGGCCCGCATGTCGGAAGCGACCTTCAGCACCTCTTCGAACCGCTCGCGCTCGTACAGGCTCTGCGTGAAGCCGAGGCCGGTGCGCGCGATGCCGGCGAGCGCTTCGCTCCAGCGGAGCAGCTCTTGGGTGAAGTCCTCGGGACTGGCGGGCACGTCCGACACCGCGGTGGAGGCTAACGCCGTCTCACGTGCGACTCGCCACGCGGGCCGCGACCAGCACTGGGTCCCAGACGGGCGAGAACGGCGGCGCGTACCCGAGGTCGAGGTCGATCATCTCGGAGACGTTCATGCCCGCGGTGATGGCCGTCGCGAGCACGTCGATGCGCTTCGCCGCGCCCTCCTCGCCGACGATCTGCCCGCCGAGGAGCCGACCGGTGCGCTCTTCGGTCACGAGCTTGACGGTGGTGCGCTTGCGGCCGGGCAGGTAGCGGGCGCGAGTGCTCCCCTCGATGACCGTGCTCCTGAACACGAACCCAGCGTCAGCCGCTTCCCGCTCGGAGAGCCCCGTGCGCGCGATCTCGGTGTGACAGATCCGCGTGATCGCGGTGCCGACGACGCCGCCGAACGTGGCGTACCCGCCTCCGATGTTGATGCCCGCAACTCGCGACTGCTTGTTCGCGACTGTGCCGAGCGCGATGTGCACCGGCCGCCCACTGACGCGGTGGGTGCTCTCGCAACAGTCGCCCGCGGCCCACACTCCGTCGGCGGAGGTCTGCTGCCGCCGATCGACCCGCACCGCGTCGCGCACTCCAACGTCGAGCCCTGACTCCTTCGCCAGCGCGGAGTTGGGCGCGACGCCGATGCCCAGCACGACGAGATCGGCCTCGAGGTCTCCGGCATCAGTGAGGACGCGCCCGGGCTCGAAGCCGGTCGCCGCCCGCCCGAGGTGCACGTCGATGCCGAACTCACGCATCGCCGCGACGACGAGCTCCGCCATGTCCGGGTCGAGCGAGCGCATCACCTGCTCGCCCGCCTCGATGAGGGTGACCGGCGTGCCGCGGTTGACGAACGCCTCGGCCATCTCGAGCCCGATGTACCCACCCCCGACGACGACGACCTGGTCGCAGGTCTTCGCGCGTCGCATGGCCGAGCAGCTCTTGCGCGTCGTCGAGCGTCTGCACGCCGAGGACGTGCTCGCTGTCGATGCCCGGAAGGTCGGGCCGTATCGGCATGCCGCCCGTCGCGACGAGCGCTTGGTCGAACCCGAGCCGCAGGGTGCGGTCTTGCTCGATGGCTCGCACCTCGACCTCACGGGCGTCGAGGTCGATCGCAGTGACCTCGTGGCGCATGCGGACGTCGACGCGGAAGCGATCACGGAATTCCTGCGGCCTGCGGGCCACCAGCTCGTCGAGGGTGCCCACTTCGCCACCGACGAGATAGGGGATGCCACACGCGGAGTAGGAGGTGTAGTTCCCGCGCTCGAAGGCGACGATCTCCATGTCGGGACGCGTCTTGCGCACCTGCGACACGGCGGCCATGCCGCCCGCGTCGCCCCCGATGATCACGAGCCGCTCGGCCACCGCGCGCGAGGATAGGGGTGCGAGCATGGAGGGATGGCCGTGCGTGACGACTGCCGCCACTATTCGACTCGCTCGCTCGCCACCGGTGACCGAGTGGAGAAGTGCCGGCTGTCGGTCAACGACGACGCTCCGTTCGCCTGTCCGGAGGGTTGCCTCTTCTTCGAGCCGCGAGCAGGGATGTCGGTGGGCTGGACGGTCACCGATCCCGACGACGGCTGAGGTGGGTGTAGGCCTTCCACGCCCCCCAGGTGATGCCCGGATCTTGCAGCGCCGGATCGATGTCGGCCCAGGTCGCGGGCGCGAGGTCGTAGACGTCTTCGGGGAACGCGCGGACAGCGAAGTCGTCGCGGCGCGCGGCCTCGGGCACGCCTGCATCGCGGAGGACCTGCGTCGGGTACCGCACCGCTCCCCGCAGGATCGAGAGAGGGTTCGTGCGCTGCTCGTCGATGTCGGTCTCGAGGAGCGCGCGCACCGCGGCCCCGACCTCGGCGCGGGCCCGTTGCCCCGCGTCTCGTGCGGCTTCGATCATCTCCGCGTCGGGCTCACGGCCCGCCCCGCTCGCCACACCCACCACCGCGCGCACCACCCAGCCCGGGATCGCGTCTTCGATCGCGACTGCCAGCGTCTCGGCCGGCGGCTCCATCAGAGCAGCGCGTTCAGGTTTCCCGACCGCAATCCCTCGAGGTCGAGCGTCACCCAGGAGTAGCCCGCGGCCTTCACCGCCTCGACGACCTCGAGTCGTCGTTCGATTCGCGCGCGGAGCACGTCGACGGGGAGCTCGATCCGCGCCACCTTCCCGTAGTGACGGACCCGCAGCTCGGGGAAGCCCAAGGCGCGAAGGCCGGCCTCGGCTCGCTCGACCTGTCCGAGCACACCGATCGTGACGGGGGTGCCGTAGGGGACGCGCGACGCGAGGCACGCAGCCGCGGGCTTGTCCCACGTGCGCAGCCCGAGGTCACGCGAGGCGGCACGCACGTCGTCCTTCGTGAAGCCGGCCTCGACGAGCGGGAACCGCGCGCCGCGCTCGGCAGCCGCGCGCTGGCCCGGCCGATGGTCGCCGAGATCGTCGACGTTCACCCCGAGCACGACGGTCGCTGACTCGACCTCGGCCAGCGGCGCGAGCGCATCCATCAACGACGTCTTGCACCAGAAGCAGCGATCGCCGTCGTTGGCGATGTAGGCGTCGTGCGACAGCTCGTCGGTCTCGACCTCGGTCCACCACAGTCCCCACTCGCGCGCCAACGCTGCGCAGTCGCTTCGTTCGGACGCGGCGAGTGAGCTCGACACCGCGGTCACACAGTGGACGTGGTCGGCGCCGAGCGTGCGCGTCGCGACCGACGCGAGGAACGCGGAGTCCGCGCCGCCGGAGAACGCGACCACGACGTCGCCGAGCAAACGGAGCTCGGCCTCGAGCAGTCGAGCGACGTCAGGCATCGACGACCTCGAGGCGGATGCGCTTGTTCCCCTTGCCCTTCGACTCGGTCTTCGTGACGCGGATGCGGCCGACCTCTCCGGTCGAGCGGACGTGGGTGCCACCGTCGGCCTGCTTGTCGAGCCCGACGATGTCGACGACGCGGATCTCGGGCACTGACTCGGGCACGAGGCTGATCTTGGTGCGGATGAGGTCGTCGTCGAGCACCGCTTCGGCACGCGGCAAGAACGACACCTCGATCGGACGATCCGCGGCGAGCTCGGCGTTCACGAGCTGTTCGACACGGGGACCGAAGCCCTCAGGCAGCGGATCGAACTCGAAGTCCATGCGGGCCGACAGCGGCTCCATGTTCCCGCCGGTCACCGGCACGCGCCATTCGTTCCAGATCACGCCGCAGAGCACGTGCAGCGCGGTGTGCGTGCGCATCAGCGCGTGGCGACGATCCCAGTCGACCTCGGCCTCGACGTCGTCGCCGACCGTTGGTGGCACTCCGTCAATGACGTGCCAGACGAGCCCGTCTGCCTTGCGCACGTCGGTGACGCTCACCCCACCGATCACGCCCGTGTCGTGCGGCTGGCCACCGCCGGTGGGGTAGAACGCGCTGCGATCGAGGGCCACGGCACCGTCTCGCACGGCGACCACCTTGGCCGAGAAGGTGCGCAGATAGGCGTCACGCAGGTACAGCGAATCGGTGCCGGAGAGGTCGCCCATCGCCAAAGATCATGCCCCGTTCCAACCCTGTTGCGGAACGGTGACAGGACTGCAGGTACGCCAGGACCAGCACCTATGCTCACGCCCTAACTTGAACGGACCCGGTCGATCCTGACCGGCCATGGAAGGTAGGGACATGCGAGTAGGAAAACTCTTCGGCGCTGGCGCGCTGTTGCTGTCGCTGGGCCTCTTCGCCGCAGCATGCGGTGACGACAGCGGCAGCAGCTCGGCGACGACCGGCGGCGGCAGCAGCGCCACGACGGCCAGCGGAAGTGCCGCGGCGCCTGGCGCTGCGAAGTGCAGCGGCGTGGCGATCGGCTTCTTCGGCGCGCTCACCGGCGACAACGCCAACCTCGGCGTGAACATCGAGCAGGGCGTCGAGCTGGCCGTCGACCAGTTCAACACCGCCAACCCCGACTGCCAGGTCGAGGTCAAGAAGTTCGACAGCCAGGGCAGCCCGGACCAGGCTCCGGCGCTCGCCAAGCAGGCGATCGACGACGCATCCGTCATCGGCATCGTCGGCCCCGCGTTCTCGGGCGAGTCCAAGGTGGCCGACCCGCTGTTCGACGAGGCCGGTCTCCCGATCATCACCCCGTCGGCCACGAACCCGGCGCTCGCCGAGAACGGGTGGAAGACCTTCCACCGGGCGCTCGGCAACGACGCCTCCCAGGGTCCCGGCGCGGCGACCTACATCGACTCGACCCTGAAGGCCGAGAAGGTCTTCGTGATCGATGACGCGAGCGAGTACGGCAAGGGTCTCGCCGATCAGGTCAGCTCGACGCTCGGCTCGAAGGTCGTCGGCACCGACACCATCGACCCGGCGGCGACCGACTACTCGGCCACGGTCACCAAGGTGAAGGACGCCCAGCCGGACGCGATCTTCTTCGGTGGCTACTACGCCCAGGCTGGTCCGCTCTCCAAGCAGCTCCGTGATGCCGGCGTCACCGGCGTGCTCGTCTTCGGCGACGGTGTCCTCGACCCCGGGTACATCGAAGGTGCTGGCAGCGCTGCTGAAGGCGCGATCATCACCTGCCCGTGCGCCCCGGTCGACGCCTCATCGGACTTCGCGAAGGCCTATCAGCGCCAAGTTCAGCGTCGCTCCTGGCACCTACACGGCCGAGGCCTACGACTCGGCGAACTTCTTCCTCGCCGGGATCGCCTCGGGCGCCCAGGACCGCGATGCCCTGAACACCTACGTCAGCACGCAGTCGTACAAGGGCATCACCAAGACCATGAAGTTCGACGAGAAGGGCGAGGTCTCCGACGTCGCCATCTACGCGAACACGGTCAAGGACGGGAAGATCGAGTCGGTCGGCCTGATCCAATAGGCTCGCCCAAATTCTTGAAGACCCGCAGTAGCCGAGACCGGGAGCGACTCGCTCGCTCCCGGTCTCGCGCGTCGAGACACCTTCGGGGGTAGGTGTGGGCGTGCTCGCAACCAGCTTCTTCCATCCGGACTGGTCGCTTCTGCGCGACCAGTTCTGGAGCCTCACGGTGGGTGGGCTGAGCGCAGGCTCGATCTACGCCCTCGTGGCCCTCGGCTACACGCTCGTGTACGGCGTCCTGCGGCTCATCAACTTCGCGCACTCCGAGATCTTCATGTTCGGCACGTTCGGTGCCGTGTACGCCACACGCTTCCTCGGCATCAACCCAGACGACTCGATCCAGACCGGGTTCACGCTCATCGCAGTGCTGCTCGTCTGCCTCGCGTTCGCGATGCTGTGGTCGGGAGGCGCCGCGGTGCTCCTCGAGCGAATCGCCTACCGGCCCCTCCGCAAACGAGGAGCCACCCGACTCGCCGCCCTGATCGCGGCCATCGGTGCGTCGCTTGCGATGCAGCAGATCATGGCGCTGCGGCTCAAGCACGGCACAAACCAAGTCGCGTTCCCGCGGCTCGTCGCGCACAAGACGGCGTTCACCTTCTTCGGGGCCGACATCCGCAACGACCAGATCATCGTGATCGTGTCCGCACTCGTCATGATGGTGGCGCTCGACCAGTTCGTGGGCCGCACTCGCCTCGGCCGTGGCATCAGAGCCGTCTCACAAGACTCCGAGACCGCGACGCTGATGGGAGTCAACATCGACCGCGTCGTGATGTTGACGTTCCTGCTCGGCGGCCTCATGGCGGGCGCCGCGGGGCTTCTCTACGTCTTCTTCCTCGAGGTCACGAAGTTCAACGTCGGGTTCACCATCGGGATCAAGGCGTTCACCGCGGCGGTGCTCGGTGGCATCGGCAACTTGAGGGGCGCCCTGCTCGGCGGCCTCGCGCTCGGTCTGATCGAGAACTACGGGTCGGCGTTGTGGGGAACCGAGTGGAAGGACGTCATCGCGTTCCTCGTGCTCGTGCTCGTGCTGATGGTCAGGCCCACCGGTCTCCTCGGTGAATCTCTGGGGAAGGCGCGGGTATGACCGCAGTCACCGATCTGCGCAAGAAGGTGCAGGGGCGGATCCCCCAATACGACCTTCGCGACAAGATGGCGAACAGGTGGGCGAGCCTCCCGCGCTCGGGGCGGGCCGCTCTCACGTTGGTCGCCATCGCGTTCTTCTACGTGCTTCCCAACCTCACCATCCCGATCGTCGACACGCCGACGCCCTGGGCGAGCGTGCTCTTCTCGCCGATCGCCCTCTACATCATCGCGGCGCTCGGCCTCAACATCGTCGTGGGGTACGCGGGCCTGCTCGACCTCGGGTATGTCGCCTTCTACGCAATCGGCGCCTACACGATCGGCGTGCTCACGTCTGCTCACGCCCACCTCGACTTCTGGGCCGCGCTGCCGTTCGCGATCGGGTTCGCGATGCTGGCTGGCCTTCTGCTCGGGACGCCCACCCTGCGGCTTCGAGGCGACTACCTCGCGATCGTCACCCTCGGCTTCGGCGAGATCATCCGCCTCACCGCCCGGAACAGCAACTGGCTCGGCGGCCCCCGGGGCATCAGCCAGATCCCCCGGCCTCCCGACATCGGGCCGTTGCACTTCACGGGCCTCGACGCGAGGGCGTACTACTACCTGGCTTTGACGTTCATCATCGCCATCATCCTGATGGCGCGCGCGCTCGAGCGCAGCCGCGTCGGCCGGTCGTGGACCGCCATCCGTGAAGACGAAGACGCAGCGGAGCTGATGGGCGTGCCGACGTTCAAGTACAAGATCTGGGCGTTCGTGATGGGAGCAGGCATCGGTGGTCTGTCGGGCGCGCTGTTCGCGTCGTATCAGACCTCGATCACGCCCGACAGCTTCATCCTGACGCTCTCCATCCTGTTCCTGGCCGCGGTCGTCCTCGGCGGCGCCGGCAACATCCCCGGCGTCATCCTCGGCGCGATACTCGTCGCCTACCTGCCCGAACGCTTCCGCGTGCTCGGCTCCACTCGAGTGTTCTGGTACGGCGTCGCGCTCGTCGTCATGATGATCTTCCGACCCCAGGGCATCTTCCCGAGTCGTCGCCGGGCCGCCGAGCTCGCGGACCCCGAGGTCGGCGAGGGTCTCGCTGCGGTCACAGAGGCCGACATCGAGCGGTCGAGGAGGGCCTCGACGAGGTCAGCTTGCCGGCGGGCGAGCTCGAGGGGCATCAGGATGACTGAACGGCTCCTCGAGCTCGCGAACCTCACGATGCGCTTCGGCGGCGTCACCGCGCTCGACACCGTCACGCTCAACGTCGACCGCGGCGAGATCTTCGGCCTCATCGGACCGAACGGCGCGGGAAAGACGACCGTCTTCAACGTCGTGACGGGAGTGTTCGAGCCGACGAACGGCGAGGTCCGTTTCACCGGCAAGAGCATCGCGGGCTTGAGCCGCAACGAGATCACTCGCCTTGGCGTCGCCCGCACGTTCCAGAACATCCGCCTGTTTCGCGAGATGACCGCGCTCGAGAACGTGATGGTCGGCGCCGACGCGCATCACCGCACGAGCGTGCCGGGCGCGATCATCCGGTTCGGCCGGCACCGAGCCGAGGAGGCAGACGGGCACGAGCGGGGCATGCAGCTGCTCGAGTTCATGGGGATCGCACGACGATGGGGCGAGGCCGCCCGCAACCTGCCGTACGGCGATCAGCGCCGGCTCGAGATCGCCCGGGCGATGGCGACCAAGCCGCAGCTGCTGCTGCTCGACGAGCCCGCCGCAGGCTTCAACCCGGCCGAGAAGCGGGAGCTCATGGACCTCATCCTGAGGATCAGGGAAGAGGGCTACACCGTGCTGCTCATCGAGCACGACATGAGCCTCGTGATGGGCATCTCCGACCGGATAAACGTCCTCGACTTCGGCAGACTGATCGCCGAAGGCACCCCTGCCGAGGTGCGCGAGAACCCGGCCGTCATCGAGGCGTACCTCGGAGCTCCCAATGCTTCTTGAGATCGAGGACATGCAGGTCAGCTACGGACGCATCGCGGCGCTGAAGGGCTTGTCGTTCACCGTCGACGACGGTGAGATCGTCACGCTCATCGGCGCCAATGGCGCGGGCAAGACGACGACCTTGAAGGCGATCTCCGGCGTTCGCCCGCTGTCGGCAGGCAAGATCACGTTCGACGGTCGCGACATCACCCGAGTGGCCGCGCACGAGAGAGTGGCACTCGGCATCTGCCAGGCGCCGGAGGGCCGGGGGATCTTCCCGGGCATGTCGGTCACCGAGAACCTCGAGATGGGCACCTACATCCGCAAGGACCGGAAGTCGGCGGCGAAGGAAGCAGACCTCGAACGCGTCTTCAGCCTGTTCCCCCGGTTGCTCGAACGCCGGGCGCAAGCGGGCGGCACCCTGTCCGGTGGCGAGCAGCAGATGCTCGCGATCGGCCGCGCGCTCATGGCGCGCCCGCGCGTGCTGCTGCTCGACGAGCCGTCGATGGGGCTCGCCCCGATGCTCGTCGCGCAGATCTTCTCGATCATCACCGAGATCAACCAGCAGGGCACCACCATCCTGCTGGTCGAGCAGAACGCCGCGCAGGCGTTGCAACGCGCCCATCGCGCGTACGTCCTCGAGACCGGCCGGATCGTGCGCACCGACGACGCCAAGGTGTTGCTCGGTGACGACTCGGTGCGCGCCGCGTACCTCGGCGGCGACGTCGAGGGCTGACGCCCGGGCCGAGATGACAGTCACCCGCACAGTGGCCGCGCTCATGGTGGCGGTTGGCCTGTTGGGTGCCGCTGCCTGCAGTGACGACGGATCTTCCGCGTCCCCCACGACGAGCGAAGCCACACAGCCGACGATCCCCGACCGCGGCAACGTGGACGGCGTGCTGCGCATCGGCTACCTCCTTCCGACTTCGGGGCAGTCCGCAACCGTCGGACCTCCGATGATCAAGGGCATCGAGATGGCGGTCCGCGACATCAACGCCGCCGGAGGCGTCAACGGCGAGCAGGTCACGCTCGTCGGCGGCGATGAGGGCGACGACCCCTCGGTCGCAGGAGTCACGCTCGACAACCTGCTGAACGTAGAGAAGATCGACGTGCTGATCGGCCCCGCGTCATCGACGACCGCGCTGCGCGTCCTCGGCCGCGTCACCAATGCGGGCGTGCTCACGTGCTCACCGTCGAACACCGCCCTCGCGCTCGAGCAATTCCCCGACGACGGGTACTACGTGCGCACGGCGCCATCCGACCGGTTGCAGGGCGTCGCCCTCTCAGAGGTCATCGCCGAGGGTGGCTACCGCACGATCGCGCTGATGAGCCCGAACGACGACTACGGGCGCGGCATGGCCGACGTGCTCGTCGATCAGCTGAAGATCCAGGGCATCCGGGTGACGATCAACTACCTGTACGACCCGAACGGCACAAACTTCGCACCCGACGTGCGCAAGGTCCTCGAGACGAACGCGGAGTCGATCGCAGTGATCGGCCTCCCCGACACGGCGGGGCTCATCCTGCGCAAGCTCGTCGACCTCGGCGCCGGCCCCGACCGCCTGCCGACGTTCGTCACCGACGGGCTGAGGGTCACGAACCTCTACCAGAGCGTCGACCCGACGCGGCCTGAAGTGACCGCGGGCATCCGCGGCACGTCGGTGGCCACCGTGCCTGTGAGCGCGACCAGCGACTTCGCCACCGAGTTCGCCGCGTTCGCTCCAGGGTCGCCGATGACGTTCGCGCCCTACGCCTACGACTCCGCGGTCAGCCTGGCCCTCGCCGCGCAAGCGACCCGATCCGACGACTCCGCGCTCCTCCGCGACGAGATCATCAACGTGACGCGAGGCGGCGTCGGCTGCCGCACCTACCCGGACTGCAAGCGGCTCCTCGACCTCGGACGCAACATCGACTACGAGGGCGCGTCGGGCCCACTCGACCTCAACGACATCGGCGACCCCAGCCGCGCCACGTACGACGTGTTCGTCTACAACCCGGACGGCACCGACACGACCGAGCGCCAGATCCAGGTCAGCCCCTGACCTAGCCCAGGTTGAGGCGGGTGACCAGCTCGTCGATCGGACACACCATCCCGACGAAGAAGCGACCGAACTCCGCGTAGAGCGCCGATGCCTCGTCGAAGCGCATCGTGTACACCACGTCTTTGAGGTCGTCGGGGTGCACCGCGAACAGGGTGACCCCCCACTCGTAGTCGTCGAGGCCGGTCGAGCCGGTGATGAGCTGCAGCACGCGACCGGCGAACGTGCGGCCGGTCTTGCCGTGGCCGTGCATGAGCTCGAGACGCTCGTCATACGGCAGCGAGAACCAGTTCTGTCCCACGTTGCGGCGCTTCGACATCGGATAGAAGCAGAACGCAGGCTTGCCCTCGGGCGGCAGCGTGGGGTGCAGCCGAGCCTCGAGCATCGCCTCGGGGAGGCCCTTCGCGTACTCGCTCACCTCGGTGAGCGACACGTACGAGTCGACGATCGAGACGCCCGCGGCCTGAAGGTCGGCCTGCAGCGTGTGGAGCCGCCACAGGTCGGGCCCGACGGCCATGACCGCGAAGTCGGCCTTGTGCCCCAGCAGCGCAGCGGTGACGACCTGGTGCTCGCCTTCGGACGCGCGCTTGATCGCAGACGTGAGCGCGCCGCTGTCGGCCGCGGGTGTGATCTTGCAGAAGAGGTGGAGGACCCCCCACCCTTGGGTGGGAGACAGCGGTTCGGTCATCGCTCCTGCGGCGGAGGAAGCGGCTCGGTGCGACCGTTGTCGCTCTTGGCGCCGTTGCCGGTGTCGGTCTTGGCGCCGTTGCCGTTGCCGCTGCCGTTCGCCAGCGGCACGAGCGCGTGGTGCATGACCGGCTGGAACACGGGAAGCGTCTGGTCGACCGAGCCCTGGCTCTGATGCGCCGCGACGACGCTGAGGTGGTACGCCTCGTAGGAGATCATGAAGTCGTCGGTGTGGTACACGTCACCGTCGAGCGTCGGACCCTTGCCCCCTTCGAAGATCGCGACGATGTCTTCGCCCGTGATCGTCTTGTGGGTCTCGAGCGCATGCGCGATCGCCAGCACGTAGCGACGGTCCTCGACGAGCATCCCGTGCGCGCGCTCGCAACAGCTCTTGCAACCGCGTCTCGACCCGCCGGCCGAGCTCGGTCTCGAGGAAGTTGCGGTCCTCGCCGGTGATGACGCTGCCCGTCGCACCGGCCGCGCCCGGCATGTAGCCACGCGAGCCGACCGTCGCTCCCATGCCGGCGTACGCCTCCATGCCCGCGACGATCGTGGTCGCGTTCTGCAGGTCGCCGCCGACGCCCGCGGAGTTGTCTCCGTCGAAGAAGAGCCGCTCCCCGGCAAGCGACGCGACGAACGTGATGACGTCGCGCTCCTTGCCCGACTTCCAGTCGACGAACTGCTCCTCGAGCGGGACCGGAGCGACGAAGCCGCCGGTGCCACCGCGGCGCTCGATCGTCGCGACGTCGATCATCTCGCGCTTCTGCAAGCGGTACATCGCAACCGCGTGCGACGCCTCGTGGATCGCCACCGCGTGGCGCTCCCAGTCGGCGTACTTCCAGTCGTCGGCCGGGCCGTTGTTCTTCAGATGCTTCGCCTTCGAGCGCGTCGGCGTACTCCACCGTGTCGCGACCCTCACGGATCGCGACGATGAGGGCCTCGTTCACGACGTCCTTGATGGTGGCGCCGGTCGCATAGGGCGACATCGAGCGCGAGCTTCTCGATCTCGTCGGGTGTGAGCGAGTGCTTCACCCTGTCGAAGTAGCCCTGGAAGGTGCGCGTGCGACCCTCGAGGTACGGGTAGCCGACCTTGTAGATGCGGTCGATGCGGCCCGGCCGGAGCAGCGCCTCGTCGAGCGCCTGAGGCATGTTCGTCGCCATCATCACGAGGATGCGGTACTTCGGCGGCGGCTTCGGCTTCATCGTCAGCACACGGCGGACGGTGCGGTTGAAGAACCCGCGCGGCTTCTTCAGGCCCGAGAGCTCGGTCAGCAGGGCCTGCAGCGTGCCCATGCCGCCACCGCCACCGCCCATCCCTGCGCCCATGATGAAGCCGCGCACACCGCCGGCCTTCGGCGCCTCGGGCTCCATCGGCCGGTTCGACCACCACAGCTCGTTGCGGGTCTGCTCGGACACGTAGTCGAGCGAGTTGCAGCACATGTTGAACGGAAGCTTCGTTGCTTCGTCTGCCATCCGCCGCCTTGCGCGAGCTGACCGCGGTTGCCGAGCGTGTCGGCCTCGTCGAAGAACACGATCACGCCGCCGTAGCGCAACGCGAGCTTGCGCAGCTTGCGGAAGAGCGACTTCACCTTGAGGATGCCGACCCCGAAGAACATGTTCGTGAACGCGCCCGGGTCGACGAAGACGAACGGCTTGCCGGTCTCACCCGCGACCGCCTCGGCCATGAGCGTCTTGCCGGTGCCGGGAGGACCCCACAGCAAGATGCCGGACGGCACGTGCCCGCCCTTGCTCTCGATCTTCTCCGGGATCCTCGAGGAACATCACGTTCTCTTTGACCCGCTCGAGCACCGGGTCCTGGCCCCAGACGTCAGAGAACCGCGTCTTGATGTCGTCGGGGTAGTAGGTGTCGACGCCGCCGCGCGAGAGGAACCAGAAGATCGCGACGAACTGGCCGACCGCGAGGCCGAGCAGCATGAAGACCTGGAAGATGAACGGCAGGCCCTGCGCGGTCGAGAACAGGATGTCGTAGATCCGCGACGGCGCCTGGAAGAACGCCTCGATCGGCGTGACGTCCCACCGGCCGGCGAAGAACACGCAGAGCACGACGCTGACGAACACGAACTTGAGCGCCCGCGAGATGCGGAACCGCGTCCACGGGTTCATCCTCTCGGCGCGCTTGTTGAAGCGGCCGAACACCTGGTCTTCCCAGAACATGTTGTACCGGGTCGAGTGCTCGCAGACCACGTAGTGGATCTGGCGCACGAGCTCGAGCAGGAACGCGAGGAAGAACCACCACTTCGCCCGGGCCGTCTCGCGCAGCGCGTCGCGGAACGGGATGATCGGGTTGTCCGCCATGTCGTTCCAGGTGAGGAACGCGAACAGCAGCGCGATGACGATCAGGATCTTCGTGCGATCCCACATCGCCATCTTCTTGCGGGTGCGCTTCACCTCGGCTTCGGGCACGGGGACGTGCACCGGCGGAGGAGGCGGAGGGGGCGCAGGCGACGGATCGGGCCAGGCGATGCTCATGTCAGCTCTTCTTCCTGATCTGCCACGAGTCGACGACAGCGTCGATCTCACTCCGATGCTGCAAGTAGCACTTCGATGAGCACTTCACGAGGAACCGGTACAGGGTAGTGGTGCCCGGATCGACCAGGGCGATCTGATCGATGGTCACGTACGACCCGTTGATCAGCTTGTTGAGCACGATCCGGTTGCCTCGCAGGCCGTCGTGCGTCGTGAGTGCTTCGTACTTCACGATCTCGATGTCGGTGCTGCCCTGCTGGTACATGGCGATCGGGTCACCGGTACCGTCGAGGGCGAGCGCGCGCAGGTCGACGTTCGACACCTGGTCGCGCACCGACTCTCCGATGGGGCTGATCTCGGCCTGGCCCACGATCGCCTGCGGGATGTCTTCCTCGAAGTGGGTGACGTCGGGCTTCTGGTCCGCGTCGAACACGATCCGCCACGGGCCCGTCGGCTGGTTCGCGGCGGTCGCGGCGTCAGGGAAGGGACGATCGTCGGGCAGGGCGTTCGGGTCGAGCTTGTAGAGCTTCCAGTCGTCCGGGACCTTGAAGTACGCGCCTTCGCCGGTGTTCTTGACGTAGGTGAACCCGGACGACGAGCAGGCGGCGGACGAGATCGCGATTGCGCCCACGACGCCCAGGAGCGCGAGCCGCTGGAGCCGAGGGGCCATGCGTCATTATCGGTCCAAACGGGACCCTCCGGTACCGCGCGGACGGGAATTCGCCCCAGGCCACGGCCCCGGTGGTTCGTCGGGCAGATCGTGGGCCTCCGTCTCGACCTCGAACACCTCGAGGCCTCGGGCCTGGTAGTTCGCGAGTGCGGACGGGTGGTCGAGGCTGCAGGTGTGCACCCAGACCCGGCGGGCGCCGTCGAGCGCCCATGCCCGTTGGATCGTCGATGTCAGCAGGTGGCCGCCGATGCCCTTGCCGATGTACTGAGGCAGCAGCCCGAAGTAGGCGATCTCGACGTCGCCTCCGTCCTGGCGCTCGAGCTCGAAGTAGCCGGCCGGGCTACCCGCGCAGCGCGCGACCCAGGTCTCGACTTCGGGACGGTCGAGCCAGGCCATCCAGCGTTCGTAGGTCCACGGCAACCGGCCGAGCCAGTACCACTCGCCTCCGACCGCGGTGTAGAGGAACCGGTTGAGCTCGGGCTGCGGGACCTCGGCGGCGCTCGATCGAGACCGGCGTCGCGGGCGGGCGTGCGGGCTTCAGCTCGGCCGGGTCGCGCATCTCGAGCGACCAGGTGGTGACGTCGACGCGCGCCATCGTGCGGATCAGGCGCGGTGGAGCTCGGCCGAGAGGTGGTGCGTCATCGGTTGACCGACTGCCGCCATCCGCACGGTGTAGCGGAGCACATCGCCGTCGACGGTGATCGTGCGTTCGATGCCGGTCACGGTCTTCGCGGCGGGCGTCGAGACGACCGAGAGCGACTGGAGGTCGATCGTGGTTCCCGACAGCGACCCGACCGCCATCTCGGTCGCGCCGAACGGGTGGATCGCGACGAGCTCGACGCTGCTCGGCGCGGGCAGCCGCCAGAACCCGAGCTCGCCGTGCGTCGGGCTGCCGTCCGGATGCGTCGTGCGCTGCACATAGGAGAGGTACGGCTTGCCGACGTGATCGAACGTGATCGTCTCCAAATACGGGAACGTCTCGATCGTCGGATACTCCCCCGTGCCGGTGCCCGTCCACGTGCCGAGCAAGAACGCCAGCGGCTCGATCATCGGATGGAGGTCCGCAACTCTTCATCATCGCCTGAAAAATGAAGAAGCCGGGTGAGTGCGAACACCCACCCGGCTCTTCCGGATTGCTTAGAAGTCCTCCATGCCGCCGCCGGGCATGCCGCCGCCGTGGGAGTGCTCTTCGGGCTTGTCGGCGATGACGGCCTCGGTGGTGAGGAACAGCGCCGCGATCGATGCCGCGTTCTGCAGCGCCGAGCGGGTCACCTTGGCGGCGTCGATGATGCCGGCCTTCACGAGATCCTCGTAGGCGCCGGTGGCGGCGTTGAGGCCCTCGCTCTTGCCGTCGAGGCTGCGCACCTTCTCGATCACCACGCCGCCCTCGAGGCCGGCGTTCTCGGCGATCTGCTTGAGCGGAGCCTCGAGCGACTTGGCCACGATGCGGGCACCGGTCGCCTCGTCGCCGCTCAGGGTGTTGGCGCGCTCGGTGACCTTGGCCTGCGCTGCGCAGCAGCGCAACGCCGCCGCCGGGCACGACGCCCTCCTCGATGGCCGCCTTGGTGGTGCTCACGGCGTCCTCGATGCGGTGCTTCTTCTCCTTGAGCTCGACCTCGGTGGCCGCGCCGACCTTCAGGATCGCGACACCGCCGGACAGCTTGGCGAGGCGCTCTTGCAGCTTCTCGCGGTCGTAGTCGGAGTCGGTGTTCTCGATCTCGGTCTTGATCTGGTTGATGCGACCCTTGATGTCGTCCTCGGAGCCGGCGCCCTCGACGATCGTGGTCTCGTCCTTCGTGACGACGATCTTGCGGGCACGGCCGAGCAGGTCGAGCGTGACGTTCTCGAGCTTCAGGCCGACCTCTTCGGTGATGACCTGACCACCGGCGAGGATGGCCATGTCCTGCAGCATCGCCTTGCGGCGCTCGCCGAAGCCGGGGGCCTTCACCGCAGCCGACTTGAACGTGCCGCGGATCTTGTTGACGACGAGCGTGGCGAGCGCCTCGCCCTCGACGTCCTCGGCGATGATCACGAGCGGGCGAGCCGACTGCATGACCTTCTCGAGCACCGGCAGCAGGTCGCGGACCGAGGAGATCTTCGAGCCGACGAGCAGGAGGTACGGATCCTCGAGGACGGCTTCCATGCGCTCGGGGTCGGTGACGAAGTACGGCGAGATGTAGCCCTTGTCGAAGCGCATGCCCTCGACGAGGTCCATCTCCATGCCGAAGGTCTGGCTCTCCTCGACGGTGATGACGCCGTCCTTGCCGACCTTGTCGATCGCCTCGGAGATCATCTGGCCGATCTCCTCGTCAGCGGCCGAGATCGACGCGACCTGGGCGATCTGCTCCTTCGAGTCGACCTCGACGGCGAGGTCCTTGATGCTCGCGACGGCGGCCTCGACGGCAGCCTCGATGCCCTTCTTCAGGGACATCGGGTTGGCGCCGGCGGCGACGTTGCGCAGGCCCTCACGAACCATCGCCCACGCGAGCACGGTGGCGGTGGTGGTGCCGTCGCCGGCGACGTCGTCGGTCTTCTTCGCGACTTCCTTGACCAGCTCGGCGCCGATCTTCTCGTACGGATCCTCGAGATCGATCTCCTTGGCGATGGACACGCCGTCGTTGGTGATCGTGGGGGCGCCCCACTTCTTCTCGAGGACGACGTTGCGGCCCTTGGGGCCGAGGGTGACGCGTACGGCGTCGGCGAGCTTGTTCATGCCCGCCTCGAGGCCTCGGCGAGCCTGCTCGTCGAAAGCGATGGTCTTGGCCATGTGGTGTCCCTCCGTTGGGAGCCAGTTCGGGTCGCTGCGTCGCCGAGGTATGGCGCCGCGGCAGTTAGCACTCTCAGGTCGTGAGTGCTAACAGCAAACCACCTCCGGAGGCGACCTGCAACCTCGCCCGAGATGTCGACGGGGGCCTGTACCTTCAGTCGTCGTGGGGTCTGACGAGAAGCGCATCGTGGTGGTCGGGGCCGGAGTGGCCGGGTTGGGCGCCGCCCTGGCGCTGAGCAGGGACGGACACCAGGTCACGCTGCTCGAACGCGACGCCACCCCCTTGCCACCCGATCCGAGCTCCGCGTTCGAGTGGGACCGGCGGGGCGCTCCCCAGGTCCGCCACAGCCACGCGTTCCTCGCCCGGCTGTACAACCTGCTGCGCACCTCGTATCCCGACGTGCTCGCCGACCTCCTCGCGGCCGGCGCGACCGAGATCCGCATGGCCGAGAACCTGCCGCCCACGATGACCGACTGGACCCCGCGTCCCGGCGACGAGGAGCTCGTGATGCTCGCCTGTCGGCGCACGACGTTCGAGTGGGTGCTCCGGCGGTCGGTGCTCGCGAGCCCGAGGTGCTCGATTCGCGACGGCGTCGCCGCTGAGGGGTTGCTCGGCTCACCGGGCGCCGACGGCATCCCGGTGGTGACCGGCGTGCGCACGAGTGCGGGCGACTTCCCGGCCGACCTCACGGTCGTGGCCGGCGGACGACGCTCGACCCTCCCCGACTGGCTCGCCGAGATCGGCGCCGATCCCGTGCCCGAAGAGGTCGAGGACACCGGGATCGTCTACTACTCACGCTTCTACGAGCTGCTCCCCGGCGCGGAGCCCCCGCCGCGAGACGGCCCCATCGGCGGCGACCTCGGGTATCTCAAGTACGCGATCTTCCAGGGCGACAACGGCACGTTCTCGATCACGCTCGCGACGCCCACCGACGACTCCTTGTTGCGCGGCGCGCTGTCGACGATCGACGCGTTCGACACGACGGCGGCGGTGCTGCCCGCCACGAAGGCGTGGGTCGATCCCGCGATCTCGCGCCCGATCACCGACGTGCACTTGATGGCGGGGTTGCTCAACCGGCTGCGCACCTACGTCGTCGACGGGCGCCCGCTCGCTCTCGGAGTGCATGCCCTCGGCGACGCCAGCGTGTGCACGAACCCGCTCTACGGGCGTGGGTGCTCCACCGGCTTCTGGCACGCGCATCTGCTCGCCGGCGTCCTACGTGAGCATCCCGACGACCTGATGGCGCAAGCACTCGAGCTCCACGCGCTCACCGACGAGCACCTGCTTCCGTGGTACCGCTCGTCGGTGGTGCAAGACGCCGAGGCGAGGCGCATCGCGGCCGCAATGCTGGCGGGCGAGGACATCGACGATCCCGAAGATCCCCGTTCGTTCATGCGCTCGGTGCTGCGCGAAGGGCTCGCACCGGCGATGCGCACCGATCCCGAGGTGTACCGGGCGTTCGTGCGCACGTTCAACCTGTTGCTCCCGCCCGAGACGCTGATGAGCGACGCCGACATCGGCGCGCGCGTGCTGGCCGTGTGGAACGACAGAGAGAACCGTCCGCCCGAGCCGGTGCTGGGGCCGCCGCGGCCCGAGCTGCTCGAGGCGCTGGGGCTCGCTGCTTAGCGGTTGGTCAGCGGGTCAGCCGCCGGCGACCGCGGGGATGATCGACACCGTCTCGCCGTCGGGCACCGGCGTGTCGAGGCCCTGCAGGAAGCGCACGTCGTCGTCGGCGACGAACAGGTTCACGAAGCGACGCAGGTTGCCGTCGTCGTCGAAGATGCGTGAGCGGAAGCCCGGATGCGCAGCTTCGAGGTTGTCGAGCACCTCTGCCAGCGTGGCGCCTTCGACCTTGACCTCGGAAACACCGCCGGTCGCGGGACGCAGCGTGGTGGGGACTCGCACGGTGACGCTCATCGGGGGCGCAGCGTAGCGGCCCCATCGCGCTCCAACTGTGGCGTTTGAGGCGATCGCACTCCCGCACCACAGTGTCCGCCCGATCACGCCCCGGACTGTGGCGTTTGAGCGCAATCCGCACTGTCACGCCACAGCCGCTCGCAGCGGAGGATACACCTTCTCGACGGACCGGCAGAAGCGCTCGGGATCTTGCTGATCGGCCCACAGTGCGTAGAGCACCTCCCAGCTCTCGGCCGCGAGCCAGAAGTCACGCGCGTGGTCTCGACGCCGGTTCCGGTCGCCCCCATGACCCTTCGCCCCCGAAGGCTCGACGGCGAGACCGACCTCTGGCCAAGCGAGGTCGAGGTACGCGACTCGAGTGCCGCCGGTCTCGCACACCTTGTGCTGTCGCACGGGTGGAGGAAGCACCGAGCTCACGAGCAGACGCTCGACGAGCCGTTCGAACCAGCTGTCGGGCAACGCGCCCGAACGGTCAGGCAGGTCGAAGATGCGTCGCAAGGTCGCGGTGCCGCTCGGGCCGGGGCGATCGACCCGCGACAAGGTCTCCCGGATCCAACGCTCGCTGGCGCCCCGGCGCAGCGCGTCGTCGAGCGCTTGCTCGACCTTGTCTTGCGACGCGACCGCGCCGAGGTCGCACAGCGTTCGCGCGATGTTCGTGCAAGGGATGCCGTCCACCTTCGTGAGGTCGCATCGGTCGAGCACTGCAACGCGGTGGACGACATAGCCCGGCGCCCGAAGGTGTCGCTGCGAAACGACGCTCACATCGAGGAAGCCCGGTTGGAGCCCGTCGAGCTCGTGCAAAGCGCCCGCTGCCCGGAACGACGCCACGCCATCGCCCCGCGCGCTGAGGGTCGGGATGACGAGCTGTTGCCGCCATGTCTTCGGCGCGGCCGTGAACACGAGCACCCCAGGAATCGGTTCTGACAACACCCCGGACCGAATGCGCGCCGCGATCACCTTCGTGGACATCCCAAGTGAGGCGGCCTGGCGTCTGCCGAAAGCACTGTGTTGCGAGGCCGCAAGCGCAGCCACAGCGCGCTCGGCGCCGGCCGCATCCATGCACGTGTGAGCGTACGAAGGGGTGTGACATTTCCCGACAGACCGGTCAATGACCGGACCACTTGTACCGGCAGACGCCCGAACGGGCATCCACAGGTACAAGTCGGCGGGAGGATTCGATCGGCCGCGACGACTTGAACCCGCAGACGCCCAAATGGGCACTCACCGGTACAAGTGCCCGGCGGCGAGGGAGAACGGCGCTGCTGGAGGGGGAGCGCCTTGCGGGATGGACGTGTCGCAAGGGACCATGGCGCCGTGCCAGCCCCCGTGGTGCGCGCGTTCCACTACCGCGCGTTCGACCTGCCGCGCCTCGTCGAGGCCAAGCGCGAGACGACGATCTCGGTGTGCTTGCCCGCGCGCGACGAGGAGGACACGGTCGGCGAGATCGTCGAGCTGATCCAGCACGAGCTCGTGGAGCGGTGCCCGCTCGTCGACGAGATCCTCGTGATCGACGACCGCTCGATCGACGGCACCGCGAAGGTCGCGGCAGATGCAGGCGCCCGGGTCGTGAGCACCGAGGAGGTGCTGCCCGACTTCGACGACCTCGGCGGCAAGGGCGACGCGCTGTGGCGATCGGTGTTCGCTGCGGACGGCGACGTCATCGTCTGGTGCGACGCGGACATCCGCAACTTCGGCCCGCGGTTCGTCATCGGCCTCGTCGGTCCGCTGCTGATGCGCAACGACGTCGACTTCGTGAAGGGCTACTACGACCGCCCGCTCGACGGTCGCCATGGCGAGGGAGGACGAGTCACCGAGCTCGTCGCTCGGCCGCTCGTGTCGCTCCTCTTCCCGCACCTGTCGACGATCATCCAGCCGCTCGGAGGCGAGTACGCCGGGCGCCGCGAGATCCTCGAGCAGCTGCCCTTCGCGACGGGCTACGGCGTCGACCTCGCGCTGCTGATCGACATCAGCGCGCGGTTCGGGCTGGACTCGATCGCGCAGGTCGACCTCGGCACTCGCATCCACCGCAATCGCTCGCTGGATGAGCTGTCACCGCAGTCGATGGCGATCATGCAGACGGTCTTGGCCCGCTCCGGCCTCACGCTGCCGCAAGGCCCGGCCCGGCCGCTCGTGCGCCCGGGATTCGAGCCCGTGCTGGTCGAGACGATCGACCGGCCACCGCTCATCGAGCTCGCTGCCTACCGCCGACGCAGCGCCTGACCTCAGGGGTACGCTTCCCCCGTGGGTCAAGTCGAACCGCGCAAGCCGCAGCACCCGGAAAAGCCGTCGTTCCCCGCGGGGATGGTCGTCGTCGGAGTCCTCGCCGTGCTCGGCGCGCTCTGGCTGCTTCGCTTCGTCACCGGCCTGCTGTTCACCGGCGTGAAGCTCGCGTTGATCGGCATCGTCGTCTACGCCGCGGTGCGGCTGGCGATGGGCCCGCGCGACCGCCGCTAGCAACGGTCGCTAGCGCTTCAGCCGCTCGGCCACCACTTCTTCGATGCACACGACGGTGTCGGCCATCGCGCGCTCGCGCCCGAACCGTGCGACGAGCGACACCGCGTCGACACGCTCGTCGCAGCCGTCGAAGACCTCACCGGCGACGACGAGCGCGGGCACACCGAGTGAGGCCGCGAGGTCGACCACCCCGCCGACGACCTTCCCGTCGAACGACTGCGCGTCGACGAACCCTTCGCCGGTGACGACGAGATCGGCGCCTTCGATCGCGTCGGCGAGGTCGGTCTCGTTCGCGACGAGCTCGAACCCCGAGACGAGCTGCGCACCGATCGCCGCAAGGCCGCCCGCGAGACCGCCCGCCGCGCCACTGCTCTCGATCTCACGCACGTCGACGCCGTAGTCCTCCAGGTAGATCTGCGCGAGGCGCTCGAGACGACGCCGCAGCAGCTCGACCTGCGCGGGAGTCGCGCCCTTCTGCGGGCCGAACACGGCAGCTGCGTCGACGAACAGGGTGCGCACGTCGCAGGCGACCAACATCTCGATGCCGCGCAGCCGGGCCGGCGGGAACATCGCTCGCAGCGCGCCCAGGCCGCCGTCGGTCGTCGCCGAGCCGCCCACTCCGACGATCACCCGGTTCGCTCCTGCCTCGAGCGCGGCCGCGATGAGCTCGCCGGTGCCGTGCGTCGACGCCGCCACGGGGTCGTTGCCCTCGGCGCCCCCGACGAGGGCAAGGCCCGACGCGCGCGCCATCTCGATGACCGCGGTGCGCTTCGTGAGCCTCCACTCGGCGTCGACCTGATCGCCGAGCGGACCCATCACCGTGGTGCGACGGTTCGGGCCACCCAGCGCGTCGAGGGTGCCCTCGCCGCCGTCGGCCATCGGACGCGCGTCGCACTCGGCGCCGGTGCGCGCGGCAGCGCGACACACCGCGGCGGCAGCCTCGGCCGCGGTGGCGGTGCCCCGGAACTTGTCGATGGCGGCCACGACGCGCACGCCGCCCATGGTCGCACTCAGGCGGCCCCTGCATATGCGGCGGCGGTCTCGAGGTATCGATCGGCGATCTGGCGCACCGCTGCGTCGCGCGTCAGCTTTCCGGCGAGGAACCCTTCGAGGGCCGTCTGCCACAGCGTCCGCCCGACAGCGAACCCGTCGAACCCATGCACCGGAGCAGCGATCTTCAGCCACTCGATCACCTTGGGCTCGTCGGCCCCGCGCCCGAGCACCACGCACACGACGCCGTCGCGACCTCCCGATCGGGCCAGGTCAGCGACGCTCGCGCAGTCGCCTCGCTCGTCGAGGCCCTCGATCTTCCACACGTCCGGCTCGACGCCGGCGGCCTGCATCGCGCTCACGATCTCGAGGAGCAAGCGCGGTCGGATCTCCCGGTCGTAGCGGCCGTGGTCGCCGCCGCACTGCACGAGCTGCGCGTCGGTGGGAGGAACCAGGAGCTCGAACAGGAAACGGCGGTCGCGTTCGTGGAGCCAGTCGCTGAGCCGATGCAGCCGCTCGGTCTGCCGAGCGTTCGTCGCCGCGTCGCCTTCCGGGTTGTAGCGCACCAGGACCTTGGCGAACGTGGGGTCGAACGCCTCGATGTGCGAGCCGAAGTCGTCGCCGTACTCGAAGTCGAACTCGTCCTGTCCCGAGCGTTCGACGGGCATCGCGAGTGCGAACCCCGCGTCGATCGCGGCGCGCGCGACGGCGGCGCCGTACTCCTCGTCGACGAGCACTCCCGCGCCGTGACGCGGCGCGCCGTCTTCGACCGCCCGCACGAACGCCTCGTAGATGAGGTTCTTCGCGTCGACGATGCCCGCGTGCACCCCAGCCGAGATCGGCGGAGTGGCGCCGAAGAGGCCCTTCTCGAACGACCCGCGGTGGTCGAACGCCATGAGGTAGAGCGGCTTGTCGTAACCGAGATGCGTCACGAATGCCTCACTCCGGGAGGCGCCACTGGAACGGCGCGATCAGCTGCTTGATCGACGGCGGGCCCCACGAACCAGGTGCATAGGACTCGACCGGCGCTCGGGTTGTCGAGCAGCGGCATCGAGATCTCCCACAGCCGCTCGATGCCGTCCGAGGTCGGTGAACAGCGCCTGGTCGCCGAGCATCGCGTTGAGGATGAGCCGCTCGTAGCCCTCGAGGTTGTTCGCCGCGGCCCACGAGTCGGTGTACCGGAAGCGACATGTCGACCTCGGCGAGCTGCATGTGCGGGCCTGGTTCTTTGATGAGGAAGCTCGCGGTGATCGACCCGGGATCCTTGAAGTCGATCACGAGCTCGTTGCGACGGCTGCCGTGGGTCGCGGCGACGTTCACCGGGAACATCTTCAGCGCAGGACCGTGGAAGCCCATCGTGATGACCTGACGGCTCTCGGCGAGGCTCTTCCCCGTGCGCAGGTAGAAGGGCACGCCGTGCCAACGCCAGTTGTCGACGAAGACCTTCGCGGCGATGAACGTCTCGGTCTGGGAGCGCTTCGCCACCCCTGGCTCGTCTCGATAGCCCTTGTACTGACCTCGCACCACCTGGGTCACATCGATCGGACGCATCGCGTCGAAGACCTTCGTCTTCTCGTCCCGTAGCGACTTCGCGCCGAGCGAGGACGGCGGTTCCATCGCGACGAACCCGACGACCTGGAGCAGGTGCGTGACGATCATGTCGCGGTATGCGCCGGTCTTGTCGTAGAACTCGGCGCGTCCCTCGATGGACAGCGTCTCAGGAACGTCGATCTGCACGTAGCTGACGTGGTTGCGGTTCCAGATCGGCTCGAAGAGGCCGTTCGCGAAGCGGAAGGCGAGGATGTTGTCGATGGCCTCCTTCCCGAGGAAGTGGTCGATGCGGAAGATGCACGACTCGTCGAACACCTTGTGCACGGTCTCGTTGAGTGCGCGAGCGCTGGCGAGATCGGTGCCGAATGGCTTCTCGATGATCACGTGCGCGTCCTCGTTCAGGCCGCACGCGCCGAGCATCCCGACGACCGACCCGAACGCGACGGGCGGGATCGCGAGGTGGTGCAAGAGACGCGGGTGACCGCCGATCGCGGCCTTCGCCTTCGCGACGGCCTCGAGGAGTGGCTTCGGGTTGTCCGGATCCGCGGCGCCGAAGTCGAGTGCGGCCTCGAACGTCTTCCACGTCTCGCCGGAGGGCTTCACGATGCCGAACTCGCGGATCGAGTCCTTCGCGTGCTTGCGGAACTGCGCGGGGGAGATGGCGAAGCTCGCAGGCGAGGTGCCGATGATGCGATAGCGCTTCGGCAGCAGTCCCGCGGACGCCAGGTGGTACAGGCCGGGGAGGAGCTTGCGCTTGGCGAGGTCGCCGGTGGCTCCGAAGAGCACGATCACGTGGTCGTCGGGGATGTCAGTTCGGTCATGGTCGACTCACCGTTCTGTCAGGGAAGGGGCTGTCCGATAGGTTCCCGCAGTCATGGCGACCGTGGAAGACGAGAAGCGGCTCGCCGCCGAGGCGTCGGCTGAGCTCGTGGAAGACGGGATGACCGTCGGGCTCGGCACGGGCTCGACGGTGGCGTACCTGTTGCCCGCGCTGGCCCGGCGAAAGCTCGACCTGCGCTGCGTCGCGACATCGCCTCGCACCGAGAAGGCCGCGACCGAGCTGGGCCTGCGAGTCGAGCCGTTCGACACGATCGATCGCTTCGACATGACGATCGACGGCGCGGACCAGATCGCGCCCGACGGCTGGCTCGTGAAGGGTGGAGGCGCCGCGCACACGCGCGAGAAGCTCGTCGCGATCGCGGCCGATCGGTTCGTGGTCATCGCCGACTCGTCGAAGCCGGTGCCGGCGTTGCGCACTCCGGTGCCGCTCGAGCTGCTCGAGTTCGGCCTCGCGGCGACGCTTCGCCGCCTCGGGAACGTGACGTTGCGCGATGTGCCTCGTAGCCCCGACGGCGGCGTGATCGCGGACTACCACGGTGTGCTCACCGACCCGCAGGTCCTCGCCCTGCTGCTCGACTCGACTCCCGGCGTCGTCGACCACGGCCTCTTCCCGCCGTCGATGGTCGCGACGGTGATCGTCGCCCGAGGCGACGAGATCGAGCATCGGGAGATCAGGCTCCATCTAGAGCTTGAGCGCGCGGTACTTGCGGATCAGCGCGTTCGTCGACGAGTCGTGGGTGAGGTTGGGCTCGTCCCCGCTCTCGAGCTCCGGAACGATCCGAGCCGCGAGGACCTTGCCGAGCTCGACCCCCCACTGGTCGAACGAGTCGATGTTCCAGATCACGCCCTGCGTGAAGACGCTGTGCTCGTAGAGCGCGATGAGCGCGCCGAGCACGTGCGGTGTCAGCACCTCGGCGAGGATCACGTTGGTCGGGCGATTGCCCTCCATCACGCGGTGCGGCACGACGCCTTCAGCCGTGCCCTCTTCGCGCACCTGCTGCTCGGTCTTGCCGAACGCGAGCGCTTCGGCTTGCGCGAAGACGTTCGACGACAGGATGTCGTGATGTGAGCCGATCGGGTTCAGCGACTTGCCGAACCCGATGAGGTCGACGGGGATGAGCTTCGTGCCCTGGTGGATCAGCTGGTAGAAGCTGTGCTGCCCGTTCGTGCCGGGCTCACCCCAGTAGACCGCGCCCGTCTGATAGTCGACGTGCGTGCCCTCGATGGTGACGTGCTTGCCGTTCGACTCCATCGTCAGCTGCTGCAGGTACGCAGGGAACCGCTTGAGGTACTGCTCGTAGGGCATCACGCCGACGGTCTGCGCGTCGAAGAAGTCGCCGTACCAGAGCGCGAGCAAGCCCATGATCACGGGCAGGTTCTGCGCGAGCGGCGCCGTGCGGAAGTGCACGTCCATGTCGTGGAAGCCCGCCAGCATCTCCTTGAAGCCGTCGGGGCCGACCGCGAGCATCGTCGACAGGCCGATCGCCGAGTCCATCGAGTACCGACCACCGACCCAGTCCCAGAAGCCGAACATGTTGTCGGTGTCGATGCCGAACTCGGACACCTTCTCGGCGTTGGTCGAGACCGCGACGAAGTGCTTCGCGATCGCGGCCTCGTCGCCGAGCTGCTGCAACGCCCACGCTCGCGCGGAATGCGCGTTCGTGAGCGTCTCGAGCGTGGTGAACGTCTTGGACGAGATGATGAAGAGGGTCTCGTCCGCGGAGAGGTCGCGCGTGGCCTCGGCGAAGTCGGTCGAGTCGACGTTCGAGACGAAGCGGAACGTCATGTCGCGGCGCGTGTAGTGGCGGAGCGCCTCGTACGCCATCACGGGCCCGAGGTCGGACCCACCGATGCCGATGTTCACGACGTTCTTGATGGTCTTGCCGGTGTGCCCCTTCCAGTCACCGGACCGCACTCGGTCGCAGAACGCGCTCATGCGGTCGAGCACCTCGTGCACCTGCGCCACGACGTCGACCCCGTCGACCATCAGCGACGTGCCCTTGGGCATCCGGAGCGCGACGTGCAGCACCGACCGGTTCTCGGAGACGTTGATGCGCTCGCCGGTGAACATCTTCTCGGTGTGCTCGCGGAGCCCCGACTCCTCGGCGAGCTGGATGAGCAGTCGCAGCGTCTCGTCAGTGATCCGGTTCTTCGAGTAGTCGAGGTAGAGCCCGATCGCCTCGACAGTCAGTCGCTCGCCGCGCCTCGCATCCGAGGCGAACAGATCGCGGAGATGGGTGCCTGCGATCTCGGCGTGGTGCTGCTCGAGCGCCTTCCAGGCCAGTCGGTCACGCAATCCTGTTGCCATCACGTCACCGCTGCGCTCTTCTGCTCGATCGCGTGCATGAGGTCCATCCACGCGTCGACGAACGAGCGAGCCCCATCGGACTGCAGCTTCGCGGCGAGCGCCGTGAGGTCGACCCCGGCCGCTTCGAACTTCTTGAACAGCTCGTCACAGTTGCCTCCGTCAGGAGGCAGCGGATCGCCCGCGTCGCCGTGGTCGTAGAACGCCTCGAGGGTCTTGTCGGGCATCGTGTTGATCGTGAACGGCGCCGCGAGGCCCTGCACGTAGAGCGTGTCGGGCGCGTTCGGGTCCTTCGTGCCGGTGCTCGCCCACAGCAGCCGCTGCATCTTCGCTCCCGAGTTCTCGAGCCGCAGCCATCGATCTGATGACTTCAGCTCTCGATACGCCCGGTACACGTCGAGGCCGATCGCGACGCCGAGGTCGTTCTTCAGGTCGTCGGGGACGCTCTCGCTCACCGACGAGTCCCATCGGGAGATGAACACCGATGCGACCGATCCGACGAACGGATCCTGGTTGTGCGCGACACGCCGCTCGATCCCCTTCATGTACGCGTCCGCGGCCGCCCGGTAGTGCCCCTCGTCGAAGAGGAGCGTCACGTTCACAGGCACGCCACTCGCAATGGCCTCCTCGATCGCAGGGAGGCCCTCCTCGGTGCCCGGGATCTTGATGAACAGGTTGCGCCGGCCGGCACGAGCGCACAGGTCTTTCGCGGCAGCGACCGTCTTCTCGGTGTCGTATGCGAGCTCGGGCGAGACCTCGAGCGAGCACCACCCGTCGATGCCGTGCGTGCGCTCGTGGATGGGGAGGAACAGGTCAGCGGCGCGTTGGAGGTCCTCGATCGCGAGCTCGAAGAAGAGGTCCTCGCCCGAGAGCCCCGCCTTGGCCTTCTCGCGGATCGCGTCGTCGTAGTCGCCTGACTGGATCGCCTTGTCGAAGATCGAAGGGTTCGAAGTCAGCCCGGTGACCGAGTAGCGGTCGATGTACCGCTGGACGACGCCGTTGTCGAGCATCGATCGGGTGATGTTGTCGAGCCAAAGGCTCTGGCCCTGATCGTGGAGGGTCTCGGTCGCCTTCATGCGCTGTCCTTTCCGGCTGCGACTCTCTGCGCGCGACCTGCGCCACGCGGTCAGGGGTGAAGCCGAACTTCTCGAGGAGGTGCTTCAGCGGCGCTGACGCACCGAACGTGTTCATGCCGATGACTGCCCCACCGTCACCGACGTACCGGTCCCACCCCAATGTGGATGCTTGCTCGATCGCGACCCGCGCCTTCACCGAGGGCGGCAGCACCTCGTCGCGGTACTCCTTCGGCTGGCGGTCGAAGAGCTCCCAGCACGGCATGCTCACGACGCGTGCCTGCAGGCCGCCTGCCGCGAGCTCGTCGCGCGCCTCGAGCGCGAGACCCACCTCGGAGCCGGTCGCGAGGAGGATGACGTCGGGGTTGCCGTCGGGCGGGTCGGCGAGCACGTAGGCGCCCTTCGCGACGCCCGACGCCGGCGCGTACACCGTGCGATCGACCGTACGGAGGTTCTGCCGCGACAGGATCGAGCACCGCGGCCTCGTCGTGCAGGCCCATGAGGATCCGCCAGGTCTCGACGACTTCGTTCGCGTCGGCAGGCCGGAAGACCAACAGGCCCGGCATCGCACGAAGCGAGGCGAGCTGCTCGACGGGCTGATGGGTCGGGCCGTCCTCGCCGACACCGATCGAGTCGTGCGTGAAGATGTGCACGACGGGGATCTCCATGAGCGCGGAGAGCCGGATCGCGCCACGCGCGTAGTCGGAGAAGATGAGGAAGCCCGACCAGTACGAGCGGAGCTTCGTCAGTGCCATGCCGTTCGCGACCGCAGCCGACGCGTGCTCACGGACGCCGAGGTGGAGGTTGCGTCCGCCCCGGCTGTCGGCTTGGAAGTCGCCGGCTCCGTCGAACGTGAGGTTCGTCTTCGTCGACGGTGACAGGTCGGCAGAGCCACCGACGACCCACGGCACCGCCTGCGCGACGGCGTTGAGCACTCGGCCCGACGAGTCACGGCTCGCGATGCCCTTCTCGTCCGCGGGGAAGGTCGGCAGCGCGCTCTCCCAGCCCGTCGGGGAGCTCTCGGCGCTGGATGCGCTCGAGCTCGTCGGCCAGATCGGGGTACTCCACGCGGTACTTCTCGAACATGGTGTGCCACGCGTCGCGCGCCTCGCGCCCGGTCGCGCCGATGCCGGCCGCGAAGTGGTCGTAGACACCGTCGGGGATGTAGAAGTCCTCGTCCTCGGGGAAGCCGAAGAAGCGCTTCGTGGCCTTGCAGCCTTCGACTCCGAAGGGCTCACCGTGTGCCTTGGGCGAGTCCTCCACCGGCGAGCCGTAGCCGATGTGGCTGTGCACCACGATCAGGGTCGGGCGGTCGCGCTCGGCCTTGAACGTGTGGAACGCGCGCTTGATCGCGTCGAGGTCGTTCGCGTCGGCGACCGTCGTGACGTTCCAGCCGTACGCCATGAACCGAGCGGCGACATCCTCGGTGAACGCGATGTTCGTGTGCCCTTCGATCGTGACCCGGTTGGAGTCGTAGATCCAGCACAGGTTCGAGAGGCGCTGATGCGCGGCAAGCGACGCCGCTTCTGACGAGACGCCTTCCATCATGCAGCCGTCGCCCGCGAGGGCGTACACGTCGAAGTCGAAGATCGGGAAGCCCTCGCGGTTGTAGCGAGCACCGAGCCACTGCCCGGCGATCGCCATGCCCACCGACGTCGCGACGCCCTGGCCGAGCGGGCCTGTCGTCGTCTCGACACCGCTCGTCCACCGGTACTCGGGATGGCCCGGGCACTTCGAGTCGAGCTGACGGAAGGTCTTGAGGTCGTCGAGCGACACGGCGGGCTGTCCGAGGATCTCGTAGTCGGGATCGACGGCGCGCACGCCGGTGAGGTGGAGCAGCGACCAGAGCAACGCCGACGCGTGGCCTTCGGAGAGCACGAAGCGATCGCGGTTCGGCCAGATCGGGTCTTGTGGGTCGAACCGCATCACGCGCTGCCACAAGGAGTACGCGACTGGCGCGATGCCCATCGGCGTGCCCGGGTGGCCCGAGTTCGCCTTCTGGATCGCGTCCATGCAGAGCGTGCGGATCGTGTTGATGGACAGCGTGTCCAGGTCGGGGGTCACGGGCGCCTCCTGTCAACAGGGCGCCCGACAATGCCACACGAGTGGGGGGTCGGGCTCAGGGCAGGCACGGCCTGGACACGCATGCCTCGGACCGTAGAAGCGTGGGGCGCAGACGCCATCCGCCAATGGGGATGACGGCGCCTGATGCGCGAAGCGAGCTACGCGGGCTTGGCGACGTCCGGGCCGAGCACGACGAGCACTTGCGCGCCTTGGATGTCAGCGATCGGCGGTGGCGTCGGCATCGGCTGCACCGAAGCCGCAGGCGCGCCGAGTGCCGCAGCGACTCCCTGGGCCTCGGCTTGGTAGCCCTCGGTGTAGTACACGGTCGTCGTCTGGACCCGGTTGGGTGAATTCCCGGCGACCGCGACGTAGCCGAGCGGGGTGAGCGTCTCGACGGCCTTGCCCGCCGCGCCCTGGATGCCGGCTCCGTTGGCCACGAACACCTTCACCTGGTTGGCCGGACGGGTCGACGGTGTGGTGGCCGCGGTGCTCTCGGTGCTGCCTCCCGCCGCCGTCGTGTTCGTCGAGACCGAGGTGACCGCGCCGCCCGCCGACGTCGTGGGCGGAGACGAAGAGCCGCCTCCACTGTCGAAGCCGTTGCGCAGGATCAAGACGCCGACCAAGACGGCGACCGCGATGAGCAGGATGCCGCGACCTGCTGCGCCGCCCGCGGACTTGGCGAACGACCCGTCAGACGCGGCGTGACGGCGTTGGCTCACCGGCCCGGGGGCTCGGAGACCGAGGGCCCCTCGAAGCGTGCACGACGTCGCCGGTCGCGCATGCGGCGGAGACGCCGGATGACCAACGGGTCGTACTCGAGGGCGTCGTCGGAGTCGACCAGCTCGCCGAGGAGCTGGTAGTAGCGGGTGGCTGACAGGTCGAAGCGCTCACGGATCGCGAGCTCCTTCGGGCCCGGCTCGGCCCACCAGCTGCGCTCGAACTCGAGGATCGCGCGTTCCCGTTCGGTCAGCGTCATCGCGGGCAGCCTTGTCGGCCACCCCACGCGAATCAAGCATCCTCGGCCCGGGGGGCGACTTGGCGCCCGTTCTGACCAGGCAGAATCGGAGGACGCCCGAGTAGCTCAGAGGCAGAGCAGGCGCCTTGTAAGCGTCAGGTCGTGGGTTCGATTCCCACCTCGGGCTCGCGTCACCCCGCGGACACGATGCGCGCCGTTGCGTTTGCGAGGAGCCGTCCGACTTCCTGCCTCGTCTGATCGACGGAAACGACGACGATGCCGGCTTGGCGGGCTTCGAGCAGATCTCCCATGCGATGCAGCTCGGACCTCGGGACGTTCTGCCAGAAGTGGGCTGCGATGCGCAGCGACGGCGACCCAGCTCTCTCGGTTGACGATCACGGACGACAAGAATCGGAGACCGAGCGGCGCGGCGAGCACGATCAGCGCCGCGCCGAGCAGGTGACCTCCCCAGCTCGAATCGGGCGCCGCGGAGTGATGGCGATCCATCGTCAGCGAGCCGTCAGCGCCCTTCTCGACGATCGCTGCCGTCACCTGGCCGAGCGGCGGCCTTGCACGCGCGCACATCGGCGAAGTCCCGCTCGGCGGCACTCTTCGACGCGTAGCTGGCGACGGCCATGATGAGGCGGTGATCGTCCACGGGCTCTCCGGGACCATCGTTCGACTCGCGGTCGGCATTCCTTTCATCCACACCGGGTGAACCGGAGGGCGAGGTAGGTTCGTGCGGTGAGGCCCGAGCCCGGCGACCAGCGCCGCCGAGCGCGCAGACGCCTCGGCTCGTTTCCGGTGGGCTTCGACCTCGATGAGTCCAAGCTGTTGGTGCCACAGGTGCGCCCTGGGGTCGTCGCCAGGCGGTCGCTCCTCGATGCGCTGTCGGGACCAGATCCGATCCCGCTGATCGCCGTGGTGGCGCCAGCCGGGTATGGCAAGACGACGCTGCTGGCGGAGTTCGCGAGTCTGAAGTCGAGCCGGGTGGCTTGGGTGTCTGTCGATGATCGAGACAACGACCCGGCCGTGCTCTTCACCTACCTCGCAGTCGCGCTCGACGGGGTGGAGCGCGTCGAGCCGAAGGTGTTCCGATCGATCGCGGCTCGAGGAGTCGGCGTCGCCGATGTGGTTCGGCTGGTCTCGGCGATCGCGCGGATGTCTGAACCCGTGATCGTGGTGCTCGACAACGCCGAGCTGCTGAGCAACGCGGAGTGCCACGACATGATTGCCGAGCTCTCGCTCCGGCTTCCCCCGGGCTCCCAGCTGGCTGTCGGCTCGCGTCGGCCGGTGCCTGTACCCGTCCCGCGTCTTCGCTCGCAGCGAGGCATCGTCGAGGTCGGCCGAGACGATCTGGCGATGGATGCCACGCAAGCGCGCGCACTGCTCGACGGTGCCGGGGTTCACCTCTCGGATGTCGATGTCGAGCGGCTCGTCGCCCGAACCGAGGGCTGGCCCACTGGGCTCTACCTGGCAGCGCTGGCGATGAACGCCGGCAGCCCCCACCTCGTGGCGGCCTCGACCTTCAGCGGGACCGACCGCTTCGTTGCGGAGTACTTGCGCTCGGAATTCCTGGACCGTGTCTCGAGGTCCGACGTGCTGTTCCTGACGCGCACCTCCATCCTCGACCGGATGTGCGGTCCGCTGTGTGACGAGACTGTCGGGCGGACGGGGTCGAGCCGAGTCCTCCAACGGCTGGAACAGCGAAACCTGCTCGTCATCCCGATGGATCGCGACAGCGAGTGGTACCGGTACCACCACCTCTTCGGGGAGCTCCTCCATGCGGAGCTGATGCGGCGGGAACCAGAGATGGTCCGCGAGCTTCATCTCCGGGCGGCGTCGTGGTACGAGGCGAACAACCTGCCGGAGGCAGCGGTCGAGCATGCGCAACGCGCCGCGGATGCTGATCTCGCTGCTCGACTCGTCCTGACCCTCGCGAATCCAGTCTGGGCGAGTGGCCGTCTCGACACGGTGCTGCGATGGATGCAGTGGTTCGCCGACAACGAGCTCATGGAGCAACAGCCCGCTGTCGCGGTGCACGGTGCCTTGTTGCTCGCTCTCGCCGGCAACGCCCCCGCTGCGGAGCGGTGGGCAGACGCCGCACAGCACACGACGCGGACGGGAACGCTCTCCGACGGGAACACCATGGAAGGCACGCTCGCCTACCTGCGGACGCTGATCTGCCGAGACGGCCTCGAGGAGATGCGACGCGACGCGGCAGACCGCGCTCCAGGGACTCAGCCCGACAAGTCCGTATCGACCCGCGATGCTGCACGCCGAGGGCGCCGCTCACCTCCTCGGCGGTGACGCAGACCTTGCGGATGGCTGTTTTGTGCAAGCCGTGGAGGAAGCCGCCAGCACCGGCGCTACTCCGTTCATTCCTCTGCTCTTGGCCGAGCGCGGCATTGTCGCGATCGACCGCGGCGATTGGTCGTCCGCGGAGACGCTCGCGTCACGAGCACTCGAGATCGTGCAGCCCGAGTTCGACAACTACTGGACGAACGCCCTCCCCTATGCCTGGGCTGCCCGTGTGGCGGCGCACGGAACCGATCTGACGTCCGCGCGTGAGCTCGCGGCCCGAGCAGCCCGACTCCGCCCACTCCTCACCTACGCACTTCCCGTCGTGTCGGCTCAAGCCCTGCTCGAGCTGGCGCATGCCTACTCCGCGGTCGGCGACCCGGGGGGCGCCCGCGCCGCGCTGCGCCAGATGCACGACATCCTCCAACGCCGCCCGTGGCTCGGCACTCTGGCGCGGCAAGCAGCGGAGCTGAGCACCGAGCTCGAGCGATCGCGCGCCGACTCGTTCGGAATTTCGTCGCTCACCACGGCCGAGCTTCGACTCCTGCCGCTGTTGCCGACTCATCTCACTCTCGCCGAGATCAGTGAGCGGCTGCTGGTGTCGCGGAACACCGTCAAGACACAGGCGATCTCGATCTACCACAAGCTCGGAGTGTCCAGCCGTAGCCAGACGGTTGCGCGGATGTACGACCTGGGCTTGGCCGTGCAGCCCGAGACGCCTCGACTCAGGCGGTAGGACGGCTCGCGGTTGGCTCCGGTCAGCCGACGGGCACCGCGATGCGAGCGCCCGCGGCAGCAGTGCGAACGCCGCGAGGTAGAGCACCCCAGCGAGCACGAGCAGCGCCGGATAGCCGATGACGAGCGCCGTGTACTCGAGGCATCCGCCGACCATGGCGCCGAGCAGGTTCGCGCCGAAGGCCGTCGTCGCGTCCGCCGTGTCGGCGAATCGCTTCGAGAACACGATGTTCGCGAAAAGATCGGGAGGAAGGCCAGTGCGGGTGCGACCACGAGCCGCACGGGCAGGTCGAGGTCGAGCAGCCAGCCATTCGGCACGAGGTACGAGAGGAGCAGGCTCGCCGCCAGCAGGGCGTACATCGTCCGCAGCGAGGGGGTGCGGAAGCGCCGCGTCACCTCCACAGCCGCGAGGACGGCGACGAGCACCCCGGTGAAGACGATCGAGTTGACCACCCACGTGGTGCCGAAGAGCAGCGCGAACCCAGCCACCGATTTGGTCTCGAGCAGCAAGAACGCCGCCCCAAGGAAGAAGAGGTCGGCATAGGGCCGCATGCGCCGCAACGGTCCGGCCACGACACGCACCGCGGCCAGGCTGACCAGCAGGATCATCGCGATCGCGTAGAGGTAGATCGACGGGATGCCCCGGTCCTTCAGGTAGAGGAATGGGTGGTTGTCGGTGACCGGCGCAGGGCCGGCGAGCTCGGCGCGAGTGCGAGCCTCGGCACCGGTGCCGCACGTCTGGTCCTGCTGGGTGAGGCCGCTGACGATGACCGCGCGCACTTCGCTCAGCAGGTCGATGCACGGGTCGTGACCGAACGCGGCGGCCGCGGTGTTCGCGAGCCGGCCCACGAGCCAGTCCTGCCGGTAGTAGTTGTACATCGCGAACGCGCCGCCGGGTCGCAGGTGATCGCGCGCGGCCTTCAGCGACTCCTCCGTGAAGAGGTAGCTCTCGAGCCGCAGCTGGCTGTTGCCCGCGACCAACGTCAACGAATCGGGCAGCGCGAACACGATGAGGTCATAGGTGTTGTGCGTGCGTTCGAGGTAGGCGCGGCCGTCGTTGATGTGCACGTCGACCCGTGGGTCGTCGTACGGACGATCAGGGTTCTTCTGCGTGCCGATCTCGTAGATACGCGGATCGATCTCGACCGCGTCGATGTGCTGGGCGCCCTTGCTGAGCGCGAGCGCGACGTCGGTGCCCGTGCCCGCGCCGACGATGAGCACGTTCGAGAGCGGGTTGGTGCCGATGCGCTGGTAAGGCACGAGGTACTGCGGGTCGAAGCTCACCTTGTCTTCGGTACGGGTGACGCTCTGGTGGGGTACGCCATTGACTTCGACCTGCGTGACATCGCCCGACGTCTCGGTCCGGATCTTGTAGTAGGGCGACCACGACACTCCCGGCGCCATGCACTCGAGGAAGAGCACGAAGACGAGCAGCACGGCCGCACCGGTCACGGGCAACGGGGCTTCGGCCCGAACAGCACGACGATCAACGCGGCGACGACGAGCCCCCACACCACCGACGGCGCCTGCAGGAACGACAGCAACGTGAACGACGAGATGCCCGCGATGCTGCCAATGAGGTCCCAGCGGTAGGCCTCGAGCCGCGGAAGCTCTTGAAAGCACGAGGCGACGAGCTCGCCCGGGCCTGCGAGGACGAACGCGACCGCGGCGAACAGCAGGGGAAGCGCGAGCCATGCGGGCGGGCCGCTGGTGTGCAGGCTCGTGAAGAAGACGAGGTCGCTGCTCGCCCGGTCGACGGTGACGGGGAAGCGGAGGACGAGAGTGACGAGCGAGACGAGCGCGATCGGGAAGTAGAGGGGCTTGCGCCGCCCTGGGCGCCACCGGAGGAAGCCGATGCCGACTCCGAGAAACGACCCGAGCAACACGAAGTTGCTGAAGTAGCCCAGGTGGACGACGTTCCCCGCGAGCCATCGGATGAGCGCCAGCTCGAGGAAGAGCATGAGCGCGCTCGACAGAACCAAGCGCACACGCACGTTCATCACACCATCATCGGCAGCAGATCAGCCCTCCTGAGGCATGCGCTGGCGCGTCACCTCGTAGCAAGCCAGCGCGCCTGCGGTCGCGACGTTGAGCGACTCGAGCGGACCGATCAGCGGGATGCGCACGACCACGTCGCAGCGCTGCCGCGTGAGCCGAGAGATGCCCTTGCCCTCGGCTCCGAGCACGAGCGCGACTGGCTCGCGAGCGACGTCGCCCAGATCGAAGAGGGTGCGGTCGGCGACCATGTCGAGCCCCACCACCCAGACCCCGAGCTCCCGCAGCCGGGTGAGCGCGTTCGGGATGCCGCCCACGAGTGCCATCTGCAGGTGCTCGATCGCCCCGGCCGCGGCCTTCGCCACGGTGGGCGTGATGTGGACCGCTCGGTGGCGGGGAAGCACCACACCGGTCGCTCCCGCGCATGACGCGCTCCGGAGCAGCGCACCGAGATTGCCCGGATCGGTGACGCCGTCGGCGACGATGAGGAAGGGCTTGGCGCCGTTTGCGTGGCGCGCCTTCGCGAGCTCATCGAGCTCGACCTCGTGGAGTGGGGCTGCCTTGGCGAGCACTCCTTGCGGCGCGTCGGTGCGCGCCTCGGCCGCCATCTTGTTGCGACTGACCTCGCGCACCGTGATCCGCATCTCGCGCGCGAGCTCGAGGATCTCGTCGACGACTGACGCGTCGTCGAGATCGGTCGCGACCCAGAGCTCGCGCACCCGCCGGCCGGAGAGCAGCAGCTCGCGCACGGCCTGCCGTCCCTCGACCTGGTCGCCGCCCAGCCCGCGAGCGGCGGCTGGCGCACGATGCGGGGGCGCGGCCGTGCGTCTATGGCCGCCTCCCGAACGGCTCGGCGGCGGCTTGCGGCCTCCGCGCTTGGCAGGGCTCATGCGGCTCCGTTCGTGACGATGGCGACAGCGAAGCACGCGATGCCCTCGCCCCGGCCGATTGCGCCGAGACCCTCGGCCCGTTTCGCCTTGACCGTGACTGGCGCGCCGACGGTCGAGGACAGCCGGTCCTCGATCTCGGCCCGACGCGGCGCGACCTTCGGGGCCTCCGCGATCACCGTGCAGTCGACGTTTCCGGGCTGCCAGCCGGCGGCTCGCACCATCGTGACCGCCTGCGCGAGCAAGCCGATCGAGTCGGCGTCCTTCCATCGAGGATCGGCGTCGGAGAAGTGCGTGCCGATGTCGCCGAGGCCGGCCGCGCCCAGCAGTGCATCGATCACCGCATGCGCGACGACGTCGGCATCGCTGTGACCCCGAAGCGGTGTGGCCTCCGGGAACTCGACTCCTCCGAGTCGGAGCGGACGGTTCGCTTCGGCGTCGAACGGGTGCACGTCGAAACCCTGACCGATGCGCACGGTCATCGCGAACGCTCATCGCGACACGCTCATGCGACTCGGTGAGGTCGGCGGGCGTCGTGATCTTGCGGTTGGTGACCTCTCCCTCGACGACGACGACTCGCCCGCCGACAGCTTCGACGAGGGCGGCGTCGTCGGTGGCCTCACCTCCGTCGTGGTGTGCGGCGCGCAGCGCGGGCAGCCGGAACGCCTGCGGCGTCTGCACCGTCACGAGGTGCGACGCGGTCGAGCGTGGCGGCGACGCTGCGGTCGCCGCGCACCTGCTTGACCGTGTCGGTGATCGGTAGCCCGGGCACTGCGCCGTCGGCTCCCGAACGCACCGCGGCGATCACGGCCTCGAACAGCGCACGCGTCGCGAACGGACGCGCGGCGTCGTGCACCACGACGACCGTGTCGTCGCTCGCGTCGGGCAGCGATCGCCGCGAGCCCGGCCCGCACCGACTCGGAACGAGACGCGCCACCCGCGACCACGTGGTCTGCGGCCTCGGGTGCGCCCGCGCGGTCGGGTGGCACGACCAAGATGACCTCCGCGCACGACGCTCTGGCCGTCGCGAGCGACCAGTCGACGACCCGCTTGCCCCCGAGAAGCGCGTACTGCTTCGCGCCGCCGAAGCGGCTTCCGGCTCCGGCTGCGACCACGATCGCCCACACACCGATCGCTGTGTCGGCGTCGTCATCGAACGCGGCAGCAGCGCTCACAACCGTCAGCCTGCCATGAGCGAGGGGTAACCTCGCCGGTCGATGGTCGAGAGCGCCCTCCTCACCGACACCGACTTCTTCCGCGACTTGAGTGAGGAAGACCTCGGCTTTCTGCTCCCGACCTGCACGATCCGCAGCCTCCGGCGTGGCGATCTGCTGTTCGAAGAGGGCGACGACTGCTCCGAGCTGTTCGTCGTGTCGTCGGGCCTGATCGCGATCTCGAAGAAGTCGATCGACGGACGCGAGTCGGTCGTGGCGCTCATGGAGCGCGGTGAGCTCTTCGGCGAGATGGGCATGCTCGACGGTCTCGGCCGTTCCGCCGAGGCGCGGGCGCTCGAACCCTCCGAAGTCGTGGCGATCCCCTACGCGCCGATCCGTCAGCTCTTCGAGGAGCGCCCGGCGCTGCTCTGGGGCACGACTGCGATGCTCGTCGGCCGGCTCCGCGCGATGGACGAAGCGCTCGCGGATTCGGTCTTCCTCGACGTCACAGGTCGCACGGCCAAGCGGCTGCTCGAGCTCGCGGGAGAGGCGAACGAGTTCTACCTCCCGGTGACACAGGAAGAGCTCGCCGGCATGGTCGGCGCGTCGCGCGAGCGCGTGAACAAGGCGATCTCGTCGTTCATCCGCCTCGGCTGGCTCGAGCAGTCAGACCGCCACTACCGCATCGTGAACCGCGAGCGGCTCGCGCAGCGATCTCGTTAGGTCGTCAGGAACGCGATCGCCTTCTGCCACGCGTCGGCGGCGTCGTCGGGGCGGTGGGCGGGACGGTCGGGATCGTGCACGAACCCGTGCTCGGCGTCGGGGTAGCGCACCACGGTCACCCGCGTGTCGCGCTCGAGCGCGGCGACATCCTCCGGCGGCGTGTACGGGTCCTGCTCGCCGATGATCGCCATCGTCGGCGACGCGAGCGGGTTCGCGAGCTTGTCGAGCGGCTCGGCCACGCCGTAGCCCTTCCATGCGGGCGGGATGCGGATCATCCCGTAGAAGGCGACGACGCGGCGGAAGTGCGAGAGCCCCGCGGCCTTGAGCGAATACATGCCTCCCATGCAGAACCCGATCAGGCAGACGTTCGCGTTGCCCGTCGCGTTGCCACCCGCGATGAGGTCGCCGAGCACGCGGTCGTCGTCGAGATTCGGCACCGCGGCGAAGCGCTCGTCGACGTCGCCCAGCGTGCGACCGGGGAAGGGCTCGACCGCGCACACCGCCCAGCCGTGCTCGGCTGACAGGCGCGCGCAGAGGTCGTCGTAGAGCGGTCGCAATCCGAAGATGTCGGGCGCGATCACGAGGCCGAGCGAGGCGTCGCCTTCGGGCTTCACGAGCTCGGCCGGCGTCCCCGAGGGAAGCTCGATGCGCATGAGGTCTCGATCTCCTTCGCGTCAGGAGTAACGGTCGAGGATGCTGCTCTCGGCGAGGCGGGACAGGCCGTCCTTGATCGCCCGCGCCCGCGCGGTGCCGACGCCTTCGACGTCGACGAGGTCGTCGATCGTCGCCCGCATGATCTTGTGGAGCGTGCCGAACCGCTCGACCACGCTCTCGATCACCGGGTCGGGCAGACGCGGGATCTTGCTGAGCAGTCGGTAGCCCTTCGGTTGCACTGCACCATCGAGGTCGGCCGCGGCCCCCTCGGGATGCACTGCCGCCGCCGCGACTGCTCTCAGGTCGACGAGCTCGTCGGTGTCGAGCGCGCCGAGCGCATTCATGAGGTACTCGATCGAGCGCGCGTCGCCGTCGGCGAAGTAGTCGCGCACGACGAGGCGCCCGTCGTCTTCGATGCCACCGAGCTGCTCGTCGAGCTGCAGCCGCACGAGTCGACCGTCGACGCCGAGCTCGACGATGTAGCCCGCGATCTCGTCGGCGATGCGCATGACCATCTCGGTGCGCTGCAGGACCGACAGCACGTCGCGCAACGTCACGAGGTCTTCGACCTCGAGCGCGGACAGCGCACCCGACACGGCGTCGAGCCTCGTCTTGTACCGCTCGACCGCCTGTTGCGCCTGGTTCGCGCGGTTGAGCAGCCGAGGGATCTCTTCGAGCGGATGCTTCTCGCTGCGCATGTAGACCGCGATGATCGACAGATCCTCGGACACCGAGATCACCGGGATGCCGATCGAGCGCGCGACACGCTCGGCAGTGCGGTGCCGGGTGCCGGTCTCGGACGTCGGCACGTTCGGGTCGGGCACGAGGTGCACGTTCGCCCGAGCGATGCGGCTCGCGTCGGACGCCAAGATGATGGCGCCGTCCATCTTCGCCAGCTCTGACAGACGCTGAGGGCTGAATGCGGCGTCGAGCAGGAAGCCACCCGAGCAGATGTTGAGCACCTCGGGACCGTCGCCCACGACGATCAGCGCGCCCATCTTCGCCTTCAGGACGCGATCGAGTCCCTCACGAAGGGCGGTGCCAGGCGCGACAGCCCGAAGGGCCTGCACCAGGTCGGGGCTGCGACGAGGCACCACGGCGCGATCGTAGTTGCGGTGACGGACGCGTCGTCACCAAGCGGCGGCCTCGACGTCACCGCGCACTCCGACGAGGTCGAGCGCGTCGGCGAGCGTCGCGGCGCGCAACAGCACGGGGGCCTCGACCGACGCCGGCGCGGACTGCGGCACGACGAGCTGTTCGAAGCCGAGTCGCCGCGCCTCGGCCACGCGCCGTGGTGTCTGCGCGACTTGGCGGAGCTCGCCGGCGAGACCGACTTCACCGAGAGCGACGAGATCGGGCGGCAGCGCGTGCCCCGACACGGCCGACACGAGTGCGAGCGCGATGCCGAGATCTGAGCCCGGCTCGGTCACCCGCACGCCACCCACCACCGAGACGTAGACATCGAGGCCCGCGAGGCTGACCCCGACTCGCTGCTCGAGCACCGCGACCAAGAACGCCAGCCTGCCGGGGTCGACGCCCTGCGCCGAGCGGCGAGGACCGCCGGGGCCCGCGGACGCCACCAACGCCTGCACCTCGACGAGCAGCGGACGGTTGCCGTCGACGGTCGGCACGACGATCGAACCGGCGACACCAGACCGCCGATCCGCGAGGAACAGCGCGCTCGGGTCGGGCACGCCGATCAGGCCCTGCTCCCCCATCTCGAACAGGCCGAGCTCGTCGGTCGAGCCGAAGCGATGCTTCAGCGCGCGCAAGAGCCGCAACGCGTGGTGCCGATCGCCGCCGAACGAGAGCACCGTGTCGACCGCGTGCTCGAGCACGCGCGGGCCGGCGATCTCGTTCTCCTTCGTGACGTGGCCGACGAGCACAGTCGCGGTCTGGCGGCGCTTCGTCGCCTCGATGAGCTGCTGCGCGCAGCCGCGCACCTGGTTCACCGTGCCGGGCGTGGTGCCGAGCTCGGAGTCGTGCATCGTCTGCACGGAGTCGACGACCACGAAGTCGGGATCGACCGAGTCGATCAACGCGACGATGCCCTTGACGTCGCTCTCGGCCGAGAACCACAGCCCGTCGACCAGCGCGTCGACGCGTGCAGCGCGGCCCTGCACCTGCGCGGCCGACTCCTCTCCCGACATGTAGAGGCACCGCGCACCGCTGCGCGCGACCGAGGCCGCGGCCTGCAACAGCAACGTGGACTTGCCGACGCCCGGCTCGCCGCCGACGAGCGTCACCGAGCCAGCGACGAGCCCTCCGCCCAGCACACGGTCGAGCTCGCTGACGCCGGTCGGCCGCGGCTTCCATTGCGTCGGGTCGACCTGCGTGATCGGCAACGGCGCCTCGACGGCGAAGGCGGCCGCGGCGGCCGCTCGCACGGGCTCGGCCTCTTCGACCAGCGTGTTCCACTCGCCGCACCCGGGGCACCGCCCCGCCCATTGGTGGGCGTGCGTGCCGCAGTCGGTGCACGAGAAGACGGTGCGTTGGCGAGCCATGTCCGCGACGGTACGAGGGGGGTGGGACATTCCCGGGGATGTCGGCGAGGCGGCGCGGGCATCTGACGACGCTCGAAGGGACTCAGGTCCAAGTCCCGATCGGTGGCGGATCGCCGCCGACTCAGCCGAGCACGTCCCGAGAGGGCGGCGAGGAACGCTGCGGTCAGCCGGCGGGGCGCTCCACGAGCAGGTTCGGGGAGGGCTGGTCGCGCACGAGCGTGTGGTACAGCTCGGAGTACAGGCCTCCGGCGGCGAGCAGCTCGTCGTGGCTGCCGCGCTCGATGATGCGGCCGTCGTCGACGACGAGGATCTCGTCCGCGTTCGTGATCGTCGACAGCCGGTGCGCGATCACGATCGAGGTGCGACCGCTCAGCGCGGCGTCGAGCGCGGCCTGCACGAGGGACTCGTTCTCGGAGTCGAGGTGGCTCGTCGCCTCGTCGAGGATCACGATCGCCGGGCTCTTCAGCAGCATGCGCGCGATCGCGATCCGCTGCTTCTCGCCACCGGAGAGCCGGTAGCCGCGCTCGCCGACGAGGGTGTCGTAGCCGTCGGGCAGCGCGGCGATCACGTCGTGGATCTGCGCGGCGCGGCACGCAGCCTCGAGCTCGGCCTGCGTGGCCGACGGCTTCGCGTACCGCAGGTTGTCGGCCACTGATTCATGGAAGAGATGCGGGTCCTGCGCGACCACTCCGATCGCGGCGCGCAACGAGTGCTGCGTCAGCTGGCGCACGTCGTGCCCGTCGACGAGCACCGCTCCGCTGGTCACGTCGTAGAGCCGCGGGACGAGGGACGCGAGCGTCGTCTTGCCCGCGCCGCTCGGCCCGACCAGTGCGATGAGGCGGCCCGGCTCGATGATGCGCGGAGACGTGGTGGAGCACCTCGACGCCGGCATCGCCGTCGAGCACCGGCACACTGCCGTCGGCCTGGGCGCCGCCGACCTCGAGCGTCGCGACCGACACCGAAGCTCCCGCGGGATAGCGGAACGTGACGTCGTCGAACTCGACGCGACCGACCGGATCGACGAGGTCGAACGCGCCGGGTGAGTCCTCGAGGGGGTTCGGCGCGTCGAGCACCTCGAAGACCCGCTCGAACGACACGAGCGCGGTCATGACGTCGACGCGGGCGTTGGTGAGGCTCGTGAGCGGTCCGTAGACACGCCCCACGTATGCGGCGAGCGCGACGAGCGTGCCGATCGTGATCGTCCCCGAGATCACCATCTGCGCGCCGAGGCCGTAGATCACGGCGGTGCCGATCGCCGCGACGAGGCCGAGGGCGACGAAGAACACTCGGCCGTACATGGCGCTCTTGATGCCCATGTCGCGCACCCGGCTCGCACGGTTCGAGAACGACTCGGCCTCGGCGTCGGGGTCGCCATAGAGCTTCACGAGCATGGCGCCGCTGACGTTGAACCGCTCGGTCATCGTCGTGTTCATCGACGAGTTGAGGTTCATCTGCTCACGCGTGATGACCTGCAGCTTGCGGCCGACCCTCTTGGCCGGGATCACGAAGATCGGCAGCACCAGCAGCGCGATGAAGGTGAGCCGCCACTCGAGGGCGATCATCGCGACGAGCGTCAGCGCGAGCGTGATCACGTTCGAGACGACGGTGCCGAGCGTGCCGGTCACCGCGCTCTGCGCGCCGATCACGTCGTTGTTCATCCGGCTGATGAGCGCGCCGGTCTGGGTGCGTGTGAAGAACGCGATGGGTTGACGCTGCACGCGGTCGAACAGCGCGGAGCGCAGCTCGTAGATCAGGCCTTCGCCGATCCGTGCCGACCACCAGCGCTGGGCGACCGACAGGATCGCGTCGCCGAGCGCGGCGAGCACGGTGAGGCCGGCGAGGATCCAGACCTGCCGGCGATCGCCCGACGGGATCGCGTTGTCGAGCATCGACCGCAGCAGCAGCGGCGGCGCGAGCACCAGGATCGCGTCGAGCACGATCGTGGCGAGGAAGCCGATGATCATGATCCGGTAGGGCCGCGCGAACACCCAGGCGCGCTTGAGGATCTGCGTGTCGACCTTCGACCCGGCAATGTTCTCGGGGTCGTGGCCGAGCATCCCGTGAGGGCCACCCATCATGCGCACTGGTTTGGAGGCTACGGCCCGCGATCTCAGGCTCCACGGCCGCCCCTACCATCAGCGGGTGCGCCGGCTCGTCTTCCTCGTTGCCGCCGCGCTCGTGCTCGCGGCGTGCGGATCGAGCGATGACAGCGGCAGTGCGGCGACCACCGGCGCGTGCACGACGACGGCGCAGCGACGACCGCAGACGACGTCGACCACCGAGACGAGTGCGGCCGCTGCCGCGTCCACGCTCGACTGGAAGTCGTGTCCCGACGCGGGAGCGCGCATCGAGTGCGCGACGCTGACCGTCCCGATCGACTACGAGAATGCGTCGGGCGGAACGATCGACCTCGCGCTCATGCGCCTGCCTGCCAGCAAGAAGTCGGAGCGCGTCGGGTCGATGCTCGTGAACCCCGGTGGCCCTGGCGTGCCCGGCACCGAGCTCATCCCGGCGGCGACGTCGATCTGGCCGAAGGACATCCGTGACCGGTTCGACATCGTGGCCTGGGATCCGCGGGGCACCGGCGGCAGCGCTCCCGTCGACTGCGTGGCCGACGTCGACCGCTACTTCGCCGAGCCCGATCCGTCGCCCGACACGCCCGCCGAGAAGCAGGAGCTCGTCGACCGGGCCCAAGAGTTCGACAACGCGTGCGAGAAGGCCGACGGCCCGATGCTCGCCCACATCTCGACCGTCGACACCGCCAACGACCTCGAACGCATCCGCCAGGCGCTCGGCGAGGACACGATCACGTACTTCGGGTTCTCGTACGGCAGCGAGCTCGGCGCGACCTACGCGACGTTGTTCGGGAAGCACATCAGGGCGATGGTGCTCGACGGCGCGATCGACCCCGACCTCGACGGCGTCGAGACCGCGCACGCGCAGGCGGTCGGGGCCGAGCACGCGCTCGACTCGTTCCTGGCCGACTGCTCCTCCCATCGCACGTGCGCGTTCAACAACAACGGCAACGCGGAGGGCGCGTTCGACACGCTCATGGCGAAGCTCGACTCGAACCCTCTGCCGCCACCCGAGAAGGGTCGGCCAGAGGTCGGCCAGGGTGTCGCACTCAACGCCGTGATCCAGGCGCTGTACAGCGTTGACTTGTGGCCGTCGCTGGCCGAGGCGCTCAACGACGCACAGCACGGCAACGGCGACGGGCTGCTCGCGCTCAGCGACTCGTACCTCGAGCGCGAAGACAACGGCACCTGGAGCAACACGATCGAGGCGTTCATCGCGATCAGCTGCCTCGACGATCCGGTGCCGACCGACATCAACGCCTACGACGCGCTCGCCGAGCAGTTCGCGAAGGACGCGCCCCGCCTCGGTCGCTCGTTCGCCTACGGCTTCCAGTGCGCGCTGTGGCCGGTGCCGCCGCGGCCCGGGCCCAAGGCGACGGGCGCCGGCGCTCCCCCGATCCTCGTCGTCGGCACGACCGGCGACCCGTTCACTCCCCTCGCGCAGAGCCAGCAGCTCGCGGACGCGCTCGAGAGCGGCGTGCTGCTCGTGCGTGAGGGCGAGGGCCACACCGCCTACGGCGAGGACAAGTGCGTCGACGACGCCATCGACGCGTACATCCTCGACCTCACCGTCCCCGCCGACGGCACCCGCTGCTGAACCGTTTCGTCAGGAGTTGAGGGCGGCGGCGAAGCGGCGGACGCCTTCGTCGAGCTCTTCGGGTGACGCAGTCGCGAAGCTCATGCGCAGCGTCGAGACATCGGGTGGCCCCGAGTAGAAGGGCTCGCCGGGCACGAAGGCCATGCCCTGCTCGACCGCCTTCGGGAGCAGCTCGGTCGCCGAGCGGCCGTCGGAGAGGCGGCCCCACAAGAACATGCCGCCGTCGGGACGTGTGAACGCGAACTGCTCGCCCACACGAGCGGCCAGACGAGTCTTCGAGCGCCTTCGCGCGAGTGCCGTACACGCGGACCAACGCCTCGATGTGATCGGACAGCCATCCCCGCTCCGACACGAGCGCGCTCAGCAGCACTTGCCCCCAGCTCGACGTGTGCAGGTCGGCGCCTTGCTTCACCTTCGCGAGGTGCTCGCGCGCCCACGTCGGCGCGACGGCATACCCAACTCGCAGTCCGGGCACGACGAGCTTGGAGAACGTGCCGAGCGAGATCACGTTGTCGGACCACGACGCGATCGACGGCAGCTGCTCGCCCGCGAAGCGCAGCGCCCAGTAGGGATCGTCTTCGACGATGACGAAGCCGTACTTCTCGGCGAGCTCGGCGAGGTGCATCCGGCGTTCGAGCGAGAGCGTCGCACCGGTCGGGTTCTGGAAGTTGACGACGGTGTAGAGCACACGCGGCCGATGCCCGGCAACCAACAACGACTCCAAAGCAGCGCTGTCGATGCCGTGCTCGTCGACCGGCACGGGAGCAACGCCGGCTCGAACACCTGCAGCGCCTGGATCGCCCCGATGTAGCCGGGTTCGTCGATCGCGACCTCGACGCCCGGGTCGACGAACACCTTCGACACGAGGTCGAGCGCCTGCTGCGACCCGTGGGTGATGAGCACCTGATCGGGGTCGACCTCGCGCCCGCGGCTCGCGGCCGCCTGCTCCGCGATCCACGCTCGCAGCTCGGGGAACCCCTCGGTCGTCGAGTACTGCAGCAACGACGTCGGGTCGTCGCGCAGCAACCGCGCGGTCACCGTCCGGATCTCGTCGACCGGGAACGCATCGGATGCGGGCAGCCCACCGGCCATCGAGATGACGTCGGGTCGTTGCGTGATCGCGAGCAGCTCGCGGATCGCGTTCGAGCGCAGATTGCCCATGCGGCCCGCGAGCGGGACCGGAGTCATGTCCATGTCAGAAGGATCACACGAGATGGCTGGCCGAGGTCGTCGAGTTGGACTCGACGACCCCACCAGCCCTGGCTCATCGGGTCGCGAGCCCCCCAGCTCGCGCGCCGTCGATGTAGCCCTCGGATGCGCTCCACGTGACCTCGCCGTCCACCAGCACCGTGTCCATGCCCGACCGAGTGACGGATCCAGCGGATGCCCCCGCCTGGGAAGTCGTCGGACGACGACCTCCGGCCCGCGGCCGAGGGTGTCGGCGTCGAACACCACGACGTCGGCGTGGTAGCCCTCGCGGAGCAGGCCGCGCTCGGGGAGCCCCCAGATCGTCGCGGGGTCGAGCGTGATCTTCTTCACCGCCTCTTCGAGCCGCAGGGCGCCGGTCTCGCGCACGTACCGCGAGCACGAGGAAGCCGGTGTCGCCGTAGGTCGCGAACGAGCCGACGTGCGCGCCGCCGTCGCTCGCGCCGACGTGCACGTACGGATGGGCGAGCAGACCACCGACCGCGTCGGCGTCGCTGTGGCCGATGTCGGCGCGGATGAACCACGTGCCGAGGTCTTCCTCGACGGAGAGGTCGATGAGGAGGTCGCCGGGCGTGACCCCGCGCTCCCCGGCGATCTCGCCGAGCGTGCGGCCGACGAGGTCGCGGTTGCTGTCGAGCGCGACCTCGCGGACGACGAAGCCGCTCGGGTCGAGGCCGGCGTTCGGCACGCTCGCGAGCATGTTGATCGTGCCGGCGAGCGCGGCGCGCTTGTCGGGGTCGGCGAACGCGGCGAGCTTCTCTTCCTTCGTGGGCAGCGAGAGCACCGGCCACCAGCCCGGCAGCGCGAGGAACATGATGCTGCGCTGGTCGAGCGTCCAGCTGATGTCGATCGGGCGGGTCTGCACCTGCGGCCACACCCGCGCGCCCGCGGCCCACTCGCGCTCGACGGCTGCCATCACCTTGTCGCACGCCTCGGGCACGGCCTTGCTGTGGAAGATCGGCGAGAGCGTCGTCGGGATGCCGTGCTCGCGCGACAGCTTGCCGAGCATCTCGACCCGCGACACGGTGAGCCCGGCGTCGAAGAACTCGTGGACGATCTGGAGCATGCGGCCGCGCTCGCCGAGCACCGCGCACAGCGCCTCGAGCTCGGAGTGCTCGGCCCAGCGGCACGGCACCGGGTTGAAGTCCTCCTCGATGTCGACGTAGCTCGTCGACATGCCGACCGCGCCGGCGTCGAGGCACTCGCGCAGCAGGTCGCACATCGCCGCGACCTCTTCTGCGGTCGCCGGCCGGCGCACGTCCTGCCCGAGCACTGCAGGCGCAGCACCGAGTGGCCGACGAGCGGCGCGAAGTTGAGCGCGAGGTTGCCCTTGCAGCGCGTCGACCATCCCGCCGAACGACTCGCCCCAGCGCCAGTCGACGCCCTGCGCGAACGCGGCCTCGGGCATCTCCTCGATCAGGCGGAACATCCGCGAGAAGCGATCGCGCAGCGGCGCGGGCACGGGAGCGAGGCTCAGCGAGCAGTTGCCGGTGACGACCGACGTGATGCCGTGCTCGATCGCCGGGATAGGCGTACGGGTCGAAGCAGAGCTGCGCGTCGTAGTGCGTGTGCGGATCGATGAAGCCCGGCGTCACGACCTTGCCGGTCGCGTCGATGACCCGCGCCGCGTCGGCGAGCGTGCGGCCGACCGACACGATGCGGCCGCCCTTGATGCCGACGTCGCCGAGGTAGGCCGGGCAAGCCCGGAGCCGTCGACGATCTTGCCGCCGCGGATGACTGACGTCGAGCATCAGAGCTCTGCTCTCGATGCTGGTTCGGGACCGAACAGCACGGTCCACGGTTGGCCTTCGAGATCTTCGAGGCGGTCGAGCGCCGGCGGCGTCGAGCGCGCGGGCCATCGCCTCCTCGGTGACGCTGAGGTGCGTGCGGGCGCCGTTCGGGTACGCGAGCTCGACCACGAGCTCGGCCCGGCCGTCGTGGCCTGCGGCGACCGAGGTCGCGGCGATGACCGGCGCGTCGGCTCGAGTCGTCACGGCAGCGGGGCCTCGACGTACACGATGTCGGTGGGCAGCAGCTCGCCCGGCGCGCCGATCGGGAACGGGCGCATCGCGAGATGGAGGTTCCACGACAGCAGCAGCTGCGCGCCGTCGTCGACGTCGGGCAGCACGCGCTTGGCGACCATGCCGATCGTCTCGCCCGGATCGGGGAAGACGTAACGTCGATTCCGGACTCGCGTCAGACATCGATCTTGAACAGCTGCCTGCAGTTGTCGCCGAGGAACTTGCGCCGGCTCTCGTCCGGGAACATCGACGCGAGCACGTCGAGGTCTTCGATGTACTCGGGCGTGTGGTCGGCGTGCGGGAAGTCGCTCGCCCACATGAACCGGTCGTCGCCGAACCGCTCGGCGAGCCACGGGATCGACCGCTCGTCGGGATCGCAGCTGATGTAGCAGCGCTCGGTGAAGTAGTAGGACGGCGGGTTCTCGAGCGGCACTCGCTGACCGATCGCGGTGTGGCCGAACACGCCGTCCATGCGGTCGAGCCAGTAGCCGAGCCAGCCGCCGCCCGACTCGAGCACGAGGATCTTCAGGCGCGGGAACTTGTCGAACACGCCGTAGTCGAAGAGCGTCGTGAACTGATGGCGCACGCCGTCGGACGCCTGCACCGACGCGGTGAGGCGCAGCTCGCGCACGTTCTCCCACGCGCCCATGCGGTTGCCCTTCGTCCACTGCGGCTCGAACGTCGGGTGGATCGCGAACGGCACGTCGTGGTCTTGCGCGGCTGCGAAGACGACGTCGTTGTCGGGATGCCCGAGCGGCTTCGCCGAGTGCGTGAACGGCGCGACGTACACGCCTCGGGCGCCGTCGCCGACGGCACGAGCGAGCTCGTCGGCCGCACCCGCAGGATCACCGAGCGAGAGATGCGCGGCGGGCACGAGCCGGCCGCCGCTGTCGGAGCACCAGTCGCAGATCCACCGGTTGTACGCGCGGGTGTAGGCCTGCGAGAGCTCGGCGTCGTCGAGCTCGGCCTCCCACAGCAGACCGGTGGTCGTGTAGATGACCGCGGCGTCGATGTGCTCGGCGTCGAGCAGCTCGAGCCGCTCCTTCACGTCGGTCGAGCCGTAGGCGGCGTGGTTGTCGTAGGTGACCTCGGGATCGCGGGCCATCTGGGCGAGGTCCATGCGGCCCATCGCGGCGAGCGTCGACGGCATCCCGCGGCGCGCCATCATCGAGCGCTTGCCGTCGATCTCGAGCTCGTCGAGGCCGCGGTCGTCCTTCGCGATGCGCAGCGCGCGGTCGCGGTACTTCGGCTCGAGGTAGCGCTCCCACAGGTCGGACGGCTCGAGGATGTGGCCGTCGGCATCGACGGCGCCGTCGTAGGACAGCCGATGGGTGTCATGCAGCGCCTCGTGCATCAGGGCCAGCCTCACAGCGACCCGACACCACTGTCAACTTCCCTGGCGCGATGGGTGCTGCGCCTTGACACCGGGCCTCTGCTCGCTTCGACACGCGTGTCGGGTTCTGCGAAACTCCGGCCCGGAATGGCCACGGAGCGAGCGACCGCCAGGACCGCGCGGGGCGAGGAGACCCGGCGCGCCCTGCTCGACGCCGCCGAACGCCTCTTCGCCGAGAACGGCTACCACGCGACGAGCGTCCCCGACATCGTCAAGGCGGCCGGCGTCGGACACGGCACGTTCTACGAGTACTTCGGCAGCCGCCACCAGATCCTGCTCGCGCTCACGCAGCAGGCCCTTGCCTCGCAGCAGCGCCGGCCGAAGCTCGCGAGCCAGACGCTGGCCGAGCGGATCCGGTCCGAGATCTTCTGGTACCTGTCCGACCACGTCGAGCACCTGACGCTGTCGAAGGTCTGGCACGAGGCGTCGAGCTTCGACGACGAGATCGCGACGGCCCGGCGCGTCGAACGCGCCCGCCGCGTCGCCCGTGTGAAGCGGGGCATCGAGGAGGCCGGCCCGCGTCCCGGCATCGACCCGGACGTCGCGGCGACCGCGCTGAACGCGATGCTCGAGGAGTTCGCGCACCGGTGGTTCGTCGAGGGTCTCGGTCCCGGCACCAGCGCGGCCGACGTCGTCGCCGCGTCAGAGACGTTGACGACGATCTGGCTCGCTGCGATCGGCCTGTCTGACAAGGGGGATGCATGAGCGATCTCTTCGAGATCGTCGAGGAGGACGTGCGGGGCACGCCGACGCGTGTGTTCAAGGGCGCCCCTCCGTCGCTGCGTGCGGTCTGGCTCGCGAGCGCGGTGCACGGCGACAAGACCTTCCTCGTCTACAACGACGAGCGCTACTCGTTCGGCGAGTCGCACCGCATCGTCAACGCGCTCGCCCAGCGCCTCGGCACCTATGGCGTGCAGCCCGGCGATCGCGTCGCGATCGCGATGCGGAACTACCCCGAGTGGGCGTTCGCGTTCTGGGCCGCGATCGCGGTCGGCGCCGTCGTGGTCCCGCTCAACGCGTGGTGGACCGGTCCCGAGCTCGCCTACGGCCTGACCGACTCGGGCAGCGTCGTGCTCTTCGCCGACGAGGAGCGCGCCGAGCGGCTCGCACCGCTGCTCGGCCAGACGACCGTGCGCCAGGTCGTGCTCGCCCGCACCGAGCGCTACATGCCGAACGCCGAGACGTTCGCCGACGCCCTCGGAGAGCTCGACGTCGCGGCATTGCCTGACATCGCCGTCGAGCCCGACGACGACGCGACGATCATGTACACGTCGGGCACGACGGGGAAGCCGAAGGGCGCCGTCGCGACGCACCGCAACTTCATGGCGTTCCTCATGAACCTCATGTACCGGCAGACGATGGCGGCGATCGCGAACCCACCGAGCGCCGACGCGCCGCCTCCCCTGCCGCCCTCGACCCTCCTGACGTTCCCGTTGTTCCACGTCGGAGGGCTGCAGTCGGCGCTGATGGTCTACGCCGCGTTCGGCGGCAAGATCGTGCTGATGTACAAGTGGGACGCGGTCGAGGCGGTCGACATCATCGAGCGGGAAGACGTGACGGCCGTGGCTGGCGTGCCGACGACGATGTTCCAGCTGCTCGAGGTCGCGCACGCACAAGGACGCGAGCTGCCGTCGCTCGCGAGCGTGTCGTCGGGCGCGACGTTGGTGCCGCCCGAGCTCGTGCGGCGCATCGACAGCCAGCTCGCGTCGCGGGCCGCGCCGACGAACGGCTACGGGCTCACCGAGACCTCGGGCGCCGCCATCGCGAACGGGGGCAAGGCCTACATCGACCGGCCCGACAGCGTCGGCACCGTCATCTCTCCCGTCATCGAGGTGAAGATCGTCGGGGCCGACGGCACCGACCTCGCAACCGGAGAGGTCGGCGAGATCTGGCTGAAGGGGCCGACGGTCGTACGCGGCTACTTCAACAACCCCGAGGCGACGGCCGCGGCCTTCAAGGACGGATGGTTCGCGACCGGTGACCTCGGCCGGCTCGACGACGAGGGCTACCTGTATGTCGTCGATCGGTTGAAGGACGTCATCATCCGCGGCGGAGAGAACATCTACGCGGCCGAGGTCGAGGCCGCGCTGTACGAGCACCCCGACATCACCGAGGCCGCGATCATCGGCATCCCGGACGAGCGCCTCGGCGAGGAGGTCGGCGCAGTGGTGCGCGTGCGCGACGGCGCCGGCCTCACCGAAGACGACATCCGCACCCACGTGCGCGAGCGCCTCGCCTCGTTCAAGGTGCCGACACGGATCTGGATCACCAACGAAGAGCTGCCGCGCAACGCGGCGGGCAAGGTGCTGAAGCGCGAGCTCCGCGAGACGCTCGCCGTCTGACTGAAAGGGCACACCGTGGACTTCGACATCCCGAAGGATCTGGCCGACTACCTCGACGAGCTCGACGAGTTCATCGAGCGCGAGATCAAGCCGCTCGAGCAGGAGAACGACAACATCCGGTTCTTCGACCATCGACGCGAGGACGCGCGCACCGACTGGGAGCGAGGCGGCCTGCCGAACCACGAGTGGGAGCTGCTGCTGCGCGAGGCGAGGCGCCGAGCCGACGCCGCGGGCCACTACCGCTACCCGTTCCCGAAGGAGTACGGCGGCAAGGAGGGCACGAACCTCGGCATGGCCGTGATCCGCGAGCACCTCGCCCGCAAGGGCCTCGGCCTGCACTGCGACCTGCAGAACGAGCACACGATCGTCGGCAACAACGTCGGCCTGCTCCTCATGATCAAGTACGGCACCGAGCGAGCAGAAGGCGGAGTGGATCGACGACCTCGCCGAACGGTCGCGGCGGCTTCGCGTTCGGCATCACCGAGCCCGAGCACGGCTCCGACGCGACGTGGATGGACACGCACGCCGAGCGCGACGGCGACGAGTGGGTGATCAACGGCGAGAAGACCTGGAACACCGGCATCCATGCCGCGCAGTACGACCTGATCTTCGCCCGCACGAGCGGCAAGGCGGGCGACGGCATGGGCATCACCGCGTTCCTCGTGCCGACCGAACAGCCCGGGCTTCGAGGTGCTCGAGTTCCTCTGGACGTTCAACATGCCGACCGACCACGCGCACATCCGGCTGACCGAACGTGCGCGTGCCCGACAGCTCCATCTTCGGCGGCGAGGGCCGCGGCCTGCAGGTCGTGCAGCACTTCTTCAACGAGAACCGCATCCGCCAAGCCGCTTCGAGCCTCGGTGCGGCTGAGTTCTGCATCGACGAGGCCGTGAAGTACGCGAACCAGCGGGCGCCGTTCGGCAAGAAGCTCTCGACCAACCAGGCGATCCAGTTCCCGCTCGTCGAGCTGTCACACGCAGTGCGAGATGCTGCGCGTGCTGATCCAGAAGACCGCGTGGTCGATGGACAAGTACGGCGCGTTCTCGCAGTCCGACAAGGTCTCGATGTGCAACTACTGGGCCAACCGGCTGTGCTGCGAGGCGGCTGATCGTGCGATGCAGGTGCACGGCGGCATGGGGTACTCGCGGCACAAGCCGTTCGAGCACATCTATCGCCACCATCGCCGCTACCGCATCACCGAAGGCAGCGAGGAGATCCAGATGCGCCGCGTCGCCGGCTACCTGTTCGGCTTCATGAGCCAGCAGGCGCCGAAGGGCGTGGACGAGAGCAGCGCGGCGGCCGCCGCAGCGCGATGAGCGCATGGCCCGAGCGTCCGGTCGCGGACGCGATCACCGCGACCGACGACGAGATCCGCGCGCGCGCTCGCCGAGGCCGAGGTCCCGCCGCTGCTGCCCGCGCTCGCGTACCTCACCGGTGACCTGTCGCTGCTGCGCGACGACCTGCGGCCCGATCCCGCTGCTCATCGCGCATGCCGCAGGGCGGGCTGAGCGAGGAGCAGCTCGCGACGGCGCGCGACGCTCGCGCTCGACGCGCTCATCGCGTTCCGCGACGGCGGGTGCCGAGCCCGCGCCGCTCCCGACCGACGACGAGCTGCTGCGAGATCATGGAGTACGCGGTCGGCGGCGCCGGAGATGGCCGCGTACCTCCCGCTGCTCGAGGAGGAGCTCGCGTACCGCGGCGAGGACCGGCGCGCGCCCGGCTGGCGCAAGGCCGACATCGCGCCCGACGTCGACTTCCGCGTCGTCGATCATCGGCGCGGGCATGTCGGGCCTGCTCGCCGCGCACCGGCTGCAGCAGGCCGGCGTCGCCGTTCGTCATCGTCGAGAAGAACGACGACGTCGGCGGCACCTGGTTCGAGAACACGCTATCCCGGGCTGCCGCGTCGACAACCCGAACCACAACTACAGCTACTCGTTCGCGCAGCGCCACGACTGGCCGTTCCACTTCTCGACGCAGGACGTGCTGCTCGACTACTTCCGCGACTGCGCCGACGACGTTCGGCGCTGCGCGACCACATCCGCTTCGGCACCGAGGTCGTCGTCGGCGACGTGGTCCGACGACGACGCGCACGTGGACCGTGCGCGTGCGCGACCGCCGACGGCGGCGAGGAGACGATCGACGGCGAACGCGGTCGATCAGCGCGGTCGGCCAGCTCAACCGGCCGTCGCTCCCCGACATCGCCGGCCGCGACTCGTTCGCGGGCCCGTCGTTCCACTCGGCGCGGTGGGACCACGACGTCGATCTCGCGCGGCAAGCGGGTCGCGGTGATCGGCACCGGCGCGAGCGCGGTGCAGTTCATCCCCGAGATCGCGCCGACGCGTCGGCGAGCTGCTCGTGTTCCAGCGCACGCCGCCGTGGCTCGGGCCCGACGCCCGACTACCACGACGCGGTCTCCGACGGCCTGCGGTGGCTCTACGCGCACGTGCCGTCGTACAGCGAGTGGAACCGCTTCTGGATCTTCTGGCGGATGGGCGACGGCGTGCTCGCCGGGCGTGCGCGTCGACCCCGAGTGGGAGCCGCAGGACGGCGGTCGGTGAGCGCGGTCGAACGAGATCGTGCGCATGATGCTCATCGAGTACCTCGAGGCCGAGTTCGCCGACCGGCCCGACCTGCTCGAGAAGGTCGTGCCGACCTACCCGCCCGGCGCCAAGCGGATGCTCCGCGACAACGGCGTCTGGGCGCGGCACGCTGAAGCGCGACAACGTGCAGCTGGTCACCGACGACGATCCGCGAGATCACACCGACGGGCGTCGTCACCGCCGACGGCGTCGAGCACGAGGTCGACGTGATCATCTACGGCACCGGCTTCCAGGCGTCGAAGTTCCTCACGCCGATGAAGGTGACCGGCCGCGGCGGCGTCGACCTGCACGAGCAGTGGGACGGCGACGCCCGCGCCTACCTCGGCGTGACCGTGCCCGGCTTCCCGAACCTGTTCTGCCTCTACGGGCCGAACACGAACATCGTCATCAACGGCAGCATCGTCTACTTCTCCGAGTGCGGGGTGCGCTACATCCTCGGCTGCATCGAGCTGCTGCTCGACGAGCGGCCACGCGCGCTCGACGTGCGCAAGGACGTGCACGACGCGTTCAACGAGCGCGTCGACGCCGAGAACACGCGCGATGGCGTGGGGCGCGTCCGACGTGAACAGCTGGTACAAGAACGAGCACGGCCACGTCGCGCAGAACTGGCCGTTCACGCTGCTCGAGTACTGGCAGCGCACCAGCGAGCCCGACCCCGACGACTACGTCCTCAGCTGATACGGACTACGTCCTCAGCTGATACGACTACGTCCTCAGCTGCGTCGCGTCTCCCGAACTCGCGCGGATAACCCGCCACCGATGGCGGGTTATTCGAGCGAGAACCCCGGGGGATACTGATGGGCATCGACCGGAGTTGGGGTCGGCGATGGTCGAAGGGTCTGGAGACGTTCAGCGACGCGTCGGGTGAGGTGCCCGATCAGGCGTGGGCCGCGGGTTGGGATACCCCGATGAGCGACGTCGAGACCGCGTGCGACGAGTCGTCGAGAAGTCGGCGCAAGTCGTCGTGATCGGCCGGGCTCGTCGGCGCGGTCACCGGCTTCGGCGTCGCGGCGTTCGAGCGCATCGTCGTGAACGGCTTGTTGCTCCACATCGAGGAGCTGCCGCTCTGGATGGTCGCGCTCGCCCCGATGGTCGGGCTGCTGCTCGCGCTGGCCGCGCTCGACGTTCATCGGAGGTGGGATCTCGTCTGCGACGTCGGACGAGTACCTGCGCGTGTTCCACGACCCGGCGGTCCCCCTCTCGATGCGAGGGCTGGCGGCGCGCATGACCGCGTCGATCACGACGCTCGGCTTCGGCGGCGCGATGGGGCTCGAGGGCCCGTCGCTGTACCTCGGCGCGACGCTCGGCTCGCAAGCTCAGCGCTGCCTGCCACGCCTGTTCCGCGACGCCGACCGCCAGCTGCTCATGGTCGCGGGCGCGGCCGCCGGGGTCGCGGCGATCTTCAAGGCGCCGGCGACGGGAGCGATCTTCGCGATCGAGGTGCCGTATCGCGACGACCTCGCTCGGCGGATGCTGCTGCCCGCGCTCGTCTCCGCGGCCACCGGCTACCTCGCGTTCGTCGCGATCAACGGCACCGACCGCCTCTTCCCGATCGCTGGCGAGCCGAACTTCAACTTCCGCGACCTGATCGGCGCGCTCGCACTCGGTGTCGCGGCCGGGCTCGCGGCACGCGTCTTCGCGGTCATGGTGCTCAAGGCGAAGGAGCTGTCCGCGAAGCCCAGCATCTGGCAACCGCTCGTCGCGGGCGCCGCACTCGCCGGGATCTTCGTGATCGGCCGGATCGCCACGGGCGAAGACCTCACGTTGGGCCGGGCTACGACACGATCGCGTGGGCGCTCGATCCCCACCACGGCGCCTGGCTCGTGTTCCTCGTGTTCGTGCTCAGGTGCGCGGCGACGACCGCGACCGTCGGCGGGGGCGGCGCGGGTGGCCTCTTCATCCCACTCGTGGTCGGCGGCGCGCTGATGGGACGCGTCGTCGGTGGCGCGGTCGAGAGCCTCAACACGACCCTTTTCGTGGTGATCGGCGTCGCCGCCTTCCTGGGCGCGGGCTACCGCGTGCCCCTTGCGGCCGTGATGTTCGTCGCCGAGACGACCGGACGGCCGGGTTTCGTGGTGCCTGGGCTCCTGGCTGCGGTGGCCGCCGAGCTCACGATGGGCCGTCGGTCGATCACCATCTATCAGGCCGCCGACCCCCGCTGATCGCCGTCGTCATCCGCCGTGGATGATGCGTTCGGCCAGCCTCTGGGCGAGCCTGCTCCTCGTGATGGCCTCCGGGGCAAGGGCTACCGTGCCTCATTCCTCGGACAGCGCGAGCGCGAACAGGGCGAGAAGAGTGACGACGCGCAGGGGCCCGGTCGACCCGCGGCTCATGCAGCTCGGTCGCGGCGTGCGCGTGCACATGGCGCTCACGGTCGTCCTCGGCGGCGTCACCGCGCTCCTCGTGATCGCGGAGGCATGGCTGCTCGCCGACGTGATCGCCCGAGCGTTCGACGGCACGATCACCGTCGCCGACGTGCGAGCGCCACTCACGGTGCTGCTGGTCGTCGTCGTCGCCCGTGCGGCCACCGCCTGGTACACGGAGGTGTCGGCCAACCGCGCGTCGAGTCGCGGTGAAGTCGCAGCTGCGCGTCGCGCTCGTCGAGAAGCTCGCCGCCGAACCGCCGCGCTCGCGCGCCGAGTCGGAAGGCCACCTGACCACACTCGCGACGCACGGGGTCGACGCGCTCGACGGGTACTTCTCGCGCTACCTGCCTCAGCTCGTGCTCGCCGTGATCGTGCCGGTCGCGGTGATCGTCGCCGTCTGCACGGCGGACTGGGTCTCGGCCGCGATCATCGCGATCACCGTCCCCCTCATCCCGCTGTTCATGGCCCTGATCGGCATGCGCGTGCAGCGCCGACAGGATCATCAGCTCCGCACTCTCCAGGTGCTGTCGGGCCACTTCCTCGACGTCGTGCGAGGGCTGACGACGCTGAAGGTGTTCGGGCGATCGAAGGCTCAGGTCGAGACGATCAGGTCGGTCACCGACCGCTACCGGCGCACGACGATGTCGACGCTGAAGCTCGCGTTCCTCTCGTCGCTGGTGCTCGAGCTGCTCGCGAGCGTGTCGGTGGCGCTCGTCGCCGTGTCGGTGGGGTTGCGCCTTCTCTACGGTCATCTCGACCTGCGGACCTCGCTGTTCGCGCTCGTGCTCGCGCCCGAGGCCTACCTGCCACTCCGCCTCGTCGGCACCAGCTTCCACGCGAGTGCCGAAGGGCTTGAGCGCGGCCGACCAGGTCTTCGAGGTGCTCGAGCGACCGATGCCCGAGCACGGCAACAGGCCGACGTGCCCGACCCGGCCGCGCACGCGATCACGGTCGATCGAGTCACGGTTGCGTATCCGGGCAGGACCGAAGCCCGCGATCGACCGGCTGCTCGCTCACGATCGAGCCCGGCGAAGTCCGTCGCGATCACCGGACCGAGCGGGTGCGGCAAGTCGACGCTCGTCGCCGTGTTGCTCGGGTTCGCCACTCCGAGCGAAGGCGCCGTCCGCATCGGCGACGTCGATCTCGCCGAGGTCGATCCCGCGGCGTGGCGCGAGCACATCGCATGGGTGCCGCAACGGCCCCACCTCTTCGCCGCCTCGATCGCGGAGAACCTGCGCCTGGGCGCGCCTCGATGCGACCGACGACGAGCTCTGGAGCGCCCTCTCGGCCGCGTCACTCGAGCGTCGGATCGCTGCGTTGCCGGATCAGCTCGACACGAGGCTCGGCGAGCGTGGCAGTGGCCTGTCCGCTGGTGAGGCCCAGCGACTCGCGATCGCGCGCGGCGCTTCTGAAGCCCGCGTCACTCGCTCCTCCTCGACGAGCCCACCGCCCATCTCGACGCCGACACCGAAGCGCGTGTGATCTCGTCGCTGCAACAAGCGGCGCGTGGCCGGTCGATGGTCGTCGTCACGCACCGACCGGCGGTGCTCTCGATCGTCGACCGGGTCGTGTCACTCGAGCCGGCAACGGTGCTGCGATGACAAGCGCATCGACCCGCGACACCATTCGGCTCGCACGCCCCGCGACGCGGGGCCTCGTGCTCTCGACGCTGCTGGGAGCCGCGTGCATCGCCTCGGCCATCGCGCTGCTCGGCACGTCGGCCTGGCTGATCTCGCGCTGCGCACAGCACGGATCGGTCGCCGACCTCGGCCTCGCCGTGGTCAGCGTGCGGTTCTTCGCGCCTCGCCCGCGGCCTGTTCCGCTACGGCGAGCGGCTCGTCGGTCACGACGGAGCGTTCCGTGCTCTCGCCGACCTGCGCGTCACCGTGTACGAGCGGCTCGAGCGCATCACCCCGTCGGGCCTCCGCTCGTTCCACCGCGGCGACCTGCTCGATCGCGTGGTGGAGGACGTCGACGCCCTGCAGGACGTCGGCCTCCGCGTCCTGCCGGCGTGGTGCATCGCGGGCGTCGTCGGTGCGGCGACGACGATCGCGGCTCTGGATCATGCTTCCGGCCGCCGCGGTCGTCGTGGCGATCGCTCTGCTAGTCGGAGCGGTCGTGGTCCCGTGGCTGTCGCGGGCGTTGGCGCACCGCAACGAAGCCCGCCGGGCGGCAGCGCGCGGCGAGCTCACCGCATCGGTCGTCGACCTGCTCGAGGGCGCTCCCGACCTCGTCGCCTTCGGCGCCGTCGACGTGGAGGTGCAGCGAGTCGTCGACCACGACCGTGAGCTCACTCGAGTCGCGGCGGCGAGTGCGCACACCACGGAGTGGGCAGCGGGCTGGTCGTGCTCTGCACGGGGATGGCGATGTGGGCGGCACTCGCGCTCGGGGTGGGCGCCGTGCACGCCGGACGTCTCGACGGCGTGTTCCTCGCCGTCGTCGCACTGATCCCCCTCGCCGCGTTCGAGCTCGTCGTGCCGCTTCCCGTCGCCGCGCACGCCCTCGAAGGCGCGCAGCGCTCGGCGGCGTCGCCTCCGCGGTGCTCGACCAGCCCGGGTCGGTCGTCGAGCCCGTCGTCGCGAAGGCCATCGCGGCCCGGGTCTCACCACGACCTACGCGTGCGAGGTCTGCGCGTGAGGCACACGCCCGAGGCGCCCTGGGCGGTCGACGGCGTCGACCTCGACCTCACCGAAGGACGACGCCTCGCGCTCGTCGGCCCGAGCGGCGCCGGCAAGTCGACGATCGCCGCGGCCCTCGTTCGGTTCGTCGACTACGAGTCGGGTTCGGTGCGACTCGACGGCACCGAGCTGCGCGACCTCGACAGCGACGAGGTGCGGACGATCGTCGGCCTCGTCGAGCAAGACGCGCACATCTTCGACTCGACGTTGCGCGAGAACATGCGCCTCGCCAAGCCGACCGCCTCCGACGCCGAGATCATGGCGGCCCTCGCTCGTGCCCGGCTGTCCGACTGGGTGACGACCCTTCCCCTCGGCCTCGACACCGCGGTCGGCGAGCACGGCTCTTCCTTGTCCGGCGGCCAACGACAGCGCCTTGCCCTCGCCCGCGCGCTGTTGGCTGACTTCCCGATCCTGGTGCTCGACGAGCCCGGCGAGCACCTCGACGCCGAGACAGCGGACGCGCTGACTCGAGACCTTCTGTCCGCGACGACCGGTCGCACCACGCTCCTGATCACCCATCGGCTCGCCGCGCTCGAGTCGGTCGACGAGATCGTGGTGCTCGACCACGGTCGGGTCGTCGAGAGCGCAGTGCCCGCAATGAGAGGTGTCGCATGAACGTCGACCTGGCGCGCATCCAGTTCGCGTCGACGAGCATCTATCACTTCCTGTTCGTCCCAGTCACGATCGGGCTGGGCTTCCTCGTCGCAATCCTGCAGACGATGTGGTACCGAGGCGGCGATCCCGAGTACAAGCGTCTGACGCAAGTTCTTCGGCACGCTGCTCGTGATCAACGTCGCGATCGGTGTGGTGACGGGGCTCGTGCAGGAGTTCGAGTTCGGGATGAACTGGTCGAGCTACTCGCGTATCGTCGGCGACGTGTTCGGTGCGCCGCTCGCGATGGAAGGGCTCGCGGCGTTCTTCCTCGAGTCAACGTTCCTCGGCCTCTGGCTGTTCGGCTGGGATCGGCTGCCGAAGCGGATCCACCTCGCCACAATCTGGCTCGTCGCCCTTGGCGGTGTGCTCTCGGCCGCGTTCATCATGGCGGCGAACTCATGGATGCAGCATCCGGTCGGGTACGAGATCGACCCGACCACGAACCGGCCGGTGCTGAACAACATCGGCGCGGTGTTCACGAACCCGGTCTTCGTGTGGGGATACCTGCACGTCGTGCTCGCGTCACTCGTCACCGGGGCGCTCGTGATGCTCGGCGTGTCCGGCATGGCATCTCCGTCGCCACGGCGCCGAGAGTCCGTTCTTCCGCACCGCGAAGACGGCCCTCGTCGTGCTGGTGCCGGCGATCCTCCTGAACCTCATCGTCGGCAGCAAGCTCGGCATCATCGAGACGACGTACCAGCCGATGAAGATCGCCGCTGCGGAAGCGCAATGGGAGACCTGCGCGCCGTGCTCGTTCTCGGCGTTCCAGATCGAAGGCGGCAGGTACGACGAGACTCCGAAGAAGATCATCGTGATCCCCCACCTGCTGTCCGTGCTCGCGACGGGCACGTGGGACGGCCAGGTGCTGGGCCTCAACCCCCTGAACGAGCAGTACCAGCAGCAGTACGGTCCCGGCCGGTACATCCCGAACGTCTTCATCCAGTACTGGTCGATGCGGGTGATGGCCTACCTGGGCGCGCTCATCTCCCTGCTCGCCCTGTGGGGCGCGTGGCTCCTCCATCGAGACAAGCTCGCGACCTCGAAGTGGTTCCTGCTCGCCGCGACTTGGGCGATCGTCACCCCGTTCCTGATGAACACCGCCGGATGGCTGCTCACCGAGAGCGGACGACAACCCTGGATCGTGCAGGGGCTCATGCTCGTCAAAGACGGCGTCTCCCAATCCGTCAGCTCGACCGAGATCTGGATCAGCCTCATCTTCTTCATCGCGCTCTACGGCCTTCTCGCTGCCGTGGACGGCACCCTGATGTTCCGCTTCGGTCGCAAAGCGCTCAGCGATGGCGACGAAGACGAGCACGGCGCTCCGACGGACGACGAGACCTCATCCGACGACGAGCCGGTCCCGGCGCTCACCTACTAGGGGATTTCCATGGGCTTGCAGATCGTCTGGTTCATCATCATCGCCTTCTTCTGGACGGGGTTCTTCGTCCTCGAAGGGTTCGACTTCGGCGTCGGCGCGTTGCACACCGTCGTCGGGAAGACCGACCTCGAGCGCCGCGTTGCGATCAACACGATCGGGCCGTTCTGGGATGGCAACGAGGTGTGGCTCATCGTTGCTGGAGCCGCCACGTTCGCTGCGTTCCCCGACTGGTACGCGACCTGGTTCTCCGCGCTGTACCTCGCACTCGTGCTCGTGCTTTTCGGGCTGATCATCCGAGGCATCTCGTTCGAGTACCGCGGCCGCATCCAGACCGCCCGATGGAAGACGACGTGGAGCGGCGCGCTCACTCTCGGCAGCGTGATGCTCCCGCTGCTGTTCGGCATCGCGCTCGGCGACCTCTTGTACGGGCTTCCCATCGACTCGAGCGGCGAGTACACGGGCAACTTCTGGAACTTGCTGACGCCTTATGGGGTCTGGGTGGGCATCACCCTGCTCTCGCTCACGCTCTTGCACGGATCGACGTTTCTGACGCTCCGCACGACCGGCATCGTCTACGAACGGGCCCGCCTGCTCGCGAGGCCGTTCTCGTTCGTCGCGATCGTCACGGTGACCGTCTTCACGATCTGGACGCAGGTGCTCTCACACCACGGCGACATCCCCGGGCCGCTGCAGGCGATCCCGATCATCGCGGTCGTCGCAGCAGGGTGGGCGGTGCGTGATCGCCACGATGGCTGGGCGTTCAGCGCGACGGCAATCGCGATTGCGCTCACCGTGATCTCGATCTTCGTCGACTTGTATCCGAACGTGATGGTGTCGAGCACGAGCTCGGACAACAACCTCACGGTGTCGAGTGCAGCGTCGGGCAACTACGCCCTCAAAGTCATGACGGTCGTCGCCCTTGTGCTCACTCCGGTGGTCCTCGCCTACCAGATCTGGAACTTCTACGTGTTCCGGAAGCGGATCGCGAGCCCCAAGGTCTCGGCCGAACAACCTTCCCCCACAGTTGCAATCCAGGAGACAACCTGATGTCAGACGAATCCCCAAGCCCACAGTCGTGATCGTCGGCGCCGGCTTCGCCGGCGTCGCGGCGCGAAGGAGCTCGCCAAGCACGACGTGCCCGTGACCCTGCTCGACCGGCACAACTACCAGCAGTTCCAGCCGCTGCTGTACCAGGTCGCCACCGCCGAGCTCGGAACCACCGACATCGCCCGGCCGATCCGCGCGATCTTCGCCAAGGACCCGAGCGTCTCGATGCGTCAGCTCGATGTGACGGGGGTCGACCCCGAGACTCGGACGGTCACCACAGCGGACGGCCAGATGTTCACCGGCGACTACGTCGTCGTTGCCGCGGGCACGAAGCCCAACTTCTTCAACACCCCGGGCGCCGCTGAGCACGCCTTCCCCCTCTATTCGGTGCCAGACGCAAAGAAGCTGCGGGGTGCTCTTCGAGCTCTTCGAGGAAGCGGCGTCGAACCACGAGCGCATCGACGCCGGCGCCCTGAACTTCGTGATCGTCGGCGCCGGCCCGACCGGAGTCGAGACCGCGGGCGCGCTCGCAGACCTCGTGAACGAAGTCATGCCGAAGCGGTACCACAACCTCGACGTGAGCCGGACGCGGATCTACCTCGTCGATCATGGCCAAGTCGTGCTCCGTGCGTTCTCGGAGAAGGCACACGTGTACGCCGCGGGAAAGCTGCAGCA
>CAVSCP010000010.1:0-339634 GCA_963726495.1 uncultured Acidimicrobiales bacterium
GAAGCTGTCCGATGACGTGCCATCGCGACTTCCCTTCAGTCGTTCAACTACAGAATATTTACGAATGAAGTGGCCCCTTCCGGACAGAGTCGAAGGTCCCGGCATGTGCTCGGCCTTGGCACTAGAAGGCCTACAGCACTGAGCGCTGTGCCCAACAGGAAGTTCCCACGTCGCTCGTAAGCGACACGACGCGAGTTATCCGTTGTCCCGACGGATCCGGCTGGTGCTCTGGCGCGACGCGAGTTGTCAGCCGCTCTGTGCCGGCCTCCTACCCTTCGGACGGTGGTGGACCCCGAACCAGACGTCAGCCGTCTGACCCGTTTCGTGCCGCGGGTCGTGCTCGAGTGGGATCTCGACGCGGCTGGTCGCCAGTGGCAGGCCGTCGAAGGCTCGCTCGTGTTCCTCGACATCTCCGGCTTCACGAACCTGTCCGAGCGCCTGGCTCGCCGCGGACGAATCGGGACGGAAGAGCTCACCGAGGTGCTCGGCACTGTCTTCGGTTCGATGCTCGACATCTCCTACGAACGCGGAGGGGGGCTGCTCAAGTTCGGCGGCGATGCCCTCCTGCTGCTCTTCGTGGGAGATGATCACGCGCGACAGGCGTGTGGGGCGGCAGTCGAGATGCGAGCCGCGCTCCGCGAAGCAACGAAGATCGCGACGTCAGTCGGCCGAGTGCAACTGCGCATGTCGGTGGGTGTGCACAGCGGACTTCTGCACTTGTTTCGGGTCGGCAAATCTCATCACGAGCTGGTGATCGCCGGCGAGGGCGCCGACGTCACCGCCCGCATGGAGGTCCTCGCCAGTCCCGGACAAGTAGTGGTGAGCTCAGGTACCAAGCGGTACCTCCCGCACGACGCGACCACAGAGTTGAGCGATGGAGGTTGGCACCTGAAGTGGCGTCGCGCGCCATCGGCCCCTGGCGGCGTGGTCACGCGCCGCTCGGCGAGCAGCGAGGTGGTCGCGATGAGCATGCCGGCGTTGCTTCGCGTGGGGCTAACGGAAGGGGCGATCGAAAGCGAGCACCGTCTGGCAACCGTGGGCTTCGTCAAGGTGAGTGGCATCGACGTGCTGATGGCGAGCGGGCCGGACGCCGTCGCCGGGGCGCTCGACGAGGTGGTGTCGAAGGCGCAGGAGTCGAGCGAGGCCGAAGCGGTCACATTTCTCGCATCAGACATCGACGAGGGTGGGTTCAAGATCATCTTGGCGACCGGCGTGCCGACCAGCGGGGTCGACGATGAGGGAAGGATGCTCCGTGCGCTCCGCCGCATCGTCGATTCATCGCTGCCCCTCCCTGTGCGAGCAGGGGTGAACCGCGGACACGTGTATGCGGGCGAGATCGGCACCTCGCACCGATCCGCCTACACGGTGATGGGGGACACGGTGAACCTCGCCGCTCGTCTCATGGCCAAGGCTCCCTATGGCGCCATATACGCAACACCGTCCGTTCTCGAGCACGCACACACCGTCTTCGCCACCGAGTTGCTCGAGCCGTTCCCGGTGAAGGGCAAGGCCGATCTCATCCATGCCTATGCAGTGGGCGGTGAGATCGGCCTCCGGCGGGCCACATCAGAGGGCGATCTGCCGATGACCGGGCGAGAAGTCGAGCAGGCGACGCTGCAGTCGGCGTTGTCCGCCGCGACCGAAGGAGTCGGTGGCTGCCTCACCATCGTCGGGGAGGCCGGACTCGGCAAGACGCGGCTGGTGACAGAGGCGCTGCGCGAGTGGCGTGGCGGCGTCGTCGAGGTGCGAGGCGAGCCCAACGGCGCCTCTTCCCCCTTCCGAGCGCTTCGAGATGGGCTGCGGGCAGCGATCGGGGTGACGCGGGAAAACCCCGACGACATGGCCCGACAGCTGCACGATGCCGTTTCGGGCATCGCGCCCGTGCTCCTGACGTTGCTGCCACTGCTCGGCGAATTGACCTCGATCGACGTCCCTGCAACCGATGAGACCGCGACGATCGATCCGACCTACCGAGCGGAAAGCAGGGCCGCCGCGCTCGCTGCATTGCTCGACGCGACGCTCCCTGGCCCGAGCGTGATCGTGATCGAGGACGCTCATTGGCTTGACGAGGCCAGCGCGGAGCTCTTCACGCACCTGGTGATCGCGGCTGAGGAGCGCCCTTGGGTCGTCCTCGTGACGCGTCGCGACGCGCCGGGTGGCTTTCACCCAGGCACGGGCGCGACAGTCAGCCTCTCTCCGATGAAGGAGACCGAGAGCCGCGCGCTTGCCCACGTCGCGACTGAAGCCGCGCCTCTGTGGCCCCATGAGATCGACGCCATCATCGAACGCGCCGGCGGAAGCCCGCTGTTTCTCAGCGAGCTGCTCCGGGTCAGTCGAGCGACCGGCTTCGCCGGCGCCCTCCCCGACTCCCTCGACGCGGCGATGAGCACCGAGCTCGACCGACTCCCTCCGATTCCCCGCCGCCTCGTACGAACTGCGGCCGTGCTCGGTCGCAGCTTTCGCACGGCCGTCCTCGCCGATCTCCTGGCCGCCGACGGGATCGTTCTCGACGAGGCGCTCGGCCCGGACCTCGACGCGATCCTCGAGCGGGAAGGTTCGGACCGCATCACGTTTCGTCACGCGATGCTCCGCGACGTCGCGTACGAAGGCCTGCCCTACCGGCGCCGGCGACGAGCTCCATCTGCGAGCAGCGACAGCCATAGAGCGCGCCGCGCAGCCGCATCCTGAGGTCGTCGCGGACGCGCTCGCATTCCATTACGCGGCTGGCCGACGACCACCTTCAGACCTGGGTCTACGCGCGCGTGGCCGGAGACCGCGCCAGGGCGGCGTACGCCAACGTCGAGGCCGCCGCGCATTTCGAACAGGCGTTGACCGCGAGCAGGCATGTGCGCACGATCGCCGAACACGAACAAGCCGACGTGTGGCAGGCCCTGGCGACCGTGCGGGACAACGCGGGCAGCTCCAGGCGGCCGAGGCCGCGTACCGATCAGCGCTTCGACTCGTCCCGGCCGAGAGCCCGCCGTGCTGGATGGCTGTTCGAGCGAAGGGCATGGGTGTCGCAGCGTCGCGGCGATACGCCCCGAGCCATCCGCCTGGTCCGACGGGGAGTACGAGCCCTCGACGCAGATCCCGCCATCGAGGCGCGTCGTTTCCGAGCTCGCCTGTTCGCCCGCGAGGCCGTGATCCGCCGGCAGCAAGGACGGAGCGAGGATGCGATGCAGCTCACTCGGGTCGCCATCGCCGAGGCCTCCGCATCAGGAGATCGGATGACCCTCGCACGGAGCTACTTCGACCTGGGACTGGTGCTTGCTCGAGCTCGGCCGGCTCGACGAGGCCGTGCACGCGCAAGACGCGCTCGAGATCTACGCGGATCTCGGCGAGCTGCGGGAAAGGGCGGGGGCGCTGAACAACCTCGGAGCCGTGGCGTACTGGACCGGCGACTGGGACACGGCGATCGACCTGTACAGACAGGCAGCGGAGAGTGCCCGTCAGTGTGGAGGGCTCGCCGACGCTGGGATCTTCGACGCGAACATCGCCGAGGTCTACGTGAACCAAGGGCGGCTCGATGAGGCCGAACGTCTGCTTCACTCGTCCATGCGACTTTCCCGTGCGGCGGGCTCGGAGGGTCAGCGAGCGTTCGAGACGCTCCAGCTCGGTCGGATCGAGGCCGCGGGTGGTGACCACGCCGACGCGATCCCACTCCTCGAACAAGCAGCAAGCGTGCGCGACGGCGTGGGGGAAGCTCTCGACGTGGCGCGAGCGTTCCTCTACCTCGCGCTCGTGTACGCCGACACGGGCCGCCTCGAACAAGCGGAGGACATCGTCGTGGCCGTTGGTCCCCAATCGGAGCTCTTACCGTGGACCCATCGGCGCCTTGTTTGACCGCGTCGCGCGCGACCGTCTTTGCTGCAGCGGGGTGACCGAAACGGCGCAACAGAAGTGATTCGCGGCGCGGTGCGCGACGCTCGAACCGATGGGCTTCTCTACGAGCTGTGGACCGTGCTCGCTCTCGCCCGCCGTCTTGACATGTCGGAAGACATCGCCTCAGACGGCGAGCTGGAGGAGCTGAGCGACCGGCTGGGAATCAGCCGGTCGCTCTAGCGGATCACCACATCTGGGGGTCGCCGAAGCCTTCCCAGATCTCGTGTACGTGCGTCTTCGTCACGCCGCTCACCGTCTCGTACGTGTATGTCTTCTCCACCGTGCACCACGGCAGCGCGGCCGACGCCGACACGCAGAAGGTCTGTGGCGCCCACGCGTTCGGATCGTTCGGCGTGACGTTCACATAGGTGACCTTGCAGGTGGGCGGGCCACCGGCGACGGGGGTTGGCACGCACTCGTCGAGGACCCAGTCGATGGTGAGGCGAACGTGGGCGTTGGCGGTCGCGGTCGTGTCGAACACCAGGTGCGCTGGAGGACCGCTCGCGGGCAGCACGTTGCTGTCGGGCCGGCCCGCTGCCCACGAGAACGCCGCGTACGGCTTGCATACCGTTCCAGCAGTTGCTGTGTTGGTTGCCGATGCGTCGAAGGACGAGCTTCCGTCATTGAAGTCGGTGTTGATCGTTTCGCCTCCGCAAAGGAGGTCGTTCAGCCAGAAGGTCGTCTGAACGGGTTGCTTGGACGTTCCTCCAGACACCGAGATGGACGGCATCGGTCCGCTCAAAGGCTTGACCGGTGTGAGGCGAAGCTCATCGAAGTTCACGACGCCAGTGCCGCTGATCTGGATCGGCTCGACGAAAGGAGTGTTGCCCATGTGAGTGATCTCGTGTGTACCGACCAGTTTGTCTTTCAGCCACAGCTCGGCGTGCATCTTCCAGGGGCTGCTGTTCGGAAACTGATTGCTCACCTGCTGCAACGAGAGGTCGACCTTGCTGAAGTAGCGGCCGACCATCGGCCCCGCGGTCCCGATCTTGAAGACGAGCGTCTCACCCGGGTCACCCGGGTCGATGCCGAAGTTCGGGTTGATGTAACAGACTCCCAGTCGGCCGTTGTACGCCGTCGCGATCGCCCCGGTGGGTTGCGCGCTCGAGAACCACGAGGGGGGTGGGCGACCCGAGGTTGGGATCAGCACAGCCACCGCCGCCCGTGATCGACTGCGTGAACGAGGTCGGAAACGCCGTGTTCTGACCATTTGGCGTCCAACGCCAATACGACGGACTGCCGGCGTTGCCGAGGCCGAGGTTCAGCACGACCTTGTCCTGTTCCGCCGGGCTTCCCGCGCCCGCTTGATTCTGAACCACCACCCAAGTCGTCGCAGTCACCAGTAGCGCCGCGGCTATTCCTGCCAGGCGCCTTGAAGTCGAACGCATCGTTGCTCCTCCTGCAAGCCCGGGTGGGCCGCACGCTCCGGCGAAGGTACCGGCTGGGAGCGTCGACTCAGTGACCCACTCTCAACGGCCGGCCGAGGTCAACGCTGACCGCTAGCGTCGAATTGGATCGAGTGGCGCAGCCACCCTCGAGGTCGACGACCTGCGCAGGGCCCATGAAGTCTCACCCCGACCACGCGCTCGAAGACGTCGTAGAGAGTCGAGGTCCTCCGAAGACGGGTCAGCACCGAAGTCGCCACCCTATGAATTTCGCGTGAACCCCGTCTTACAGTCGACGCGACCAGGGGCTGCACGGTTCGCGCACGGGATCCTCGCTCGAACCCGGGAACCATCCGATCAGAGAGCTACGACAAGGTACCGGCACTAGTTGCGTGAACAACTAGAAGGACTCGGAGACGCTCGCACCCACCGCCGTGAGCTGTGCAGAGCACGTTGTGAGCTCCTCCACGCCGATGCGTCCGAAGACGGTCAACCGCTCCGAGAGGTTCGTGAACCCCGAGATGTCGACGAAGACGAGCGTGCCGTCGATCTCCCACCAACGCGGGTTCTCGGATTCCCAGTCGGACGCGAAGCGCGCCACGTAGCGGCTGACGTCGGGGACCGGGACCTCCTCGACCACTGTCACCCCTCCGAGCCAGAAACCGTACCCGGCTGCTCCGACACGCGAGGTCGTTGACCCGTGCAACAGCTCGTCGAGGTTGGCACCTTGGCACGAGACCGTATCGCGAGCGTCTCGGTTGGTTGGGAGCGCCAAGCGTTGACGTGCGCTTACCCGGCGGTCGTGAAGAAGGGGTCGGTCCGTCCACTCGTGGCGACCGGCTGCGCCTCGATGAAGAAGGGCAGGAACGTTGGGCCGGCCGAAGTGAGGCCCTGGTAATCCCCGATGAAGAGACCACCGGCGTCCGGCGCCGTGGTGTAGTCGAACGAGCCGGTCGTGGTGAGGCGGGTCTGGCCGCCCGCGGCCCAGCTGCTCAGCAGGCCACAGTTCGTGTGGCACGTCGCGATGTACGCATCGGTGAGGCCCGGTTGCGCGGCGGTCGCGTTCTGGAGGTCGTCGTACGTCACGCCGACCGTCCCGTCGGCGGTGACGTGGATCTGCGGCAGGAACGCGGGGACGCTTCCGGGCGACTGGTCCACCCGGATCGGCGTCGTCCACGTCAGCCCCCCGTCGGTCGACATCGACATGGCGATCTTGGAGGTTCCCGTGAACCGGGCGTCCTGCCAGACGGCGTAGAGGTTGCCTTCGGGACCGACCGCGAACTCGGGCAACTCGTCGCTGCTCCGCACCGGCTCGCCGGCGATGCTGACTGAACCGACCTGTTGCGTCGCGACGATGGTCGGGTGGCTCCATGTCGCTCCGCCATCGGTGGAACGGATGATGGCCACTTGGTACGTCGCACGCTGGTTGTTGCCCAGCCCACCCTTGGTCGTGATGAGGCTGAAACCGTCGATCAGCACACCCTGGGCCGGCCCCGCCATGGGCACCACGATCTGGTTGCCGATGGTCTGGTTCTTCTCACCCGGGTCGAACACCACCCGTCCGTTGCTCCACGTCACACCCCCGTCGGTGGTCTTCGAGAACAGCACCGGCCCGCGGAAAGCCGGTGAGTGGTTGAAGGCGCCGGGGTTGGCGTTGGTGCTTGGCGAGACGAGCCGATCCCACACGGCGTACGCGGTCAGCGGCGCCACCGGATCGGCCGTGATCGTCTCCTTGTCGTTGAGCACCGTCGTAGACGGGTCAAGTCGCGCTGTGACCGGCGTTTGCCAGTGGACGCCCCCGTCGGTGGAGCGGCTGACGAGGATGCTGCTCGCGCCGCCGAAGGCGGGTCCGTTGGCGTTGAACGAGTCAGCGATCGAGTAGGCGATCTTCCCGTCAGACGAGAAGGCGACCCATGGATCCGTGGCACGATCGAAGAAGCCCGGTGAGCCTGGAGTGGCGCCTGAGCAGATGGTGAACGTCGGCTGTGTGGCGGCCACGCTCCACGTGGCGCCGCCGTCCCTTGAGTAGACGTTGGTCAGCCCATTGGCGCCTCCGTCGTTCCACCGGTCCTGCTGGAAGCTGGCCACCAGACGCGACGGGTTGGTCGGATCGACGGCGACGTACGGCTCGACCTCGGCGTCCGGGTAGTTCACACTGCCGGCGGCGGTCTGCTGGGCCACCAGTTGGCTGCAGGCGGAGCCACCGCCCAGCGGTCTGTCGGGCACTTGGACCAGTGGGCCGGTGACAAGGGCCTCCGCTGACACTGTCGAGGCGAGCAGCGCCATGACGGCAACCACCGACCCGACCACGCCTGCCCGCGACACCCGAACGCTCTTGCGCATGAGACACCCCCGCGCTCTGCGTGCGAGACGATCCTTCTGCGGCGAGCCGGGGTCGTCAAGGCCCCGCCGATGGGTGCTTCACGATCTGGCGATGGATCTCGGCCGCCACGGTGCGCTGCTCCTCCTCGCTCATCTCGCAAAGTCAGCCGAGCGCGCCCGTCGTGTCGACCGTGTCAGCCCATCACGCAGGCGTGCCGGTGAGGACCGCGTCGATTTGCGAAAGGACCATGCGCATGCCCTCCTCGATCCCCATGGCGAGCACCTGCTCCATGCCCGCCACCGAGTCGAAGTGGGTACGGATCGCCATCACCGCACCCCCGCCGTCCCGCTCGTCGATGGTGATGACCATGGCCGTCATCGCGTTCCCGTCGTTCGGGCGGCCGTCGTCGTCGACGTCGGCATCGCGCAGCTCGAGGTGGCGGGGCGGGTCGGCGGCGATGACCTCCCACGTGCTGTCGTGGCGCTCGCCCTCGGTCCCGGTCATGAAGAAGGTGACTCGCCCGCCGGCGCGCAGGTCGTGGTCGACCACGGTCGGCGGGTAGCCCGGGGGCCCCCACCACCGCTCGAACTGGCGGGGGTCGGCCCACAGCTGCCATGCCCGTTCGACGGTGGCATCGAGGTCCGCCGTGACCGTCATGGTCAGGGCCTCCGGGTCCTTCTCGACGCTGGTCACGCTCATCGTTTGCCTCCAGTGGTTCGCTTCTCGGTCGCGAGGAGGTCGTCGATCCGGTCAATCCGCGCCCGCCACAGCTCCTCGATGCTGTCCAGGAGCATCCGGGCCCGGTGGACGGTGTCGACGTCGGTGCGCACGAGCTGCTCGCGCCCGCGCCGCTCCTTGGTGACGAGCCCGGCACCCTCGAGCACGGCGACGTGCTTCTGCACGGCGGCGAAGCTCATCGGGTAGTGCTTCGCCAGCGCCGACACGCTGTACCTGCCCCCGACGGCGAGGGCCACGATGTCACGCCGAGTGCCGTCGGCAAGGGCGTGGAAGATGCGGTCGAGTGGCGTCGGACGCCTGATCTACAACCATCTGGTTGTACGTTCGCACAGAACGACGACGTGCGCAAGACCTGGGTACGCCGAGAATGTGCAAATGCGCGATCTGCTGCCGCCTCCCTCCGACGAGGAACGCGAGTGGGTCCTGCACGTCGACCTGGACCAGTTCCTCGCCGCTGTCGAGGTGCTGAGGCGGCCTGAGCTCGGTGGTCGGCCGGTCGTCGTCGGTGGCGATGGCGACCCGACGCGGCCGCGTCAGGTCGTGGCGACGGCGTCGTACGAGGCGAGGGCTGCGGGCGTCCACTCAGGCATGCCCCTGCGAACCGCCTTGCGCAAGTGCCCCGATGCGGTCTTCCTTCCGCTCGACCGGCCTGTCTACGAGGCGGCGTCGGCGGAGGTGATGGCCGCGCTTCGATCTCTCGGGGTGGTCGTCGAGGAGTGGGGCTGGGACGAGGCATGCGTCGGCGTGCGGACGGCCGATCCCGTCGGGTTCGCCCGTCGTGTTCAGGCGACCGTCTACGAGCGCACGAGTCTGCGCTGCGCCGTCGGGATCGGGGAGACGAGGCTGCAGGCGAAGACCGCGACGGGCTTCGCCAAGCCGGGCGGCGTGGCGAGCCTGACTCGTCGGTCATGGCTGCCGGTGATGGGCGCCGAGCCGGTGACCGCGATCTCGGGGATCGGCACGCGTATCGCGGCGCGACTCGCCGAGCTCGGCATCGTCACCGTCGCCGACCTCGCCGCCTCCGACCATCACGAGCTCGCTCGTCGCTTCGGCCCGGCCATCGGTCCGTACCTGCGGGTGCTGGGACTGGGCGGCCACGACGCACCTTTGGTCGACGAGCCCCGAGTGCCGCGAGGGCGAAGCCGTGAGATCACGTTCGAGCGCGACCTCACCGACGAAGCGGAGATCGACGCGCAACGTGCGCCGCCTCGCGGAGGAGGTCACGGCATCTGTCGCCGATCTCGGCCGTCGCATCACTCACGTCGCCGTCAAGGTGCGTACAGCGACGTTCTTCACCCGTACGAGAAGCGGCAAGCTCGCCGAGCCGACGAACGATGCCGCCGTCGTGGCGGACAAGGCGGTCACGGTGCTCGCGAGGTTCGAGGGTGGCCGTCCGATCAGACTTCTCGGTGTCCGCGTCGTGCTGGAGGACCCAGCATGAGGACACTGCACTTGCTTCGCCACGCGAAGTCCAGTTGGGATGACGCGACGATCCGCGACCATGATCGACCACTCGCTCCTCGCGGCGCTCGTGCTGCTCGAAGGATCGCCGACTACTTCCCGTCTGCATCTGTTCATCCGGCTTTGGTCCTGTGCTCGTCGGCCCGTCGTACGGTCGAGACGCTCGAGGCGCTGCGACCAGCGATCAGCGAGACCGCAGTGGTGTCGATCGAGCCCGGGCTCTACGGCGCTGATGCGTCGGAGATCCTCGAGCTGCTTCGAACCGTCGACCCACAGGTCCGAGAGGTCCTCGTGATCGCGCACAACCCGGGTCTCCAGGATCTCGCGATCGATTTGGCCGGCGAAGAGGATGACGGGCTGGTGAATGCGCTGCGAACGAAGTTCCCCACCGGGGCGCTGGCGACGTTCGACGTGCAGGTCGGCTGGGCCGGCCTCGGTCCCGGCCACGCGCAGCTGACTCACTTCGTCACGCCAAGGGAGCTGTCGTGAGCGAACCGCACCGTGTGCGAACCAAGTCGGGGCGTCAGTCGCTGTGGGAGTTCACGAGGACCGCGCCGTTGCGAAACACGGAGACGGGACCGTCATCGCTGACGGCAATGACGGTGGCGAGCGGGTCGTCATGGCTGTAACGCCGGGCGGAGGTATGGCGCGTCCCCCTGAGTGGCTCCACCGCTTCCTCGGCCCGGTTGCTCGGAACAAGCCGCACTCCGAGCCGTCGCAGGACGCCGTCGGCATCGAAGACCGCGGCGCCGTCGACTTGGGCCAATGCATGACGAAGCGGCGCGAGATGCGTGGCTGTCCGGATCCGCAACGGCGGTGGTGTCGGGAGCCGCTCCTCGACCGCCGGACCGGGATCTCCGTCGGGTCGATAGATGAGGAGCGCACCAATTCGCAGCGAGCCGAGGTCATGAATCGCGAACTTGAGCATGTCCTCGATCACCGCGGCATCGCCGTGGAAGGAGGGGGTGGTGACGGCATCGATCCAGGACTTGACGGGCGGCTCACGATGCCAGCTGAAGCCGTCCCAGCGAAGAACCCCGAAAGCTCCGACGATTCGAACCGAGCCCGAAGGATGGCGCTGCACGATCGTGGCGTCGAACACGGTCGCAAGCACGACGAGATCACGCTCCGACCCTGCCGGGCGATCGAGGACCATCCACTCGGTCGTGCCGTCGGCAGCGACGAAGCAGCCAGCTCGACAATCCGTCGGCGAACCGACGGGCGTCGGGAAGCGGCTGCTGGTCGGCCGATCCGCGCAGGATGCCGAGCTGCGTGCCCTCCTCCCACGTTGCCGGATCCGAACGTGGCTCGAGGATCGTGCCGCTGCTCACGACGCGCCGCTCGTGAACATCGGGGCGCACGACGTGATCGACCTCTTCCAACAGCAGCGCTCGAAAGGCGTCGGTGCCTTCGACGACGAGGCCGCTCTCCGCGAGCTCCTCGGCGAGTCGTCGTCGTCGCGCGACGCCGGGGTCGGACATTGGTCGGGACGCTACCGGCGGCGCGTAGTCTTGCGGTCCCGTCGACCGTCCTTCCGGCGACGGAATCGGAGCGCGAAATGAGCTACGCAGTGGACTTCGTCACCGTCTCGACCGTCGGCCTCGAGTCGTCGCCGGTGGCGGCCGCGCTCGCCGGCCTGCGGGCGAACGAGGCCCGCTACTTCAAGAACAAGTACGACCACGACTTCACGGTCGAGCCGGCCAGCCAAGGCCAAGAAGACCATCGACTGGGTGCACCGCATCCTCAAGGAGGAGCGCGACATCGTCATCGCGTCGCGCCCGCTCGAGGCGACGGCCTTCCAGGTCGAGAACATCCGGATGGCCTACGTGTTCTACGAGAGCGGCCTCTCGATCAACGTGATGTACCCGATCGACGATCCGAAGAAGCGCGCCGTCGGGTTCAAGCTCTCCGACGGGATGGAGGTCCCCGACGAGCTCGCGCGCGGTTCAAGTTCGCGAGGCAGAAGTCGAAGCTGGCCGGCACGATCCGCGGCTCGTACTTCGTGATCAAGGGCGAGTACTGAGCTTCAGCTGGCGGATGACAGACTCCAGTGTGCGCGTGCTGCTCGTGTCGGATCTTCACTACGACCTCCGCAAGCTGGACTGGCTGCTGACACGCGTGGCGGATCCGAGCGTGGCGATCGACGTCGCGGTCCTCGCCGGTGACCTGCTCGACATCGCGTCGTCCGTGCCGCTCGACACGCAGATCACGGTGGTGCTCAGCTACCTCGAACGGCTCGCTGCTCGGGTGCCGACGGTCGTGTGCTCGGGCAACCACGACCTCGACAGCCGCACTGACTCGGGCGAGAAGACCACGCGGTGGCTCCTCGAAGCACGCGCCCACGGGGTCGTCGTCGACGGCGACTCGCTCGATCTCGGCGGCTGGCGGCTGACGGCGTGCGCGTGGTGGGAGGGTCCCGAGACGCTCGCCGCCCTCGAGGAGCGGCTCGATGAGGCCGCGGCGGATCGGCCCGCCCACTGGGCGTGGGTGTTCCACGGTCCACCGGAGGGTCCGCTCTCGTGGACCGGCGCCCGCCACTACGGCGACCCGGAGCTCCCCCGGCTGCTCGACACCTACTCACCCGATGTCGTGCTGTGCGGCCACATCCATCAGGCGCCGTTCACGACCGAGGGTGACTGGTTCGAGCAGCGCGGGCGTACCTCGCTGTTCAACGCCGGATACCAGCTCGGACAGCAGCCGACGTTCATCGAGGTCGACCTCGATGAAGGCACCGCCGCGTGGCACTCACTCGCCCGGCAAGGAACGATCGACTTTCAGTAGTCGGGCGAGCGGTCCGAGCCTGGCTCGATGTCGATCGGCGGACGGTCGGAGATGCGGGTCAGAAGCTCCGCGAACACACCGAGATGATCGCCGCGGTCGGCGAACTGCTCCTGCACATCGGCGACGTAGGCGGTGAGCCGGTAAAGGCGTCCGGCGAGCTGACGCGCCACCTCGAGACCGACCTGAGGGTGGGCGGCGAAGAACTCGTCGGGATCGCCGATCTCGCGGACGACCGACGGCACTGCGGCGGTCACCGTCGCCGACCGAGGTTGGTGCAGGAGCGCACCGAGCTCGCCGACGACCGAGCCCGGCACGCGGTGGCTGTTGACGACCAAGCCGCCGCGTTCGATCTCGAGCTGTCCGTCGACGAGCACCAAGACGGTCGTGACCGGGTCGCCTGCGCGAAACACGACCTCGCCGGCGGCCAACGACCGTTCCGGCAGTCCAGTGGTGAGCGCGAGCATGGCGTCCGTCACCGGTCGATCATCGCACGACGTCGACACGCTGCAGAATCCAACGGTGGACGAGCCCAAGCGAGTGGTCCGTGACGGCTACGACCGGATCGCACTCGAGTACGAGAGCTGGGGCGACCACTTTGGCGTTCGACAGAAGTACCTGTCGCAGGTCCGGGCCGCCGTTCCGATCGGCGAGCGCGTCGTCGACCTGGGATGCGGAACCGGACGACACGCGACGGCCTATCTCGCCGAGTGGTACCGGGTTGTGGGCGTCGACATCTCACCGGTGAGCGCGTCACTCGCGCAGCAGGCAATCCCTGCAGCGCGGTTCGTCGTCGGCTCCATGACCGACGTGGCGTTCCGACCCGGTGTCTTCGGTGCCGTGACGGCCTTCTTCTCGTTGATCCACGTTCCTCGCGACGAACAGCCAGACGTCCTCCGTGCGACGCGGTCATGGCTCAAGCCAGGAGGGGTGCTCGTCGTCACGATGGGGGTCAGCGAGTCGGAGAGCTCGATCGGCTCGTTCCTCGGGACCCCGATGTACTGGAGCAGCTGGAGTCGCGCCGAGAACGTTCGGCTCGTCGAACAAGCTGGCTACCAGTTGATCTCAGCGACTGACGAGACCGAGCTCGAGAACGGAACGCCGGTCACTCACCTTTGGGTTGTTGCGCACGCGTCATGACTCAGCTGGCGGCGGCCGCGCGTTCGAGCTCGGCGATGTCGAGCTTCTTCATGCCGAGCATCACGCTCATCACCCGCTGCGCCTTCTCTTGATCAGGGTCACGGATGAGCTCGTCGAGCCTCGTGGGAACGATCTGCCACGAGACGCCGAACTTGTCCTTCACCCATCCACACGGTCCTTCCTCGCCGCCTTCGGACAACTTGGTCCAGAACGTGTCGATCTCGGCCTGCGAGTCGCAGTTCACCTGGAACGAGATCGCCTCGTCGAAGGTGAACTCGGGGCCACCGTTCAGGGCGATGAAGTCCTGACCGTCGATCTCGAAGTGCACGACCATGACCATGCCAGCGGGCCTCGGGCCGGCGGAGCCGTAGTGGCTCACGTGCACGATGCGTGAGTTCTTGAAGATCGTCGTGTAGTGCTTCGCCGCGTCCTCGGCCTGCGTGTCGAACCACAGGCACGGGGCGACCTTGTTCTTGTACAGCGTTGTCATCGTGCGCTCCTCTCCTCGACGACCCTCGCGCGTACCCCGGACCGGAGCAGCGTCACACACCTCGCGTGACGGGTTTCGCACCTCGCGTGGCGATCCTTTCGCGCGCCGCGCTCGTATGACTCCGCACGTGACACAAGTGCGGTGGTGTGGGGGAGCCCGCTGCGTCGGTTGTCGCGATTAGCGGAACCGGCTTCGGCCGGTCGACACCGACTGGAGAGACATGAAGCGATTCGGATCTAGACAAGCGCGCCCCCTTCGCATGTTTGCGATCGCACCACTGATCGGTGCCAGCACCATGGCACTGGTCACGCAGACCGCCACGCCCGCAGGGGCTCAATCGACATCGGGTCCGTCGGCAGTGTTCGCCCTCGGGCTGCTCGCTGTCGTGGGCGATGCGCACGACAACACAATCGTCGTCAGCCGAGACGCAGCCGGACAGATCTTCGTGAACGGCGGCGCAGTACGCATCCTCGGCCAGACGCCAACGGTCGCGAACACGCGCACGATCGCGGTGTTCGGCCTCGACGGCAACGACACGATCAGCCTCGACGAGGCCAACGGCACGCTGCCGCGAGCGACGCTCATCGGCGGCTCCGGTGATGACACGCTCACCGGCGGCTCGGCGAACGACCTGCTCATCGGGCAGGCGGGCAACGACCACGCTCCTGGGCAAGGGCGGCACCGACCAGCTCTTCGGCGGAGCCGACAACGACACGCTCACGGGCGGCGCCGGCAACGATCAGGCGTTCGGCGAAGCCGGCGACGACCTGATGATCTGGAACCCCGGCGACGCCACCGATGTGAACGAAGGCGGCGACGGCGTCGACACTGCACAGGTCAACGGTGGCAACGGTGCTGAGGTGTTCACGGCGACGACTCCGGACGGCACTCGTGTGCGCTTCGATCGCACCAGTCCCGGCACCGTTCAGCGTCGACATCGGCACGACAGAGAACCTCGAGCTCAATGCCAACGACGGCAACGACTCGTTCACCGCGACTGGCAACCTCGCCCCGCTCATCGCGATCAGCGTCGATGGGGGCGCAGGCGACGACACGATCCTCGGCGGCAACGGCGCCGACAGGCTCGCGGGCGGGCTCGGCAAGGACTTCATCGACGGCAACCAGGGCGCCGACGTCGCTCTGCTCGGCGGTGACGACGACGTCTTCCAGTGGGATCCCGGCGATGGCAGTGACACCGTCGAGGGCGGCGACGGATTCGACACGATGCTGTTCAACGGGAACAACATGAACGAGAACTTCGACGTCTCGGCGAACGGGCAGCGCGTGCGGTTCTTCCGCAACCTCGGCAACATCACGATGGACACCGCAGGCGTCGAGAACATCGACCTCAACGCCCTCGGCGGTGCGGACAACGTCGTGGTCAACGACATGACGGGCACCGACCTCACCGACGTCCACGTCGATCTGGCTCAGGTGCCGGGCAGCGGCGTCGACGACGGCCAGGCCGACAACGTGACCGTGAACGGGACCGCCGGCGACGACGTCGCCATCGTCGGGCAGCAGGGCAGCGATCTCCAGGTCGTGAACCTGAAGCCGACAGTGACCGTCTCGGCCTCGAGCCCCGAAACCGATCACCTGATCGTTGCCGCACTCGACGGTGACGACATCGTCGATGCGTCAGGCGTCAGCGGCGCATCAGCGCTTCTGTCGCTCGACGGTGGCAATGGGAACGACATCCTCGTTGGCGGCCCTGGCAACGACACCATCAGCGGCGGCGCTGGCGACGACCTCCTCATCGGCGGCGACGGCATCGACACGCTCGATGGTGGGCCCGGCGACGACACGCTCATCCAAGGTGAGAACAACACCGACGGGTTGGTCTCGGATTCGAGCTGGCTCACCGAGCACGCTCATGCTCGTCGCAGGCAAGACAGTCGTCGACTTCGGAGCGAAGAGCTACACGCTCCCGGCGGCCGATCTCGTCGCGTGATGCAAGGGGCACCGAGCGCACTCTGCGCTCGGTGCCCTTGCGCGCGCAGTGCGCGCTGTCAGAAGATCATGCGGCGACGTCGGGCGTGGCGGCCCGGGGTTGCCGAACCCCATGCGAAGCCGAGCACCCCGAGGCCGGCGACGACGAGGGCGAGGCCGAGGCCGGCGACGAGGCCAGCTTCTCCGCCCGTCAACGGCAGGGTGTCCCGAGCGGCTTCGGCCGACGGCCGGGTCGACCTCGTCTCCGGTGAGCTCCGGCGAGCGATCATCGGACGGCAGCACCTCCGACGACGGTGGGCTCGGTCGTGTTCGACGTTCGACGTCGAGGTCGGTCTCGTCGGCCGCGTCGTGTTCGCCGAGAGCGTGCTCCCGGAGAGCGAGCGTGGCGGCGGAGCGAGCGTCGAGGTCGGTGCGAGGGTGGTCGTCGGGGCGTCCGTCGTGCTCGGGGCGGTCGTGACGCTTTCGCCCGTGATCAGCCCCTCGACCGTCGTGGACGTGGTCGTCGTCGACTCTTCGTCCGGCGGTGGTCGACGTGGTCGACTCTTCTTCGACCGTGGTGGAGGTTGTGGATGTCGGCGCTTCGGTGGTGGGCTCTTCTTCGACGGTGGTGGAGGTTGTGGACGTCGGCGCTTCGGTCGGTGGGCTTCTTGTTCGACGGTCGTCGGAGGTTGTGGACGTCGGCGCTTCGGTCGTCGGGTCGTGCCGACGTGGTGGCGGTCGTGGTGGTCGGCGCCGCGGTGTCGTGGTCGGTGCCGAGCGTCGTGGCCGTGGTGGTCGTCGCTGCTGTGGTCGTCGTGGTGGCGAGCGTCGTGGCGGTGGTGGTCGTCGCTGCAGCGGCCGTGTACGTCGGCGTGCACGGGTCGGTGTTCTCCTTCGGGGCGAGCAGCTGGTCCCCGTGTGCGAACACCCGAACGTTTTCGTGGGTGGGGGGCACGTACAAGGTAGGTGTCGTTCCCTGGTTGCGCCATACCGGATCCCGTGGGCCCGTCCTTGTCGATGCTCCACGTGTAGTCGACGTCGATGCTGTTCGTGTTGCCGATTCGGAAGACAGCGAGGCCGCCGGGCTGGGTGCACAGCGCCTCCACCGTCAGCTTGTCGAGCTTCGGCGCAGACGCCGCGGTGGCGAGCCCGGCAGTGGCGGACAGCAAGATCAATGTCGCTCCCACGACGATGCCGAGGTACCCGACGATGTGGCGCTTCTTTCTGCGACATTCCTTGCGAACATCCCAATGCTCCCGTTGGCTCGTTGTTGGTGAGCCTGGGGCCGGGTTCGCTATGGCTCCCCGCCGGCGCAGCGACCAGTTCAGCCGGGCGGATCAACACCTCCCCAGTTCGCCGAGCCGGTGGGCTCGCCGCTCTGTCGCTTTGATGATCGGAACGCGATGGGAGCGTGAGATGGGTCGTTCGACCCGTTGCGAGCGCGTCCAGGGATCTGGACATCTCCCGCGTCGCACGCCCGCGAGTCGGAAGGGACGCGGCGGGCCCACCGCTGAACAGCGAGGAGAGCCCGATCTCGGATCTCCTCGGGATCGACCCGCCCGAGGGCCTGTCCGATTGGGGCTACGCCTGCTGAGCTCGAGCGCTGGATGGGTGAGCCGAAGCGGATCACGTTGCCGTCTGGGTCGACGAGGGCGCCTTCGTGCTGCCCCCACTCGGTGTCCTCAGGCCCGTGCACTTCCGCTCCTGCAGCGCGCCACTCCCGTGCGAGCTCGTCGGCGTCGTCGACCCAGACATACGCGGAGTGCTTCGGTGATGGGTCCACGCGACGGCGCGAGCCCGAGGTGGATCTCGATGCCGTCGCGCGTCGCGAAGCCGTACTCACCACTCGACGTAGAGCCGCGTCGCGAAGCCGAGCCGCTCGTAGTGCGCCAGCGAGGCGCTGACGTCGCTGACCGGGAATGCCGGTGCAACTCGTTGCAAAACTGCCATGCCGCGCACCGTAGTGATGCGCGTCGGCCGGGTTCAGTGTGCGAGGAACTCTCGAACCTGAGCGACGACCTCCTCGGCTCGCATGAACGCACCCGCGTGGTCGGCTCCCTCGACCGGATGGAAGCGGCCTCCCGCACTCTCGGTCACGTCGCGTGCTGCTTCCCACCACCACTCCCCGGTCCCGACGTAGCAGAGCATCGGAAGTGGCATCGGGTCGCTTTCGACCGCCAGCGACTCGAAGCTTGCCTTCCTCGGATGCGGCACAGGCCAAGAGGTCATTCCGCTCGCTGAACAGGCGCCGACGTTCGGTTGGGACGAAGGGAAGGATCTCGCTCCACACCCGATCCCAGTCGCCGGCGCGGTAGACGTCGAGATCCGATTCGGACAAGTTCCTGCGGTCCAGGCCCTTGAGGCCCGGCAGGCTTCCGCCGAGCACGATCGACCGAGTGCGATCGGGGCGCAAACGGGCGAACGCCTCCGTGATCATCGTTCCCAACGAGTAGCCCCACAGGTGCGCGGCATCGACTCGCTCCGCGTCGAGAACGGCCTCCACGTGGTCTGCTCGCGGGTGAAGGTGTAGTCGGCACTCGTGTGCGGCTTGTCGCTCGCACCGAAACCGAGCGGATCGATGATGATCACGCGAAAGAGGTCGCCGAGAAGGGCCGGATACCCCGCATCCACCCAGTCCACGGCGGCCTGCATCAGACCCGGGATCAGAACGAGTGGCTCGCCCTCGCCGGCGGTGAGGTAGCTGAGCCGATGACCGTGCGAGACGACTTCAATCTCGACCCCGCCTCCCAATCGAGCAGCCACACAGAGGCTATGCCTCGGTGTTGCTGCTGAAAAAGAGGCACAGCGAGCGCGTCAACCGGCTACACGAGCTCGATCACCGCCTGCTCGGCAAGGGCGGCGGCGTCGCCGTCAACGAAGAGCTCGTCGATCTCGAAGTCGTCGAGCTCGTCGGTACGAGCGGGGCGAACGAGGAGTGCGACCAAGGCGAGTGCCGCGACAGCGAACCCGGCGCCGACGAAGCACACGGTCCGCACGCCGTGGACGAACAGCTCCGCCGGCATCCCTGTGCCCGCGTGGTTCGTCGCCGAGTCGAAGATGGTGACGAGCAGGGCGAGCCCGATGGCGGCGCCGAGCTGCTGGCTCACGTTGATGAGACCGGAGGCTGCGCCTGCGTCGCCGGGTGCGACATCGGCGAGCGATGCGGACGTGAGGCTCACGAACGACACGCCTGCCCCGAGCCGACGAGCACGAGCGTCAGGACGATCCCCGCGTACGACGCGGATGCCTGAAGCTGCGTGACCAACAACAGGCCGAACATCGACAAGCCGATCCCGAGAAGCATCACGGCCTTCTGCGGAAGGCGACGAACCAGGACCCGGCTGGTCAGCTGCGACGACAGGAACACCGAGGCGGGCATGGGCAGGAACGCGAGTCCGGCTCGCAGCGGTGAGTAACCCTGCACGTCTTGTAGGAACTGGCCCAGGAAGAAGAACATCCCGTACATGCCGGCATAGACGAGTCCGCGTGCGGCATTCGCCGTGGAGCGGGTCCGGTGGGCCAGCAGCCTCAGCGGCAGCACCGGTTCCTCCGCCCGGCGCTCGGTGGCCACGAACGTCACGAGCAGGATCACGCCGGCGACCAACGAGCCGATCGTCAGCGCGCTCGTCCAACCGGCCGACGCGGACTCGACGAGACCGAACACGATGAGGATCATCCCGGCGGTCGAGGTGACCGCGCCGACGAGGTCGAACCGACCGTGACGACGCTCCGACTCGGTGATGATCCGGCGGCCGACCACCAAGATGGCGATGCCGATGGGCACGTTGACGAACATGACCCAGCGCCACGACACCAGCTCGGTGAGCAAGCCACCGAAGACGAGCCCGAGTGCGCCGCCGGCCGCGGACACCGTGGTGTAGAGCCCGATCGCGCGGACTCGCTCGCGTCCTTCGGGGAACACGGTCGTGAGCAGGGACAGTGCAGACGGCGCGGCGAGCGCTGCGCCGAGGCCCTGCGCGGCGCGAGCCGCGAGCAACAGCCAGCCGCTCAAGGCGAGTCCACCGAGCAACGAGCTGACGGTGAACAGCGCAATGCCGCTGAGGAACACGCGACGCCGGCCGTAGAGGTCTCCGGCTCGAGCGCCGAGCAGGAGAAATCCGCCGAACGTGAGGATGTAGGCGTTGAGCACCCACGACAGGTCGCTGCTCGAGAACCCGAACGCTTCCTGGATGTGGGGCAGTGCGACGTTCACGATCGTCGTGTCGAGCACCACCATCAGCTGGGCAGCGAGGATCACGAAGAGAAAGAGCCGCGACGGGGCGGCGGGGCGCGTCGCCGCCGGGGGCGACGGGAGTGAAACGTGAGTGACACGCATGGACTTCGACCTTTCCGCTGGTACAGTTCTTGCATAAGCGGAAGCTTCCTCCGGTTACTATACGGAGGGTGCCTCCGTTTAGCAAGAGATATCTCTGAACCGGTTGAGGTCGGTGCGACGTGGCTAGCAAGGCTCGGCTCGTGAGCAAGCCCGATGACCCGCCCGCGACACGCGTGGTTGCGGGCCGACGCGCAGCGCAACTACGAGCGCCTGGTCGCGGCAGCGCGAGACGTCTTCGCCAAGGAAGGCGGGGAGCGCGTCGATGGAGGCCATTGCCCGCGAAGCCGGCGTCGGCGTCGGCACGCTGTACCGGCACTTTCCTCAGCGCATCGATGTGGTCGAGGCCGTCTACCGCGACGATGTCGACCAGCTGGTCGCGGCGGCCGACCAAGCGATGGCGGAGTTCGAACCCTGGCCCTCGGTGGTTGCGTTCCTCGAGGCGTTCGTGCGCTACGCCCAGGGCAAGCGCACGTTCCTCAACGAGCTGCACGAGGCCTTCGAGAAGCACCCCGATCTCAAGCTGCGGTCGAAGGAGCGCATCGACGATGCGATGGACCGCGTCGTCCGCCGCGCCCAAGACGCGGGCGCCATCCGGACCGACGTCAACGGCGCCGAGCTCATGCAGCTCGTCAGCCCCCTCTGCATCAACGCGACGCTGTCAGAGGATCAGAGCAACCGGTTGCTCAACATGATCCTCGACGGACTCCGCCACCCGTCGTAGCAGTTCAGGCGCCCGACATCGATCTGCCCGAGGTGATCGATCGCTACTTCAGAGCGCATGACCGCCGAGACTCCGACGCTGCGCTCGCGATCGCTGCCGACGCTGTCGTGCTCGACGACGGCCACGAGCACACGACTCCCAATGAGATCCACGATTGGCTCGCGGATGCCTCGACGCAGTTCACCTATACGCGACCTTTGTCGGAGCCGAAGCTGCCGCACTCGACACTGGCTCGTCACGAACCGTCTCGAAGGCGACTTCCCGGGTGGAGTCGTCGATCTCCGCTACCGGTTTCGGATCGCGAACGACCGATCGTCGAGCTCGTGATCGCGCCGAGAGAGAAGGCCTGCAGATGGACGAAGCCTCGATCCGTTCGCTGCTGGACGAGTTCGGCCAGGCGTGGAACGACCACGACCTCGACGCCGCGCTTGCCCTCACGACCGACGACGTCGTGTTCGAGAGCACCGGTCCCGCTCCCGACGGAACCCGGGCCGTTGGCCGCGGCGCCGTCCGTGCTGCGTGGGAGCCGATCTTCGCCGACCCGTCCTCCCGATTCGATGTCGAGGAGCTGTTCATCGCGAACGACCGCGCGACACAGCGCTGGACCTACAGCTGGGACGACGGCCACATCCGCGGCGTCGATGTCTTCCTGGTGCGCGACGGCAAGGTCGCCGAGAAGCTCTCCTACGTCAAGGGCTGACGACTCCTACGATCCGCTCTGACATGGCGAGCGACGTCGAGGCGCAGGTCGGCGCCGGGTTCGAGGCAATGGCGGCAGGAAAGTGGAGCGCTGCGCGAACGGTTTCGCGGCGGTGCTCGAGATCGAGGAGCTCCCCGAGGCTCTGATCGGACCGGCCGAACGCGTCGTATTGGCTCGGTGATCTCGCAGGAGTAGTCGACTCGTTCGAGCGCGCGTGAACGCGGCCGCCCGCAAACGGCCCGATCCCGTGCTCGCGGCGGCGGCAGCGCTCTCCCTCGTCGGCTACCACAAGCAGTTCTTGGGCAACGCCGCCGCCGCACGGGGGTGGCTGGCGTGGGGTGCGCGGATCATCGAGACGGAGGCGCCCCAGCTCCGGGGCGACGTGAACCACGGAGGCCCCCTCACCGCCGACCCCGACGTGCCGAGCCTCGTGATGGCCAGGCAGATGCTCGGCGGCCGACCGGACGCGACCGAGGCAGATCCTGACGGGGTCGAGGGCCACGAGCAGCTCCGCACGATGGTCGAGCTGATGCGGGCCGACCACGACGTCGCGGCAGGGCGAGGGACACTGGAAGACGGTGCTCCGCCGCACGTTCGACCGGGTCAGCCGGCCTCCGGGCTACACCGTCGACGACATGCAAGGCGTCGTCGTGCCAACGCTGATCCTCGTCGGGGACCGCGATCCGTTCTGCTCCATCGAAGAAGGTGCATGCGCCTTTCGAGCACTACCCGAGGGCGAGCTTGCGATCCTTCCGGGCAACGGGAACGGGGTCAATCGAACCGCAGTGCAAGCGATGATCGAGTTCTTCGCACGTCTGACGCCGATCCCCCGGCTCTGAGAGGGCGGGTCCACCAGATGGGGGATGTCCCCCTTGCCGGCGTCTCGGATGCTGACACCATGGTCATGGGTGAGATCGACACGACACTCCGACGTCTCTTGGTCGACGAGGTGAGCGGCCCCGACCCGGCGGGCTTCGCGCTCCCGACCGGCACCGTCACCTTTCTGCTGACCGACGTCGAGGCGTCATCTCAACGGTGGGAGCACGCGCCGGCAGGCATGGCCGTCGCGATCCCCCGGCACTACGAGATCCTCGACGAGGTCATCGCCGGCCACGGCGGCGTGCGGCCAGTGGAGCAGGGAGAGGGCGACAGCGTCGTCGCCGCGTTCGCGCGCGCGTCCGATGCCGTCGCCGCGGCGGTCGATGCCCAGCGAACGTTCATGGCCGAGAGCTGGCCGCCGGGGGCGGACCTCCAGGTGCGCATGGCGATCCACACCGGCGAAGCCCAGCTGCGCGACGAAGGCAACTACTTCGGTCAGACCGTGATCCGCTGCGCGCGCCTTCGAGCGATCGGCCACGGTGACCAGATCCTCATGTCGGACGCGGCGGCCGGACTGGTCGTCGATCAGCTGCCGGAGGATGTGCATCTCGCCGACCTCGGCACGCATCGACTGAAGGACCTCGGTCGCCCCGAGCGCGTGTGGCAGGTGGTCCATCCGGAGCTTCCCGCCGAGTCAGCCCCCGCTGCGCTCGCTCGACGCGCACCGTCACAACCTCCCCGTGCAGCTCTCGCCCCTGATCGGACGGGAGCACGACGTCGCCGCGATCGGCCAGCTCGTGATCGACGAGCGGCTCGTCACGCTGACGGGATCCGGAGGAGTGGGCAAGACGCGCCTCGCGCTCGCAGTAGGCGCGGAGCTTCTCGACCAGTTCCCCGGCGGCGTGTGGTTCGTGGAGCTCGCGAGCGTGGCCGACCCCGCGGAGCGTCGGATCGGCGGTCTTGGCCGCGATGGGAGCGCCATCACGCTCCCGGGCTGCAGCCCGTCGAGCAGGTGATCGCCGCGCTGGCGGACGAGCGAACGCTGCTCGTGCTCGACAACTGCGAGCACCTCCTCGAACCGTGTGCGGCGCTCGACGGCCGCGCTCTTGGCGCAGCACGCGGCCGTAAACGTGTTGGCGACACGCGCGAACAGCTCGGAGTCCCGGGTGAAGTGACGTGGCGAGTGCACTCCCTGTCGGCGCCGCCTCCCGAGACGATCGTTGCGCTGCCCGCGCTGCGGCAATACGACGCGGTCCGGCTCTTCATCGATCGAGCGCGCCGCGCCCGCCCGACGTTCGTGGTCTCCGACGAGAACGCTCCTGCGATCGCTCAGATCTGCTGCCGGCTCGACGGCATCCCGCTCGCGCTCGAGCTGGCGGCAGCGCGCTGCCGGCAGATGTCGGCGGAGCGGATCGCGTCAGAGCTCGACGATCGGTTCCATCTCCTCACGGGCGGTGCCCGCACGGTGCTTCCGCGGCAGCAGACGCTGGCGGCGTCGGTCGACTGGAGCTACGACCGGCTGGACGAGACCGAGCAGGTGCTCTTCCGCCGGCTCGGAGTGTTCGCCGGGAGCTTCCCGATGGACGCGGCGGAGCACGTCGCGTCGGCGCTCGGCGACTTCGACCCGGTGACCGTGTTCGACGTCGTGAGCCGGCTCGTCGACAAGAGCCTCGTCCTCATCGAGGAGCGAGCGCGGTGGGGAGCAGCACTACCGACTGCTCGAGACGCTTGCGCGGCGTACGCGGTCGAGCGGGCCCGCGCGGCCGGTGAGCTCGGAGCGCTCCGAGACGCGCAGGTGTCGTTCTGGCTGGGCTGGCTGGAACGTCACGAGCCGATCGTGCACACCGACGCCGTGATCGAGCACCTCGAGCTGTTCCACGACAGCGTGGCGGCCGCCCTCGAGTGGAGCACGCGGCGACCCGGCGGTCGGACTTCGGATGTTGCGGCTCTTGGCCCGCGCCTGGCAGGCAGGCGGTCGTCCGCAGGCTGCGCTGACTGCGGTCGACCGGCTGCTGACCGATGAGAACGCGGAGCTGTTCCCCTTGCCGTGGGCCGCCGCGGCAGCGTCGGTCGCGGTCCTTGTCGGCACCGCTCGGAGCTGGCCCGAAGCGGCCGCGGGCTCTGCGGCGCGGCCGGGCTCTCGCCGAAGAAGCCGGCGACGAGTACCTCGTCGCCGTGAACGACATGCTGATCGGATACACGGCGGACAACAGCGACCGCCTGCAGCGAGCTCGCGCACGAGCGAGGGCAGCGATACGTCGAGTGCGTCGCCACGATGGCTCAGGCGTCGGTCGCGCTCGAAGTGGAACCGCGCGCAGCATGGGCGATGCTCGACGCATGCGGACTTTCGGGCCGCCGCTCGTGAGAGCCGGTACCTCCGCGACTGGGCCGACCGCACCGCGGGTCGGGCCGCGCTCGTATCTCGGTGATCTCGAGCGGTGCCTCGAGATCGCCCGGCGTTCTGCGTCCGAGCCGGTCGCTCGCTGATGGCTGAGTCTGCGGTGACGCTGTTGGGCGCCGCCGGGCTCCTCGCCCGCGATGAGTCGGCCGCCGAACGCGGCCGCCGGTCGCGCACAGAGCGCCTCGCCAAGGTCCCGGGCACGCAGGCCTCAGCGGAGCTGGCGATCCATCTACGCTCGCTGCTCGCTGGAGGGCCAGCCCGAGTCGACGCCGAGCATCCGGCCCGAGAACATCGACCTCCACGATCCGTCCACCCGCCTTCATCCTGATGCTCCTGTGTCGAGAAGCCGTTGAGGCTGGCGAGGCGGGCCTGGCCGTCGAGGCGGTGCGGACCGCTGCAGCGCGACACGCCACTCGGACGGGCAGTGCGGGCCGCGATCGAGGCCACGGCCGCGCAGGACGAGGACCGATGGCACGAGGCACTCAGCGTTGCCGTCGAGCACCAGCTTCGCCTGATAGGCGTCGACGCGCTCGAAGGGCTCGCTGGTGTCGCGGCGACGGCCGAGTCCTGGGCCGAGTGCCTCCGGCTCGCGGCCGCTGCTTCCCGGTTGCGGGACGAGACTGGCTACCGATGGAGGTTCGCGTTCGAGCAGGGTCGCCTCGACGCCGCTGTTGCCGCCGCGACCGAGGCGCTCGGACCGGAGATGGCGAGCGCGGCGAGTGTCGAGGGCGCCGCGTTGGACGTGGGGCGAAGCCGCCGCGCTATGCGGGTCGCGCTCGCGGCGAACGTCAGCGTCCGAGCCACGGGTGGGCGGCGCTGACACCAACCGAGCTCCAGGTCGTCACGCTCGTCGCCGATGGCCTCACGAACCCACAGATCGCAGAGCGACTTCTCATGGGTCGCGCCACGGTGAAGACCCACCTCGACCACGTCTTCACCAAGACGGGTCTCCACTCACGGACCGAGCTCGCCACCGAGTACGTGAGGCGTCATCCGAACCCGTCGAGCTGACGCCTGCGACTCATCCGCCATTGCAGGATCAGCGGCCGCGTTCGGGCCGGTTGCGCCGGCCTTCGAGCGGGATCGGCTCGGCGGCGGCGATCGCTGCCATGCCCTTGAGCACCTTGCCGAGCAACTTGAGGAGCGTGGCGCGCTCGGTGCCCGTGAGCTCGCCGAGTGCTGCGAGCTCCAACGCTCGGATGCCGGGCAGGAAGCGGTCGGTGACGGCTTGGCCCTCGGAGGTGATCTCGACGAGGACGCTGCGCCGATCGTCGGGGTTCGCGACTCGACGCGCCCAACCGAGGTGCTCGAGCGTGTCGAGCGTGTTGGTCATCGTCGCCGACGAGGTGAGGGTTCGCTCGCCGATCTGGCTCGGTGTCAACTTGGTCTCGGCGCCTTCGATCACCGCGAGGCAGTTCAAGATCGTCTGAGGCCAACCATGTGACGCGACCATCGTCCGGTCGATCTCGGCGTCGATGGCGTGACCCGTACGAACGAGCGTGGCGAGCACCTCTGCTGCGACGGGATCGCCATCGGGATACTCGTCGGCGAAGTCGTCTCCTACCTTCACGACGCCGAGCGCGGCCGGAGAGGCCAGGCTCGCGCCCGCTCTCCCCGGTCGCCGTCGGCGTCGTGCGTCAGACAAGCTCGAAGATCTCGATCCGGGGTGCCGAAGTGACGCCGGCGCGCTCCATTGCGCGCGGAGCTCGGAGTCACCGGCGAAGCCCTCGGCCTGCGAGAGCGTCGGGAAGTCGTGGGTGATGAAGACGTCGTTGCTGTTGGCGGGCAGGCGATACACCCGGTCGCCGGTGCAGCCGTACTTGCTGCGAATGGCGCCAGCGTCCTTGTAGGCGACGAGCCAGGTTTCGTAATCGGCGACGGTGTGACGAACGGTGAGTGTTGCGGTCATTTCGTCTTCCCCCTGCTCTCCCGAAGCTACTTCGCTCCGATCTGTTCAATATGAGAGAAGAATGCTTCCGAGTCAAGTAATAAAAGTCCGAGAGACATTGCCAGCGTGGTTGCCCATCGCCGTGCGGCGTGAACAGGTGTACGTTCCTCGTAGCGGTGCTCCGGACCCTGGTAGCGCGTCGTCACGACACGCCAGGAGCCGAGATGCACCCGATCCCTTCGCTCTCCGTCCTCTCGCTTCGCGGCCCTCCGGGCGGGGCTGGCTCCGGCTTCGAGCCGACGGTCGCGTCGCTCAGCGGCGAGCTCGACCTCTCGATCCGTGGGGACCTCTGCGAGACGTTGGCCGCGCTCATCGCCTACGGCGACGCCGATCTGATCCTCGACCTGAGTGCCGTGGAGTTCCTCGACGCGTCGGCAGCAGGCGTGCTCTTCCGAGCCGAGGAGTTCTTGGCCGCTCGCTCGCGGTGTCTCGTGCTGCGATCTCCGCCGGCGTCTGCGCTGCGCTTGCTGAATGTGTGTGGCCGGTCTGATCTCGTCGAGCTCGAACGGTCGAGGCTCGTAGGCGGTGCCTGGTGACCGGCGAGAACGGATCGTCGCCCGACTCGTCGGCCCGGAGCCTGGGGCAGAGACCGCGCGCCTGTGCCGGGTGTGCGCCGAGGTGACCGGCACGACCGGCGCCGGGATCATGCTGATGTCCGGGGACGTCCCGCACGGGTCGCTGTGCACCACTGATGAGGTGAGCGCTGTCATCGAGCAGCTGCAGTACGACCTCGGCGAGGGGCCGTGCGTGGACGCCTACCACCTGGACCGGCCCGTCCTCGAACCTGATCTGGCCGATCCCGCCGACCCCAGATGGCTCGCCTTCACCGGGCCCGGCGGTCGCTGCGGGCGTACGGGCAGTGTTCGGGTTCCCGCTCCACGTCGGCGCCGTGCGGTTGGGCGCCCTCAACCTCTACTGCGATCGAGCCGGCTCCCTCGACACAGAGCAGCACGCCGACGCACTGGTGATGGCCGATGTGGCCGCCCAGACTGTCCTGCTTCTCCAGGCCAACGCGCCCCCGGGCCTCGTGGCCGCTGAGCTCGAGGCTGGCGCGGACTTCCAGCTCGTCGTCCATCAAGCGGCCGGGATGGTGTCCGTTCAGCTCGGGGTGACGGTCGGCCAAGCGCTCGTGCGGCTCCGGGCGTACGCCTTCGGGAACGACCGTGCCCTTGCCGACGTCGCTCGAGACGTCGTCGCCCGGACGCTCCGCTTCGACGCGTCCACCGGCGAGCAGGACTCCGGGTGACGAGCGGCCGCGTCAGTCGTACGATCGAGGAGAGCCGATGCCTAGAGAAACGCTGCTCGCCAGGACGCTCGTGGAGCTGGCCGACTCGCTCGTCGCCGACTTCGACGTGGTGGAGCTTCTGACGGTGCTCGCCGACCGCTGCGTCGACGTGCTCGACGTCGGAGCCGCCGGCATCATGCTGGCCGCGCCGGACGGTGAGCTGCGCGTGATGGCTTCCTCCTCCGAGGCGATGCGCGTGCTCGAGCTGTTCGAGCTCCAGGCTCGACAGGGCCCGTGCCTCGAGTGCTACCGCACCGGAACCGCTGTCGTGAACCAGAACCTGGTCGTTGGCGACGACCGCTGGCCCGCGCTTCGCGGCCGAAGCGCTCGCGGCAGGCTTCCACGCCGTCCATGCTCTGCCGATGCGGTTGCGGGGCACGGTCATCGGCGCTCTGAACCTGTTCCATGTGGAGCCGGGTGAGATGCGAACGGCGGACGTCGACGCCGCCCAGGCTTTCGCCGACGTCGCGACCATCGCCATCCTGCAACACCGCGCGGCGACCGAGGCGCACGTGGTGAACGAACAGCTCAACGGGGCGCTCAACACGCGCGTCGTCATCGAGCAGGCGAAGGGCATCGTCGCGGAGCGTCAAGGCCTCGACATGGAGCACGCCTTCGCCACCTTGCGGAACCACGCCCGGAACCACAACTTGCGGCTCGTCGACGTCGCCATCGACGTCATCGGGGGGTCGCTTGCGCCACCCGGCCTCGACCTTCTTCCCCGATGAAGCTCACGAGATGTCGACCAGCACAGGGATCGGTGCTTCGGCGGCGAAGCCGGCTCGCCGCCCGGTGTGCACCGCCCGGTCGATGGTGATCGCGATGCCGGCAGCAGTGATCGACCAGGCGACGGGCTGCTTGAGCGCCACGTAGGCGGGAAGCGGGAGCAACAGGAGGAGTGTGAAGGTCGCCCCGCCGATCGCGAGGTTGACGCCGGCCCACAGGAACGTCAGTCGTCGCAGCAGTCGCACCACTGAAGGGTGCGCGCGCATCTCGGGTGTCAGGGGCCAGAAGTCGTGCGCGAGCGCCTCGACCATCGGCCGTCGGAGTGCGACCGAGGCCAGGAACACGCAACCCACGACGAGCGACCCCATCACCTGCTGCGCGAAGTAGACGAACGTGCTTCCGCTCGCCACGGCCACGATCGTCCGGATCGTGATGCCGACGGCGGCGAGGATGAGCAGGGGCGAGACGCGCCGGCGGCAGACCAACCGGGTCGCGAGGGTGCCGTACAGCCAGACGATCGCGACGCCGTACGCCGCCCCGATGCCGACGAAGACCAGCGCGCAATAGAACAGCGCGCTCGGGATCAGCGACGCCTCGATGAGGCGCGGGGCCGAGCGGGCCACGACCGCGCCGAAGACGGAGAGCTTCGAGACGACGGGCAAGGACGAGTTGGGGGACACGGCGCTCCTCGGCTTCGCGCGTGCGATACCGAGGTCCGGAGCAACGCCACCCGCGTCACGACCGTACCCGGCAGCGGTGGCCTCGAGAGAAGTCGGCTGATCAGGACATTCCGCCGATACGCTCACTTCGGGCGTCGTGTCGTCGAGCTGCTTGCTCCTGATGCCGCCTCGAAGAGGATGGCTCGGTGCACGGAAGACGCTTCCTGCTGCCACTGGGCGCCACCGCGTTCCTGGCTGCGTGCGTCGGGCTGTACGAGTCGCGGGTCTTGCTGCAGCTCTCGGCGAGGCCTGATCCCGACGCTGACCGCGACTTCCGGTTCCCGGGTGAGCACACGCATCTGATCCCGACATCCGACGGGGGCGAGCTGTACGTCGAGGAGTGTGGAGCGGGCCGCCCCGTGCTGTTGCTGCATGGCCACGGTGCGTCGATGCGCACGTTCTCGCTGATGGCCGCTCCCTTGGCCGCCGGCGGTTGTCGGGTCATCGCGATGGACCAACGGGGATTCGGTCGTTCCTCGCCCGTGCCGCCGATGTTCGGCTTTCCTGGTCTCGTCGACGACGCTGCGAGGGTGCTCGAGGACCTCGACCTCCGGAGCGCGATCGTCGTCGGCCATTCGATGGGCGGCGGCGTGGCTCTGGGCCTCGCCGTAGACCGTCCCGAGGTCGTCGCTCAGCGAGTGGCGGCCATCGTGCTCATCAACAGCTCGGGTCGCGGGCCCGCCGACCGGCCGCTCACCCGTGCCAAGTTCACGGCGCTCGATTGGCAGTTCCTCGAACGACTCGGCCGCAACCCGCGGCACGGCCTCGTGCTCGCCCGAGCGAACTTCGGGCCCGAGCCTCGGAGGAGCCACGTCGATGCGGTGCGCACGATCGGCACCGACAGCCCCGTCGAGCGCCGCCGCGGCTTCGCCCGCCGGCTCCTCGGCATCGACCTGACTCGAGCGCTCTCGCAGGTCGAGGTGCCGGTGCTCGTGCTGGCCGGCGCCGCCGACGCCGTGGTTCCGATCGAAGAGTCGGTGCGAACGGTGGACCTCATCCCCGGTGCGCGCATAGAGACGTTCGCGAACGCGGGTCACATGTTGCCGATCGAGTGCAGTGACGAGGTCGCCGAGCGGATCCTCGCCCTGTCGGCTGAGATCGAGGATCGATCAGGCTGAGGATCGACGCCGTGCGATCGCGGCCGGCGTCGCCCAGTGGACGTCGGTGGCCCAGCCGAGCTGCTCGAAGCACCGAATGGCGCGCGCCGAGGAATCCCACTGATGCGGGAGCACTCCGTGGCGAGCCGATCGAGGGAACGCGTGATGGCCGTTGTGCCACGACTCGCCCATCGTGACGACGGAAAGTGCGGCGACGTTCGTGCTGCGGTCGGTCGTGACGAACGGTCGCCGGCCATAGACATGACAGAGGGAGTTGACGCTCCATGTCACGTGGTGCACGAGGAAGACGCGCACTCCGCCGGCCCACAGCAGAGCCGTGAGAGCGGCCCACAGGCTGCCGCCCAAGATCCAGCCGAGGACGAAGGGGATGGCGAGCGACACGACACACCACATCGGGAAGAGCGCGTTCATGACGACGATGTCGCGGTCGGCCATGAGGTCCTTCGCATGACGTTCCCACGACGTCGGCTCGTGGTTGAAGAGCCAGCCGATGTGGGCGTGCCAGAGCCCTCGGAGCGGTGTCGTCGTGCCATTGGGCGAGTGCGGGTCGCCCTCGAGGTCGGAGAAGACGTGATGGCGGCGATGGTCGGCTACCCACCCGATCGGTCCACCCTCGAAGGCCATCGACCCGGCGCCGATGAGCGCGAGCTTGAGGGGTCGCACGGCGACGAACGACTTGTGCGCGAGGAACCGGTGGTAGCCGATGGTGATGCCGTAGCCGACGAAGAAGAAGAGCCCAAGGGCGAGCAGTGCATCGCGTGTGTGGATCCCGTGGCCCCAAAATGCGAAGACCGCGCACACCAATGCGACGAACGGACCCGCGACGATCAGGAGCGTGATCGTGCGTTCGGCTCGTCCGACTCGTCGACGCTCCGGGGCCTCGTCGGGGGGCGCAGCGGTGACGGGCGCCGTCAAAAGGTCAGTGGCCATGCGAGCTCCTGGTGACGATTCCCTCCGTCCCGGGAGAAGGCGGAGGACCGCGACCGAGGTTCAGAGCCGCTGCCACCGACGCGGAGTCACCCGCGCGGTTCCAGGCACAGTAACAGTCAGGGGAGCGCGCTCAGGGGGCGGCGCGGCGAGGTTTCGCCGTTCGTCCAGGCTCTGTGGCACCGAGGAGATCGAGGAGCTGGCCGACGCTGCGCTCTCGGCCGATCTCGTCTCGCAGAGGGACGTGGCGCTGGATGTGGTAGCGGTTCCGCCGGCCATCCCGCTCCTTCACCACGTACCCGGCCTCGGTGAGGTCCGCCACGATCGCGTACGCCGTGCGCTCGGTGATGTCGAGTGCGGATGCGACGTCGCGCAGCCGAGCGTCTGGCTGGTGAGCGAGGAACAGCATCGCCTGCGCGTGCGTGGTGAGAAAGGTCCAGTCGCTCACGCTCGAAATAGTAGTGCAATACCAGAGTTTTTTTGCTAGTTATTGCCTTCCACTGTAGGGTGGCCTTCTGAGGAAGGGAGCCCGTTGTGGACTCGATGGGAGTGGTCGAAGCCCAGCAGGAGCCGCGGGACGTGCCTCCCCGGCAATGTGGACGGTGTCGCGAGCTGTTCGACGGCGATCCGACCCTTCTCCCTGGCGCGCTGCCCGAGTGGTGGCTGTGCCCTCCGTGTCGAGTGGCTCTCCTCGGCCCCGATCCCATTCGGTCTTCCTCCGCAGCGACGACACGACCGTGACCAGGAGCCCGCGCGGAGCGCGCGAGGGTGACGGCACGGCCTGGCTCGTCGCCGACCGAGCTCGCGGCGACTTCCTCTGTTACTGGTTCGTCGGTCCAAGCGACCAACGCGTCGCGGAGCAAGCCCGTGCGGCCAGCGCCGACGAGGCCGTCGCCTGGGGACGTAGTCGCACGACCCGCGTGAGGGTCCGGACGGATGACGGACGCAGCTACTGGGCCGGATCGGCGCCGCGGCCGGACGGCTTTCAGCACACGTGGGAAGCATCGGAAGGAGAGCGAGATGCTGAAGTTTGAGTGGAACGCGTTGCGCGTCGGTGACGCGGTGCTCGTGCACGACGCGCGGGGCCGAGATCCGGCTACGTCAGGCGCCGTCGTCACCGTCGACACGAGCCGAACCAGGCATGGCGCCAACGGAGTTGGGATACGCGTCGGGTCACCGGGTCGACACCAGGTGTTGTGGCCGTCGTTCCTGGCGGTTCATCGCGATCCGTTTGATCCGATCGACGGTTGTTGGCGTTGCGCGGCCCTCGCCGCAGCTGCCCGATGAGCAACTGGGAGTACCTCATCCTCGCGTTGCCCGCGTTCAAGGCGGCCATGTCCATGCAAGGTCAGTCCGACTCCGTCTCCGTGCTCAACGCGGAGGGTTCTCAGGGCTGGGAGGCGGTCGGCATGACCGCCCTCGGAGACGGCCACGTTGCCGTGTTGCTGAAGCGCAGCATCGCGACCTAGCCACGGGACGACGAGGGGCGCGACCTCTTCTGGCGTGGTGAACCGCCCGCTCGGATTGCTCCCACAACGATCTGTTAGGCGCGCGCCGGCGCCGGGACCAGTGCCGGGCCGAGGAGTTCGGCCATGTTCGAGTAGTAGAAGCGCTGCTGGTCGGCTTCTGAGACACCGGGCATCGCATCCTCGAACTTCGCCTTCGGATCGCGGCCACCCTCCGGATGGGGGAAGTCGGTCGAGAACATGAACAGCTCGGCGCCCGCCTGCTCCATCATCCAGCCGACCGGCTCACCGGGGAACGGCGTGAACTTCAGGTGTTTGCGCACGTAGTCCGATGGCCGCAGCTGAAGGTTCCGCAGCGGCTCCTCGGTGCGCCGGAACGCGCGCTGCGCGAAGTCGAGCTGATGCATCCACGACACCACCCAGCTCGCGCCTTCCTCGATGACTCCACCGCGAAGCGTGGGGAACCGGTCGAAGAGCCCGTCGAGGATGAGCGTGCCGAGGAAGAGGCACGGCGAGTTGTCGATCGCGAGGAAGTCCTTCGAGCGGATGTTCTCGCCACCGCCGAGGTGATCGCTCACCGGCATGCCGTTGTTGTGGAAGGCGCGGTCGAGCAGGCGGCCGCCTCCTCCGACGTGGAGCACGAACGGCACGCCCGAGTCGCCGAGCATCTCCCAGAACGGGAAGAGGTCGGGATGTGTGGGTGCACGCTCGCCGGCCGCAGTCGACGGCACATGGATCGCGGCCGATCCGAGATCGAGGGCCTCGCGCAGCACGGTGACCGCGCGCTCGGGGTCGACGAGCGGCACGTACGCGACGGGAAGCAACCGGTGATCGTCCTTGCAGAAGTCGACGACCGCGTGATTGTGCGCGGAGCTGCCTGCGTAGAGGAGGTCTTGGTCCTTGCCGACGAACTGCGCGGTCGCGAACGTGGCGAACACGAGCTGGCCGTCGAAGCCGAACAGGTCGAGCACGTGGCTTCGCTCGTCGGGATCGAACGAGCCCATCGCGTTCCAGCCTTTGTCCTGCCACAGGCGCTGCTCGGCTTCGGCGCGAGCTGTCGGGTCGGCGGAGCGGGCCTCGGACGCTTGGGTCGCCCGATCGAGGACCGGCTTCAGCATGCTCATCGTGCGGCCCCTGAGCTTCTCGACCATCTCGGGTTGCATGAAGGGCTCGAGGAAGCCCGGCAGCTCCATCAGGTGGCTGTCGGCGTCGAGGATGGCGCGGCCATCGGCGTAGGACATCGCTGCTCGCTCTCGTCTCAGGTCGCCGGTTGCACTGTGCAACCGGTTGACCCGCCTACTCAACTACGCCGGGTGACAGAATGCAACCGCGCCCGGCATACTCGAGGGATGTCGGTGACCCTGACCTCGGACGAGCGCCGCGAGCTGTTGCTCGACGTCACCCGTGACCTCCTCGCCGAGGGTGGGCCCAGGGCGGTCACGATGGGGACGGTTGCCGAGCGTGCGGAGGTCACTCGAGCGCTCGTGTACAAGCACTTCGACAACAAGCATGACCTCCTCGCCGCCCTCTATCAGCGGGAGGCGAAGGCGCTCGACCGGGCGATTCGCGTGCAGGTCACCGACGCGCCCGACGGCTTCGAGCCCAAGCTCCGCGCGTTCACCCGTGCGGTGCTCGGTGCGGTGGGGGAGCACGGTCGGTTCTTCGCGCCCCTCCGCTCGCTCGGAGTCAGTGATGCGACTCGCCGTGATCAACGATCATGGGACCGTCGCACGGTCGGGTACTTCGCCGATCTCGCTGCCACCGAGTTCGCGCTCGATCCCCGCACCGCGAGGTCGGTCATGAGCATCTTGCTCTCGGGTGTCGACGCGCTCGTCGCCCAGGTGCGATCGAAGTCGACGGCCGAGGACTTGCGTTTCCTCGAAGACACCTACGTCGACGCGACACTCGGCGCGCTGTCGCGGGTCGCGGTCCCGCCCGACTAGCGAGGAGTCGACACGCGGAGCTCGTTGCCGTCGGGATCGGCCATGAGCACCCAATCGAGCGTCGCCGTGCCAGGCGTCGATTCGAGCCGCGCCGAGAGCGACGAGGCGCTCCACTTCTTCCTGAAGATCACTGGCGCCGAGCGGAGCGATGTCGAGGTACAGCCGGTTCTTCGCGAGCTTCGGGACGACCGGTGGGCCCCACGTGATGAAGGGACCGCCGCCCGGTGCACGGATCGCGGTCTCTTCGTCCTGATCCCACACCAGTGGCCATCCGAGTGCCTCGCTCCAGAAGTACCCGACCGCCGGCGTGCCGTCGCACGTGATCGAGCCGAGGCGCTCGCAGTCGCCGAGGAATCGGTTGGTCGGCTCGATGATGCACAGCTCGTTGCCTTCGGGATCGGCGAGCACGACGTGTGCGTCGTCCGGGCCTTGACCGACGTCGACGTGGCGGCCGCCGAGTGCGAGCAGCTGCTCGACCGTCTCCCTCTGGTCGTCGAGCGAGGTCGTGGTCAGGTCGAGATGGATGCGGTTCTTGCCCACCTTGTGCCCGGAATCCGGTCCGAACCGGATGCCGAATCTCGTGTGATCCGTCGGCACGAGGCCGACTTCATCACGCGCGTAGTCGTCGACCTCCCAGCGCAGCGCGGCGGCCCAGAACCGCGCGAGACCGAGGGGGTCGTTCGCGTCGAAGCACAGAGCGACAAGCGCTGAGGTCATCGCAAGTGCTCACGCCGCGCTCGCCGCGGTTGTGTCCTGTTGAAGATGGGACCCCCGGGGATGAACCACCCGGCGACCTTGCGCACGAGTGGATGCGGATCCTCCGCGTGCGCACGTTGCAACGCGTGGACGACGTCGTCGCGGGTGTGAGCCGACGGGCCGAGGGCGTGGGCTGCGGCCGTCCTGACCTGATAGTCGACATCGTCGGTCAACAGCTGGATCGCGAGCGGGATGATGTCGTTCTCGGCGGGCCGACTCTCCCCTTCCTTGCACCGATCGCATGTCAATGCATGGATGGCCCAGCGCCGCACGGCCGCGTCTTCGTGCGCGACGTTGGCGACCAGATCGGGGATCGCCGAAGCGTCGAGGTGGTGGTCGAGGACGACGCAGCACCCCACCCTGACTGCGGGATTCGCATCCGACAGCCCCGCTGCAGCGCCCTCGTGGCCTGCGGTCCCCGCTGCATGAGCTCGCGCAGCGCGGCCTTCGAGCGATGCTTGATGCCCAGATCTTGGACCAGGTCATCGAGGTTTTGACTGGCCATGCCCAACGATATGAGGCGGATCCACCGGCCTCATGCGAGTTCTCGCGCGCGGCTACGGGACGGCGCTGCATCAGTCCCGGGGCGGCTCAGATCCCGACTTGAATGGTGCGCGTCGTCGACCTGAGAAGGACCGGGGGTTGCGCATGGCTTCGAGTGCTCCGACGAGCGAGGTCGTCGACCTCGTGCAACAGCTCATCCGAAACGAGTGCGTCAACGACGGCACGCCGGGGTCGGGCGGCGAGGTGCGCAACGCCGACCTGCTCGAGGCGTACCTCGCCGGTGCGGGCCTCGATGTCGAGCGTTTCGACTCCGCGCCCGGCCGCTCGAACCTCATCGCGCGCATCGAGGGCTCGGACCCGGATGCACCGACGCTGTGCCTTCTCGGCCACACCGACGTCGTGCCGGTGAACGAGGCGCGATGGTCGGAGGATCCCTTCGGCGGCGAGATCATCGACGGCTGCGTGTGGGGACGTGGCGCGATCGACATGTTCAACCTCACCGCGTCGATGGCCGTGGCGATGAAGGCCTTCGCGCAGTCGGGCTTTCGACCACGCGGCCACCTGATCTACGCCGCAGTGGCCGACGAAGAGGCGGGCGGCGAGTTCGGTGCCCGGTTCCTCGCCGAACGCGAGCCCGACGCCGTCGCGTGCGACTTCCTCGTGACCGAATCGGGGGGCTTTCCGATGCCGAGTCCCGAGGGTGTGCGCATGCCCTACCTCCATGAGGAGAAGGGGCCGCTGTGGGCGAGCATGAAGGTGCACGGAGCGCCCTGCCACGGTTCGATGCCGTTCCGTGCTGACAACGCGCTCGTCAAGGCCGCCGAGGTCGTGCGCCGCATCGCGTCGTACCGACCTCCCTCGCGCCTCGATGAGTCATGGCACGCCTTCGTCGCCGGGCTCGGCCTCCCCGCCGAGCTCCGAGCGCCACTGCTCCGGGAGGAAGGGTTCGTCGAGACGATCGAGATGCTGCCGCTCGGGCTGTCGAAGCTCGCTTACTCGAGCACCCACACGACGATCACGCCGACGATGCTCACGGCCGGCTCGAAGGTGAACATCATCCCTGACGAAGTCGACATCGCACTCGACGTCCGGGTGCTGCCGGGCGACGACGCCGACAGCGTTCGAGGGATGATCGCCGAGGCGCTCGGCGACCTCGCCGATGAGGTCGAGGTGAGGTTCCCGAGGCCGGACGACCTCGCGACCCGGTCACCCGCGTCGGGTCCGTTCGTCGACGCCATCCGTCGTGCCGCGCGGACGTTCTACCCAGACGCCGAGCTCGTCCCGATGCGCATGGTGGGCACGACCGACGCCCGCCACTTCAGACGGAAGTTCGGGACCGCGGCCTATGGCTTCGGCATGTGGAGCACTCGCCTCGGGATGGACGACCTCGCCACGATGGGCCACGGCGACGATGAGCGAGTCGACATCGAATCGCTCGACATGTCGGTCGAGCTCTGGGACGTGCTGGCCCGCGACTTCCTCGGCTGACGCGCGTCAGCCCACGGCGAGGGGTGGGCGCCGGGTGTGCCAATCAGTGAGCGCTTGGATATCCGTCGGCCGCACGCAGCACCGTGCTCTCGTCGAAGCGACGCCCGGCCAGCTGCAATCCCACGGGCAAGCCGTCACCGGTGAAGCCGCAGGGGACCGAGATCGTCGGCAGCCCCAGGCGCGTTCCACGGCGCGGTGAACACCGGCAGTGTCAGCGCGCTCACGAAGTCGAGGTTGTCGACTGGCGGAGCCCCGGCTCCCGCGGTCGGTGTGGCGATGACGTCGACCTCGCCGAGGATGTCGTCGACCTTCGAAGCCACGAAGTGCCGCACCCGTTGCGCCTGCACATGGTCGACCGCGGTGTAGAAGAGCGCTGACGTGATCATCTGCCTCGTGAACGAGCCGTAGTCCTCCCAGCGCTCGGCGAGGTTCCGTCGGTGGTACGCGAGTGCCTCCGACATGAAGATGGGCAAGCACGCCTCGTTCAGGATGTCCCAGGCCGGCACGTCGATCTCCTCGACTTGCGCGCCGCCCGCGTCGAGCGCGGCAAGCGCGGACTCGAACGCGGCGATGGCCGACGCATCCACGAACGGGGCGTCGACGTGGTGGTGTCGGAGCACGCCGATTCGCAAGCCGGCGACGGACCCGTCGAGCGCCGCCGCGTACGCGTCGGTCGCGACGTCAGCGCTCAGCGGATCGGAAGGATCGTGCCCCGCGATCACGTCGAGCATCAGCGCGCAGTCGCGCGCCGTGCGCGCCATCGGGCCGACGTGATCGAAGCTCCACGACAGAGGGACCACGCCTGACTTGGGCACCCGACCGAAGGTCGGCTTGATCCCAGTGATCCCGCACAGCGCCGAAGGCATCCTGATGCTGCCGCCAGTGTCGGTGCCGATCCCGGCCCAGAAGATGCCCGCGGCGACTCCATTCGCGGTTCCCGAGCTCGATCCTCCGGCCCATCGGTCGAGTGCCCACGGGTTGCGAGGGATCGGAAATGGCTTGGTCGGGTCGGGAAGCCCGATGGCGAACTCCATGGTCGTGGTCTTGCCCGTGATGACGGCGCCGGCGGCACGCAGGCGCGCCACGACGACCGCGTCGTCACGTTCGCCCCACTGACGATCGAGCACGAGGCTCTGCGCTGTCGTGGGGAGGTCGACCGTGGCCACGATGTCTTTGACGCCAACGGGGATGCCGTGCAACGGGCCGCGGTCGTGCCCTGCCTCGAGCTCAGCGTCCGCTTGCTTCGCGGCTTGCAGCGCGGCGTCGTCGGCTCGACACAGGTACGTCCCGAGCTGCTCGTCGAATCGGTCGGCGCGTTCGATCGATGCCAGCGGTGAGCTCGACGCTCGAGACAGTCCCGGCACGGAGCGCGGCAGCGGCTTCAGCGAGCGTGTCGGGGATGTCGCTCACGGCTGGTCCCCGAGGTCGAGCTCGTACATGCGATCGGCCTTGGCTCGCAGGAGCGGGTACATCATCACGAACAGCGCCACCTCGTCCGGTGTCGCAGGGATGTGCGCCTCGGCCAACGTGGATCGCACGACCGCCTCGACGTCTGACGCCCCGGTCTCGCTCATCGGACCACCTCTCGCCGGCTCGCCGACAAGTGAATCACGGGCGACGAATCTGCGAGCGCGTCGTCGGAGTCACCGGCCGCGGTGGAGCTCCTGGTCGATGTCGGCCTCGGTGATCGGGCGCCGGAAGAAGACATTCCACCCGTGGAGGACCAGGCCGATCCCCCAGCACGCCAACATCCACGGGCCAGAAGTAGCCCGCACCCGTGAACGCCCAGACGCCGATCACGAACGCGTTGACGACGACGAAGGCGACGACATGCGAGCCGAAGTCGCGTCGTTCTTGCAGCCGCTTCCGCGCCTGCTCACGCTCGGCGGGAGCTCTCGGTTCCGGCCTCAACTTCCGGACTCGGTGCCAATGTCTGCATGAGCACCTCCTCTGCACGTCGACCGGTGGCGCAGCGCCATGCGCTACGCCACCAATCGTTTCACTGAGTGTCACTCTCGGCTCACGAGCGACAGAGGCGAACGTCCTGAGACCAAGAGCACCTTCGTCCCGCCCGTCAGCTTCCGTGAGGACGACCTTCAGGGCGCCGGTCTCGCCAGCTCGAGCGAAGGTGTCATAGGCGTCGATGAACTGGTCCAGGTCGAAGTGGTGGGTGACGAACCGCGACGCGTCGACCTGGTGGGCCATCGCCGCCTTCAGCAGGGTCGGCGTCGAGTAGGTGTCGACGAGCCCGGTCGTGATCGTCACGTTCTTGATCCACAGATCCTCGAGGTGCAGCGTCGCCGGCTCGCCGTGCACGCCGATGTTGGCGACGCGCCCTCCGGCCCGGATCAGGCTTGCGGCGAGCTCGAACGTCGCCGGCACGCCGACCGCCTCGATTGCGACATCTGCCCCGAGTCCATCGCTCAGCTCCGCGATCACCGCGGCCGGATCCTCTCGGTCGTTGTTGATCGTGACGTCGGCGCCGAAGGCCTTGGCCGCCTCCAAGCGCGTGTCCGCCTTGTCGATCGCGACGATGTGAGCGGGGCTGTACAGACGGGCCCCCGTGATCGCGGCAAGGCCGATCGGACCTGCGCCGACGACGGCGACGACGTCGCCAGGGGAGACCTGCCCGTTGAGCACACCGACCTCGTAGCCAGTGGGCAGGATGTCGGCGAGCATCAGAAGGTCTTCGTCGGGCATCCCCGCGGGAGCGCGATGGGTCGATGTGTCGGCGAACGGGACACGCACATACTCGGCCTGGGTGCCGTCGATCTTGTGACCGAGGATCCACCCGCCGCCGCCGAGGCATTGGCCGTAGCTGCCCTCGCGGCAGAAGCGGCAGGTTCCGCACGCGGTGATGCACGACACGAGCACCTTGTCGCCCACCTTCACGTTCTTCACGCCCGATCCGACCTGCTCAACGGTGCCGACTGCCTCGTGACCGAGGATCCGACCGTCGGTCACCGCGGGTACATCGCCCTTCAAGATGTGCAGGTCGGTGCCGCAAATGGTCACCGCGTCCACCCGCACTATCGCGTCGGTATCGGCTTGCAGAGTCGGCTTGGGAACTTCCTCCCACGCCTTCTTGCCTGGACCGTGATACACGAGAGCCTTCATCGCAGCCTCCTCGGGCCGTGGTTGACCCTCGCATCGTCTGGCCGGAGAGCGACGATCCGCCCAGAGGCGAACGTCCCCTGTCCGGACACGGTCCCCTGCGCGACCTCATGATGCTCGTCGCTGACCTTGCCGACCGGTCGTCGACTCGACCGGAGCCGAGGGTTAGCGATCTCCGCTGTCAGTCCGCGATTGGGGCGCACAGGGCCAAAGGTCCCCTGGATCGGTGCTCGACCGTTCTGGCCGCTCGAGGACCAAGGGCCTATAGCGAAGGTCTGACGCGAACTTCATGCGTTGGGCTTGAGCACTGGAGGTCAGGACATGACCAAAGCTCGCCGATCGCACACGAGAGGCACTCCTCGCAAAGGACACCGCTTCCCACGGTCTGCGCTCGTGGTCGCCGGCGTGCTCGCCGTCGCGGCCCTTCTCTGGATGCTCGTCGCGGTGCCCGCGCTCGTGAAGTACCCGACTGACCTCAACGCGGACCTGCAGTACAAGGGCACCTTCACCGTGCTCGTCAACCCGACCACGGCTGCGCCTCTCGCGGAGCCGATGGTGCTGCCGCTCACAGTCGACCGTCACATCGAGGCGGTCGGTGACGAGAGTGGCGCCTCCCTCGTCGTGGTCCGGGAGACCATCAGGCAGAAGGCCGGTGATCTCTTGGACGTGACCCAGACCAACCAGTACGTGATGGATCGCTCCACGCTGAAGAACGTCGCCGATGATCGGGCCTTCGCGTTCGATCCGGCCAACGTGGTCGACCGGGCTGGTGCGTACCGCCTGAACCTGCCCTTCGACACGAGCACTGACAAGACGTACGAGATCTACAAGAACGAGATCGACGGCACCTACGAAATCGCGGCCGACACCGCGACCCCGACAGGGTCGGTCGACGGCGTCGACGTCTCCTACTTCCTCGCCAGCGTGAACGAGGCACCGATCTCCGGCGCCTACCTGGCTGAGCTGAGCAAGGCCGTGCCGTTGCCCACCTCGTTGACCCTCGATCAGATGAAGCCCCAGCTGCTGGCGTCTGGCATCGACGTCGACGCCGTGCTGGCCGCGCTGGCCCCGAGTCTCACGCCCGAGGACACCGCGACGCTGGCGAAGTTCGCCGGGGAGCCGATCGGACTCGACTACGTGCTGTCGTTCGGAGGCCGCATGGCCGTCGAACCCGTCACCGGCGCGGACGTGCAGGTCGCTGTCAACGAGTCGGTGGGGGTCCGCCCCCAGGTGACGAACATGCCGGCCCTCCTCGAGGTGCTGGGCCACTACCCCGACGTTCCTGAGGCGGTCGCCGCTGGCACCGCGCTGGACAAGCTCGTGAACGGACCGGCAATCCCGCTCTTCAAGTACAGCTACGAGCAGACCCCGGCTTCGGTCTCCGACGTCGCGGCCAAGGCCAGCTCGATGCGCCACCAGGTGCTCCTGGCCAAGGTCTGGCTGCCGCTGGGCCTGGCTGTGGCCGCGCTCCTGAGCCTCGCCATCGGCGCGGTGATCTTCGTGCGTCGCCGGCCTCGCCCGATGGACCAGACCCCCATTGACGAGACACACCCCGTGCCTCGTCCCACCGAGGACGAGCGCGAGCTCGTCACCACCGGGAAGGGATCATGAGATGACCACCGTCCATGAAGACAACACAGTGCGGGAGGCGACCGGGGCGGCCCTGGCGCCTCTGCCGCCGGGCTCACATCTGCTCGAGCCCATCATGCGGTGGGCGGAGCAGGCACCCGACCGTCCGATCGTCTCGTTCCGGCGAGGCAACGAGTTCGTCGACGTCAGCGCGGCGGACTTCTACGCACGCGTCCGGGCGCTGGCCAAGGGCATCATCGCGAGCGGCGTCGAGCCGGGTGATCGGGTCGTGCTCATGTCGCACACCCGGCTCGAGTGGCTCGTCATCGACTACGCGGTCCTTGCCGCCGGCGGCGTCACGGTCCCGGTGTACGAGACCTCGTCGAGCGAGCAGCTGCAGTGGATCTTGAGCGACAGCGGCGCTGTCGTCGCCTTCGTCGAGACGCCAGCAATGCGGGCGAGCTACGAGGAGGTCCACACGCACGCGACCGTGTGCCGGGACGTCTTCGTCATCGACGAGGGCGGGATCGAGGAGATGACAGATCGCGGGCACGACGTCGCCGACGCCGTCCTCGACGAGCGCATCGCTGCGATCAAGGCCGACTGGATCGCGACCATCGTCTACACGTCCGGCACCACCGGCCGACCGAAGGGCTGCATCCAGACCCACGGCAACCTGTGCACGAACGTGGCGCAGAACATCGGTGCGGTGCGCTCGATGCTCACTGACGACGAGACGACGCTCGTGTTCCTCCCGCTGGCCCACACGCTGACCAAGGCAATCGCGTTGGTCTGCATGGAGTGGGGCGTGAAGCTGGCATTCGCCACCGGTCTGCCCCAGCTGCAGGAGGAGCTGCCGCTCGTCCGCCCGACCCTCGTGGTGGCGGTGCCCCGAGTGTTCGAGAAGGTGTTCAACGGGGCGCAGCACAAGGCCACGGCCGAAGGGCACGGAAAGGTGTTCGCCAAGGCGGAGGAGGTGGCCATCCGCTGGTCCGAAGCTCATGCGGCAGGGGACTTCCGGCCGTTCACCAGCGCCGAGCACGCCGTGCTGGATCGGCTTGTGTACCGGAAGCTCCAGGCCGTGTTCGGCGGGCGCCTGCGGTTCGCGTTCAGCGGCGGCGGGCCGCTCGGTGAGCGGCTCACGCACTTCTACAACGGCATCGGCGTCAAGATCTTCGAGGGGTACGGCCTCACCGAGACGAGCCCGACCCTGACCATCAACAGCGCCGAGGCCTGGAAGCCCGGGACGGTCGGTCGCCCGCTCGCGGGTACGACGATCAGGATCGCCGACGACGGAGAGATCCTCGCGAAGGGGCCCCAGGTGTTCCAGGGCTACTGGAACGCTGAGGCGGCGACGGCAGAGACCTTCGACGCCGATGGGTGGTTCCGCACCGGTGACATCGGGGAGCTCGACTCCGACGGCTTCCTGAGGATCACCGGGCGCAAGAAGGAGCTGATCGTCACGGCCGCGGGGAAGAACGTCGCGCCGGCGCCGCTCGAGGATCGTCTCCGGGCACACCCGCTGATCAGCCAGGCCGTCGTGGTGGGCGATCAGCGCCCATTCGTCGCGGCCATGCTGGCCCTCGATGAGGAGGCGCTTCGTGAGTGGGCGATCGACCACAGCCCTGGAGGGGCTCGATGTCCCCCAGCTGCTCGTTCACCAGGAGCGTGCGCGCCGAGCTCCAGGTGGCGGTGGATGGTGCCAACGCCTCGGTGTCGAGAGCGGAGTCGATCCGCGAGTTCGCCGTCCTTCCCCGCGACCTGACGATCGCGGCAGGTGAGCTCACGCCGACCCTGAAGGTGCGACGGGCCATCGTCGCCAAGACCTACGAGTCGGTGATCGAGGAGCTGTATGGCTGACGCCCGCGCCTGCCGAGCCTGCGGTTCGATCGACCTCCAGCCCGCCGGGCCACCGACCCGGCGGGCGGTGTGCGGTCACTGCGGCCGTTGCTGGGAGGGCAGGGGCGACGGCCCCGAGGTCGACGTCCTCGCCTGCCCTGGGTGTGCGCGCCGTGGGACTTGTGAGGCGCGCCCCACGTGGCTCTCCGAGTCGCTGACCCACCGCCACGTGCTGGACGATGGTGGGGAGGTCCTGATCCGCCCTCTCGTCTACGGCGATCGCTTCGAGCTGGCGGTCGGGTTCACCGAGCTCTCACTTCGGTCGCGACAGCTCCGGTTCTTCCAGGCGCCCGAGGCGCTCGGTTCTGACGAGCTCGAGTACCTGACCAACATCGACTACCAGAACCACTTCGCCTTCGCGGCACTGCTCCTCGGCGGCCCGGCGCCCAAGGGCATCGGCGTGGGTCGGTACCTGCGGGATCCGACCGATCCGGCGATCGCCGAGGTCGCCGTGACGGTGATGGACGACCACCAGCGACGCGGGGTCGGCACGTTGCTCACGCGAGCGCTGGGCGAGGTGGCGGCGAAGCGGGGCATCCACACGTTCGTCAGCTACGTGCAGTGGGGCAACGACCTGGCGGTCGAGTCCCTGGCCCGTGAAGGCGCGAGGGTCCTCCCGGACGAGCCCGGCATCGCCCGCATCGAGATCGACGTCCCGGTGCCCGTGGCTGATCCCGACTCCTTCGTGCGCCACATCCTCGGCACCGTCGGAGCGCGCAACGAGGCGTCGTCCAACTCCGGCGCTCGCGCCGCGGAGAGGGCCCCGTAAGTCTGGGCGTGCGGTTCAGCGCAATCGGACGGGCACTTCGTACACATCACGGGGAGCACCTGTCTGAGCGTCCTGCTGGAAGGCGACGAGCGTCCCTTCGTCGGCCCGAACGTTCGCGAGCGTCGAAGGTGGCACTGAAGTCGCCCCACTCGCCATTCCCGCAGTGGCGGTGGTGAAGCCCTTTGCCATGATCGACCCGTCGGCACTGGTGAGCGTGTAGTTCACCGTCGCTTCGAAGGTGTTCGCGATCCCTTCGATCGTGAGTGGCGAGCTCACCAGTTCGCCCGGAACAGGCGACTCGACGAGAACGAGTGGGGTGAGATCGGCGGCGTCTCGCCGATCGAGGGCGGTGGCGGGCACGCCCTCTCCGCCGATGCCCTCGGTCGGGACCCGACCTTCCAGAAGGATCGACACCGTGTCGACCGTGTCGAACTGCGTGAGTGTGAAGACCACCTGCGCGACACGGAGCCCCATCGACAGGCTGCCGCCGCCCGACGCGAACTCGGCGGAGAGGTCGACCGTCGCGACTCCGCCGTCGATGTTGAGACCCAGCAGCTCGGTGCCTGGTGGGATCTGGGACGTCATGCCGATGCCGGTCTCGAAGCTGTCAGGCCCATCGAGGAGCGCTTCGACTGCCCCTCTCGCGACCGCTGGCGTGGTCACGGTGCGTCCTGCCGCCGCGACCTTCTCGTCGCGGACGAAGTAGGCGCGAACCTCCGCCGTGGCAGCCTCAGTGGTCGGCGCGCTTGCCGTCGTACCGGCTGCCGTTGTCGCCACGGGCTGGAACCGCCCGCGTCACCACACGCGACGGTCATGGCCAGGAGTGTGAGCACGAGCCCGCACCAGCCACCCTTCATCAGTTCTCAGCGTGCGCCGAACGTTGGGGGCCGGGCAGTGCCGAAGGTCCCCGGGTTGAGTGGCTCGGCGTCGAACATCCGCCTGTTGGCGAGCAAGATGGCGGCGAGGGCGGCGGTGATGACGCCGGAGATGACGAAGGGGACGTGGCCAGTGCCGTGCCATGCGAGGCCGGCCCACACGCCGGCGACGAGCAGGCCGACCCCGCTGATCGCGGCGTGAACGCCAAGCGCGGTACCCCGTTCCGACGGGGGCACCAGGTCGGTGACCCAAGCGCGGCTGACGCCGTCAGTGAGCGCTGTGTAGGCGCCGTAGAGCGGAAGTAGCACCCACACCCAGCTCGGCGGTGTCGGTGAGCCCGAAGCCGAGATAGGTAGCCGAGAACACGAGGAGCCCGACCCCGAACACGACCGGACGACTGAGCCGATCCGACACCGCGCCTGCTGGGTAGCTCGAGCAGTGCGTAGGTGGTGTTGTAGAGCACGTACGCGAGCACGACACCGGCAAAGTCGAGGCCGAGGCTCTTCGGCCCGCAACAGCAAGAGGGCGTCGGGGAAGTTCACGAGTCCGAACGCGCCGATCAGCGTGACGACTCGCCAGTAGCGGCGGGGCAACCCATGCAGCGACCATGCGCGCTCCGACGTCGGTTGGGGGTGCGGACGTTCGCGGATGAGGAAGACAAATGCGACGCTCATCACGGCGGGGATGACCGCGATCCAGAGCAGTGGCCCGAACTGCTGACCCACCAGCTCGTACACAGCGAGACCGATCAGCGGCCCGACGACGGCACCCGCCGTGTCCGCGGCCCGGTGAAACCCGAAGGCGCGTCCCCGATTCACCGGGGTCGTGTCGTCGGCGATGATCGCGTCGCGGGGCGGACCTCTCAGGCCCTTGCCCACTCGATCGGTCACCCGTGATGCCAGCACCAACGGCCACGCGCCGGCGGCGGCGAGCATGACCTTGCCGCACGCGGAGGTGCCGTAGCCGATCGCGACGAGCGGCCGACGGTGTCGCAAGTCGGCGAGCCGACCCGAGATCGCCTTCATCGCCGACGCCGTTCCGTCGGCGAGCCCCTCGATCAGACCGAGGACGGCGGGTGGGGCCCCGAGCACTCCCGTGACCAAGAACGGCAAGACCGGGTAGATGAGCTCCGATGCAGTGTCCTGGAGGAACGACACGAACGACACCACGACGACGTTCCGACTGAGCCCGCTGGCTGTCTCGCTTTGGGCGCGGGCAACTTCCGCCGATGGGCTCCAGAGTCGTTCGTTCTTCGGAGGTCTGGCCACTCAGGGCCGAGCCTGGCAGACGGCGGGACCTCCGAGCTGACTCGGGACCAGTGGCCCTTACGGATGCTTCGGCCGTCGGCTCACGATCGCGTCGGAGGTGAGGACATGGACGATTCACACGGCACTGAGAAGCGGAAGGCACGCTGCAACGGTGGTCAACGGCACGCGAGTGACCGTCGCGTTCCCCTTCTCGAGATCGCGCTGCATGAGCCGAGTGACGACCTGCGCGACCTCGTGGTGCTCGTCGCCGACCTTGCCGAAGCGGTCGCTGACTCGACCGCGACCGAGGTCGCCGAGGATCTGCGCATTCGGGCGGTCGAGCTGCGGCAGCGGCTGGCTGCCGTTCGCAACGGTTGAGCGATCGAGACGACATGGAGAGGTGATCGTGATGCGCGATGAAGCCATCCAGACGTTCGAGCCAGAGGCCCGTGAGGCCTCCCTGTTGGTCATCACCCGCGGCGACGTTGCTGACGACGCCCAGTCCTACGCGGACCGACGGATCGGCGCAGTCATCGAGCACATCGACGAGCCCGTCCTGTTCGCACGCGTGAAGCTGACCGAGGCGCCTGATCCGGCTCGGGACCGGCCCGCCATTGCCCAGGTCACCGTCGACATCAACGGCGAGATCGTGCGGGCTCAGGTCGCGGGCCACGTGATGAGCGAGGCGGTCGATCTCCTCGATGCAAGGCTCCGCGACAAGCTCGGACACCGTGACGAGTATCGCCAGGCCCTGCGTCGGCGTCCCCCGGCCTCACCGCCAGGCGAATGGCGGCACGGCGATGCGCCGACCTCGAGGCCCGACTACTTCGACCGGCCCCCGGATGAGCGCGAGGTCGTGCGCCGGAAGACGTACGTGGACGAGGGGCTCACTCCCGACGAGGCTGCGTTCGACATGGAGGATCTCGACTTCGACTTCTATCTCTTCCGAGAGCTGGCGAGCGGGCAAGACGCGGTCCTCGAACGCGCCGAGACGGGCTCGTACCTCCTCACCCGCGTCCGTCCGGAAGCAGTTGACGCGGGTCCCACCGCCATCGCACTGACGGTGTCAGAGACGCCGGTACCCGAGCTCGACCTCGAGGACGCCATCGAGCGCATGAACGTCGACGGTGAGCGCTACGTGTTCTTCGTGAACGCCGCCACCGGACGGGGCAACGTGATCTACCACCGCTTCGACGGCCACTACGGGCTGATCGCGCTCGAGTGACGGCGATGAGTGCGACCCGCAAGCTCCCACCACCACCACCCTCGACCGGGCCGGGGTCGAGTGGGTCGCGCTCGACCGGTGCGCAGCCGCGGCGCAGCCTCTCGATGCGGATCGGAAGGATCGCGGGGATCGAGATCCGCATCCACGCGTCCTTCCTCATTCTGGTCGCGCTGGTCGCACTCGCGGCGACCGAGAAGGAGGGCCCGACACTGGCGTCCTCGACGAGCTGGCTGGTCGCGCTGTTCGCGTGCGTCGTCGCCCACGAGCTGGGACACAGCTTGGTTGCCCGCCGAAACGGCATCGAAACGGTCGAGATCGAGCTCGCTGCCGATCGGGGGCATCTCGAAGCTCGACCCGCATCCCAGAGGACCCAGGGGTCGAGCTGCGCGTCGCAATCGCCGGCCCGATCGTCAGCGTGGCGCTCGGGGTCGTCTTCGCGCTCGCCGCGGTCGCAGCGAGGGTCGAGATGTGGCCGCCGACGCTCTACGGCGGCGGGTTCCTCGCCCGGCTCGCGTGGGTCAACGTGCTGCTCGCTGCCTTCAACCTCCTGCCGGCTCTGCCCCTCGACGGGGGTCGGGTGCTCCGTGCGATGCTCGAGCAGCACACCGATCGAGAGCGGGCAACACGCCTCGCGGCTCGTGTCGCTCGGGTGGTCGCGATCGCGATGATCGCGCGTCGGCTTCCTGCTCAACGTGTGGATGGTCCTCATCGGAGCCTTCGTGTACTTCGCGAGCTCCGCGGAGGAGAAGGCCGCGCGGATCCACGAGCGCGTGAAGGACCGACACGTGAGCGATGTGATGATCCGCGACCCGATCTGCGCCCCACCCGATGAAACCGTCGCGCAGCTTCTGAATGTGATGTCGACCACTGCGCAGCGTGACTTCCCGGTCGTCGGCCTCGGACGGTGCCTACCTCGGGCTCGTGAGAGCCCGAGTGCTCTTGCACGCCGCGCCGGACGCTCGCGTGAGATCAGTGGCCGACAGCATCCCGCCGCTCGCACCTGACGATCTGCTCGAGACCAGCGGCTTGCTCGACGGCGAGCTCCCGGTCGCTGCGGTCGTGACCGATGGACGAGTCGTCGGCCTCGTTCGCGCCGCCGACGCCGAGCTCCTCACGCGCTGACCTCTTCGGCTGCTGTTCGCCCCAGCGTGAGCACGGGGGCTGAGCGTCCTCACGAGGGTGAGGAACACGACTGAGGTGGCGGCGACGTCGACGGTGACTGCCGCGACGAGGTTGGAGGCGTCGGTTCCGGCGGTCACGAGGTGAAGGGTCGCGACCCAGAACAGACCGAAGCTGGAGAGGTGGATCGCCTTCCACCAGCGTCGGGGCATGCGGCGCATCAGCAGGGAGGTGACCTCCACGCTGATCAGGAGGTACAGCGCGATCACGCCGAGCGCGACCGGCCCTGGCTTCCATGCGGACGCGAGGGGAACGAGGACATCTCCGAGACCGAAGTGCGTGTAGTTGTCGGCGACCAGGCCCCCGACGTGCAGTGCCGTGAAGATGACGGCAGCTCCTCCGAGGAAGCGATGCAGGTCGGTGAGCCATGCCGGGGTTGGGCGGCCGCGGGTCAGCCGCGTGCTGAGGAGCAGGCCCCAGATGACGGACGCAGTGAGCAGCCCCCACGCGACGAACCCAGTGGCCCGCGCGAGGAACCACCACAGCTGCGGGTTCATGTCCTTGGCTCCTGGATCGCTGCGGTCAGCTGCCGTGCGTCTTCGTCACGGGCGCGAGGTTGACCACGCTCGATGCGGGCGCGGGTGGCGCTGGCGTCGCGGCCATGCTCGTCGCCGGCCGCTGGACGATGATGACGGCCGGCGCCGCTGGCGAGGTGGGGGCGGCTGGAACCGTCGCCGTGGTAGCCGGTCGCGAGGCGGCCATGACGTTCATCAACACCACGGACGCACTCACGCTGATGCCTGCTGCGAGCACGCGACCACCCATCGCCGCGTGGCGTCGTCGTACGTTGACGGGCGCAGTCGCTGCTCCTGGTTCGGCCCTCGCGCCCCCAGCGGGCGGTGTCGGCTGGCGTCGCTCTCGGAGCGCGGCAAGGCGGGCCGCGCGCTCGTCGCTGGTCGTGTGCGCCCGATCAGTCGTCACGTTCAGCACCGCCGTGCTCGCTGTCGTGGCCGCCGCCGTCTTCGTGCGAGCCGGTGGATGTCGCGCCAGTCGATGATGGGGCGGTCGTCGCGGTTGCCCCCGCCGGCGCGTCGACGTAGATGATCGTGGTGGGCGGGGTCGCGACGACGGGCGTGAGCTGACCCACCTTGTCGTTGTTGGGGGCGCCAAGGATGTCGGCATTGGCCGTGATCGCGAGGGCGCCGACGAGCAGCGCCCCCGAGATCACCGCGGCGACACTGATGGCTCTGCGGCGTTCCATGTTTGGGACGGTACGGGGGGGCCGGTCATGCGACCCTCAGGTCGAGGTAAGCACCGGGTTAGGGATTTCGACGTGGGCCGTCGGTGACTGAGTGTTGATGGAGCCGGCTGGCAAGTGCACGACGACGTCGAGGCCGACCCCGCCGGGCCCGGTGTCGATGCGCGCAGCGCCCCCGGAGGCGTCGGCGAGCTGGGAGACAATGGCCAGGCCGAGGCCGAAACCTTCTCCCGCGGCTCCCGCCGGACGCCAGAACCGCTCGAACGCATGGGCTCGTTGCTCGTCGGTCATGCCTGTGCCCTGGTCGATGACATGGACGTCGACTCCCTCGTGAGCGCGAGCCACTTGGATCGTGACCGTCGAACCCGCGGGGGCTGCGTCGAGGGCGTTGGAGATGAGGTTGTCGAGGATCTGTTCGAGAGCGCCCGGTACCGCCCTCGCCGTGAGCCCAGGAGGCGAGGCACTCGTGAGCTGCACGGCGTGATCGCCCGCGACAGGGATCCACGTCTCGGTTCGCTCTGTGACGATCGCCGCGACGTCGATGTCAGTCACGTCATGCGGCGCCGCGTCGAGACGGGCGAGGACCAGGAGGGACTGTACGAGGCGACCGAGCCGCGCCGTCTCGTTCACCGCCGCCTCGAGCCGGGGACGGTCTGCTGCAGCGGCGCGGGGGCCTAGCGTTTCCAGGCGAAGCCGCAGCGCAGTGAGTGGTGTGCGCAACTGATGCGACGCGTCGGCGACGAAGCGCCGTTGCGAGTCGATGAGCTGCGAGAGCCGCTCCGCGGTGAGATTGAAAGTCGCCGCGAGGTCGCGAAGCTCCGGCGGACCTTCGTCGGTCGGCACGCGGACAGTGAGATCGCCGAGAGCCATGCGATGGGCGGCCTCCTGCATCCGGCGGACGGGCCGGCTCACGCTGCGGGCCATCACGACGCCGACAGCGGTCACCACGAGCAGCACGAAGATGGAGAGCACGCCGAGGCGGATCCAGTTGGACCGCACCCGAGCCTCGAGGGTCGATGTCGGGTAAGTGATGCGCACCGCGCCGTGCACGACGCCATTGGAGACGACGGGGATCGCGACGAAGACGAGACCCGTGCCCGCGGTCTCCGAGTGGCGCACGCCGTTGGCTCGGCCGCCACGGAGCGCGGCTTGGATCTCCGGTCGGTTGGAGAAGTCTTGCGGAGGCCCCCCGATCGCTTCGGAGTCGGCCACGCTCATCCCCGTTGGGTCGACGATCACGATCCTTCCTCCGTTGGCGCGGTAGTCAGCGAGCAACGTGTCGAGCTGCGGAGGGACGCCGTTCTCGAGGTCGTCCTCGGAGCGGGAGGCGACGACTTGCGCGTCGCGTTCGATGTCGAAGAGAAGGTCGTTCTTCTCCCTCCCGGCGAACACAACGCCGAAGGGGATGACCACGATCGCCAAGGCGAATGCCGTGATCGTCAGATAGGTGAGGAGGAGGCGTCTGGTCACGGCTCAACCCGGCAGGTCGAACCGATAGCCAACTCCCCGCAGGGTCACGATCCACGCGGGGTTGCCGAGCTTGCGTCGCAACGATGCGATGTGGACGTCAAGTGTCTTGGTCGGCCCCCACCAGTTCTCGTCCCACACGCGGGCGATGATCTCCTCGCGGGTGCGCGCGACGCCGGGTTCCTCGGTGAGGAGTGCGAGCAGGTCGAATTCCTTGGGTGTGAGGTCGACCTCGTCGCCGTCGAGCCATACTCGACGGGCCCGCCGATCGACCCGCAGCGGACTCGTGCACTGTTCGGCGGGCTCGAGGGCGTCGGCCGCTGTGCTTCGGCGATGCACTGCGCGGATGCGCGCCACGAGCTCACGGAAGCCGAAGGGCTTCACGACGTAGTCGTCGGCGGCCATCTCGAGCAGGAGGACGCGGTCGACCTCGTCCTCGCGTGCAGTCACCACGATGATCGGGACCCGCGATCGGTCCCGCAGGCGACGGCACACCTCTCGCCCGTCCAGGTCCGGCAATCCGAGGTCGAGCAGCACGACGTCGCCGAGTGTCCGCTGCGAGTGCCTCGGCGCCAGTGCTCACGCAACGCACGGCGAACCCCTCGTGCTCCAAGCCCTCGGTCAGGGGCTCGGCGATCGTGGGGTCGTCCTCCACGACCAGCACCCGCAAGGGAGTGTCCCCGCCGGATGACGGCGCGCGTTGGTGCCTGGCTTCCACACTGCGATGGTCCTGCGACGGCCCCGGCCGACAGGGCCGAACGTCACCAATGACTCAATCTCAAGAAGGGTCACACAGCGCTCCGCTGGTCCCTTGACATGTGCCTTGAGTCCATGTAACTTGAATTCAAGTAACTTTGCCACTTAGCACTGGGGGGAGATGTCATGACGGGTCCGATCGATGCGGTGTTGGCCATCCACAACACGTTCAGGCAAGACATGAAGCTCATCGACACGGCGGCACTCGACTCGGCCCGGGGCAAGCCGGGCCTGGAGGCCACGGTCGAGCGTTTCCGGTTCTTCAATGAGGTGCTGGAGTGGCACGCCCACGGAGAGGAGCTGGCGATCTTCCCGGCCCTCGAAGCCGTGGCACCGTCGGTCGCCGAAGCGTACGAGAAGGACCACCGAGCCCTCGACGCGGCCTTCGACGCGCTCTGAACAACGCGGTGTCAGTGCGTGACCCGTTGGAGACGGCTCGGGCGACGAAGGCGCTTTCAGGTTCTTCCTCGACGTCCACTTGGACAAGGAGGACGGCCACTTGTATCGCCTGATCAAAGAGCGGGTCGCCGGTGCCCGACCAGGGCCAGGCTGTCGGCGTCATGGCCAGCGACCGTGTCCGCAGGATCGCTTCCCGGAGCTGGTGGCCTGGATGTTCCCCCTGATGTGCGACGACGACCGCGAGAACATGACCCGCATCTGGCAGACGGTCATGCCCGCCGAAGCGTTCGCCGGAGCCACGCGGCTTGTTGAAGCAGGCCACTTGGCGATGACTGGTCGGAGCTGCACGCGGCGCATCCCTGACTTGGCAGGTGCCCACTGAGCTCGTCCACGTCGCCGGAAGGCACCTCGAGGGGCGGCGACTCGCCGTCCCTCGAGCCGTGCGATCGAACCACTCATCCGCGTCGGTGCTGACTTCGAAGAGGAGTACCCCGGGCGCCAGCGCGCCTCGCCACCGAGTGTTACGCCAACCTCTTTCGGGCCTCCGACCTGCTCATGGAGCTCCACAACCGCCAGACTCTCGACGACTACCAGCTTTCGCCGAGCGCCCGTCAGATCCTCGCCACCATCGAGGGTGCCGGGCCAGCCGCTCGAACCATCGGTCATCGCGGAGCGGCTTCTCGATCACCACCGGGTCGATGACCTCACTGCTCGACAACCTGGAGAAGCGGGGCCTCATCCGCCGCCGGCCACACCCCGCGGATCGGCGGAAGCTCCTCGATCCGACATCACGCCGGCTGCACAAGCGATCGTCGACGAGCTGCTCCCATCTCTGCACGCGGCGAACGTGACGTGATGTGCCGCGGCCCTCACCCCCAGCGAGCAACGGTCGCTCCTCAGGTCGCTCGCCAAGCTCCAGCTGGCAGCCGTGCACGGCCCGCTCTGCGCCGGTTCCCCGCGGCGCTACTCGCCGTCGCGCGGTCCGCCCGTCGAACTGACGCGGAACCTCACCGCAGCTCGGGCTGTCCGCGGAGATGCTCGAGACGCTCGCGCGAGATCGGCGTCGTGCGTGCGAACTCCTCCAGAGCGAAGTACTCCGCCAAGAAGTCCTCGGCGTCGGGCTCTGTCGCCTGTTGTGGCCGCGCCCTGCGACGCACGAGGAAGACGACCACTGCGATCAGGACCATGAAGCCGAGCGTCGACGCAAGCAGCCAACCCATGCGGGTCACCTCCAGCTGGTGTTCTCGGTTTCCATGGTCTGCGGCCTGAGTCGGCTCGACCAGGGAAGAAGGTCACGTCCTGCTGTCGGGGGTTGCTGTGCAGGGCCCTTCGGCCCTGGTCGGCGAGATGCTGATGCGGTTCAGTGAGCTCATGACGACTCGCATTGGCATCAACGGGTTCGGCCGGATGGGCCGAGCGGTGTATCGCATCATCGAAGAGCGAGACCTGGATCTCGAGGTGGTGGCGGTGAACGAGCTGGGGCCGGCAGCCACGATGGCCGGTCTGCTGGCGCGCGATTCAGTGCACGGCCGGTTTGCGCCACCCATCACCGTCGGCGAGGGCGGACTGAGGATCGGCGAGCGGTGGGTTCGAACCTTCGCTGAACGTGACCCCGCCGCCCTGCCATGGGGCGATCTCGGCGTGAGCGTCGTCGTCGAGTCGACCGGCCACTTCCGCACTCGCGACACGGCGGCAGCACATCTCACCGGCGGCGCCCAGCGCGTCGTGGTGTCGGCTCCGTGCAAGGGCGCGGATGCCACATTCGTCATCGGCGTGAACGACGACGACTTCGATCCTGCTGTTCATCACGTGGTGTCGAACGCGTCGTGCACGACGAACTGCCTCGTGCCGATGATCAAGGTCCTCCACGACCGCTTCGGCATCGAGCAAGGGTTGATGACGACTGTGCACGCGTACACGGGCGACCAAGCGCTCGTCGACGGACCCCACAAGGACCCGCGTCGCGCCCGTGCCGCTGCCCTCAACATCGTTCCGACGTCGACCGGGGCTGCCCGCGCCACGAGCGAGGTCATCGTCGAGATGGCAGGCCGGCTCGACGGCACCGCCCTCCGGGTCCCGGTTGCGGACGGTTCGATCACCGACCTCGTCGTCGTGCTCGATCGAGCGACGAACGCCGAGGAGGTCAACCTCGCGTTCGCCGAGGCCGCGACAGGCCGGCTCGCCGGCGTCCTCGAGTACAGCACGGAGCCGCTTGTTTCGAGCGACATCGTCGGATCGGCGGCCTCTTGCGTGTTCGACTCCGGGCTCACGATCGCGTCGGGCAAGCTGGTGAAGGTCTTCGGTTGGTACGACAACGAGTGGGGCTACGCCAATCGACTCGCCGAGCTCGCCCTTCTGATCGGCGCCCGCTCCTAGGGAGGACCCACGAGCACCATCCCCGTTAGGGTCGGGCGATGGCGCGCGAGGTGGTGACGGGGTACTGCTGGCCGCAGTCGGTCGGCGCGGGCGAGCAGGTCGGTCTGCACATGTCGTCGTCCGGCGGGCGGCCGGTGCGCGTCGAGGTGGCGCGGGTCGGCGCGCGCCGCGAGGTCGTGTTCAGCTCCGACGCGGTCGCGGCCGACGAGCACGAGACGCCGAAGGACGCGTCCTCGAAGGGGTGCGGCTGGCCGGTCGCGCTCACGCTCGACGTCGACCCGGCGTGGCGGTCGGGCTACTACGAGGTCGTCATGGAGATCGACGTCGGCGAGAAGGTGCGGCGCGACTACGCGTTCTTCGTCGTGCGTCCGTCGTGCCGGCGCGCGCATCGTGCTCGCGCTGGCGACCAACACGTGGCACGCCTACAACGACTTCGGCGGACCGAACCTGTACACCGGCGGCACGCACGTCGCGATGCAGCGGCCGATGGCGGCGGGCTACCTCTACAAGCCGCCGGGCAAGGGCCGCCGCGTGACGGGCACGGGCGCGCCCGATCCCGCAGAACGCCGCGCACGTCGGCTACATCCAGCTCAACCACCTGTCGGGCTACGCCGGGTCGGCGGGTTGGCCCGACTGGGAGCTGCCGTTCATCGAGTGGGCCGAACGCGAAGGGTTCGAGATCGGTGTGTGCACGAACGCCGATCTCGAAGCAGCACCCCGAGGTGTTGGACGGCGCGCAGCCTGTACCTGTCGGTCGGCCACGACGAGTACTGGTCGACGGGCATGCGCGACACGGTCGAAGGCATTCATCGCGCGCGGCGGCAACGCCGCGTTCTTCTCGGGCAACACGTCGTTGTGGCAGGTGCGCATCGAGGGCGACGATCACGACGTGATGGTCGGGTACAAGGGCTTCTTCAAGAGACGACCCGCTGATGGGAACCGACCGCGAGCGCGGAGGTGACGACGTTCTGGTCCGACGTGGTCGTCGGTCGTCCCGAGAACCACATGACCGGCGTCTCGTTCACCCGCGGCGGCTATCACCGCATCGGTCGCAACGTGACCGCCGGCCTCGGCGGCTACACCGTGCACCGCGCCGGTCACTGGATCTTCGACGGCACCGGCCTCGGCTACGGCGACGTGCTCGGCGCCGGCGCGACCGTCGTCGGCTACGAGTGCGACGGGTGCGTGTTCACCTACCGCGACGGGCTGCCGTACCCGACCGGCGAGGACGGCACGCCGTCGACGTTCGAGATCCTCGGCACGTGCCCGACGCAGCACTTCACGCGCGAGACCGCGCCGCGTCCGCCGAAGCCGGGCGAGCCGAGCGAGCTGGAGTACATCGCGTCACGGGTGTTCGGGACGCGTGAGCCCGAGGCGATGGAACGCATCCGGCACGGCCACGCGGTGCTGGGCGCGTACACGAACGACGCGGGCGCGACCGTGGTGACGTCGGGGTCGACCGACTGGGCGCACGGGCTGGCCGGCGCGCGACCCGCAGATCGAACAGATCACCCGGAACGTGCTGACGCGTTTGGGCGAGCGCCCACGTCTGAGCTGAGAGGAACACGAGATGGCGAGCTATCGGAACCGGTTCGGGCCTCACAACCCCGACGAGACGTACATCCCGCACGCGTTCCCCGAGCAGCTCGCCGACCTCGGCGAGGTGCAGATGAACTACGTCACCGTTGGCGACGCGTCGAAGCCGGCACTGCTCCTCATCCCCGGGCAGACCGAGTCGTGGTGGGGCTACGAGGAGGCACTGCCTCTGCTCGCCGACCACTTCCAAGCCTTCGCGGTGGACCTGCGCGGCCAGGGCCGCTCGACGCGCACACCCGGTCGCTACACGCTCGACAACATGGGCAACGACCTCGTGCGCTTCATCGACGTCGTGATCGGACGCCCGACCGTCGTGAGCGGTCTGTCGTCGGGAGGCGTGCTGTCCGCATGGCTCTCCGCGTACGCGAAGCCGGGCCAGGTCGTCGGCGCGCACTACGAGGATCCCCCGCTGTTCGCGTCCGAGCTCACCCCGGCCACCGGCCAGGGCATGCGCCACGGCATCGGGCCGATGTTCCGGCTGTGGAGCACGTTCCTCGGCGACCAGTGGAGCATCGGCGACTGGGACGGCGTGCGCGCTGCGGCCCCCGACATCCTCCCGACGTGGATGCAGGGGTTCGTCGTGCCGGGGGAGGAGCCGCCGCAGAACCTGAGGGAGTACGACCCGGAGTGGGGACGCGCGTTCTGGACCGGCACCGTCGCCGCGTCCTGTGACCACGAGCGGATGCTTCGCTCTGTGAAGGTGCCGGTGCTGCTCACCCATCACTTCCGCGTCGTCGACGAGGAGCTCGGGTTCCTCATGGGTGCGATGTCCGATCTCCACGCGCGGCGGGTCGTCGCACTGCTCGGTGAGGCCGGCGTGGCCGTCGACTATCGGTCGTTCGAGCAGATGGGCCACTCGATGCACGGCCAAGACCCGAAGCTCTTCACCGACAACGTCGTCGACTGGGCGTCGGGCCTGCCCGCTGTGAGACAGTGACCGGTGTGAACGGACCAATCGTCGTCGGAACAGACGGATCAGACACCGCGGCGGTTGCCGTGCGCACCGCGACCGCGCTCGCCAAGACCTTCGGCCAGCCACTGCATGTCGTGTGCGCGTACCACGTGCCCGTGGCCGCCGACGGCCTCGCGTTGTCGGCTGGCGTGTCGGCGACGGCCGGGCTCGATGGTGGCTGGGTCGAGGAGGTGCTCGTCGGCGCCTCGGCCGAGGCGAAGGAGTCGGGCGTCGACGTGCGCACGCACTCGAGAGCAGGCAACCCTGCCGAGGCGATCTTGGACGTCGCGGATGAGGTGAACGCGGACCTGATCGTCGTGGGCAACCGCGGGATCGGCTCGAAGTCGCGGTTCATCCTCGGCAACGTCCCGAGTCGCGTCGTGCATCACGCGACATGCTCGACCTACGTGGTCAACACCAAGGGCCCGTAGCCCAGGCTCACTTCCGCAGCATCGACGCGTACAACGCGGCGGCTGCGTCCACGCCCTCCTCGTCACCGGTCGCGACGAGGTCGAGCAGCAAGCCGCGTGTGACCGCGAGGCTCAGCCGCACCAGTGCCGGGTCGATCCTGCCGTCGCTTCGCTTCGCGATCTCGTCGAGCCAGCCGTCGACCGCGCCGGGGACCATGCGCGCAAACGGCGCTTCGCCCTGCGCGGCGCGCGCGTAGCACTCGAAGAACAGCCGCTCGAAGGGTCGGACCTCCGGCCGGCGCAGGTCGGCCCACGTCGCCTCGATCGCGTCGGCCGGCGTGCGGGGGAGGCTTTCGAGCTGCGCCGTCTGACGACGCTCGACCTCCTCGACGATCGCGAGCAGCAGCTCGTCACGTGAGCCGAAGTAGTGGAGCAGCATGCGGTGGCTCGTGCCGACCGCGTCGGCGACTTCGCGCAGCGACCGTCCCCCGATGCCGCCGTCGGCGTACGCGTCGATGAGCGCGTGCAGCAGATCGGCGCGTCGCTGTTCGTCAGGCTGACGCGGCATGCGCCGAGAACGTCTTCTCGCTCCGCTCCTTCAGGCCTTGTGCCTCGAGGTCGAGGTAGCGGCGGGTCAGGCGTCGTGTGAGCACTCCGACGACGACGCCGATCGGCCCGCGCTGGTCGATCCTCTGCCGCACGACCGTGCGCTCTGCGTCGATCGCGGTCACTTCGTGGGTCGCGAACGCCGTGCTCCCCGGAGCCTTCTGGCGCCACGTCCACGAGATGCCGGGCTCGACCTCGGTCACCTCCCAGACGAGCTTGGGCATCCGCGGCTGCTTGATCTCGAACCGCTTGCCCACCTCGATCCCCGGCGCCGTCGAGGGCGACGATGCGTTCGATCGACGCGGTCCACTCCGACCAGCGCTCGACGTCGGTGAAGACGTCCCACACGACCGACGCCGGCGCCTCGATCTCGATGCTTCCTTCGGTGATCATGTACCAGATGGTACACAATTGAGGGCGACCTGTCCATGTGACATTCGCTGCGCCATGGGTACGTTGCGACGGATGGACGTGATCGAGTGGTTGCTCGACGGTGACCCTGCTATCCGCTGGCAGGTCCTGCGGTGATCTCACTGACGCGCCGCCGGGCGAGGTCGCGCGCGAACGGGCGCGGGTGGAGCGCGAAGGATGGGGCGCGCGCCTGCTCGCGGCAGAGGATCCCGATGGGCTGTGGGCCGGCGGCGCGTGCTTCCCCGCGGCGTTCACGTTCGCGAGCGGCGAAGCGGGCCAACCCTGGACCGCGACCATGCACACGCTGCAGACGCTGCTGGTGCTCGGGCTCGACCCCGACTCTGAGTCGGCCCGCCGAGCGGTCGCGCTCGTCGGCCAGAACGGGCGCTGGGAGCACGCCGGGCAGCGCTTCTTCGATGGTGAGGTCGAGCCCTGCATCAACGGGCGGACGATCGAGACGGGCGCGTACTTCGGCGTGGACGTCGCGCCGATCGTCGACCGCATCCTCGGCGAAGGACTCGAGGACGGCGGATGGAACTGCGAGGCCGAGAACGGATCGGTGCGATCGTCGTTCGACACGACGATCAATGTGCTCGACGGTCTGCTCGCGTTCGAGCGAGCGACCGGTGGCACCGACGAGGTGCGCGCCGCGCGTCGAGCGGGTGAGGAGTACCTGCTCGAGCGCAGCCTGTTCCGCCGCAAGAGCACCGGCGAGGTTGCGAAGGCGACCTATCTCGAGCTCGCGTTCCCGTACTACTGGCACTACGACGTCCTGCGCGCGCTCGACTACTTCCGGGCGTCCGAGGCCGAACCCGATCCCCGGATGGCCGAAGCAGTCGAGGTGGTGCGGGCGAAGCAGCAACCCGACGGACGCTGGCTGCTCGACCGCATCCATCCCGGTCGCGTCTACTTCGACATCGAGGACGTCGGGACTCCGAGTCGCTGGAACACGCTTCGCGCGCTGCGCGTGCTCCGGTGGTGGGACGCCTGAGGGGTCAGCCCTTCGCCTTCGCCTGCGTTTCGTTCCCTTCACCTTCGCCTTGAGGATCTTCTTGATCGCCGCAGTCGGCACCTTCTGGTCGAACTTGATCTGGAACGTGTCCTTGAGGACCTTGTAGCCCTTCGCTTCGAGCGCGGTGCGGTCGGAGCTCGCGACCGCACCGAAGCCGACGCTCACGTGCTTCGCGTACGCAGCGAACCCACCGATCTCACCGTGATGCCGGTAGAACGGCACGCCCCAGCTGATCTTCTCCTCCACCTTGGGGATCGTGGTCAGGACGATCGTCCGGAGCTCCTCGAGGATCGGGCGGGCCTGGTCCGGTGCAGCGGCGATGTAGGCCTCGACGTCCTTCGGCTTTGCCATCGAGCCACGGTACGCGAGCGCAGTAACTTCGGCGCTCAGTGACGTACGCCGGAGCTCGCCGGATCATCGACGCGGACAGCCACCTCATGGAGTGGCCGGGCTTCCTGAGCGACCACGTCGATCCCAAGCTGCGCGACGGCCTCCCCGACATCGAGGCCGTGATGGTCGCGAACGGCGTCGATCCGAGCCAGTGGCGGCATTCGGACGACGAGCGCGCCGGACTGATCGAGCTGGGCGACGACCTCGTCCGCCGGGGGCCGAAGTGGCACGCGGCGCTGGGCGCCGTCGAGCCGGAGGAGCGGAGTCGCGCGCTCGACCTGCTCGGCTTCGAGCATCAGGTCGTGTACTCGTCGTTCTGCGCGCCGCTCTTCGAGATCGATGACGCCGGCGCTCCGATACGGCGCGTACCGCGCGCACAACCGAGCGATGGCCGGCTTCTGCGAGGGTGACCGATCGGCTCCACGGCGTCGCGATCTGCGACCTCGACGAACCGGAGCGGTCGGTCGTCGAGCTCGACGCCGCGCTCGACATGGGCCTCGGCCTCGTGTGGCTCCCCGCCCGCGCGCCGGGAGGCCGAGCGCCCGGCCATCCCGACCACGATCCGTTCTGGGCCCGGCTGGCCGAGCGCGGCGTTCCGTTCGTGCTGCACGTCGGCAGCGGTCGGTTGCCGATCGGCAGCGAGTGGATGGACGACGGACGGCCGCCGGTCGGAGCAGTTCAGCGGCGCCGAGATCATCGGCTCGAAGGACTTCATGGTCGTGTACCACACCGCGTCGCGCTTCCTGTCGGTGCTCGTGCTCGACGGCGTGCTCGAGCGTCATCGCGGCCTGCGCGGCGGCGCGATCGAGATGGGTGCCGGATGGGTGCCCGACATGTTGCGCAGGCTCGACCACGCGGCGGCGATCTGGAGTCGCTCCGAACCGAGGCTGGCGACGTTCGAACGGACGCCGACCGAGCAGGCGTGTGCGCAGCTCCGCTTCACCCCCTATCCGTTCGAGGACATCGGTCGGATCGCAACAGAGTCGGACCCGCGCCTCGTACCTGTTCTCGTCCGACTACCCGCACGCCGAGGGCGGGCGAGACCCCCTCGGTCGATTCGAGCGCTCGTGGGCCGGCACGCCCGCGGCCGACGATGTCGTCGACGGCTTCTTCGCAGTCAACGCCGCCGGCTGGCTCGGCGTCGAGCAACCGGCCTAGACAGGCTGGCCACACAGGAGGACAGATGACAACGATTCAGCTGCGCCGCTACGTGATCGAGCCCGGACGGATGGACGACTTCGTCGCGTGGTTCCCGTCCATCGCCGAGCCGCGCTCGAAGTTCGGGTTCCGGGTCGTGTTCGCGTACGCCGACGACGAGAACGACCAGTTCGTGTGGGCGGTCGAGCACGACGGTGACTTCGACGCCGCCGAGGCGGACTACACCGCGTCACCGGAGCGAGCGAAGGCCTTCGCGAGCAACCCGAACGTGGTCAAGAGCATGGTTGTCAGCAAGGTGCGTCGCGTCGAAGTGTGACGCGACGCTCGCAGTGTGAGAATCGCGGCGACACCGCCGTGAACCGCGTACAAGGGGGATCAGACGTGGCTGGACGAAACGGTTCGGACGAGGCTCGGCCGGACTACGACGTGGTGGTCGTGGGCGCCGGTTTCTCAGGGCTCTACCTGCTCCGCAGGCTCCGCGAGCTCGGGTTCTCGACTCGCGTCCTCGAGTCAGCCGACGACGTCGGCGGCACGTGGTACTGGAACCGCTATCCGGGCGCTCGGTGTGACATCCCGACCACCGACTATGCGTACAGCTTCGATCCCGAGCTCGAGCGCGAGTGGACGTGGTCCGAGAAGTACGCCACCCAGCCCGAGATCCTCAGGTACCTCCAGTTCGTCGCGGAGAAGTACGACTTGCGGCGCGACATCGACTTCTCGACGCGTGTCGCCTCCGCTGAGTGGGACGAAGGGGCCTCGCTCTGGCGGCTGCGCACCGACACGCGGCAACGAACTGTCGTGTCGCTTCTACGTGATGGCGACCGGCTGCCTGTCGATGCCCAAGGAGGTCGACATCGAGGGTGCCGATCGCTTCGGCGGCGAGGTGTACTTCACCAGCCGTTGGCCGCACGAAGGCGTCGACTTCACGGGGAAGCGAGTCGCGGTCATCGGCACCGGGTCGTCGGGCGTGCAATCCATCCCGCTCATCGCCGCGCAGGCCGCGCAGCTGACGGTGTTCCAGCGCACGCCTGCGTTCTCTGTCCCCGCGCACAACGGCCCCGCGCCGGCCGACCGTCTCGCGGCTCTCGAAGCCGACCGCTCCACCTACCGCAACGAGGCGAAGCTGTCGCGTGGCGGCATCCCCGTCGAGCTCGCTCGAGCTGACCGCGGCGATGGTCTCCGAGGAGGAACGCCGCGCGCGCTTCGAAGAGGCATACGCGGCGGGCGAGCTGTTCAGCATCCTCGGCATCTTCGCCGACCAGGCGGTCAACCCAGAGGCGAACGACATCGTCGCCGAGATGATCCGCGAGAAGATCCGCGTCGATCGTGACACGACCCGACGACGGCGGAGTCGCTGTGCCCCAAGGACTACCCGTTCGGCACCAAGCGGCCGTGCCTCGACACGGGCTACTTCGAGACCTACAACCTGCCGCACGTCCGGCTCGTCGACCTCCGGAAGGATCCGTTCGCGACGATCACCGAGACCGGGATCGACACCGCGAGTGAGACGTTCGAGTTCGACGCCATCGTCTACGCGACCGGCTTCGATGCGATGACCGGCGCGCTGGTCTCGGTCGACATCACCGGTCGCGACGGCCTCACGCTGAAGCAGAAGTGGGTGCACGGCCCGACCACGTACCTCGGCCTGATGACCGTCGGGTTCCCGAACTTCTTCGCCGTCACGGGCCCCGGAAGCCCGTCGGTGCTCTCGAACATGTCGGTGTCGATCGAGCAGCACGGCGATTGGATCGCGGACACCGTCGCCGATCTCACCGCGCGCGGCTTCGACACGATCGAGCCCACGCCCCAGGCCGAAGCCGGCTGGGTGCAGCACGTCAACGACTGCGCCGACATCACGCTCTACCCAAGTGCGAACTCTTGGTACATGGGTTCCAACGTGCCGGGCAAGCCTCGGGTGTTCCTGCCGTACATCGGTGGCGTTGGCCCCTATCGCGTGATCTGCGACGAGGTCGTGTCGAACGACTACCTCGGCTTCCAGCTGTCCGGGCCGCGCTGGTTCGCAGTGCAACGACGGCGTCGTCCGCCGGCTGCAGCCCGACGTGGCGATGGTGCTCGAGATGATGGCGTCGCTCGAGCTGCCACCGCTCGAGACCATGTCGCCCGACTGACGCTCGTGCGTTCATGGAGGCGTCGTCAGCGATGCGCCCGCCCGGCCCCGACGTCGGCGAGGTCATCGACGGTGTCTTGCCTGGCGCGGGCGGTGACCTGCGGTACCGGCTCTACCGACCGGTGTCGTCGGGGCCGCATCCGATCGTCGCGTACTTCCACGGCGGAGGCTGGGTGTTGGGCAGTCACGATTCGGATGACCCGTTCTGCCGCGACCTCTGCGACCGGTCCGGCGCGATCGTGATCTCGGTCGACTACCGGCACGCGCCCGAGCACAAGTTCCCTGCCGCTGCCGAAGACGCGTTCGCGGCTGTCGGCTGGATCGCCGATCACGCCGTCGGACCTCGGCGGCATCCCTGGTCAGCTCGCGGTCGCCGGTTGGAGCGCAGGGGGCAACGTCGCCACCGTCGCCGCGCGCATGGCCCGCGACGCGGGCGGTCCCGAGATCGTCGGCCAGCTGCTGATCAACCCGGTCACCGACAGCGACATGACGACCCCGTCGTACCAGGAGTGTGCAGAGGGCTACATCCTCACGAAGGCACTCATGGAGTGGTTCTTCGATCACTACATGGACGGTGCCGATCGCACCGATCCGTCGGTGGCGCCGTTGCGAGCCTCGGATCTCTCAGGGCTTCCGCCCACGGTGATCGTCACGAGTGAGTTCGACCCGCTGCGTTCCGAGGGCGAGGCCTACGCGGACGCGCTCGGCCAGGCCGGCGTCGCGACGCAGCACGTCTTCGCTCGCGGCCACACGCACACGTCGCTGACGATGGTCGGTGTCACCCTCTCCAGCGCGCCCGTGAGGGCGGAGATGGGTGACGCGCTCCGCGGGTTCTTCAAGGCCTCTGTGCCCGCGTGAGCAGATCGCGTCGGCAGCGATTCGATATCGATTCGCTGCCGACGGCGCGAGAGTTGTGTGGGTTTCGTCGCCGTGGGCCTCCGGGGAATGTCACACCCCCCTCGTACACTTCTCTCACTTCCCTTGTTGTGTCGTTGTCATAGGCGCGCGGGGAGGTGGATGTGCGGGTCCACGAAGTCGTCGGGCTGGTTCGGTCGGTCGCGTCGGTCGACGAGTCGAGCGATCGGGGCGTGGTCGAGCAGGCGGTCGCGGACCTCGCGGCGATCCGGCGCTGGTGCGACGGGCGAGAGGTCGCTCTGGCTGGCTACATGCGCCGACACAGCCCGATTCCCGAGAAGTCGATGGCCAAGGCGGCGCGGAGCTCGCAGCGGGCGGCGAAGAAGGCGTTGCAGCGCAGCGAGACCGTGGCCGAGACGCCGTCGCTTGCGAACGCCCTCGAGAAGGGCGACGTGTCGGGCGCCCACGTCGATGTGGCGGGAGCAGCGCTGCGGAACGCCGAGCAGTCGCAGCGGCACGAGCTCGCGAAGCGGATCGATTCCCTCGCTGGCGCCGCGGCCACTACGTCGCCCGGCGAGTTCGGCCGGATGGTGCGCGCTCGAAGCCGAGCGGCTTGCCGATGACGAGGGCGAATCTCGGCTCGCGGCGACAGCAACGAGCGATCCGGTTCAACCACAGGATCGACCCGGCGTCGGGGATGATCGAGCTCTGGGGCAAGCTCGACCCGCTGCGCGGTCTCGGCTTCCTCAACCGCCTCAAGGCTCGAATGAGCGAGCTGTTCGCGGAGCAAGACGCCCGACGGATGCCCGTCAGATCCGGTCGAGAAGACACGCGTACTTGCAGGCACTCGCCCTGCTCGACCTGTGCGAGCGCGGCGGCGGGCGAGCTGGCCGACCCGAGGTGATCGTGGTCGTCGACACCCGAGACAGCCGTGGCACCGGGCCGACCGTCGATTGGGGCATTCCGGTCGAGCTGCCCGTGAAGGTGCTCACCGACCTGGTGGCGCGGGCCGATGTCGACACGGTCGTCGTGCGTGACGGGGCGATCGTGCACGCACCGGGACGGCTCGACCTGGGTCGCACGACACGGCTTGCGAACGCGGCACAACGAAGGGCGCTGCGTGCGCTCTATCCGACCTGTGCGATCCCCGACTGCCCTGTCCGGTTCGACCACGGCAAGATCCACCACGTCCGCTGGTGGCGGCGCGGCGGTCGCACCGACCTCGACAACCTCCTCCCGGTCTGCATCAGGCACCACACCGCCATCCACCACGAAGGGTGGGTCGTCGAGCTCACGCCCGACCGGGTGCTCACCGTGACCCTGCCAAACGGGGAGGTGATGACCACCGGGCCACCACGGAGGCGCGCAGCGTGAGGTCACGCGAGACTGCTCGAGCCCGAGCCATCGACGCAGTGACTCGAGCTCGGCCGTTCACCGCTTTCGTCATGCCGGAGTGTGAACGCCACGTCCTCGTGGATGGCATTGACTCCGCAGCGTCGACGCCTTGCGGTCTGCGATCGCGTCGACCTTGCCCACGAGCGCGTCGCCGTGGAGCACGGGAAGCGCGTAGTAGCCCCAACGCCGCTGGCCTTGCGGCTTGTACATCTCGAGCGTGTAGTCGAAGCCGAACAGCTGCAACGCGCGGGTGCGGTCGTGGATCAGCCGATCGAACGGCGAGAGGATCGCGGTGCGACCCTTGAAACCCGCCGCGGAGGCATCGGGGTCGACGCGCCACTCGCCCGTCGTTCCCTCGATCTCGACGGGAACGCCGGCGTCACCGACGTACTCGGGCCGCGCGACGCCGAGCGCGCGGAGCCGGCGCTCGTCGCGCATCGTCTTTGCCTTTGCGGCAGGCACGACCTTCAGCTTGCCGGGATAGATGTGCTCGGACACGTCCCACAGCCGTTGGCGTCCTTGTCGTCCGGCGACCGCGACCTCGCCACGCCACGCGAGGAACTCGAGCATCTGAGTGACGTTGCGGTCGTTGGTCCACCCGCTCGAGGCCCATGGCACGGCGCAGGTGTCAGGGATGTCACGGGAGGGCAGCGGCCCTGACGCTCGCAGCGTGTCGAGGACCTGACGGCGAAACGCGTCGTTCGCCTCGAGCCACTGGTGCACGCGGCCACCTTCGGTCGGCCACGCCCGCATGTCCGCGAGGTACAGCCCGAGGCGCGCCATCGGTCGGACCATCGCGACCGCGGGTTCCTTGGGCGACTCCTGACCGCGGTGCTCGAACACGGTGTGGTCGACCTCCAGCGCCGCCTGGAGCAGCCCCGGGTCGTAGGTCTCGCCGAGCCGGCTCCACGCGACGAGGTCGGCGCTCGGAGCGACCGCGGCTGTCGGATCGAGCTGCAGCAGGGTCAGCTGATCGACGAGCGTGGCGAAGTCGCCCGGCCGGTTGGCATCGAGCAGCTGCGCGCGGATCGCGATGCGCCGCGCGTCTCGACGCTTCAGCAAGTCAGCTCAGCTGACGCCGGCGCCGACCGGCTCGCGTTCGGGTTCTTCGTCGTCGGACAGGTGCTCGGCGTGGCCCTCGACGTCGATGTTCGGGAGGATGCGATCGAGCCACCGCGGCAGCCACCAGTTCTTGTCGCCGAGCAGCTCCATCGTGGCGGGCACGAGCACCATGCGGACGATGGTCGCGTCGAGGAAGATCGCCGTCGCCAAGCCGACGCCCATGAGCTTCAGTGACCGGTCGTTCTCGAACAGGAAGCTGCCGAACACGACGACCATGATCGCCGCGGCAGCGGTGATCACCTTGGCTGTCGCCGCGAGTCCGTCGGCGACCGACCTTCGGCTGTCGCCGGTGTGGTGCCACTCCTCACGGATGCGTGACAGGAGGAACACCTCGTAGTCCATCGAGAGACCGAACACGATGGCGAAGAGGATCATCGGCGCCCAGGGCTCGATCGGGCCGGGCTGGATGTTGGTGAGGTCGCTCAACCAGCCCCACTGGAACAGCATCACGAGCACGCCGTACGCCGCGCCGATCGAGAGCAGGTTCATGATGACGGCCTTCAGCGGCACGAGCAACGAGCGGAACACGACCATCAAGCAGCAGGAACGACAGGATGAGCACCGCGCCGAAGAAGTACGGCATGCGGTCGGCGAGGTAGGTCGAGAAGTCGACGTTCACGGCCACGCTGCCGGTCACCAGGACATCGACTCCGGTCTGCTCCTCGATCGACGGCAGCACGTCGCTGCGGAGCCGGTGGACGAGCTCCGTCGTCGACTCGTCCTGTGGGCCCGTCGTGGGCACCACGTTCCAGACCATCGCCGTCGGGTTGTTGGGGTCGTTCGGCTGGCCCGGCGAGACGAACGCAACGCCCGGGTCTGCGCTCACCGCCTCGGTGACCGAGGTCGACAGCTGTTCGACGTCCGCGCCCTCGGGCACCTCGGCGACGAGCAGCAGCGGCCCGTTGAAGCCTGGGCCGAAGCCCTCGACGAGCAGGTCGTACGCCTTGCGGGTCGTGGTGTCGCTCGCGAAGTTGCTCTCGTCCGAGAAGCCCAAGCGCAGGCTCAGCACCGGGATGGCGAGCAGGATCAGCACGAGGGCGCTCGAGATCGCCGCGGCCCACGGATGTCGCTGGATGACGCGGCTCCACCGGTACGCCGTGGTCTGGCGGCGTGGCTTCGTCGGACGGCGGGGGACCTCGCGCTTCAGCACGCTCACGAAGAACCCGGCGATGAGGACGACGATCGCGACGAAGAACGCCACCGACAGCGCGGGCACGTGGAGGCCGACGCCCACGAGGCCGAGCGCGATCAGCATCGCGGCGACGAGGCCCCGCCAACGTGTGCGCTCGATCCGCTCGCCGGCGAACCCGAGCAAGGCCGGGAGCAACGTGAGCGACGCCAGGACGGTGACCGCGACCACCGCAGCGGCGCCGACGGAGAGGCCTTGCACGAACTTCACGCCCATGAGCAGCAGGCCCATCAACGAGATGACGACCGTCGTGCCCGCGAAGAGCACCGAACGTCCGGCCGTGTCGATGGCGATGCCGATCGACTCGCGAGGGTCGTGCCCTGCGTGCATCTGCTCGCGGTAGCGAGTGACGATGAGGAGCGCGTAGTCGATGCCGACGCCGAGGCCGATCATGATCCCGAGGAACGTCGTGAAGTCCGGGACGGGGAGGACGTTCGTCAGCAGAGTGATGATCGACACGCCGATGCCGATGCCGAACAACGCGTTGCCGACCGGCAACCCCATCGCGAGCACCGACCCGAAGGCGAGGATCAGGATGATGATCGCGAACGCGAGACCGAGCACTTCGGACGACGGCGGCTCGAACGAGGCGAACACCTGACCGCCGAGCTCGATCTGCACACCGTCGATCTGCGGCGCGAGCCGCTGGATCTCCTTGCCGATCTCGTTGGCGCGGGTGAACGAGATGTTGTCGGGCAGCTCGACGTTCGCGAACGCGATCTTCCCGGCTTCGGGGCCCTGCAACGCGACCTGCGGCCGTGCACCCTGCACGTAGGGGCTCTCGACGCGCACGACGTCGGGGATCGCAGCGACCTCGGCGAAGTACGCCTCCATCTGCTGCTTGACCTCAGGGTCGTTGACCCCTTGCTCGGCCCGGAACACGATCGTGCCGATCTGGCCGGCGCCTTGGCCGCCGAACTCGTCATTGAGGATGTCGAAGCCGTGCCGCGACTCGACGTTCGGAAGGCTGAACTCGTCGCGGCTCGCTGAGCCGACGGCGCCGGCGGTTGCTCCGATCAGGACCAGAAGCCCGATCCAGACGCCCAGCACAAGCCTTCGATGGTCGTGACACCACGGTCCGAGACGCGAGAACAAGACACCGACCTCCTGGGAACGCGAAAGCCTAGGCCGCCGCGCGGCCGAGTGACCGAGCGTCGATTGAGAGCCATCTGTCACGTCATGTGACGTTCACGTCGCGTTCGCTTCGAATGCCGGTGTCACGGCGGATCGGTACAGGTCGAAGGGTGATGGTGTGCTTCGACGAACACGAGAGCGGAAGCTTCGGCAGCTGCAGCTGATCGAGTGGTGGCGCGCCCGCGCCGCGCTCAACGAACGTCTCGCGGTGGTCACCGACGAGCTCTCGGACGAGTCTCCGCCCGAGGCCTTCGCGGCCGCGATCGACGAGATCCGGCGGCTCGAGCCGCTGTTCCAGGATGCACCCGATCCCGAGCTCGATCGGTTGAACAAGCTGCGCCGCGATCTGCTCGTCCAAGCGTTCAGGCTCGCCCAAGGGGGCGACATGGCCGGCGCCGCTGCGCTCCTCGATCAGGTCACGGTCGTCACCGACGCCGCCGTCGAGCGGATCGAGCGCCTGCTCAGGAGCTGAGGAGCTTGGCCTTCGCCGCCGTGAACTCCTCGTCGCTGAGGATGCCCTGCGCCTTCAGCTGCGCGAGCTGACGGAGCTGCTCGGTCATGTCCGGGGCAGCCGGGGCAGCAGGGGCAACCGGTTGCGGCGCGGCGTACTGCACCGGCGCGGCGTACTGCACGGGCGCGGCGTACTGGGGTTGCGGCGCGTACTGCGGTTGCGCGTATTGGGGCTGCGCGTACTGCTCGTTGTACGCCGCAGCCTGATCCTTCTGCGACCATCGATTCGCCTGACGCCGCGACACACGGTTGCTCACTGCGGTTGCGGTGCCCGCAACGACGGCGGTGCGAGCCATCCCACCGATCAATCCCATCGCAAGGGGTTCCTTTCGTCAGGCCTCGAGGGCGTCGAGCGCGGCGACCACCGCCGGGATCGGGATGTGGCCCTGGGCCACGAGCTGTCCACCCGCCCTGCGCACCGCGACGGCGAAGGGGAGCGACCAGAGGTTCTCGTAGACGATCAGCATCCCGAGGTTGTCGGGTTGCATCGTCGACACTGCGGTCTTGGCGTCGTCGTGAGAGAGCAGCCCCGACGACGCACCGGCGAGCTCGCCGAGCTCACCGACTTGTGCTTCGTCGAGGTCGGCAGTCGTCAGCATGTCGAAGTCGTCGTCGGTGCGCTTGAGCAGGATCAGGACGTCGAGGATGCGGATCAGCCTGCGATTGACGAGGTCGAGCAGGGGCGGCACGAGCTCGCCATTGATCGTCTTGTCGGGCGCCTCGATCAACAGCCAGTCGATCGCGCCGGTTTCGTCGAGGTCGGCCATGCCAGATCTGCCCTTCGTCGTCGACGGGACGCGGATCGTACATTGCCCATCATCGAGGCGGTGCGCCGGGGATCGTCTGCTCAGGCCTTGGTGCGACGGGCGACGCTCGCGCGGTAGGCCCCCGACCGCGCGTGGAGGATCGGGTCGTCGCTGAGCTCGATGCCATCGGTGACGCGGGTCGGGTCGAACACGAGGACATCGCCATCGTGCTCGCGGTCGAACGCGAGCTCGGTGATCGACAGGTCGCCGATGCGCACACGGTCGCGATCTGGCCACAGCGCCGTGGGATCGTCGAGCGGATCGGAGTCTCCCGCGAGCTCGAGCTCGAGATGAAAGACCGCGGGTCCGTTCTTCAGTCGCGACTCGAGCTCGTCGCGGAGGTAGCTCGGGCCAAGGGCCGCGGACTCCTCGTCGGTGATCGACGCTTCTCCCTCGGAGGGAACGAAGTGGTAGCGCGCGGGTGTCACGGTTCCGTCGGCGGCAAGGAACTTGAACGTGTGGAGCGCGTTGTAGGACAGAAGCGCATAGCTGGCAGGGATCGGCAGGGTCATCGCCGCAGTCACCGCCGGAACCGTCTCGGGATGCTGTTCGAGGAACGCGCCGACCTTCGCCAGGTCGAGCGCGCCCGTCTCGGGATCGGGCCGGCGCGCGATGTTGAACTCCATCAGGTCCTCAGGTGTGCGCGTGAAGAACACGGGCAGCGTGATGCCGATCACGTCGGTCGTCGTGCCGTCGGGCAGGTAGAGCTTCACCGCGATCCCGCGCGCGTCTCGCGTCGCATCGGGAACCGTCGGGTCGCCGGCACCATTCGAGAAGCGCACGTGCGCCCGCACAGGATGACCATCGAAGTGCGCCGCGCGCGAGATCGCCGCGGCCGATGGTGAGGCGGTGAACGTCGCCGCGCACAGCACGCCTTTCGCATGGGCGGCCCGATGTCCGGGGTGCACCCCGTACGCACTGTTGAGCGCGTCGACCAGCTGCTCGGAGAGATCGGTGGTCACCGGCGAACCCTACGCTTCGAGGGTGACAGCAGAGTCGGCCGCGATCTCGACACCCGAAGGCACGTTCGTCGCCGATGTGGCCGGGGAAGCTGACGCCCCGTTGGTGCTCTTGTTGCACGGCTTCCCGCAGTCACGGTTCACGTGGCGGGACGTGCTCGCGCCTCTCGCGTCGGCCGGGCTCCACGCCGTCGCTCCCGACCAGCGTGGCTACACGCCTGGTGTGCGCCCGAGCGACGTCGCTTCCTATGCAGCGCCCCGGCTCGTTGCCGACGTCCTCGATCTCGCCGGCGCTCTGGGCGCCGAGACCTTCCACCTGGTGGGCCACGACTGGGGCGGCCAGGTCGCCTGGCTGACGGCGGCCGTCCATCCCGACCGCGTGAAGACGCTCACCGTCTTGTCACGGCCGCATCCAGCAGCGTTCGCCGCGCTCGTTCGAGCTCGACCCCGAGCAGTCCGAGCGCTCGCGGCATCACCGCGCGATGACGCCCGAGCTGACCGACCGATGGTGGGCCGACGACTGCGCGGCGCTTCGGGCGATGCTCGCCCATGCGGGCGTACCGGCGCCGACGATCGACGCGTACATGGCGACCTTCGCCGAGCGTGACGCCCTCGACGCCGCCATGAACTGGTACCGAGCCGCGGCGGCCGACGGTGGCCTTCGTGCAGTCGACACCGCGGATGTCGTCGTGCCTGTCCTCTACCTCTGGGGCACCGCCGACCAGACCGTCGGTCGGCGAGCCGCGGAGCTGACGGCAGAGCACGTGCGCGGCCCGTATCGGTTCGTCGAGATCGAAGGCGCCGGCCACTTCCTCACCGATGATGGCAGCGGGCCGGTCGTGCGTGAGGAGCTGCTCGCGCGCATCATCGGCTGAGGAGTGTTCACGCTCGGGGCACTATGACGCGCTCCAGCGTGAACACTTGAGGTGATCAGCCCTGGCGCGCGAGCTCAAGGGCGTCTGCGACCTTCGCGAGCGCGGCGAGGTGATCGTCGACCGACGCGAAGCCGGCGCGCATCGTGTTGACCTCGAGGTGACGTGGCACCTGTGCTCCGCCATCGCTCGACGTGATCGAGCACCATGTCGAGACCGCCCTCGGGTGTCCAGCTCACCCTGCCCTCCATCCCGATCGACGAGGGGTCGCGTCCCGCTTCGCGTGCTCCCTCGTCGACGATCGCCTTCGCCTCCTCGAGGCGTGGGCCGGGCGGCACCATCGGGAACCATCCGTCGCCGAGTCGGCCGGCACGACGGAATGCAGGCGGCGTCGACGCGCCGAACCAGATCGGGATGGGGCGCTGCACCGGAAGGGGAGCGATCCCCGCTCCGCTCACGTGCTCGGACCGACCCTCGAACGTCACCGAGCGCTCGGTGAACAGCCGTCGGAGGAGCTCGATCTGCTCGGCGCTGCGCACACCTCGATCGCCGAAGCTCCTGCCGAGCGCGTCGTACTCCACCGGGTTCCAGCCGACGCCGATGCCGAGCCGGAAGCGGCCTTCACACAAGATGTCGACCTCAGCCGCCTGCTTGGCCACGAGCGCGGTCTGCCGTTGCGGGAGGATGATCACGCCGGTGACCAGCTCGAGCTTCGTGATGCCGGCGAGGAAGCCGAACAGCACGAACGGCTCGTGGAACGTCGTGTCGACGTCGTAGGGGCCGGCCCAACCGTCGTGCACCGCGGGGTCGGCGCCGAGCACGTGGTCGTACGCGAGGAGGTGTGCGTATCCGAGCGCTTCGACCCCGGTGCCGTACGCGCGCACCGCGCCCACGTCCGCGCCGATCTCGGTCTGAGGGAACACCACGCCGATCTGCATCGGCTCGGTCTATCGCGCATCGGTCCGGTTGTAACGCGGGCGGCGACGGGAGGGACTCCCGTGCGTCACCGTCATGTGCACCGACCTTCACCCGCGCCGCTCGACGCTCGCCGTAGCCTCGTCGCTCGTGGACGACGACGAGGTGCTTGTCGACCGGCTTCGGTCCGGCGACGAGTCCGCGTTCGTCGAGCTCGTGCGCCGCTACCAGCCGCGGTTGCTCCGCGTCGCTGAAGCGACGGTCGGTCGTGGGTCGGTGGCGCAGGAAGTCACTCAGGACACGTGGCTCGCGGTCTTCAGGGGCATCGACCGCTTCGAGGGTCGCTCGTCGTTCAAGTCCTGGCTCTTCAGCATCCTGTTGAACCGGGCCCGGTCGGCAGCTCGTCGCGAAGACCGAGCGGGTCGCCCTGACAGCACCATCGGCGAGGAGCGCTTCGACGCGAACGGGGCGTGGGCGCAGCCTCCCGAGCCGTGGGCCGATCGAGCGGTGGATCGTCTCGTCGCTGCGCAGCTCTCGACGCGCGTGCACGACCTTCTGGCGATGCTGCCCGAAGCGCAACGGCAGGTCGTCGTCCTGACCGACGTCGAGGAAGTTCCGCCCGCGGAGGTCGCCTCGATGCTCGGGCTCACAGAGGGCAACCGACGGGTGCTGCTCCACCGGGGCCGAGCACGGCTACGGCAGCTGCTCGCTGAGGAGATGAGCCGGTCATGAGGCTCCGTTGGTGGCGCCGCCGAGCACTGGTCTGTCGTGACGCCGTCGCGCTGATGACCGACTACCTCGATGGTCGGCTCGAGCCTGCAGATCGCGATCGGCTCGAACGGCATCTCGCCGAGTGTCCCCATTGCTCCGAGTACCTCGCCCAGCTGCGAGTGACGGTCGATGCGCTCGGTGACGTGCCTCCTGATGCGCTCAGCGACGAGGCGCTCGACGAGCTCGTCGGCTTGTATCGGCGCTGGCAGTCGGACACGAACGAGCCCTGACACCGAGCGCCTGCAGGCCGCGGCCCAGCGGGAGCGAGCGCGCTGGGCTGGGGCCGGCTGTGAGCGAGCGGGGCGGGTCAGCCCATGCCGTCGATCGTCGATGTGACGTTGAAGCTGGCGTCCAGCTTCACGGTGACGACCGAGCCGTCGGCCTTCGTCATGTGCACCTCGTACGAGGCACCTTCGGCGTCGGTCTCGGCGCGCTCGGCGGTGGCGCCGGGCACTGCGGCTTCAGCGGCAGCGGTGGCCTTCGTCAGGTCGTCGCCGGTGAGCACCGTCTCGGTGATGCCGTTGGCCTGGTGGCCGCCCTTGCTCCAGTCGGGAGCGCCGTGCGCGTCGGGCGGCGGGGTCGCGGTGCTCGACGTTGCGCTCGAGCTCCCGCTCGAGGATGCCGTCGTCGTCGAGGTGGAGTCGGAAGTGGTCTGCGCGTTCGCAGTGCCAATGAGGCTGGCGCCGAGGGCACCGCCGAGGAGCGCGGTGCCGGCCATCGCGCCACCGAACGCAAGCTTGCGGAGGGGGTTCATCGGGGGGATCTCCTTGTCATGGGGTTGTGAGTGTCGTGGACGTGTGCGACTTGCACGGAGCCCACGATCTCGAACCCCTGTAAACCCGTCCGCAACTCCGCGTGAGAAGCCGGTAAGACAGCGAACGCTCAGTTTCGCTCAGAGACGCCCGCCGTCAGGCCAGTTCGTCCAGTGCGTGTTACCGGTCTCGCTCGTCACATATCTGGCGGGGTCACCGTGCGCCGCGACTGCCGCGAGCGCTCGGAACGTTTCGGTGTCGCTCGGCAGCTCGCCGACGACGAGGTCAGGGTGATGCCAGTCGTCGAGCACGAGGAGCTCCGGGAGCTCTGGGGGCACGTTCGTCCGCCGCTCCTCGTTCGTTCCGAGCACGTCGCGGCGTCTCGTCGTGGCGAGGGCTCGGCACAGCTCGAAGATCGCGACGCGGCGTGGGTCCTCACGCGCGATCCCGAGCGCTTCGTAATCGGACAATGCAGGGAGCCTCGTCCGCTCACCTCGGAACGTGACCTCCGTGGCCTCCGCGGCGACGTGCTCGATGTCGATCCAGGGTCCGTCTTCGAGCGGCGTGAAGAAGACGGACTCGTTGTGCGGGTTCGCGCGCACGTGCGTCTCATAGTCACCGCTGTCGGAGTAGTAGGCGGCGGCCGCCTGCCTGTTGTGCAGCCTGCTGGCGAACGTCTCGACGTTCAGCGTCGGGACGTGCGCGCGAGGGGAATAGCCGAACGCTCGATACGATCGCCCCCCGTCACATCTTCGCCTTCCGCCGTGTCATGCAGATGACTCAAGCGAAGGAGAAGCAGATGCAGTTCGTCTTGTTGATCTACCAGGGCACGACTCCCTTGCCGAACACCGACGCGTGGTCGGCGCTCCCGAAGGACGAGCAACGCGCGATCTACGCGGACTACGCCGCGCTCAACGACACGCCCGGTCTGAGCGCGGGCCTGCCACTCGGGCTCCCCGAAGATGCCAAGACGGTGCGCGTCGAAGACGGTCGAGCTGTCGCGAGCGCGGCCCGCTCCTCGGCGCAGACGGCGCGGTCGGTGGCTATGCCGTCTTCGAGGCCGATGACATCCAGGCCGCGATCGATCTTGCGTCGCGGGTCCCCGCGGCGCGGCACGGCGGCGCGGTGGAGGTGCGCCCTGTCGGCACGTACTGGTGATCGCGGAGCGGCGGAAGCGTTCAGGTCGGGAGCGGCCCCGTCAGATCTCGCATGATCCGGTCGACGTGCACGAGCACGGCCGCGTATCCGAGCCACTCGTCGCCGGCTCGGTCGCGGCTTCCCTCGTGCTCGAGCGCGAGCTGTGCTCGGCGAATCGCGCCCGAGCGAGCACGCCTCGCGCTTCTCGTTCACGTTCCCGATCGCGGTGGAGACGTCGCCCTGGTATTGCTCGTCGATGCCCGCATGCATGACCGCCCGCACGGCTCCGCTCAGTGCGAGGAGCAGCGCGCTCATCCTGCGCATCGGCGGGTGCGCGTCGGGTGACTCGCTGCGCGAACTCGTCGAGTGTGCGGGCGATCGCCGACGACGCCGATCGCGGCGCGCTCCGCGCGAGGAAGGAGCGTCTCGAGCTGCGCGAGCTCGGCTCGGTGTCGTCGATCCCGGTGGTTCCACCGGGCGGCGTCGTGACTGTCGCCCACGGCCTCTGCTGCTTGGGGCAGCAGGCGGTGTCGGTTCACGTGCGCGTCGCGTCGCCACTCCGTCGTCTGCGCTTCCGTCCACTGCTCCTGCAGCCCTCGGCCCATCTCGTCGAGTGTGTCGCCGATGCCATCGGTGAGCCGCTCGAGTGTCTGGCGGGCGTCGACCAACCGTGACGCGGGGAAGGCGAGCGACACCGCGATCCCGACAGCGGCCCCGATCAGCGTGTCGACCGCGCGCCACCAACCGTTGGTGCGTTGCGACGCAGACACCGCCCCGAGCACCACCAGGACGCTCACGGGCATCTGGGTCGCGGCCCAGGTCGGCATGCGCAACAGGAGCTCGGCGGCGGCGAGCGACCCGACGACGAGCAGGCCGACCGTCCAGCCGTTGAGACGGATCGTGTCACCGATCGCCAGGGCGAGCAGCACACCGAGCACGACGGCCAGGCTCCGCAGGACGGCGCGGGAGACCGAGGCACGAACCGACACCTGCACGCTCACCAGCGCGGTGAGGGGAGCGAGCACGGGGTTCGCGATGTCGGTCACGAGGTCGGCGAGCGCCCATGCCAACCCGGCGGCCAGGCCGGCCTTCAGGACGACACCGACCTCTGTCGACGTCGGGCGAGTCCACGACGTCGCTTGCGTGAAGCGGTCCCACGATCGGCGCAGTCGTCCGTCGGCAGAACCGTCGCAGCGGTCATCGGCCGTAGTCTCGCGGCGTGATCGGTCGGGGTCGCTGAGCATGCCGAAGGAGATGGACTGGCACGCCCTCCTCATCGACGGCTACGAGCCCTTGAAGAAGGCGCAGCGGGTGTTCCGGCGCTTTCCGCGCGACCCGCGCTGCAAGCTCTGCCAGAACCCGTTCGCCGGCATCGGTGGCCGAATGTTCGCGATGATCGGCCGCAAGCCCTCTCGCAAGAACCCGAACCTCTGTCAGTACTGCTTCGATCACCTGCCGAACGGTGGCATCGAGATCGACATCGGCGTCGTCTTCGCCGACGTGCGGTCGTCAACAGCCCTCGGCGAACGTTCGACCGCCACCGAGTTCGCGGCCAGGCTCAACGAGTTCTACGCGACCGCGACCGACGTCCTCATCGCGCACGACGGACTCGTCGACAAGCTCATCGGTGACGAGGTCATGGGCCTCTTCATCTGCGGGCTCGCCGGCTCGGACTACCGGCGGAAGGCAGCGCTCGCGGCGCTCGACCTCGCGAAGTCAGTCGACGGACTTCCGCTGGGCGTCGCCGCCAACGCCGGGGTCGCGTTCGTCGGCAACGTCGGCTCGGGAGCGGTCCGCGACTTCACGGCGCTCGGTGACGCGGTGAACGTCGGTGCTCGACTGCAGTCCCACGCCTCCCCGGGCGAGGTCGTGCTCGCGGCCGACCTCTACTCGCTGGTGAGCGACGAGCACCCGCACGCGCGTCTCGAGCGAGTCGACGTCCGCGGTCGAGACGAGCCGGTCGACATCGCAGTGCTCACGGTCTGACCCTCACGGTCTGACCCTCGCGGCCTACGCTCGCCTCCATCGATCCCGCTGACGGACCCTGTCGCACCTCGCTGTGGTCGATCGCGTCCGACCGGTCGATCCTGTCCATCGGATCGAAGGGCTCGATCCTGTCGATCGGCAGCGTCGGCTCGATCCTGTCGATCGGAAGCGCGGGCTCGTTCGCGTCCGTGCTCTCCGTGGCGTCGTTCGCGTCGATCGGCTCGGCACTCTCGTCGCTGTCGCGGTGGTCGATGCTGTCTCACCGCACGCAGCGCGGGGTGATGACGGCGGGCGGCTGACGCTCGCTACGGCGCCCAGATCTGCGCTCGGCCGGGGTCGGCGCTGAGCGCGCCGTACTCGATCCCGCTTCCGTTGCGGTGGTGGTAGCGCAGGAGCACCGAGATCGCGATGCCCTCGCTGTGCTCGAGCTCGACGCGGATCGCGTCGGAGTCCGCGACTCGCACGTCTGAGGTCAGCGCCACCGCCCGCAACGCGTTTCGCTCTGACCGCAGACCCTCGCGGAGGTCCTGCAGCACGTCGGTCGAGGCCGGCTGCTCACCCGTTCCGGGTTCGGCGGCGAACATCCGCACCTCACCGAGCTGGCTCACACCTACCGCGTAGGGGAAGAACTCGCCGTGCCTCGCGAGCATCTGCTTGGCGAACGGAAACGCCTGATCCATCAACCCGTCGAGGTCGGACTGCGCCTGTGGTGACGCGTGGTCGCGCCATGAAGCCATGAGGCAGTTTCGCGGCGGCCACCCCGCCGAAGGTGGATCAGTTCGCGACCGCGCTCGCTTCATTCGACAGCGGCCCGACGCCGGCCGCACTCACGGCGCGTGAGCTTGTAGTAGTACCGCGTGCCTCGTGTCGTCCCCGTGTCGCGTCCGCTGTTCGTGACGCCGATCGTCGCGTACGAGCACCTCCTGCTCCCGACGTGGTCGACCGCCACAGCTGATACCCGGTGATCGGGCTCGACCCCGCGGAAGGTGTCGTCCACGAGAGGTTCACGCCGCTGAAGAAGAAGAACGGTGTGCGAGGCGGTGAGCGTCGGCGCGCCGGGCGGCGTTGCCACGCTCGGCGTGGCGGACACCTCGGCGGACTTCGCGCCTTCGTTGACCGAGTTCGTGGCGGTCACCTGGTACGCAGTACGTCGTCCCGTTCGTCACCGCGGTGTCGGTGTAGGTCGTGACGGTGCCGACCGGGCGACTGATGAGCGGCTCGCCGCCGTTGCTCGCGGTCCCCTGGTAGATCGTGTAGCCGGTGATCGCCGCGCCGCCGTTGCTCGGCGACGGACCAGCGACAACGACACCTGGCCGTTGCCCGCGGTAGCGGTGAGCGTGGGCGCTCCGGGCGCGGTGGGCGCCGGCGGCGGACCGGCCGGACCGATGAACGTCCTCGTACAGCAGGCGGTTCGGTGAGCCGCTGCCTGCGCTCGTGATGTGGTTCAGGCGTGGCGTTCGACGGTCAGCGCGCTCGCGACGGTCGCCGGGCTCGCGCTCGGGTTCGCGGACAGGTAAGCGCAGCCGTGCCGGTCACGTGGGGGGTCGCCATCGACGTGCCGCTCATCGTGGCTGTCGCGGTGTCGCTCGAGTTGTAGTCAGACACGATCGTGTCGCCCGGAGCGAAGATGTCGACGCACGAGCCGTAAGTTCGAGAACGACGCCCGGGCGTCGGCGCTCGTCGATGGCCCCGACCGTGATCGCTGTCGGAGGTCGAAGCCGGCGAGTAGTTGCACGCGTTCGCGTTGCTGTTGCCGGCGGCGACCGAGTACGTGACGCCGGAGCTGATCGAGTTCGCGACCGCGTTGTTCAGAGCGGTGGACTTGCTGCCTCCGAGGCTCATGTTCGCGACCGCGGGCTTGATGGCGTTTGCCGTCACCCAGTCGATTCCGGCGATCACCTGTGAGTACGTGCCGGATCCGCTGCAGTCCAGCACGCGGACCGCGACGAGCTGCACGTTCTTCGCGACGCCGTAGGTCGTGCCGCCGACCGTGCCGGCGACGTGCGTGCCGTGGCCGGCGCAGTCCTGCCCGTTCTGCCCGTCACCGATCTCGTCGACGCCGACCGAGGCGCGTCCCCCGAAGTCGGTGTGACTGGTGCGGATGCCGGTGTCGATGATGTAGGCGTGCACGCCCGAGCCGTCCGCGTCGTACGTGTACGCGCTGTCGAGCGGGAGGTCGCGCTGGTCGATGCGGTCGAGACCCCACGACGGCGGCGAGGTCTGGGTGTCGAGCGCGTGGACGTACCCGTCTTGCTCGACCGCGGCGACACGCGGGTCGCGCGCGAGCGCCTGGGCCTGCGCGTCGCTCATGCTCACGGTGAAGCCTTGGATCGCGGACTGGAACGTGCGCAGCACGAGGCCGCCGTGCTGGCGCGCGAGAAGATCAGCGGCGCCCGGGATCGAGCTCGAGGAGTCTCGAAGCGTGACGATGTACTGACCCGCCACCGGCTGGTCGGGTCGACCCACCGGGTCGGGCCCCGGTGAGACCCCGGCGGCGTCCGCGGCGCTCGCACTGAGCACCACCACCGCCACCACGACGAGCGCGACGAACAACCTGCGTGCCTGGCTCATGGTCCCCGCTCCTAACCTCACCCCCCGCCGCCGCGGGCGCATTTCACGGAGAGTGTACGGAGTCAGCGACCTCTTGTATAGGTGACCTGGGTCGCCCCGCCGCTGTCACGAAGGGTGAGCGTCGTGCCCTTGATGTCGAACGTCGCCACGTTCCCGAGGGCGGCGAAGTACGCGTTCTCCTCGGTCATCACGTCGTCGGCGCACGCCTTCTTCGTCGCTGCGACCGGGCCGAGCGTGAGCGCGTCACCCGACACCGTGTAGGTCGCGTTGTAGTCGTTGCAGCCGCCCGACCCTGCGAGCCCACCGTTCGGTCCGAAGACCGCGGTGATCTGCTCGGTCAGGGTGGTCGATCTGCACGGCGCCCTTGCCGTTGTTCACGCCCGTGGCCGTCCACGCGCCTTCCACGCCGCTCAGCCCAGGTCCGTAGACGAGCACCGTGGCGCCGCTCGAGTCCTTGAGCGTGAGGCCCGTGTCGTCTGACGTGTACGAGGCCACGTTCGCGAGCTGTGCGACCACCGCGGTCTCCTGCGCGGTGATGGCCGGGTCTCCGCACGCCTTCTGGGTCATCGGGCCGAGCGTGATCGTCAGCGCCTCTTCATCGCTGGTGTACGTGCCACTGAAGTCGTTGCATCCGGTCGAGCCGCTCACCTTGTCGTCGGTGAAGGCGAGGGCCGCGGGCGCGGTCTTCGACGGCATCGACGCTCGAACCGGTGCGGGTGTTGTAGCTGTTCAAGATCCACGAGGTGCCGGCCAAGCCCGTTTGGCTCTGGGCTTGCCCCGCTGCTGCGGTGGTGGCCGCGGACGAGCCGCTGTCGTCACCACACGCCGCGAGCCCCAGCGTCGAGAAGGCGGCAAGTGCTGCGGTGACTCGAAGCGCACGGATCATGGCCGACATGCTGGCAGACGCCGAGCGCTGCGGACGCCCACGCCTCAGATCGCGAGTGCGTGGCGCGGTTGATAGAGCATGAGATCGAGGCCGCCGGGAAGCACGATCGTCGTCGTGAGCCCCCACGGGGCCGCCTCGGGCTCGCCGGCGATGTCGAGGCCCTTGGCTCGCAGCTCGCCGACCGTCGCCTCGAGGTCGTCGCACATCAGCGACAGCTGGTGGCGCACGCCTGCGTCGAACGTCGGCCCCTCGCCGGGGTGCACGCCGAGCTCGGCCGGAGGCAAGGCGAAGATGAGCCAGCCGTGGCCCGCGTCGACGTGCTTCCAGCCGAACACGTCTCGGAAGATGTCTCGCACCGCCTCTGGCTCTGACGTGTAGAGCAGCGCATGGGCTCCGATGATCGCCATGGACGCGATCGTACGACTGGTGAGATATTTCAGTTGACACTTACGTAAGTGAGTGCTGAAATAGTGATGTGGATGCAGCGCTCAAGGCACTCGCAGAACCCCGACGGCGCGAGATCCTCCGGCTCGTCTGGTCGCGGGAGCTGCCGGCGACCGAGATCGCCGATCACTTCAGCGAGGTCACCAGGTCTGCGATCTCGCAGCACCTCACCGTCCTCAAGGAGGCCGGGCTCGTGTCCGAACGCCGAGACGGCACGCGCCGGCTCTACCGGGCCGAGCACGACGAGATGAAGAAGCTCCGCGAAGTTCCTCGACGACTACTGGACCACCGGGCTCGAGCGGCTGCGTGACGTCGCCGAGGCCGCCCAAACGAGAGAAAGGAGACCCCTCGATGGCCGAGCTGGTCCGCGAGATCATGGTCGATGCGACCCCCGAGACGATCTGGCCGTTCCTCGTCGATCCGAGCAAGCACCTCGAGTGGATGGGCACGGTCGCCGAGATCGAGCCCGACCCGGCGGCGCGTACCGGTGCTCGTGGGCGGCCAGCACCAGTCGTCGGGCAGTACCTCGAGGTGATCCCGATGGAGAAGGTCGCCTTCACGTTCGGATGGGAGCAGCCGGGCAACCCGATCACTCCGGGCTCGACCACCGTCGAGATCTCACTGCATCCCGAGGGGACGAAGACGCGCGTGCGGCTCGTGCACAGCGGCCTGCCCGACGCGGCTGCCGCCGAGGACCACGGCAAGGGCTGGCAGGACTACCTCGAGCGGCTCGCCGTCGAGCGCGACGGGCGGCACGAACGCCCCGGATGTCGTTCGGGCGAGAGCGCCTATCAGCCGAGCCAGGTCGAGGACGCGGTCGAGCAGGTCGGCGGTGATCTCCAGGTTGTAGACCGCGTGATGCCGAGGAAGGCGGGGAGAGACTCTGCGACGAGCTCGACGTCGGCGTCGGGACGCAGCTCTCCCCGCTCGACCGCGGCCTCGACCAAGCGCCGCATGTGCTCGCGCTTCTGCCCGATCACGGACCGGTTGAACTCCTCGGCGAGGTCGGGATGGCGCATCCGCTCCATCGCGAACGTCGTGAGCAGCTTCGCGTTGTCGCCCCGGAGGTGATCGGCGAGCGGCTTCATCATCGTGATGAGGTCGGCGCGAAGGTCGCCCGTGTCGGGCATATGGTCTTCGACAACGGCGCCGTCGCGGATCGCTTCGACGACGAGATGTGCCTTCGTGCTGTAGCGCCGGTAGATCGTCGCCTTGCCGACACCGCGCGTGCCGCGATCCCCTCGACGCTCACCCCGGCATAGCCGGACTCGGTGAACGCCTCGCGCGTCGGCGGAGGATCGCCTCGTCACAGGCGGGGTCGCGCGGGCCGACCAGAGCGGGGCCGTACCTCGGCTTCGCAGCCTCGGGTCGCTCGAGCGTCATCCGGCCACCCCCACGGGCACCGGCTCGAGCTCGGCCGCGGAGGCGCTACGTCGACCTCGTCGCGTGCGCGCGCCGGCAGGAAGATGAGCACGCCGACCGCCGCGAGCAGCGTGATGCCCGCGGCGACCAGCGCGACGATGTGCAGGCCGCTCACGAAGCTGTCGTTCGCCGCGGCGACGATCTGCGCTCGGAACGGCTGCGCACCGGGCGCTCGCGGCGATGCCGAGCGCCTGAGCCGACGTTGTCCTTCACCTGAGCGAACAGCGCGGCGGGGATCACCGCCGATCTTGCCGGTCATCGAGGTCGTGAAGTGGCTGGCCATCAACGAGCCGAACACCGCGACGCCGACCGCGCCACCCATCTGTCGGGTGGTGTCGTTCACCGCGGAGCCGACACCCGCCTTCGCCCGCGGCAGCGAGCCCATGATCGAGTCGGTGCACGGCGCCATCACGTTCGCCATGCCGACGCGCCATCAGCATCATCACCCCGATGACGTGCAGCGCGCTGCTGTTCGGCTGGAACGTCGAGAAGAGCATGAACGACATGGCGACGAGTAGCGAGACCGGCGGCGACGACGATCTTGTTGCCGAAGCGCTGCACCCAGATCGGTGACAGCGGAGCGAAGATCATCATCGTGATCGGCCTGCGGCAACAGCACCGCGCCGGCCTTGACGGTCGAGTAGCCGAGCACCGACTGCAGGTACTGCGTCATCAAGAACAGCGTGCCGAACAGCGCGAGGAACACCAGCGTGATCGCGCCGCTCGCGGCGCTGAAGCGCGGGTTCTCGAAGAAGCGCATGTCGAGCATCGGGTGGCGTCGAGTGCAGCTCCCACGCGAAGAACGCGCCGAGGACGACGAAGCCGACCGCGAACGCGGTGATGATCGGTGGTCGAGGTCCACCCCTTGCACGGCGCCTCGATGACGGCCCACAGGATCGTGCCGAGCGCGACGATCGACAGCACCGCGCCGACCGGGTCGAGCGCGGCGTGCGACGGGTCCTTCGACTCGGGGATGAGGAAGTAGCCGAGGATCAGGCCGACGATCACGATCGGCACGTTCACGATGAAGACCGATCCCCACCAGAAGTGCTCGAGCAGGAAGCCGCCGGTGATCGGACCGATCCCGATCCCGAGCGCGGACACGCCGGCCCACACGCCGATCGCCTTGCCCCGCTCCGCGGGTCGGTGAAGACGTTCGTGATGATCGACAGCGTCGCCGGCATGATGAACGCGGCGCCGACGCCCATCAGCGCGCGGGTGCCGATCAGCGTCTGGCCGACGACGGCCATCGCCGACAGAGCGAGCCGAGGCCGAAGATCGACGAGCCCGAACGCGAGGAAGCGGTAGCGACCGAAGCGGTCGCCGAGGCTCCCGCGGTGAGCAGCAGGCCGGCGAACACGAGCGTGTAGGAGTCGACGATCCACTGCAGCTGGCTGGCGGTCGCCCCGAGCCCGCCCTCGCTCACCGGGTGGGCCAGCGTCGGGATCGCGACGTTGAGGATCGTGTTGTCGAGCACGATCACGATCAGGCTGAAGCACAGCACCAGCAGCGTCAGCCACCGGCGGCGGTAGACGACGTCCGGATCCTTCAGAGCTGCACGCATCCGACGTTTCTAACCGGCACCGAATCGAAACGCAACCGTCTCGTTAATGAACTTGGTCACCCTGGTCGCCCGGTGCCGTCGCGGGTACGTCTGGGACATGACGCTGCCTGAGATCGCAACCCGAGATGAATGGCTCAAGGCCCGCAAGAAGCTCTGGAAGCAGGAGAAGGACCTCACGCATCGTCGGGACCGGATCAGCGCCGATCGGCGCCGCCTCCCGATGGTGAAGATCGAGAAGGAGTACGTCTTCGAGGACTCGAACGGCACGGCGACGTTGCTCGACCTGTTCGAAGGTCGGTCGCAGCTGATCGTCGGGCACTTCATGTTCGATCCCGGGTGGGAGGTTGGTTGCTCCAGCTGCTCGGCGGGCGCCGACGAGATGTCCGAAGGGCACCTCATGCACCTGCATGCTCGTGACACGACGTTCGTGTACGTGTCGCGTGCGCTGATCGCGAAGATCGAGGCCTACAAGCTCTCGAAGGCGTGGACCTTCCCCTGGTACTCGTCGTACGGCACCGAGTTCAACTACGACTTCCACGTCACGCTCGACCAGACGATCACTGCGCCCGAGTACAACTACGAGCCGTTCGAGATGAACGGCGAGCACTCGGTCGAGATGCCGGGGCGCAGCGCGTTCCTCCGTGTCGGCGACGAGGTGTTCCACACATACTCGGTCTACGCGCGTGGCCTCGAGACGATCGGCGGCTCCTACTACATCCTCGATGAGACACCGCTCGGGCGGCAGGAGGAGTGGGAAGAGCCGAAGGGTCGTGCCGACGACGCGTGGACCGCTATGCCGAACTTCGCGTCGTAGCCCGTTTCATCAGGTCGACGAGACCGAGTCGCTCGAGCTCGCCCTTCGCCGCTCAGGACGGGTCGTCGCTGAGCGGGGCGAAGCGAGGCGGGCGGCGCTCGACGAACGACACGACACCCTCCGTCGCGTCGGGATGCACGAGCGCGGCCTGGACGTGCACGTCGGCTCCGCGCAGCGCGTCAGCCATCGGCAATCCCGAGTCCCCGTAGAGCTGCCGCTTCATCACGGCCATCGATCGGGGCGACACGTTGGCGGCGAGCTCGTCGACGTAGGCCCTCACCTCGTCGAGGAGCTGCTCGTCGGGCACGAGACGATCGACGAAGCCGATGCGGAACGCTTCCTCGGCAGCTGAAGCGGCGCGCGCTCCACATGAGGTCGAGGGCGCGGTTGAGACCGACGATGCGAGGCAGCAGCCAGCTCGTGCCGTGCTCGGCCACGAGGCCGCGGCGGAGAACGCCGTCGTGAAGCTGGCGCTGGTTGCCGCGAACCGCAGGTCGCACATCATCGCCAGCACGAACCCGCCGCCTGCGGCCACGCCGTTGACCGCGGCGATCACCGGCTTCGGCACCCGGAGGATGTGGCTGAACAGCGCCGGGAGCTCTTCGGGGTCTGGGCTCGGGCGGCTTCGCGCGGCCGGATCGCCTGAGGCCGAGCGAGCCAGATCTCCAGTGTCGAGCCCGGCGCTGAACGCGCGGCCGTTCCCGGTCACCGCGATCGCGATCACCCTCGGGTCGGACGCCGCCGCGTCGATCACGGATCGGATCTCGCCGACCATCTCGAACGTGAACGCGTTCAGCTTCTCGGGGCGATCGAGCCGGACGATCCCCAACGGCCCCTCGACGTCGTAGCGCACGTTCACTCGTCGTGCATTGTCGCTCACTCGCTCCCGAGGCGCTGCTCGATCGCCTCGAGGCGGCGGAGGATCGTCTTCGAGGCCGGGTTCGGTCGCCGGCGCGGCCGGCGGCGTCGCCTGAGCCGTCGCGTGCACGAAGCCGGACAGCGCGGTGACCACCGCACGCCGAGCAGAACGCACGTCGACCCCCATGCGGCGAAGTACTTGTGCGCCCATCGTGTCTTCGGTCGCGAGCACGCCGAGGAGGATGTGCTCGCACCCGATGTAGTTGTGCCCGAGCGCCATCGCCTCCTTCGCAGTGAGCTCGAGCGCGCGCATCGCGCCCGGCGTGTAGCCGGGGGTGTCGACGGCGGCGGCGGTCTTCGGTGGCATCGAGCCCATCAGCTCCGACGCGGAGGTCGTCGGCCTCGATGTCGAGCGACTGCAGCACCTTGAGGCCGAGGTTGCCGCCCTCGTCGACGATGCCGACCAACAGGTGGACCGTGTCGACGTGCTCGTTGGGGATCTGCGCGGCGACCTCGTGCGCGAGCTCGAGCACGTGCTTGGCCCGGGGAGTGAAGCGGCTGTAGAGCCTGCCGTCGCGTGCCGCCTGCACCTTCTGCACGGCGCTCTCGAGTGCGGCTTGGCAGATCGACGAGACGGGCAGCTGGGCTTCCTTCACCGCTTCGGCCAGGGCGTCGGGGAGGTAGACGTTGATCTTCGGCATGGGGTCATAGTGGGGTTAGAGAGGGGGTATGTCAAGGCTGTAGCGAAGACGTCAAGAGGCGCGACGCTGTCGGCCGTGGCGGCTCCCACTCCGGCGATCGCGGCACTCGTGCGGGCTCGAGTCGAGCATCGTGTGCACGCGTACGACCACGACCCATCCGTCGAGTCTTTCGGGGAGGAGGCAGTCCGAGGCAATGGGCGTCGACGGCGGGCCGGGTGTTCAAGACGCTTGATCGTCTCGACCGGAGCGACCCTCGTCGTCGGTGTCGTGCCCGTCGCCGGCGATGCTCGACATGAAGGCGCTGGCCGCCGGCGATCGGAGCGAAGCGTCGTCGAGATGGCCGATCCCGCCGCCGCAGAACGCTCGACCGGCTACCTCGTCGGCGCCATCAGCCCGATCGGGCAGAAGCGCCGGCTCGACGACCGTCGTCGACGAGTCCGCGCTCGAGTGGGACACGATCTTCTGCAGCGCGGGACGGCGGGGCCTCGAGGTCGAGCTGGCGCCGCGAGCGCTGCTCGAGGTCACGGAGCGGGGCGGCCGCCATCGCGTCGACGTCGGGGGTCAGCGTCCGGCGTGACCCGAGCCGAGGGATGGTCAGCCTCGTGCCAGGCGCGCTGAAGCGAGTCGCGAGGCGATCGACGACGAGGTCCTGGCGGCAGGGCAGTTCCTCCGGCTCACCGCTCGTGACGCGAGGTCGAGGTCGCAAGGTGCGACACGCGGGTGCAACATCCGAGTGCTCGGGCGATCCACACTGGTCGTGAGCGAAGCGGATACGGTCAAGGACCATGTCCGAAGCCGAGATGGTCAGCCTCGTGCAAGGCGCGCTGAAGGATCGAGGCATCGACGACGAGATCCTCGCGGCCGGGCAGTTCGAGCCACGTGGCCGCTCGGGGAGCGCGTTCATCGGTGGCCTCATCGGCGGCTCCGTGGGCGACGAAGTCGGTGGCCTCGGTGAGGCGGTCGGCGTCGTAGGCGGCGCCGTGGTCGGCCAGCACGCGCACGACGCGGCGACCGCATTGCCGGCCCAGATGCTCGTCGGCGTCTCCGAGAGCACGGTGTACGGGTTCGCCGCGCGGTACGCGACACAGCGAGCCGTCGGCCCTCGTCTTCCGGCTCCCGCGCAGCGAGGTCGAGGTCAAGGTGCACGCGAGAGTGAACGTCCGGGTGCTCGAGCTGATCGACACAGCGTCCGGCTCGCGGATCGAGCTCGAGGGCAACCGGATCCCGCTCACGCATTCGAAGGACGTGATCCACAACCTCATCGGCTAGCGAGCGGTCGCGAAGATCGTGCTGGCTCAGTAACTTCGGCGCCCATGAGCGAGGCGGAGCGCGTCGTCTACGCCGACGGCTACGGGGACGACTTGTTCACCGAGCCCTCCGGCGACCCTCAGACGCTCGCCAACCTCGGGCCACTCGCTCCCCTCGCCGGCGCGTGGGAAGGCATCAGAGGTGATGACCTCCATCCGGTGCTCGGTGGTGCCGATGCCGCCGTGTTCGTCGAGCACTACGAGCTCGTGCCGATCGACTTCCAGACCAACGGACCCCAGCTCTTCTACGGCCTCCGCTATCACACGCACATCCACGAGGTCGGGAAGCTGGAGACGTTCCACGACCAGGTGGGCTACTGGCTCTGGGAACCGGCTACGAAGACGGTGGTGCACACGCTGACGATCCCGCGCGGCCAAGTCGTCGTCGCTGGCGGCATGGCCGAGCCCGACGCGACCGAGTTCGAGGTCTCGGCCGCGGTCGGCTCGGGCGTCTACGGCATCTCGGCGGTGCCGTTCATCGATCGCGCGTTCCGTACGTTGAGCTACCGCCTGAAGGTCACGACGCACGCCGACGGCCGGTGGTCGTACGACGGCAACGCGATCCTGGAGATCCCCGATCGAGCCGAGCCCTTCGAGCACACCGACACGAACACCCTCACGAGGGTTGCCCCACCCTCGCTGAACCCCCTGGCCCTCGCCCTCGTCCGAGATGGCAGTCTCGGCATCGGCGACCTTCGAAACGAGAGTGGGAACCTGCTGTGAACCATCTGCTGCGAGACCTCGCCCCCGTCACCGAGCGTGCATGGGAGGCCATCGACCAAGAGGCGACGCGGTCGCTGAAGCACTACCTCGCCGCCCGCCGGCTGATCGACTTCTCCGGCCCGCACGGGTGGGAGCACTCCGCGGTCGATCTCGGCCGCGTGACGCCGATCGCGAAGGGTCCGATCGAGGGCGTGTCGGCTGTGCGGCGAAGCGTGCTCCCGCTCGTCGAGCTCCGGGCGCCGTTCTTCCTCCCGCGGTCAGAGCTCGCGGCGGCAGATCGAGGCGCGGACGACGTCGACCTCGACTCGGTCATCGCGGCCGGGCGCGCCGCCGCGCTCGCGGAGGATGGCCTCGTGTTCCACGGCTACGCCGCTGCCGACATCGCGGGGATCATCCCGTCGTCGCCGCATCCCGAAGTCACGATCGGCGACGACTACGTGCGCTACCCCGAGCATGTCGCGCGTGCAGTCGCGATCCTTCGTGCCGCCGACATCGACGGGCCGTATGCAGTCGCTCTCGGGTCACGATGCTTCACCGGCGTCACCGAGACGACCGAGCGGGGCGGCTATCCCGTCTTCCATCACCTGCGCGAGATCCTCGGCGGCCCGGTCGTGTGGGCGCCTGCGGTCGATGGCGCGGTCGTGCTGAGTCAGCGCGGCGGTGACTTCGAGATCACGATCGGCGAAGACTTCTCGATCGGCTACGCGGGCGCAGACGCCGACTCGGTGCAGCTCTACATCGAGGAGACGATCGCGTTCCGGGTCAACACACCCGAGGCCGCGGTCCACCTCGCCTACCCGTCCGAGTCGGGCTCCCGCTCGAAGAGGGGCAAGTGACGACCGTCTGACAGCGGCTCCCACGTGACGCGCACCGCCATGCCGGGGCGCACGTCCATCGGCGGGCAGCCGACCACGTTGGTCACCATGCGCGGCCCTTCGGCGAGATCGACGAGCGCGACGGCATACGGCTGATCGTCGTCGAACGGCGACGGCGGTCGGTGCTCGACGACGACGGCATGCACGGTTGCGCGCCCCGATGCCTCGCGGTGCTCGAAGCGAGAGCCGAGGCAGTGCGGGCACACGACGCGCGGGAAGTGCACGGGCATCTCGCAATCGAGGCACCACTGCAGCAGGAGCCGCTTCTCCCGTGTCGCCTCCCAGTACGGGAGGCTCGCGTCGGTCGGGCGTGGCTCGAGCCGGCTCACAGGGTCGCCTCCGTTCCGAGGACGATCGTCGACATGCACGAAAGGATGAACCCGGCGCCGTGGGCGACCGCGACGTCTGCCCCCTCGACCTGACGATCGCCGCACTCGCCGCGCAGCTGCTTGGTCGCCTCGGTGAGCAAGAACATGCCGTACATGCCGGGATGGGTGTACGAGAGCCCTCCGCCTTGCGTGTTCATCGGCACCGAGCCACCCGGTCCGGTGTGCCCCTCTGCGGCGAACGGACCGCCCTCGCCCTTCGCGCAGAAGCCGAGATCCTCGAGGTGGAGGAGCGCGGTGATCGTGAAGCTGTCGTAGCCCTCGAGCACGTCGACGTCGGCCGGTGCGATGCCGGCCATGCGGAACGCGTTGGGACCGCTGATCGCACCAGGCGTCGTCGTGAGGTCGGGCATCTCGGCGATGGCCGAGGCATGGTCGTGCGCGGTCGCCGCACCGAGCACGTACACCGGTGGCTTGCGCAGGCTCTTGGCCCGCTCGGCGCTCGTCATCACGAACGCTCCCGCGCCGTCGGTCACGAGGCAGCAGTCGAGCGTGTGCAGCGGCGCCACTTGGTAGGGCGAGCCGACCACGTCGTCGATGGTGAGGGGGTCGCGGTAGCGAGCCTGCGGGTTCATCGACGCCCATCGCCGCGTCTGCACCGCGATCGCGGCGAGCTGCTCCGACGTCGTGCCGTACTCGTGCATGTGCCGGTTCGCGGCGAGTGCATACGGGGCGATCGGCGCGCGGAGGCCGTAGGGGACTTCGAACTCGACGGCCGCATCGTTGCCACCACCGCCGCCCGGACGGCGAGACCGTCCTTCGCCCGACGCGCGCTTGCGATCGGAGCGGGGAGTGCTCGCGTAGACGCTCACCACCACGTCGCACAGGCCCGCGGCGATCGCCGCGGCCGCGTGCTCGGCATGCACCTCGAACGACGACCCACCGGTCATCGTCGTCTCCGTCCATCGGGGGACGATCCGCAGGTACTCGGCCAGCACCATCGACGACTGGGTGTGACAGACCCCGTCGACGTCCTCGATCGAGAGGCCGGCGTCGTCGAGGGCTGCCTTGATCATCGCGATCTCGAGCGCACGTCCGTGCAGCTCGAGCTCGCCCGTGGGCGACGCGAGGTCGGCGACTCCGACGATCGCAGCCTTCCCCCGCAACGTCCGCTCATGGCGCCGCTCTCCGCTTCGCTTCGATCGGCGTCGCTCGCTTCGCTCGACAATCGGTGCTTCGCGCGGGCGGCGCCTCTCTCTGCGCCGCTCTCCGCTTCGCTTCGATCGGCGTCGCTCGCTTCGCTCGACAATCGGTGCTTCGCGCACCCGGGCGGCGCACTGCGCCGCCCAATACTCTCCGGCGCCGTTCTCCGCTTCGCTTCGATCGGCGTCGCCGTTCGGATGGCCGGGCCGCCCGAGGGGTAAACCTTGCACATGGCTGGAGTCGCGATCATCACCGAGGCGTGCATCGACACGAAGGACCGAGCGTGTGTGGACGTGTGCCCGGTCCAATGCATCTACGAGTTCGATCCCGCGAAGAACCAGCTGTTCTCCGAGGAGCAGGCCGGAAGCGGCGAGATCGAGAACACCCACACGCCGAACGTGGATTCGATCGCGATCTTCGCCGACACGATCCTCTACGTGAACACCGAGGAGTGCACCTCGTGCACGGCGTGCTACCAGCCCGACGTGTGCCCGGTGGGCGCGATCTACAGCGAGGAGGTCGTGCCCGACGGGCAGACCAAGAAGCACTACAACGCGTCAGACCCGAACAAGGGTCACGACCACACGTTCTTCATCCAGCTGTCGCGTGACGTGTTCGCCGACTAGCTGGCGCGTTGCCAGGGCGCGTCGTCGCCCATCTTCTTGTAGTACTTCGCGAGGTGTGACTTCACCCGGGGATGTCCTGCTTCGGGATGCGTACGCCGCCGCGGGCACCGTCCATGACCCCGCCCGCCGACATCACGGCGCGCGGCACAACCTTGAGCTGCCCGTTGATGACATCTGCGATGAGCAGCTTGTAGGCGCCGAACTCGTCCTTGTTGTCCGCGTCGTACCAGACGTGAGCTCCGCGGTACTTCGCGTTCGGGCCATCCTCTGCCTTGGCCCACCGACGCACCCGAGCTTCGGCCTTGTCGTGGTCCCATTCCCGGTCGCGTGACGCGAGCGGCAGGTCTTTGAATGCGGTGACCGACATGTCGATCGACTACCCGCGGCACCGCGTCCCCAGACGAGCAAGGCTGGCGCGATGAGTGAGCTCACGATGTCGAAGGAGACGCGGCGAAGCGTTCCTCGCGGACGTGCATGTCGGCGTGTTCTGCGTCGACCGCCCGGGGGCGGCGCCGCTCGCGACGCCGGTCTGGTACCTGTACGAGCCCGGTGGCGACGTGCGGGTGATCGTCGGCGCGACGAGTCAGAAGGCCGAGCTCGTGCGGGCGGCGGGCGTGGCGTCGCTGTCCGCGCAGAGCGAGGCAATGCCGTATCGGTTCGTGACCGTCGAGGGACCAGCGGTCCTCGAAGGTGGAGCCGACGACATCGCATTCGAGATGGCGGCGCGCTACCTCGGGGAGACCGGTGCCAAGGCGTACGTCGAGCAGACGACTGGGTTCGAGAGCGTCGTTGCCCGCATCACGCCCGAGCGCTGGCGGACGCAGGACTACTCGGGCTGGAGCGCGTAGCGCGATGACTGTGCAAACGATCGGCCTCGTGGGCGTGGGCGCGATGGGTGCCGGCATCGGCGGGTCGTTGGTGTCGGCGGGATCGCACGTGGTCTCGGTGCTCGCGGACCGGTCGACGGCTTCGCGAGCTCGCGCGGTCGCGCAGGGCATCGAAGAGGTGGATGACCTGGGCGCTGTCATGGCGAGGAGCCGCATCCTGCTGTCGATCGTGCCCCCGGGGGTCGCATCGGCGGTCGCCGACGGGGCCGCACGGGTGGCCAAGGACGCGGGCGCCGAGGGGAGGATCTTCGTCGACTGCAACGCGATCTCTCCTGGCCGCAGCCGGCAGATCGCGGCCACTGTGCATGCGGCGGGCATGAGCTACGTCGATGGCGGGCTGATCGGTGCGCCCCCGTCGCCCGGCCGTCCGACCGCGCTCTACCTCTCAGGCGAGGGGGGCGACGTCGTCGCCGATGCGCTTCGCACGCCCGAGATCCGCGCCGAGTGGCTCGGACCAGAGCCCGCGGCCGCTGCTTCGGCGCTCAAGATGTCGTACGCGGCCTGGACCAAAGGCCTCAACGCGCTCGTGCTGTCGATCCGAGCGCTCGCCCGGGCCGAGGGCGTCGACGAGGCGCTCGTGGCCGAGTGGCAGCGGTCGCAGCCCGCGGCCCTCGCCGCCGTCGATCGCGCGCCAGCGACCGCGGAGAAGGCATGGCGCTGGGTCGCCGAGATGCGAGAGATCGCGACGAGCCTCGACGAGGCAGGGCTGCCCGACGGCGCGTTCCTCTCGGCGGCCGAGCTGTACCGGAGGCTCGAGCGCTACAAGGACATCGACGCGCCGCCCACCGTGGACGAGATGGTCGACGCCGTGGGCTCCTTGCCGCCCCTCACTTCCGGCAAGTAGTTGGCGTACGGTCGGCTCATGCACGTTGGGCTCTCACTCATCTTCCAGGGCTCGGCGACACGGACCGACCATGAGGTCTACGCCGACGAGCTGAAGCTCGCCCGTCTGGCCGAACCGCTCGGGTTCGACTCGGTCTGGACGGTCGAGCACCACTTCACGAGCTACACGATGGTGCCCGATCCTCTTCAGTTCCTCACCTACATGGCGGGGTGCACCGAGCGAGTGCAGCTCGGCACGATGGTCGTGGTGCTGCCGTGGCACGACCCGGTGCGCGTCGCCGAAGGCGTCGCGATGCTCGACAACCTCTCGGGAGGTCGGGTCATCCTCGGCATCGGCCGCGGCCTCGGGCGTGTCGAGTTCGGTGGGTTCGGCGTCTCGATGGACGAGTCACGCGCTCGGTTCGTCGAGAGCGCGCGCATCGTGCTCGAAGGGCTCGAGAAGGGCCGCGTGCAGCACGAGGGCACCTACTACCAGCAGGCACCGCGCGACCTGCGGCCCGCGCCGTTCAAGTCGTTTCGCGATCGCACGTACGCGTCGGCGGTGAGCCCCGAGTCAGTGCGGATCATGGCGGACCTGCGCGTCGGCATCATGATCGTGCCGCAGAAGCCGTGGGAGCAGGTCGTCGCGGAGCTCGCGGAGTACCGCGACCTCTACCGCGAGGCGAGCGGCGCCGAGCCGCCGCCGCCGGCGAGCGCGGGATGGGTGTTCTGCGACCCCGACCCGGTCCGGGCCCGCGAGCTCGGTGAGCAGTACGTCGGCCGCTACTACGAGACCGTGATCGACCACTACGAGTTCACGAGCGATCACCTCGCGACGACGAAGGGCTACGAGTACTACGGCCGGCTCTCCGGATACCTCGACAAGCACGGCACCGCGCCTGCGATCAAGGCGTTCACCGACCTCCATGTCATCGGCACGCCGAAGCAGTGCATCGACAAGATCGAGGACATCCGCCGGATGGTCGGCAACGACATGTTCATGGGCGTGTGCGCCTACGGCGACATGGCCCCCGAGGAGTCAGAGCGCAACCTGCGGCTCTTCGCCTCCGACGTGATGCCGGCGGTCAAGCAGCTCAGCTGACCGCGACGGTGAGGCGGATGCCCTCGTCGACAGCGGACCGGGCGACACGGAGCTCGTAGGTGCCCGGCCGCACCACCATGGCGTGGTGCTCGACATCCCGCACCGCGAGCCTCTCGAACGACACCGTGATGGCGAGCTCGGCGGTCTCGCCCGGGCCGATCTCTGCGCGTGCGAACCCGACGAGTCGGGGCGGGTCGGCCGAATAGATCTGCACGACGTCGGTGCCCCTCCGCGATCCCGTGTTGCGCAAAGTCGTGCGGATCCCGATCGCGTCCTCGCCCACCACGGCGCTGGCTTCCCCCAGCTCGAAGGTCGTGTAGCCGAGGCCGAACCCGAACGGATACGCGGGTGCGTTGCCGTCCCGATCCAGCTTCCACCAGCCGTGCCAGCGGTCGTAGACGAAGTGGCTGGCGTCGCGGTCGAACGGGGGAAGGTGCTCCTCGCGCTCGGGCACGGTGAACGGGAGCCGCCCAGCGACGTCGACCACGCCGAGCAGCACATCGGCGAGCGCGTGGCCCCCTTCCATCCCCGCGTACCACGACTGCACGATCGCGGGGACCTCGTCATCCCACTCGGAGATGACGACGGCGCTTCCCGCGACGATCGCGACGATCGTGCGAGGGTTGGCGGCCGCGACGGCGTGGATCAGCGCGACCTCGTCATCGCGGAGGCGCAGCGACGTGCGGTCGCCGCCGCGCGCGAACCCGCCTTCGTCGCGCCTCGCCCGCACGTGCTCAGGTGTGGCCACAGGTCGTCGGGACTCGCTCTCGGCCTCGAACGCGGGCGACCAAGGCTGGGTCGTCCTTCTCGGGCATGAGGCTGCGGAGGTCGACACCCGCGTCGCCGATGTACTCACCCTCGTCCGCGTACGTGTACCCGACCACGACGAGGGCGACGTCGGCATCGCCGGCGACTTGCGCCGCGGCCTCGGTGTCAGCGCCGTCGTGGTGCACGACCTCGGCGTGAGGCAACGCCGCCTCGATTCCCTCCAGCACGGTGACGACCGCAGGCGCCCAGACGTCGCTCGACCCCCCGTCGCCGAGGTTCACGATCGACGCGAGCCGGCCGAGCACCGCGACCCGCTTCAGCTCGGAACCCGTCGAGGGGCAGCACCGGCGCGCCGTCGACCGGCTCGTTGCGGAGCAGGACGACCGACTTCGCGGCGGCTTCGCGCGCGAGAGCGCGGTGCTCGGGGCACGCGAGGACGTCGTAGTCGGGCTTGGGTTGCTGCAGCACGTCGTCGAAGCGCAGCAAGGTGGACAGCACCCGCTCGATGCTCCGGTCGATCTGCTCCCACGTGACGTCCTCGCGCTTCGAGCGCGTCGCGCAGGCCATCGGCTCGCACCATGCGATACGGCATCTCGACGTCGAGCCCGGCCGCAACCGAGCGGGCGGCGTCGCGGATGCCGAAGATCCAGTCGCTGATCACGAAGCCCTCGAAGCCCCACTCGTCGCGCAGGATGTCGGTGAGGAGCTGTCGGTTGTCGCCGCACCACTCGCCGTTCACGCTGTTGTACGCGCTCATGACGACGGCGACGCCCTCGTCGACGATCCGCTTGAAGTGGGGGAGGTAGACCTCGTGCAGCGCGACCTCGTCGACCTCGATGTCGACCTTGAAGCGCGCGTTCTCCATCGAGTTGCACGCGAAGTGCTTCACGCAGGCCATCGCGTGACGCTGGATGCCGCGGGTGAGCGCTGCTCCCATCTCGCCGACGTGGTGCGGATCCTCGCCGTAGGTCTCCTGTGCCCGTCCCCACGCCGGGTGGCGGAGCACGTTCACGCACACGCCGCCGTAGAGGTCGGCGCCGATGGCTCGGAGCTCGCGGCCGATGGCGTCGCCGATGCGCTCCTCGAGGTCGAGATCCCACGTCGCGCCGCGAGCCATGGTGACCGGGAAGCAGGTGGCGCGATCGACGACGACGCCGCGCGGGCCGTCGCTGAACGCGAAGCCCGGCAGCCCGAGCCGCTCGACCCTTGCGGCGTAGAAGGGGCTCTTGTGGTAGCCGCCGCGGCCCATGTACCCGAGCCCCGCCCAGAACGGCGCGTCGCCGTCGAGGCACCACAGCTTCTCGTCCTCGGTCATGTCGGCGATGAGCGACCGGGCCGTCTCGTGGGCGTTCGAGATCATGGCTGTCATCGTTTCAGGCTCGAAGTGGTAGTGAGAGAGCCATGGAAGACGCCGAGATCTTGCAGTTCATCCAGAACCTCGTCGAAGAGGAGCACACGCTGCGCAGCGAGGGCGAGGCCGTCGACCGCGAGCGGTTGGGCAGCATCGAGAAGATGCTCGACCAGTGCTGGGACTTGCTGCGTCAACGCCGCGCGCGTCGACAGTACGGCGAAGATCCCGACGCAGCCCTGACCCGCGACGAGGGCACCGTCGAGGGCTACCAGCAGTAGTCAGTCGGAGGCGCCGGCGAGGCGGAGGTGCTTCAGGCGCCAGGTCGAGATCGCCAGCATGACCACGGTGAGCAGGACGAGCCTGACGACGCCACTCCATCCGCTCGGCACACCCTCGCGGAGGAGGAACGAAGCGTCGTCGCAGAGCCCGGCGTAGACCGACCGAGACACCCACATCGGCGAGAGCTGCGCGATGCCCGACAGGGCCGCGCCGAGAAGTCGTTCGACGAAGAAGACGATCGCGAGCGACCAGACGGCCGCTCGCTTCGTGCAGCACCCGACCAGCACGAAGAGCGCGATGTACGCGGCCGAGCCGGCCGCGGTGGCGATCGCGAGTGGCCCCGCGCTCGCCGGGTGGTCGCCTGCCAGGGCGGACAGCACCACTGCAGGCACGAGGGTGACCAGTGCGATGAGCCATCCGCCGAACCAGCGGGTGAGCACGATCGTGCGCACCGGGATCGGCGCGAGCCAGGTGAAGTGGAAGGTGCCGGCGCGGATCTCCGCGCCGAGCACGGCGTCACCGATCACGAGGCACCCGATCGGGATCAGCAGCGCGAAGAGCCCGACATCCGCGATGTGCGGAAAGACGTCGCTCGCTGGAGCGTCGGACGTGAGCGACAGCAACCCGAGGACGATCGCGGCTGCGCAGGGCAGCGCCAGCGTCCACCAACGCTTGGCGGGGATCGAGACCCGGAGCGTGTACCGCAGTGCAGCCGTCGTCGCGCTCACGTCACGAGCTCCCTGAACATGCTCTCGAGCGAGTCGTCGAGCGGTCGCACCTCTTCGAGCCGCGCGTCGAGCGAGCGGGCGAGCCGAGGCAGCGCGACAGCGACGTCGCGGGCTCGGTTCGATCCGACGATGAGGCTTTGCGCGTCGACGGTCACGCTGCTCACGACGTCGAGCTCGAGCAGCGCGGCGGCGAGAAGGCGCGGCGCGGGAGTGCGGATGAGGACTCGCCGAGGTCGATCCGCCATCGCGTCGCGGATCGCTCGATGACCGCCGGCGGCGGCGAGCCTTCCTCGCACCAACACGATCTGGCGCTCGGCGAGCCGCTCGACCTCGTGCAGGACGTGTGAGCTGACGATGACCGTGCGGCCTTCCTCGCCGAGCGCACGGAAGAGCGCGATGAGATGGAGGCGCTGCACGGGGTCGGCGCCGTTCAGCGGCTCGTCGAGCACGAGCACCTGCGGGTCGGTGACGAGGGCGGCGGCGACCTTCGTGCGTTGCCGCATGCCCTTGCTGAATCCACCCACGCGGCGGTTCGCGACGTCGGTCAGACCGACCGTCTCTATGGCCCGATCGACTGCACTCGCGTCGGCGACGCCGTGCAGGTCGGCGACGTAGCGGACGAGCTGCCGAGCGGTGAGGACGGGAGGCACGGCCTCGTCCTCGGGCACGAGGGCGAGCGATCGCTGGACCTCGCGGTCGGCTTTGGGATCGGCGCCGAGCACGCGGATCTCACCTGTGTTCGGGCCGAGAAGCCCCGTCATCGCGCGCATGAGCGTCGTCTTGCCCGCGCCGTTCGGTCCGAGCAGGCCCGTCACGCCGGGACCGAACGAGCAGCTCAGCTCGGAGAGGGCGACCTTGGGGCCGAACCACACCGAGAGGTCCCGGACCTCGACGGTCGCGTCGGTGGCGAACGCGGGGTCGAGCGCGGGCGCCGGGCTGGGCGCGGGCCACGGATCGGGCGTGCTCATGCGTCGGGCTGCCGGTAGCGGGTGAACAGGATCACGAAAGCGGTGACGAGGACGATCGCGTACACCATCACGGCGAGGAGGCCACCGTACGCGACGCCGGCGAGCGGGCCCTCGGGGTCGGTGTGCCCCAGGAAGATGAGGTCGCGGAGGTGCAACGGCAGCGCGAGCAGGTTCAGGACCGCGACTGCGCCGGTGCCGTCACGATGGCCGTTGTTGAGGAGGATGCCGGTCACGACCGACGGCACGAGAGCGAGCGCGAGGATCGCGACGCCAGCCACGATGCGACGACTCGTGAGCGACGAGACCGCGACTCCGACCGCGCCGTAGTACACGGCCAGGACCAGCACCGCGAGCGGCACCTCCCACAGCACCGCGGCGTTGCTCTTGAAGTAGTCGAGGGCCCCCTTGCTCACCAGCATCTGGCCGACGAAGAGGACGATCTGGGGGATGATGCTGAACGCGAACAGGATCGTGGTGATCGCGCCGACCTTCGCGATCACATAGTCCGCACCGACCAGTGGTCGAGCGAAGATCAGCGGCAGCACACGGTACCGCCGATCGGGGCACACGACATCAGGCGCGGTGAGCGCGACGAACAGCAGCAGCGCGCTCGAGACACCGACGTAGTCGCGGTAGGTGATGAAGGAGAAGTCGGGTCTGGGGTTGTCACGCGTGACGTAGCCGATCCCGACGTTGATGATTGCGGGCACGGTCGCGATCGCGAGCAGCACCCACGGGAACACCTTCTGCCGCCACGAGCGCCGGATGCCCAAGGCGCGCCGGATCGACGCGAGGTACAGCGCGAACGTCGCATAGCGCCGCCCGCCGCGCGGCCCCTCGTAGGGGCGATACCCGCGGTCATAGACCGCGCCCAGCGCGCCCGACGCAGTGCTCATCTCGACTCCGCGGTCCGCAGGAAGACCTCGTCGAGGGAGGCGTGACGGGTCGAGAGGGCATGAAGCGGCAGCTCGAGGTCGGCGACGACGTCGCGCACCTCGTCGAGCAGCTCGTCGGTGTTGCGGCCCTCGCCCGCGACCTCGAGCGTCGCGTCATCGAGCACCGTCGCAGAGAGTCCCCGTGCGGTGAGCGCCTCGACGAGCCCGTCGTTGAGACCGCTGACGTCCACCCGGACGGTGCCCGCGCGCTCGAGCAGCTGCTCGGTCGGGCCGGACAGCACGAGCTTGCCGCCGTCGATCATCACGACGTGATCGCAGACGGACTGCACGTCGTCGAGCAGGTGCGTCGCGAGCACGACAGAGATCCCGAACTCACCGAGCCGCTTGACGAGGTCGAGCATCTCCTGGCGGCCGATCGGGTCGAGCCCCGCGGTCGGCTCGTCGAGCAGCACGAGCTCGGGATCCGCGACGAGCGCTTGCGCGAGCTTCGTGCGTTGGCGCATGCCGGTCGAGAAGCCCTCGATCGGGCGGAACCTCGCCTCGTCGAGCCCGACGAGGTCGAGCACGTCGGACGCTCGCTGACGGGCTGCCCGTGCGGGAAGCCCGCTCATCTCGCCCAGCGTCGACACCAGGTCGGCCGCGGTCTGATCCGGCGGGAGGCAGTCGTGCTCGGGCATGAAGCCGAGCCGGCTGCGGGCGGTGATCGGGTCGGCCTGCACGTCTTGCCCCCGCACTTCGACGCGGCCCTTCGTCGGTGCGATGAGCCCGAGGAGCAGCCGGAACATCGTGGTCTTGCCCGCTCCGTTCGCTCCGACCAGGCCGACCGAGCCACGCGGCACGGTGACCGTGAGGCCGTCGAGCGCGGTGACGCTCCCGAACCTCTTCGTGAGGTCGGTGAGCGCGAAGGAGGGAGAGCCGTCCATGAGGGGTTCCCCAGTGTTACCCGCGCGACCGAGGTCGTTCGCTACGAGTCGAGCGTCGTCGACCAGACCAGGGCATCTGCGCCCTCGGCGAGCGTCGCGGCGACGTCGACGAGGCCGCGAGCCACGATCCGCGCCGAGGCCGGGCCGAGCTCGAGTGTCGCGTTGTCACCGGAGTCGTCGACGATGCCCGAGCCCGAGGGCCACGGCAGGTCGTAGTCGTCGAGCGTCGTGCCCTGCGGGAGGGTCACGTACACCTGGAACCGCCCGTCTCCCGGCTCCTCCTCCATGTGCGCAACATCGAGCAGCGGGTCGGGTTGGGCACCCACATCAGCCCTCGTCGCGATGAACACCTGCTCCTCGAGCTCGGTGCCCTCGAGCGCAGCCAGCGCGGAGGTGAGGGCCGCGAGATCGCCGGTGAGCTCGTTCCAGGACTCCGCCATGTCCGACTAGACGCCGAGGCCGCTGTCGGTGACGCATGAGCCGGTCATCTGCTTGGCGTCGGTGCCGGCGAACGGACCACACGGGTTCGGGGTGACCCACACGTGCAACATCGGCGCCGTCTGCACGTGGACTCCGGCGGGCTTGCACGCGCCGTCCACGAAGATGCCGCTCAGCCTCGACGTCGCGGGGTCGAAGCAGAGGTTGTCGTGGTCGTGCCACAACGTGAGGTTGCCGGCGATGTCCGGGACGTCGTCCATCGTCGAGCCGTTCGGAAGGATGTACATGACCGTGATGAACTCCCGCGTCTTGTCCGGGTTCACCCGATACACGAGCGACTCGGGCTTTGTCGGATCGAGCGAGTCGGTGTCGTTCATGTACTCAGAGTTGATGAAGTGCTCGACGCCGGTGAACCCGTCGCCGATGGACCGGTAGCCGTTCGCCTCCGCGACCCTCACGTCCGAGTACTGCACCGTCGCCTGCTTGGTGCTCACGATGAGATCGGCAGCCGCCTGGAGCTGGGCGTCGGTGGGGTCGTGGTCCAGTCGAGCCGGCACCTCATGATGGTGTCCGTCGGCGCTCGCGGCGGTCGCGCTGTCGGTGTGCTGGTGGCCGGCGTGGTCGTCTGCAGCTGCGACCGTGCCGTCACTGTGCACGTGCCCAGCGCCGTGCGTGTGCTCCGCGGCCATCGCCGGCACCGCGACGAACGTGACTGCGACGACGCTCGCGATCACCCAACCGGTCTCGAGGGTCGCACGCCGCACTGGCTGCACGACGCTCAGTAGCGCCGCCGCGACCGCAGTCGCACCGAGTGCCGCGGCGATGACGTCCTGCGTGCCTGCCGGCTCGACTCCCCGGAGTGAGTCGACGAGCGGCAGGCCGACAGTGCGGGAGAGCAGCCAGGCGCCCACGAACACCGCGTTGAGCGCGACGCCCGCCCACGCGACAGCGCGCATCGGCCGCATGAGCGCGATCAGTCCCCACGCCGCCTGCGCGGCAGCCGTGAGCGCGAAGAGCCGCACGAGTGTGTCGTCGCCGGCGTGGTTGCCCGCTGCCGTGGCGTGCACCATTCCCGCGGCGACAGACGCGACCGCTGCGGTCGCGAGGACCGATCGATCGATCCGCGCGGTTCGACTGGGTGTCATCGTCACATTGTCGCGCTGGCTCAGACTCGGGCCACCACGATGTTGGCCGCGCTCGCGCTGTGGAGCTTGCCGTCGGAGACGAGCGGGCCGAGGTGGCGCGCGGCCGCTTCGACGAGTCGTGCTCGGTCGTCCCCGCTCAGCGCAGCGACTTCATCGGCGACACCCGCCGCGGCGAGCGTGTCCGCGTACCGAGCGCCATCGCCGTCGAAGACGACGTCGAGCTCGTGCGTCTGCGCGCGGACAGCGGCGAAGCCGGCGGCCACGACTTCGGCTGCGAACACGTCGAGGGCCGGGTAGCCCCACGGGCCGCCGGCATAGCGCGCGGCGGTGTCGGGGCCGAGGACATCGCCGACTGCGCGCGCGAGCCCGGCGAAGCTGGGCTGGTCTTCGATCGCCGTCCAGACCGCGAGCCCGATGCGGCCTCCGGGCTTCAGCGCGCGGCGCATCTCGAGGAGTGCGGCGCGCCGGTCGGGAAAGAACTGGAAGCCCTGCTGGCACACGACCACGTCGAACTCAGCCGTGCCGACGGCCAGCGGAGCCGCTGCCGTCTCGACGTAGTCGATCGACGCGCCGTTCGGGGCGGGCTTCGCTCGTGCGATCGCCAGCATCGCGGGGCTGATGTCCGCACCCACGGCGCGCCCGTCCGCGCCCACTCGTTCGGCCGCGAGCCGCGTCACGGTGCCGGGACCGCACGCGACGTCGAGCACGGCCTCGCCGGGTGCGAGCTCCACCTCGTCGAGGAGCAGGTTCGCCCAGGGGATGAACAGACCGGGCACGAAGATGTCGTCGTACACCTGCATCGCGTCGACGGGCGCCGACGCGAACCGGTTGCTCCAGTCCGCGTTGGCGCTGCCCACAACCGGAGCCTAGGACGCCCTCGCTCCTTTCCCCGCGGCGCCGATGGCCACGAAGCAGCCGTCGACTGACAACAGCTGTTGGGTAGCTGGGTCGGCGAAGACGGGATCGATCGCCACGAGCGAGAAGCCCAGCTCCCGGAGCAGCGACACGGCTTCGTCGAACAGAATTCCACCTTCGTACAGCGGGACGAATGACAGCTCGACGACCATCATCACGGTCTGACGGATCGTGACCCCCGCCCCGGCAAGGACCTCTCGCTCGTACCCTTGGCAATCGAGCTTCACGCAGACGCGGTCGCTCAGTTGGATCCGACCGGTGAGCGCGTCGTCGAGACGCAGGACCCTGACCGTCGCTGAACCCGTGTACGCGCTCTCGGGCGCAGCCTCGAGGTGCGCATCGAGCATGGGGAGCAGCGAGCTGCTCATCGAGTTGCCGGCGACGTTGATCGAGGCCGACCCAGCTGCCGCGCCAAGGGCGACGTTCTCGACCTCCCAACTCGGATCGCTGGCCGCCTTCTCGGAGAGGGCTGCGAACGCGTCCGGAAGCGGCTCGAACGAGACGATGCGGCCGTCCCATCCTGAGGCGCGCATCGCAGCGGCGAACTGGCCTGTGTTCGCGCCCCCGTCGACGAGGAGCGTCACACGGTGCTTGTGCATGCGCGCGACATAGTCAGCCTCCGGTCGAGGCGGCTGGGACCACGCGGGTGGTGGCGGAGGCGGATAGCGAGTGACGTCGAAGCCCGACCGTCGGACGATGCTGCGGAGCCACGAGACCGCCGGGTGCATCGCGATTCGCGTGTCGATCAGGCGGCTGTCCGCTCCAGGATGTGCACGCCACAGGCGCTCGCCAGCCCGATCACATGGGCGAGGCCGATCTGCGCGCCCTCGATCTGGCGATCGCCGGCCTCACCGCGCAGGTGATGGCAGACCTCCCAGATGTTGGCGATGCCGGTCGCCGCGATCGGATGGCCCTTCGACTGCAGGCCACCCGAGACGTTCACCGGCATGCTGCCATCGCGGAATGGAGCACCTGATTCGAAGAAGTCGACTGCGCCACCCTCCGGGCACAGCATGAGGTTGTCGTAGTGCACGAGCTCGGCAGTCGCGAAGCAGTCGTGCAGCTCGACGAGATCGAGGTCCTCGGGACCGACGCCCGCCTGCTCGTACGCCTGCTTCGCGGCGTTGCGGGTGAGCGTGTTGACGTCGGGCAGCACCTGGCACGACTCTTGCCACGGGTCGCTCGTGAGCACCGAAGCGCGGATCTTGACCGCACGCTTCTGCTGCTCGGTCGAGAGCGTCTTCAGCTTCTCGCCGGTGACGACGACTGCGGCCGCGGCACCGTCGCAGTTCGCCGAGCACATCGGCCGCGTGTTCGGGTAGGCGATCATGATGTCGTTCATGATCTCCTCGAGGCTCATGCGCTTCGAGTAGGCGGCGAGCGGGTTGAGCGTCGAGTGGCCGTGGTTCTTCTCGCTGATCTTCGCGAACAGCTCGAAGCTCGTGCCGCCGTACTTGTGGCCGTACTCCATGCCGACCTGCGCGAACACACCCGGCATCGTGTCGGTGCCGATGCGCCCGTCGGTCGTCGCGACCGCGCCATACCGACCCTGAGGCGTGTACTCCGTCTTGTCTGACTTCGCTCGGCCGCCTGCACCCAGCAGACCCGCGCCGGCGAGCTTCTCGACCCCGACCGCGAGGCCCATCTCACACTCGCCGGCCTTGAGCGCCATGACCGTGGTGCGCAGCGCTGTGGCGCCCGTGGCGCACACGTTCGACACGTTGTAGACGGGGATGCCGGTCTGGCCGATCTGCTTCTGCAGGGCCTGGCCGATCGCGCCGCCCTGGCTCATCAGGTTGCCCGCGGCGAGGATGCCGATGTCCTTCATCGTCACGCCACCGTCGGCCAGCGCGGCTTGCGCGGCTTCGGCGGCGAGGTCGACGGTGTCTTTGTCGGGATGCTTCCCGAACTTCGTCATCTTGATGCCGAGGATGTAGATGTCGTCGCTGGCCATGGCTATGCCTCCAGGGGCTCGAAGCCGAAGCCGATGGCCTCGACGCCTTCATCATCAGTGCCGACCGGGTAGGTCGCCAGGCGCACCTTCATCCCGAGTGTGACGTGCTCGGGATCGGGCGCCGTGTTGATCACGTTGCCTCGCACGCTCGTTCCCCCACAGTCCACCACCGACGCCACGAACGGCGTCGGGATGCCCGGCGCGGCCATCGACACGATGGTGAACGCCTTCACCTCGCCCTCGGTCGGGATCTCGACTTGCGTGAAGTCGGTGCCGAAGCACGAAGCGCAGGCGTTGCGGCGATCGAAGAAGCGCGCACCGCATGACGTGCACTCGCGGGCGACCAGGTGGGGATGGTCGCCGAGGACCAGGTAATCGACCAACGGGATCTGTCCGGACATGACGCGATCATGCCGCGTCGGGCCCGACCAGCCCAAACGCAGCGCCCCGGTTCGGCGTCAGAGCCAGGCGACGACGAAGAGGAGGCCCGCTCCGATGATGAGCCCGGCGCCGAGGCCGGCGGTGACGTCGAGCGGGTTGTGGGCGCCGACGTAGACGCGGCCGAGCATCACCAGGGCCGTGAGCGTCCAGGGGATCCAGGCGTATTGCCATTCGAGGCTGAGGGCGAGGAGCCCGGTGATGCCGCTGATCAGGATGACGTGCCCCGAGGGGAAGCTCATCCCGGAGCGGGGGACGTCCTTGCCTCGGAGGATGGCGCCCGGTTCGCTCGTCCCCGGACGCTGCCGCACGGTGAGGTAGGCCGCCATCTCGCGACGCACGATCCGCTCGACGACCAGCTTCACGATCGTCGCGAGGACGACGGCGACAGCGATGCCGAGATCACCCCTGGAGAGCGCGACGAGCACACCCACGACGCAGCCGACGACGAGGTTGCCGAGCTGCATCGGCAGCCAGAGGATCCCGTAGAGCCAACCCGGCAAGCGGTTGAGCGCGCGAAAGACGTGCATCTCGGCGGGATGGATCTCGGGATAGCGCGCCCAGAAGATCGAGAGCGCGAGCACCACCGCCCCCGCGCCGGCGAGGAGGACCGACGCGAGGACCATGGTGTGTGCCGTCGCTACGCGATCGCAGCCTCGAGCGTCTCCACCGAGGGTGCGAAGTAGAAGGAGCCGGACGCAGGAGTCGAGTAGTCGGTCAGCGCGTCGCGCGGCTTGCCGTGCATGCCGTAGATCGCCTCCATGCGCTCGCGCAGCGGAGCCTGCTCCTTGCAGAAGCCCATGAAGTAGAGGCCGACCGTGCCGTCGTGGAACGCGTACGGCGTCGAGCGGCGCACCATCTCGCCGCGCTTGGGCTTCGAGTCGTCGGCGGTGTCGCCCTCGCGCAGCTCGACGTGCGAGAGGTGCGACGTCGGCTTCTGCTTCTTCAGCCGCTCGGAGTCGGCCTTCTTGCGGCCGAAGAGGTTCTCCTGATCGTGGAGGGACAGGCTGTTGAAGTACTCGAGGTCGTGCACCCAGCGCTGCGCGATGCAGAACGCGCCGCCAGCACCAGGCTGGCCATCGGGAACGATCGCCCGGTCGTGCTGGTCTTCGGGCGCCGGGTTGCCGGTGCCGTCGATGAAGCCGGTGAGGTCGAGGCTGTTGCGATAGATCCACGCGATCGTCTCGCGGGCGACGTTCAGGTGCCCGGCCACGGCGGTGCGGAAGTTGTACTGAGCCTCCCAGCGCGAGGTCCTTGTCGTCGGAGTGGAGCCAGATGAGCAGCTCCTCCTGCGTGCCCTTGGCGACCTTGCCGTCGGGCGACTCGTAGCCCGGGTAGGGCTGGAAGTCGTTGGGGATGTCGTCGGTGAGGTCGGCGAGGAGCGTGGGGCCGAAGAGGATGCACGTGTTCACCTCGACCTTGACGCCCGTCGGCGCCGTCGCGGCCCTGAGGTCACGGAGGGCCTTCTTGATGACCGCCAGGTCGGCACCTTCCGCGCGGCTCAAGTGGACGTACCACTGGTGCTCGGTGAGGTTCGCGAGAATCGCCGGCTGCGGCGTGGCCATTGCATTTCCTCCAAGGGGTCCCGATTGCGGGCCGGACTGTAGCCCGACCGTCAGAACCGGTCGTACGCTGGCACGGCAGCGAGAGGAGCCCCAATGAGTGAGCACCCGAACATCCCCGCGACCCCGCAGCCGTCGACGCCGCCCTGGCGAGGGATCAACCACCTCGCTCTCGTCACCGACGACATGGATGCGACCGTGCGCTTCTACCACGGCACTCTCGGCGCCCGGCTGGTGGCGACGATCGGCACGTCGCAGTTCAAGCACTACTTCTTCGAGTTCGGTCCCGAGTGCACGGTGGCGTTCTTCGAGTACAGCGACCACAAGCACGAGCGGCTGGCGAAGCCCGCGGGCACGCCCCATCCGCTCGCCATCCAGTTCGACCACCTCTCGTTCAACGTGCCCGACGAGGAGGCGCTGCTCGACCTGCAGCGCCGTCTCAAGAGCGCGGGATGTGAGGTCACCGACGTCGTCGACCACTCGATCATCAGGTCGATCTACTTCACCGACCCCAACGGCATCGCGCTCGAGGCGTCGTGGTGGGTGCTCGACGCGACCGGCCGACCGGCGGACTACGGCGACACCGCGCAGTTCGCCGACCCCGACCCGGTGCCTGCCGTGCGAGAGCTCGCCGAGTCGGGCGAGCTGTCCTCAGTGCCCGCGACTCATCTCGTCTAGAGCCGCGTTCCTCCCACCCTTTCGCAGCCTGACTCACTGGGGCGTCGACACCGGGCCCGATGGGGCGCACGATGGTCCGACCTCACCGAGAGGAGGCACGCATGGCAGACAGCGTTTACAAGGTCATCGAGCTCGTGGGAACGAGCGCCGAGTCCTTCGAGGGGGCGGTCGCCGCAGCGGTGAAGCAGGCGGCTCTGTCGTTGCGAGACTTGCGCATCGCCGAGGTCGACGAGCTCGACGTGCAGATCGAGGACGGCACGATCAAGGCCTACCGGGCGAAGGTCAAGGTGTCGTTCAAGTACGAGGGCGGCGCATAGTCCCAGGTCTGACGGCCACGGTCGGTCATCGACACGCCGGTCGGACGCGGAGCAGGATGACGCGCGTCCGACCGAGAGGAGCGCGGCCGAGTGGTGAGTCCCGTCCTGGCCGTGTCGTTCGGCGGGTCGTTCTTGTGGGGCGCGCTCGCAGCTTCGTCACTGCTGATCGGCGCGCTCATCGCGATGCAGGTCCACATCAGCGTGCGAGTGATCGGCGCCATCATGGGCTTCGGCGCGGGGGTGCTGATCAGTGCGGTGGCCTTCGACCTCGTCGAGGACTCCTATGACCTCGCCGGCGGCGGTCGGGCGGTCGGGCTTCGGGCTGATCGCGGGCTGCGCGACGTTCGCCGTCGGCAACCTCCTCATCGCGAAGCTGGGCGGCTCGCAGCGGAAGGACCCCACCGGGCCTGGCGGAGGGCGACGGCGGAGACGACAGCGGGGCGCGCTCGGCATCGTGCTCGGCAGCGTCCTCGACGGCATCCCCGAGTCGATGGTCATCGGGCTCACGCTCGTGGGCGGCGCGTCGCTCGGCGTCTCCTATCTCGCCGCGGTCTTCCTCTCGAACCTGCCCGAAGGGATCTCCTCGACGCAGGGCTTGCTGACGGCCGGATGGCCGAAGGCGCGGCTCATCCGGCTCTGGTTGCTCATCGTCTTCGTGTCCGCGTTGGCGTCACTCGCCGGCTACGGCTTCCTCGACACCGCGTCGCCCGACGTCGTCGCGTTCGTCCAGAGCTTCGCGGGCGGAGCGATCCTCACGATGCTCGCTGACACGATGATGCCCGAGGCCTACGAGCACGGCGGCGCGATCGTCGGCGTCGTGACGACGCTCGGCTTCATCCTCGCCTACGCCCTTCACGTCCTGGCGTAGGACTCGACGAGAGCAGTCCTCGGCGACGTCGGTCCGACGCCGGTCGCGCGACGATGCGTCATGGCGATCGCCGAGGCCGTCCATCGACAGCGGCTCGACTCGTCGCCGTGGGGCTCGCAACGACGGTCGCGTGCCACGGCGTTCCTCGTTCCGCCTGGCCACCTTCTGGCTGCCGATCCTGCCGGGCTGGCTGTGCTTCAGCTGGCTGCGACGCGCCGAGTACATCTGACGTGTACATCTGACGAGCACGCCGGAACCGAGTACACCAGGCAACATGCGATTCGCGATCAAGACCGCCCCACAGCACACCTCCTGGTCCGAGATGCTCGCCGTCTGGCAGCGTGCCGACGAGATCGACATCTTCGAGTCGGCGTGGAACTTCGATCACTTCTACCCGATCTTCTCCGACTCGACGGGGCCGTGCCTCGAGGCGTGGACGATGCTCGCCGCGATGGCGAACGCGACCCGACGGATCAGGCTCGGCGTGCTCGTGACCGGCAACATCTATCGCCACCCGGCGGTGCTCGCGAAGATGGCGGCGACGGTCGACGTCATCTCGAACGGACGGCTCGAGCTCGGCATCGGCGCGGGCTGGAACCAGCAGGAGTGCGACGCGTACGGCATCACGCTGCCTCCGCTGCGCGAGCGGTTCGACATGTTCGACGAAGCCTGCGAAGTGCTGATCAAGCTGCTCTCCGAGACGACGTCAGAGTTCGAGGGTCGCTACTACCAGCTGAACGACGCTCGCTGTGAGCCGAAGCCCGTGCAGCGCCCGCACCCGCCGATCTGCATCGGCGGTGGAGGTGAGCGGCGCACGCTTCGGGCCGTTGCGAAGTATGCGCAGCACTGGAACGTGCCGAGCGGTGACGTCGCGAGCTTCCAGCGAAAGCGAGCCGTGCTCGGCGAGCACTGCGGCGCGATCGGGCGCGACCTCTCGACGATCACGACCTCCACCCACTTGCGGTTCGACCCGGAGGGGGACATCAAGGCCTTCGTGGACGACGTGCAGCAGTGGAGCGACGGAGGCCTCGACCTCGGCATCGTGTATCTCCCGCCGCCCCATCGGCCCGAGGTGCTCGAGCCGTTGGCCGATGCGCTCGCGACGGTGGAGTGATGGGCTCGCAGGGCCTCGCCTCGGCGCTCGACTCGGTGCACGACCTGGGCCCCCTGATCCTCGAGCGCGCGGATGCGTCGGAAGCGCGCGGGTGCCTCCACGACGATGTGGTCGAAGGGCTCCTCGAGACGGGCCTGATGCGCGCGCTGGTGCCGGACGACCTCGATGGGCTCGACCTGACGATCCCCGACGTGATCGAGCTCGTCCGCGTGCTCTCGACCTATGACGCATCGGTGGGGTGGACGTACGCGATCGGTGTCGGGGGACCGCTCGCGGGACGGTTGCTGACCCGCGACGCCTTCGAGACCATCTTCCGAGACCCGCGCGCGTGGATGGCCGGCTCGCTGAACCCCACCACGTCGAAGGCCGAGGCTGTCGATGGCGGATACCGGTTCAGCGGCCTCGCGAACTTCGCGAGCGGCTGCCGTCACGCGACCTGGCTCATGCTCGGGGGATGGGTGCACCGTGACGGCAAGCCGGCCTTCACCGACGCGGGCCCCGAGTTCATCGCGGGTGTGATCCCGATCGAGCAGGTTCGCATCACGGACACGTGGTCGGTCACGGGCATGCGCGCCACGGGGAGCAACGACTGCGTGATCGAAGACGCATTCGCCTCTCCCGATTGGGTGTTCCCGTGGTTCGGTGCGAAGCCGCGGTTCGAGACGGGGACATTCGGTCGCATCCCGCTGCTGATGCAGTTCGGTCCCGGGCTCGCAGCCACGGCGGTCGGCGCGGCACGCGGCGCGCAGAAGCGGTTCATCGCGCTCGCGAGCGAGAAGCGTCCCGTCGGCGCGCTGCAGACGCTCGCGGAGCGGTCGTACGGGCAGATGGCCGCGGGAGAAGCCGAGGGACTGATCCTCGCGGCGGAGGACGCGCTGGCTGCGGCCGCGGCGGAGATGTGGCGAAGAGGCGAGAGCGGTGAGGGCTTCGACCTCTCGACCAGGGTGGCATTCCGCATGCGCCTCGTGACCGCGGTGCGGCTCGCCGGCCGTGCCGTCGACCTGATCCACGATGCCGCGGGGATGCACGCGATCGCGGTGCCGTCTCCCCTCGAGCGCGCGTGGCGGGACGTCCACGCGTCGACGCAGCACGTCATGCTGAACGTCGGGCGCATCGAGGTCGCGGGGCGGGCACTCCTCGGCCTCGACCCCGGATTCGTCATCTGACGGGCCTACCCTCAACGGGTGCGCCTCGCTGTTGCGCTGCTCGTGGTCGTGCTCACCGCGTGCGCCGGCGCGGAGGCAAAGGGCTCGATCCCCGACGCGCCGCCGGCTGTCGCCGCACCGAGCTCGACCGTGCCGGCGGGCCCGCTTCCGCTCGCGCCGCTCACGCCCACCGATCCGACCCGCATCCCCGCGGATCAGCGCGCAGCGGTCGACGCACTCGCCGCGATCTCGTCACCGCTGTTCCCGACGAACGGTCACGGGCACAACCACGGCGGCCCCGCGACCCAGGCGGCGCTGGGCGCCGCCGACCAGGCGACGTTCGACAGCCAATGGGCACAGGCGGTGGCCGCGGCCCAGCAGCTCGACACCGTCGCGAAGGCCAACGCGGCCGGCTACGTCGTCGCGTCGACGAACGCCGCCGGCGTCGGCGTGCACTTCGTGAAGTGGTCGCTCATCGACAAGCCCTTCGATCCCACGGCGCCGTCGATGCTGCTGTTCGACCTCCGGCGCGATCCGCCCGTGCTCGTCGGGTTCTCGTACTGGGTCCACTCGACCGACGCGCCCGCGGGATTCGCCGGCGACAACGACCACTGGCACCAGCACTCCGGGCTGTGCATCGTGAACGGCTGGGTCGACCGCGAGAACGTGGCGGGCCCGTCGCTGTGCGCCGGCGCGTACCTCGGCGGCAGCGACCTCTGGATGCTCCACGCGTGGGTCGTCCCCGGCTACGAGAACCGTTGGGGCGAGTTCGCCGACACGAACCCACTGCTGTGCCCGCCGGTCGCCTCGACGGCCGACATCGCGCAGTGCCCGGCGGCGCCGTAGGGGCCATCTGAGGCAAAGTGGGCGCATGGGGGAATTCAGCTCATTCGACGGCACCACGATCGTGTACGACGACCTCGGCGAGGGGCCGCCGGTGGTCATGCTCCACGGGTTCGCCGCCGACGCGCGGGCGAACTGGCACCAGCCGAAGGTCGTCGAAGCGGTGGTCGCTGCGGGTCGCCGGGTCATCACGCCTGACGCCCGAGGGCACGGGCGGTCCGGCAAGCCGCACGACATCGCCGCTTACCAGGGCCAGGCGATGCCGCGGGATGTCAGTGCGCTGCTCGATCACCTCGACCTCGACCAAGTCGACGTCGTCGGCTACTCGATGGGCGCTCGCATCACCGCGCAGGTCGCGCTCGAGCGAGGAGCGTGTGCGCTCCATCGTCCTCGGCGGTGTCGGCGCCGGCGTGATCCAGGGGCGCGGTCCTGCCGGAGCGGAGGCGATCGCTGCCGCGCTGACCGCGCCCGACAAGTCTGCGATCGCCGACGCGACCGCCCGCGGGTTTCGCACGTTCGCGGAGTCAACGGGCGCCGACCGCGAAGCGCTCGCTGCAGTGATGCGAGCGGGAATGGGACAGCCACCGCAGAGCCTCGGCTCATTGTCGATGCCGGCGCTCGTCATCTGTGGCGACAAAGACGTGTTGGTCGGCCCACCACAGGCACTCGTCGACGCGATCCCGGGCGCCGAGCTCGTGATCGTCAACGGCGACCATCTCACCGCGGTCGGCGACCCGAAGTTCCGTCAGGCGATCGCCGGCTTCCTCACGAGGGTGGCTCGTTAGGAACGCGTCAGTATCCGCCCGAACGGGTTCCCCGGTCAGGGAGATCCGGCGAGATTGGCGGAGTGGGGACACCAGAACACAGCGAACGACGCAGCGAGGATGTGGTCGGCGCTCGGCGCGCTGGCAGCGATCGCGGTCGCGGGTCTGATCGTCCCGCTCCGCTCGACGATCGACAACACGAACGTCGCGCTCGTGCTGGTCCTCGTGATCGTCGCGGCCGCGAGCTTCGGAGGCCGCGCCGCGGGCGTCACGACCTCGGTCGTCGCCGCACTCTGCCTTCAACTTCTTCCACACGCAGCCGTACTACTCACTTCGCATCTCTGATCGGTTCGACATCATCACGACGGTCCTGCTTGCGGTCGTCGGCCTCGCCGTCGGCGAGATCGCGGTGCTCTCGCACCGACACGAGGTCGTCGCGGACGAGCACGCGACCGGCGCTCGTCATCTCGAGCGGGTCGCGGGTCTGGTGGCGAGTGGCGCGAGCGAGTCGGATGTCTGGGACGCCGTGCGCGCGGGGCTCGTCGCCGAGCTCGGGCTCGCGTCGTGCCGCTTCGATCCGGGGATGGGACTCACGCACCTTCCGCGGATCGAGCGCGACGGACGTCTCCTCGAGGGCGAGCGGTACTTCACGGGCGGCGGCTTCGCGTTGCCGACCGACGGAGCCGAGATCCTCGTCGAACGACAAGGCCGGACGCTCGGCCGGCTCGTGCTCGAGCCCGAAGGTCGCCGGCGCTGTCTCGCGTGACCAGCGGAGGGTGGGCATCGCTCTGGCCGACCAGCTCGCGGTCGTGCTCGACGCGGGGACGGTCCACCCGTTGGGGTGACGGACTTGCACCGGGGGAGAGGGTTCTTCTTCGTGTTGCCGGGTGTGACTTCGAGCGACGGCTACCTCGGGGAGACGCTGCTCTCGTAGGTGCGCACGGTCATGTCCGATTCCCGCTAGATGCGAGGCCGGTGCGGCGCGACCATCTGCGAGTGATGATCGACGACTTCGAGCGGTGCTACCGCGCGGTGCAGAGCCGCGACGCCCGGTTCGACGGGTGGTTCTTCACCGCGGTGAAGACGACCGGCATCTACTGCCGTCCGAGCTGCCCGGCGATGACGCCGAAGCCTCAGAACGTGCGCTTCTACCCGACCGCCGCGGCAGCGCAGGCCGCCGGCTTTCGCGCGTGCCGTCGGTGCCGTCCCGACGCGACTCCTGGGTCACCCGAGTGGAACGCGCGAGCCGATCTGGTCGGGCGCGCGATGCGCTTGATCGCGGACGGCGTCGTCGACCGCGGAGGCGTCGCCGAGCTCGGCCAGCGGCTCGGGTACAGCGAGCGGCACTTGAACCGCCAGCTGACCGCCGAGGTCGGCGCGGGTCCGATCGCGCTCGCTCGTGCGCAGCGCGCCCAGAGCGCCCGCGTGCTGATCGAGACGACTGAGCTGCCATTCGCGCACGTCGCGTTCGCGGCGGGCTTCTCGAGCATCCGCCAGTTCAACGACACGATCCGCCAGATCTTCGCGATCACACCCAGCAAGATGCGCGAGGCGCGACGCGGCCGCGACCTCGCGCCTCCCGGCGTGATCGTGCTGCGGTTGCCGTGCCGCACTCCGTTCGACGGCGACGCGGTCGTCGAGTTCCTCGCCGCGCGTGCGGTGCCTGGCATCGAAGAGATCGAGGGCACGACCTACCGCCGCACGCTGCGCCTGGCCCACGGCGCGGGCGTGGCCGAGCTGACCCCGCAGCCCGATCACGTCCGCGCCGTGCTTCGTCTCGAAGACCTTCGGGATCTCACAGCCGCGGTGCAGCGTTGCCGTCGTCTGTTCGACCTCGACGCCGACCCGCAGGCGATCGCGGAGCAGCTCGGCGACGACCGCGACCTCGGCCGGCTCGTGGCCAAGGCGCCCGGCTTGCGCCTGCCGGGCACGGTCGACGGCTTCGAGATCGCGACTCGAGCCGTGCTCGGGCAGCAGGTGAGCCTTGCCGCAGCACGCACCCTCGCCGGGCGCCTCGTCGCCGCGCACGGCACGCCGCTCGCCGTACCCGACGGTGGCCTCACGCACCTGTTCCCGGAACCCGCCGACATCGCCGACTCGTCGCTGGACTCGCTCGGCATGCCCGCGGCGCGTCGAGCCGTGCTCCGAGCCGTCGCGGCTTCAGTTGCGAACGGCGAGGTCGTGATCGACGCCGGCGCCGAGCGCGTCGCGACGGCGACCGCACTCCTCGACATCCGCGGAGTCGGGCCGTGGACGGCGTCGTACGTCACGATGCGCGGCCTCGGCGATCCCGACGTGTTCCTCGCGTCCGACCTCGGCGTGCGGCATGCGTTCGAGCGCCTCGGCCTGCCCACCTCACCCGTCGAGGTCGCCGCGCACGCAGATCGTTGGCGACCGTGGCGCTCGTATGCAGTGATGCACCTCTGGAGGTCGCTATGAGCACTGTGACGAGAAGCACCGCGACGGCGGCCACCGTGACGACCGCTTGTGGCCCGTTCACCGTGGTGATGCGGGACGACGCGGTCATCGCGAGCGGCTGGACGACCGAGGTGGACGAGCTGATGGAGCCCGTCCCGTCGTCGTCACGGCCGAGCGCGATCACTGCCCGGCGCGACCTCGGTTCGGTGACGCGAGCGGTCACTCGGTACTTCGAGGGTGACTTCCTCGCGATCGACGACGTCGAGGTCGAGCAGCACTCCGGTCCGTTCATCGAGGAGGCTTGGGGCGTGCTGCGCACGATTCCCGCGGGATCTCCGGTGACGTACGCCGAGCTCGCAGCCAAGGTCGGTCGCCCCGAGGCGGTGCGAGCCGCCGCGAACGCGTGCGCGTACAACAGCGCGGCGCTGTTCGTGCCGTGCCACCGGGTCGTCCGCACGGGAGCCGGTCCCTACGAGCGTCGCTTGGGTGGGTTCCGCTGGGGTCTGCCGGTCAAGCGGTGGCTTCTCGACCACGAGTCCGGCCGCTCAGCTCTCACAAGTCTCTGACCTGCTTCTCAGCCAATTCTGCAGGATTCACCGCCATGCTGGTGCGGTGAGCCTCACGGCGCCTCCCGCGGCACGCGTTCTCGTGACCGACGACGAGGACAACATCCGCTTCCTGCTCGATGCCGCGCTGCGGCACTTCGGGTTCGACGTCGTGCTCGCCGCGAACGGCCGTGAGGCGCTCGGGGCCGTTGCGGACGACAAGCCCGACCTGATCGTGCTCGACGTGATGCTGCCCGACCTCGATGGCTTCGAGGTGTGCCGGCGCCTCCGGGCGGACGGCGTCCGGGTGCCGGTCCTGTTCCTCACGGCCCGGGACGGCACGGAAGAGAAGGTGCGCGGGCTCACGCTCGGCGGCGACGACTACGTCACGAAGCCGTTCAGCCTCGAGGAGGTCGTCGCCCGGGTACGGGCGATCCTGCGACGGGCCAACGGCGAGGCCCCGAGCTCGGTGCTGCGCTTCGCGGACCTCGAGATGGACGAGGACGCGCACGTCGTGCGGCGCAAGGGTGTCGCGGTCGATCTGTCTCCCACCGAGTACAAGCTGCTCCGCTATCTCCTGATCAACGCGGGGCGAGTGGTCACGAGGGCTCAGATCCTCGATCATGTGTGGGAGTACGACTTCGGTGGCGAGGCCACCGTGGTGGAGACCTACGTGAGCTACCTACGCAAGAAGCTCGATCCCATGGGCGAACCGTTGATCAAGACGGTGCGCGGGGTCGGCTACGCCCTTCGTCAGGACTGACGTGTCACTGCGGCATCGGCTCGTCGCCGCCCTGCTGGTGATCGGCGTCGTGCTCATCGGCGCGGGCGTCGCCGTCGCGGGACTGATCCGGGGCGCGCTCGTCGACCAGGTCGACCGGCAGCTCGAGCGGGCGGCGCCGCCGCTCGGCACATTCGTCGGCGCGTTCGAGCCAGGCCCGCCTCCCTTCGGTGGCCGCGTCGGCACGAACACCGATGATCGGTTCACCGAGCTCTACGTCGCCGTCGCGTCCCGTGAAGGGCTTTCGGGTGTTCGGTCCGACCGTCGGTTCGGAGCCGCCCCCTGACCTGACCGACGTGCTGCCTCCGGACGGCGCGCTCGCCGACCCGACGCCCCGGTTCACGACGGTGGGCGCGGTCGGCGGTGGGCCCGACTACCGCGTGCTGATCGAGGGCGTGCCGAACGGCGGCGCGATCGCGGTCGCGCAGTCCCTGCGCGCGACCGAGCACACGTATCGCCAGATCGTGACGGTCGAGGTCGCGGCCGCCCTCGCCGTGCTGCTCACGTTGTGCATGGCGGCGTGGTGGCTGCTCCGCCACGGCGTGCGCCCCATCGAGAAGATGGCAGTGACGGCGAACACGATCGCGGACGGCGACCTGTCTCGCCGCGTTGCTCCGGCGGAGGAGAAGACCGAGGTCGGGAAGCTGGGCATCGCGCTGAACACGATGCTCGGCCAGATCGAGGGTGCGTTCGAGGAACGGCAGGAGTCGGAGGATCGGCTCCGTCGCTTCGTCGCGGACGCGTCGCACGAGCTGCGCACGCCGCTGACGTCGATCCGCGGCTATGCGGAGCTGTGGCGTGCGGGCGCGATCGAGACCCCGGACGAGCAGGCCGACGCGATGCGCCGGGTCGAGCACGAGGCCTCGCGCATGGGCCGGCTCGTGGACGACATGCTGCTGCTCGCTCGGCTCGACGAGGGTCGACCGCTCGACCTCGTCGACGTCGACTTGGGCCACATCGCGGAGGATGCGACGAGGGATGCGCGAGCCGTCGAACCCGGGCGGCCGATCACCCTCGGCGCCGGAGGACGGCGTCGTCGTCTCCGGCGACGCGGACCGACTGCGCCAGGTCGCTGCCAACCTCCTGGCGAACGCGCTCGTGCACACTCCGCCGGGCACGCCGGTCGAGGTGCGGGTGCGTCGAGACGGCCCTGCCGCAGTGCTCGAGGTGACCGATCACGGTCCGGGGCTCACGCCGGAGCTCGCGGACAAGGTCTTCGAGCGCTTCGTCCGGGCCGATCCTGCGCGGACCCGTGCGACCGGTGGTTCGGGTCTCGGGCTCGCGATCGTCGCTGCGGTGGTCGAAGCTCATGGAGGACGCGCGGAGGTCGACTCGAAGCCCGGTGAGGGTGCGACCTTCCGTGTCGTGCTCCCCGCGTCGGAGGCTGACGTGCCCTCAGCAACCTCCCATCACGCTCTCAGGTGATCCCAAGAGCGAGTTGAGACAGTGCTCGCGTGAGTGAGCAAAGAGAACGCGCCTTCTTGTCCCATTGGCCCTGCTGTCGCTTGTCGCCCTTGCCGGGTGCGGAGGCGGCGGTGGCTCGCCCGCTGCTGCCGCGGCCGGTGACGGCTCGAGCGCGAGCACGACGGCCACCGGTGGCGCATCGGGACTGCCGGCCGAGATGCAGGCCTACGTCGACTGCCTGAAGAAGAACGGCGTCGACCTGCCGGCCAACGGCTTCGGCGGCCGCAACGGGGGTCCCGGTGCACCCGGCGGCAACGGCCAGTCGTCGGCGGGTGCGACGCCTCCCGGGTCGTTCCAGCTCGGCGGCGCACCGCAGACCCAGACCGGCGGCGGCAACGCCACGAACGGTGGCAACGGCAACGGCGGCGCGCCTCCATCGTTTGATCGTGAGAAGTTCCAAGCGGCGCAGCAAGCGTGTGCCGACCTCCTCCCCGAGGGTGCGACCTTCGGGAACGGCTTCCCGGGCGGAGGTGCGGGCGGTGGCATCGACAACGAGCGCGTTCAACGCGTACCGCTCGTGCATGTCCGACCACGGCGTGACGATCCCGGACCGGCAGAACGGTCGAGAACAGCGGCAGCGCGCCGGTGTCGATCGATCGCAACAGCGACACGTTCAAGGCCGCGAACGACGTGTGTGCGTCGCTGCTGCCGAACGGCGGGCAGGGCTTCGGCGGACAACCCGGACAGGGCGCCAACGCGTCGACGCCCAACAATTCGACACAAGGGACGAACCCGTGAAGCGAAAGACGCTCATCCTTAACTCCGTGCTCGCCGTGAGCGCCGTCGGCCTCGTGGCCTTCGGCGTCACCTCGCTCGGCTCCAGCGGATCGGCGGCCGCGACCGAGACCGAGACGACCGTGCGGACCGGCAACGTGACCGAGACGGTGTCGGCGACCGGCAACGCAGCGGCCGCTGACAGCCTGACGCTGAACTTCCAGAGCGGAGGCACGCTCACCGAGGTCGACGTCACCGCCGGCCAGACGGTCACGAAGGGCCAAGTCCTCGCGAAGATCGACAGCACGACGGCCGCGAACCAGCTCAAGACCGCGCAAGCGAACCTCTCGAGCGCCGAGGCGCGTTTGCAGGGTCTGCTGCACCCGTTGACCGCGCAGGACCAGATCAAGAACCAGGCATCGGTGGATCAGGCTCAGGCGTCGGTGGACTCCGCCCAGACTTCGCTCGACAACGCGAACGCGAACCTGGCGCAGGACAAGATCACCACCCAAGCAGCGATCGACAAGGCGAAGCAGTCCCTCGCGAACTCGCAAGCTGTGTCAGCGGCAGGAAGCACCGGCACCAGCTCGAGCCTCCAGCAGGCGCGGCAGGCGCTCTCGGAAGCCGTGTCGCACCTGGCCGTCGGCGACATCGTCTCGACGACCGACGGCAACGCCGCGCTGACTGACTCGACCGCGCTGGCGTCGTACTACAAGAACGACCAGAACGTCTGCGCCAATGCGAGCAACTCGTCGCTGGCGCTGTCGGACGGCCTGACCTGCGCGGACGTTGCGACTCGGATGGCCGCCGTCTCGGATGTGCAGTCGGCGGCTCGAGCCCTGGTGACGGCGGAGAACCAGGAGGCATCGAACTCTGCGCAAGCGAAGCAGACCCTCGACAACGCGGCTTCCGCTGTCACCGATGCGCAGAACCAGCAGACGGCGACCCTGATGAAGGATCAGCAGGCGATCGTCACGGCCCAGCGCCAGCTCGAGACCGCGCAGACGAGCCTCAAGTCGACGATCGCGTCGAACGCGGCGGCGGCGTCGCCTGCGACCGCGAGCGACATCGCGCAGCAGCAGGCGAGCATCGTGACCGCTCAGGTCGCGGTCTCGACCGCACAGAAGGGCGTCGACGACACGACGCTCGTCGCTCCTGCGGCCGGCACCGTGAGCGCCGTGAACGGGGCTGTCGGTGAGGCAGTTGCGAGCGGAGGGACGACCGGGTTCATCACCCTCGTCAACCTGAGCTCGTTGCAGGTCAAGGCCGCGTTCTCCGAGACCGACGCCGCGAAGGTGCAGGTCGGCCAGACCGCGTCGGTGTCGTTCGATGCGCTCACGAACCAGACGTTCACGGGCAAGGTCGTCGCGATCGACTCGGCGTCGACGGTCACGAGCAACGTCGTCACCTACAACGTGACGGTCGCCCTCGACTCGACGCTCGCCGCAGGTGAAGGAGGGCATGACCGCCACCGTCGACGTGACCGTCGCGGAGAAGGACGGCGTCCTCGTGCTGCCGGCGTCGGCGGTGAGCGGCCGTGGCGAGACCGCGACCGTGACCGTCCGCACCGCGAGCGGTGACGAGCAGAAGCAGGTCACGATCGGCCTGAGGGGCGACGACAACGTCGAGATCGCCAGTGGCCTCTCAGCCGGCGACGTCGTGGTGACGAAGGTGTCCAGCACGACGACCGGCGGTGGCGGCCTCCCGGGCGGCCTCGGGGGCGGCGCACGGGTCGGTGGCGGTGGTCCCGGCTTCGTGGTCGGATCATGAGCGACGCAACGGCGCCTGCGGCACCGAAACCCGTCATCGCGGTCCGCAACCTCGTGAAGACATACACGATGGGCGCGGTCGAGGTGCGGGCGCTCCGCGGCGTGTCGCTCACGGTCGAGCGTGGTGACTTCGTCGCCATCATGGGCGCCTCGGGGAGCGGCAAGAGCACGCTGATGAACATCCTCGGCTGCCTCGACGGGCCGACGAGCGGTCAGTACGAGCTCGACGGCGTCGACGTCAACGGCCTCGACGACGTGGAGCTCGCGTACATCCGCAACCGCAAGATCGGCTTCGTCTTCCAGAGCTACAACCTCATCCCGCGGACATCAGCGGTCGCGAACGTGGAGCTTCCGCTGATGTACGGGGGCATGAAGCGAGGAGAGCGCCGTCAGGTCGCGCTGCTCGCGCTCGAAGCGGTCGGCCTGCGAGATCGGGTCGACCATCTCCCGTCCGAGCTCTCCGGTGGCCAGCAGCAGCGGGTCGCCGTCGCTCGAGCACTCGCGACGCGACCAGCGATGATCCTGGCCGACGAGCCCACCGGCAACCTCGATTCCGAGTCGACTCGTGAGGTGCTCGACATCTTCTCCCGCTTGAACCAGCGCGGCCGCACGATCGTGCTCATCACCCACGAGAACGACGTCGCCGCCTACGCGAAGCGCGTCGTGCGCTTGCGGGACGGGATGATCCTGAGTGACACGCGTCGGGACGCGGCTGAGCGCGAGGCAGTGCCCGCATGATCGAGAGCGTGCGCCTGGCGTTCCAGGGCATCATGTCGAACCGCTTGCGGTCGGCGCTCACGATGTTGGGCATCCTCATCGGCGTCGCCGCAGTGATCATCCTCATCGCGGTCGGCGCAGGTTCCTCCGCCGCGGTGCAGAACCAGCTCGCAGGGCTCGGCACGAACACGCTGACGGTCTTCCCGTCCGGTGGCTTCGGTCCTCCCGGCGGCGCGAACCGCACGGGAACGCAAAGCCGCCAGGCGCGGCTCACGGCGAAGGACGTCACCGCGCTCGAGGACAAGACCAACGCGCCGGACATCGTCGAAGTCGCGCCCGTCGTGAACGCTCAGGCGACCGCGACCTACAACGGCGCGACGCACGAGATCGGCCAGGGCATCGGCACCACCGCGAACTACTTCCAGGTGCGGAACTTCGAGATCGCGTCGGGCTCCGCGTTCACCGACGAAGACGTCACCGAGCACCGCAAGGTCGTCGTGCTCGGCCCGACCGTCGTCACCGATCTGTTCGGCGAAGGGGTCGATCCCGTCGGCCAGAAGATCAAGATCGGTGGGTCGACCTGGACGGTCATCGGCACGCTCAAGGCGAAGGGATCGAACGGGTTCCAAGACCAAGACGACATCGCGATCGCGCCCGGTGACCTCGGTGCAGGACTCGCTGAGCAGCCGCACTTCGGGTTACAACCAGATCACGGTGCAGGCGAAGTCACGCGGCGCCTCTGACGCGGCGTCGGCCGAGATCACCTCGACCTTGCTGTCGACCCACAAGGTGACGACTGCCGACTTCCAGGTGCTCAACCAGGCGGCGCTGCTCGATGCCAGCGAGGCCTCGAACTCGGTGTTCACCGTGCTGCTCGGTGCGGTCGCCGCGATCTCGCTGCTCGTCGGCGGCATCGGCGTGATGAACATCATGTTGGTGACCGTCACGGAGCGCACGCGGGAGATCGGCATCCGAAAGGCGATCGGGGCGCGCAAGCGCCACATCCTCAGCCAGTTCCTGGTCGAGTCGGTGCTGCTGTCCATGCTCGGCGGGCTCATCGGCGTGTTCGTCGGCTACGCCGGCAGCCACTTCCGCATCGTCGGCGTCGAGCCCGTCGTGCAGCTCTACTCGGTCGTCCTCGCCTTCGGGGTAGCGGTGATGGTCGGCCTGTTCTTCGGCATCTACCCCGCCAACCGAGCGGCATCGCTCCGACCGATTGAGGCGCTTCGCTATGAGTGACATCGTCACGACCGACACCGGAGACGCGGCGGCGGCCGACGCCGACAAGCCGCGCGACGACACCGACGTCCTGTTCCGGGACGACGTCGACGACGCGGACGATCTGCCGACGCGCGCCTCACGGCGCATCGTCACTGCGTGGACTGTCGTGTTCGCCGCGCTCGTGATCGCGGGCGCCGGCTTCGTCGCCGGCATCCAGATGGAGAAGCACAACGAGCCCGCGACGACCGGGCTGCCCGCGGGCTTCGCCGCGTTCGCCAACGGCGCCGCAACGGCGGTGCGGGCGGTGGCTTCCCCGGCGCGAATGGCGCGACCGGTGGCTTCCCCGGCGCGAACGGTGCTGGCGGCGCGACGGCCGGCGGCGCGACGCCCGGTGCCGCAGGCGCGACGCCGGCGCCGGCGAGCAACGGCACGACCGGTCAGATCAAGCTCGTCGACGGCTCGAACATCTACATCACGACGAGCGACGGCTCGACGGTGAAGGTCACCACGACGCCGACGTCGAAGGTGACGAAGTCGGTTGCCGGTGCCGTGGGCGACCTGAAGGCCGGTGACACGATCACCGTGCAGGGCGCCGCGGGAAGCGACGGCACGATCGCCGCGAGCTCCATCAGCCAGGCTCCTTAACCGTCGTCAGCGGGACCTTTCCGGGTATGGTGCGCGCGCACCCGGCAGAGGGAGGTTCTGCGTCGTGGACGAACGGATGCGCATCGCAGTCGCCGAGGCCTTCGGAACAGGCTTCCTCGTGATCGGAGGGTGTGGCACCGCCATCATCGCCGGCTCCGGGGTCGGCACCCTCGGCATCGCCATCGCATTCGGGCTCAGCCTGCTCGTGATGGTGTACACGATCGGCCCGATCACGGGATGCCACATCAACCCCGCGGTCACGCTCGGCCTGCTTGCGATCGGCAAGACCAAGAAGGAAGACGTGCCGTACTACATCGTCGGCCAGATCGTGGGCTGCATCGTGGGCGCCGCGATCATCTTCGTCATGGCGAAGGGTGTCGACGGCTTCAGCGCGAAGAACAACTTCGCGCAGAACGGCTACGACACGCATTCACCCGGTGGCTACAACCTCGCCGCGGTCATCGTCGCTGAGATCGTGATGACCGCGTTCCTCACCGTGACGATCGCGGCGATCTTCCACTGGAAGTTCTCGGCCGGCTTCGCCGGAGTCTCGATCGGTCTGGTGCTCACGCTCATCCACCTCATCAGCATCCCGATCGACAACACGTCGGTGAACCCGGCCCGCAGCCTCGGCGTGGCGCTCTTCGCGGGGAGTGATGCGCTCAAGCAGCTCTGGGTGTTCATCATCTTCCCGATCGTCGGCGGTGTCGCCGGCGCCGTGCTGTACCAGTTCATGGCCGGCAAAGAGGAGCCCGAACCCGCGGTGTGAGCACCGCGCAGCGCGCGCTCATCGTCAGCGCGGCATCCTTCGCCGCGCTGACGGTGCTCGCGGCCACCGACTGGGTGGCGGGCATCGACCGCCGGCTCACGACCTGGATCTTCGGCTGGCCTGAGAGCTGGCACGGTGCGATGCGCACCACCTGGCGGCTCGCGACTCGTCGGGTTGCGCTCCTGTGGATCGGGCTCGCGCTGCTCGTGTGGCGCAAGGCCCAGCCCGCCGTAGCGATGGTGGCCGCCGCCCTCGCGTCGTGGGGCCTCGCGCTCGCTCACCAAGCAGCTCGTTGGTCGATCCCGCCCGTCGGCCGCGCTGCTGGGCGGCCCGCCGAGGGATCCGCTGGCCGGCCACGGCTACCCCTCTGCCCACGCGGCGCTGGCCGCGGCGCTGATCGTCCCCGTGCTGTTCGTCGTCCCGCGGGCCTGGCGGCCTCTGTTGCTCGCTGCGGTGGCGCTGGTCGCGATCAGCCGCGTCTACAGCGGCGGCCAATTCGCGCTCGACTCGCTCGGCGGAGTCGCGCTCGGCGCGATGTGCGGGTCGGGAGCAGTGGTCGTGTTCTCGAAGGTCAGCCCTAGGATCGACACGTGAGCGACAACGTCCTGGTCAAGAGCGACGGGCCGATCACCCGCATCACGCTCAACCGCCCTGAGAAGCGCAACGCCATGAGCTTCGAGCTGATGGCCGACCTCACCGGCACGTTGGAGGCCGTGCGCCACGACGAAGACACCCGTGTCGTGGTGATCGCCGCGTCGGGCCCTGCGTTCTCGGCCGGTCACGACCTGGGCGAGATGGCGTCCGCACGCGACGCGGCGGCGTATCGCCGGTTGTTCGACGGCTGCACCTTGCTGATGCGCTCGATCCGCACGATCCCGCAGCCGGTCATCGCGCAGGTGCACGGCGTCGCCACGGCGGCCGGGTGCCAGCTCGTCGCGGCGTGCGACCTCGCGGTTGCCGAGGAGGGCGCTCGCTTCGGCACTCCTGGCGTCAAGATCGGGCTGTTCTGCTCGACGCCGATGGTGCCCATCTCTCGCGCGGTGGGTCGCAAGCGTGCGCTCGAGATGTTGCTGACGGGCGAGCTGGTCAGCGCCGAGACGGCGCTGGAGTGGGGCCTCGTGAACCGAGTCGTCCCCGCGGAGATGCTGCAGGATGCGGTCGACGACCTCGCGCTCTCGATCGCGAACGCGAGCGCGCTCACGATCGCGATCGGCAAGCAGGCCTTCTACGCGCAGATCGACGTCGACGAGCGCCAGGCCTACGACATCACCGTGCCGGTCATGACGATGAACGCGATGACCGACGACGCGCACGAGGGCATCGAGCGCGTTCCTCGAGAAGCGCTCGCCGATCTGGCGGAACAGCTAGGCGCGGCAGGCGCTGCTCGCGCCACCGTTCACGCACAGCCACTGCACTGCTTCGTCGAGGGACGACACGCCGACGACCTGCACCGACGGCGGGGCATAGGGCTGGGCGGCGGCGATGTCGGGCCTCGGCATCATGAACACCGCCACTCCGACGCGCGTGGCTGCTGTGACCTTTGCGTTGTAGCCGAGCACCGGGTCGACGCTCCCGCCCGGCCCGATGCCGCCTGTCGCCGCGATCAGCCGATGACCGGTGAGGTCACCGGCGGTCAGCATGTCGATGTAGGCGAGCGCGAGCACGAGCCCCGCCGAGCCGCCCGTCACCTTGCCGACCGGCAGGGCCGGCGCGGGCGCAGTGATGAGGCGTCGCACGAACGTGGCTCCGCCGCCGGTCGCTTGGGGCCACGGGGGCGCGGGCTTGAGGTCGATGTCGACGATGTGCCCGTCGCGGTACACCCGGAGCCGAGACGGCACGTTCGTCGCGAGGTTGCCGTCGAGCGTGTGGAAGTCGGGTGCGCGGCCGTTGATCGCGATCACCGCGTCGCCGACCTGCAGTCCGGCCCGCTGCGCGACGGACTTCGGTTGCACACCGGTCACCTCGAGCATGGGGCCGACCTCGTCCACGGCGGCCGCCCACGCCTTGATGGCGGTCGGGTCCACCGACAGCGCGCGCGGCTCGGCAGTCATCGCCTCGAGGTGGCTGCCCGAGAGGTCGGCGAGCAGGCGTCCGCCGCCGAGCGTGTGATCCCACACCCAGTGGGCAAGCGTCTGGGGCCGGACCTGCACTGCAGCGATCACGAACGCTCCGGGCGCGTCGGGCCCGGTCGTGGCCTGGTCGGGGTCAGCGGGGAGGATGAGGCGCCGCGCGACGCCTCCCGTGACGACCGAACCTCCGACGGGGAGCGCGAGCGAGGCCACGAGCAGCGCGATGAGCACACCGGCCAACACCCCGCGCACGTCCGTGGTCCGCCGAACATCCTCCGACCCCTCGCCCTGGGGTCGCCCGCCCCCTCCACGCCGCCAGCACAGCACGTGGTTTCCAATCGTGCAAGCGGCACGCTGAGTGGCCGGACTGCGGGGGCGCCTCGGGCCATGTGAGAGGGTTTCCCTGACTATGGATCTCGCAGACGCCTTGGCCTTCGCCGGTGCCAGTCACAACGGCGTGCTCGTCACGCTGAAGCGCGACGGCCGGCCCCAGCTCTCGAACATCTCGTACGCCGTGATCGACGGCACGATCGGCATCTCGATCACCGACGATCGGGCGAAGACGAAGAACCTGCGCCGCGATCCCCGCGCCTCGCTCTACGTCTCGAGCCCGGACTTCTGGTCGTACGTCGTGCTCGAGGCCACCGCCGAGCTCACCCCGGTGAGCGCGTCACCCGGCGACGCGACCGTCGCGCAGCTCATCACCTTGTTTCGTGCGGTGCAGGGGAAAGAGCATCCGGATTGGGACGAGTACCGGGCCGCGATGGTGAGCGACAAGCGACTCATCGCCTGGCTCAGGCCGACGCACGCGTACGGCATCACGCGCGGCTGAGGCGGCGGCGCAGTGCGCCGCCGGGTGCGCGCAGCACCGATTGTCGAACGAAGTGAGCAGGAGCTGGCCGAAGCGGAGCGGAGGTCAGCGACGAGGAAGACTGACGCGCTCCCGCCACACGGGGCCGTCGGGGAAGCGGAAGCGCTCGAGCGACTCGGGCCGCATCGTGATGCCGTAGCCGGGTGCGCTCGGCAGCACGTACCGGCCACCTCGCACCGACACCGGGTCGGCGAAGTGCTCGTGCAGATGGTCGGCCCACTCGCACATGCGGCCGTCGAGCGAGCCCGACACCGCGATGTAGTCGAACGGCGCGAGGTGCGACACGTACTCGCACAGCCCGACTCCACCCGCGTGCGGGCAGACCGGAACACCGGCGACTGCCGCCATCAGCAGAACCGCGAGCACCTCGTTCACTCCGCCGAGCCGGCATGAGTCGACCTGACACACGCCGATCGCGTTGGCCTGCAAGAGCTGCTTGAACATCACGCGGTTGTGGGCGTGCTCACCGGTGGCGACCTTGATGGGTGCAAGTGCGCGTGCGATCGCGGCGTGCCCGAGCACGTCGTCGGGGCTCGTCGGCTCTTCGATCCAGTACGGGTCCTGATCGGCGAGCGCGCGCATCCACTCGATCGCCTGGCCGACGTCCCATCGCTGGTTGGCGTCGGTCATGAGGAGGCGGTCCGGTCCGAGCTCGCCTCGGAGCAGCGCGGCGCGGCGGATGTCGTCGTCGAGGTCCGCGCCGACCTTCATCTTGATCGCGTTGAACCCGTCTGCGATCGCCTCGCGGCACAGCGCGCGGATCTTGTCGTCGTCGTACCCGAGCCACCCTGCTGACGTGGTGTACGCGGGGTATCCGTCGCGCTCGAGCTCGGCGATGCGGTCGGCTCGGTGGGGCTCCTGCGCGCGCAGCAGCTCGACGGCGGCCGCCGGCGTCACCATGTCGGTGAGGTAGGTGAAGTCGATGAGCTCGACGAGCTCCTCGGGCGACAGATCGGCGAGCACACGCCAGAGGGGCTTGCCCTCACGCTTGGCCCTCAGGTCCCACGCGGCGTTCACCAGCGCCGCCGTGGCCAGATGGATCGCACCCTTCTCCGGCCCGATCCAGCGCAGCTGTGAATCGCCGCCGAGCATCCGAGCGAAGCGGCCGAGGTCGCCCATGAGCTCGTCGACGTCGATGCCGACCACCATCGGCAGCAGCGCGTCGACCGCCGCGCACACCACCTCGGTGCCGCGACCGATCGTGAACGTGAGGCCGTGGCCCTGGCCGCTGCAGCTCGTCCGCATCGCGAGCATCGGTGCGGAGCACGACGTAGGCAGCGGAGTAGTCGGGATCGGGATGCATCGCATCGGAGCCGTCCAGCGCGTCGGACGTGGGGAAGCGGACGTCGACGACGTCGACGGCGACGATGCGAGGCACGTGCGGCGCGGTCAGTCGGCGAGGGTGAGGATCTCGGACCCGTCGTCGGTGACCAAGATCGTGTGCTCGAACTGCGCCGTGCGACCACCGTCGATCGTGACTGCGGTCCACCCGTCGTCCCACATGCGGTGCTGCCAGCGACCCATCGTGATCATCGGCTCGATCGTGAACGTCATGCCGGGTTGCATGACGGTCGCTGAGGCGGGGTCGTAGTAGTGCAGGATCTGCAGGTCGGTGTGGAACTGCTCGCCGATGCCGTGGCCGATGAACGCCCGGACGACGCCGAGCGAGTGCTTCGTCGCATGGCGTTCGATCGCCCGCCCGATGTCGGAGAGCGGCCGCCCGGGCTTGACCGCCTCGATGCCCAGCATCAGGCACTCGTGGGTCACGCGCACCAGGTTCCGCGATCCGTCGTCGACCGTCGCCGACGAGGAACGTGGCGTTCGTGTCGCCGTGCACGCCTTCGCGGTACAACGTGACGTCGAGGTTCACGATGTCACCGTCGGCCAGCGGGCGGTCGTCGGGGATGCCGTGGCAGATGACCTCGTTCACCGACGTGCAGAGCGACTTGGGGAAGCCGTTGTAGTTGAGCGGGCTCGGGTACCCGCCGCGCTCGATGCAGGCCGCGTGGCAGATCGCGTCGAGCTCGTCGCTCGTGATGCCGGGACGGACCGCAGCGCCGGTGGCGGCGAGGACCTCGGCGGCCGAGCGACCCGTGCGCCGCATGCGCTCGATGACGTCGGGCGACTTCACATGCGGCTCCGGCCGGCGCACCGCGACGCCCGACTCGGCGTAGGGCGGTCGCTCGATCTCGGGCGGGACCTCACGCGTCGGGCTCACCGTGCCCGGCTGGACGCGGCCCTCGAGCTCCTTGTGGCAGCGCTTGTACTTGCGGCCGCTCCCGCACCAGCAGGGGTCGTTCGAGCGCAGCGCGGTGGGAGCAGCAGGAGCCGTACGCACCATCTCAGCCTACGGGTCCGGTCAGGGGAGCGTCGCCGCGAGCGCCGCGACGATGTCGTCCACCTGCGGCAGGATCGCCTTCTCGAGCGTCGGCTCGTACGCGACGTGGGTGTCGAGCGCCGTCACCCTCCGGATCGGGGCTTCGAGGTCGCTCCACACCTCCTGCGCGGCCCACGCGGCGACCTCGGCACCGAAGCCTGCGGTGAGCACGTCTTCGTGCACGACGACGAGCCGGTGGGTGCGGCGCACGCTCTCGCCGACGAGCTCGCGGTCCCAGGGAGAGATCGTGCGGAGGTCGATCACCTCGACCTCGCAGTCGCGCTCGTCGTGCAGGCGCTGCGCGGCCTGCAGCGACTTCTCGACCGTCGCGCCCCACGTCACGATCGTGACGTCTCGGCCGGGTCGGCGGACGTCCCCTCGGCCGAACGGCAGCACATAGTCCGAAGGCGGGAACGGATCGCGCGTGTACGGCTGGCGCAGCAGGTGCTTGTGCTCGAGGAAGAGCACGGGGTCTTCGGCGCGGAACGCGGCGCGCAGCAACCCCGCGGCGTCACGCGCTCGTGACGGGAACGCGATGAGCAAGCCGGGGATGTGGGCGAAGATCGACTCGCCGCTCTGGCTGTGCCAGATCGATCCGCCGGTGAGGTAGCCGCCGATCGGCACTCGCACGACCATCGGACAGGTCCACGCGCCGTTCGAACGCCAGCGGATGGTCGCCGCCTCGCTCTTCAGCTGCTGCATGGCGGGCCAGATGTAGTCGAAGAACTGGATCTCGGGTGCCGGCCTCAGGCCGCGGATCGCCTGGCCGACCGCACGGCCGATGATGTTCGCCTCCGCGAGCGGCGTGTTGTAGCAGCGGGCGATCCCGAACGAGCGTTGGAGGCCGTGCGTCGTGCCGAAGACGCCGCCCTTGCCCTCGACGTTCGCGAGCACGGCCTCGCGCGCGTCGGCGACGTCTTCGCCGAACACGCGGATGCGCTCGTCTTCTGCCATCTGCTCGTGCAGCGTGCGCTTGATCGCCTCACCGAACGCGACGACCTCGCCGTCCGCACCCGGCTCATCAGGGAGCCGCAAGGCCGGGAGCGCGACGACGTGTTCGGTCACCGACGCGGGGTCGGGCCGGCGGGCCTCGAGTGCCAGTCGCGCCGCCTCGGCGACGTGGGCGGTCGCCTCCGCCCGGATCGCCTGCGCCTCGTCCTCGGTGAGGATGCCGCGGGTCACGAGGTCAGCGTGCATGCGCGTGATCGGGTCGCGGGCGCGCTCGTCGTCGAGCTCGTCGAGCGATCGGTACTTCGCCTGCGTGTCGGCTCCGGAGTGCGAGTACGGACGCGTGACCATCGCGTGGATGAGCGCCGGACCGACCCCGGCTCGCACGTGGCTGATGATCGACGCCGCGCGCTCGCGCACCCCGAAGTAGTCGGTGCCGTCGAGGCGGTGCACGTCGAGTCCGCGAAACCCGCGCACGAGCTCGGAGATCGGGGCCGGCGACTGGTCGCTCGACGGCACCGAGATCGCGTAGCCGTTGTCGGCGACGAGGAACACGACGGGCAGGTGCAGCGTGCACGCCGTGTTGAGGCTCTCCCAGAACTCGCCCTCCGACGTCGCTCCCTCGCCGAGCGACACGTAGGTGAGCTCGTCGCCGTGCGCCGTGCAGCCCGGCAGGTGCGGACGGCGCGAGATGTAGCGCGCCGCCTCCGCGCATCCGACCGCCGGAAGGCACTGGGTTCCCGTCGGGCTCGACTGAGTCACGACGTGATGCTCGACGCTTCCCCAGTGCGAAGGCATCTGGCGACCGCCCGAGGCAGGGTCGTCGGCCGAGCCCACCGCTTGCAGGAGGATCTGGTACGCGCTGATGCCGAGCCCGAGCATGAGCGCCTGGTCGCGGTAGTAGGGGAAGAACCAGTCGTAGCCGGGCCGGAGGTGTCGTGCGAGCGCGAGGAGCAACGCTTCGTGCCCGGCACCCGAGATCTGGAAGAAGACGCGGCTCTGACGCTGGAGGTTGATCTCGCGGTCGTCGATCGCGCGCGAGATGCACGCGCGGCGGAAGTCCTCGATCACCTCGTCACGCGGGAACTCGATCGGCGCGGGCTTCGGCTGCTGCGGGCGCCGTCACAGGCGCCGGCGCGTGGCATCACGCCGGCAACCTCGGTGCTCCAGTCGCGGGTCTGGAGGATCTGCTTCACCTTCGCGAGGAAGGCCGAGGCGTACGCGCCGTCGTTCGCCCGATGATCGAAGGACATCGCGAGGTTCCCCATCGGATGTACGGCGACCCCGTACTCGCCGTCCGTGATCGGGATGGCGACTGGCCGCATCGTCACGCCGTCGGTCGAGACGATGCCGACCTGGGGCTGATTGATGATCGGGCCGGTGAGGAGCGTGCCGTAGCCGCCGGCGTTCGTGATCGTGAACGTGCCGCCGGCCAGGTCGTCGGCGGTGAGCCGCTTGGCGTGCGCGCGCTGCGCGAGGTCGGCGGCAGCGGCCGCGAGCTCGGTGATCGTCTTGCTCTGCGCGTCGCGGATCACAGGCACGACGAGGCCTTCGAAGTCGAGGTCGACCGCGATGCCCAGGTTGATCGAGCCGTGCACGACGAGGTCGCTCTCGACGACCGACGCGTTCAGCCGAGGGAACTCGGCGAGGGCGTCGACGACGGCACGCATCACGAAGGGCAGATAGGTCAGCTTGGCCGCTCGACGCACCTTGTTGACCGCCTCGTAGTCGACCTCGACTGCGACGAGCGTGTGCGCCGAGGTGCGCAGAGACTGCGTGAGGTTCTCCGCGGTGCGCTTGCGGATGTTGCTGAAGGGCACGACCGCGTCGGCGTTTCGTCACCAGAGGGCCTGGTAGGGCTGCTGGCGACGAAACGCTCAGGAGGCGGGTGGTGCGCGGAGCAGGAGCGACCGGGGCGAGCCGGAGCGCGACCGGGGCAGCCGGCGCGACCGGGCAGCGGGGCGTGCCGGCTCGCCGACCGACTCGGTGATCACCGCAAGACGCGCACCGATCGGCACCGTGTCGCCCTCGGCGACGAGGATCTCGACGATCTCACCCGCGACGGGCGACGGCACCTCGGCGTCGACCTTGTCGGTCGACACTTCGAGCAGCGGCTCGTCGACGCCGATCCGTTCGCCGACCTGCTTGCACCATCGCAGCACCGTGCCCTCGGTGACGGTCTCACCGAGCTGCGGCATCGTGATGTCCACTGCTGGTGAACCTACCCTGGTCTCAGCCAACCGGATCTGAAGCGATCGGAACAAGGAGCAGCCCGTGCTCGAGCCCGCAATTCGAGACCTCGCGAAGGGGAAGAACTTCGCCGGGTTCACCACCCTTGGGCCGACGGGACAGCCCGGCGACGCACGTGATGTGGGTCGATGCCGACGACGATCACGTGCTGATCAACACCGAGCTCGACCGTCAGAAGTGCGTCAACGTGATGAAGGACCCGCGGGTGGCGGTGATGATCTGGGACGCCGAGAACGCGTACAAGTACGCGGAGGTGCGCGGCAACGTCATCGACATCGTGCGCGGTGACCGCGCCCGGGCCCACATCGACGAGCTGTCGCGCAAGTACCTCGACAAGGACTACGCGAGCCCGATCGGCAGCGAGCGAGTGATCCTCGTCATCGAGCCGACCCGGCAGCGCTCCCGCTAGCTCTGGAGGTCAGAACTCCATCTCGACGCGCGCGGTCGAAGCGTGCGGTGACGTCGTCCCAGTTGACGATGTTCCAGATCGCCTTCACATAGTCGGGGCGCACGTTCTTGTACTGCAGGTAGTACGCGTGCTCCCAGGCGTCGATGACGAGCAGGTTCTGTCCGCTCTGGCCGACGTTGCCCTGGTGGTCGTAGATCTGCTCGACGTAGAGGCGCTGGCCGAGCGGCTCCCACGCGAGCGCTCCCCAGCCGGAGCCCTGCACGGTCACGACGGCCTGGGTCATCTGGGCCTGGAACGCGTCGAACGTTCCGAAGTGCTCGTCGATCGCGGAGGCGAGGTCGCCGGTCGGCTTGTCGCCTCCCGAGGGGCTGAGGTTCTGCCAGAAGAGCGTGTGGAGCACGTGACCCGAGAGGTTGAACGCGAGGGCCTTCTCGAGGCCGACGATGTTGTCGTAGTCGCCCTTCTCGCGGGCTTCGGCGAGCCGCTCGAGCGTCTTGTTGCACCCTTCCACGTACGCCTTGTGGTGCTTGCCGTGATGAAGGGCGAGGACCTCGGCGGAGTAGAAGGGCTCGAGGGCGTTCTCGGCGTAAGGAAGATCAGGGAGGGTGTACGTCATGCTGCGACCGTACCCGTGGGTTGGGTCGGCCGAAACCCGGGATCGCAGGCCGCGCTCGGGACGTCGTCAGGTCGACGGTGGCGCCGCGGGTGGAGCGGTCGTCGTCGGGAGCGGCGTGGCCGCGGGAACGATGATCAGCACCTGACCCGCTTCGATGTGGTCGGCGTCCGTGATGTTGTTGATCGTGATGAGCTGAGCGACGGTGAGGTTGAACTGCTTCGCGATCTTCGAGAGCGAGTCGCCCTTCTGGATCACGTAGGTCACCTCGGGCGATGTCGTGGTGGTCGCGATGGTCGTCGTCGCGGACGTGACGACCGCCGTCGTGGCTGCGGCGCCGCTGTCGTCGCCACCACAGGCTGCAAGGGCGACGCTCACCGTTGCTGCGAGCCCGAGGACTGCGAGCGACCTCATCGCCCCAAACCTTACGGGTTGGCCACCGTTAGTCTCGGACACGTGACGGTCACCGACGAGGTGCTCACCTACCCCGGCGCTCGCCGCCCCGATCGACGGCGACGCGTCGACGCGCACGGCGTCGGCATCGCGGCCTACGAGTGGGGCGATCTCGATGCGCCGCCGATCATGCTCTGCCACGGCGGCATGGACTTCGCGGCGACGTTCGATCTGATCGCACCACTGCTCGCCGACGCCGGCTGGCGGGTCGTCGCGTGGGATCAGCGAGGCCATGGCGACAGCGACTATGCCGCGCTCTACTCGTGGGACGCCGACGTGCGCGATGCACTCGCGGTGCTCGACAGCACGACCCGCGCGCCGGTGCCGGTCGTCGGTCACTCGAAGGGGGGCGGCCTGATGATGCAGCTCGCCGAGGCGATGCCGCATCGAGTCAGCCACCTCGCGAACCTCGACGGGTTGCCCTCGAAGCGCCTGCCTCCGGACATCGCGAACCACGAACGCACCCGCCTGCTCGCGAAGGACCTCGAGGACTGGCTCGACCATCGCCTCCGCAGCACCGAAGCCCAGCGGCGGCCGGGCACGATCGACGAGCTCGCCGACCGCCGGGCTCGCATGAACCCTCGCCTCTCGCGCGACTGGCTGCGCTACATCGTCGCGATCGGTGCTCGCCACGACGAAGACGGCTGGCGGTGGAAGCTCGATCCTTCGATGCGGTTCGGGGGGTTCGGCCCGTGGCGTCCCGAGTGGTCGCTCATGCGCTTGCCCGGTCTGTCGATGCCGTTCCTCGGCGTGCTCGGCCTCGAGTACGAAGAGATGGGCTGGGGCACGAAGCCCGAAGACGTGGTCGGCTACCTGCCGCTCGGCGCGCGGTTCGTGCCGCTCGAGGGCACCGGCCACTTCGTGCACATCGAGCAGCCCGAGGTCGTGACGAACCTCATCCTCGAGCTCGTCGCGACATGACGACCCGGTGGGTGCGCCACCTCCGCATCAACCTCGCGCTGCACGAGCTGCAAGCGGGCGACGAACGTCCGTTGTTGCTGCTGCACGGCCTCGGCGAGCGAACGCCTTCGAAGGTGCCCGCGTACGCGTCGAGCTGGCCGGGCGCCGTCTGGGGTCTCGACTTCACGGGTCACGGCGACTCGGACGTGCCGAGCGGTGGTGGCTACACGTGCGAGGTGCTGATGGGCGACGCCGACGCCGCGCTGCGCGAGATCGGTCCCGCGACCGTGCTGGGTCGGGGCCTCGGGGCGTACGTCGGCGCTGCTGATCGCGGGCGCACGGCCACAGATGGTGCGTGGGGCGATCCTCAGTGACGGACCGGGGCTCGCGGGCGGAGGCACCGGGCCGTCGTCCACGATGCTGATCGGCGTCGACGAGGGCGGGGTCGTGCCTCCCGACCCGTTCGCGCTCTTCGAGCTCTCGCGCGACGTGCGGCCGCCGGACTACGCGGCCACGTTCGCCCGCCAGGTGCTCACGCTCGCCGCGCTCGGCTCGCCGCTGACGGTCTCCGCGCGGTGGCGGCCACCCTGGCTCGAGGCAGCGGCGAGCGAGCCGGGCGTAGTCGACGCGTCGATCGAAGACGCGCTCGCGGCGTACGCCCGCGCGTGACCTACCGCTGGCGCCAGGCGACGTAGTACGCGAGCTCGATCAGCTCGTCGCGCGCCCCGGACGGTCACCGGGGCCTCGGCGATCGCGCGCACGGCCTGCTCGGTGAGCGCGGTGATCGCCGCTTCGGCCTCGGCCTGCGCGCCGGTGTCGACGATCACGGCTTGGAGCGCAGCGACCTCGTGCTCGTCGAGATCAGGAGCGCCCACGCGGTGCAGCAGCTCGGCGTGCTGCTTGCCGGCGCGGCTCGCAGCGATCGCGAGCATCGGCGTCGGCTTGCCCTCGCGGAGGTCGTCGCCGACGGGCTTGCCGGTGAGGGCGGACTCGCCGAACGCGCCGAGCATGTCGTCGCGGAGCTGGAACGCATCGCCGAGGGGAAGGCCATAGGCGGAGAGCGCGGGTGCGAGGTCACCGAACCGTCCCGCGAGCGCGGCGCCGAGATGCAGCGGCCGCTCGACCGTGTACTTGCCGGACTTGTACCTCGCGATGCGCTCGGCAGCCAGGCGGTTCGTCTGTGCCGCGCGCGGTGCCGACGATGTCGAGGTACTGGCCGACGTTGAGCTCGATGCGGAGCTCGTGCCACACCGCCATCGCCTCGGCGTTCGACGCGGGAAGGAACTGATCGGCGTAGACGAACGCGAGGTCGCCCATGAGGATCGCGACGCCCTCGCCGAACCGTCTCGCTTCGCCACGCCAATCGCCGATCGTGTGCCGAGTCGCGTACTCGAGGTGCGCGGTGCGCACGCCGCGCCGAGTGGACGATCCGTCCATCACGTCGTCGTGGATCAGTGCGAACGCGTGCAGCAGCTCGAACGCCGCGCCCGCATCGGCGACGACCGGGTCGTCGGCGTCGCCGCCTGCCCCGACGAAGCCCCAGTGGCAGAACGCGGGCCGGAGGCGCTTGCCTCCCGCGAGGAGGAGCGCACCGAGCGACTCGAGCGGCGCCACGATCTCGGGGTCGAGCGCCCGCCACCGCTCGATCTCGGCCTCGAGGAGCGCGCGCAGCCGTTGCTCGACCCCCTCTGCGATCACCGTGAGGCTCGCGGGCGCGCTGCTCATCGCAGCGAGCCTAGGGCGAGGCGCTGTCGCCCAAGTCGTCGAGCTGGGTGACGACGCTCTCGACCTCGATCCGCGCTGCTGCGATGCGGGCCCGGCACATCCGGATGAGCTCGGCAGCGCGTTGCACCTGGCGGGCCAGCACGTCGACGTCGACGTCGGGACGCTCGAGCTGCTCGAGGATCTGCTCGAGCTCGGCAACCGCCTCGCTGTAGCCGATCGCCTCGTCGCTCATTCGACTACCTCGCTCGTGATCGAACCGTCGGCCAGCGTCGTGACGACTCGGCTGCCCACGCGCACCTCACTCGCGGCGCGCACCACAGCGCCGCTCTCGTCTCGGGTGATCGAGTACCCGCGCGCGAGCACCCGCGCCGGATCGAGTGCGACCACTCTCGCTTCGACGCCGTCGAGGTGCCGAACGGCGGCACCGATCGTCGCGGGCAATCGACCGACCAGCCGGGCGACGCCACGGTCGACTCGCTGATCCGCGGCCTGAAGATGCTGCGACGCCGACCGCGCGGCCCGGGTTGCCGACGCTTGCGCGCTGAACGAGGCGACGTCGAGCGCGCGGTTCACGTCTCGCTGCACGAGCGCGGCGGTGTGGTCCACCTTCTGCTCGCTGCGGTCGAGCGCGGTGCGAGCACACCGCGCGATGGCCGTCGCAGATCGGCTCAGCACGCCGAGTGAGGCGCGCACCCGCTCGATGAGATGACCGGCGCACGCCGTCGGCGTCTTCAGCGACGTGTGAGCGACGAGATCGGCGATCGATCGATCGACCTCGTGCCCGATGCCCGTGAGCACCGGCACGTGCATCGCGGCGATCGCGCGTGCGATCGGCTCGGCGTCGAACACCGCGAGCTCGTTGCGGCTGCCGCCGCCGCGGACGACGACGATTGCGTCGAGCGAGCACCGCGCGAGCGCAGAGAGTGCGCGCACGACCGACCCCGTCGCCTCGACGCCCTGCACGCGGCTGTCGGCGACCGTGACGTGCCACGCGAAGCCGCTCGCTTCGAGCTCGTGCATGAAGTCGGCGTACGCCGCGCTCTCCCGGCTCGTCACGATGCCGATGCGGAGTGGCACCGAGGCGAGGACCAGGCGGCGGTTTCGTTCGAGCAACCCCTCGCCGGTGAGGAGGCGGACGAGCCGGTCGCGATCTTGGGCGAGGCGGCCCAGCGTGTAGGTGGGGTCGATTCCCGACATGCGCAGGTTGACCTGGCCGCGCGCTTCGTAGAGCTCGACCCGGCCCCGGATGCGCACCTCGAGGCCGTTCTCGAGCCGCATGCGGTGCTTGGCGAGATGGCGCTCGACGGCCTCGGCGACCGTGCGGAACAACGCGACCCGCAGCGCCACGCGCTCGTTGCCGACGCCCTCGACCAGGTCGAAGTAGAGGTGGCCCGCCGCGGAGCGGTTGAGCGAGTCGATCTCGCCGCGGACCCACACCTCCTCGGGAAAGCCCTTGCGCACGGCCGCGCCGATCGCCCCCGCGAGCTCGCTGACGCGGAACGTGGGCGTCGGATCGAGGTCGAGGTCGAACGACGGCTGGCTCATGGCGTTCCGCCATACTGCCCTCTGGCAATCGCCGCTCTGAGAACGGCCGCTCTGGAAACGGCAGGGAGGACGCCAGCGTGCACACGCGGATCGGTGACGGAGTGATCCAGATCGACACGTTGCTCGGTGGCTGGGACCGCATGACGGCCGGATACCTCATCGAGGGCGACGCGCCGGTGCTGGTCGAGACCGGCAGCCAGAGCTCGATCGCGGTGCTGCTCGGAGCGCTCGACGAGCTCGGCTTGGGACCCGAGGACCTCGCCGGTGTCGCGGTCACCCACATCCACCTCGACCATGCCGGTGGTGTCGGCGATGTCGCCAAGGCGTTTCCCAGAGCCACGGTGTACGTGCACGAGAAGGGCGCCCGGCATCTGGTCGACCCCACGCGGCTCGTGCGTTCCGCCGGCATGGTCTACGGCGACTTGCTCGACTCGCTCTACGGACGGCTCGAACCGACTGCGCCGGAGCGCATCCACGTGCTCGAGGACGGCGAGGACATCGTCGTGAGCCCGAACCGTGTGCTCACGACGGTCGACTCGCCCGGCCATGCGAAGCACCACCTCGCGCTGCACGACTCGCAGAGCGGCATCTTGTTCGTGGGTGACGCCGTTGGCGTGCGGCTGCCCGACGCCGGTGTGCTGCGTCCTGCAACGCCTCCGCCCGACTTCGACCTCGATCTCGCGATCACCTCGCTGCACAAGTTCGTGGACCGCAACCCTGCCGAGGTGGCGCTCGCTCACTACGGCCTCGTGCCCGACCCGATCGACACGTTGCACGAGGCCGAGGGGATCTTGCGCCAGTGGGCCGAAGTCGCAGAGAAGGCGTTCCGCGAGGGGCGAGACATCGCCGAAGCGCTCGACGTTGCGTTCAGTGGCGCGCTCGCCGGCACTGACCCCGCCAATCGAGAGAAGCTCGAGACGTTGAACGGCGTGCACTCGAACGCCGCGGGGTTCAGACGCTGGCTCGAGCAACGGCAGGGCCACGAGCACCCCCACGCTCACTGACCTTCGAGCAGGAGACTTGGCGCGCTTAGGCGCCGAGCTCTTCGTGGAGGTCGTAGACGTCGGCGCCCGCTGCGAGGTCGGGCGCGATCGCGAGGCCGCGCTCACGGCGCAGCTCGTCGGCCTTGGCGAGCGGCCGTTCGAGCGCGCGGCGACGCGTGCCGTTGAGATCGTCGAACGCTGACTGCACGGAGTCGAGCCGCTTGCCGAGCTTGTCGACCGCCTCGGTGTACTTGTCGAACTGAGTGCGCAGCGCGCCGACCAGCCGCAGCACCTCGTCGGACGTCTGCTCGAGCATGACGGTGTCGAACGCCTGGCGGATCACGCCGAGCATCGCGAACAGGGTGAGCGGCGAGCAGAACACGATCTTGTCGCGCAGGGCGTCGTCGATGAGCGAAGGGTCGCACTCGTGGATGAACGCGCTGACGCTCTCGTTCGGGATGAAGAGGAGGAGCTGGTCGCACGAGATCCGCGCCCGGTCGAGGTAGTCGCGCCGAGCGAGCTCCTTCACCTTGAGGCGGACGTCACGCAGGAACTGCTGACGCTCACGCGACCGCTCGTCGTCGGTGGTCGCCTGCAGGTACCGCAGGTACGCCGTGAGCGGGAACTTCACGTCCATGTAGAGCACGTGGCCCTTCGGGAGCATGAACGTGAAGTCGGGGATGGACCGACCGCCCTCGACCGCGATCTGCTTCTCGTAGTTGACGTGCTCGACGAACCCCGCGAGGCGGAGCACGTCTTCGGCCATCCGCTCGCCCCACTGGCCCCGGGTCTTGCTGTTGGCGAGAGCTTCGCGGAGGCCTTGTGTGGTGTCGGCGAGCGAACGAGTCGTCGAGGCGTGCATCTGGAGCTGCTCGCTGACCTTGCCGAGTGACACCGCGTTCGACCGGCTGAGCTCGGTGAGCTGGGCCTCGACCCGAGACAGCTGCGCCCCGACGTCTTCGCTCACGGCCTCGAGGCGTGCGTCGATCAGGGCCTTCTTCGCATCGAGCTCGGCCTGCGTGGCGGCGACCTGGGCGCCGAGCGCCTCGCGGCTCAGCACAGCGGACTGCTCGAGCGCGGCGCGGATCGCCGCGTCGCGCTCGGACGCCGCCTGCGACCGCGCCTCGTCGAGCAGCTGGCGGGACTGCTCGTCGGTCGGCGCGGCCGTGCGTCGGAGGAGCGTCACCAGAGCGACGGCCCCGACGACGAGGGCGGCGACGGCCACCAGAACGGCGGCCAGAAGGATTGCGGTCATGGCGTCATCATGACGAGGGGGTGTGACATTCCCGGGGGATCACGCCGATTCGCCCTGCTCAGGTCGTCTCTGCGAGCACCTCGGCGAGCTTGTACCGGGCCTGGGCGACCATCGGCGGGTTGGTGTGCAAGTAGTAGGGGAGCGCCCAGAGCGCGGTGCACAGCGCCCATCCGCGGCCCCGATCCCACGTCGCGTCGTCGACGTCGAGCGCGGCGCGGAGCGCCGGGCGCGTCGTGCGGTCGAAGAGGTCCCACGCGATCACGAGATCGCACGCGGGATCACCGACGCCGATGCTCCCGAAGTCGATGACGGCGTGGATGCGACCTTCGCGCACGAGGAGGTTGCCCCGGGCGATGTCGCCGTGGAACCACACCGGGTCGCGATCCCACTCCGGCGCTCGCAATGCCGCCTCCCACGCGTCGGTGACGGCGGCGACGTCGACCAGCTCGCGCGCCTCGTCGATCGCTCGGCGCGTCTGTCGTTCGGTCGTCGACAGCGGTTGGCCCCGCCGTCCCGGTGTGGCGAGCGGCGCGCCACCGGTGTCGATGTGCTGCAGCGCAGTCATCAGCGCGGCGATGTCGCGTGCTGCCTCGGCGAGGTCGTGCACCTCAGCGTCGAACGCGTTGTCGCCCTCGATCCACGAATGGACCGACCAGATCCAGGGGTAGCCCGGGCCCGGTTCGCCCTTCGCGAGCACCGTGGGCGTCGCGAGGGGAAGGTGGGGCGCGAGAGCCGGCAGCCACCTCTGCTCGTTGTCGAGCCTCGGCACCGCGCGCTCGACTCGCGGCATGCGCACCACCATGTCGTCGCCGAGGCGGAACATCGCGTTGTCGGTGCCCGACGAGGCGACACGTGCGATCGGGAGGTCGCCCCACTCCGGCATCTGGGCTCGCAGCAGCCGTTGCACCAGCGCGGCATCGAGGTCGATCTCGTCGTCGTGCATCCTCACGTGCGTCATCGCGGCGCGTACCGAGAGAACTCGACGTCGAGCACGCCTTCGCCGTGCGTGAGCCCGTGCAGCTGGCGGCGAAGCGACGGCACCGCGTCTGCGGTGATCTCACCTTGCAACGTCAGCCACTCGCCCTCGATCGTCGGCTGCTCGGGTGTCGCTCGAAGGCGGGCCAGTGCGCGCAACAGCCCGGCCAGGCTCGATTCGGGTGCGTCGATCCGAAAGCGCTGGACTGGCTCGCAGACGATCGTGCCGGCGTCCCGCACTGCCGCGGCGAGCACGACCTCGGTCAGCCTCCGGAAGTCGCGCGCGTTCGACGTCGGAGACGAGTAGCCGCACTCGAAGACCGTCACGCTGAAGTCCGGCAGACCCCACCCGCTCGGGCCGCGTGGTCCTGCGGACACGTAGTCGAGCATCGACTCGCGGAACGCGTCGACGGTCTTGTAGATGTAGAGCGGGATCGTCACGAGCTCCACGTCGAGGGTGAGGGAGACACCCGCGCCGGGTTCGGTGGGCTCGACGCAGAGGCCCACGGTCGCGACGTACGGATTCGTCGGCTGACCCATCCGCTCGCACGCGCGTCCAGGGCCGCGCAGGCGCTCGATGCAGATCGTCGTCAGGTCACGGAAGCCGACCTCGATGCCGAGCTCTGCGCCGAGCGTCTGCTGGATGACCTCCTGCTGCACCTCGCCGTACAGCGACACGAACGTCTCGTTCCGCTCGCGGTCCTGGCGCAGGCCGATCATCGGGTCTTGCTCGGCGAGCTGCACGAGCGCCGCGTGCATCGCTGCCGTCTGACCGACGTCGTGCGCGACCACCGCGACCTCGAACATCGGCGGCGCGAAGACCTGCGTCGCCCGGCGGGGCGGCGAGCCGATGGCGTCACCGGTGCGCACCGAGCGAAGGCCGGCGAGCTTGGCGATCTGGCCCGCGCCCACGACCGGCCGATCGATCGCCGCACCGTGCTCGAACACCTTCACCCCAGTGATCGTCGCGTCGCGGCCGTCCTCGAAGTGAAGCCGTTCTCGCACCCGCACCGAGCCGTCGAACATGCGCACGTACGCGACCTTCTCGCCCGCGGCGGCGCGCTCCACCTTGAAGACCAAGCCCGACGCTGGAGCGTCTGCTGTCGGTGCCCGCGACTGGGAGGTAGGTCGTGATCACGTCGATCAGCGCGTCGATGCCGGCGCCGGTCGCGGCCGAGCCGAAGCACGTCGGATGCGCCCGCCCCGCCGCAGTCTCCGCGACGAGGTCGGCCGTGAGCTCGGAGTCGAACTCCTCGACGACGAACGCGTCGCGCGTGAGACGCATGTGTACCGCTTCGATCACGCGGTCAGGGTCGGCGCCGACGCGATCGATCTTGTTGACGAACAGCACCGTCGGCACGCGGAGACGTTGCAGCGCGCGCATCAGGACGATCGTCTGCGACTGCACGCCCTCGACGGCCGACAACACGAGCACCGCTCCGTCGAGCACCGCGAGCGACCTTTCGACCTCGGCGATGAAGTCGGGGTGGCCGGGCGTGTCGATGATGTTCACGGTCAGGTCGCCGACGGTGAAGGCGACGACTGCGGCTCTGATCGTGATGCCGCGTTGACGTTCGAGCGTCAACGAGTCGGTCTGCGTCGTTCCCTCGTCGACGCTGCCGAGAGCGTCGATCGCGCCGGCCGCGTAGAGCAGCCGTTCGGTGAGGGTCGTCTTACCGGCGTCTACATGCGCCAGGATCCCCAAGTTCAACGTGTGCAAGCGTTCGGTCCTCTCGCTGGGCAGCTCCCTTCCGGATGGACGCGAACGTTTGACTCATGAGCTCAGGTGAGCAGATGTCGGCAGGCGCCGACAAGCGATTTGTCGGGCGGCGCAGATGCGCCGCTCGGGTGCGCGCAGCACCGATTGCTGGAGCGGGCGACCAGGAGCCGGCGGAAGCGCAGCGGACGACGGGCGAGCTCAGACTTCGGTGAGGAAGCCGAACGCGGGGTCGCCGCTCTGCTGGTCGAGCGTCCGACACGTGTGCAGCAACGCGACGACACGGGCGATCTCGGTCGCGGTGAAGCGGAGTCGCAGCGGCCGAGCGAGAAACGCGACGCGGAGCGGCTCGGTGTCGTGGTCGGGCACGGCGAGCAGCCACGCGCCCTCACCGAGATCTGGCGCGATGCCAACGGGGATCGAGTCGGTGCGGTGCGCGACCGGTGCTCCCCGCTCCAGCGCGTACCGCCCCGCCTCGAACTGGCGCGCCTCGGTGACCGAGTCGGCCACCCACACGCCAGAGGCCGAGCACAGGTCCGCGAGCACGCTCGCGAGCATGTCGCTGCGCTCGGACTGCCGCGACTCGAGCAGCGCCTCGGTCCATTGCATCGCTCGGAGCACCATGTCGCTGTAGGGGCGCGCACCGTGGATCGAGAGCAGGATGCCGGCGCGGTCCTCGTCGAGCCGGGTTCGCAACGTGTCGCCGTCGACGTCATCGGGCAGGTCGACCACGAGCTCGTCGACGGCGAGCGCTCCCTCCACCTCTTGCACGTCGACCGAGACGACGTTGCCGCCGCACTCGCCGATGATCCCGGCCACCCGGCTCAACGCTCCGGGACGATCGGGGAGCTCCACACGCAGTCGGGCTCGGTAGGTCACTCCTTGGACGGTAGGCAACCCGCGTTTCGGGCGTGTTTCGAGTCCATCAGCGGCTGGTGAAGGGGTCCCTTCGCCTGCCCACCCTGAGCACCGCCTTCGTGGCCCAGTACGCGAGCCAACCGGCGAGCAGTGCGCCGCAGATGCCCGCGACGATCGCTGCGGCCCGAGCGCTCTGGTCCACCTTGTGGGTCTCGACGCGGATCGGCACCTCGCGCCCGTCGAGGGGCACGCGCACGACGGTCGCTGCCTTCTGGTGCGGCATGTTCACGGTGACCGTCAGGTTCAGGCCCTGCTCGACCGGCACCCCGCTCTCCTGGACGAGCTGCTCGAGCGGCTTCGACGCGCCGAACGCGGCGGCGAGATCCGGGTCGACGAACGACGCGATGCCACCCGTGAGGCCCGCCGTCCCCGTCAGCACCCACGTCTTCTCGTCCCACTCGTCGCGGACCTCGAGCCCGAACGCGCCCAGCGGTCCGCCCGGACCGTTGATCTCGGCGAGCAGCTCCTTCATCTCGGTGGGGTTCGCGAAGGGATGCGACAGGTGCACCCAGGTGTTGCCGTCGGCTTCTTTCGCGGGACCGGTGACCTCCCAGCCCGCAGCCTTCAGATCGTCGAGGTGGACGCGATCGGCCGCGCCCGGCACGCGCGACAGCAGATCGTCATCGACGCCGATCGCGACGGTGACGGTGCCACTGCCGTCCTCGCCGACGTCGATGCCGACGTTGACGTCCATCCGACATCCCGCGAGCGCCAGCACCAAGGCCAGCACTCCGACGAGGCGAAGGAAGGTCAGGCGCCGGTGCGGGGGTGCGCTTGCCACTCGGCCCAGAGAGCCGGGAGATCGAGACGGTCGACGGCGTCGATCCAGGCGCGGCGATGCCGTTCGCTGCGCGACCTCGAGACGATCGGGATCGCGCCCGAGTGCCGCAGCCAGTAGGCGAGCAGCCGGCTCGCGCCGAGGTCGTCGGGATTGGCGAGGTCGACCGCGCGGCCCGGGTTCAGGTACACCTCGATCGTCACCCGGCGCACGAAGTCGGTGTCGGCCTTGATGCCGGCGTCGTCGAGCCGGCTCGCCAGGTATGAGCCGACGACTTGGAGCTCGCCGACTCCTCCTCGCACCGACGCGGCCACTGCCGCCGTGCCGGTCAGCACCGCGACGGTCGGGAACTTGCCCCAGCGGCCCATCCTGATGAGTCGCGTCCCGAGCGTGACGAATCCGGTTGCGAGGATGCCCTGCATCGCGGCCGTGCCGTCGCCGACCTCACCGAGCAGCTCGACCGCGTCGCGGGAGCTCTCGACACGATGCGGTGTCGACATCACCCGGTCGACGACGCGGTCGCCGAGGTCGTTCATCGCCCGGCCGGCCGCGGAGGGCAGCTGGCCGACGCGCCCGACGAGCGACGAGATGGGAGCGGTCTCGGCGACGCGCTCGATGGCCGCGTCGAGACCAGGGTCCGCGGTGCTCATGGGTGATCAGTCTGCCGGGTCAGCCACCCGCGACGCAGGCGACCCGTCACGGGATTGGGCAGTCGGGGTCCGCATGTCGCGCCCGATCTCCCAATCCAGTGGGTGTCACGCGCTACTCGCCGCCGTCGGTGGCGCCGGCGAGCTCCATGGGAGGAGGCTCGAAGCCCTCGATCGCACGGAAGACGACTCGCTTCTCGTTCGGGCGATCGGGGTCGTCCTCGGTGTCGACGATGATGATCTCGCCGGCGCGGAACTCCTTGTGGAGGATCCGCTCGGAGAGCGGGTCCTCGACCTGCCGCTGGATCGCACGACGCAGCGGCCGGGCGCCGAGGGTCGGGTCGTAGCCGCGCTCCGCGAGGAACACCTTGGCGGACTGCGTGAGCTCGAGGCCGAGGCCCTGGCTCTCGAGCTGCGTGGTGACCCGCTTGATCATCAGGTCGACGATCTGCGTGACCTCGCCGAGCGTGAGCTCGTGGAAGACGATCGTCTCGTCGATGCGGTTCAGGAACTCAGGCCGGAAGTGCTGCTTCAGCGCGTCGTTGACCTTTTCCTTCATGCGCTCGTACGTGATCGCCTCGTCGGCCTTCGCGAAGCCGAGGTTGGCCTTGCGCAGGTCTTGCGTGCCGAGGTTCGACGTCATGATGAGCACGGTGTTGCGGAAGTCGACGCTGCGACCCTGGCTGTCGGTGAGACGGCCTTCCTCCAAGATCTGGAGGAGCGTGTTGAACACGTCGGGGTGCGCCTTCTCGATCTCGTCGAAGAGCACGACCGAGAACGGCTTGCGCCGCACGGCCTCGGTCAGCTGGCCGCCCTCTTCGTAGCCGACGTAGCCCGGAGGCGAGCCGACGAGTCGAGACACGGTGTGCTTCTCCATGTACTCGGACATGTCGAGCTGGATCAGCGCCTCGTCGTCGCCGAACAGGAACTCGGCGAGCGTCTTCGCGAGCTCGGTCTTGCCGACACCCGACGGGCCCAGGAAGATGAACGACCCACTCGGGCGCTTCGGGTCCTTGAGACCGGCACGCGTGCGGCGGATCGCCTGCGAGACCGCACGGATCGCGTCTTCCTGGCCGACGACCCGCTTGTGCAGCTCGTCCTCCATGCGAAGCAGCTTCGCGGTCTCTTCCTCGGTGAGCTTGTAGACGGGGATGCCCGTCCAGATCGAGAGCACCTCGGCGATCGACTCTTCGTCGACCTCGTCGAACAGGTCGACACCGCGGTCCTTGAGCTCTGACTCCTTGCGCGCCTTCTCTTCGAGCAGCGCCTTCTCCTGATCGCGGAGACGGCCCGCCTCTTCGAAGCGCTGCGCCTCGACCGCGTCCTTCTTCGCCTGCACGACTTGCGCGATCTTGTTCTCGAGCTCCTTGAAGTCGGGCGGCGTCTCCATGCGCTTGATGCGCAGACGCGAGCCGGCTTCGTCGATGAGGTCGATCGCCTTGTCGGGAAGGTGACGGTCGGAGATGTAGCGGTCGGCGAGGTTCGCCGCGGCGACGAGCGCCTGGTCGGTGATCGTCACGCGGTGGTGAGCCTCGTAGCGATCGCGGAGGCCCTTCAGGATCTCGATGGTGTGCGCGACGGTCGGCTCCTCGACCTTGATCGGCTGGAACCGGCGCTCGAGCGCAGCATCCTTCTCGAGGTGCTTGCGGTACTCGTCGAGCGTCGTCGCACCGATCGTCTGCAGCTCACCGCGAGCGAGCATCGGCTTGAGGATCGACGCCGCGTCGATCGCGCCTTCGGCGGCACCGGCACCCACGAGCGTGTGCAGCTCGTCGATGAACAGGATGATGTCGCCGCGGGTGCGGATCTCCTTCAGCACCTTCTTCAGGCGCTCCTCGAAGTCGCCGCGGTAGCGGGAGCCCGCGACCAGCGCGCCGAGGTCGAGCGTGTAGAGCTGCTTGCCCTTCAGCGTGTCGGGCACGTCGTTGACGACGATCTTCTGGCTGAGGCCCTCGACGACGGCGGTCTTGCCGACGCCGGGCTCGCCGATGAGCACCGGGTTGTTCTTCGTGCGCCGCGACAGCACCTGCATGACGCGCTCGATCTCGCGGTGTCGACCGATGACCGGGTCGAGCTTCTTCTCGCGAGCGAGCTGGGTGAGGTTGCGTCCGAACTGGTCGAGCACCAGCGAGCCGCCCTGGGCGCGGCTCACTCTGGCTGCCCCGTGCCAGAACCGCCCGCAGGCTCCTTGCCCCCGGCCGGGCCCTGATACCCCGACAGGAGCTGGATGACCTGCTGGCGCACGCGGGACAGGTCGGCGCCGAGCTTCACGAGCACCTGAGCCGCCACGCCTTCGCCCTCACGGATGAGGCCGAGGAGGATGTGCTCGGTGCCGATGTAGTTGTGACCGAGCTGCAGCGCCTCACGAAGCGAGAGCTCGAGCACCTTCTTCGCACGCGGCGTGAACGGGATGTGCCCGCGACGGCGACTGCCCGCCCTGGCCGATGATCTCCTCGACTTGGCTGCGGACGGCTTCGAGCGAGATGCCGAGCGACTCGAGCGCCTTCGCGGCGACGCCCTCGCCCTCGTGGATGAGGCCGAGCAGGATGTGCTCGGTGCCGATGTAGTTGTGGTTCAGGAGACGTGCTTCTTCCTGAGCCAAGACGACGACTCGACGGGCCCGGTCTGTGAAGCGCTCGAACAAGGAAACCGCCTTTCGGGCAGCGGTGAAACGTAGGCAGAGTCTACCGGTGAGGCTGTGGAAGACACGGCCGGCTGGTTCACTCAGTGCCCCTTCTTCGTCGGCCGCGGCAGGCCTCGGATGGAGGCCCACCGAGTTCGGTTTCCCCCCCGAGAAGGCACTGACGTAGCGTGGCGCGGTGGCCAGCCCCCTGCTCACGCTGCCCTCCATGGGCGCTGACCTGGGTCGCGTCGAGCGAGCACTCCGCGAAGCAGTCGTCACCGACGACCCGTTCCTCACCGAGGTGGCGAGCCATCTCATCCTCGCGGGAGGCAAGCGGCTGCGTCCCGCGCTCGCGATCGCCGTTGCTGCCGCCGTGTCAGCAGACGCGGCGCCGGCGTCTGACGATGCGGTCATGGGAGGCACGGCGGTCGAGCTCGTGCACTTGGGATCGCTGTACCACGACGACGTCATCGACGAAGCGGCGACCCGTCGCTCGGTCGAGAGCGTGAACGCGCGCTGGGGCAACCTGAAGGCGATCCTCGCGGGCGACTTCTTGCTCGCGAAGGCTTCGGAGATCGCGGCGAGCCTCGGCACCGAGGTCGCAGGCCTCCTCGCCGCGACGATCGGCCGCCTGTGCGAGGGCGAGATCCGCGAGCTCCAGTCGGCGTTCCAGATCGACCGCACCGAGGACGACTACTACGCCTCGGTCGAGGGCAAGACGTCTGCGCTCTTCGCGACTGCGGCCCGCATCGGGGCTCTCGTCGCCGGGCACGACCGCGATCTCGTCGATGCGGCGACGACCTACGGCCTGCGGCTCGGCACGGCGTTCCAGATCGTCGACGACATCCTCGACCTCACCGCGAGCGAAGCCGAGCTCGGCAAGCCGACCGGGCACGACCTCTTCGAAGGCGTCTACACCCTGCCGGTGCTCCTCACCCTGTCGCACGATTCGGCCGCCAGCGGCGAGCTCCGCGACCTTCTCGGTCGCCCAGTCGAGGGAATCGAGCTCGAGAAGGCGCTCGGGATCGTCCGCTCGAACGGCGGCATCCCGGGAGCGGCGGCCGCAGCCCGGGCGCAGGTCGATGCCGCCGTGCACGAGCTCGACGCCTTCCCGGCCACGCCCGCGACCGACGCCATGCGGGCCGGCGCCCTGCACCTCGTGTCTTCTCTGCCCGGTCTGACGCAGACTCTCTCCGTGGTCCGCGATCCCTTCGTGGGGCGGGATGCGGAGAGTGCAGCTCTCGACACCGCCCTGGCGAACGCATGGTCGGGCCGCGGGCGCTTGTTCCTCGTCGCCGGCGATCCCGGCATCGGCAAGTCGCGCTTGGCCGCGGAGCTGACCGACCGAGCGCGCGACTCGGGTGCCCAGGTCGGGTGGGGTCGGTGCTGGGAGGCCGGTGGTGCCCCTGCTTACTGGCCGTGGGCCGAGGTGCTCACGGCGCTGGTCGATCGGATCGGCGTCGACGATCTCCGGGCTCGCGCTCGGGACCACCATCGACGACCTGGCTCAGATCGTGCCCGACGCTCGCCGGCGGCCGCGCCGGATCCGCGGCTCGGCCCCGACACGGCGCGCTTCCGGCTCTACGACGCGGTCGTTCGGCTTTGCCGGCTCTGCACGGTCGGAGGCGCCGATGGTCGCAGTGCTCGACGACATGCACGTCGCGGACCCGTCCTCGCTGCTGCTCCTGCAGTTCCTCGCGGGCCACCTCGACGCGATGGGTCTGCTCGTCGTCGCGACCTATCGCGACATCGACACTGATCGGGGAGGGCTTCGCCGAGGTGCTCGCGCAGCTCGTCCGTGAGCGCAGCACGACACGGTCTGCGTCTCGGCGGTCTCGACGAGGTCGAGCGTCGCGGAGGTCATCGGCGGCGGCAACCGGCGCCGAGACTTCCCTGCGGTTGGCCGCGAGGGTCCGCGAGCTCACCGATGGCAACCCGCTCTATGTCGGCGAAGCCGCACGGCTCCTCGCGGCCGAGGGACGTCTCGACGAGACGGCCGAGCCGGATCGGTTGCTCATCCCGCGCGATGTCCGCGAGACGGTGCTGCGTCGACTCGGCCAGCTGTCGGACGACGTGCCACCGCGTGCTCGAGCTCGCGTCGGTGCTCGGCCGCGACTTCCCGCTCGACGTGCTTGCACGCGCTCGCGGGGGACGACGTCGATGTCGTCGCCGCGCTCGACGAAGCAGCGTCGGTCGCGGTGATCGTGGACAGCCCTGGGCGAGCAGGTCATCTGCGCTTCGGGCACGCAGTCATGTCCGAATCGCTGTACCAGGAGATCCCCTCGCTGCGCCGCCGTCGGCTCCACGACGAAGCCGGACGCGCACTCGAGGTGCTGCGCGGACACGACATCGGCTCTCGGCTCGCCGAGCTCGCGCGACATTGCTGCGCGAGCCTCCCCGTCGGCCCGGTCGATCGCGCGGTGACCTACGCGCGGCTTGCTGGCGAGCGGGCCGTGCAGCAGCTCGCGTACGAGGAGGGCGCCCGTCTCTTCGCAGATGGCGCTCCGAGCGTTGACGGGCGCGCCGGATGACGCCGAACGGATCGAGCTGCTCCTCGACGCTCGGGGACGCCGCAGAGCCGTGCCGGCGACACCGACGTCGCGAAGGCGACGTTCCTCGATGCCGCCGACCTCGCGCGGCAAGTCGCCCGACGCCGAGCAGCTCGCGCGTGCGGCGATCGGCTACAGCGGTCGGTTCGTGTGGATGCGCGCCGGCTCCGACACGAAGATCATCCCGCTGCTGCACGAGGCGCTTGCGGCGCTCCCGCCAGGAGACAGCGCGCTGCGGGTGCGGCGTCCTCGCTCGACTCGCCGGGGCCCGCCGCGACGACTGGGACATGCGGCCGCGCGACGAGCTCAGCGCCGAGGCCGTCGCGATCGCCGAGCGGATCGGCGACCCAGCGACGTCGGCGTACGCGCTCGATCTCGCGCGCGATGGCCACCTGGGGGCCGCGCGCCGCGTTCGACTTGCGGGTGCTCGCGGAGCAGGCGATCGCGCTTGGCGGCAGAGGCGGGCGACCAGGAGCACGTCGCCGCAGCTCGCCTCAACCGGTTCCAGAGCATCTTCGCGACCGGACCCCCGGACCTGGTGCGTCCGGCCTTCGAGGACTACGCGATCGACCGCTGCGGAGCTGCGACAGCCGTCGCACCTCTGGTATGCGGGCCTCATGCACACGTCGATGCTCTTGCTCGAGGGGAAGCTCGACGAGGCGGAGGTGCAAGCTGAGCAGACGTACGCGGAGGGCATGAAGGCGCAGTCCTGGGACGCGGGTGCGGCGCACCTTCTTGCATCTGAGCCGCGTTGCGATGGGAGCAGGGTCGGGTCGGCGAGCTCGAAGAGCAGCTGATCGAGGCGGGTGTCGCTATACCCCGGTTACCGACTGTTCCGCTGCGTGCTCGCGCTCGCGTGCCTCGAGACCGGGCGGCCCGACGACGCTCACGCGCTGGTCGAGGAGATCCTCCTTGGAGGCGAGGAGACGATGCCGCACGACAACGGATGGGCATACGGCATGGCGACGCTCTCCGAGGTCGTCCTGCGACTCGGCGACGAAGCGCTCGCGGTGACCCTCTATGACGAGATGCTGCCCTTCGCGCACCTCATGGCGACGGGTGGAGGAGAGATCGCCGGCGGGTCGCTCGAGCGGTCGCTCGGTCAGGTCGCGGCGGTGCTCGGCCGCACCGACGACGCGCTCGCCCACTTCGAGAGGGCGCGCGCGCGCGCACCGCGCCTACCGGGCCGACATCTGGGTCACCCACACCGACGTCGACGAGGCCGCGGCGCGCCTGCGGCGAGGCACCGACGAGGACCGACGAATCGCCGCGGACCTCCTGCAGGGCGCGGGCGAGGTGAGTCGACGGCGACGGTGGGCCGGGCTCGCGGCACACGTCGACGAGCTCTCGGGAGAGTCCGCTCGCGGCGTCCCGCCTCCCGGTGGGCTCACGCTCCGCGAGGTCGAGGTCGCTCGCCTCGTCGCCCGAGGTCGGTCGAACCGCGAGATCGCGGAGGAGTTCGTGCTCTCGGAGCGCACCGTCGAGTCTCACGTGCAGCACATCCTCACGAAGCTCGGCTTCACGTCCCGAGCGGAGATCGCCGCGTGGGCGGTACGGAACGGCCTCGCAGACTCGACGACGTAGGCCGGCTGCCAAAGATCAGTACCGCGGTTCCGTGGTCCCCCCGATGGCGGGACGTCTGCGTTCCCGCATGGTCATCCCCAGAAGTCACACCGAGAGGGGATGCCATGAACCACAAGTCGTCCAGAGTCGATCGCCAAGTCGCTCGCCGCTGTCGCAGTGGCGGCCGTGGCACTGCTGTCCGCAATCGCGCCGGCGGGCGCCGAGACCGTTCGGCGGCGCCGAGGTCAAGCGCCTGACCGCGCTGTACACCGAGGCCACGCCGGGCAGCCCTGCCCAGTTCCGGATCCACGAGGAGCTCGACCGCCTCGCCTCCGGGGAAGCCGCGCCTCCGTCCGCAGCTGCCTTCCGCCTCGCCGAGATGCAGAGCCGCTGAGTCCCCTCCCACCGCCCGGGATTGATGATTGAACGGACTATGCGTCCGCCGACTCATCAATCCCGGCGGCGAGGAACTCGAGCACGAGCGAGTTGAACGCGAGGGCGTGCTCGACGGGGAAGCCGTGTGCCGCGCCGGAGATGATCGAGAGATCGGCGCCGGGGATGCGCTCCGCGAGCTCTTCTCCGTCGGCGGTCGGCGTGAGGATGTCTTGGCTGCCCGATACGACGAGCGTCGGCACTCGCACCTCGACGAGCCGATCCCGCAGCGAGTCGTCGGTGTCGAGGATGGCTCGTGCTTGCGCGGCGAACGCGTGGGCGGGGACGTTCAACGCGAGCGGGCCGAGGACACCGAGGGCCGGCCAGTACCGACGCAGCGAACGCGGCCCGACGAGCCACCGCATCGAACGCCGGCTGACTTCGCGCATGCCTTGCTCGAGCGCGACCGACGCCCACTCGGCGAGCAGCTCTCGGCGCCACATGTGGTGATGGCAGGCGGTCGCGCTGAGCACGAGTGAACGAACGCGTTCGGGATGTCGCAACGCAAGGAGCTGCGCGATGACGCCACCCATCGAGTGGCCCATCACGTGCGCAGAGTCGACCCCGCACGCGTCGAGCACTTGAGCGGCATCGTCGGCCATGACGTCGAGGTGGTAGCGCCCCTTCGGCTTGTCGGATCGTCCGACCCCGCGGTTGTCCATCCCGATCGTTCGGTAGCGCGGCGCCAGCGCGGCGCGTTGGAGCAGTCCCGCAGTGCGATCAGCACCCAACCCTTGGATGAGGAGCACGGGCGCTCCGCCGGGTCTGCCGAAGATGTCGAAGGCGAGGCGCGTCCCGTCGCTCGCTGTCGCGCGGCTCACGAGCGGTGGTCGATGATCTCTTGGATCTCCGCGCGGACCGCGTCGATCGTCTCGGCGACCGCGAGCGGACCGGCGCCGGTCGCGGTGCGGGCGACGACAGGTGTGCCGACCTGCACTCGCCAGGCGCGGCTCAGCTCGCGTCCCGTCACCGCGACGGGCAGCACCGGCACGCCGAGCTCGACCGCGGGCACCATCGCGTCGCGTCCGATCTGACCGACCCGCGCGCCCATCCGAAGCTGGCGATCGAGGAACACGAGCGCGAGCTGCCCAGCGCGAAGCACGCCCGCGAGCTCGTCCGGACGATCCTGCACCGCGCCCATGCGTCGCAGCACCGGACCGATCGGCGCGATGTCGGGCACACCGAGCACGCGCACGATCCGGCCGGTCGCCTGCCACACCGCGCTCGCCACTGCGAAGGGCTCGGACATCCCGAGGCGACGATTGGCGACGAGCACCGCGGCCCCTTCGTCGGGGATGTGCTCCGAGCCGTTGACGGAGATCTGCCACCGCGCTCCGAGGAGTGGGGAAAGCAACGCCACGAAGTCGGGGTCGAAGCCCCACTCGTCGACGACATACGAGCCGTCGATGCGGCGCCGGATGACGTCGGAGAGCGTGCTCACGCGGCCTCGGCCGGTCGCAGATGCGTGACGGTCGCCCAGTCGTAGAGGTCCTTCACGACGTCGACCGTCGACCGCGGCGCGATGCGCAGCACCTCGTTCGCGAGCGTGCCGTCCGCAGTGCGGCCGCGGTGCAGCACCTCGAGCACGTGGGGCGGGACCGGCGAGCCCAACAGCTCGGCGACCGGTCGGATGAGTCGCAGCTCCGGGCCGAGGATCGGGAGCGGGATGCGGCCGCCGAGCCGGACCGCCTGGAACGCAGTGACCGCGCCCGGACCCGACGACGTTGAGCGGCCCGTCGTACGGCGCCGCGATCGTCGCCGCGATGATCGCCGCGACCGCGTCCTCCTGATGGAGGAGCGAGAAGGTCGGGTCGGCGAACGCGCTGATCGGCACGATGGGCGCCATCCGCAAGTAGCGACCGAGCGGGCTCGGCACGTGAGGACCCACGACCGGCGCCATGCGCAACAGCGTCACGCGGCACGTCGGCCGCCCAACCCGCCGAGGTGGCGATGTCTTCGGCCTCGGCGAGCGACGCGCCGAACGGCGAGGTCGGGTCGCGCGGCACATCCTCGGCCGGCACGGTGGCGCAACCGCGGCGCCGTCCGTACACCTCGATGCCGGACCGGACGACGATGGAGCGCAGCGACGGGCACTCGGCCGCCGCGCCGAGGATCGAGACGGTGCCGGCGCGTGTGCGCTCGGCCGCGCTGCGGGGACCGGTGCCGCGCGTTCGGCTCGTAGATGCCGAGATGCACCACGACATCGGGATCGAACGCGCGGACGAACGCCACGCTGCGGGTGCGGTCACGCGGGTTGATGCGATGGAACTCGGCGCGCCGCAGCCGGCGGCGCGGGGGATCGACGTCGAGCCCTGCGATCTCGGCGACCTCGCGGTTCGTCTCGAGCAGCTGGGCGACGCGGGTGCCGAGCTCGCCGCCCATGCCCGTGATCAGCAGTCGCACCCGCTCAATCCTGTTCGGGCCTCAGGGTCGGGAACAAGATGACGTCGCGGATGGTGGGCGCGTCGGCCAGGAGCATGACGAGCGCGATCGATGCCGATGCCGAGGCCGCCGGTGGGCGGCAAGCCCGTATTCGAGGGCGCGGAGGTAGTCCTCGTCGACCGCCATCGCCTCCTCGTCGCCGGCGGCGCGCTGGCGGCGCCTGCGCCTCGAACCGTGCCCGCTGCTCGTCCGGGTCGATCAGCTCGCTGAACGCGTTGCAGAGCTCGCGTCCCGCGACGATGCGCCTCGAACCGCTCGACGAAACCCGGCGAGCTCGCGGTGGTCGCGCGACGAGCGGCGAGACCTCGTTCGGGTAGTCCATGACGAACACCGGGTCCCCAGAGCTCGGCCTCGGTGGTCTTCTCGTAGATCTCGAGCAGGAGCTTGCCCGGGCCGTAGTCGGCGCTCGACGTGCACGCCGTGCTCGTCGGCGAGCGCGCGCAGGTCGTCGATCGGCGTGCGAGATCGACGCGCGACGCCGGTCTGCTCCTCGACGAGGTCGACCATCGTGGCCCGGCGCCACGGCGGCGTGAGGTCGAGGTCGCGTCCGCCGTAGGTGAACTTGGTCGTGCCGAGGAGCTCGGTGGCGAGGTACGGCGACGAGCTCCTCGATGAGCCGCATGATGTCGGCGTAGTCGGCGTAGGCCTCGTACAGCTCGAGCATCGTGAACTCGGGGTTGTGGCGCGGTCGAGATGCCCTCGTTGCGGAAGACGCGGCGCGATCTCGAAGACCTTCTCGAACCCGCCGACGACGAGGCGCTTCAGGTACAGCTCGGGCGCGATGCGCAGGTACAAGTCGAGGTCGAGCGCGTTGTGGTGCGTGACGAACGGCTTCGCGATCGCACCGCCCGGGATCGGGTGGAAGATCGGCGTCTCGACTTCGATGAACCCGCGGTCCTCGAGCCAGCGCCGCGTGAGCGAGACGACGCGGCTGCGCAGCGCGAACGTGCGCTGCGCGTCCTCGGTGACCCAGAGGTCGACGTAGCGCTGCCGGTAGCGCGTGTCGGCGTCGGTGAGGCCGTGCCACTTGTCGGGGAAGGCGCGGCGCGCTTCGGCGAGCAGCACCCATTCGTCGCACCTTCACCGACAGCTCGCCCTTGCGGGTCTTCATCACGTCGCCCGTGACGCCCAGCCAGTCGCCGAGGTGCAGGTCGCAGAACGCGCTCGAAGCGGGGAGTCGTGTCGGCGGGGGCGAACAGCTGGATCGCGGCCGCTCGAGTCCGGCGAGCGTGGCGAACGCGAGCTTGCCCTGCACCCGCCGCAGCATGATGCGGCCGGCGACGCTCACCGAGACCGGGCACTCCTCACCGGGCTCGAGGTGCGCGAAGTCCTTTTGGATCGTGGCCGCGTCCCACGTTCGCTCGAAGCGAGACGGGGGCTGCTCGGCCATCGGATCAACCTAGTGAACGCAATGTCGGGCTCAGCCCGGTTTGGCGCGGTTCTTCTCGTAGATGAGGCGAAGCCCGTGCAGGGTGAGCCAGGGCTCGTGGTGCTCGATCGAGCGCTGAGAGCGGCGCGATCAGCGCCGCCAGACCGCCGGTCGCGACGACCGTGACGTCGCCGAGCTCCTCGCGGAACCGCTCGCACATCCCGTCGACCTGCGACGTGAAGCCATAGACGGCGCCCGACTGCAGCGACTCGACCGTGCTGCGCGCCGATCACGTTGCGGGGCTCGGCGAGCTCGACGCGGCGCAACGCCGCGGCGCGCTCGAACAGCGCGTCGAGGCTGATCTCGATCCCGGGGACGATCGCGCCGCCGAGGTACTCGCCCTTGCCTGAGACGGCGTCGAACGTCGTCGCCGTGCCGAAGTCGACGATCACCGTCGGTCCGCCGTAGAGGTCGTAGGCCCCGACCGCGTTCGCGATGCGGTCGGCGCCGACCTCCTTCGGGTTGTCGTAGAGGATCGGCATGCCCGTGCGCACGCCGGGCTCGACGATGAGCGGTAGGAACCCGAAGTACCGCAGGCTCATCTCGCGGACGGCCGCGGTCACGCGCGGCACCACCGACGACACGCGCCAGGCCGCTCGACGTTCTCCGAGAAGGAGAAGCCGTGGAAGCCGAGGAACTCCTGGACCACGAGCGCGTGCTCGTCGGAGGTGCGCTCGGCGTTGGTCGCGATCCGCCAGTGGTCGAGCAGCTCGGCGCTGGTGGCGCCGTCCTCGTCCGCGGCGTAGAGGCCGACCACGGTCTGGGTGTTGCCGACGTCGATGGCGAGGAGCATGCGGCGCAAACTCTGTCACTCCGACGCTCACAAGCCGATTTTCACAAGTAACTACTTGACGTATTCCCACCGCGGGCGGAGCATGGGGCCATGACCGACACGATTGCCACGTTCGCGACCCGCGGGGTCGCTCGCCGAGCTCCAACGCGAGGGTCGGCTGCTCTGCAAGGTCGGCGCGCTCCCGGTCGTGGTCGTCTGGCACGAGGGCCGCGCGCTCGCGATCGAGGATCGCTGTCCTCATCTCGGCTTCCCGCTTCACCAGGGCACCGTCGAGGCCGGCTTGCTGACGTGCCACTGGCATCACGCTCGGTTCGACCTCGTGTCGGGCTGCACGCTCGACCCTTGGGCCGACGACGCGCAGGGGTTCGACGTCGAGCTCGCGGGTGACGACGTCATCGTCCACGCCCGCGCATCGGGCGATCGCGTCGAGCGGCTGCAGCAGCGGCTGCGCGACGGCCTCGAGCAGGGTCTCACGCTCGTGATCGCGAAGGCAGTGCAAGGCCTTCTCGAAGCGTCGGTGCCGCCGAGCGAGATCGTGCGCACCGGCATCGAGTTCGGTTGCACCTACCGCGCCGACGGTTGGGGCGCAGGGCTCACGACGCTCGTCGCGATGGCCAACGTGCTCGACCGGCTCGCCCCCGACGACCAGACGCTCGCGCTCGTGCACGCGCTGGCGTTCGTCAGTCGTGACACGCGAGGGCGAGCGCCGCGCTTCGCGATCGAGGCGCTGCGCACCGACGCGCTCGACATCGACCGCCTGTCCGACTGGTACCGGCGGTTCGTCGAGACACGCGCGGAGGATGCGTCGGAACGTGTGCTCGCGACCGCGATCCACGCGGGCGCGTCGCTCACCGACGTCGAAGCCTTCATGGAGGCCGCGGTCACCGACCACGTGTTCATCGACGAGGGCCACACGCTCGACTTCACGAACAAGGCGTTCGAGGCGCTCGGCCACGTCGGGCCGAGTGAGGCGTCGATCGTGCTGCCGACGTTGGTGCGCCAGACGGCCGGCGCGCAGCGCTCGGAGGAGTTCTCCGAGTGGCGCCATCCCCACGACCTCGTCGCACTCGTGCGGCGAGCGGAGGCCGCACTGCCCGGCGCGATCGGCCGAGGGACGTCAGCACCTCGGCGGGTTCGATGACGTTGCCGGGCCTCGGCTGGCGGCTCTTGGCCGACGATCCCGACGAGGTCGTGAGCGCGCTGCTCGACGCGATGCGCGCCGGGCGCGACTCCAGAGCAGCTCGGTCGTGCACTCGCCTACGCGGCCTCGCTGCGGATCTTGCGCTTCCACGTGCAGAACGACTTCGGCGATTGGAACACCGTCCACCACACGTTCACCGCGGCGAACGCGCTGCACCAGGCGCTGGTCCGCGCGCCGACCCCCGAGCTGATGCGCGGCCTCGTGCACGGCGCGCTTCGCGTCTACCTCGACCGCTTCCTCAACGTGCCGGCGGCGCGGCTGCCGACGTCCGACTCCGGTGATCTCGCCGAGCTCGCGGAGTGCTGGGAGGTGCAGGGCGCGCGTCGACGACGCCGGCCGCATCGCGTACGGGTACCTCCGGGGCGGAGGCTCCCAGGCCGAGCTCTCTGCGGCTCTCGGTCACGCGCTGCTGGCCGAGGACACCGAGTTCCACTGGTTCCAGGTGTTCGAGGCGTCGATGCGGCAAGTCGCTGCGTGGCCCGAGGGATCCGAAGAAGCCGCGCTGATCCTCACCGGTCTCGCCCGCTTCCTCGCCGCCCACACGCCGACCCGACGCGAGCTGCCCACCGTCGTGCGCATCGCCCAGCGCCTCCGCCGCGGCGAAGCCCTCTACGAGGAGAGCTGATTCTCTTGGTGAAACTCACGCGTAGAAAGTGAGAATCACCAAGAAATCGGGCTAGGCGTCGAGGTCGAGGCCGATGTCGAAGGCCGGGGCGCTCTGCGTGATCACGCTGGTGGAGATCAGGTCGGCACCGGTGGAGGCGTAGCGCGCGACCGTCTCGATCGTGACGCCGCCCGAGACCTCGACCACCGCGCGGCCGTCGACCACCGCGACGCACTTGGCGACGTCCTCGGGGGGCATGTTGTCGAGCATCACGAGGTCGGCGCCGCTGTCGACGGCCTCGATCACCTGCTCGATCCGTTCGCACTCGACTTCGACGCTGCGTCCTGGCCACCGCTCGCGAGCGCGCCGCACTGCCTCGGTGATGCCGAGCCGCCCGAGGTGGTTGTCCTTCACGAGCACCATCTCGGACAACGAGCCGCGGTGGTTCACGCCGCCCCCGGAGCGCACGGCTGCCTTCTCGAGCGCGCGCAGACCGGGGAGCGTCTTGCGGGTGTCCCAGATGCGGGCTCGACTACCGGGCGCCTCGGCCGCGGCATCGACGAAGCGACGCGTGATCGTCGCGATCCCAGAGAGGTGGCAGAGGAAGTTGAGCGCGGTGCGCTCTGCCGTGAGGATCGGTGCGAGCGGCCCTTCGACCGTGCCGATGACGTCACCCGCCGCGACCCGATCCCCGTCGACGACTCCCCACTGCACGACGACCGAGGTGTCGACTTGCCGGAACGCCTCGGTCGCACACGCGGTTCCCGCGATCACGCCCGGCCGGCGGGGCACGAACGACGCGTGTCCGAGCTCGTCGGGGTCGAGAAGTGCTGCGGTGATGTCGCCGAGCGGACCGAGATCCTCGGCGAGCGCGCGGGCGACCGCGTCGTGGATCACCGAGAGCAGCACGTCGGTCATCGCAGCACGAACCGCACGCGCAACGTGTCGTCGAGCTTCGGGAAGTCGGAGCGTGTGTGCGCTCCTCGGCTCTCCTCCCTCACCGTCGCGGCCGTGAGGATGCCGTGCGCGACCGTCGCGAGGTTGTGGGTCTCGGCGGCGCCGACATCGACCACACCGCGGTCGAGCCCCATCACCTCGTCGACGACGAGCGCGGTCTCGGCGAGGCTGCTCGCGCTGCGGAGCACACCCGCCCCGGTCGTCATCGCGCGCTGCAGGCGCTCTCGAGCGTCGGGTCGAGGTGCAGTCGGTCGAGGTCGAACCGGTGAACGACACGTCGATCGTGCGACCGGCGATGAGGTCGGGCACGCCGTCGTCGATCACCGCGCGCATCGCGCCCGTCGGCTTGGCTTCTGAGTCGCCGCGCTCGATCGCCTCGATCACGCGCGGTCCGAACACCATGCCCTCGAGCAGCGAGTTCGATGCGAGGCGGTTCGCTCCGTGGATGCCGGTGCAGGCGACCTCGCCCGCGGCCCACAGACCCGGCAGCGACGTCGCACCGTCGAGGTCGGTCACGATCCCGCCGCACTGGTAGTGCGCGGCGGGCGCGATCGGAAGCCAGTCGGTCGCGGGGTCGAGGCCGACGGCCCGAACTGCGGCCGCGATCGTCGGGAAGCGCTCGTCGAAGTGGTCGAGGCCGGTGGCGTCGAGCCAGAGATGGTCGACGTCTTGCTCGAGCATCCGGGCAGTCATCGCCCGTGACACCGCGTCGCGGGGAAGCAGCTCGTCGACGAACCGCTCGCCCTTCGCGTCGCGCAGGAGCGCGCCGTGGCCGCGCAGCGCCTCGGACAGCAGCGGCCGCGGCACCGCGGGATGGTGCAGCGCCGTCGGATGGAACTGGACGAACTCGATGTCGGCGACGGCGACTCCGGCCCGCAGCGCCATCGCGAGGCCGTCGCCCGTCGACTCGAGTGGGTTCGTCGTCACCGCGAACACCTGACCCGAGCCGCCGGTCGCCGTGAGCACGTGCGTGGCACGGACCTCGCGCACGAGCCCGTCGGCGCCGAGGGCGGAGACGCCGCGGCAGCGCCCGCCCTCGACGAGGAGGTCGAGCGCGAACCAGCGCTCGAAGAGCGCGACCGCGGAACGGCGCACGGCCTCGACGAGCGCGCGCTCGATCTCGGCCCCCGTCGCCGCGCCTCCCGCGTGCACCACGCGCGGCAGCGTGTGTCCACCTTCGCGAGCGAGCTCGAGCCGCCCGTCGGACGATCGATCGAACGCCGCGCCCATCGCGATGAGCTCGGTCACCCGATCGGGCCCCTCGTCGACGAGGACGCGGACGGCTTCGACGTCGCACAGCCCCGCCCCGGCCGCGAGCGTGTCGGCGAGGTGGAGGTCGGTCGAGTCGGGATCACCGGCGAGCACCGCGGCGACGCCGCCCTGTGCCCACCGCGTGGCGGCTTGGTCGAGCTCGCCTTTCGTGAGCACGCCGACACGGAGGCCGAGTGCATCGGCTGCCCGCACCGCGGCCGACAGCCCCGCGACTCCGCTGCCGAGGACGAGGAGGTCGAGGGCGGGGTCGTTGCTCGCCATTGACGTCACCGCGCGGTCGCGCCGACGTTGTCGATGAGGCGAGCCTTCCCGAACCTTGCCGCGCCCAGCAGGCGCAGCTCGCCGCTGAGCGGGTCGACCGGGCTCAGCGATCTCGCGTCGACGACCGCCACGTAGTCGAGCGAGGCGAGCGGCTCGGCGTCGATCAGCTTCGTGATCAAGGCGAGGACGCGGGCCGGGTCGCGCTCACCCGCCGCGATCGCGCTCGGCCCCTGCGGTCAGCGCTCGTTGCAGCACGGGAGCGGCCGCACGCTCGGCCTTGCCGAGGTACGCGTTGCGGCTCGACAGCGCCAAGCCGTCGGCCTCGCGCACGGTCTCGCAGCCGATCACCTCGACGTCGAACGAGAGGTCGTCGACCATTCGGCGCACCACCGTGAGCTGCTGCCAGTCCTTCTCGCCGAAGTAGGCGCGGCACGGGCCGACGAGGTTGAAGAGCTTCGCCACCACCGTGGTCACGCCCGCGAAGTGGGTGGGCCGGCTCTCGCCCTCGAACGGCTCGGTCATCTCCGCGCACGGCCACCGTCGTCAGCAGCGGCACCGGATACATCTCCTCGACGGGCGGGGCGAAGACGAGCCCGACACCCGCCGACTCGGTCAGCGCGACGTCACGGTCGAAGTCGCGCGGGTAGGAGCTGAGGTCTTCGCGTGGGCCGAACTGCAGCGGGTTGACGAATACCGAGACGACCGTCGCGTCGCAGTCGCTCACCGAGCGTCGCATCAACGAGAGGTGACCTTCGTGCAGCGCGCCCATGGTCGGCACGAAGCCGATCTGTGAACCCACGATGCGCCGACGGGCGAGCGCCTGGCGCAGCTCGGCGACGCTCTGCACGACCTCGGTCATCGTCGTCGAGCGTACGTGGAACTCATCGGGCCACCTCATCGAGGTTGCCGAGCATCTTGAGACCGTGGTCGCCGAGCTTGTGTCGCCAATGACGCGGGACGACGTCGGGCGCGAGCTCCTCGAACGGCGCGAGGACGAACGGGCGCTCGTGCATGAGCGGATGAGGGATCTTCAGATCCGGCTCGTCGACGGTGACGCCGTCGATCCAGATGATGTCGACGTCGATCGTCCGTGGCCCCCAATGCTCGACGCGCTCACGTCCGCCCGCGGACTCGGTGCTCCGACACACCTCGAGCAGCTCGCGCGGCGAACGGGCGGTATCGAGCTCGATGACCATGTTGAAGTACGCGCCCTGGTCGTCAGGACCGCCGACGGGCTCGGTCTCGTAGACGTTCGACTCGGCGACGACGTCGGGGATCACGTCGATGGCCGCGCGAAGGTTGCTCGCGCGGTCTCCGAGATTCGACCCGAGGGCGAGGAACGCCCGCATCGCTCAGCGCCGGCGGCGGACCGTGATGGCCGTCGTGGCGACGTCGTAGGGGACCGGAGGTCGCAGCTTGCGGATCGTGACCCGCACCGCGAGCGCTCGGTCGTCGAACGCGAGCAGCTCGCCGGCGAGCCTCGACGCGACCTTCTCGAGCAGCAGGTGGCGCTCGTTCTCGACGACGCGGAACACGACACCGATGAGGGCGCCGTAGTCGATCGTGTCCGCGAGGTCGTCTGTCTGGCCCGCCGTGGAGACATCGGTCTCGACGTCGAAGTCGATCTCGAACGGTTGGGGCCGCTCCTGCTCCTCGCGGCACACCCCGATGATCCCGAGCGCCCGGATGCCCCTGACTTCGATCTGGTCGGTCACGATGTCGCGCTCCGGTGTGTGGGCGTCAGTCGAGCTGCGCGGAGAGCGCGACGAGCGAACGGCCGACCGGACCGAGCTGTTGCTCGGTGATCTGCTCGATGATCGCGATCGCTTCCGGGCCTTCGGGAACCATGCCCGACCACCGTATGTAGCCAGCAACGACTCCGGCCAATCGGTCGCCCACCTCCTCCTGGTGGAGGATCACCTTCTGGCCAGTGGCGAGGAGCGTGCGCATCTCGGGGTAGAGCTCGCGGAGCACCTTCGCGCTGTCTTCGTGGGGGCCGAACGGGCGATGGATCCAAGGCAGCCCGAGCTCGTCGTAGTTGTGGAGGTTGTGCGGCGACGGGATCAGCGAGATGACGCGCGTGAACCCCTGCTCGCGCAGCCAGATGATCTCTTCTTGGCGGCGCACGCGGCGATGGTTCACGCCGTAGCCACCCGGCCGCTCACAGATCGCGAGCCGGTCGCGGATGATCCACGCGAAGTTGCGGGGCTTGATCCCCTGCGCCCACTTCCCCTTCATCCGGCTCACGCGGCCTCCGCAGTCAGCAGCCGTACCGCGTTCACGGTCGCCCGCACATCGTGCACCCGGAGCAGGGCGACGCCGTGCACCAGCGCGAACATCGCGGTGGCCAACGAGCCCTCGATGCGGTCGTCCGGAGCGGTCATCAGCTCGTCGTCCGCGACCTCGACGAGTGGAGGTGCGAGCAGGCCGGGCAGCGCGGGCTCGACCGCTCGGGCGTCGGATGCGGCGAGCAGCGCGCCCACGAAGCGCTTGCGGCTCGTGGCGACGGCGACGGGGATGCCAGTCGCGACGAGCTCGTCGATGCGGCCGAGGAGCGCCACGCTGTCGCGCAGAGACTTCCCGACGCCGAGGCCCGGGATCGATCCAGACCTCGTCGACGCCACCTTCGAGCGCGGTGGTCGCGCGTTCGACGAGCCAGTCACGGACCGTCTCGTCCCCGCTTGCACCATGCACTGCGATCCACCCGGCGCCGGCGTCAGCCGCGATCGGCCAGAGCGACGCGGACATGTCGTTGACGAGGGTCGCCCCTGCGGTGAACGCCGCCTCCGCGACCACTGGGTCGGTGGTGTGAATCGAGATCCGCGTGTGGCCCGCGAGCGTGGCGATCACGTCGGTCAGCTGAGGGAGGTCGTCGCCAACGTCGAGGATGTCGGCCCCCTCGGCGACCAGGTCGAGGCCGCGGGCAACGGCGTCGCCGGGAGAGTCGAAGAGACCGCCGTAGTTCAGGACCCCCATGACCTGCGGCGACACGGCGGCCAGCGTACCGGTGCGGGTCAGCCCGTCGCGCCCGTGAACGACCGCACTTCTCTGAGGTTCCGGTAGCGCTCCCCGGCGTCGAGGCCATACCCCACGACCCACTGGGGCGCGATGCGAAAGCCCACGTAGGTGAGGTCGGACTCGTCGATCACGAGCTCGTCGCGCACGAGCAGGGCACACACCCCGAGGCTGGCCGGATTCCTGGCCAGGAGGTTCTTGCGCAGGTAGCTGAGGGTGAGGCCGCTGTCGACGATGTCCTCGACCAGCAGGACGTGCCGGCCCGCGAGGTCGAGGTCGAGGTCCTTCACGATGCGCACGACACCGCTCGTGCGGGTCGAGCTGCCATAGGACGAGACCGCCATGAAGTCGAACTCGACCGGGATCGAGATCGACCGGGCGAGATCGCTCATGAACACGAACGCGCCTTTGAGCACGCCGACGAGGAGCGGGTCGAGCCCGGTGTAGTCGGCGGTGATCTGGGCGCCGAGCTCACTCACCCGTCTGGCGAGGTCGTCCTCTGAGACCAGGACCTCGCCCAGGTCGGGGTTGCCACCGTGCACCGGCGGCGACCCTACAGGGTCGTCGCTGGCGAGTCACGGCGAGCTGCGACTCGCTAGGCGAGTCGCAGGCGCTGCTGGTGCCGCTCGACCCGACGCCCGTCTCCCGTCTCGGTGGCGACCGCCTCGCCCCGAGCGACCGCGAGCACACGATCGACAGTCGCGGCGTCAGGCGGGTGGCCGTTCGCGAGCCAGCGGCGCACCGCGCGGCGGGCGAGGGGAGGCGGCGCTCCGCACAGCGCACGCGCGTCGGTGGGATCGATCTCGAGCGACAGCGCGTCGAGCAGGTCGGCGTCGTCGCGCAGCAGGTCGGCCTGGCGTGCGATCAGCGCGCCGACGTCGCGTGCGGCGATGTCGTCGAGCGCGGGCATCACCTCGTGGCGGATCTGGTTGCGCCGGAACCGCAAGTCGTCGTTCGTCTCGTCGTGCACGGGCGAGATGCCGAGCTGCGCGCAGAGCCACCGCGTCTCGCGGCGGCGCAGTGACAGCATCGGGCGTCGCTGTCGGCGCATCCCAGCGAGGCCGTCGAGGCCGGCGCCGCGGAGCAGGTTGAGCAACACCGTCTCGGCTTGGTCGTCGGCAGTGTGGCCGGTGAGCACGTCGTCCGGCAGTGCCGCGTAGCGCGCCGAGCGCGCCCTGGCTTCGAGGTTCGGGCCGGGCTCGACCGGGGCACGCAGCGAGCGAAACGCAACACCCCACGAGTCCGCCACCGCCGCCACGACGTCGGCGTCCGTACTGGAGGTCTGCCGGAGCGCGTGGTCGACGTGGATCGCGGTCACCTCACAGCCGGCGTCGACCGCGAGGACGAGCAGCGCGAGCGAGTCGGCGCCGCCTGACACGGCGCACGAGACCGGGGTGCCCGGTCGAGGGAAGGTGCAGCGGGCGAGGAGGTCAGGCCACGGCAACGCGCAGCCGCCCGATCCAGAGGTCCGGATCGCGGATCTCGGCGAGCGACGGGAGGTTCTCGGGCCCCTCCCACGCACGGTCGAGGAGTGCGGTGCCGCCGGCACGCTCGACTGCCGCGATGAACCTCTCACCCTGCTCGTACTGCGCGAGCTTCGCCTCGAGGCCGGTCAGTCGCTGCGCCAGCTTCGCCATCGGGCTCACCTGACGACGCCGCTCGCGCAGCACGCGGCTGAAGCGACCCGCGCTCGGGATGAGCCCCGCGCCCGCGCGGTCCATCGTGACGTCGCCGTGGCCCTCGAGCAGGCTCATCAAGCCACCGATCTTGTCGAGTGTCGCTCGTTGCTCCGGCGTCGCCAGCAGCGCGACGAGCCCCCCGTCATCGAGCGGGTTTTGACCACCGCGCGCGCCCGCCGCTGCCTTCTTCAGTGCCTCGACGAACCGCTTCGGGTCGGGATCGACCGAGCCGAGGGTCTGCTCGACGAGCGACAGGAAGTAGCCGCGCATCCACGGCACGCCGGTGAACTGCGCCCGGTGCGTCGTCTCGTGGAGCGCGAGCCACAGGCGGAACTCGCGGGGCGGGAACGCGAACCGCTTCTCGAGAGCGAGGACGTTCGGCCCGACGTAGTACACGATGTCTTGCTCGGCTGGGTTGTCCTCGACGACGAGCAGGTCGTACTGGCCGAGCACGCGCGTGGACATCCAGCCGAGCAGCGAGCCCACCTCGACGCCCGCGACCTTCGATGCGAGCGGAGGCGCACCGCGCTCCGGGAGCCGTTCTTCGAGCCGGTCGGTGACCGGGCGGAGCAGGCGCTGGAACGACGCGATGTTGGCGTGCACCCATCCGGCGCGGTCGGCGACTCGCGCCCGAGCGGGCCCGGCCTGCGATCGCAGCCCGGTGCAGTCGGCGACGAGCTCCTCGGCCTGGGCCGTGAGCTCGGCGAAGTCGGGTTGCAGCGAGGCGTAGTGGTACGAGTCGGCGAAGGGATCGTTCCGCCGGGCCAGCCGAGTGGCGATGCGCTCGGCCAGCTCCCAGTCGACGAGGTTGCTCACCCGGAGCTACCTCAGCTGTCGCTTCGGGTAGCGGGGCGCCTCGACCTTGACGAGGTACGCGACGAACAGGCCGATGAACGTGAGCACCGCCCCGATCATGAGCGCCCAGGCGAGCCACTGGTACCAGAGCGTCGCGGCGAGGATCATGTCGGAGACATGGTAACCGTTCATCTCGTCGCCAGCCTCCGCTTCGCTTCGGGCGGCTCCTGCTCGCTGTCGCTCGACAATCGGTGCTTCGCACTCCCGGCGGCGCATTTGCGCCGCCCACGCCTCGCGAATTCGCCTAGCCGAAGTCGGCAGCCTGCTCGCCTTCGAGGCAGTCCATCACCCGCTGGCGCAGCGTGTCGGGCACGGGGTCGTGGCACTTGCGGGCGACGATCTGACGAAGCTCCGCCTGGAAGTCGAAGATCTCGAGGCAGTCGTGACAGCCGTCGAGGTGACGCTCGATGCGGACGCGCAGCTCACCATCGGTCTCGCCGTCGAGGTACGTGTACACCTCACGCAAGACGTCGTCGCAATCAGCCATGCACTCGCTCGGTCTCGTTCGGGTCGATCCCATTCGGATCTTTGGACGGGTCAGGTGCCTTGGGGAGGAGGTTCCTGCCCTCAGCGAAGCCGAACAACCGGCGCTCCAGCCCTTTTCTTCCCCGATGGAGGCGAGACATCACCGTGCCGATCGGGATGTCGAGGATCTCGGCGATCTCCTTGTACGAGAACCCCTCGACGTCGGCGAGCAGGACGGCGATCCGGAACTGCTCGGGAAGGTCCTCGAGCGCCTGCTTGACCTCGTCGTCGGTGAAGCGCTCGAGCAGCTCGTCTTCGGCGCTGCGGCCGGCCATCGCCGCCTCGAGGCCGCCGAGCCGCCGGTACAGGTAGAGGTCCTCGACGTCGTCGAGGTCGGTCTCGCCGGGGCGCCGCTGCTTGGCCCGGTAGGTGTTGATGAAGGTGTTCGTCAGGATCCGGAAGAGCCAGGCCTTGAGGTTCGTGCCCTCTTCGAAGCTCGCGAAGGCCCGGTACGCCTTGAGGTAGGTCTCCTGCACGAGATCCTCGGCGTCGGCAGCGTTGCGGGTCATGCGCAGGGCGCCCGAGTAGAGCGACGGCATGAACTCCATCGCTTGCTCGGCGAACCGCGCTTGGTCAGCCATTGCTCTCCAACCTATCGGCGGGCTCTCAGGTGGCGCGTAGGTACTGCAAGACAGCGAGCACCCGGCGGTGCTCGGTCTCGGTCGCGGACAGCCCGAGCTTGGAGAACACCGACGAGATGTGCTTCTCGACGGCGCCCTCGGAGATGACGAGTCGTCGCGCGATCCCGACGTTCGAGTTGCCTTCTGCCATCAGGCCCAGCACCTCGCGCTCTCTCGCGGTGAGGGTGTCGAGCGGTTCCTTTCGACGTCGCGCGAGCAGCTGCGCGACGACGTCCGGGTCGAGCACGGTGCCTCCTTCGGCCACGCGCGTGCACGCGTCGATGAAGTCCTTCACGTCCGCGACGCGCTCCTTCAACAGGTAGCCCAGGCCGGAGGCGTCGCCACCGAGCAGCTCGCTCGCGTAGCGCTCCTCGACGTACTGGGACAGGATCAGGATCGGTTGCGCCGGCCGAGCGCTCCGCAGCGCGATCGCGGCTTGGATGCCTTCGTCGGTGAACGTCGGAGGCAGCCGCACGTCCGCGATCACGAGGTCGGGGTCGTGCTCCTCGACCGCCTCGACGACGCCCTCGGCAGTGTCGAGCTTCGCCACGGTCTCGTGGCCGTAGCCGGCGAGGAGGCGCACGATCCCCTCCTGAAGGAGGATCGAGTCTTCGACGATCACGACCCGCACGGGAGCTCCGCCAGGATCGTGGTGGGACCGCCGACCGGGCTGGCGACGCGGAACGTGCCTTCGAGCGAGCGGACGCGGTCGGCGAGCCCGCTGAGGCCGCCGCCCGGCTCGGTCCGGGCGCCGCCGTTTCCGTCGTCGGTGATCTCCACGCGCAGCGTGCGATCGTCGCGGTTCACGTTGACGCGTGCGTGCTTCGCGTCGCTGTGCTTGGCGATGTTCGTCAGCGACTCGGCGACGATGAAGTACGCGGCCGACTCGACCGGCGTCGGTGGGCGCTCGTCGAGGTTGACCTGCACGGTGACCGGCACCGGGCAACGCGCGGCGAGCGACGACAGCGCCGCGTCGAGGCCGCGATCGGTGAGCACCGCGGGATGGATGCCGCGCACGAGCTCGCGCAGCTCTGCGATCGCTTGCTTGGTCTCGTCTTGCGCGCGCTCGATGAGCGCGACGACTTCGGGATCGCTCCCGCTCGCCTTCTCACGCGCAAGGCCGAGATCCATCGCGGCGACGACCAGCCGCGGTTGCACGCCGTCGTGGAGGTCTCGTTCGATGCGCGTGCGCTCGGCCTCGGCGACGTCGAGCGACGCGGTCTTGCTGACCTCGAGCTGCGTCACGCGGCGTCGCAGCTGCGCGTTGCGGTCGGCGCCGAGCAGCCCACGGATGAGGCCTCGATCCATGACCGCGAGGCCGTGGACGACCCAAGGCGTCGCGACCAGGAAGATGAGGCCCGCCACGAACGAAGCGGCCGTGATGCCGACGTACGCCCATCCGTGCGGGTCGTTGGCGCCCACCATCGCCTCGATCGTCGCCCAGATCGGCGCGGTGACCCCGCCCAGGGCGATCGACCAGAACGTGACCGCGACCGTGAACGTGATGATGCCGACGGGAAGCGCGAGGACGCAGTACGCGACGCCCTTCCACAGCGCGGCGTCGCCGAGCACGGCCTTGATGCGCGGCCACCAGCCCTTGATCTCGCCGATCGGCATGAACGGGTTCGCGATGTCGGCGTCGAGCAAGGCCTTTGCTCGAGCCCGCTCGATCGCCGACACCACCCGCACGAACTGGAGCGTGAGCAAGAGCACGACCACGCCGATGAACATCAGCGGGATGAGACCGACCCCGAGGGCGATGCCGGTCACGATGATCGTGAACCAGGCAATGCCCAAGGGAAGGTCGATGAGGAGGTGGAGCGTCTCCTTCCAGGTGCGAGCCCGGATGAGGGGACGGAAGAGCGTGCCCATCGTCAGCTGCCCACCTCGATGAGATCACGCTCGTGGGCTCGGGCACGTCGGTGCGGGGACGCTCGATGCTGAGGCGAGGCAGCACCCGGTCGAGCCACCGCGGCAGCCACCAGTTGCGGTCGCCGAGCAGCTCCATGGTGGCGGGCACCAGGACGAGTCGCACGAGCGTCGCATCGATGAGCACCGCGACCGCCAACCCGAGGCCGATCAGCTTGATCGCCCGGACGTCGGCCACGACGAAGCTGCCGAACACACAGACCATGATCGCAGCCGCAGCCGTGATGACCCGGGCTGTCGACGACAGGCCTTGCACGACGGCGGAGCGGTTGTCGCGAGTGCGGTCGTACTCCTCACGGATCGACGAGAGCAGGAACACCTCGTAGTCCATCGAGAGACCGAAGACGATGGCGAAGAGCATCATCGGGGCCCAGGGCTCGATCGGCGCGCCGCGGTCGACACCGAAGACGCTGCCGAGCCATCCCCACTGGAAGATCATGACCATGACGCCGTAGGCCGCGCCGATCGACAGCAGGTTCATCACGACGGCCTTGAGCGGCACGAGCACGCTGCGGAAGACGATCAGCAACAGCACGAAGCTCAGCAGCAGCACGCCGCCGATGAACCACGGCAGCCGGCTCGCGAGGACCGTCGAGAAGTCGACGCCCACCGCGGTCTGCCCGCCGATGTGCACGTTGTCGGGAAGGTCGCGGCGCAAGTCGTGCACGAGGTGCTCGGTTGCTGCGGACTGCGGCGACGTCGTCGGGAAGGCAGTGAACATCGAGATCCCGCGGTCGGGGCTCTCGGTTGCCGGCTCGACGAACGCGATGCCCGGTGTGCGCGTGACCTGCTGCACGATCGCCGGCACGGCCGCTCGAGCGGCGTCGGTCGGGGTGTCGACGACGACCACGAGCGGACCGTTGACGCCGGGGCCGAAGCCGTCGGCGAGCCAGTCGTAGGCGTTGCGGGTCGTGGTGCCGACGGGGTCGTTGCCGGCGTCGGCCACGGCGAGCCGCATGCCGAGAGCCGGCAGCGCGAGGGCGACGAGCACGCCGCCTCCGATCACCGCGAAGCGGACAGGGCGACGGCTCACGGCCGCACTCCAGCGCGCGCTCACGGTCGGCTTGTCCGAGCGCCGGCGACGGCCGACGTGCAGCTTGTCGATGCGGGTGCCGACGAGCGAGAGCAGCGCCGGGAGCAGCGTGATCGCCGCGGCGACTGCGACCGCGACGGCGGTCGCAGTGCCCCACGCGAGCCCGGTGAGGAAGCTGAGCCGCACGAGCAGCAGGCCGAGCAGCGAGATCATCACGGTGACTCCTGCGAAGACGACCGAACGGCCGGCGGTGCGCATCGCTTCGTCGATCGCGTCGAGCACGCTCGCACCTCGCGAGAGCGCAGCCCGGTGGCGCGTGACGATGAGCAGCGCGTAGTCGATGCCGACGCCGATGCCGATCATCGCGGCGACCTGGCCGGTGAAGTCCGGAGTGTTGACGAGTGCCGACCAGAGGGTGACTGCCGTGAGCGAGACGAAGACGCCGGCGATCGCGGTTGCGATCGGCAGTCCCATCGCGATCACGGAGCCGAACGCCAGCAGCAGGATCACGACCGCAGCGAGGAGGCCGACGATCTCGGTTGCCGGTAGGTCGCCCTGCTCGAACGGGTCGCCTCCGAAGGCAACCTCGACCGGTGCGTGCTCGGCGATCTTCTCCATCGAGGTCACGGGGTCCGCGCCGATCGCGACGAGTGTGTCGTGAGGAGCGAAGTCGACCGATGCAAACGCGATGTGTCCGTCGGGGGAGAACCGCGCGGTGTCGTCGAGCGGCGACGCCACGTCCGCGATGCCGGGCACGGCCGCGATCTGCGTGACGAGCGACCGGATCGCGTCCTCGTTCGAAGGGGAGTGGAGATCGGAGTCGGACTTGAAGACCACGATGGCCGACTCGTCGCCCTGCGTGGGCAAGTGCGCGCTCACGAGGTCGTAGGCCGCTTGCACGTCAGTGCCGTTCAAGCGTCCGTTCGTGACCTCCTTCGGGTGGACTCTGCCGGCCACGACGGTGAGCGCGATCGCCGCCACGAGCCAGAGGACGAAGGTGCGACGACGGTGCGTCGCACAGGCGTGGGCAATTCGTTCAACCATGCGTTCGACGATGAAGCAGGGGGCACGCACGTCCCATCCGGGGGCCTGGCGTCTAATTGGTGGGGGTAGCCCCCGTGCCGGTCGTCACAATGCGCCGATGGACCTGACGATCCGACCCGAGCGGGCAGACGACGAAGCAGCGATCGCCGCAGTCGTAGAGGCGGCCTTCGGCAAGCCCAACGAGGCTCGACTGGTGGCGCTGCTGCGCGCGTCGCCGTGCTTCATCCCCGAGCTGTCACTCGTCGCCGAGGCTCGACGGGCGCGTCGTCGGCCACGTGATGATCACCACGGCGTGGTTGGACGACGATGGGCAGCGGCGACCGTTCGCCAACCTCGCCCCGCTCGCCGTGGACCCGACGCACCAGCGTGAAGGTGTGGGCTCGGCGCTCATGCGGGCGGTGATCGCAGAGGCGGAAGCGCGCGGCGAGCCGTTGATCGTCCTGCAGGGCCACCCTGGCTACTACCCGCGGTTCGGGTTCGAGTGGTCGGTGCCGCTCGGCATCACGATGGATCTGCCCGATTGGGCGCCGCGTGAGGCCGCCCAGGTGCTCAAGCTGGAGGGCTACGACCCGGCGATCAAAGGACAGGTCGTGTACCCACCGGCGTTCGACGAGAGCGGAGCTGTAGGGGCCGAGGGACGTTCGCCTCTGGCGATTCCGTGGCGCCGGGGCGACTTTGAAGAGCAGAAGCGGCTGGCTGCGGCGTGCCACTCCGGCGCGAGCGGCATCAGCCGGTGTGCGAAGGGAGGTGCGCTGATGCGGACACTGACATCAACGTTGAACTCCGAGGTTCGAGCCTGAGGACTCCGCCGTCTCCGAGCGATGGAGGTGCGCAAACGGCTGCAGGAGCGTCGCGACTTCGGCTCGCATCTTGTCGCCTATGTCGTCGTCGAACGCGGCTCCTGATCGGCGTCTGGGCGATGACGGGTGCCGGGTACTTCTGGCCTGCCTGGGTGTTGGCGGGCTGGGGAGTCGGCTTGGTCCTCCACGCCTGGGAGGTGTTCTTCCGCCGGCCGATCACCGAGGCAGAAATCGATGAGGAGGTCCGCCGCAGGCAACTGAGTCCTCGACGCGAGCTCTTCAGGTGATGACCCATGCTCGAGTTCGATGCAGCCACCAAGCAGTTCGGCGTCGTTGGCCGCGCTGGACGCGTGCTCGTTCGCGGCCCGGCCCGGGCGGCTCACGGGCTTCCTCGGACCCAACGGTGCGGGGAAGACGACCGCCATGCGGGCCGTGTTCGGGCTCGTCGAGCTCGACGCCGGCGCGTGCGGTGGCGGGGCGCACCGATCGCGCCGCAGCAGCGGCACGGTTCGGCTACATGCCAGAGGAGCGGGGCCTCTACCCGCGCATGCGGGTCCGAGACCAGCTCGTCTACCTCGGCCGGCTGTGCGGGCGCACCAGCGCGGACGGTGAGCGGAGCGTCGACACGTGGCTCGAGCGCCTCGGCCTCGCCGATCGAGCGAACGACCGCGCTCGACGCCCTCTCGCACGGCAACCAGCAGCGCGTCCAGCTCATCGCTGCGCTGGTCAACGAGCCCGACCTGCTGGTGCTCGACGAGCCGTTCTCCGGCCTCGACCCGCTCGCGATCGCCAACATGTCCGAGTTGCTCGCCGAGGTCGCGGCCGGCGGGCGCGACGGTGCTGTTCTCCAGCCACCAGCTCGATCTCGTCGAGGACATCTGCGAGGACGTCGTGATCATCGACCACGGCCGCGTCGTCGCTCGCCGGTGACTCGACCGAGCTGCGGGCCGCGGTGCCGCAACGATTCGTCGACATCCGCTACCGCGGCGCGCCGCCCGACTGGTCGGAGCTGTCGACGGTGGAGATCGTCGAGGCCGACGAGGGTCAGCCCGGCTGCGCGTCGAACCGCGACACCGATCTCGCCGCGATGGTCGCTTCGCTCAGCGCGACAGCCGATCTGGTTCGTTCAGCTACCAGCCACCGACGCTGTCGGAGCTGTTCCGGGAGGCGGTGGCGGCATGAACGGCGCGCGTCAGACCTGGCTCGTCGCTGCCCGCGAGATTCGCGAGCGCGGCCGATCCCGGGCGTTCGTCGCCTCGCTGGTGCTCGATGGTCGTCGTCGTGGTCGGAGCCATCGCCCTCCCAGCCCTGCTCGACACCGGCGGCGGCACGAAGGACGTCGGTCTCACCGGCACCGTCCCGGCGGCGCTGCCGAACGTCATCCAGGCCCAGAGCGACGCGGTCGGCATCGACGACGCGCATCCACCGCTACGACACGCTCGCCGCCGGCGAGCAGGCCGTCCGCGGCGGCGACATCGACGTCCTGGTCGTCGACGCGCGGCAGCTGGAGTGGCGAAGCGACGCGCCGACGAGCAGCTGCAAGGCGATCGTCACCGGCGCCATCCAGATCGTCGCCGTGCAGCGACCGGGCGACCGCCGCCGGAATCAGCCCCGAGGAGCTGCCGCGCTGATCGCGCCGGTGCCCGTCGAAGAACGTCGAGCTGGGCCAGGTCGCGGGCCGCAGCCCCGACGACGAGACCGCCGCGTTCATCATGACCATCGTGCTGTTCATGTCGATCAGCACCTACGGCGCCATGGTGCTCAGCGGCGTGGTCGAGGAGAAGTCCAGCCGCACCGTCGAGGTGCTCCTCGCCCGCATGCCCGCCCGCAACCTGCTGGCCGGCAAGATCGCCGGCATCGGGTTGCTCGGGCTGGCCCAGATCGCCGCGACCGCGCTGGTCGCGCTCATCGCGGTCACGATGGTCGACACGGTCGACCTGCCGGCCGTCCGCGGCAGCCGTGCTCGCCTGGGCGGTCGTGTGGTTCGTGCTCGGCTACGCGCTCTACGCCACGGTGTTCGGCGCCCTCGGGTCGCTCGCCTCGCGCACCGAGGACGCGCAGAGCGTCGCCGGCCCGGTCGTCGTCGTCCTGGTCGTCGGCTACTTCGTGTCGTTCGCCGCCGATCGGCAGCCCAGACACCACCTGGGCGCGACTGGTGTCGTGGTTCCCGGCCACCGCGCCGATCGCCATGCCGAACCGCATCGCCATGGGCGCGGCCACGCTGGTGGGACCCGTTGCTCGCCGCCGACGCTCACCCTCGCCGCGATCGCCGGCCTCGTCGTGCTCGGCGGACGCGTCTACGCGAGGGCCATCCTCCACACCGGACCGAAGCCTCAAGCTGCGCGACGTCTGGCGACACACGCCGGCACCAGGGCCGAGTGCAGGCGAGCCGCCTACCTCAGACTTCGCCGCACAACCGGGGGCCCGAGCCAACAGAGGTGGACACTCGCGGGGTGCCCGCTCGGCGCTAGTTTCCGTTCGTCGACCAGTGCCAGGGCTCCGAGGGCAGGTTGTAGAGGCCGTACTGCGAGGCGTGGGCGGCGAGCCACTTGTACCCGGGGCTGCTGTGGCTGCCGATCGTCGAGCCGCCGTAGGTGAAGTCGATCGCCAGCCCGCGCTCGTGCATCGACGCGCCGGGCGGCGCGGTCGGCGGTGAGCACTGGTACGAGGGCATCGCGTAGATCGCGTATTGGCTCGAGCCACAGTGCGCCTGCCGCAGCGCGATCTGCGCGCTCGTGTCGCGATAGCCCCATCCGGCGAGCGGCACTCCGTCGGCCTGCGCCGCATCGAGGAGCGCACTGACGTTGTCCGCGATCTGCGTGTTCACGTAGATCCCACCTGCACTGACCACGTTGATGTTGCCGATCGGCGGGAGCGCGGTGCCGCGCCCACCACCCCGACGGGCGCGGAGCTGTGCAGCGAGCGCGGCTTGGTCACGCGCGATCTCGGTGGCGAGCTGCTTGTCTTGCGACTCGAGCACCGCCGACTCCGAGAGCGCGGCGTCGAGGCGCGCCTGCACCTTGTCCTCGAACTGCATCTGCTGCGATTGCGCGTCGTGGAGCTTCTGCAGCTGCGCCGTGATCGCTTGCCGGCTCGACTCGGCGCGCGCGGCGGCGTCCTGCGCGGCCTCGCGCTGCGTCGTCAGGTCCTCACGCGCTTGCTTGATCTGATCGGCGACATCGGCGTCGCGCTGGTGCACGACGGTCAGGAATGCGCGCTTCTGTGCTGCGTCGCTGATGTTCGTCGTGTTCAAGACCGCCAGCATCGTGTCGCCGAGCGGGTGCACGTAGCTGTCGACCGCGAGGCCTGCCAGTGTCGTCCGCAACGAGGAGATCGAGCTCGTCGCCGAATCGATGCCCTGCCGAGCGACCTCGGCGTCGTGGTTCGCCTGCGCGAGCGCGTTCTGGGCTGACTCGAGCTGGGCCTGGGTGCCCTGCACGTTCGCGTTCAGCGCTTTGAGGGCCGACTCGATCTGCTGGTCACTCGCCTGCAGGGTGTTGATCTGCGAGGCGATCAGCGCGCGCTGCTGGCGTACCTGCTGCTGCTGGCGCTTCTTGTCGTTGATGCTGTTTCGGTCTGCGCTCGCGGGGAGCGCCGTCGACCCGAGGCCGAGCGCGACGACGAGCGCCACTGCGCCACGGATGTATCGGCGACTGTTGCTCATGGGGAAGGCTCGAGTCGGGGCACCGCCATACGCATTCGCAAGGGACCTCGCGAAGATCGGCCACTCGCCCGCAACCAACCATCAAGGTAGCGGAACGAGCCTCGTCACGCAGGCATCGAGATCACACGCGGTTCGTCGAGAAGCCTGCTTGCGCACCGAGCACGACCGCCGGCTTGCGCAGATCCTCTTGCCACAGCAGTGACTCGAGCCCGATGTGGAACGGCTGATCTTGCACGGTGAGCTCGTAGACGGGCGCGTCGTCGCTCGCATGATGATGGATGGCCCAGCCCGGAGCGGTCAGCATCAAGTCGCCGGCGCTCCACGTGTACCGCTGACCGGCGATGCGGCTCCATCCCGATCCCTCGAAGAAGTAGTTGATCGCCGCGGACACGTGGCGATGCGGACGATCGACGATTCCCGGTGGACGGATGGTGATCGTCGCGAAGAAGCTCGGCGTCGTGCCGTTCGTCCGCCCGGTCATCGGGTTGTAGAGCAGGTACAGCCGGCGACCGGTGTAGTCCGACCCGAGGGCCATGAGCTCGTCGAGGTGGGCCTTCACGTCGGTCCACGGCCAGTGCAGGGCGTGTGACGCGACCGCGGGCGGGTTGATCAGGCGCTCGTACGGCATCAGCGATGCGCCCGAGTCGTTCAGCTCGAACGTGCCGTACGGGCTGCGACGCCGGGGATCGTCCGTGTCGTCTTCGGTGTCTTCTTGCTCGTCGCGGTGCGGGGGCTCCTCGGGTGGGTTCGCGTCGACGAGGTGCACGTGCAGCTTCTCGAGCACAGGGGCATTCGAGTACTCGAGCCGCACGTGGAGGTCGTCGCCGTCGTTCACGTGCCAACCCGTCCGATACGACGGGACGTTCCACGCGTCGTACTTGCCGACGGCGATGCGATCGCCGCCGATGATCGCGGCGCCGTTGCCGCGGATGCAGAAGCCGACGACCGTCGAGTTCTGTCGGCGCGGACGCGTTTGCTCACCGGGGAGCAGCACGCACAACGCGACTCGGATGCCAGGCGCGAGCCCGAGCCCGGGCGACGTCGCGCGCGGATGCACGAACAGCGACTCGCGCCGACCGTCCGCGGGACGCGGCAATGACGCGAGCCGTTCGATCTCCGCATCGATCTCGGCCGCGGTGAACAGCACCGGCTCCCAGGCCTCGGGATCGGCGGGGTCCTTCCCCGAGACATCGACGAAACGCTTGCCCGCGCCTTCGGTCATCGTCGTGCTCCTAAGTCCGGCGCAGCCGTGGGCGCGCCTGCTGCGGTTGCGCAATGTTCGCGCCGCGGCCGTCTCGGATCGACCGCTCGACGGCAAGCCGGGCGATCGCGAGGTCAGCGAGCCCGATGCCCATCGCCTTGAAGAGGGTGACGCCGTGCGGTGGACGCCTCGTCCCGCCGGCGACGATCTCGGACAGAGATGTGGCGGCTCGTCCCTCGAGCTCGCTCGCAAGGCGTCCGGCGGCGTCGGGGCTGTCCGCGACGACGAGGTCGCACCGCGCGACCAGGGCGGCCGTGAGCTCGGCGCGCTCGGGCGTGATCGCGCCGACCGCATTCACCAGCGTGCCGGTCCGCACCGATGCCGCGTCCAGGAACGGCGTGCGTGCACGTGTCGCCGTCGTGATCACGTCCGCCTCAGCCGTCGCCTCGGCGACCGAGCTCGCGTCCTCCACCACAAGCGGCCAACCGCCGCTCGCGCGCCTCCTCCACGAAGGCATGCCGATGATCCGCGTTCGGGCTGTAGACGAGCACCCGGTCGAGGGCGCACACGGCGCTCACCGCCGCGAGCTGGGCCATCGCCTGCTTGCCGGTGCCGATGAGCGCAGCGGTCCGCGCGTGTTCCGGTGCGAGCCATCGGGTGGCGACACCGGTCATCGCGCCCGTGCGGAGCTGCCCGAGCGCAAAGGCCTCGACGATGGCCCGCAACGTGCCTTCGTGCGCGTCCCAGAGCACGACGAGCGGGGTCGCCCCACCGTGCGTGTGTGCCCACGTCTTCGTCGCGACGATGCCTTCGTGCTCGTCGACTCCGCCGATCGCGTGGAGCGTGTGCCCACTTCCCCACGCGACATGCGTCTTCTCCATGGTGTGCGCGTCGCCTCGCGCCTCCGAGCGCAACGCTTCTTCGACCGCATCGATCGCGTCGAGGAGGTCGACTGCTTCGACGACATCGGCCTCGGCGAGCCAGAGCGCATCAGCCATCGATGTCCACTCCGTGCGCGCGGAGGTAGCGGATCGTCGCGGACTCGAGCTCGTGCGGCCATGCGACCTCGAGCGCGTCGCAGGCGGCGCGGGCGTGGTGTCGGAACGCGGAGGCGACGGCGCGGTGATCCTCGAACACCGCCTGTCGGGTGGCCGCGCCAGTGGGGAGTGACTCGAGAACGGCTCGCTGCCCATCGGTCAGCTTCGTGCTCCACTGCTTCACTCCCATCGGTGGCAGTGGCGCGTTCATCTCGACGAACAGCTGGTAGAGCAGCGAGCGGACGAGATGGATGGCTTCGACGCCGAGCAGCCAGTCTTCGCGCTCGACGACGACGGGGAACATCCCGACGTCGCGGAAGAACTCCTCGACGAGCATCGCGATCCGCTCACCTGACGGCGGGTCAGCCGCTGGCGCCGGCACCAGCGCGTCGAGCCCATCGCGGTCGAAGATGACGGCGCGGGAGCGGAAGAACGAGTGCGGCACACGCGATGCGGGTTCGCTCACGATGTCGAGCCGAAGCCGATCGGGCGTCACTGCATACAGACTTCCCTTCGCAAACGGGAGCGGCCGCGCGATGAGCGTCGGCGTGATCACCGAGAGCCATTCGCGCCATTCGTCGGCGAAGGACTGCAGCGCGTCGTCGCTGACCGCCAGGAGCACGTCGAGGTCGGAGACCGCATCGGCGTCGCCGCGCCCGAGCGAGCCCGAGAGCCACATCGCCCGCACGCGCTCATCGCCGTTGAACACCTCGACGGCGCGTGCGAAGAGCGCGTCGTAGCCGGGCTCGAGCACGTCCAGGATCGCTGGCCGGTGGACCGCGGGCCGGTGGGGCACGTCGGGTCAGAGACGATCGAGCGCCGTGGTCATCAGCTGCTTCGCTGCGGCGGCGGGGTCGTTCACCTCGTTGAAGACCGTGATCGCGACGAGGGTCGAGCCCTTGCGCGCGTAGAGCGTCTGATTGACGTCGTGCTTCACCAGCGCCGCCTTGCCGTCGCCGACGTCGTCGATCACGGTGATCTGTCCGCCCTGCTCCTGCCCTGCGACAGCCGCGTCGAACGCGTCTTGATCGGCTTTCGGCAGGGTCGCGAGGTTGATCGAGTAGAAGATCCCCGAGCTCGGGCTGTCGTAGGCGCACGCAGTCGCGGACGAGGGCTGTGGGTCGGGCGTGACCTCGACCTGGGTCACGGCTGCGACCTCGTCGATCGTCACCAGCGAGCACGCGTCGTTCACGCTCGACGCGGTGCCGGACGGCGCATCGGTGCCGGCAGAGGCCGAACCCGCCGGGGCGGTGCCACTGGCGCTGCTGTCGTCACCGCCGCATGCGGAGAGCACCAGGACCACGGCCAGCGATGCGGCCGCCGCGATCGAGCCCACCGTCTTGCGCATCGGCGGCAATGTACTGACCTACCGTGCGTCGGTGCTGTCGCTGCTCGATTGGCGTCGCCAGGTCGCCGAGATGTACGCGGACGTGCGTCGCATCGCCGCGGTCGATCCGCGGCAGGCGCACGCGCTCTGGTGCGAGCGGCGCAACGACCTGTACGCCCACCACGAGCAGAGCCCCGTAGTCGACCGATCGACCTTCGAGGGTCTCTCGTTCTTCCCCTACGACCCCGCGTGGCGCTTCGAAGCGGCGGTGCAGCCCGCCCCGGGGCAACGCCTCGTCGTACAGGGCAGCACCGGGGAAGACTTCACGCTCGATCGCGTCGGCGTCATCGAAGTCCCCGGCGGCGCGCTCGATGTCCACTGGATCGACGTGTACGGAGGAGGCGTGTTCCTGCCCGTGCGCGACGCGACGAGTGGCACCGTGACCTACGGCGGCGGGCGCTACGTGCTCGACACGGTGAAGGGTGCCGATCTCGGTGGCGCGCTCATCGTGGACTTCAACTTCGCGTACTCACCCTCGTGCGCCTTCGACCCGAGGTGGAGCTGCCCGCTCGCTCCGCCGGGCAATCGGCTCGACGTCGCCATCGAGGCGGGGGAGAAGGCACCGTGAGGCCGTTCCGGTTCGCGCTGCAGGCGCTTCCTCGCGGCACCAGGGCCGAATGGCAGGACCTCGCGCGCAAGACCGAGGCACTCGGCTACAGCGCGCTGCAGACGGCTGACCACTTCGGCATCGTCGATCCGTTCAGCCCGCTCGTGAGCGCGGCTGACGTGACGACCACGTTGCGGCTCGGCCCCCTGGTGATCAACAACGCGTTGCACCACCCGGGGTTGCTCGCTCGGCAAGCCGCGGCGGTCGACCTTCTGACCGATGGTCGCCTCGAGCTCGGGCTCGGCACCGGATGGGCACAGGCCGAGCACGACGCGCTCGGCATCCCTCTCCCGTCGCCGCGTGAGCGTGTCGACCTGTTCGAACAAGCGCTCGACGTCATCGTCGACCTCCTCGAAGGCCGGAGCGCGTCCGCGCACGACCTGTACACGATCACCGACGCGATGCTCGGCGTCACGACCGTCCAAATTCCTCGACCCCCGATCCTCATCGGGGCGTTCCGCCCTCGGATGCTCGCGATCGCCGCGCGCCGGGCCGAGATCGTGCAGCTCACCGGGCTCGCGCTCGATGGAGAGGGCGGCGTGACGATCGGCGACGCGTCCTGGGACACCGCAGTCGCCCAGGCGAGGCGAGTGCGCGAGCTCGCGGGCGATCGCGATCCCGAGCTGTCGGTGCTCGTGCAACGGGTTGCCGTTGACGACGCGGACGACGCGATCGAGCTCACCTGCGAGCGGTTGGGCCTGCCCCGCGAGGTCGTCGTGGACAGCCCGTACTTCGGGTATGGGTCGGTCGATGCGCTCTGTGAGAAGTACGCGCGGCTGCGCGACGAGGCCGGCATCACGTACGTGACGATCCGCGAGATCGACGCGTTCGCGCCCGTCGTCGCGCGTCTCGCGTGAGGCGAACGGCCCACTCTCAGCGCTGGTGATGTGACCGCGAGTAACCGAGGGCACTCGCAACGATCCGGATGGCCCATGGAACTCCGCTCAGAAGGCCCGAAAATGTGGACATGACTTCTCCGGCCTCTCCTCGACGCGGTCGTCGCGACCGCGGGGCGACGCTGGTCGAGTACGCACTGATGCTCACCCTCGTCGCGGTCATCGTGACGACCGCCGTGCGGGGGCTCGGCAACAACTCGTCCGACAAGTTCGAAGGCGCGCACCAGGGCATCGCCACCGGCGCCGCGACCACCACGGGCGGCGGCGGCGGAGGCGGTGGAGGCGGCGGCGGAGGCGGTGGCGGCGGACCGACCACGACCGCGGCGCCAACGACGACAGTCGCTCCCACGACGACCGTCGCGCGCCGACCACCACGACGGTCGCGCCGACGACGACACTTCCCTCCGGTTCGGTGCAGCTGAGTGCGCCGACGACCACGGCGGTCAGCCAGAGCAAGTGGACCGCATCGACGACGCTCACCGTGAAGTCGACGAGCGGCGCTGGCATCCCCGGTGTCGTCGTGACGTTCACAGTGCGATCGTGGACGGGCGCGACCTTCACGGATCAGACCGCAAGCAACGACGACGGGTGCGAACGGCACGGTTGCCTACACGACTCCACAGCTTCAGCGGAACGGAGGCAACCCGGTGACGAACGTCGAGATCATCGTCACGAACGTGACCCCGCCTGCGGGTTACACCTGGGACGGCGTGAAGCCCTCGGTCTCGGCGAACAAGCCCTGACCCAAAGGGCCTGCAACTACGGTTGCGGGGATGCGCCTTCGTCCTCGACAGGTCTGGGGCGCGGGCGTGATCGTGGCGGCAGTCGGCCTGCTTGCCCTCGTGGCACTCGCCGCCGAGCAGGCGCCATTCGACGTCGAGTGACGACACCGGCGGCATCCACGTCCCCTCGTGGGGGAGCGTGTTCGTGCTCGGCCTCGTCGTGCTCCTGATGGCGCTCTGGATCATCCTGTTCGTGTCGGCCCAACGAGCGAGCGGTCCCCTCGCACGTGTGCCCCGGCAGCGGGGGCTGCTCAACATGTTGGCGACAGTGCTGGTGCTCATCGCGCTCCTCGCGCTGCTCAAGGCGCTCCGCCAGAACCACGACACGGAGACGCAGCCTGTCCCGCCTCCCGACACCGAGGCCGACGCGAAGCCCTCTCCGGAGGTGTCGCACACCGGCCGGCCGTGGGCAGCGCTGACGCTCGGAGGCGCCGTGCTCGTGGTGCTCGGCGCTGCGGCGATGACCCGACGGCGGATGGTCGACGTCGACGACTCCGACGAGCCCACCGAGCGGGCAGAGGTCGTCGCCTCGCTCTCGAGCTCTCTCGGCGCCTTGTCCGAGCCGGGCGACGACCGCGCTGCGATCGTCGCTGCGTACGCGACCTTGCTCGACGGCCTGGCACGGGCGGGCCGGCCCCGCCGCGCGGACGAAGCGCCCGGAGGAGTACGTGCGGCGCGTCCTCAGCGGGTGGACTGTGCATCCAGAGCCACTGAACGAGCTCACGGCGCTCTTCGCGGAGGCCCGCTTCAGTGAGCACGTGCTCGGCCCTGCGCATCGTGCGCGAGCGATCTCGGCCCTGGAAGCAGCGCGAGCAGAGATCATGGCGCTCGCATGATCCGCCGCCTCGTGATCGCAATGGTGGTGAGCATCGTTGCTGCAGCCACACTGATCGCGTCTGTGCCCACCAAGCGCACCGCGACGATCAGGCTCGAGCTGTGGGTGCTGGCGGTGCTCGGGGCGATCCTGTTCCTGCACCTCACGCGCAATCGGCTCCCGCTCACCGCGGACCCGATCGCACGAGCGGCCAAGGCGGAGCCCATGCCGACCGAGCCGTTCGCAGTCGACTCGCTGGCGATCGCGTTCACCCTCGCTCCCTCGCAGCAGGAGCGGATCCGCCGGAGCGCGCACATCCAGCTGCGTGACGCGCTCGAAGATGCGGGCGCGCCGGCGAGCGTGCGCGCCGAGCTCCCAGAGACCCTCGAAGAGTGGTCCTCGCTCCTCGACGACCTGGAGGCCTCGTGAGCGATTCCATACTGGCGACAGCGCTGCAGACCGCGCGCGTCGTGCTCGACGAGGTCGAACGGGCAGTCATCGGCAAGCGCGACGTCCTCGAGCTCGTGCTGATGGGGTTCCTCGCCGACGGCCACGTCCTGCTCGACGACCTGCCTGGCGTCGCGAAGACCTTGATGGCGCGTTCGTTCGCGACAGCGACGGGGTTGGCGTTCAGGCGCATCCAGTTCACCCCCGACCTTCTTCCCTCGGACATCACGGGCGCCACGCTGCTCGACCAGCGCACGCAGACCTTCACGTTCCGGCCGGGGCCGTTGTTCGCGAACCTTCTGCTCGCCGACGAGGTGAACCGCGCGCCCGCCAAGACCCAGGCGGCGTTGCTCGAGGCGATGCAGGAGCGGCAGGTGACCGCAGATGGCGTCACGCACGTCCTCGAGCCGCCGTTCCTCGTCGTCGCGACGCAGAACCCGATCGAGTACGAGGGCACCTACCCACTTCCGGAGGCGCAGCTCGATCGCTTCATCCTGCGCACCGCGGTCGGCTACCCCTCGGTCGACGACGAGTGGGATCTGCTCGCGCGCCGAATGGAGCGAGGGACCGACGAGGTCGTGCTGAAGGCCGTCACCGATCCGGCGGGGTTGCGCGCGATGCAGGCCGCGCTCGAATGCATCCACGTCGACGAAGCCATCGGCCGCTACGTGGTCGCGCTGATCGATGCGACCCGGGGCGCGTCGCAGCTGCAGGTCGGCGCCAGCCCGCGGGGCACCCTCGCTCTGATGAAGCTCGGCCGAGCGCACGCGTTCGATGCGCGAACGCGACTTCGTCACGCCGGACGACATCAAGGCGATCGTGACGCCTGCCCTCGCGCACCGCGTGGTGCTGCGCAGCGACCTGTGGGTGCGACGCGTCTCGCCCGACGACGTGCTCACCGAGCTCGTCGCCGCGGTGCCGGCGCCGTCGGTCGGGTGAGCGAGCCGATCGACCTCCGCCGTCAGGCGAGCCCTCGGCTCGTCGCGCTCGCAGCGGTCTCGATGGCGGGGCTGTTCGGGAGCATCCTCGCCGGACGGCCCAGCCCTCGTCGCGGTCGCCGCGCCCTTTGCGGTGATCCTCGTGGCCGGGATCGTGCTCGCGGAACGTCCCGAGGTGCGGGTCGCGATCACTCCCGCGTTCGATCGCGTCGTCGCAGGTGACGACATCGACGTCGCAGTGACGATCACCTCGAGCGTCCCGGTGAGCCGCGTCGCGTTGTGGCTCCCGCGGCGTGGGTTGGGCGTCAGTCGTCAAACCCGACGATGGGGTGCTCACGTGGGCGACGACAGTGGGTCGCCGTCCGACGTCGATCCCGGTGCGTCTCCACGCGTCGAGGTGGGGCGTCGAAGCGCTCGGTCCCGCCCGGGTCGAGCTCGCCGGACCGTTCGGGCTGGTGCGCTGGTCGGGCACCGGCGCGGACACGGCCATCGTGCGGGTGTTGCCCGACGACGGTTCGCTCGAGAACCTGCTGCCCAACCTCGAGCCCCGCGCGGCGAGCGGCGCGCACGTGAGCCGCCGGCGCGGCGAGGGGTTCGAGTTCGCCGAGGTCCGCCAGTACCGCGAGGGCGATCGCCTGCGCTCGGTCAACTGGTACCAGAGCGCGCGGCGCGGTGAGCTGTGGGTCAACGAGCGTCATCCCGAGCGCTCGGGCGATCTCGTGGTGCTCGTCGACACGTTCGCTGACCGCCGACCGGCCGGCTCGGCCTCGCTCGAGCTGAGCGTGCGTGTCGCATGGAGGATCGCGATGGCTCACCTGGCCGCGCACGACCGGGTCGGGCTCGTCGGGTTCGGCGGGCTCCCGAGCTGGGTGCTGCCCGGCGGTGGAGAGCGAGCTCGCCTCACTGTGATCGACCGACTGCTCGACTCGTACGCGATGTGGAACGAGGCGCAGCGGTCAGTGACCTTCATTCCGCGGCCGGTGTTCCCACCCGGCGCGCAGGTCGTCGCCGTCACCGGCCTCCACGACGAGCGCATGATTGCGGGCATCGCCGAGCTCGTCCGCCGGGGACACGACACGTCGGTCGTCGTCATCGCGCCGCGTGAGGTGGACCATGGCGCGAGCAGCGCGGCGCGGTCGGACGTCGTCGTGCTCGCGCGTCGGCTGTGGAGATTGCAGCTCCGAGAGCGCCGCCGCGGGCTCGAGCGGCTCGGCATCCCAGTCGTCACCATGACGGAAGACGACCCGTCGCAGGTGCTCGCGTTGACCCGGGTGCGCCGTCGACCGACTCGGCGGTCGTCATGACGCGGTGGGCCAGCTCGGTGCGATGGGGCGCGGCGCTCGGCGCCCTCGTTGCCGGTGTCCTCGTCGTGTTCGTCGCCGCGTCGGCCGCGGGCGCCGATGGGCGGCGAGGAACGGTCATCTTCGGGATCGCCGGCGTCGCGTTCCTCATCGCCGGCCTCGTCGTCAGCAGCGGTGTGTACCCGGCGGCGCTGGTCGCGCTCGCCGTGGCGTTCTCGTTCTCGCTCGCGGGGCACCACGTCGCGTCGGGCGGAGTCATCGGCGCAAGCGCGCTGCTCCTCCTGGTCGATCAGCTGACGGCATGGTCGTTCGACGCGGCGACCGGCGCGATCGAGCGCGGCCGCGACAGCACGATCAGGGTTGCTCGCACCGTCGCCGTTGTGGTGGTCGGAGCCGGGATCACCGCGCTCGTGCTCTCGGCCGGCGACCTTCCGGTGCCGGGTGGGCTCGCTGCCGAGGTGATTGGCATCGCCGCGGCCCTCGGGGTCATCGGCCTCGCCGCGTCGCGCCGCTGGGAGCGCTGACTCAACCCTGAAGTGGTGTCGTCACGAGCACGCGGGCTGTGTCGCCGCGCGGACAGACCGCTGCGCTGATCAGGCGGACCATGCGCACACGGAACGCTCTCCAAAGGAGGCCCCATGAATGCGACCGCATCCCTTCCCGCACCACTGCACGTCAAGCGCGGTCACATCGTCGGCCTGTCCGTCGCTGTCGCCGCAGTCGCCATTGTTGCGCTTGCAACGACTTTGGCCATCCGCGCGAGCAGCGACACGAGCTCAGCGTCTCTGAAGGTTCACCCGACCAAGCAGCAGATCGTCTCGACGATCACGCCGACCGGCACGTCTTCAGCATCGACGAAGGCTCCGTCGCCGTCGCTGCAGGAGATCGTGTCCACGATCAATCCGAACCAGGACTACGTGACTGGCGTCGTGGCCATGGCTCCCGGTGAGCGCGCGGCAGCCTTCGGACAGACACCTGCTGCGGCACACGAATCGCTGCAGCAGATCGTGTCGACGATCACGCCTCCGGCGCCGCTCAGCCACAGCCATGTGGGCGGCCAGCGGGTCGTGGCGTCTCCCCAACGACCCGACGCGATCTTCGGTCCCCGGTAAGCACCTCCCTCCAGCGCATCGCAGAGCCCGGCCCATCGTCGGCCGGGCTCAGGCGCGTCGATGCGGCAAGACTGCGCAGGACGACGTCGCCCACCTCGCGGGCACGACGCGTCCGAGCGCGAACAAGGTGCTGCGCTCTGGTGAGGAGCGGGGTGTGCTGCGGATCGGCCGCGGGCGCATCGAGGTGCTCGATGTCGATGCGGTTGCGCACCTGGCCCGCTGGGTCAGACCCGCGCCGACCGACGCTTCAGGCGCCCATCGAGTCGGTACTGTGAGCCTGTGCGCCGATGGCTTCCTGCCCTCGTGATCGTCGCCACCCTCGTGGTCTCTTCGTGCGGTTCCTCCTCGGGGTCGGGGGACGCAGATGCTTCGGCAGCGACACCGTCCGACCACGCCAAGATGATCTGCGCAGATGAAGCGCAGGAAGACATCGCGGCGACCCTCGGAGTGAAGCCCCTCCGTGTCAGCACCCCGACTTGGAGTGAACGGTTGTACTCCTGCAAGTACGAGTACGCCGATGGAGTGATCTCGTTGTCGGTCAAGGAGCTCTCCGATGCCGGTGCGACGACCGGTTACTTCGAAGGGTTGGCCAAGGATCTCGGCCAACCACCCGGCGGCATCTCTCTCGGTGAGGGCGCGTTTGCGACCCCGACACAGATCGTCGTGCGGAAAGACTTCATGGTTCTCGATGTGAACGTCTCCGACCTCCCGCCCCAGTTCGGGCAGCCGACGCGGTCCCCGTCGGATGTGAAGCTCGCCGTCGCCCAGACCTTGTTGGGATGCTGGCAGTAGTCCACGGAGAAGGTCGTGCCACCCCGTATGGCTCAGGCTTCGTCGGGCACGCCGAAGATGAGGTTCGCGGCGCCGCCGATGCCTACTCCGAGCGCCGCGCCACACAGGACGTCCAGCGGGTTGTGCGCGCCGACGTACACGCGAGCGACCAGCACCAAGCCGACGATCACCCACGGAACGACCTTCCAGCGGCCGCGCAGATAGGGCATGACGATCGTGGCCAGCGCTGCGATCAACACCGCGTGCCCGGACACGAAGCTCTCTCCCGTGGCGCTCACGGCGCCGCGCATGTGGACGTCGGGCCCGATCGAGGTTCCCGGCCTCTCTCGGGTCACCATCGCCTTGACGATCCGCTCGAGCACGAGCTTCATGACGGTGACGACAAGTGCAGCCGCGGCGAGCCGTCTGTAGCCGAGCACGAACGCGACGAGCGCCACGACCGGGCCGACGAGAAGGTTGCCCGCCTGCTGAAGCGGCCACAGCGGTCGATAGAGCGCCTGCGGGAGATCGTTGACCGCGCGAAAGATCGACTTCTCGAAGCCGGTGACCGTGCCGTTGCGGACAGCGATCATCCCGAGGCCGAGGACTGCGAGCCCGACGACCACGCAGATCCAATCTGCTCGCCTCCGCACCCAACGCGCTTGGGTCTTCGTCACGCAGGCGACCTCCCATCGCGTTCCCCGCAGCATCTTCGACCTTGTCTGTGAAAGAGTCCAGCGGGGTGCAAAGCCGTGGGGGCTTGCATGAGCAGTCGCTCGTCGATTGCGAAGGTCGTGTTCGTCGTGGCAGTCGCGGCGCTCGCCGCGTGCACGTCAACGCCGAAGACGCAGGCCTCGACCGCGCTCGACGACGACGCGATCACCGTCGGCTCGTTCGACTTCGAGGAGAGTGCTCTCCTCGCGGAGATGTACAGCCAGGCCCTCGAGGGGGGCGGCTTCGTGGTCGACCGCCGTTTCGAGATCGGCCCCCGCGAGCTCGTGCTGCCCGCCTTGTCGGCCGGTTTCATCGAGTTCGTGCCCGAGTACCTCGGCACGGCGCTGCAGTTCCTGAGCCTCGGCGCATCGGCGCAGGGTGGCGACACTTCTTCGAGTCACAGGGCACTCGATCAGACGTTGCGCACGGGCAAGCTGATCGCGCTCGACTCGTCACCGGCGCAGGACTCCAACGCGTTCTTCGTGACCCGGGCGACTGCGGACCGTGAAGGACTGACAGAGCTGAGCGACGTCGCGAAGGCCGACGATCACCTCACCTTCGGTGGGCCCGCGGAGTGTCCCTCGCGGCCGCTCTGCCTGGTCGGTCTCCGCGAGAGATATGGGCTCTCGTTCCGAGACGTCGTTGCTCTGGACGCGGGTGGTCCGCTGACGCGTCAGGCGTTGCAGCGACGGCGCCATCGACATCGCACTGCTCTTCACCACTGATCCGGTGATCGACACCGAGGGATTCGTCGAGCTGCGCGACGACCGGGGGCTGCAGCCCCCGGAGAACGTCACCCCGCTCGTACGCGCCGAGGTCGTCGACCGGTGGGGAACCGAGTTCGTCGACGTGGTCGACGCGGTGTCGGAGCACATCACCACCGAGGAGCTACGCGAGCTGAACGGCAGGGTCACGCGTGGCGAGGGCGACATCGCCTCGATCGCGCGGTCTTGGCTCGCCGAGCAGGGGCTGTCGTGACGATCGGCGACGAGGTTTCGGCACCCGAGACGCCCGCAGCGGCGAGCCTCCCACCGGCCGCCGGTCGCGCCCCCGACCGCGACCCGCACACGGCGTCGTCGGCGCCCGTCCGGCGCGCCCCCTCCGCTGCCGAAGCACATCGGCACCACGGGCACCGGGTGGCTGGTGGCGTTCGGCGTGCTGTTCCTGTGGGCGGTCCTCGCTCACAACTTCGTCGCCGTCGGTCGGGTGACCGACCGGTTCGATTCCGCGATCCTTCGGCAGGTCGCGAGGGTGCGCACGGGCTGGCTCACGAACGTCGCCGACGCCGTCGCGAGCGGCTTCTCGTTGTGGGTCGCGACCCTGGCCTTGCTCGCGCTCATGATCCTCTTGATGGTGTTCAAGCGCTGGCGGCACCTGTTCATCCTCCTCGGCTGCATGTTCCTGCTGCAGGTCATCGGGCAAACCATGTGGCGAAACTTCAGGCGCGCGCGGCCGTTCGACGTCACGACAATTGGTCACTGGGCTGGCTACTCCTTCCCGGCGCCGGGGATCGCGTTCGCCGCCCTCTGCGCGATCGCGTTCGCGTACTCGATGGTGGTGCCCGGACGTCCGCGCACGATCGCCAAGTGCATCGCCGCTGCGGTCGTTGCTGTCGGGTCGGCCGCCGCGTTGTACCTCGCGACGTTCGGTCCGTTCGACATCGCGATGGCCATCGCCTTGCCGGTCGCTCTCGTTGTGAACGGCTTTCGCATCTTCACGCCCAGTGAGGTGTTTCCGGTCTCCTACCGAGGCGGCAAGAAGGCGCACCTCGATGTCGGCGGCGAGCGGGGTGAGGCCATACAAAGGGCGGTGCAAGACCAGCTCGGGCTCTCGGTGATCGAGATGAAGCCGGTGGGTCTCGCTGGGTCGGGTGGGTCGACGCCATTGCGGCTGCGGGTCGCCGGCAATCCCGACACGCTGCTGTTCGGGAAGCTCTACGCGATGAGTCACGTCCGCGCCGACCGCTGGTACAAGGTCGGACGGACCGTCATCTACGGACGGCTGGAGGACGAGGCCCCGTTCCAGTCGGTGCGTCGACTCGTGCAGTACGAGGACTACACGCTTCGGCTGTTCCGCGACATCGGGATCCGCACCGCGGCCCCATTCGGGATCGTCGAGCTCACTCCCGAGCGCGAGTACCTCCTCGTCACGGAGTTCTTCGACGGCGCAAAGGAAATCGGCGAAGCCGACGTCGACGACACCGTGATCGATGGCGGGCTCGGGTTGATCCGGGCGATGTGGGATGCGGGTGTCGCTCACCGCGACATCAAGCCTGCAAACATCCTCGTGCGCGACGGCGAGGTGCTGATCATCGACGTTGCGTTCGCGCAAGTTCGCCCGTCGCCGTGGCGTGAAGCCGTCGACCTGGCGAACATGATGCTCGTCCTCGCCGTTCGCACCGACGCTGAACGGGTGTACGAGCGAGCGCTTCGGTTCTTCACTCCCGACGAGATCGCCGAGGCGTTCGCGGCCGCACGCGGCATCGCGAGCCCTACGCAGCTGCGGACCGCGATGAAGGAAGACGGCCGCAACCTCCTCGCGCAGTTCCGCAAGCTCGCACCTCCGAGACGCACGATCGCGCTGCAGCGGTGGAGCGTGAAGCGAGTCGCCCTGATCCTCGGGATCGCTCTCGGTGCTCTGCTCGTCGGTTCGCAGATCGTCCAGCTGCTGTCGCCCAGCAACTCGGTCACCCAGGACGTGGACGGACGGCCGGAATGCGGCACCGACCGTTTGATGGTGCTCGTCGCGCAGTCGGTGCCGTCGGCGACCTCGGTGCCGTGCATCGCCTCCCTCCCGGCGGGCTGGAGCGTGGGGACGGTCAACGTCGACAGCGACAAGACCCAGTTCTGGCTCAGCTCTGCGGTCGCCGGGAGCCATGCGGTCGAGGTGACGCTCCTGCCTCCCGAGAAGTGCTCGGTGGACGACAGCACCGAGGTGCCCAGCGACGAGGCAGGCATGCGCCGCTTCGAGCAGCCCGAGCAGCTGCCACCGGACCTCAAGGTCACTCGCACCTACTTGTTCGACGGCGGTTGCGTGACCTACGAGTTCGCGTTCCAGGGCGGCGCGTCCACCTCCCTCGTGTTCGAGGCTGATCAGGCACTGGCGTTCCAGTCGCGCTCCGACCTCGTGGCCGAGGTCGCGGACCGCACCGACCTCTCCCTGTGCGGCGCGCTCGCTCCTCCGTGTTCGGGGAGCGACCCGTGATCATCGCCACCTCGTTCGTCGAGGTCGCCGTGCGCGTGGTCCTCGCCGTGGTCCTCGCCGTCGTCACCACATCGGTGTCGCTGCGTCTGCTCGGGATGCGGCGTGGGTGGCCGACAGCACTGCTCGCCGGGGCGCCTCGGATGGGGCACGGCGGCGTTGCTGGCCCTGAGCCTGTCCGACTGGGACTGGGGAGCCGACGGACTCGTGCTTGCACATCGTCGCGATCGGCATCCCGCTGACGATGGCCGTCGCGGTCACGATCGACCTGCTCGCGCGCCCTGGCTCGTTGGCGACCGGCGAGCGGGCGGGGCTCGTCTCGGCGCCGCGCCCGCTGCGGGCCGTGCAGCGTCGTGTCAGCGTCGTCCGCCGCTACAAGGAGCTGCGTCGGCATCGCTCGACGAGAGGGGTTCGGGCCCTTCCTCGACGCGACCGCCCGCGAGGAACGCACGACGGTGCCCGAAGGCGTGCGGCTGCGGCGAGTGCTCGAAGCCGCCGGCGGGGTGTACGTGAAGCTCGGGCAGATCGCGGCCACCCGGGTCGATCTGCTCCCGCCCGAAGTATGCGACGAGCTCGCGCTGCTGCAGAACCGCGCTGCACCCGAGCCGGTCGATCGGATGGAGCCTGTGCTCGACCGTGAGCTCGACGGCGAGACGAGCCAAGATGTTCGAGAGCTTCGAGTGGGAGCCGCTCGCGGCGGCATCCATCGGTCAGACGTATGCGGCGCGACTGCGCTCGGGCGAGCCCGTCGTCGTGAAGGTCCAACGTCCCGACATCGCCGAGGTGATGGAGCGAGACATCGCTGCTCTCTCGCTCGTCGCCGAGGTCGCCCAGGAACGCACGTCCTTCGGTCAGAGCATCCGCACCGGAGACGTCCTCGACCAGTTCGCCCGCAGCCTGCGCTCCGAGCTCGACTTCCTACGCGAAGCAGCGGCGATGGAGGAGATGGCCACGCTCGTCGGTCCGTCGGGCGACGTCCGCGTCCCGAGCATCTATCGCGACCTCTGCACCCGCCGACTGCTCGTTCAGGAGCGGTTCGAAGGGATGACCGTCGCCGATGCGGAGAAGCTCGGTCAGTGGAACGGCGCTGATCGGCGGCAGCTGGCCGATCGGCTGCTCCGCTCGATGCTCGACCAGGTGCTGAAGTACGGCTTCTTCCACGCCGATCCGCATCCCGGCAACGTGTTCGTCCTCAGCGACGGATCGCTGGGTCTCATCGACTTCGGCGCGGTCGGACGGCTCGATTCGATCCAACAGGCAGCGATCGTGGACATGCTCGTTGCGATCGCTCGGCGCGACATCCCGTTGCTACGCGAGAGCGTGGAGCGCGTCGCCGACGTCAGCGAGCACGTCGCGCCCGAGCGACTGGAGCGAGCGCTCGCGCGCCTGCTGGCGGACCACGTCCGCGCCAATGGCGCAGTCGACCCCACGATCATGCAAGACCTCGTCTCGACGATCTCCGCCTTCGGTGTGCGGCTTCCCGGTGACCTCGTGCTGCTGTCGAGAGCGCTCGCCACGCTCGACGGCACGTTGCGGGTCATGTGCCCGGGGATGTCGCTCGTCGCCGCCGCCACAGAGGCGATGGTCTCTACCAACGCGCCGATCGATCGCGACGACGTGGTGAAGGACGCGGTGCTGTCCGCGCTGCCGCAGCTGCGTCGCCTTCCGGATCGTCTCGATCGCATCCTGATGCTCGCCGGCCGGGGAGACCTTCGGGTCCGACACGTGGTCGACGAGGACTCGCGGCGGATCCTGCGAACACTTGTCAACCGCGGGCTGCTCGTCGCCGTTGGAGCGACGCTCCTCCTCGCGTCCGTGCTGCTGCTCATCCCCGCCGACGCAGGTCCGGAGGTCTCCGCCAACGTGGGGCTGTTCGAGGTCTTCGGCTACGGGGGCCTCTTCGCTGGCATCGTCCTGCTGTTGCGGGTCGTCGCCGCGGTCGCAAGGGACGGGACGACATGACCACAGCAATGACTGAACCGGTACGCGTTGGCGTCCCGCTCACGGGCGATGCGCTCACTTCTGCCCGTCCGCCTGGCGACCGCTACTTCCGCCATCCGGGTGACGTCGTTCGTCTCGTCGTGTGGGGCGTCGCCGCGATCCTGCTCGTGCTGCTCCTCCGACTCGCCAAGGTCGACCAGCGCGGGTGTCACGACCGACATCGGCCGCGCGGCGGCTTCGATTCCCGACGCCATCCGCGAGTTCGCGCTCGCGCTCGTCCAAGTCGGCGGGCTACTCGTGCCCGCGGTGGTCATCGGCCTGCTCGTGTGGCAGCGCAGATGGCGTCGCATCGGTCTCGTCGTGCTGGGGGCGACGGCCGGCGCGGTCGTCTTCGCGCTTCTCGACCTCTACCTCGATCTCCCCGGACGGCTCGAGGATGCGGTGAGCACGACGACGTGGGTGACCTCGACGCGGTTTCCGTCGCTCGCGTACGTAGCCGGCGCGGCAGGTGCGACGATGGTGGGCAAGCCATGGCTCTCGAGGTCGTGGCGGCGCGCGAGCGATGTCGCGATTGTCTGCCTCGTCGTCGTCATGGCGATCGCTGCCACCGGTGGGGTCGTCCCGCTCCTCCTCGCCGTCTCGGCCGGGTTCGCCGGTGGTGCGGTCGTCCTTGCGCTGCTCGGGGCGCCGAATCGCCGCCCCGCGCCCGCTGTCATCGCGGACGCGCTGCGCGACGCGGGCATCGCCGTCTCGCGGCTCACGTTGCGGCGGGCCGAGGGCGGGAGGGCTCAGCTCTACGAGGTCGAGGAAGCCGACGGCCGTCGGCTGTTCGTGAAGGTCTATGACCGCGACAGCCGCGACGCCGATCTCCTCTACCGCGGCTACCGCACCGCCCTGTACCGCGGCCCGAACGAGCAGTGGGCCAGTGGCTCACTCGATCGCGATGTCGAGCACGAGGCGCTGATGCTGCTCGTCGCGGGACGTGCTGGCGTGCGGTGCCCGGCGCTCGAGGTGATGACTGCCCTCCCGACCGGGTCGCTTGCCCTTGCTCTCGAGGACGTGAGCGGTCCGGTCATGTCGGAGCTGGACGGGGTCGCGATCGACGACGCGCTGCTCGACGAAACGTGGAGGCAAGCGGACACGCTCCATCGCAATCGGCTCGCCCATCGCGCCCTCCATCCGTCGAACATCGTCGTGCACGACCGCGAGCCCGTCATCGTCGACTTCGCTTCCGCCGAGAGCTCGGCTCCGCCGCGCCTCCTCGCGATCGATCGCGCTGAGCTCATCGCCTCCCTGGCGGCAACTGTTGGGCCTGAACGGGCGATCGGGTCGGCGATGAGGGTGCTCGACCCGGCTGAAGTCGCGTCCGCGATGCCGTACCTGCAGCCGCTCGCGTTGTCTGCGTCGACGCGGAAGGCAGCCTCGAAGTCGCTCTTGCAACAGCTGCGTGAGGGCATCGCCCAGGCGACCGGGACCGAGGCTGCGCCGGTCGAGCGGCTCGTCCGGGTGAAGGCGCGCACGCTGGTCACGATCGCCGCACTCACCGGAGCGTTCTACGTCCTTCTCCCGCAGCTCGCCCATGTCGGCGACAGCTTCACCGCGCTACGGACGGCGAACTTCTGGTGGCTCGCTGTCGCGGTGGTGATGTCCGCGCTCACCTACGTGGCGTCGGCGATCGGTTTGATCGGCGGCGTGCCGAACCATCTGCCGATGGTCCCGACGGTCGAGACGCAGATGGCGTCCTCCTTCGTCAACCGGGTGACGCCGGCCAATGTCGGCGGAATGGCGCTGAACGTGCGCTTCCTGCAGAAGGCCGGTGTCGAGCCCGCCGCAGCGGTCTCGGGGATCGGACTGAACGTGCTCGCGGGCGCGGTCGTCCACATCGTCCTCTTGTTTGTCTTCTTCGTGTGGGCCGGAAAAGGCAACGCCGGCTTCAAGCTCCCCTCGACCAGCAAGCTGCTCGTCGTCATCGCCGTCGTGCTCGCAGTCGTAGGGGTCGTGATGGCGACGAGAAAGGGCCGAAAGCTGGTGCGCACGCGCGTGGTGCGCTTCGTGAAGCAATCCGCGGCCAGCATCGCCTTGCTCGCTCGGTCGCCGAGCAAGATCGTGCTCCTGTTCGGGGGGTCAGCAGCGGTCACGCTCGCGTACATCGGGGCGCTCGCCGCGTCCGTCGCGGCGTACCACGGCGGTGCGAGCTTTGCCGAGGTCGGGGCCGTGTATCTCGGCGCGGCGCTGCTCGCGGCCGCCGCGCCGACCCCGGGCGGTCTCGGCGCGTTGGAGGCCGCGCTCGTCGCCGGCTTCACGGGCGTCGGAATGGAACCTGGCGTGGCGGTCGCCGTCGTCCTGAGCTACCGCCTCGTGACCTACTGGCTCCCGATCCTGCCGGGGTGGATCAGCTTCCACGTGCTCGAGCGTCGGAACCTGATCTAGCCCGCACTTCTCTCGCCGTCCTCCACGGGTAGTCCTTCCCCGCCGAGGCCGAACGCCCAACGGCTGAACGTCCCTAGGAGCAGCCCCAGTCCCGCTCCGCCGACCACGTCGAGTGGAAGATGGACGCCGGCGTACACCCGCGCGACCGCGACCAGGGCCGCGACAACCCACGCCACGGGCTGCCACACGCGAGGAAGCGACGGCACGAGCACGGCCGCGAGTGCGAACGCGACAGCACTGTGACCGGAGACGTACCCGAGCCCGTGCGCGTGCTCTCGCAGGTGAACGTTCACGAGGAGCGCCTCGGGTCGGCCTCGCGACACCGTCGTCTTGACCATCTTCGACAGCCAGAACGCGAGCTGGCTCGCGACGAGCGCGGCGAGCGTGAGCCTTGGGCTCCTGCTCACGACGGCAGTGATGCGCGACGACGACGAGAGACCCCACGAAGCTGCCGACCTGCATCGGAGCCCAGAGCATCCGCCACAGAAAGTCGGGCAGGTCGTTCACCGCTCTGAACAGGCGGGCCTCCCAGTGAGGCACCTGGTTTGCCACCGCGACCACGGCCCAGCTCGCCACGAGGAGCATGGCACCGCCGATGACGGCGACCACCTCGCCCGTCCGCACACGTCGCTGTCTCGAACTGGCCATGTCGCTCTCGGCACCGTACCGGCAGTGCGATCGCATCAACGCTGTCGGCAGTCAGTCTCCAGTGGTCGGTCAAATGAGGTGAGCGACGACTCCATCGTGGTTCGCTCGTCCCCATGGCTAGAGCGGGCGTCCTCACGGGCCCAGCGCAGACTGACGACCGGAAGGCCGAGCGTCCGGTCGCCGCCGCCCGCATGCCCGGCCGGGCAGACCCACCCGAGGCGGGGCGGAGACGGCGAGTCGGGAACGTCCACACGAAGCTCGACGCCGTCTCGCCGGAGGGAGACGTTCTGGGCCGGAATGGGCCGTTCGTCGAGGTAGAAGCGCGGGCGCGGCTGACCGTCGACTCGCGGAGGGAAGAGCCAGCTCATGCTCATCACGTATCGTCCGGCGGCGAGCGGCAGCTCGACGTACGCAGCGGGCTCAGACCAGCGAATGGCTACCGCGCCGGCGGCCGAGGCTCGATGAAATCCGACGCCATGGGCAGCGTCGAGCTGTCCGGGCTCCCAGCGGCCGGAATCACAGGCGGGTGCGTGATCGAGAGGCGGGCGGCTCGCCTTGTTGCGCTCGAGGTTGCGAGCCCGCGTTCGCAGGAACCGGGTGCGCTCCACCGTTGCGATCGCCTCGGAGCAGCGCCCGAGGTGCACCGATCCGCGGGCCCGGCTGTGAGTCAGGAGATCCACCTGGAGCGCTGCTCGGGTCGTGAGGCGCCGGCGCTGCGCACGCATCAGCACGACCGAGTGTCCGGCCGTGGCTCGTATGAGCCACGATCTGAGCAGCCACCAGTGCCAGCGTCGGAGCGACGCGAGGTTGCCGCGCGGGCTCTCCGCGCTCCCGACCTCGATCGATCGGCGCAGGTCCCGCAGCAGCATGCGACAGACCCGGCGTGCCACGCTGCGCCGCAGCATGTGTCGGCGTGACCACTCCGGCACCTCGTCGAACATCGTCGTGAGTGCATCGCTGGGCTCCATCGCGAGATCCGCGATCTGTCCTCGCACGAAGTCGGCTGTGAAGCGCTGCCACACGCCGAAATCCCCGATGTACACGTGGTGGATTCGGACCGTTGGCGCGTAGCCGATCTTCAGGCCGAGCGCGTAGAAGCGGGCGGCGATGAGCCATTCGGCGAAGTGCCCAAAGGCCGGATCGAAGCCGCCCGCCTGGAAGTACGCCGACCGATGCACGACGAAGCACTGGTCGAGCACCTTCCGCCAGGGATGCTCGTTCATGCCGAACTCGATTCCCGGCCGGTACCACTCCGCCTCGATCTCCGACAAGAGGTTGCCGGTGATCGGGATCGAGCGGCCGCTGAACCCCGCCCAATCCGTGTTCTCGCGCGCGACGGCATCGGCGGTGGCGAGCGTCCCGGGCTCCGGTAGGCAATGCGACTCCGTGAAGAACAGCATCTCGCCGCTCGCGCGCTCGGCGGCCTTTGCGCAGAGGTCCATGTCGTGGTGACGATCGAACTGCAGCACCCGATCCTGCGGCCCGAGCAGACGCCGGATCTCGTCCAGCTCGGCCTTCGGATGGTCAGCCGGGCTCGCGATCACGATCTCGAACTGCTCACGCGGAAACAGCTGGCCCACCGCCCAGCCCCGCACGCAGCGGATGGCCTGTCCCCGGTGGAACTCGAGCGGGATGATCACGGAGAACCGCGGGGGAGGCGACATGACTGTGCCGGACGCTATCCAATCGGACTCGCGCGACTGCTGAGGCGCAGCGACGTAGAGCCCGAGAAGGGAATCGAACCCTTGACCTGCTCATTACGAGTGAGCCGCTCTGCCGACTGAGCTACCCGGGCGAGGGTGGTACGGGTCGGAGACTCTACCCGGTCGCATCCGGACCGCTGCCGTCGAGATCAGCCACACTCGCGGCGTGGTCACCGTCGCCGCTGCCGGAGCTCTCGCTCGGCGAGTGGGCGACGCTGGCACTCCTGCGCGAGGAGCCGACGCACGGCTGGGCGATCGTGAAGCTGCTGGCTCCGGTCGGGGAGGTGGGGTCGGTCTGGTCGCTCAGCCGACCGCTCGTCTATCGGGCCGCCGAGAGGCTCGAGGCCATGGGACTCGTCGCGCCCATCGGCGTGCAGCAGCTCGGCGCGAGGTCGCGGACGCTGTTGACCGCGACCGCGGCGGGACGGCGCGCGGTCGATCGTTGGCTCGCGCTGCCGGTCGAACATGTCCGCGACGTGCGCACCGAGCTGTTGCTCAAGCTCGTGCTCCGTCAGCGGCGCGGGCTCGACCTCGTGTCGCTGGTGCGCGCGCAGCAGCGACGGCTCGGACCTGTGCTCGCACGGCTCGAGCATCCGGGCGAGGACGATGTCGTGTCGCTCTGGCGATCGGAGTCGGCGAGCTCGGTGCGGCGCTTTCTCGCTGCGGTGGAGGAGCGCGGCGAAGGTCGGTCAGCCCGGGAGCTGAAGCAACAGGGCTTGCAGCTGCAGGGTCTCGTTCGGGTTGCGGATGAGCTCCTCGAGCAGGTTCTGGATCACGTCGACGGCCCGCGCGTCCTCGCGCGTGCCGCCGGCGACCAGCCGATCGCGATACGCGCCCGCGAGCGTCGCGAGCCCGAAGCGAAGCTCGTCGGTGCGGTGCCGGCGTAGCTCGCGCTTGTGTCGGTCCTCGAGCTCCTTGCGACCCGAGCCGCGCTCACCGGACTGCTCGATCCGTTCCTGCAGCTGTTCGGCCTCTTGCTTCTGCCGAGCTGCGAGCGGCTCGGCCGCGGCATCGATCATCCCGAGCAGTTCGTCGACGATCGCTCCGACGGTCGCGCCGTGGCCGTCGAGCTGCCGCGGGATGTCGTGCCAGGCCTGACGCCGCGCCGCGAGCCCGCTGTCGTTCGCGAGCAGCCGAGCGCGGTCGAGGTCGCCTCCTGCTGCCGCGGCCGCGAGCCGCGCGGCCGACTCCTCCACTCCTTCGGCGACGAGCGTCGCCTCCACGAGCGCAGCCGGAACCGGCCCGAAGTCGATGCGGACGCAGCGCGACGCGATCGTGACGAGCTCGGGAGGCACGTCGTCCGCGAGCACCACGAAGATCGTCGGCGCGGGAGGCTCCTCGATCGTCTTCAGCAGCTTGGGCGCGACCGCAGCGGTCATGAGATGGAACTCGTCGAGGACGAGGACTTTGTGGTCGCCCTCGATCGGTGAGAGCGACGCGGCGCGCACGATGTCGTCGGCCTGCTTCGACCGAGATCGACGCGCCCTCGCGCTCGACGATCAGCAAGTCGGGGTGCGTTCCCGCGAGCGCAAGCCGCGCGTCACGGTCGTCGCGATCGGCACCCGGAGGAGCGAGCAGCGCGGCGGCGAACGCGTGCGCGGCGGCGCGCTTGCCACTGCCCGACGGGCCGACGAACAGGTACGCGTGCACCGGATCAGCGGCGGCCGCGCGGAGCTGCGCCACGGCGCGTTCCTGCCCGATGACTTCTCGGAAGAGATCGACGTCGACAGCGGTCGTCACAGAGCCAGACGGTCGCGGACTGCGGCCCGCACCGCAACTGCAACCTCGTCCACGCTGGGCGTGCCGTCGACCACGACCCAGCCCGGGTCGGTCGCGAGCGCCCGGTAGCCAGCGAGGACGCGACGGTGGAACTCGTGCCCGGCGTCCTCGAACCGGTCGCGTGTGGACGTCAGCCGCGCCTCGGCGACCGTCCTCGGGCACGTCGAGGAGCACGGTGAGGTCGGGCACCAGCCCTCCCGTGGCCCAGTCACTGAGCGCGGCGACGCGGCTCGGATCGAGCCCGCGTCCGTAGCCCTGGTAGGCGATGGACGAGCCGAGGTAGCGGTCGCAGACGACATGCCGGCCATCCTCGAGTGCGGGGAGGATGACCTCGGCGACATGCTGCGCGCGGTCCGCCGCCATCAAGAGGGCCTCGGCGCGATCGTCGAGGGCGGAGGTCGCGGGATCGAGGAGCAGCCGGCGGATCGCTCCGCCCAGCGCGGTGTCGCCGGGTTCGAACGTCGCCAACGCACCGAGGTCGGCGGCAAGGAGCTTGGCTTGGGTCGACTTGCCCGACCCTTCGCCTCCTTCGAGCGCGATGAAGCGCCCTCTCACAGATCGCGGGTGCGGCCGGTGGTGCTCGCCGAGCGAAGCGAGTGGATGGCGAGGAGACCCGCGGCGACGATGATCGCTCCGGCGAGCCAGAGCGCGAGGCGCACGCCGGGCAGGCTGACGGTGAACCCCGCGATCTCGACCGAGCCGCCGAACACGCGATTCGAGAAGCGGTTGAGCCCACCGGCGAGCAGCGGGCGCGAGCGCGAACGCCATCAGCAGGCAGAACCGCACGAGCGTGTACAGCGCGCTGAACGTGCGGCCGCGCAGGTCATCCTCGACGGTCTCGTGGAGGATCGTGAAGCCGAGGACGTACACCGAACCCGTGAAGACACCCATGCCCAGGATGGCGAGGAACGCCGGGGCCAACGTGGACATCGATGCACCGATGATCAACGTGATCCCCGCGCCGAGCACGGACGCGGTGAAGACCATCACGTTCGGGAGCTTCTTCTGGAACGCGGAGAGCAGCACGACGCCGATCGCCATGCCCGTGCCGAGAGCGGTGAGGAGCAAGCCGAACCCGGTGGCACCCGAGTGGAGCACCTCGTCCGCGAACACCGGGCCCAGTGGCACCACCATGCCGCCACCGATGAGCCCCGTGCCCAGGGCGATCATCACTGCGCGGACCTTCGCGTTCAGGAAGATGAAGTGCCAGCCCTCTTTGAGGTCGTGCACGACCGACCCGATGCCGATCTTCTCTGTGTCGAGGGGATCGCGCCTCGGCTTCGTCAACGGGAGCGTGGCGATCATCACCGCGGAGAGGAAGAACGTGCAGACGTCGACGCCGATCGCAAGCGTCTCTCGGTTGACGCCGAGGAAGCCCAAACCGGGGAGCTCTTTGAGGCCACCGGCGACGGCGGTCAGCATCGCGAACACGAAGCTGGCGATGGGGAACGTGCCGTAGGCGGCGACGAGCGACAGCGAGTTCGCGGTCGTCAGCTGATCGGCAGGCACAAGGTTCGGCACCGACGCTTCCTTCGCCGGCGCCCAGAACAGGGTGCCGATCTCGAGGAGAAGCGAGGCGAGCACGAGTCCCCACACGGTGTGGATGAACGGCAGCGTCGCGAGCACCAGGCCGCGGCCGATGTCGCAGCACACCATGACCTTCTTGCGGTCCCAACGATCGACGAGGACGCCGGCGAACTGGCTCAGGAAGAAGCCGGGGATGAGTCGCGCGGACATGACGAGCGCGATCGCAGCCTCGGGTGACGAGCCGCCGATGCGCTGTGCGAGCGCGACGACCGCGACGAAGCCGATCCAGTCGCCGAGTGACGACACGACCTGCGCGAGCCACAGTCGGAAGAACGCTCGCGATCCGAAGACCCGAACGTGCGCCTCTGGCGGGATCGCAGGCACGATCGGGGGGAAGGGGTCTGTTGGCACGTCGTCGTCGAGCGTGTCCGCGGCGCGCGCCGCCAGAGGGCCCTCGCTCGACTCGCCCATCGGGCGGTCAGGCTATTGGACGGGACGCCTGTTGAGCGGCGATGTCTCAGCCCTCGTCGGTCGGGGCTGCCTTCTTGGCCGCGGTCTTCTTGGCCGGTGCCTTCTTCGATGGCGCCTTCTTCTTCGCCCGCCTTCGCCGCGGTCTTCTTGGCTGTGGCCTTCTTCGCGGGAGCTTTCTTCGCCGCCTTCTTCGACGGACCGGCCTCGCGACGCTCGGCCAGCAGCTCGGCGGCGCGCTCGGCGCTGATCTCCTCGAGGAGGTCGCCGCGCCGCAGCGATGCGTTCGTCTCGCCGTCGGTCACGTACACGCCGAAGCGGCCGTCCTTCGCCACGATGGGCCGCCCGGACACCGGATCGGGGCCGAACTCGCGCAGCGGAGGCTTGGGTGCGCCGCGGCCTCGGTACTGCCGTGGCTGCGCGAGCAGCGCCAGTGCCTCGTCGAGCGGGATCGTGAGGAGCCGCTCCTCGGTGTCGATCGATCGGTAGTCCTTGCCCTTGCGAACGAACGGGCCGTACCGACCGTTGCCCGCTTCGACGACTTCGCCGTCGGCCGGATCGGTGCCGAGCGGGCGTGGAAGTGAGAGCAAGTCGAGCGCGTCGGCGAGCGTGAGCCGTTCGAGGGTCATCGTCTTGAACAGCGATGCCATCTTCGGCTTCTCGTTCGCGGGCAGGGTGTCCGCGTCGCCGAGCTGCACGTACGGTCCGTAGCGACCGTTCTTCGCATACACAGGAAGGCTCGTCGCGGGGTCGGTGCCGATCGGGTCGTCGGACTTGGGCGCAGCGAGGAGCTCGAGGGCCTTGTCGAGCGTGAGCTCGTCGGGCGGCAGGTTCTCGGGCACCGACGCGGTGTCCTCGCCGCGCTTCACGTACGGGCCGTAGCGGCCCGGCTTCACGACCACCGGTTCGCCCGACTCGTCGAGCCCCAGGGGGATCGAGTTGATCTCGGCGGCGTCGATGGCTCCGAGGTTGTCCTCCACGAGGCGCTTGAGGCCCGGGTCGCCGTCGCCGAAGTAGAACCGTCCGAGCCACTCGGCCTTCGCGACCTCGTTGCGCGCGATGGCGTCGAGGTCGTCCTCCATGCGCGCGGTGAACGCGTAGTCGACGAGCGTCTCGAAGTGCCGTTCGAGGAGGTTGACGACCGCGAACGCGGTCCATGTCGGCACGAGGGTGGGGCCGCGCTTCCACACGTAGCCGCGGTCCTGGATCGTCTGCATGATCGACGCGTACGTGGACGGTCGGCCGATGCCCAGCTCTTCGAGCCGCTTCACGAGCGAGGCCTCGGTGTAGCGAGCCGGGGGCGTCGTCGTGTGGCCCTTCGGCTCGAGGCCCGCGAGAGGGACGCGCTGACCGACCGCGAGCGTCGGCAGCAGTCGCTCTTGGTCCGCGAGCTCGGCGTCGGGATCGTCGCTGCCCTCGACGTACGCGCGTCGATAGCCAGGGAACGTGATCGTGGTGCCGCTCGCCGAGAACTCGGCGTCTTCGCCGGTCGACGAGGTCGCGCCGATCCGCACGGTGACGGTCTGACCGGTCGCGTCAGCCATCTGGCTGGCGAGCGTGCGCATCCAGATCATCTCGTAGAGCCGCAGGTCAGAGCCGTTGAGCTCGCCAGTGAGCTCGGCGGGGGTTCGGAACGTCTCGCCCGCCGGACGGATCGCCTCGTGCGCCTCCTGCGCGTTCTTGACCTTGCCCTCCCACCGCCGCGGCTTGTCGGCGAGGTACTGCGAGCCGAAGAGGTCGGTGACCTGCGAGCGGGCCGCGCCGACCGCAGACTCGGAGAGCATCGTCGAGTCGGTGCGCATGTAGGTGATGTAGCCCCGCTCGTACAGGCCCTGCGCGACGCGCATCACCTGCGACGCGCTCATGTTGAGCTTGCGCCCTCCCTCTTGTTGGAGGGTCGACGTCATGAACGGTGCCTTCGGGCTCGACCGATACGGCTTCTCGTCGACGGACCGGACCGCGAAGTCGCTGCGCTCGAGCCGTTCGGTCAGGCCACGGGCGAGCGCCTCGTCGACGACCCGGACGTCGTCGCGCTTGAGACGGCCGCTCTCGTCGAAGTCGCGGCCCGTCGCGACACGGTGACTTTCGTACGCGACGAGCGTGCCCGCGAAGCCGGGATCGGTCGCGAACGTCGCCTCGATGTCCCAATAGCCCGCAGCGACGAAGTGGATCCGCTCCCACTCGCGTTCGACCACGAGCCGAGTCGCGGGGCTCTGCACGCGGCCAGCCGACAGCCCTGCGTTGACCTTCTTCCACAAGACCGGCGAGACCTCGTAGCCGTAGAGGCGGTCGAGGATCCGCCGTGTCTCGGCCGCGTCGACCAGGCCGTAGTCGATGCCGCGAGGGCTGCGTACCGCTTCGTCGATGGCGGAGCGAGTGATCTCGTGGAAGACCATCCGCTTGACGGGCACGCTGGGCTTGAGCGCCTCGAGCAGGTGCCACGAGATGGCTTCGCCCTCGCGGTCCTCGTCCGTCGCGAGGTAGAGCTCGTCCGCGTCCTTCAACGCAGCCCGCAGCTCCTTCACCACTTCCTTGCCGCGTGTCGTCAGCTCGTAGGTCGGTTTGAAGCCGTTGTTGACGTCGACGGCGAGCCCCTTGCTGGGCAGATCTGCGACGTGGCCGACCGACGCTTTGACGTCGTAGCCGTCGCCGAGGAAGCGCGAGATCGTCTTCGCCTTCGCGGGAGACTCGACGATGACGAGGGATCGGGCCATCGGGGCTAGGTAAGAAGGGCGCCGGGGTTGTGTCAAGCCACGAGCGTCACAGCGCTGCGTCCGCCCAGGTCAGAGGCGATGTACTTCTCACTCGAGGATGCGGATCACGCCTCCGCTCGCCTCGACGACGGCCTCCGCGGCTTCGTGGAGCTTCGCGTGCAGCGCCCGGAAGTGCGCCGCCTCGGGGTCGGAGTCGGTGGGCTCGACCGGCGCCTCGTCGACCGCCGCTTCGTCGCCCTCGAGCCACGCGAGCTCGGCATCCCAATCGGTCACCTCGGCGGCCAGGCGGAGGCGCATGACCGGTGCTTGCACGAGCGCCCGATCGAGATCGGACACGATCGTCACCACGACGTCGGTCGTCGTGCTGCACTCCTGGCGTCGCGAGGAGGTTCAGCGCCTGGAGCTTGCGCATCGCGAGCGCGGCGATCATCACGGGGTCGCCGAGCTCGGTGACGGCGGAGTCGACGTCGACCAGGTCGAGAGTGACCCGGGGCGGGACGTCGAACCAGGTGCGCAAGATCGCGAACATCTCGGCCGTGATGCCGCCGAGCGCGAGCAGCTCGTCTGGCTTGGGCACCGGGACGAGCCCGTCGTCGCTCACGTCTCGGCCGAAGTCAGGCGGTCGCGGATCGGGATGATCTGGTCGACTCCCGTCAGGGCGAGGAGCTCGCGGGTCGTCGACGACGGCGAGACGAGCGCGAGCTCACCGCCGAGCGAGCGCACCCGGGCCAGGACCCCGAGGATCGCGCCGAGGCCCATCCAGTCGAGCATCGTGACCCCTTCGAGGTCGAGGGCGATCTGGCGGTGGCCCTCGCTCGTCGAGCGCGACGAGCCGGTCGTGCAGCCGTGGTGCGGTCGCGACGTCGACCTCGCCCGCGACGAGGACGATCTGCCAGCCGTCCTGCGCGTACACCTGAATCGCCAGATCCATGGGTGCCTCACGGTAACTGCTCACCCCCAGGGCAGGATGGGGGAGATGTTCGAGGACCTGCTCGAGTCGCTCGCCTGCGAGGGCCAGCTCGTGCACCTCGAGCACGAGCCGGCTCGCCCCAGTCGCATGGGCCTCGTGGTCGACCCGATGTCCGACGAGGTCTGGAAGCGCCTCGGCATCGACGCCCTCTGGTGCCACCAGGCCGAGGCGCTCAACCTGCTCGGCGACGGGCAATCGGTCGTCGTCGCGACGGGCACGGCGTCGGGCAAGTCGCTCATCTACCAAGCCGCGATCGCGGAAGCGGTTGCGGGTGACGATCTCGCGACCGCGCTGATGATCTTCCCCACGAAGGCGCTCGCGCAGGATCAGCTGCGGGCGATCGCGGCGCCCGGCTTCCCCGGCCTCGTCGCCTCGACCTACGACGGCGACACCGAGCCCGCGACCCGAGCGTGGGTGCGCAGGCACGCGAACGTCGTGCTGACGAACCCCGAGATGCTCCACGTCGGGATCCTCCCGTTCCACGGGCGCTGGGCGACCTTCCTGCGCCGCCTGCAGTACGTCGTCGTCGACGAGCTGCACGTCTTCCGAGGCATCTTCGGCACCCATGTCGCGCACGTGCTGCGCCGGCTCCGCCGCCTCTGCGCGCGCTACGGCGCCAATCCTCGATTCATCTTCACGTCCGCGACCGTCGGCGAACCCGCCGCTCTGGCCTCCGCGTTGTGCGGCGTGTCGGTGCGCCCGGTCGTGGACGACGGGTCGCCACGCGGCGAGCGGCTGTTCGCGCTGTGGAACCCACCGCTGCTCGACGTCGACACCGGCACGCGCGGCTCACCGAACGTCGAGGCCGCGGCGCTCACCGCAGCGCTCGTCGAGGACGGCGCGCGCACCGTCACCTTCTGTCGCAGCCGCAAGGCCACCGAGATCGTCGCCGGCTCGGTCCGACGCAAGCTCGACGACGACCTCGCGAGCCGGGTGCGGTCGTACCGCGGGGGCTACCTGCCGAGCGAGCGGCGCGAGATCGAGACCGAGCTCTTCGACGGGCAGCTGGCCGGCGTCGTGGCCACGACCGCGCTCGAGCTCGGCATCGACGTCGGCGGGCTCGACGCGTGCGTGATCGACGGCTTCCCCGGCACCGTCGCTTCGCTCCGCCAGCAGGCCGGGCGCGCGGGTCGCACCACGCAGCGATCGTTGGCTGTGCTCGTCGCGGGCTCCGATCAGCTCGACCAGTGGCTCATGGCCCATCCACGCGAGGTCTTCACGCGTCCGCCCGAGCCCGCGGTCGTGAACCTCTCGAACCCCTTCGTGCTGCTGCCGCACCTCGCGTGCGCGGCGTTCGAGGCGCCGCTGTCGCTGGACGACGAGCAGTGGTGGGGCGACGACCTCGGCGAGGGCGTGCGTCAGCTCGTCGTCCAAGACCGGCTCGTGCTGCGGAACCGTCGCGCCGTGTGGAGCGGGCGAGGCGCGCCGGCCCCCGGCATCGGCCTTCGCTCGGGCGCCGCGGACGAGTACCGCATCGCCGACGACGACGGACGACTGGTCGGCACCGTCGACGGATCGCGGGCGTTCGAGTCGGTCCACCCCGGTGCGATCTACCTGCACCAGGGTCAGACGTTTCGCGTCGTGTCGCTCGACCTCGACGACCGTGCTGCGATCGTCGAGCCAGCTGACGGCGACGAGTACACGCAGGTGCGTTCCGAGACGAACGTGCAGATCCTCGCGACCGAGGCGACGCGCCCGATCGGCCGAGTGCATCTGCACCTCGGTCAGGTGCAGGTCACGAGTCACGTGGTCGGCTACGACCGAAGGGACGTGCGCTCGCACACCTCGCTCGGCTACGAGCCGCTCGACCTGCCGCCGACCCGTCTCGTCACGCGGGCGTTCTGGTACACGGTCGGGCCCGATGTGATCGCGGCCGCGCGGCTGTCGCCCGAGCAGGTGCCGGGCACCCTGCACGCGGTCGAGCACGCCGGCATCGGCATCCTCCCGCTCTTCACGATCTGCGATCGATGGGACGTCGGCGGTGTGTCGACCGCGTACCTCGCGGACACCGACCACCCGACGATCGTCATCTACGACGGCTATCCCGGCGGTGCCGGCATCGCCGAGCTCGGCTACGGCGCGGGGCGACGCCATCTCGAGGCCACGCTGGCGGTGGTCGAGCGCTGCCCGTGCCGCGCCGGCTGCCCGTCGTGCGTGCAGAGCCCCAAGTGCGGCAACGGCAACGAGCCCCTCGACAAGGCAGGAGCGGTCGGCTTGCTGCGCGCCGTGCTCGCCTGACGACCGCGCGCTCATCCCGGCTCGATCCTCATCGACACCGCCGCCGTCACGCGTACGTCGCCGAGCAATCGCCCGATCGAGCGGCACGTCGGTCGAGTCGGTGTACGTGACCTGCACCCGCACGAGGTCGTGCTTCGTGCCCGGCGGCGTCGTGAGCACGTCGGTGCTCTTCAGCGGCAGGCCGGCGGCTGCGAGCGCGGCCTTCTCGGCCGCGTCCGCGTTGGCACCGGTCACCGCCGCCGCCCGAGCGCCCTCGCGCGCGGCGTGGATCACGAGCACCTGGTCGCGCACGAGCACGCCCACCTGGACGAGCAGGAGCATCAGCATCGCGATGACCGGGAGGACGAGGGCCAGCTCGACTGTGGCCTGACCCTCGTCGCCCCCGGCGCGGTCTCACGAGATGTTCTTCTTGATCGAGGAGAACACCGCGTCGAGGAGATCGCCGACCTTGCCGGCGCCGCCTCCCGACGTCGCCCAGATCCCGATGAGCAGCGCGATCGCTGCCGCGCCGAGCAGGACGAGCGCGTACTCCGCCGTTGCCTGACCGGCGTCGCCGAAGCGCCGCGCGGTCCACCAGCTGACGAGCCGTGACGTGACCTTCATGTCTTCTCCCTCATGTGCGAAGAGCCCGCAGTGCGCCGGCGATGAGCGGCGCCACGCTGAGGAGCGCGAGCGCGGGCAGGCTGCAGAACACCAAGGGGAAGAGGAGCTTCACGGGGACACGACGCGCGTCGGCTTCGGCGTGACGCCGCCGATCGCGTCGCACCTCGTCGGCCAGGCGCTCGAGCGACGCCGTGAGCGGCACGCCGTAGCGCTCTGACGCGATCAGCGCGCTCGAGAGCGGGCGCACGGTCTCGCCGAGTCGGGTCGGCAGTGCCTCGAGCGCGTCGGCCGTGCGCATCCCGAGGTCGGTCTCGGCAACGGTCGCTCGCAGCGCGTCGTCGAACGGCGCCGGGCACAGCGGCCCGATCGTCCGGAGCGCGAGCGGGACGTTCAGACCTGCGCCGATCCCGACGACGAAGAGGTCGACGACCTCGGGCAGGGTTCGCCGGACGCGGTCGCTCTCGGCCCGCCGCCGTTGCCGTGATCGCCAGACCCCGAAGGCCCACGCGGCCGCGCCCGCCGCGGGAGCGAGCAGCGGCACGAACGGGAGGAACAGCACGCCCACGAACAGGGCGACACCGAGCCGGCCGTCGGCATCGCGGTCGGGCCGACGACCCAGGCGCCCGCGGATCGCGCCGCCGACGAAGCGGGCCGGGGCGAGCCGGCGTCGCGGGGCCCGGCGAACGTCGCGCACGAGGAGCGCTCGTGTGCGACGCGGCGCGGGGCGCGATCGCCATGCCCACGCGATGACCACCGCCGCCCATGCGCCTGGCAGCAGCACGGCGCTCATTCGCGCGTCCGCGTGATGCGGCCCATCCAGATCGCACCTGCCGCGTCGAGAGCGAGCCCGACGGCGAGGCATGCCAGACCCGCGGGCGTCTGGAACAGGAACGTCGCGGTGCGATGGTCGGCCAGGCATGCGAGCGCGGTGAACCCGATCGGCGCGAGGCCGATGACGAGCGCGGAGGCCTGCGCCTGCGCGGCCTGTGCTCGCACCTCGGCGGTGATCGCCAGGTTGTCGCGCAGGGTTGCCGCCACTCCGTCGATCGCGCGTGCGTGCGCGCCGCCGGCGGCGAGCCCGAGCTCGAGCGCGCTCGCGGTGAGGCGCACGCCAGCGATCGGTCGGGTGCTTCGCCACCGCGCCAGCGCATCGGCGAGTGGCACCCCGGCTCGGTGCGCGGCGGCAACCTGGAAGAGGTCGTCGCCGATCGCCCCTGGGGTCGCGTGGGCCGCGTCTGCGATCGCCTGGACCAGCGACCCGCCGGATCGGAGCGAACGGGCGATCTCGTCGAGCGCACCCGGCAGGCTGCTGCCGAGCCGTCTTCGGCGGCTACGCCCGGAGGTCACGAGGGCGACCGTGGGAGTGACGACGAGCGCGCCGGCGAGGAGGGCGGCAGCGCCCGGCCCAGCGACGACGAGCAACGCGCCGCTGCCGACGATCAGCACGATCAGCCACATCGACCACACCGCGTCGACGTCGAGCGACACGCCGCCATCGCGCGCCCATCGCAGAACCGTGCCAGGCGCTGTGACACGTCGAGCGCGGACACGCACGACCGGCGCCCGCTCGAACCGTGAGCGGGCGCGGTGCGCCTGCTGCGCGCGCCAAGCCGCCCGGGCAGCCACGACACATGCGACGACGAGCGCCGCCGACACGACCGGGCTCATCTGCGTCACCGCGCGGCGCGACTGGGCACGCCGACCACGCGCACACCGTCGGACAGCAGCTGCGTGCGCATGTCACGGTGGGCGTGCTCGCTCACTTCCGCGACCGCAGTGATGCGGCGGGTGCCGTCGCGCTGGCGCGCGAGGTGGACCACGAGGTCGAGCGCGGCGTGCACCTGCTCTCGCACGGCGCTGAGCGGCAGCTGCACGTCGCCCATGAGCACCATCGTCTCGATGCGTCGCAGCGCATCGTCGGGACTGTTCGCGTGGCACGTCGAGAGTGACCCTTCGTGCCCGGTGTTCATCGCTTGGAGCATGTCGAGCGCCTCTGCCCCTCTGACCTCGCCGACGACGATGCGGTCGGGGCGCATCCGGAGCGCATTGCGCACGAGCTCGCGGATCGTGATGGCACCGAGCCCCTCGGCGCTCGCCGGGCGTGCCTCGAGGCGGACCACGTGCTCGCTCGGCAAGCGGAGCTCGGCGGCGTCCTCGATCGTGACGATCCGCTCGTGGCTCGGCAGGCATGCCGCCAGGCTGTTCAGCAGCGTGGTCTTTCCGCTGCCGGTGCCGCCCGTGACGAGCAGGTTGCGCCGCGCGAAGACAGCGCTGCGAAGCAAGTCCGCGACGGCGGACGAACAGAACTCTTCGAGCGCGAGCGTGCGGGCTCCGAAGCGACGGATCGTGAGGCACGGGCCGTCGATCGCCACCGGTGGGACGACCGCGTTCACGCGAGAGCCGTCGGGGAGGCGCGCATCGACGAGAGGGCGAGATCGGTCGACGCGCAAGCCGAGCGGCGCGACGACGCGCTCGATGAGGTGCGCGACTGTGCCGTCGTCGAGCAGGAGGTCGGTGCGCGAGAGCATGCCGTCGCGTTCGATCCACACGCCCGTCGACGCGTTCACCATGACCTCGGTGATCGTGGGATCAGCGAGCAGCGACTCGAGGGGGCCGAGCCCCGCGGTGCGAGCGGAGACGTGGCGGACGATGGTGTCGAGCTCGCCGGCGCCGAGCAACGGCGCCTCCCGCCGCACGAGCTCGACGATCGCGGCGCGCGTGAGCGGCGCATCGCCTGCCCGCGCGCCTTCGAGCAGCTGTTGGTGCACGCGCGCTTCGACCTCGACGGTGGGCGTCATGCCGCTCGCCTCAGCGCGCGCTCGAGCGATCGGGGGAGCCGGGTCGTGAGCAGCCCTGCGTCGACGGCGCGGGCGACCGATGGCTCGACTGCGACCTCGGCGCGGACCGGGACGCCCAGGACGTCCTCGACGTCGCCGGCACCGAGTGCGCGGCCCGGCTCGCTGACGAGGATCACCCCAGATGGTCGAAGTGGCGCGGCGAGCGCGCGGCGCAAGGCGACGTAGCAGGGTCGTACGACGAGCAGCGAGACCGAAGCCGCCGCGGCCACCGAGCGCGCGGCACCAACGGGCCCGACCCCACAGTCGGCGACGACGGTGCGTGCGTCGCCGAGGAGGAGCGAGGCCAGCACGTCGGCGCGTACGCCCGCCTCGGCGGGCGCCGCGCCCCGCGGCAGCAGTGAAAGACCGGGCGCTGCCTCGACCTCGATGCGGCTCAGCGCGTCGACGGGGACAGTCGCGCCGGCGTCGAGCCAATCGGAGAGGCCGGGCCCGTCGGGTTCGGGCAAGCCCAGGACGCACGGCGCGTCACCGGCGAAGTCGGCGAGCAACGCGCCCGATGGCGCGCGGGCGAACGACAGCGCGAGTGCGGCAGCGACGACAGTGGTGCCGCTTCCGCCTTTGGCGGACCAGCAGGCGACGAGCACGGGAACCCCCTCGGGACGCGAAGCATCAACACGAGGGGAGGTATGCGTGAAACTACATGAAAGGCCTTGTGGAGCGCAAGTGCGCCCAGCCGGTCACGTCAGACGGTGCGCACCTTCTTGGCGGCGAGCGCGACGAGGCCGACGACCACGAGCAGCACGAGGATCTTCTTCATGGCTGCGACCCTAACCCCTCCCGCGGAGGTTGTCTGTAGGCAAGCGCGGCGGCGCCGAGGCACCGTGCAACCCCCGGCTCTACGGTGCGCCCCATGAAGCTCGCCAACGTCAACGGCCGTGCGGCGCTCGTCCTCGCGGACGGCATCGCGGACATCGCTGCTGCATCAGACGGTCGGTTCGGCTCCGACCCCATGGCCCTCTTCGACCGCTGGCCGGAGCTCGTCGACTTCGCGGCGACCGTCGATCGCCCGACCGGCCCCCTGGTGGACGCCGACCTCCGCTGCCCTGTCCCTGCGCCTCGGCAGGTCTTCGCGATCGGGCTCAACTACCGGCGGCACGCCGAAGAGTCGGGCATGGCGATCCCCGACGTGCCCGCGACGTTCACGAAGTTCCCCGCGTCGCTCAGCGGGCCGTACGACGACATCGAGATCGTCGCCGACCGCATCGATTGGGAGGTCGAGCTCGTCGCGGTGATCGGCAAGCGAGCGGACCGTGTGGCCGAAGCGGATGCCTGGAGCTTCGTCGCGGGCCTCACTGTCGGGCAGGACGTCAGCGATCGCGCGCTGCAGTTCGCGGCAGGTGGGCAGTTCTCACTCGGCAAGTCGAGGCGCGGCTTCGGACCGATGGGTCCGTGGGTCGTCACGATCGACGAGCTCGATGATCCCGACGACCTCGGGCTTGGTTGCTCGGTCGACGGCGAGACCATGCAGAAGGCGCGCACCAACGATCTCGTCTTCAGCGTGCCGCGCCTCATCGCCGAGCTGTCGAGCGTGCTCTCTCTTCTCCCGGGAGACGTGATCTTCACGGGCACGCCCGCGGGTGTGGGCGCCGCTCGCAAGCCGCCGAAGTTCTTGCGGGCCGGCCAGGTCGTCGAGTCGTGGATCGACGGCATCGGCACGATCCGCAATCGCTGCGTCTGACCCGTTACCGTGCCGCCCGGAGGTGTCCGGGCACCTGGTGGGCTCCACCGCCTTCAAAGCGGCTGGGACGGGCGATCCCCGTCCGGCGGGTTCGATTCCCGTCCACCTCCGCCAGATCCCGCGATGATCAGCCACTTCGCGCACGGCGCGCCGCGAGAATCAGACATCGCAAGGTTCGGCGCGGGAGGGTGACCGTGGTTGCTGCTGACTCAGTCATGGATGAGGCTCGGGAGTTCGCCGGGAGGTGGGGCTGGTTCCTCGCCGCCGGCATCGTCTGGGTGATCTTCGGGTTCGTCGTGCTCTCGTTCAACATGGCGACGGTCTGGGCGATCGCGGTGTTCTTCGGGATCGGCTTCATCGCCGGCGGCGTCATGGAGCTCGCGGTTGCGGCGGTCTCGCCGGGCTGGAAGTGGCTCTACATCCTCATCGGCATCGTCTCGATCGTCGCCGGGATCATGGCGCTGGTGTGGCCCGGCGAGACCTTCCTCGTGCTCGCCGCGATCGTCGCCTGGCTGCTCTTCTTCTACGGGATCATCGACATCGTCTTCGCGTTCGGCAGCCGCCACATCGACAACCTGTGGTGGTTGCAGCTCATCGGTGGCATCGCGATGGTCGGGCTCGGCGTCTGGGCAATCGCTCCCGACAACTCGACAGTGTCGACCTGGAGGAGCACGGTGCTCCTCGTGTTCTGGGTCGGGATCGCCGCGATCATGCGCGGCATCAGCGACATCGTGATCGGGTTCCGCCTGCGGTCCGCGCGCAAGGAGCTGCAGGCGACAGCCTGACCGTCTGGGTCTCAGGGCGCGCGTCCGCGAGGATGTCGCATGCCTCGGTGGGTGGGGTCGGGCCGTCGCCGTCTCGACGCGGTCACGAACGTGATGCGTCAGCGTGACCTCCGCGGACTGCAGCTCGGCTGGACTGCCTTCTTCCTGGTCGACACCATGGCGATGGTCGCGGCTCTCGGTGTGGGCCTTCGACCACGGCGGAGCTTCAGCGGTGGGCGTGCTCGGACTTGCCCGGCTGCTTCCCGGTGCGATCGCGCTTGCCCTTCGGCGCGTGGGCTGCCGATCGCTTCGCTCGCCGGCGCGTCGTGACGGCGGTGTTCGTCGCGATGTGTGTCACTCAGGCGCTGATCGCGATCGCGCTGGCTGCGCATGCGCCCGCGTTCGCCGTGTACCTCCTGGTCGCCGTCAGCAGCGTCGCCGCGACGCCGTACCGCTCAGCGCACCTCGCGATGGTCCCTCTCGTCGCTCGCACACCGGTCGAGCTGGTGGCCATGAACGTCACGGCAGGAACGCTCGAAGGCCTGGCCACGTTCGCGGGCCCTGCCCTCGCCGCGGTGTTCCTCCTCCGAGCCGAGCCGTGGTTCGTGATGGCCGTGACTGCGATCATCGCGGCGCTGGGAGTCGTCGCCGTCTCGAGGGTCCGTGTCGGCGTCGATCCGTCGAAGGCGTTGCGACGCACACCCGACCGCCCGCTCGCCGCGCTGATCGGCGGGCTCACCGAGCTGCGGAAGAACTCCGACCTCGCGATCGTCGTGGGCTGCTGCGTCGTGCAGCTCCTCGTTCGCGGGTTCCTCACGGTCCTGTTGGTCTCGGTCTCATTCGACCTTCTCGGTCTCGGGAGCAGCGGAGTCGGGTGGTTGGCCGCGATGATCGGCATCGGTGGCATCGTCGGCGGGCTTGGTGCCGTGGTGCTCACCGGAAGGCGCCGCCTCGCACGCCCGTTCGCCTTCGCGCTCTGCCTCTGGGGCTTGCCGATCGTCCTCATCGGCGTGCATCCGACAACCGCGATCGTGGTCGTCGCCCTGTTCACGATCGGCGTCGGGAACGCGCTTCTCGACGTCTCGGGCCTCACGCTCATCCAACGGCTCGGATCGGACCGAAGTCTCGGTCGGGTCTTCGGGGTGCTGTTCACGGTCGGCATCGCCATCGGCGGCGTCGGCGCGCTCACCGCACCCGTCTTGGTCTCCGCGCTCGGTCTCAGGGTCGTCCTGGTGGTGGTCGGCTCGATCCTCCCGATGCTCGCGCTGGTCCTGACGCCTCGGTTCCGGAGCCTCGACGACCACTCTGAGCCGGTGCCGGAGCTGCTGGAGCTGTTCTGCGACATCCCTCTGTTCGCGCCGCTGCCACCGACCTCGATCGAGAAGGTGGCCGCACGTTGCACCACGAGCGAGCTCCCGGCCGGCAGCGTCATCATCACCGAGGGCGACCGAGGCGATCACTTCTACGCGATCCTTCGAGGCCAGGTCGAGGTCCTGCGGGCGGGACTCGTCGAGACGACGCTGGGTCCCGGAGACCACTTCGGCGAGATCGCGTTGGTGCGCGACATCAACCGCACCGCGTCCGTCGTCGCCCTGACAGACGTGAAGGTGGCGACGCTCGGCTCGACCGAGTTCCTCGACGCGTTGACGAGCAGCGAGGACGCGTACGGGATTGCGTGGACGACGACAGCAGAGATGCTGGACGGTCACGCGCCGGTCAGCGACTGACCGACACGGCCGCCTGTTCAGACGGCGAGGAGGTCGCGCGCGCCCGTGTCGCTCGACGGGTGGCGCAGCTTCGACATCGCCCGTGCCTCGATCTGGCGGATCCGCTCACGGGTGAGGTTGAAGTGCTCGCCCACCTCTTCGAGGGTGCGGGGCTCGCCGCGGTCGAGGCCGAAGCGCAGCTTCAGGATCTCGCGCTCGCGCTCGTCGAGCGGAGCGAGCAGGCGAGCGATCTCTTCGGGCAGCAAGCGCGGTCGCCGCGACCTCGAACGGTGACTCGGCCGAGCGGTCCTCGACCACGTCGCCGAGCTCGGCATCGCCGTCTTCGCGCAGCGGCTCGGACAGCGAGAGCGGCTCGGCCGCGAAGCGCAGTGCCTCGGTGACCTTGTCCTCGGGCATCTCGACTTCGGCCGAGAGCTCGGCGAGGGTGGCGGGCCGGCCGAGCTTCAGCTCGAGGCGCGCCCGCGCCTTCTGCAGCCGGGCGAGGGTGTCGCCGGCGTGGACGGGCAGACGGATCGTGCGGCCGGTGTTCGCGATGCCGCGGGTGATGGCCTGACGGATCCACCACGTGGCATAGGTCGAGAACTTGAAGCCCTTGCGCCAGTCGAACTTCTCGACGGCGTGCATCAGCCCGAGGTTGCCCTCTTGGATCAGGTCGAGGAGGGGAAGGCCGGACGCCTGGTACTTCTTCGCGATCGACACCACGAGTCGCAGGTTCGACTGGACGAACGTGCGCTCGGCGTCCTCACCGTCTCGCGCGGTGCGGCGCAGCTCGCGCTTGCGGGCGGCGGTGATCTCCTTGCCCGCGCCCTGGAGCGCGGTGAGGGCCTCGTTGCCGGCCTCGATCGCCTTGGCCAACCGGACCTCGTCGTCCTTGGTCAGGAGCGGGTACTGGCCGATGTCGGTCAGGTACAAGCGAACGAGGTCTTCTTCGTCCCGCTCGACACGTTCCTTGGGCACGTGGCTCCTGACGTTGCTGGCTCGGAGGTGGCTCCCACGCGAAGCGTGGGCGCCAGAGGACTGGCTATTACGATAACGACGAGGTCAACCCCTTCCACAGGGCGATTTTTCTACCCTTCCGTGGCCGGGAAACCACTCACAGTGTCGGCACCGTCACACGGGGTCCTGAGGACTTCGGCCGGAAACAGCGACGGATCAGAGCGGGAGGACAGGCGTGGCCGAGGTCGAGCTGACGATCGTCACCATGCAGTTCGACGCCAGCGACCCCGACGCCCTCCAGTCGGTGCTCGCGAAGTACACCGTCCTCACCCGGATGGACCCGGCGTGCCGCAACATCGACCTCTGCGCTTCGGTGACGACGCCGTCTCGGTTCGTGATCGTGCAGAAGTGGGACAGCCCGGACGCCCAGCAGCGTCACTTCGACGGCGACGTCATGGTCGACATGGCGACCGCGTGCCGCGGGCTGCTGACGCGGGCGCCGTTGATCGATCTGCTCGAGAGCATCAGCGCGCACGACTTGCGCTGACGCGCGGCTCACAAGCCGCGCAGGAACTCGAGCAGCGCGGCGTTGAAGCCGGCCGGGTCCTCTTGTTGGGTCCAGTGGCCGGGACCCTCGAGCATCCACGTGCCCCGGTAGTCCGGCAGCAGCGACGGCATCGCGTCGATCTGCGCCTGGGTGCCGCGGACGACCGTGTCGTGGTCGCCACCGATGAACCCGGAGGCCATCGAGATCCGCTCGACAGGCAGCACGTTCGTGAGCTCCCAGTTGGCGTCGAGGTTGCGATAGAAGCTGACCGGCCCGAAGAAGCCCGACTTCTCGAACTGCGCGGTGTAGACGTCGACGTCTGCCTCGGTGAGCCACGCCGGCAGCTTCTCGGGCATCGTGGGCATCGATTCGAGGAAGCCACCGCGACCGGTGCCGTCCTCTGCCGCAGCGGCCTCGAGCACTCGTGCGTAGTCGCCCGAGGCGCCCCACAACGTTCGGGTCATCGTGGCGCGCACATCCTTCGCCATCTCGGTCTCGGCGGGCCCGACCGTCTGGAAGTAGACGATGTAGAAGCTCTCGCCGAACACCGCTCGCATCAAGGGCACGGGCTGCGCGGGATAGTTCATGAGCGGCACGCTCACGCCGACGACCCCCCGGACGCGCTCGGGATGCAGCCTGGCGAGATCCCAGACGATCAGGGCACCCCAGTCGTGGCCGACGAACACGGCCTGCTCTTCACCGGCGTCGTCGACCAAGCCGAGCAAGTCGTGGTTGAGCTTCTCGATGCCGTAGTCGTCGACGTTCGGGAGCTTCGTCGAGTCGCCGTAGCCGCGGAGGTCTGGAGCGATGACGTGGTAACCGGCCTCGGCGATCGGCACGATCTGGTGCCGCCACGAGTACCAGCTCTCGGGGAAGCCGTGGCAGAGCAGGACGAGCGGTCCCTCGCCCGCCTCCGCGACGTGCAGCTCGATGCCGTTCGTGGCCACCTGCCGGTGGCGGATCTCGATCGTCATGTCGGCGCGGCCGTCAGGCGACGGGCTCGTGGGCGATCGCGCCCTCGGACAGCGCGACGATCTCGCTCCACGTGAGCGACGGTCGAGCTCCACAGCCGTTCGAAGGCCGCGTCGGCCACGTCGGTGAAGCCGTGACGGTTGCGGAAGTGGTAGAGCCACCGCTGCCGTTGCGCCGCGGTAGCCGAATCGCTCGAGCCGACCGTTCGAGTACACGGCCCACGCCACGCTCTGAGGCAACGTGAGGTCGCCATCGGAAGGCGCATCGGCGAAGCCGGGTGTGCGACGATCGGCGACCCGCAAGAGCGCTCGCCCGATCACGTCGGCGGCACCGGCGTCGGAGAGCTGCCGGGGGCGCTTGGGGTCTTCGAGAGCGCCGCTCTCGGCCTCGATGACCACGGGATCTTGCGAGACGACTTGGGTGCGGCCCAAGGGGCTCGTCTCGTCGACCTTGATCTGCACGTCGAGATCGGGGACGCCGATGTGGTCGAGCAGCTTCTGGGTGATGGCTGCGATCTCTGCCGCGTCGAAGCTGACCATCGTGAACTTTTCGGGGGTGACGGTGACGGTCATGACGCCGCGACGGCCGCCTGAGCCCGCTCGCGTGCCTCGCGCCGCTTCGAGTCGGCCTCGTGCAGCGCTTCCTCGGAGAGGCGGGCGATCTCGTCGATCTCGTCCTCGTCGAAGCCGGCGAGCTCGCGGAACCGGCGGGCCAGCTTGACGGGCGACTCCTCCGACTCGCTGCGGAACCCGCCGATCGCGAAGAGCTTGTCGACGATCGCCTGGAACTCGAGCGCTGCCTTGCGGCGCTCGGGGTTGTTCGACGTGAGGCGGCGCAGCCAGTCGGAGCCCATCTTCACGTGGGTGACCTCGTCGGCGAGCATCCAGTCCTCGCAGAACTCGAGCACCGGGTCGCCGGCGATGTCGCCGAACTCCTTCATCGTCGTGAACACGTCGATGGCGAGGCCTTCGAGCGCCCGGTTGACGCCGGTGAGGCGCAGCACCGGGTCGGGGTTGCAGGCCGCCTCGTAGAGGAAGGTGTTCTCGGAGAACTCGCCGAGCTCGGTGCCCATCCAGTCGGAGAGCTTGATCGAGATCTCGACGTGGCGAGCTTCGTCCCAGCACTGGCGGGCCATGTCGAGCTTGAGCGCGAACGGCGCCTCGTCGTCGGCCGTCGCCGGTCGGTGAAGTCCCAGCAGGTGCGGCCGGCGCCCTCGAGCGCCTGGATCTCGCCGACGAAGATGCCGTGCATCAGCGCGCGGGCGGCATCGGGCGCGTCGGGGCGCTCGGGGCACGAGCCGGTTGTTGTTCCGCTTGCCCTCGCCCGCGGTCGGGCGCGGACGCGGGTCGGCGAGGCGCTCGCGCATCTCGACGCGCACGAACCTCGGATCGCGGGCGAGCTCTTCGACCGGGAACGACTTCCTCATGACGCTGCTGCCTCCGCGGGTTGTGCCGGCTGCATGCCGATCGAGCCGGGGCCGGCGATGCCGCCCGCGGCCACCATGAGCTTCTCGAGCCGGGCCTGATGGCGCGCCGCCCGGTCGACCTCGCTCATCGGTCTCGATGAGCGACTGGATGAGCATCTCGCCGTCGCGCCAGTCCTCGAACTCGTCTTGCAGGGCGAACTTGAGCGACCGGATCGTCGGCGCGTCGGTGATCGTCGAGGTGTTGTTGAGGTGGTACGTGTACGCCGCGATCTTGTGGGGGATCAGCACCCGGTAGACGCCGACGAGCTTCTCGATCGTGAGGCTCGGGCGCCTCGGGCTCGGTCATCGCGTCGACGAAGGCGACGAGCTCGTCGTTCGCCGGCACGGTCAGCCGGTCGGGGTTCATCTCGCGCAGCTCGGGCAGGCGCTTGTGCCACAGCTCGGCATGCCAGGCGTGGTGGTAGCAGTGGGTGCCGAGGCGCATCTTCACGTCGAGCTCGGGCACGGTGGCGACCCAGCCGCCGAGCGCCTCGAACAGCTTCATCTCGATCCACTTGTAGTTGCCGACTCGCCGAGCGGAGTCCTCCACGTCGAACGCGCCGGGAATCTCCCGGCGGTCCCACGGAGCGAATGGTGCTCTCGGCTTGTTCGGATCGGCCATGGTCGTCAGTCCCCTCGCATGCGTGCGGCCAGTGGTCGGGCCGAATCTAGCCCTGACCGCGCGGTCAAGACAGGTCCGAGCTCGGCCATCACGGCGGCGACGAGGATGAGGACGGCGCCGAGCGCCGCGCCGAGCCGTGAACCGCTCGTCGTCCACGAGGTAGGCGGCGACGGTCGCGAAGACCGGCTCGGTGAGCAGGATCAGCGACGCGCGGGTGGCGGGGATGTGGCGCTGCGCCCACGTCCACGGGATGAGCGCGAGGGCCGACACCACGACGCCGGCGTAGAACGCGACCCAGTAGGGCTCGCCCGTCGAGGGCAGCCCACCGGTGAACGGCATGAGCACGATGCAAGGGATCGCCACCGCGGCCAGCTGGATCGCGTTGAACCGGAAGATGTCGAAGCGAGGGCCGTACTCGCCCATCTGCACGAGATGCACGGCGAACGCAACGGCGCCGAGGAGGGTGAGGACCGCGCCCCGGCCGAAGCCATCGCCCGCTCCCGTCAGCAGCGCGAGGCCGACGATCGCGACGCCGATCGCGACGACGGTGAGCGCGGGACGGTCTCCCGCGGCCGACCGCGAACGACACGAAGGGGACGAAGACGATCAGCATGTAGGTGAGGAACGCGGAAGTCGCAGCGGTCGTGTACTGCAGCCCGATCGTCTGCCCGAGCATCCCGGCGAGGTAGGTCAGCCCGGTGATCAGTCCGGCGCGGAGCTCACCGGGTTGTGACGGCCTCAGCAGCGCGAACGGCGCGAGGGCGAGGGTCGCGAACAGGTAGCGCAGCGCGAGGAACGGGATCGGGTCGATGTGGTCGAGCGCGCCCTTGACGACGACGAAGCTCGTGCCGAAGAGGAACGCGACGAGGACCAGGGCGGCTGCCGACAGCAGCTCGGTCCGTCGTCGCACTTGTCAGCCGCGATATGCGTTCGTGATCGGCAGGCGACGGTCCTTGCCGAACGCCTTCGGCGTGACCCGCACGCCGGGAGGCGACTGCCGGCGCTTGTACTCGGCGAGATCGACGAGCCGAGTGATGCGTCGCACGATCGCTTCGTCGAAGCCCTCGGCGATGAGCTCGGCGGCGGTGAGGTCGCCTTCGATGTAGGCGGCGAGCACGGGGTCGAGGACCTCGTACGGCGGGAGGCTCTGGTCGTCGCGCTGGTCGGGACGCAGCTCGGCCGACGGCGGCTTGGTCAGCACGTCGCTCGGGATCACCGGCGCGGGGCCGATCGTGTTGCGGTGCTCGCACAGCCGGTAGACGGTCGTCTTGAGCACGTCCTTGATGACGGCGAACCCGCCGGCCGTGTCGCCGTAGAGCGTGGAGTAGCCGACGGCCATCTCGCTCTTGTTGCCGGTCGTGAGCACGAGCCAGCCGAACTTGTTCGACAGCGCCATGAGGACGACGCCGCGGATCCGGCTCTGCAGGTTCTCCTCGGTGAGATCGGGAGGCAGGTCACCGAACGAAGGTGCGAGCATCTCGAGGAACGAGCCGTGCGCGGGCTCGATCGGGATCGTCCGGAGGTCGATGCCGAGGTTCTCGGCCAGCGCCTGCGGCATCGGTGCGTGAGCCGTCGCTCGAGTAGCGCGACGGCATCGAAACCCCGTGGACGTGCTCGGGGCCGAGCGCGTCGGCGGCGATGCACGCGACGATCGAGGAGTCGATGCCGCCGGACAGGGCGATGACGACGTCGGCGAACCCGTTCTTCGTTCACGTAGTCGCGGCGTGCCGAGGACGAGCGCCTCGTACACCTCCTCTTCGCGGTTCGGGAGCGGCGCGATGGTCGGCGACCGGAACTCGGCGCTGTCGGTCTCGTTGCTCAACACGACCCGTGGCAGGGGATCGCCGTTGATCCACCCGCGGGGGTCGAGCTGGCGCTTGCGAAACACAGGCTCGACTTCGAGGTCGACGATGCTGACCTCCTCGACGAACTGCGGTGCGCGTGCGACGAGCCCGCCGTCGGCGTCGAACACGAGCGACGCGCCGTCGAACACGAGCTCGTCCTGGCCGCCGACCTGGTTCACGTACACGAGCGGCGCACGACGCGTCGGCGGCGCGGGTCGCGAGCATCCGCTCGCGCTCGGCGACACGCGCCCGCGTAGAACGGTGAGGCGTTCAGGTTCACCACGAGCTCGGCTCCGCCGGCGGCGTGCGCCGCGATGGGACCGGTCGGGCTCCACGCGTCTTCGCAGATCGACACTCCGACGGACACTCCCGCGATGACGTAGAGCTGCAACGGCTCTTCGCCCGGCACGAACGTGCGGCGCTCGTCGAACACCGCGTAGTTCGGAAGGAGTCGCTTGCGGTAGATGCCTTGGACCTCGCCGTGCGCGCAGATCGCGGCGGCGTTGTGCAGGTCGCGGTCCTCGTCGACGAAGCCGACGACGACGACGCATCGGCCGGTGCGAGCGGCGATCTTGTCGAGCGCGGCCCGGTTGTCGGCCACGAAGCCGGGCTTGAGCACGAGATCCTCGGGCGGATAGCCGGTGACGGCCAGCTCGGGGCAGACGAGCACGTCGGCCCCCGCCTGCTCGGCTTCTTCGAGCGCGCCGAGCACACGGCTCACGTTGCCGTCGAGGTCGCCGACGACGGTGTTCAGCTGGGCCATCGCCACCCGAATTCGGGCCATGGCCTCAGCGTACCGAGGTGCGACACTGGCGCCGATGGTCGATCGCCGACGCTCCCGACCCGCGGTCGACGACGTCGTCGAGCGATCGGCCGACCCGGTGGCTGTGCGGCTCGCGCTCGACCGCATCGACTCCGCCCATCCCTCGTTCGAGGATCGTGTCGAAGAGGACCCGAGCCTGCGCGACGCGGTGATCGCGGCGTGCGGCGCGAGCCGCTCGCTCACGATGCTCCTCGAAGTCGACGCCGGAGCGCTCGACATCCTCGGTGATCTCGATGCGAGGCCGGCGCTCGACTCGTCGAACCCCGACGCGCTCAAGCGATGGAAGACCCGCGAGTACCTGCGCATCGCCGCGCGCGATCTCATGGGTCACGACGAGCTCGAGGTCACGGTCGAGGCGATCGCAGCACTCGGTCGCGACGTCCTGCAGGGCGCGGCGTCCCTCGTCGACACGCCCGAGCCGCTCGTCGTCGTCGGGATGGGGAAGCTCGGGGGAAACGAGCTGAACTATGCGAGCGACATCGACGTGATGTTCGTCGGCGACGGTGATGGGCACGCTGCAGCGCAGCGGGCGCGTGCGCGCTGCTCGAGATCGCGCGGCGCTGCTTCCGAGTGGACGTGAACCTCCGCCCTCAAGGTCGGGACGGTCCGCTCGTCCGCACGCTCGCGTCGTACGAGGCCTACTGGGATCAGTGGGCCGACGCGTGGGAGTTCCAGGCGCTCATCAAGGCGCGAGCGGTCGCTGGTGATCCCGAGCTGCAGGGCCGGTTCGACGAGGCATCGGCGTCGCACCTCTGGCGGCACGTCTTCTCCGCCGACGACCTGCGTGCGATGCGGACGATGAAGGCCCGCGTCGAGCAGGAGATGGTGCGCAAGGGCCTCGAGGATCGCGAGGTGAAGCGGGGCCGCGGCGGCATCCGTGACATCGAGTTCGCGGTCCAGCTGCTGCAGCTCGTGCACGGCGGGCTCGACGCCGCGCTGCGCAGCCCCAACACACTGGTCGCGCTCCGCGAGATGGCAGCCGGCGGATACGTCGACCAGGACGACGCGTCCGCGCTCGCCGACGCGTACTGCTACCTCCGCAAGGTCGAGCACCGTCTGCAGCTGGTGGACGAGCTGCAGGTGCATGCGATCCCCGACGCGCCCGATGCGCAGGTGCGCCTCGCGCGCACGATGGGATACCGCGACACCGGCGAAGCCGACGCCGTCGACCACTTCTTCTCCGACCTCGGGCGGCACCAGGCGACGGTGCGCTCGATCCACGAGCGGCTCTACTTCAGACCGCTGCTCGAGGCGTTCGCCGCGCTGCCGCTCCTCACGAGGCCGGGCGCGACCGAGGCCCGCTTGGCGGCGTTCGGCTTCACGTCTCCTGACCGTGCGCGAGTCGCGGTCCGTGAGCTGACGAGTGGGCTCACTCGCTCTTCGCGGCTCATGCAGCAGATGCTCCCGCTGCTGCTCGACTGGCTCGCGGACTCACCCGATCCGGATCAAGGACTGCTCTCGTTGCGGAAGCTCGCATCGGGTTCGCAACGGTCGACCGAGCTCGCGTCGCTGTTCCGCGACTCGCCGGAAGCGGCGCGACGCGTCTGCGCGCTGATCGGAGCGAGCGGGATGGTCGCGGACGCCGTGCTGCACAACCCCGACCTCATCGCGCGCCTGCCCGACTTCGAGCAGCTGCGCACGCGCCCGAAGCCGGCGTTGGTCGAGAGCGCGCGGAAGGCGTTGGCGTGGCGTGACGACGTCGAGGAACGACAGTCCGGCTTGCGGCGATGGAAGGAGCGCCATCTGGTCGGCATCACCGCCCGCGACGTGCTCGGCGAGGCCGATGTCGCGACCGTCGGGCGCGATGTCGAGCGCGCTCGCTGAGGCGTCGCTCGAGGTCGCGCTCGAGGCTCTCGATGCATCGTTGCCGTTCGCCGTGATCGCTCTCGGTCGCTTCGGTGGCGCCGAGCTGTCGTACGCGAGCGACCTCGATGTCCTCTTCGTCTACGAGGGGCCCACGCCCGCGGACTTCGCGGAAGCCGAGAAGCTCGCGACCGCGGTCCGCCGATTCGTGGGCGGTGCGACTCCCTCGGCTCGGCTCTGGGAGGTCGACGCGGACCTGCGTCCCGAGGGAAAGCAAGGTCCGTTGGCCCGCAGCGTCGAGGGCTTCGCGACGTACTTCTCCCGATGGGCGCTGGTGTGGGAGCGACAAGCGATGATCCGAGCCCGGCCGGTCGCCGGTGACATGGCGCTCGCCGAGCGGTTCATGGCGTTGCTCGACGACTTCGTGTGGGGCCGCGGCCTCTCCGACGACGAGATCCGCGAGATCCGCCGGATCAAGGCGCGGGTCGAGCGAGAGCGCATCCCACCGACCGACGATCCCAAGTTCCACCTCAAGCTCGGGCGAGGCTCTCTCTCGGACGTCGAGTTCACGGCACAGCTGTTGCAGCTGCAGCACGACGTGCGGGCGCCCGCGACGATCGCCGCGCTCGACCTCTTGCGAGAGCGTGGGGTCCTCGAGTCCGCCGATCACGCGACGCTCATCGAGGCGTACCGGTTCTGCGAACGCACTCGGAACCGGTTGTTCCTCACCAGCGGCGGCCCGAGCGACGCGCTCCCGCAGCAGCCCGAGCGCATGCGCGTGCTCGCGCGGGCGCTCGACACCACGCCGACCGAGCTGCGCGAGGACTACCGGCGAGTGACCCGCCGCAGCCGGGCCGTGATGGAGCGCCTCTTCTACGGTCGCGAGTGCAGCACCACGCAGCGCGCGATAGGCCGCGGCATGGTGCGGCGAACGCGAACGGTCGATCAGCAGCCGGTCTCGTCCGGGAGAAGAGGGCGCACGAGCACCTGGTAGGTCATGCCCGCCCTCGGTGAAGAACGTGAGCTGGTTCGCCTTGGTCATCGTGTCGGTGACCTGCGTGACCGTCGCCGGATCGGTGACCGCAGTGCACTCGCCGACCGACGCAAGCGGCACCGACGTGACGGGCCACGGCACGACTGTCGGCGCGGGCTCACCTGTCGGCAGCTGATCGGTGACGGTTGCGCGGAGACGCCAGCCTGCGATCGTGTACGGCTGCTCGGGACCGATGTGATCCGCACCCACGAGCGTCTCGAGGTCGGTCATCGAGTTGACGAACGTCGAGAGCTTGGCTCGCGCGTCGATCTGCTCCTGAGTGAGGCCGGAGTTCGCTTCGTCCATGCCGAGCGCGTTCGCGCTCTGCGTGTACGAGGTGTCGTTCGCGTTGACCGTCACGACGGTGTCGGGCACGTCGGCGACGGGTGGCTGCCCGTAGTCGATCGGCTCGGTGAGGATCCCGGCGTCTTGCGCGGCGGTGAGCACGGCTTGCATCCCGGCAGCGTCGAGCTTGCGCACGAGGAGGTTCGGGACGACGGGACCGGGATAGATCATGACTTGCGGTCCGGTCGTGATCACGCTGCCGTCGCCGTAGATGCTCACCGCGGGCAGGTTGGTGAAGATCGTCTCCACCGGCACGAAGCCGCCGGTCGTCTCGACGCGGACGATGAGCGACGACGGGTTCGTCGAGTAAGTGACCGAGGAGCCACCTCCCGTCGAGACCGTCTGCTTTCCGCACGCGGCCAACGCCAGCACCGCGACCAGGACCCACAGGCGCTTCATGCCCAATTGGACGCCTCCGGCGAGATGATGGTTCCTCCTGAGCCGTCGGTTCGATGCTGGCTCACGAGATTTCCAGTGAGTGTCGTCGGTCGCACGTATCTCGAACGCGGAGCGGGTCCTCGTCCTCGCGCAATGGCGGACCGGTGCGGCGGCGCCTAGAGGTTTCGATCGCGGTCCACGGAAGGCCTCGCAACGTGCTGATCCGAAGGGCAACCGGTGCTCTCGTGGTCCGTCCCTTCCGCGGACTGCGCAAGCCATGACCTCGATGATCCGCCGATGCGTCGAGTACGAGGATCACGACGCGCCGATGAGCCGCGTCGAGGTGCCCACGCTCGGCGTCGCGCTGATCCTCACCTTCGGACCGACGATGCGGGTCGACGGCCAGACGGTGTCGTCGTTCCTCGTGGGGATGTGGGACAAGCCGGCGCTCACCGAGCACGACGGCGACGCTCACGGCATCCAGATCGATCTCGCGCCCGCGGTCGCATACGCACTCGTCGGCGGACGGATGGACGAGCTCACCAACCGCGTCCTCGACGTCAGCGACCTCGACGTGCTCAACGTCGATCGTCTGCTCGAGACAGGCGGCGCCGCCGCAGCCGACGAGCTGACGAACGCAGTGCAACACGGCCCTTCGGTCTCGCGCGAGGTCAACTGGGCGTACACGCAGCTGCAGCGGCATCCGTCGACCCGCATCGCATGGTTGGCGGATGAGATCGGGTGGAGCCGCAGCCACCTCGTCGACCGCTTTCGACGAGAAGTGGGACTTTCGCCCAAGCGCTTCGCTCGGGTGGCCCGCTTCAGATCAGCGTTCGACCGACTCGCGACCGCGACGTCGCTCGCCACCGTTGCGGCCGAGTGCGGGTACGCCGACCAGTCGCATCTCACGCACGAGTTCCGGGAGATGGCCGGCGAGACGCCCAGCTCGTACCAGGCGACATTCGTACAAGACGGGACGTGACGGTCGCTTCGTACCGTTGTCGCATGAGCGACATCATCCCGGTGGTTCCGTACGAAGACATCAAGTCCGCCCACGACTTCCTCTGCGACGCGCTGCAGTTCACTTCGGCCGGTCTCTACGAGGTCGACGGCACCGTGGTGCACGGCGAGGTCCAGCTCGAGGGTCGGCGCATCTGGCTCCACGCGGCCGCGAGCGGGCTGAGCACGCCGAACCAGGCCCAGGCCCAGACCGGTGGCGTCGTGGTGCTCGTCGCGGACGTCGAGGCGCACTTCGCGCATGCGAAGTCCCGCGGCGCCACGATCCTCAGCGAGCCGACCGACCAGGACTACGGCCAGCGCGAGTACGCCGTGTTGGATCCCGAAGGCCACAGCTGGTGGATCGCCACGCCCTTCGCCTAGGTCACGAGTGGGCGGGCGTGAACGTGCAGCAGAGGGCGCACGACCCTTCTGACTTCCACGAGGTCATCGCGCCGAACGGCACGAAGAACGTGTCGCCCGCGGCGAATGCCTGGCTCCCGCCGGCGGTCACGTCGAGGTGTCCTTCGAGACGTGAATCAGCTCTGAGACGAGGACGGCTCGCCGAGCGTCGGTCAGCTGCGGCACCGCGGACGGGCCCTCCCGACTTCCATGTGGTCACCGCGCCGATCGGTACGAAGAACGTGTCTCCCGGGGCAAACGCCCGGCCTACGCCGACTTCGTCGGCCACGCTCGAGGTGTCCTTCGAGCACGTGAGTCAGCTGATGGGAGGACGACGGGGTCTGGTCACGGCGACCGTCGGCCAGATCCCTCACTTCGACCGTCAGCTGGCCGCTCGCATCCTCGAAGTACCGATGCGCTCCGACGTGTGGATCGAGCTTCAAGATGGGGGACGCGCCGTCGGCGCTGACCGCCGACTTGTCGTCGAAGATCATGAAGAACTTCTTGGCGTAGCTGCTTTGGTTCCACACACAACGCCGGCCCTTCGGAATGAAGAAGCTCTCACCGGGTGCGACGACTGTCTCGCTGTCGTCCTCGATCATGACGACTTCGCCCTCCACGATGATCATGAACTCGTGGACGGGCCATTCCATCCAGCGCCCGAGGTTCGGCTCGGACTCCCACACGCCCGCCTCCAAGCCGGCCGCCGGATCGTCGAGCCAAAGGTGCCCGCGGTTGTCACGCGCACCCGAGGAGATCTCGGTCTCAGGGAAGTCCGGGAACGGTTCCAGCGACGCTGCGGCATCGAACCGTATGACCGCCGGGGCGCGCACCTCGACAGCATCGGCCCCAGCGTCGCTACGCGCAACTTGCGCCTGCGGACGCCCTTTCGGGCACCCACAGGCGCAAGTTGAAGCGGGCTATCAGTGCCTAGATGTCGTAGTAGAGCGCGAACTCGTAGGGATGCGGGCGGAGCCGCAACGCATCGATCTCGTTCTCGCGCTTGTAGTCGATGTGGGTCTCGATCAGGTCGGAGGTGAAGACCCCACCGGCGGTGAGGAACGCGCTGGTCCTCCTCGAGCGCCTTCAGCGACTCGTCGAGCGAGCCCGGCACCTGGGGCACCTTGGCGAGCTCCTCGGGCGGCAGGTCGTAGAGGTCCTTGTCGACCGGGGGCGGAGGCTCGATGCGGTTCTGCACGCCATCGAGGCCGGCCATGAGCATCGCCGAGAACGCGAGGTACGCGTTCGACGATGCGTCGGGGCAGCGGAACTCGACGCGCTTGGCCTTCGGGCTCTTCTGCGCGAGCGGGATGCGGCACGCCGCCGAACGGTTGCGCTGCGAGTAGACGAGGTTCACCGGCGCCTCGTAGCCCGGCACCAACCGCTTGTACGAGTTCGTCGTCGGCGCGGCGAAGGCCAGGATCGCCGCAGCGTGATGCAGGAGCCCGCCGATGTACCACCGCGCGATGTCGGACAGACCCGCGTAGCCGGTCTCCGAGAAGAACAGCGGGTTGCCGTCCTTCCAGAGCGACTGGTGCGTGTGCATGCCAGAGCCGTTGTCCTGGAAGATCGGCTTCGGCATGAACGTGAGCGTCTTGCCCGCCGCGTGCGCAGTGCGCTTGAGGATGTACTTGAACGTCATGAGCTGGTCGCCCATGGCGAGCAGCGTGTTGAACTTCGTGCCGATCTCGCCCTGACCGGCGGTCGCCACCTCATGGTGGTGCAGCTCGACGTCGATGCCGACCTGCTTCAGCTTCGACGCCATCTCGGACCGAAGGTCCTGGTAGTGGTCCATCGGCGGCACCGGGAAGTAGCCCTGCTTCGTGCGCGGCTTGTAGCCGAGGTTCGGGCCCTCGTCCTTGCCGGTGTTCCAGATGCCCTCGACCGAGTCGACCATGTGCATCGCGAAGTTCGGCTGATAGTCGAAGCGGACATCGTCGAAGATGAAGAACTCGGGCTCGGGGCCGAAGAACGCCGTGTCGGCGATGCCGGTCGACGCCATGTACGCCTCGGCCTTCGACGCGACGTACCGCGGGTCACGGCTGTAGCTCTCACCGGTCACCGGGTCGGCCACGAAGCAATGGATCACCAGCGTCTTGTGCTGCATGAACGGATCGATGTACGCGGTCTCCGGATCCGGGATCAGGATCATGTCCGACTCTTGGATCTGCTGGAACCCGCGGATCGACGAGCCGTCGAAGCCGTGGCCGTCAACGAACGTGCCCTCGTTCAGCACCTCCGCGGGGATCGTGACGTGCTGCATGATCCCGGGCAGATCGCAGAAGCGGAGGTCGACGAAGTCGCACCCCTCGCTCTGAACCAGGGCGAGCACTTCGCCTGACGTGCGCTTCTCCACAGTTCCCTCCTGAGCCTGACTCACTGGTCAACTGATGCGGCCGCAACGATTGCGGGTGGCGATTTCTCGGCCGTTGCATGATTGTGAACGGCCTATGAACTCGGCTCCCGGGTTCGATTCCGGGCCGTCGAGCAAGGGAAACTATCTGCATGGAGCGCCAGCAGGACTATGTGCTGCGGACGGTCGAGGAGCGCGGCGTCCGGTTCATCTGGCTGTGGTTCACCGACGTCCTGGGTCAGCTCAAGTCGTTCGCCATCACGCCCGCTGAGCTCGAGAACGCCTTCGCGGAGGGCATGACCTTCGACGGCTCGTCGATCGACGGGTTCTCCCGAGTGCAAGAGAGCGACGTGCTCGCCCGGCCCGACCCCAACAGCTTCGAGCTGCTGCCCTGGGTCGATCCCACGGCCCCAGCCGCCCGGATGTTCTGCGACATCGCCAACCTCGACGGCTCGCCCTTCGAGGGCGATCCCCGGCAGGTGCTCAAGCGCAACCTCGACCGGGCCCGGGAGCGGGGCTTCTCGTTCTACGTCTCGCCCGAGATGGAGTTCTTCTACTTCGAGGAGGGCGATCCCTCCAAGCCGCTCAAGGTGCTCGACAACGGCTCGTACTTCGACCTCACGACGGCCGACGTCGCGGGTGACCTGCGCAAGCGCACCGTGCAGACGCTCGAGACGATGGGCATCCCCGTCGAGTACTCGTTCCACGAAGACAGCCCGAGCCAGCACGAGATCGACCTGCGCCACACCGACGCGCTGTCGATGGCCGACAACGTGATGACGTTCCGGCTCGTCGTGCGCGAGGCAGCCGCGTCGCAGGGCGTCTACGCCACGTTCATGCCCAAGCCGCTCGAAGGCGTGCAGGGCTCGGGCATGCACACGCACATGTCGCTCTTCGAGGGCGACGAGAACGCGTTCTTCGAAGGCGGCGATCCGCTCAAGCTCTCGAAGATCGCTCGGGCCTTCATCGCAGGGCTCCTCGTGCACGGACGCGAGATCACCGCGATCACGAACCCGACGGTGAACTCCTACAAGCGATTGATCCCCGGCTTCGAGGCGCCCGTGTATGTCGCGTGGGCGCGGAACAACCGCACCGCGCTCGTGCGCATCCCCATCACGAAGTCCGGCAAGGCGGCATCGACTCGCATCGAGTACCGCGCTCCCGACCCCGCCGCGAACCCATACCTCGCGTTCTCGGTGATGCTGGCGGCAGGCTTGAAGGGCATCGAGCAGGGATACGAGCTGCCGAGCGAGGCCTCGTCGAACGTCTTCGAGCTCACCGACGAGGAACGGGCCGCCGAAGGCATCATCCAGCTGCCGCAGTCGTTGTCCGAGGCGCTCGACACGATGGCGAAGTCAGAGCTCGTCGCCGAAGCGTTGGGCGAGCACATCTTCGAGTGGTTCCTGCGCAACAAGCGTCAGGAGTGGATCGGCTACAAGACCCAGGTGACACAGTTCGAGCTCGACCGCTATCTCCGCAACCTGTAAAGCACTGGAGGGGGAAGAACACAGATGGAACCGCTGCTCCTGTTCCCGGATCCGCCGAACGAGGTGCTCACCCAGACCCTCGACCAGGCCGGCTACCCGTGGAAGGCCGCAGCGACCCCCGACATGGCGGAGCGCATCGAGCCTGAGGAGGGATGGGCCGGCGCGGTCATCGACGCGACGCGCGACCCCGAAGCGGCGTTCGGCCTGTGCCGAGTGCTTCGCAAGCGCGACATCCCCCTCGAGCCGCTCCTTCTCCTCGTTCCCGCGCACCACATCGGCGACCTCGAGCTGCGCGAAGACCTCTTCGACGACTTCTGCGTCACGCCGTCCACCTCGGTCGAGCTCGAAGCGCGGCTGAAGCACCTCTTCTGGAGGAGTGGCGGGGGCACGCGTCCCGAGCTCATCGAGTACGGCGTGCTCGTGCTCAACCTCGAGACCTACCAAGCCGCGATCTCGGGTCGTCCGCTCGACCTCACCTACATGGAGTACGAGCTCCTCAAGTACCTCGCGTCGCATCCGGGCAAGGTCTTCACCCGCGAGACGCTGCTCTCTCGTGTGTGGGGCTACGAGTACTACGGCGGTGCTCGCACGGTCGACGTGCACATCCGGCGTCTCCGAGCCAAGCTCGGCGAGGAGCACGCGAACCTGATCCAGACCGTGCGCTCCGTGGGCTACCGGTTCGGCCAGTCTCGCTGGGGGTCTGAGTCGGTCGGAAAGGAGACCTTCTCATCGCCGGATCGAGCGCAGCCCTACAGCAGGTAGCGGCGACGCAGCGCCGCGGTGGTCTTGGGTGCCAGCACCTTCGCCGCGAGCAAGTGCTCGATCGTCGCCGAGGCGAAGGTCGTGTCGTCGGCCAGCAGCTCGCGGTACTCGTCCGTGGCGTGGGCCACATCCGTGTTGCCGTCAGGATGGACGACGACGTAGCGGCCCCACGTCCACTGCCTGCTCTCGTGCTGGAGCATCGAGAGCAGGAGAATGTGCTCGAGCCAGATGAGCGAGAGCCGGGACTTGCCCTGTTTGACCGAGTTCGGTTCGAAGGCGCGGGACCGGTCGTGGATCTCGACGAAACGCGCCATGTGGTTCGGCTTCACGCTCAGCGGCTGCACCGCCTCGCGGTACTTGACGTCGATCGCGAGGGCTCCTTCCGATCCGTCCGGGAGCGTGAGCGCGAAGAACGCGTCGAACGAGCGGAGGCTGTTCGAGTAGCTCGGGTCGAAGCGCCCGGGTGAATGCGCGAAGCGCACCTCGGTGACTCGGCCCGGAGTCGCCGGCCACCAGGTGTGCACGGCGCGGTCGGCTCGGTCGGGATCGGCGGCGAGGTCGCCGAACAAGTTCACCGCGAGCGCCTCGGACGAGAGCAGGTCGGCCCAGAAGCTCTGGTGGTCGAAGATCTGATGCGGTTCGACGAACGACGTGCGGGCCCGCGCGGCCGCGACTGCCTTCGCAGTGAGGAAGGTCGCTCCGCTCTCTCGCGCGAAGTCGAGGTCGAGCTGGCTGCCGATCAGACGAGGCGGCGTGCCTGGACGGACTCGATGGGTCCCGATGGGGTAGCCGTTGGCCTCGCGCCACATCGCGTTGTGGTAGCGGACCGCGCGCCGGAACTGAGTCATCTCGGGCTGGCGCGGCACGCTCATCGTGGTCGAGCCAGCAGTGCGCGGCCTCGAGCTCTTCTCGTGAAGGTGCGCGAGCCACTTAGACGGGCGGGGCCACGCCTGTGCTCGTCGCACGAGCCACTGCTCGAGCCTGGGCCCGCTGCGCACGACGTCGACGACCGCGGCGCACGCCGCCGATCGCGATGCCCACGCCGCCGACGCAGCCGAGCACCAGCGCGACGACCACACCGGGCGCGCCGGGCACCCGGCCGAGGAGGCCCCAGGTGAGGACGGCGAACGACGCGGCCAGCAGGATGCCGAGGATGCCGGCGCCGATGATGCTGCCGATGGCGCGCTTCTTGCGACGGGTCAGCGTTCGGTTCGTCGCCTCGAGCGTGAAGATCGCGTAGAGCGCGAGCAGGATCGCGCCGATCACCGGCGCAGTCAGCAGCGGTTGCTTCGTGCGGATGCGTGCCTGCGCGATCGGCTCGGCGTTCGACGGTGCATCGGCGAGTCGCAGCTCGAGGTCGGTCGGACCCGCAGCGACGAACCGCGCGCCGCCGAAGTCGAAGCTCATCTGGGCGCCGCCTGTGGGGCTTGCCTCGACCGTCCCGTCGGCGTTGAAGACCGAGCGACCGAGCAGCTTGAGCGTCGCCTTCATCTGCTGGCCCGCTGCGGGCGCCCCTGCCGCCGGGAGCTCGATCACGAGCGGCTTCTGCAGGTCGAGCTTCGGAGGCTCGTCGGTGAGGGCAACGCCGTCGATCTGCATCCCCGGCAGGCGGCTGACCGGCTGGAAGCTCCTTCTCGGGCCATGCCACGAGCGCGAGGGCCGACAGCACGATCGCGACCAGCCCGATGAGGTACGGGACGAGGGGCTTCTTGCCCGCGACGACCCGGCCCGCGTTGACGAACGCATCGGGCCGTGCGTCGGATCCGAGCTCCGCGCCGTGCCGACCCTCGCCGCTCGCGCTGCCGACGACGACCGTGGGCGTCGGGTTGGCTGCCGGCCCTGTCACGTCCGGCGGGGGAAGTGCGCCCGGTACGAGCGTCGCGCCGGCGGCGGTGCCCGGCGTCGCCATCGTCCCTCGTTGAGCCGCTGCGCCCAGAGGGTCGGTGCCGAACGTGAGCCGTCCCGTCGTCGGGTTCAGCCATCCCGGCTTCCACGACGACGTCGCCGCCTCTGCGAGCGCCACGCCGAACTCTTCGGCGGTCTGGTAGCGGTCCTCGGGTCGCCGAGCGAGCGCCTTCATCACCACCGCCGCGAGGGGCGCCGGCAACGTCGGCGAGACCTGGTTGATCTGGATCGGGTCGTCGTACGCGTGGCGCTGCAGCGTCTCGACCGGCCCACCCTCGGCCGAATACGGGAGCTGGCCGGTGAGCAGCTCGTAGAGCAGCACGCCCGCGGCGAACACGTCGGTCGCGGGACTGAGCGCTTGGCCGAGGGCTTGCTCGGGCGCCATGTACGCCGGGGTGCCGATCACCTCGCCCTGCTCGTTCGCGAGGGTCTGGTCGCCGCCGACGACCGCGGCGATGCCGAAGTCAGTGACCTTCAGGGCACCCGCTGACGAGAACATCAGGTTCTCGGGCTTGATGTCGCGGTGCAGGATGCCGCGCGAGTGTGCAGCCTGCAGCGCGCTCGCGGTCGCCATGACGATGCCGCAGGCCTCTGCGTTCGTCAGGCCCGTCGTCGTGAACTTCGACCACACCGTGCCGCCGGTCAGCATCTCCATCACGAGCAGGCACAAGCCGTCCTGATCGACGAAGTCGAACACCGGGACGATGTGCGGGTGGTCGAGCGACGCGAGCAGCCGTGCCTCTTGCACGAACCGCACCTTGACCGTCGGGTCCTGGCCGAAGCCGAGCGGCAGCTGCTTGATCGCGACCGGTCGCCCGAGCTGGCGGTGCTCGCCGGCGATGACGACGCCCATGGCGCCGCGGCCGAGCTCGGAACCGATGTCGTAGGCAGGGAGGGCGTGCGCGACCTTCTGGAGGTCGGTATCGCTCGTCACTGCTCCTGGTTCCCGGGGATCGTGCTCGCGGGATCAGGGTTCGTGATGACGGTCTCGGCGGGAGCGCCCACGGTCGCGCCCATGCGGGCGGTCGCGCGGTCGTACTCGTCGTCGTCGTCGTCGTCGTCGTCTTCGTCCTCGATGCCGTGGCTCGGGTCAGGAGACAGCGAGCCGAGCACGAAGCCGGCGATGCCGAGCACGAGAAGCAACGGATACGCAACGACGGCTCGCGGTGCGACGAGCCGCAGCACTGACATCCACACGAGGGCCGTGGCGCCGATCGAGAGGCCGACGAACGCGAACCTCACACCGCGCCACCAGCGGTTCTTCGACAACCGCCCGGTCGCGAGGTCGCGGAACGAGAACGCCGTGAGGATGATCGTGACGACGAGCAGCATGATCGCGAAGAGGCCGAACAGCGAGGTCATCGAGCCCCTGACGTCCCACACGGCGTCATGGGACGCGATGACGCTGCGATCGGGATCGAGCAGCTGCACCTCTCCCTCGAACAGGCCGTTGGCCTGATCGGTGATGCCGCGAAGGTCGAGCTGGATCGTGCGGGCCTGCGTCTCGCCCGGGTCGAGCTGAGCGCCGATCGCGATCTCGCTCGAGAACACCGTTGCGCCGACGGAACGACCGATCAGGCGCACTGCGTTCACCGTGACCGGTTTGCTCGTGCCGTTGTCGATCGTGACCTCGAGCGGCACCTCGCCGTCGATGGCGATCGGGTTCGAGCCCGATCGAATTCGAGACGTCCTCACCGTCGATCTTCACGACGAACGTGACGTTGTCGGCCGCAGAGGCGACTGGCACGCAGGGTCACCCCGGCGATCAGGACGACGAGCAGCGCGGCGACGGTGGCCACGATCGGCCGAGAGATCGAACGCATCGGTCAGCCCTTCTTCGAGGCGGCAAGCGGGTGGGCGAACGCGATCACCGCGAGGATGGCCAGGAACAGGACGCCCATGCCCAACGAGCCGGCGGGCATGGAGCTCGTCGTGAGCACCACGTCGAAGTTCGTGTCGGTGGAGCCACCACAGTCAGCGTGCAACACCGACCGTCCGATGTCGAGCACGGGAAGGTTGACGTTCGCTTCGAACGTGCCGTCGGCCTTCGCCGTCGTCTCGCCGACCACCGTGCCGTCGATGCTGAACTCGACCTTCGAGTTCGGAGTGCAGCCTTCACCGGTCACGCCGAGCACGCCGCCCGGAGTCGCGGACGGGTTGATGGTCTTGAGCACGACCTCAGGGGGCGGCGGCGTCGCCCTCGGCGTGGGCTTGGGCGCGATCGACGCCGGCGGCGGGGGCGGCTCGGACGGCGGCGGGAGCTCAGGCGGGATGAACGTGCGCACCACGACCGTCGCCAGGACCGTGGGCGGCGGCGGCGGAGGAGGCGGCGGCAGGGTCGGAGCCGGCGGCTGGCTCTTCCGGAGGCGGCGGCAGCGTGGTGGTGGTGGTGGTCGTCGAGGTGGTCGTGGTGACGGTCTCGGTGGGCTGCGCACGATGAACGGCGTCGGCTGCTGCGGCGGCGGCGGCGGGCACTTGACCCCAGCCGACGCGCTCGGCGACGTTGTTCTCGGTGTTGGGGTCCTGCGTGTCGGCGGTGACCGCGGCGTCTTCGTTCGTGATCGTGCCGCACGTTGTCGTGGCGCTCGACGTGACCGTGACCGAGAACGTGCCGTCGGAGTCGAGGGTGCCGAGGTCGCAGCGAAGGGTCTGCGCGCTGCTTCCCTCGCCGGTCTCGAGCGAGCAAGGCGATGCGACTTCGCTCACGTCCTCGGGAGCGTTGGCGATCGTCCACGTCACGCCGGTGGGGAGCGTGTCGGTGAGCGCGACGCCGCTCGCCGAGTCGGGACCGTGGTTCGTCACGGTGAGATCGAACGACACCGGGCTGCCCTGAGCCACCGACTTCGGGTTCGCGGCCTTCGTCAGCTCGAGGTCGGCGCGCTCGTGCGCATTCGTGACTTCGATCGTGGTCGGGTCGACCTTGTTCTCGACGATGCCCGGAGTCGTGAAGTCGAGCGTCGGACCGCTTTCGCTGCCTTCGCTGGCGGATGCGCTTTGCCCGTTGACGGCGAACGTGACGTCGTCGGCGCCCCCCGTCTCGGTCTCGGTGAGGTGGCAGTCGGTGCCGTAGGGCAGCCAGAGGTTCGTGCTGCCGTCCGCGCCCAGGTCGAAGGTGTTGTCGTAGGTCGTTGACTCGCCGTCACCACAGGTGAGCTCGAACGAGAACTGGCTCTCGCCGTCGAACGTGCCCTGCACGGTCTTCGTGATCGTGACCGGCGCGCCCACGTTGTAGGCCACGCAGACGAGCGGGTCATCCGCCGTGAGGCCGAGGAACTCGAGGTTGTCGTCGTTTCGTGTTGTCGGTGCCGCACCGGAGGGTGCCGAAGGCGAAGCCGGCCTGCTGCGACCTCGCTGGCTTTCAGGCCGCCGTCCGTCGAGCAGTGCGGTCTGGTCGGGGGTCAGCGCGACCGTGCCGGTGACGGTGCGGGAGCGACGGATCGACCATGTTCCCGGTCCCGTGCGGGTCGGGCACGAGATCGCGTCGGAGCCGAGCACGAATGGCCAGTCCGTCGATCTTGCTCACAGCCGGCAGCGGTCTCGTTCGGGTCGACCCTCTGCCTGCTCGATGCGGCGGTCCGAGCGTCGTGCCTTCGGGCCGCGCGCTCAGGCTGTCTGGGCTCGTCGGAGTTGCGCGGGGATCACGCCGAAGTCCGCGCACATGATCTTGACGAACGTGATCTGCGGCGCGCGTCGTCGCCCTCGCTTTGTGCTCCCGCCTGAGTCCACGTGATCGGCGCGCACACCGCCAACGCGAGGATTCCTGCGAGCACGATGATTCGTCGTGCCGCCCGCATCGCCTTTGCCTCTCTCTACCCCGACTCCGCCACCCAGGGTAGCCGTCTGCGCACCCGTAGGTTCCAGCGGTCTCCGGCGTGACAGGCTGGTCCGGTGGCAGAGGTGGTGGTGCAGGTCGTCCAACCTGGACGCAAACCGATCCGGGTCGTCGTCGCCGCCGACCTCGAGGTCGGCCGCGACTGCGACGGCCTGTTGCTCGGCGACCCGCGGACCTCGCGCCGCCACGCCACCTTGATGGCCAATGCCGGTGGTCTCACCGTGCTCGACATGGGGAGCTCGAACGGCACCTACGTGAACGGCACCCGGATCGTCGGCCCGACGCCGATCTCCCCGAACGACATCGTGGCGGTGGGTGACACCACGATCACCCTGGTCGCACCGCCCGCCGTGGGTCCCGCGGCACGACACCACGGGCGCCCGGGGCACGGTGATCGGCCCACCCACCCTCGCTCCCGACGGGCGGGTTCGGGCGCGCGACAGCGGCGAGCGCTTCACCTCGATCGACCGGGTTGCCTCGGGCATGAGCACCGAGGACCCGAACCTCTCACGGCTGAACCAGCTCGACTGCACGGTGACGGTGATGTTCACCGACATCGAGAACTCCACGATGCTCGCCGAGAAGTACGGCGACACGCAGTGGATGCAGGTGCTGCGCGCCCACAACGACATCGTCCGCAAGGCGCTGCGCAAGTACGGGGGCAACGAGATCAAGTCGCAGGGCGACGGCTTCATGCTCGCCTTCCCGAGCGCACGCCGCGCCCTGATGTGCGCGGTCGCGATCCAGCAAGAGATCGACCGCCACGGCCGGGCGCACCCTGAGGAGGGCGTGCGCGTGCGCATCGGCCTCCACACCGGCGAGGCGATCGCGGAGGGCGGCGACCTGTTCGGGCGGCACGTCATCCTGGCGGCACGAATCGCGGGTCACGCAGAGGGCGGGCAGATCCTCGTGTCGCACCTGGTGTGCGAGCTCGTCGCGGGCGCCGATGACCTCGCATTCGACGACGGCGAAGAGGTCGAGCTCAAGGGTCTGTCGGGCACGTTCTTCGTGCACGAGGCGCAGTGGGGGCCGATGGCCGCGTCGACGTTGCGGCCAGAGGCGTCGGGCCCGCCGGCGCGGCGCCCGATGGCGGTGCCGCCTCCGCCGACCTGAGCGGCTAGAGCGAGTCGAGCACCAGCGCCACGTCGTCGGCGGTGGTGCGGGGGTTCACGAAGCAGAAGCGCAAGCAGGTCTCGCCGCGCCACGTCGTCGGCACCGTGAACGTGAGCCCGCTCTGCAACACGTGATCAGACCAAGCGGCGTAGTCGTCGGCCGTCCATCCGACGCGCCGGAAGAGCACGATCGACAGCTCGGGCTCCTCGATGCAGCTCGACGGCGGGATGCGCGTCGATCATCCGTGCGACCTCGCGCGTGAACGTGAGCGTGGCTTCGATCGCGGCGGCGTACGCGTCGGTGCCGTGCGTCGCGAGCGAGAACCAGAACGGCAAGCCCCGGGCGCGGCGGGTGAGGTGGAACGCGTAGTCCGACGGGTTCCAATCGGGGGTCGTGTGCAACACGTCGAGGTACGCGGCGTGCTGCGTGTGCGCGGCCCGCGCGAGCTCCGGGTCGCGATACACGAGCGCCGCGCAGTCGAACGGCGCGAAGAGCCACTTGTGCGGATCGACCGAGAACGAGTCCGCGCGCTCCACTCCTGCGAACAAGTGCCGTGCGCTCTCGGCCGCGAGCGCGGCCAAGCCGTAGGCGCCGTCCACGTGGAGCCACAAGCCCCGCTGCGCGGCGACGTCGGCGATCCCACCGAGGTCGTCGACGAACCCGCCGTTCGTGGTGCCGCCGGTGGCGACCACGGCGAAGACGTCGTCGGCGTCGCTCGGCTTCGTGGAGCGCACGGTCGAGCGCTTCACCGGTGAGACGTCCCTTCTCGTCGGTCGGGACGACGACCATCCGCGCGTCCATCACGCGGGCGGCTGCTGCGACGGACGAATGCGCGGCATCGCTCACGGCCACCGCTGAGCGCCCGTGCTCGCCGCGCCTGTTTCGCCAGACATCTCTCGCGACCACGAGCGCGCTCAGGTTGGCCGCGGTGCCGCCGGTCACGAACACTCCGCCCGCACCGGATGGGAAGGCGGCGAGGTCGGCGAGCCAACGCAGGGCCTCGTTCTCGGCGAACACCGCGCCCGCACCTTCGAGCCATGACCCGCCGTAGATCGACGACGCGCCCACGACGAGGTCGAAGAGGATCGCGGCGTCAGTGGGTGCGGCGGGCACGAACGCGAAGAACCGCGGATGATCGACCGAGATCGTCGCGGGAGCGAGCGCGTCGGCGAACACTCGGAGTGCTTCCTCGCCTCCGATGCCGGCCGGCGTGATCGTGCGACCGGCGGCCGCGGCGAGCTCGCTGGGCGTGCGGCTGCGATCGAGCGGTGGAGGATCCATCCGCACTCGCTCGAGTGCGTAGTCGAGGATCGCGCGGGCGAGCGTCTCTGCCGACTCGTCGAACCGGTGCATGTGGCGACCCGGGCTAGTCGTTCAGCGCGATGAGCTCACTGCCCTCGTGGGTCGCTTCGGCCCGCTCCTTGAGCACGAGCCCGAGAATGGCCGCGATCACCGCCGCGCCGATCGCGACGAACACCGGGAACAGCACGAGGATGATGGCGATGAGGATGCCTCCGGCCACGACGTCACCCTACGCCGTGTAGGCCCACGCCTCGATCTCGATGAGCGCGCCGAGCGGGAGCTCCTTCACCGCGATCGCGCTCCGAGCGGGCCGGTGATCGCCGAACGCGTGCATGTAGATCTCGTTCATCGCCGCGAAGTCGCTCATGTGGGTGAGGAACACGGTGCACTTCACGACCTGATCGAGTGACGAGCCCTCGCCTTCGAGCAGCCCGCGCAGGTTCTTCAGGACTTGCGTGAGCTGCTCGCGCATCCCTCCCTCGACGAGCTTCCCTTCGACCGCGCCGATCTGGCCCGAGACGACGAGCCAGTCGCCCGCTCGGACGATCGGCGTGTATGGCCCTACCGGCTTGCTCATCGGTCGCTCCCTCCGCGTCGCGTCGGCCAGTCCTGGGGGCAGCCTTGCGCGATCCACGCGGCGGCCGCCACTGCGGTGAACACCGCGTCGGAGCCGTTCACCGGGGCGCCGCCGCTCTGCTCGATGACGACGTCGACAGGCGGCATCTCAGTCGCCCTCAGGATCCCGAACGAGCGGATCGTCAGGTCCTGCGGCTCGCCGCTGTCGTCGACCCGGATCCCTTCGCTCGTCACCCATCCCAGCGCCATGTGCGCGGCGCCGATGCAGTAGCTGCGCAGCACCACCTCGTCGAGCACCTCGCCGCACGACACCCACACGCGCACCGCGTGATCGTCCACTTCTGCCCTTGCTCGTGCTCCCGCCGGTGACTCGACTTCGGCCCGACCCGACAGCGCAGCGAGGACCACCGCGGCCTCCGCCCAGCCCGCGGCGCGCAGCGCGACCGACGTCGGGGGTCCGGGGACGTCGACCTCCTCGATGGTCCACTGCGGCGCGACCGAGTGGATGGCGGCCGCGACGCCGGGTGTGCGCCTGACACGAGCGACGCCGGTTCCGTCCGCACGCACGCCGATCGCCATCGGCGGGCGCTTCGGTCCCCAGCGCACGGCGTCTTCACGCGACCAGAGCGCGCGCACCGGGCGTTGCTGCTCGCTCGCCAACGTCGCGGCAGCCGCGACCACGGGGGTCGCGACCTTCCCGCCGAAAGCACCACCGTTCCCGAGCGGATCTGCCCCCTCCTCGTCGGGGCGTGCCCACGACGCGTCGGTCTCGAGGTATGCGGGCTCGACCCACGTGGTGCGCAGCGTCAGCGCCCAGTCGCCCTCGGGCACTGCTATCGGCCAACCGAGGCTCGCCGTCGTCCGTCGCCCTTGGCGCTTGCCCGACGCGGCACGCGCCTCGCGCACGGTCGCGCCCGTCGCCCACCCGTCGCCCGCCGGCAGCGGCGCCGCGCACAGCGCGTCCCTCGGCGCCGAATCGTCGGCGAATCGTCCCGCTCCCGCGGCGACATCGGTGCCCACACGCTGGTGGGTGCCACCTTCGATCGACGCCCGCCGTGCCGCGCGGCTCCCAATCACGCGACCGCTCGGGGACGGTCGCTGCGGCGGCTTCGAAGATCGTGCGCCAGCCGGTGCATCGACAGAGGTGGGCGAGCAGCGCGCGTCCGACGGTCGCCTCGTCGTGTCGATCGAGTGCGCTCAGCCGCATGATGATGCCGGGGGTGCAGAAGCCGCACTGGCTCGCGCCGGTCGCGGTGAACGCGTCGACCCATCGCGCACGCGTCGCGTCGTCGAGGCCTTCGAGCGTCGTCACGTCGCGTCCCGCGAGCCGCGCGACCGGCGTGACGCACGCGACGCGGGGCGCTCCGTCGATCCACACCGTGCAGCATCCGCACTGCCCCTGGGGGCTGCACCCGTCCTTTGCAGACGTGATGCCGAGCTGGTCGCGCAAGAGGTCGAGCAACGATCCGGCTTCGTCGCGCACGGTCACCGGCTCACCGTTGACACGCAGCGCGATCCCAACGGTCACGGCCGCGAGGATAGGTTCGGTCAGTGGCCTCCCTCTCCCGGCGGACCTTCCTCGTCACCGCGGGCGCTGTCGGCGCGGGTGTCGTCCTCGCGGCGTGCGGCGGCGACGACAGCGCATCGAGCATCCCGACCGCCGACGCGGCTGCGTCCGGAAGCTCGCCGTCGGGCACGGGTGATGCGAACCGCCCGAACCGCGTGCTCGTGCGCTTCGCCGCGGACGGGATCCTGGCGGTGGGCAAGCCTCAGCGCCTCCCGGTCGGTCTCGCCGACGCGGACGGGCTGCTCCTCATCGACACCCCGGCGACGTTCACCGCGCAGATCGTGACTGAGGACGGCAAGCCAGTGGGCGCGCCGCTCACGGTCGATCGTCACGCGCAAGACCTGCCGCGGCCGTACTACCCGTTCATCATGAACATCACCGAGCCCGGCACGTACTCGCTCGTCGGCACAGTCGACGGGGTGCAGGTGAACACCGCGTTCTCGATCCTCGATGCCTCGAAGGTCTCGATCCCGCAGCCCGGCGACCAGATGGTGCCGGTCGTGACGCCGACTACCGCCGACCCGAAGGGCGTCACGCCGATCTGCACGCGCCAGCCCGCGTGCGACCTTCACCAGGAGACGCTGACCGACGCGTTGAAAGCGGCGAAGCCGGTCGCGTTCCTCGTCGCGACTCCTGCGTACTGTCAGACCGCAGCGTGTGGCCCGGTCCTCGACGTGCTGCTCGGTCAGCAGTCAGAGTTCGGCGACAAGGTGCAGATGGTGCACGCAGAGGTGTACACCGACTCGTCGCTGAAGAACACCACGCAGGCGGTGCAGGACTACCACCTCACGTTCGAGCCCGTGCTCTACCTCGCGGGCGCCGACGGCGTGATCCAGACGCGGCTCGACAGCATCTTCGACACGAACGAGCTCCGCGACGCGCTGAACGCGCTGGTCAGCTGAACGGGACTAGCTGAACGGGACTAGCTGAACGACTGGCCGCACCCGCACGTGCGGGTGGCGTTGGGGTTGTCGATCGCGAACCCCGCCTGCTGCAGGCCGTCCTTGTAGTCGAGCGTCGCGCCGGTGAGCAGCTGCGCACTCGACGGATCAACGATCACCTTCACACCCGAGAAGTCGGCCAGCTGATCGTCCTGCGCGACGTCGGTGTCGAAGAACATCTCGTACGAGAACCCCGAGCAGCCACCCGGCCGCACCGCGACGCGCAGTGCGAGCGACGGATCGCCCTCAGCGTCGATGAGCTCGCGGACTTTGCTGGCGGCGGAATCGGTGAGCGTGATCACAGGGAAAATCCTATCGGCTGGAGATGGTGACTTGACAGGGTTCGCGGTGGCCGAGGGTGTGGAAGTCGTCGACGGCCGCCTCGCCGGTCTGCTCGACGAAACCTTCGACCATGCCCCGATGGAGGGCACAGACCAGCTCTGGATGGGCCTCGGCCAGCTCGCGGAACGGGCAGTGGGCGAAGCCGATGACCGCGATCTCGCCGTCGTCCGACCCATCGACCGCCGGGTCGAACCCCAGCACGTCGAGCTCGCGGACGAGGGCCTCGAGGCACGACGGAGCGTCGGCATAGCGGGCGCTGTTGGCTCGGCCCTGGGCCCGCCCGATCTCGGCAGCCTCGTCAGGAGCGACGCCAGCCGCTGCGGCCGTCTCGAGGAGCATCCGAGCGAGGAGCGGGTAGGTCGGGGGCTCGAGCCCCAGCGATGGGGCATCAGCGGCCAGAGCGTAGAGGTGCTGCGGCCGGCCGACCCCGCCCGTGCCGTCCGTGCGCACATCGAGCAGACCGACATCGCGCATCCGCTCGAGGTGAGGCCGGACGGTGTTCGGGTGCAGCGCCAGCGACTCGGCGATGTCGGACGTGGACAGCGGCCGCGGGGAGCGGGCGAGCTCGAGGTAGATCGCGTAGCGGGTGTTGTCGCCGAGCGCCTTGAGGATCGGCAACCGGCTGTCGGTCACGCCTCAAGATTACACGGCGAAGACCGGTAAAATCGTTCGTGATGCCCGCCGCGCCGACCACCGCTCCCCCCGTCGAGGAGATCTTTGGGCTGCTCCGCGGCGTCATGGACCCCGAGCTCGGCGGCAACGTCGTCGACCTGGGGATGATCCCGTCGGTGTCAGTCGAGCCCGGCCCGGACGGCGCGGTCGTGACCATCCAGGTCAAGCTCACCATCGGCGGCTGCCCCCTCCGTGCCCAGATCAAGGCCGACATCGAGACGCGCATCGCGACCCACCCGGGTGTGCGCGACGTGCGCATCGAGTGGGGCGAGATGACGAGCGAGGAGCGGTCCGAGGTCATGCTCAAGGCGCGCTGGAACGCGCGCGAGAACGCCCCTGACACCCAGATCCCCGCCACGACCCGCGTCCTGGCGATCGCGTCGGGCAAAGGCGGCGTCGGCAAGAGCTCGGTCACGGTGAACCTCGCAACCGCGATCGCGGCGATGGGCTTCACCGTCGGCGTGCTCGACGCGGACATCTGGGGCTTCTCGGTGCCGCGCATGCTGGGCATGTCGGGCCGGCTCGAAGGCGTCCGTGGCGACGACGGCTCGGGGAAGATCCTCCCGAACGAACGCCGCATCGGCGACGGCATCGTCAAGGTCGTGTCGACCGGCAACCTGGTCGACGACGAAGGCACCGCGTTGATGTGGCGCGGCCTCATGCTCACGAAGGCGGTCGAGCAGTTCCTCCGCGACGTGCAGTGGGGCCACCTCGACTATCTCCTCATCGACATGCCGCCGGGCACGGGTGACGTGCAGATGGGTCTGGCGCGGATGATGCCGCGCACCGACCTCATCATCATCACGACCCCCGCCGTGAGCGCGCAGAAGGTCGCGATCCGGGCCGCAGACATGGCGAGGCGATCGTTCCTCCGCGTCGCAGGCGTGATCGAGAACATGAGCTCGTTCACCTGCGATCACGGTGAGACCTACGCCCTCTTCGGCTCCGGTGGCGGCCAGACCCTCGCCGACGAGATCGGTGCCGAGCTGATCGGCCAGATCCCCCTCGAGCCGAGCGTCGCCGCGGGTGGCGATTCGGGCGATCCGGTCGCACTCCACGGTGAAGGCCCCGCGGCCGACGCCTTCCGCGCGATCGCGCACCGCATCGTCGATCACACCGTGCCGCCCGTGCAGATGGCCGGCTGCAGCGCCCGCCTGCTCGAGCAGGTCGAGAAGGCCCTGGGCCCGAAGGAGCCGGCGCCGTCTACGTAACGCTGGCCCGCAGCGCATAGGGCTCTCCCGGGAGCGAGCACGTCGTGCAATGACCAGAGCTGCCGCTCGCCGAGGATCACCGCATCGACGACGGTGGCGTCGGCTCCGAGTGCTTCGCGCAGCTTCAGGAACGCCTGGACATCGGCCTCGGTCGGTCGTGGATCGCCGTCGGATCCTTCGCGGTTCTCGAACACCAGCCAGTGCGGGTGCGCGACCTCGGCAAGGGCGAGCCGAGTCGCGGCGAGCAGCTTCGAGGGGTCGGCAGCGAGGTCGCGAAGTCGCACCACCGATCGACTGGTCTAGCACCCGACGTAGGCGCCGTCGCCGTCGAGGAGCCAGACCTCGTTGTAGGCCTTGCACGACATCAGCAAGTCGCGCCGGACCCATTCCCGGACATCGTCGGGTGCGCGGAACCGATGGTCGTTGATGTCGGGCGCGACCTCGTCATCGTCGAAGTCGTCGAAGCGCGCGTCGTCGTACGTTTTCATGGCTGTCTCCCTTTGGCTCGCGTGGGAGGGGAAGTGCAGTGCTTCGGGTGTCGCGGGATGCTCTGGTGGCACCATCGGTCTGACGCCGGTCCCCGGCACCAGGCCCCAGCCGTCGTAGGTCTTCTTGTCGTGGTGCTGGTCGCACAGGCGATCGAGCTCGTCGAGGCGCGTGTGCCTCGTCTTCGCGTATCCGGCACCGGTGCGTGTGGTCGGCCTCGAGGCGTGCCCGCCGCCCGCACCGCTCGACCGAGCACGTCGGCTGCTCCCAGAGCAAGCGCAACCTTCTGTGCAGCCGTCGGCCCGCGGCCGAGGCTGGTCACGTTGCGCACGTCGACCCCGTGCGTGAGCACCAGCTTCAGCACCGCCTCGCCGAGCAGCTTGCGCACGACCGCGACCGGCACAGGGCCGATCCCCGCGATCTCGCACACCTCTCCCTCGCCGACGCGTCCCCGCACGAGAGCAGTGAGGTCGGCGCGGATCACGGCGGTGTACGTCGGCGAGGCGCTTGCCGCGGCCAGCGTGCACTCCACGCGCTCGGCGGGCCATCTCGACGACCGCATCGGCGAGGTAGGCGTCGCGCGGCTCGCGCTCCCCCTTCGCGCTCGGGCAGCCTTGAACAGCTCGTCGACGATGGCGTTGAGCGTCACGTCGACATCGGCGAGGTCTTCGGGGGTCGACTGCAGGTGGAGGTGATGGAAGCCGTCGGGCGTCGAGTACCGACGGCCCCGACGCTGCCTTCGCAGCCGAGCATGCCGCCCCTCGGGATCAGGATCGGCATCGGCGATCACCTTGGCGCATTTGTCACGGAGCTGGCCCAGCGACAGCCGGGCGGCGTCGTCGATGAGCTCGTGCTCGGCGGTCGGATCGGCCGTCGCCGCACTCGCGATCGCCTGCACCTGCGTGGTCGAGAGCGAACCCGTCCGAGCCGCGCTCGCGGTTGCCGTCAACCCGCCGAGCTGCTTTGCCGTCTCGATGAGGCTGCGGACCGAAGCGGGGCTGCCGCCGACCAGCCCGGCGATGTGAGCTTCAGGCGACACGGACGACGTGGCCTTGTAGGCATCGGTCTGTGCGAGGCGCGCCGCCAACAGCATCTTCATCGTGGCGCCCATCGATTCGATCGCCGCGGCGTCGTGGAGCGCGCGTTCGCACTCGTTCGCCATCAGCAGATCTGGATCGAGCCGAGCCGCAACGAGCCGCACTGCTGCAGCTGCGTCGCAGACCTCACCCACACCTACGAACTCCGACACCTGCCAACTCCGCGGTCGACCGGTCGGGAGAAGCCACTCGAGGCGGGCTACGAAGCCTGTGCCATCACTCTAAACAGGGGGTGTGACATTAAGTTCAGCCGAGGACGGCGCGCACCAAGGTCAGCAGCTCGTCGTCTGGCAGCGCCGCGGCCGAGTCCTCGGTGAGCTGGATCGTTCCTTTGCCCGTCTTCAGCTCGGGATGGCGCTCGACGAACCCGCCACTTCCGCCGGCGCCCCAGCCGTACAGCGACACACCGTGCTTCCACGTGCCGACGTACAGGCGCTTCTTCCCCACCTCGTAAGTCGGGATGCCGTAGGAGATGCGCACGCTCGCGTCGGGCGCGACCGAACGGATCAGCCGCTCGACGCGATCGAACAGCGGTCGGTGCTCGGAGGGGATCGCGGCGACGTAGTCCGCGACCGGGTCGGACATCAGTACCCCGGGTCGCCCGGGAGCAGGATCCGCATCTGCTCGCCTTCTCTGCACGATGCGCGGCACCACGGTCGGCACCGTGACCGCCGTTGCAGCGACTGCGACGAGCTCGTCCGCATCGTCGAAGCGTGCGATCGCGCTCAGGTTCTTGATCGTCGGGAAGATGATCTCGAACTCGCCGCGCTCGTGCGCGTCGAGCGCGTCCTGGGGCCGGATCCACGTGTTCGCAACCGTCTCGCGGTCGTCGTGCAGCGCGACCTGCTTGTCGGGCGCGCGGGCGACGAAGAACCGGGTGTCGTAGCGACGGGGGGGACCCTCGGGAGTGATCCAGTGGCTGAAGTAGTGGATGCGGTCGACGGCGAGCTTGAGCGCTTCGTCGTCGCACACCTCGATGAGCCGCCGCTCCTTCTTGTCGATCGCTGCCCGATGGGAGACGAACCGCGCCTCGACCGCAGGGTCGTCGAGCCGCACCATCTCACCCTCGGCGTTGTAGGCGAGCAGGATGCCGGCCTCTTCGAAGCACTCGCGCACCGCCGCGACCCAGAACGCGAGGCCGCCGCTCTCGATGCCGAGCCGTTCGCTCGCTTCCGCGTCGTTCCGTCCGAAGCAGTAGGGCGAGAGGTCCTCGTGACGGTCGTGGGGGTCGACCGCGCCGCCCGGGAACACGTACGCGCCTCCGACGAAGTCGGAGTTGAGGTTGCGCATCAGCATGAGGACTTCCATGCCGGCGTCGCCGTCGCGCACGAGCATCACGGTTGCCGCATCGCGGACCTCGACCATCAGCGGTTCTCGATCTCGGGAGGAGGGCCCGACGGGGGCGTCGACGGAGGAGGCTGCGCTGCGTCGGGTCGGACTTCACGCGATGTCACGTCGCGAACAGTGCCATATGCCCATCGCCCGGTCGTCATCGTCGTCTGCACGCGCTTGCTCGCCGCGCCCCTGATCAGCGAACGCACCGGAGGCAGGAAGAGCAGCAACCCGATGGCCGCCGTGACGAAGCCGGGGATCACGAGGAGCACGCCGCCGACCGCCTTCAAGAAGCGGTCCATGAGCTCCTTCGTCGGCACCTCGCGCTCCTCGCGCGGACCGCTGCAGCGTCGCCATGATGCCGAGGCCCTGCCGCTTCACGACCCAGACCCCGATGATCGACAAGAGGACGAGCAGGCCGATCGTGTTCCACCAACCGATCGCGCTGGCGACCCATATCGCGACGCCGATCTCGATGATCGGGACCGCGATCAGGAGGGCCAAGAACACCCGGACCACCCTATCGGCGGGGCATCGTTCCTATGCTCGGCGGCGTGCCCGACCGACCAGCGCAACGGCCTCCGTCGATCGACGCGTTGGCTCGCTCGATCGCTGACGTCGCGCTGCCGCAGCCGCTGCTCGTCGACGCCGCTCGCGCCGCGGTCGCGGCGAACGATCCCGACTCCGCGAGAGCGCGTGCCGAGGCGACTGCTCATGCGTTGCTGCAGCCGGTGATCAACGCGACCGGCGTGCTCCTCCACACGAACCTCGGGCGCGCTCCCGTCGCGTGGCAGCAGGACGCCGGCTATTCGAACCTCGAGCTCGACCTCGACTCCGGACGTCGCGGCTCACGCCACGCGCACGCAGCCACGCTCATCGCTCGCGCGTGCGGCGCCGAGGCCGCGATGATCGTGAACAACGGCGCCTCTGCCGTGCTCCTCGTCCTCGCCGCGGTGGCGCGTGGTCGCGATGTCCTCGTCTCGCGTGGAGAAGCGGTCGAGATCGGTGGAGGGTTCCGCGTGCCAGAGGTCATGGCCGAGTCGGGTGCTCGCCTCGTCGACGTCGGGACGACGAACCGAACGCGCCTCGCCGACTACTCGAGCGCGCTCGCTCGCGGAGACACCGATGTGGCGCTCGTGCTGAAGGTGCACCCGTCGAACTACCGAATCGAAGGGTTCACCGAGGGAGTCGAGGTGGCCGAGCTGGCGACGCTGGATGTGCCGGTCGTCGTCGACATCGGCTCGGGGCTGCTCGACGCTGCGTGTCCGTGGCTGAAGGGTGGCCCTCCTGAATGGGTGAGAGGCGAGCGCGCGGCACGTCAGACGCTCGAGGCGGGCGCGGCAGCGGTCACGTTCTCGGGCGACAAGCTCCTCGGCGGACCGCAGGCGGGCATCATCGCCGGTCGCCGCGACGTCGTCGACGCGTGCGCACGCCACCCTCTCGCCCGCGCGCTCAGAGCCGGTGGGCTCACCCTCGCAGCCCTGCAAGCGACCGCGCTCGCGTACCTCAGCCGTGACGGCGACGCGATCCCGTTCTGGCGCATGGCGACGGTCCCCGTCGGCGAGCTCAGAGCCCGAGCCGAGGCGATCGACGCCGGCAAGGTCGTCGAGACGCAGGCCGTCGCGGGCGCGGGCTCGCTTCCCGGCACCGAGATCCCGTCGGTCGGCCTCGCGGTCCCAGGCGATCACACGACGGCGCTGCGCGCCACGATGCCGCTCCCGATCATCGCCCGCGTGCACGACGACGCCACGATCTGCGACCTGCGCACCGTCGATCCGATGCACGATGCCGCGCTCGCATCTGCACTCCGAGCGCTGGCTTGATCGACGCCACACCGCCGACCCGCGTCATCGCGACTGCCGGCCACGTCGACCACGGCAAGTCCACGCTCGTCCTCGCGCTGACCGGCACCGACCCAGACCGATTCGAGGAGGAGAAGCGGCGCGGGCTCACGATCGACCTCGGCTTCGCGTGGACCGCGCTGCCTTCCGGCGCGCACATCGCGTTCGTGGACGTGCCCGGCCACGTCCGCTTCATCAAGAACATGCTCGCGGGAGTCGGTTCGGTCGATGCGTGCCTCTTCGTCGTCGCGGCGACGGAAGGATGGAAGCCGCAGAGCGAGGAGCATCTGCGCATCCTCGAGCTGCTCGGCATCGCGCACGGGGTGATCGCGCTGACCCAGACCGACCTCGTCGACCCCGACCACCTCGAGCTCGTGAAGCTCGACCTCGCTGAGCGCGTGGCCGGAACGTTCCTCGCCGGCGCTGAGGTCGTGGGCACGGCCGCCCCGCTCGACGTCGGCGTCGACGAGCTGCGCGCCGCCCTCGACCGTCTCGTGCTGAGCACGCCCGCATCAGAAGACCGCGTCGCGTCCCCGGTTGTGGATCGACCGCGTGTTCGCGGCGAAGGGAGCGGGCACGGTCGTGACTGGCACGCTCACGGGCGGCGCGCTCGAAGTCGGGGACGAGGTCGTCGTCGAGCCGGGCCATCGTCAAGCGCGCGTTCGTGCGCTCCAGACGTTCAACCGCGGCGTCGAGCGGATCGAGCCCGGCAACCGAGTCGCGGTCAACCTCGCCGGCGTGGATCACGACGCGATCTCACGCGGTGATGCGGTCGTCCAGCCATCGCGTTGGCGACCCGCGAGGGTGTTCGACGCCGAGCTCCGGACGCTCGGCTCGCTCGTGCACGACGTCTCGCGTCGCGGTGCGTACACGGTGTCGATCGGTTCCGGCGAGCACCCGGCGCAGCTGCGCGTGATCGGTGCGTGACGCGATCGCAGCCGGAGCTTCGGGATGGGTGCGGATCAGGATCCCGTCCGCGCTGCCGCTGCTCCCGGGCGACCGGTTCGTGCTCCGCGAGTCCGGTCGGGCCGAGACCGTCGGCGGCGGCGAGATCGTCGAGCTCGCGCCGGTGCGCACCGTGAGCAAGGCCCGTCCCGATCGCTCGGTCGATCGCCTGATCGCCGAGCGCGGACCGATGCTCCCGACCGACCTCGAGGCGCTCACGGGAGAGCACCGCGACCCGAACTTCGGGCGGTGGATCGCGGCTGTCGAGCGCATCGACGCGATCGGCGAGGCGGTGGCGCACGCGATCGCGTCGGCGGGGCCGCTCGGTCTCGACGTCGCGACTCTCGACGACTTCCAGCGCGAGGCTCTCGCTCACCTCGACGACGTCACGGTGGAAGGGGGCAGAGCTCGACCTCTCGCCGCGGCCGACCCTCTTGCGGATCACCCCTACCTCGACGACCTCCGTCGCGCCCCGTTCGCGCCGCCCGCGCCCACGACGGTCGATCGGGGCGAGCTACGCGAGCTCGTGCGCCGGGGGCTCGTCGTGGAACGTGACGGGATCTGGTTCGCAGCCGACGCGATCGACGCGGCGGCCGGCAGCGTGGCAGCACTGCTGCGCGAGCATCCCGACGGCATCACCGTGTCGCAGATCCGCGAGGCCCTCGACACGTCGCGCAAGTACGCGATGCCACTGATCGCGGAGCTCGACGCGCGGGGAGTGACGCGGCGGCGGGACGACCTTCGCATCGCCGGGCCGCGGGTGCCCGACGTACCCGAGTCGCGCTAGCTGCTAGGTCTCGTCCGAAGGCTTGGCGGCGACCACGGTGCGCAGCGTGCGCACCCGCTTGCGGTCCTTGCCGAGGAAGCCGGCTCGGCGCGGAGGCGCAGCGGTCTCGAGCTCTCGCGCGACTCGCGCGACCTCGACTGCGTTCGTGATGACCTCGCCGAAGCCGTCGGGATCCGCGAGCAGCCAGGAGTGCGATCCGTCGACGACCTGACCCTCAGCGCCGACCGCAGCACAGAGAGCGTCGAACGACTCTCTCGGGATGATGCCGTCGCGGGTGCCCCACAGCACGACGACCGGGAGCTCACGCCGCTTCAGCGCCTCGAGCTCGTAGGTGAGGTCGACGCGCCGTGCGAGGAACCCCACCTTGAGCAGCGCTCGAGGGTTGCGCAGCAGGTTCGGCAGCGCATCTTCGAGCATGATCGGGATGACCTTCGTGGCCTGCGGGATCGGCCACATGTCGCTCGGGAAGTGCAGCCCCCAGTCCCACAGGGGACGGTCCGCGAGTGACTTGAGCTTCGAGCCCGCCTTCCACGCGGACCCGCCGATCGAGTTCACGAGCACGAGCGAGCGCACGCGCTCCGGGTAGTCGTACGCGAACCGGATCGCGACGCCGCCACCGAACGAATGCCCGATCAGGAAGACCGGCTCGTCGATGTGCACGGCCTCGAGGAACCGCTCGACCCACCGCGCATAGCCGGCGAGCGAGAACTCGCGCTTGGGGAGCTCGGCCGTGCCGCCGAATCCGGGCTGCGCGGGTGCGTACACGCGGCAGCCCTGCGCGACGAGCCGCTGGATCGCTCCCTTGTACGCGTGATGGGCGAGGCCCCAGCCGTGGAGGATGACCACGGGGAGTCCCTCACCGGCCACTCCGTACATCGCGGGACGCTCGTCGACCCACGTGCGCTTCCAGACCACAGGTGCGCGTTCGCTCGTCGCGGGATCGAGAGGTGCGGCCAAGCCCAGCTCGGGGCCCTCGCCGCCCTCGGCCGAGGCGTCGCGGACGCTGGCCACCAGCGACACCATACCCAGCGGACGTCACTCAGCATGCTGAGCGAGTGTTGCGAACCTGTGTCAGGAAGCGTCAGGAAGGTGCGATCAGCCGCGGTGAGCGAGGAGCTGCTTGCGCTCGAGCTCGTTCAGCCCGCCCCAGATGCCGTGCTGCTCACGGATCCGGAGCGCGTAGGACAGGCAGGGCTCGCGCACGTGGCACTGCGCGCAGATCGCCTTGGCCCGTTCCTCACGTTCAGCCTTCTCTTCCTTGCGCTCGAACTGGGATGGCGGGAAGAAGACGACGGCCTGGGGCCCGCGACACGCCGCCTTGGCCTGCCAGGCCTCCTCGTTGCGCTGAGCGGTCACGACCGTGTACCCCCTTGTCAGGAGGCCGACCGTACAACCGCTGCTCGCGGCCTTTCAACGGTGAACTTTCGCGAATTCTGTGAATACTCGCGCGAACTCGTGCAGGTCAGGCCCGGTCGGAAGGCGCTTCATTACGAGCCTCCTCGGTGGATTCGGCCCCTTTTCGGCGCTCGCGCTGCTCGCGGTAGTCGCGCGCGCCGCCCGCCTCGGGCTCGACCTCGAGCATCGGGCCGTCGACCTCCACCACACGGATCGCGTCGCCGGCCTTGATCGGCGTCGCACGGTTCGTGCGGGCGCGCCACTGCGCGTCGCGCACTCGCACCACTCCATCAGGGTCGACGTCGACCACCGCGGTGCCCATCTCGCCGATCATCCACTCGCGGCCGATGGTGGGCGTGGCGAACCTCGTGCGGATCATGGTCGGCATCCCGGCGAGCATCGCGAGGAGCACTCCGGCTATCGCGAACAGCAACGTGATCCACGAGAGCGACAGGCCGTCGTAGAGGAGGAGGCTGCCGCCGGTGAACGCGGCGGTGCCCACGCCTGTCCAGACGCGGGGCACGCCGGTCTGCACGTCGATGGCGAACGCGAGCATCGAGAAGAGGATGAGTGCGGCGGCGGCGGGTCGAGTGGGCAGCACGTTGAGCCCGTACGCGCTGAGCACCAGGAAGAGCGCTCCCACGCCGCCCGCGATGCCGACGCCCGCGACGTAGAACTCGAACACGAGCAGCACGAGCCCGATCGTCAACATCAGGTACGCGACCGGCGGGCTCGCGACGGTGTGCAGCAGGCGAGGCAGCAGGTCGAGCTTCGAGAACCTCACCTGCGCGATCGGCTGGCTGCGAGGGCCATTCGCGCCTTGCACGATCTGCGCGGTGTGCAGGGTCGTGCCGTTCACGTCCAGGCCATCGAGCCCGACGATGAACTGGCCGAGCACGGGGGAGTTGAGGTCGATGACGCCTGCGTCGACCGCCTCGGCTGCGCCGAGCGACGAGCAGCACCACTTGTCGATCGTCGCCTTGTCACTCACGGTGAGCGCGGTGGCATCGAGCGGGTCGCCGAAGTTGCCGACGCGACTGCCGGGCGAGATGCCGGTCACGCCCGCAACCAGCAGGAGCTGTCCGCTGCCTTGGTAGGCGCGGGCACCGCTCGGCCCGACCCAGATCGCGATCGGCACCTTCGACGCCGCGACGTCGTCGAGCAGGGCGGCCATCTGGTCGTCGTCGATCACGGCCTTCTTGCTGTTGAGCTGGATGACGAGCGCCTGGACGTGCTGGCTCTCAGCGCGGTCGATCGCCTTCTCGATGAAGTCGGCCTGGACGGGGTCGAGCAACCCGGTGACTTCGATCACGTTGATCGGCGGAACCTTCGGGGCATCCTGCGCGCTGGCCGGATGCGCGACGAAGAGGGCGCTCGCGGCCACGAGGGCGCCGAGGGCGGCGCACACCCTGGATAGTCTGCGCAACCGAGCCTCCGAAGGGGGATGGTTGGATCCGCTGGCGTTCTTCGCCACGTCCCGGTTGGTCATCGTGGCCGGGAAGGGCGGCGTGGGCAAAACCACGGTGACCGCAGCGCTCGCGGTCGCAGCAGCCAAGTCTGGCCTGCGTGTGCTCGTGGTGGAAGTCGAGGGCAAGAGCGGCCTCGCCCGGCTGTTCGGCCTCGGCGCGCTGCACTACGACGAGGCCACGGTGCTCGAGGGTGCCGGGTCCGGAACCGTGCAGGCCCGAGCGATCACGCCGACCGACGCGCTGCTCGAGTACCTCGTCGACCACGGAATGCGACGGCTTTCGAACCGTCTCGTACGCGGAGGTGCCCTCGACGTCGTGGCGACCGCCGCCCCCGGGATCGAAGACATCCTCGTGCTCGGGAAGGTGAAGCAGCTCGAGCGGGGTGGCGCCGTCGACGTGATCCTGCTCGATGCGCCCGCGGCAGGCCACGCGATCACGTTCCTCGAGTCGGCGCGCGGGCCTGCTCGACGCGGTCACCGTCGGGCCCATCAACACCCAAGCGCGCGATGTGATGGAGATGCTGAACGATCCGGAACGTTGCTCGGTGGTGCTCGTCACTCTGCCTGAGGAGACACCGGTCAACGAGCTCGTCGACACCGCGTACTCACTCGAGGATCGCGTCGGCATCAGCCTCGGTCCCGTGATCGTCAACGGCCTCTACCCGGAGCGCGCCGGCATGGACGTCGACCCCGAAGCGGCCGCCGAAGCGGCCGGCGTCGCGCTCATGCCGGGCGAGGCAGATGCGCTGCACGCCGCGGCCATGTTTCGCGCCGCGCGTGTCTCGCTGCAGAACGAGCAGCTGGCTCGGCTCTCCGAGCGTCTCCCGCTTCCGCAGATCCACCTCCCGTTTCTGTTCAAGACCGACCTCAAGCACGACGACGTCCATGTGCTCGGCGACGCGGTGCTCGAGGGCATCGCGGGTCTCGACGCGCTGCCGACATGACGCTCGAGGAGATCGTCGCGGGCAGCTCGATCGTGCTGTGCTGCGGCACTGGAGGCGTCGGGAAGACCACGACAGCGGCGTCGATCGCGTTGCACGGCGCGCAGAGGGGTCGACGCTGTGTCGTCGTGACGATCGACCCTGCGAAGCGCCTCGCCGACGCGCTGGGTCTCGAAGGACTCACGAACACGCCGTCCGAGATCGAAGGTGACTGGTCGGGGCAGCTGTGGGCGATGATGCTCGACACGAAGACGACCTTCGACGAGCTGGTGGCGCGCAACGCATCAGATCCCGGCGCAGGCTCAGCGGATCTACGGCAACCGCTTCTACCGCAACATCTCCGGCCGGCTGTCGGGCACGCAGGAGTACATGGCCATGGAGAAGCTCTACGAGCTGCACGAAGAGTCGCACTTCGACCTCGTCGTGGTCGACACGCCTCCCACGCGCAACGCCCTCGACTTCCTCGACGCGCCGCGACGGCTCACGCGCTTCCTCGACCATCGTCTCTACCGCATCCTCATGACGCCCGGTCGCGCCTATGTCAAGGCCGTGAACGTCGCCGCGCAGGCCTTCCTCCGCACGGTCTCGAAGGTCGTCGGAGGCGACGTGATCGACGACGCGATCGCGTTCTTCCAGGCTTTCGACGGGATGGAAGCCGGCTTCCGCGATCGCGCGGAGCGGGTGCTCGAGCTGCTCGCCGCTCGTGAGACGTCGTTCGTGCTCGTGGCGTCACCGCGCGGTGACACCGTCGAGGAGGCGTCGTACTTCGCGGACCGGTTGGCAGAAGGCGGCATCTCGGTCGCAGCCCTCGTGGTGAATCGGATGCATCCGCGGTTCGGCACCGGACTGGCAGAGGCGACGCGTGAACGCGCTCGCACGCTGGCGGGTACCGATCTCGGCGAGCTGTTCGCGAACCTCGCCGACTTCGAGCTCGTCGCCGCGCGCGAGGAGGATCATCTCGCCGGTCTCGCCGCGCGTGTCGAACCTGCGCCGGTCGTGCGCGTGCCGTTCCTCGAAAGCGATGTGCACGACCTCGGCGGTCTGGATGCGATCGGCGCGCACCTCTTTCGGTAGCCTCGCTCCGTGCCCGTGATCCTCGTTGCGACCGATGCCGACTGGATCCTCGGCGAGGTGCAGGCGGCGCTCGGCGGGAGCGACACGACGATCCGCTGGGTGCGCGCCGGCAAGGACGTGGTCCCCGCGCTGAAGGTCGAGCCCGCCGACCTCGTCGTCCTCGATCTGCAGATCGGGAACATGGGTGGCATGGCCGTGTGCATGGACATCCGGCTCGAGTCGGGAGCCGATCGGCTGCCCGACGTCGGTGTGCTGATGCTCCTCGACCGCGCTGCCGATGTGTTCTTGGCGCAGCGCTCTCACGCGGACGGGTGGCTCATCAAGCCCCTCGACGCGTTCAGGCTGCGCCGCGCCGCCGACGCGATCTTGCGCGACGAGACCTACGAGGAGGGCGTGCCCGCGCCCACTCCCGAGGTCGCGGCTGAGGTCGCTCCCGAGGTCGCTTAGCCCGCGAGCGCTGCGCGGAGTGCGTCGAGCCGCTCGGGCACGGGCGCGCCAATAGACCCAGCGCCCGCGCTTCTCACCGACGATGAGCCCGGCGTCGCTGAGCGCTTTCGTGTGATGGCTGATCGTCGGCTGGGCCTTTCCCAACGGCTCGACCAAGTTGCACGAGCAGACCTCGTCAGCGGTGGCGATCATGCTGAGGAGTCGCAGCCGTACCGGGTCGGCGAGCGCCGCGAAGCCCCGGGCCAGCGTCCTCCGCCTCGCGAGCTGCGGCGAGCGGCGCGGCAGCACCGACGCGATCGCGGACTGGTCGCCATGTCACCTGAGCATTGACATCAGTCGATGTATTTGCAACAGTCGATGTATCGATGGTTGTGAATCTATCAGGAGGCCAGGCTGATGTCACGAGTCCAGCTCGCACTCAACGTGTCCGACCTCGACGAGGCCGTCGCCTTCTACTCGAAGCTGTTCGGCACCGACCCGGCGAAGCGTGCGGCCCGGGTACGCCAACTTCGCCGATCGCGGACCCTCCGTTGAAGCTGGTGCTGCATCGAGGGCGACGGCGCAGCCCGGAACGCTCAACCACCTCGGCGTCGAGGTCGACGAGCACCGAGGCTGTCGCTGCCGCGCATGCTCGCCTCGAGGGCGAGGGCCTCGCGTCCGCGACCGAGGACGAGGTCGTCGTGTTGCTACGCGGTGCAGGACAAGGTGTGGGTCGACGCGCCCGACGGCGAGCCGTGGGAGATCTACACGGTGCTCGAGGACATCGAGATGACGGCAGCAGCTCCGCGGTCGACTGGGCCGACCGCTGTGCTGCGTCAGCGCCGGAGTCGGCCGCGCGCTGCTGCTGAAGTTGCCTGCCGACCTCGCTCGGCAGCGCCACTGCGGAGGCAGTCGGCACCGGGCTTCCTCGTCGCGGTCGTCGTCGGCTCGGGCATCTTCGCCCAACGGCTGTCGCCGAACGACATCGGGTTGCAGCTGCTCGAGAACTCGATCGCGACGGGCGCCGGGCTGATCGCGCTCATCCTCGCCTTCGGGTCGATCTCAGGCGCGCACTTCAACCCGGTCGTGACGCTCGCCGAGCCGCTCGCTCGGCGGCACCTCGACAACCGCGAGACGCGTCGTGTACGTCATCGCGCAGGTCGTCGGGCGGCTGCGTCGGGCGTGGTCGTCGCGAACCTCATGTTCGACCTGCCTGCGGTCGACGCTCTCCACCCACGATCGTTCGTCCGGCGGCGTGTGGCTCGGGCGAGGTCGTCGCGACGTTCGGCCTGCTGCTCGTGATCCTCGGTGTCGTGCGTACGGGTCGCGTCGTCGTTCGCGCCGTTCGCCGTCGGCGGCTACATCGCCGCGGCCTACTGGTTCACGTCGCTCGACGAGCTTCGCGAACCCGGCCGTGACGATCGCGCGCTCGCTCACCGACACCTTCGCGGGCATCAGCCCGTCGTCGCGTGCCGGCGTTCGTCGTCGCACAGCTCGCCGGTGCGCCTCGCCGTCGCCATGCTGCGTTCCTGCGTCCGTACCTCGTCACCGCACTGGTCGTCCGGCGCGAAGGAGTCATCGATGACGAGGTCCCGAGCGTGCTCTTCCTCTGCGTGCACAACGCCGGGCGGTCTCAGATGGCGTCGGCGTGGCTCGAACATCTGGCGGCCGGCCGAGCGGTCGCGTTGTCGGGTGGCTCGGAGCCGGCTGCCGAGGTGAACCCCCGCGCTGTCGAGGCGATGGCCGAGGTCGGGATCGACATCACCAGCGAGGTCCCGAAGCGATGGTCCGACGCGGACCTCGATGAGGCAGATGTGGTGGTGACGATGGGATGTGGCGACTCGTGCCCATTCATCCCGGGCAAGCGCTACGAGGACTGGGAAGTCGACGACCCCGCTGACCAGCCGATCGAGCGGGTCAGAGAGATCCGTGACGACATCGAGCGACGAGTCGAGGCGTTGCTTGCAAGCATCGGCGTCGCGCGGGGCTGACCCATTACGGTCGGGCGGATGTCACGCCCCCGATTGACATCCGTTCTCCTTGTCGCGGCGATCGCCGTTGCCGCGCTCGGCGTCGTTGCGGGCGTCGCCGGGGCGCAAGACACGACGGCGACCACCACGGCGACCACAGCGCCGACGACCGCCCCCACGACTGCGGCCACCACGACAGAAGCACCGACGACGACGCAGGCTGCGACCACTGCGGCGCCTGCGACGACCGCTGCGCCGGCGACGACTGCTGCGCCCGCGACGACTGCCGCCGCGGCGACGAGCCCGAACGACAGCGACAACTGGCTGCTGATCCTGATCGGGGTCGTGATCGTCGTCGGCATCGTTGCGCTTCTTCGTCGCTCGTTCACGTTCCCTGAAGGCGAAGCAGGCGTGGAAGCAGCAGGCAACGGCGTTGCTCGACGAGCTCTCCGACGTCGGCATCAACCTCGCCGCCGCGCAGCCCTCGGCGATCCCGGTGATCGCGGCGCGCACCGAGGGACGTCTCGTGCAGCTGAACGCGCAGCTCTCGACGATCCACCAACGCGGGCCGACAGCTATCGAGCGCAATGCGCTCGTGCCCGTCGTCAACGCGGCGAACACGCTCCACGCGACGCTGACTCAGGTCACGTTGGCGCCGCCGGGCACGCAGTCGCCCGCTGCGGCGAACATCGCGAACGACGCAGCGATGCTCGACACCACGGCTCGCTCCGCGAAGCTCAGCTTGTTGGGGGTCGGCACCACCGCATGACGAAGGCGTGGCGGGTGTGGGGACCCGAATGCTGTGTGGGGTGGTGGCGGTCACGGCGGTCGCGGCATGCGATGGCGGCTCGAACGCCGCGGCGTCCGCTGATCCGCAAGACCTGCAGAAGAAGATGGAGATCGTCCAGCAGCAGTTCCAGGCCGAGCAGCAGGTGCTCGACAAGAACCAGGACTCGATCCTGAACATCGTGAGCGGTGGCGGGGCCCAAGCGCCGGCCGACTTCTTCGACTTCCTGCGCGACCCGGGGATCCTGTTGGCTGAGATCGGCGACGCGGTCGAGGCGACGCCATCCGACGACTTGCTCGTGGGCTGGCAGGCGCATGCCGACACGTGGTGCGCGCTCGGGCCGGGCGACTTCGACGACGACTTCTTCACGGTGTATGGCGGAGCGCATGTCTTGCCCGCGCTCGTGGCGTTCCTCGACTCGTACTGCGGCAACGACGAGGCGGCGGCCCTCGTCGCAGCTGCAGATGCACACGGGCTCGGCGAGGGCATGGCATCGTCCGGCGTCCCGACTGCGGGCATCGATCTGGACGAGCTCCTCACTCGCCTCAGCGGCTAGGAAAGGGCGATGGACGAGCTGAAGGTCGTGGCCCCTGCCTTCGTCGAGATGGCGCATCACATCGTGTGGTGCTCGGCCGCGACGATCGACCAATCGGGACGCCCGCGCAGCCGTGTGCTCCATCCGGTGTGGGAGTGGGATGGCACGACTCTCCGCGGAGTGATCGCGACGAGCCCGCTGTCTCCGAAGCGCGCTGACCTCGACGCGCATCCGTTCATCTCGCTCAACTACTGGGCGAACAGCCACGACACGTGTCTTGCCGAGTGCACCGCGGAGTGGAAGCTCGACGACGAGAGTCGAGCCGAGGGATGGGACCGAATCAGGAACGCGCCGGCGCCCGTCGGCTACGACCCGAGCATCATCCCGGGCTGGGACTCGCCGACCGCGCTCGCGTTCGGCATCCTCGAGGTCGTGCCTTGGCGGCTGCGGGTCATGCCCGGGTCGTACATGGTGGCGCGCGAGGGCGTGCTGCTCACGTGGTCGAGCTCGCGACCCTCATAGCCGCGGCGACAAGCGGGTAGAAGACCCGCATGGCCACGGCTCCCGACCACGACCTCCTCGATCTCGAACGGCAAGGTTGGACCGCGTTGACCAAGGGCGAGGATGCCGCGGCTCAGTTCTACGGCCGCGTGCTCGCGGAGCAGGTGCTGATGCTGCTGCCGGGCGGCGTGGTGCTGAATGGCCGGAGCGGGGCGCTCGACGCGCTTCGAGCGACGAGCTGGACGGGCTTCGAGCTGCTGCCGGGCCTCGTGCAATGGCTCGGACCCGACGCAGCGGTCGTCGCCTACGAGGGGCGCGCCCGCAGGGGGGACGACGAATACCACGCCCTGTTCAACAGCACCTACACACGCCAGAACGGCAAGTGGAAGCTCGCGGTCCATCAGCAGACGCCGTTCTGAGCGCTGGGTGTCAGTGGAGCTGCGCGATGTCCTCCCGGGAGACCTCGCCCGGCTTCTTGCCGGCGATGATCATCGCGAGCACCTCGTCCTTGGTGACGTCGTCCTTGTTGACCGTGCCGACGAGCTGGCCCTGCAGCATCACGCTGATGCGGTCGGCGAGGTCGAACACGTCGTGGATGTCGTGGCTGATCAGGAAGATGCCGATGCCCTCGGCCTTGAGCTGCGTGATCAGGTCGCGCACCTGCGCGGTCTCGGCCGGGCCGAGCGCCGCGGTCGGCTCGTCCATGATGAGGATCTTGGCGTTGAAGTGGACCGCGCGGGCGATGGCCACCGACTGGCGCTGGCCGCCCGAGAGCGACCTCACCGGGGTGCTGAGGTTCTTGAAGCGAGGGTTGAGACGCCTCATCACCTTCGCGGTCGCGGACGCCATCGCCGAGTCGTCGAGCGAGCCGGACCGGGTGTGCAGCTCGCGACCGAGGAAGACGTTGCCGGCGGCGTCGATGTTGTCGGCCAGCGCCAGCTTCTGGTAGATGGCCTCGACCCCGTGCTGGCGGGCATCGCGCGGGTTGTGGATCACGACGGGCTGGCCGTTGATCAGGATCTCGCCCGAGTCGGCGGGATGCGCCCCGACAGCGTGTGCATCAGCGTCGACTTGCCGGCGCCGTTGCCGCCGACGAGGCCGACGACCTCACCGGGGTAGAGGTCGACGGTGACGCCGTCGACGGCATGGACGCCGCCGAACGACACCCGGATGTCGCGCAGCTCGACGAGCGGTATGCCCGTCCGGTCGCGGCGGTCGTGTCGATGGTCGCGGTGTCGGTCATGTCGCGTCACCTCCTCCGGCTCAGGGCCGGCCGGACTGGATGATGATCGCCGAGACGATCAGGCCGACGATGAGCGCGCCGAGTGCCCAACTGCGCGTCCCTGGCGGAGCAGTCGAGTCGATGGCGACCGCGGTCACCAGCACCACGCCGACGACGATGTCCTGCGACGGCGAGTCGATCTTCAGCAGCACCATGCCCGAGCGCAGCGACTGCATGATGACCGCGCCGAGCACGGCGCCGGGGATCGTGCCGATGCCACCGGCGAACGACGTGCCGCCGATGACCGCCGCGGCGATGACGTCGAGCTCGTTCTGCACGCCGAGGTTCGTGACCGCGGCGTTGAGGCGGGCCGTCTGGATCGCCGCGCTCACCGCGCAGAGCACGCCCATCAGCGACGAACGTCAACATGACGGTCCGGCGGGTGTTGATGCCGCCGAGCTCGGCGGCCTCGGGGTTGCCGCCGTAGGCGTACACGTAGCGACCGAACCGGCGACGTCGGGCGAGGTAGGTCATCAGCAGCGTCACGACGATGAGGATGACGACCGGGTAGGCGACGCCCGGTGGGATTGCCGGTGATCGGCGAGATGTACTGGTTGGCCACCAGCCCGACCGCCGGCGAGCACGGCCACGCAGCCGACGACAGCCGAGCCCGATCTCGACCCACATCGGGCGCACGGCGAGCTCGTAGCGCTGGCGACGCCGCCGGGCGAGCACGATGCTGAGCGACGATGCCGGCGCAGGCGAGGAGCGCGACGCAGCCAGCTCCGCCAGTCGCCGAGCGAGCCCCTTCGGCGCCGCCGCCGAGCAGCTGGAACGTGGCGTTGAGCGGGGAGAGCGTCTGGCCCTGCTTGTCGCCCATGCGGAAGATCAGGCCGCGCCAGACGAGGAACCCGCCGAGCGTGACGATGAACGCGGGCACCCCGACGTAGGCGACGATGAAGCCCTGGACGGCGCCGACGAGCGCGCCGAGCAGCGAGGCCGAACGCCAGGGCGATGATCCAGACGTACGCCTTGTTCGCAGGCCGTGGCGGTGACGTCGAGGCCGAAGAACGACGAAGATCCCGTCGGTCTGGACCAGGGCCATCGCGTAGCCGAGGAAGCCGAGCAGCGACCCGACCGAGAGGTCGATGTTGCGCGACACGATGATGAGCACCATGCCCGTCGCCATGATCGGCGATCGAGGTGCTCTGCACCGAGAGGTTCCACAGGTTGCGGGCGGTGAGGAAGTCGCCGCCCGAGAGGATGTTGAAACGCGATCCAGATCGCGGCGAGCGCGAGGACCATGCCGAGCAGCCGGGTGTCGATCTCGGTCGACTGCCAGCCTCGCGCCGCCACGACCTCGCCGGCCGGGGGCGTCGCGTGCCGTCGTCGCCGACAGCGTCCTCGCGTGCGTCTCCACCGTCGGTCATCACGATCCCCCCTGCGTCGTGGCGCTCGAGTACGACGTGCCCCCCGCCCGAGGCGTTCGGGCGGGGGGCACGTCGTACGTGCACGTGACTGTCGGTGAGAGGTCAGGCAGACCGCCACCGAGCCGGCTTCACGCCCTTGCAGACGTTCTCCTTGGTGGTCCAGCCGGCGTCGATCACGACGTCGAGGTTGTCCTTGGTGATCGGCTGCGGCGTCAGCAGGATCGACGTCACCTCGTTGCCGCCGGGCGTCGTGAACGGCGCGGTGCCCTGCACCGTCGGCGGCATCCGGGTTCGCGCAGAGCGCGATGGCAGCTTCACCGGCGGCCTTGCCGAGCAGGCGGGCGTCCTTCCAGACGTCGACGGTCTGCGTGCCGAGGGCGACGCGGTTGAGCGCCGCCTGGTCGCCGTCCTGGCCGGACACGGGCACCTTGCCGGCGAGGCCCTGCGCCTGCGAGCGCGGCGACGACGCCGCCGGCCATGCCGTCGTTCTCGGAGAGCACGGCCTGGACGTCGTTGTTGTTCGGCGGTCAGGAACTGCTCCATCTCGGTCTGGGCCTTGGCGGGATCCCAGTTGTCGGTGTAGGTCTCGCCGACGATCTTGATGTCGCCGCGGCTTGACGGCGTCACCGATGACCTCCTCGTAGCCGCTGCGCAGGAAGTCGGCGTTGGCGTCGGCCTTGTTGCCCTTGATGATGACGTAGTTGCCCTTCGGCACGGCGCTCGAAGATCGCCTGGGCCTGCATGCTGGCCGACCTCGACGTTGTCGAACGTGATGTAGAGCGCCTTCGGGTCCTCGATCAGGCGGTCGTAGGCGATGACGGGGACGCCGGCCTGGATCGCGCTCGCCACCGACGGCTTGATGGCCGTGCCGTCCTGGGCGAGGATGATCAGCACGTTGGCGCCCTGCGAGATCAGGTTCTCGACGTTGCTGGCCTGGGTCTCGGCCGACGACTTGGCGTCGTTGGAGATGTAGCTGCCGCCGCCGGCCTCGATGGCCGCCTTGATCGCCGGCTCGTCGAACTTGGCCCAGCGCTCTTCCTGGTAGTTGTTCCAGGAGACGCCGACGATGCAGCCGCGCCGCCTGCGCGGTCGTGCAGCGCCGCTGCTGCGGTGCGCCGCGCCGCCGCTGCCGCGTCGTCGTCGCGCCGCCTGCGCGTGTCGTGGCACTGACGAGCTGCCATTGTCGCTGCCGCACGCGGCGAGGACCAGCGCCAGGCCCACGCCGGCTGCTGCCACGCCGTCCGACTCGCATCTGTGCTCCCCCCCTAGGTTGTCGAAGCCCGCAGACGCTCACGGATCCGCGGGCGTCCGGACTATAACCGGCTGCACCGTGCACCGATGACTGCGACGTCGCAGCGCTGCCGGTCCGGGCCGACCGGGCCGGCTGTGGTTCAATCCGCCCCGCTGTGTCCGACGAGCCGGCCGGCCCCGGCGGACGTCGCGCGCGCCGGCGACCCCGATGCTGGTCGCTCGGCGGCCGCTCGTCGCCGGCTCGGCGCTCGGCTCTGCTGCCGGCGTGCGGCGGCAGCGACGCGTCGTCGGCGCCGCCCCGCACTTCGTCGACGACACGCCGGCGTCCGGCATCGACCACCGCTACGACGGCGAGTTCGAGTACTTCGTCGGCGGCGGCGTGGCGGCCTTCGACTGCGACGACGACGGGCGCGACGACCTGTTCTTCGCCGGCGGGAGCGAGCCGGCGGCGCTGTACCACAACGACAGCCCGGTCGGCGGCGCGCTGCGCTTCTCGCCGGTCGCCGTCGCCGGTCACCGACCTGACCGCGGTCACCGGTGCCTATCCGCTCGACATCGACAGCGACGGCCACATCGACCTGGTCGTGCTGCGGCGCGGCGGCGACGTCGTGCTGCGCGGCCTCGGCGGCTGCCGCTTCGAGGACGGCCGACCGAGCAGCTCGGGATCGACGTGCCGCCCCGGCTGGACGACGGCCTTCAGCGCGACGTGGGAGGGCACGAACGCGCTGCCGACCCTCGCGTTCGGCCGCTACCTCGTGCCCGGCGAGGATCGCTGCGACGACAGCTGGCTCGTGCGGCCCGACGCGTCCGGCGCCGCTACGCCGCCCCGATCGCGCTCGCGCCCGGGCTACTGCACGCTGTCGATGCTGTTCAGCGACTGGAGCCACACGGGCCACCGCGACCTGCGCGTGTCGAACGACCGCCACTACTACACCGACGGCGAGGAGCAGCTGTGGCGCATCGCGCCCGGCGAGCCGCCGAGCGCGTACACCGAGGCCGACGGCTGGCAGCCCGCTGCAGATCTGGGGCATGGGCATCGCCAGCCAGGACATCACCGGCGACGGCCTGCCCGAGGTGTTCCTCACGAGCCAGGGCGACAACAAGCTGCAGACGCTCGCCGACGGCGCGGCGCAGCCCGACTACCGCGACATCGCGCTCGAAGCGCGGCGTCACCGCGCAGCGGCCCTACACCGGCGGCGACATCCTGCCCGTCGACGGCATGGCATCCGGAGTTCGCCGACGTGAACAACGACGGCGTCGGCGACCTGTTCGTCACGAAGGGCAACGTCGACGCGCAGATCGACCAGGCCAGCCGCGACCCGAGCAACCTGTTCATCGGGCAGGCCGACGGCTCGTTCGTCGAGGGCGGCCGAGGCGGCCGGCATCGTCGGCTACGAGCGGGCCCGCGGCGCCGCGGTCGTCGACCTCAACCTCGACGGCCTGCTCGACCTCGTCGTCGTCCACCGCCGGGCGAACGTCACGCTCTGGCGCAACGTCGGCAGCGGCGACGCCGACCGGCCGGCGGCGATGGGCCACTGGATCGACGTGCGGCTGCAGCAGCCGGCGCCGAACGTCGACGCCATCGGCGCGTGGCTCGACGTGCGCGTCGGCGACCGCACGACCGCGCGCGAGGTGACGGTCGGCGGCGGGCACGCCAGCGGGGAGCTCGGCTGGCTCCACACCGGGCATCGGCTCGGCCGAGCAGGCGGAGGTGCGCGTGCAGTGGCCCGACGGCACGGTCGGGCCGTGGATGACAGGTGCGGCGCCGGCCAGCGGGTGACCATCGTGCGCGGCGAGACCGGCGCCGCGCACCTGGACGCCGACGGGGTGAAGCCATGGTGACGAGCTCACGCGACGAAGGCACGACCTGGCGGAGATCGCGCTGCCCGACATCGGCCTGCCCGACGCCGAACCGCTGCTCCCGGCGTCGATCTACGCCGAGCGGCTGGAGCGCCTGCGGTCGGCGATGGCCGCCCGCGGCTACGACCACCTGGTCGTGTGGGCCGACCGGGAGCACAGCGCCAACCTCGCCTACCTCACTGGGTTCGACCCACGCTTCGAAGAGGCGGTGCTCGTCGTCGGGCCGATCGGGCGATCCGGCCATCCTCGTCGGCAACGAGTGCGCGGGCATGGCGGCCGCGGCGCCGCTGCCGATGCGGCTGGTCATCTTCCAGGACCTGAGCCTTCCCGGCCAGCCGCGCGACGCGTCGACGCCGCTGCGGTCGATCCTGCACGACGAGGGCATCCGGGCCGGCAGCCGGGTCGGCGTCGTCGGCTGGAAGACCTACGCCAGCCGGGCGACGATCGAGGCGCCGGCGTTCCTGGTCGACGAGCTCCGGGCGCGCGGTCGGCACGGGCTCGTCGAGAACGCCACCGACATCCTGATCGACCCCGCCGACGGGCTGCGGGTGATCAACGAGGTCGACCAGCTCGCGGCCTTCGAGTGGGCGGCGTGCCAGACCTCCGACGGCGTGCGCCAGGTGCTGACCGGCCTGCGGCCGGGCATGACCGAGCGCGATGCGCCCGGCTGCTCGCGTGGAGCGGCACCCCGCTGTCGTGCCACCTGATGCTCACCGCCGGCCCGCGGCGCGGCTCGGCCTGCTCAGCCCGGGCGATCGCCCGATCGAGCGCGGCGATCCGTTCACGATCGCCTTCGGCATCTGGGGCGCGCTCAACTGCCGGGCCGGCTTCGTCGTCGAGGACGCGGAGCGAGCTCCCGACGGGCTCGCACGACTACGTCGAGCGCTCGTCGGCGCCGTACTTCGAGGCGGTCGCCGACGTGGTACGCGGCGCTGCACGTCGGCCAGGTCGGCGGCGAGCTGCAGCGCGATCGTCGACCGCCACCTCGGCGACCCGTTCTTCGGCGTCCGCCTGAACCCCGGCCACCAGCTCCACCTCGACGAGTGGGTCAACTCGCCGGTCTACGCCGGCTCACGATCGAGCTGCGGTCCGGCATGGCGCTGCAGTGCGACATCATCCCGGCCACCGGCACGCCGTACTTCACGACGAACATCGAAGACGGCGTCGCGCTGGCCGACGAGACGCTGCGGGCCGAGCTCGCGGCCGCCTACCCGGCGGCATGGGAGCGCATCCAGGCTCGCCGTCGGTTCATGGCCGACGCGCTCGGCATCGACCTCCACCCCGACGTGCTGCCGCTCTCGAACCTCGCCGGCCACCTGCCGCCGTTCCTGCTGCGCCCCGACCGCGCCATGACCGGTCGCCGCCTGACCGGCCGTCAGGACGTCAGCCGTCGCTGAGCGGCAGCACGGCGACGTTGAGCCAGCGGGCGCCGGTGGCCCGGCGCATGACGAACGTCTTGGCGAACGGGCCGACGTCGCGGTCCTGCAGGTGCCCGGCGGCGTCGTAGGTCTCCGTGGTCACGGTGCCGCGCGACTCGAGGCCGAGGCTCAGGCCCGTCCTGCTTGCCGAAGGGCACGAGCAGGCGTCACGTTCACGTCGTCGATCTGGTATCGCTCGACGACGGTCGTGCCGTTCGCCGCGTCGTCGCTGCAGCCGCGCCTGCATCTCGTCGAGCCGGTCGCCGTGGTCGACCGCCTCGAGGATCGTCGGGTCGGCGCGGAGCAGCGCCTGCGTTCTCGAGCTCGAGGTTCTCGGCCAGCGTCAGCACGATCTCCTGCGCGCCCGCGCCGGTGATCTCGTGGTTCCAGTCGAGCACGTCCTGCTCGACCGTGATCGTGGGGAACGTGGCCGGGTCGACGTCGTGGGGCACGCGGCCCAGCACGTCGTCCGCGGCGGGGTCGACGACGCCGCGGGCCGGAGCGCCGGCGGCGACGATGGCGACGCCCGACCACGGCCGACGACCGCGACGAGCGCCGACCGAACGACCGGCGGCGCGAGCGGCACGGCCGCGACCGGTCACGAGCCGCGCCGTGAGCCGGCGAGCCGGTCGTCGGCCGACCGTGCCTCGGGACCAGCCGGTCGAGGAGCGGGCGGCACGCGCAGACGACCACCAGGCCGCCGAGGAGGGCGACCTTGGTGCCGAACTCGTTCGTCTGCGGCGCCATCAGCAGCGTGCTGGCGACGGCGACGAGGAAGCCGAACACGACGCGGCCGACGCGCCCGGACGGCACGGTCTTCGGGTCGGTGATCATGAAGAACAGGAAGATCAGCACCTCGGGCGAGGTGACGATCACCCGCCAGTAGTCGAAGCCGCAGACCGGCGCGAACGCCCAGCGCGCGATCATGCAGTGGCCGGACGCGGCGAGCAGGCCGATGCCGGCGGCGAGGGTGATCCAGAACGTCGCCGCCGCGGCGAGGAGGCCGAGGCGGCGCGGTGATCAGCAGCCCGCCGATGAGGATGACGGCGTAGGCCGCGATCATCCCGCTGTTGAGCGGCGCCCACCAGAAGTCGAGCGGCTCGACCCGCGTGCTGCCGAGCACGATGAACGCGACGACCAGCCCGATGTTCGACGGGTTGAACACGTGCGAGCCGCGGTAGCGGATGAGGTACTTCGTCGACAGCGAGAACGCGGCGACGCCGGCGAACACGTACCACGCGTGGGTGCTCCAGTGGTCGCCGGGCGGCGTGCCCGGGCACGCGGAGGATGAGCGCGACGCCGCTGCCGGTCAGCATCGCGCTCGCCGGCCACACGAACGAGCGGCGCCGGCGGAACGTGATCGCCACCTCGATGACGGCGCAGGTGAGGATGGCGGCGAGGATCTGCGGCACGCTGACCTGGAAGCGCAGCTCGACCTGGCCGAGCACGTGGATCGTGATGATGACGGCGGCGACGTGCAGGCGCGGGTCGCGCAGCTTGGGCAACACCACCGGGTACGTGCGGCGCTCGAGCTCGAGCGTCGGGGTCGTCACGCCTCAATCATGGTCGAGGCATGGCGAATCGTCAGCGGCGGCTCGTGAGGTCCTGGATCCCCATGACCTCGATCGCCTGCGGCCGAGCGCTCGAGGCGCTTCGGCCGGCATCGCCGCGCCGGTGCCGTCGGCGAGGCGGGTCATCATCTCGAAGTTGGCGGCGACGGCGGCGGCGTCGACCATGAACGCCTCGTCGGTCTCCGCGACGAGCGCAGCGCGTGCCGCGGCGAGCTCGGCGTCGTCGGTGCCGCCGCACGCGCCGGCGAACCGGAGCAGCGCGTCGCCGTGCTCGAGGCCGACGCCGGGGCGGCCTTCAGCGACGGCGGCCAGATCGAGGTCCTGACCGGTCTCGGTGCTGCTCCAACTGAGCATGCTGGCGTGTGCGGTCACTCAATAGAAGCAGTCGCGCAGCCTCGTCAGCCGGGCCGCCACCAGCTCCATCTGCGCGCGCGACAGCCCGCCCGGCCGGCGCGCCAGTCGGGATCGACCATCTCGTCCGCGGGCATGTACTGCGCCGCCGGCCATGCGCCACGTGTTGCGCTGCTCGCCGGGCACCGCGGTGTAGGCCTGCACGACCGCCGCCACCTGGTCGGCCGGCTCGGCCACCGGCACCCAGTTGAACTGCGGCTGGGCCAGGCGCTCGGGCCGTTCGCCGGTCGGCGCACCGTCGACCGGCGCCGGCAGCGGCGGCACCGGCGACGCCGATGTTGCGGCAGAAGTGGGCCACGGCGGCGACCGTCGACACGATCGCGCAGAGCTCGACGTACGGGAGCTCGCCGAGCTCGTCGGCCGCGGCGCGATACACCTCGACCGGTCATCGTGCCGGCGTGGCGAGCGAGCCGGTAGGCGACGTCGTGGGCGGCGACCGGCGCGAGCGAGGTCGGGGCCGAGCCGGTCCGTCGAGGTGACGCCCACCCACGGCGGCAGCGGGTCGGGGTCGGCGATCGCCAGCAGGGCGGTGCCGGCCAGCTCGACCCGCTCGGCGCCGGACCACCAGCTGCCCGGCTCCGCGAGGTGCTCCCAGGCGAGCCGGTGCGCCTCGGCGAGGTCGTCCCGCACGGTGACGCGCGATCCCTGGCTCACGAGTGGCCTCTTGCTCCGACTAGTGCTTCTGAGTCGAGGCGTTCAGCGGGCTGCGTCGCGGACGAGTGCCTTGAACGCGGTGGCGTTGACCTTGTCGCCTTCGAACCAATCGATGGCACGTCGGATGTTGCCGTCGAGGCTCGAGTTGAACAGCTTCTTCGGGTCGGCGAGCTTTGCGCCCTTCGCGAACGTCACCTTGACCTTGTCCTTGTAGGTCTCTCCGGTGCAGATGATGCTGCCGCTCGAGTACCAGGTCGGCACGCCTCGCCACTTCCACTCTTCGGTGACGTCGGGGATGGCCTCTTTGATCAAGGCCCGGACCTTCGCGAGCGTGTCGCCGCGCCAATCGCCGAGCTCCTTGATCCTCCCGTCGATCAGCTGAGACGGTGACTTCGCGCTCTTCGGAGTGTCGGTCTTCTTCGCCGGCATCGACGCAGAGTACGTCGAGGGTTGCGCGTGAGCGTCTCCTCAGGCAGAACCCTGGCAGACGATCGCGGGCGCATGCGGGCCGGGACCTCCGGCCCTGGTCGCTCGGCCGCCGGCGGTCCATCATTGGAGGCGAGGCACTCCGCCTTTGTTCGTCAACGCACGGGCCAGGAGCCACGTGGATCTCGAGCGCTTCTCCGGCCGATGCGCCCTGCGCGGGCCGCAGAGGTTGACGAGTGCGCTTCTCCGCCGAGGCGGATGTCGTCGCCGGAGTTGTGGTGGGCGCAGTCGGCATCGACACGCTGCGCCACGTGCGTCGACGAGCCGAGCTTCCCCTCGCGGCGATACCGGTGGTGCTTGCCGCCCATCAGCTGATCGAGGCATGATCTGGTGGGGCCTCGACGGCCAGGTGCCGAGCGCCGTCTGGCGCACGGCGCTCTGGGTGTATCTCGCAATCGCCTTCGGAGTCCTGCCCGTCCTCGTGCCCGTGGCAGTGGGTGCCCTCGAGCCGCTCACCAATCGGCGACGCGTCGCTGTCTTCACGGCGATCGGCGTGACAGTGGCAAGCGTCTAGATGTACGCGGTCATTCGCGGCCCGATCACCGCGACCATTGAAGGGCACCACATCGCATACAGCGTCGATCTTTGGCACGGTGGCTTGATCGTGTTCCTCTACGTCGTTGCGACCTGCGGCTCGATGTTCGTGTCGAAGCACCAGCACGTGCGGTGGTTCGGCATGGTCAACCTCGTCGCGGTTGGCTTCCTCGCCGCGTTGAACAAGAGCGGCTTGATCTCCCTCTGGTGTGCATGGGCCGCGGTCACCAGCGTCGCCATCGCAGTGCACCTTCGCCGCGGCCACCGGACACCGAGCCAGCTCCCGGCGGTCCCCGATGGCGTGTCCAGCTGACGATTCGGGCTCTGGTCGGGAAGGCGGGATTTGAACCCGCGGCCTCAGCGTCCCGAACGCTGCGCGCTAACCAAGCTGCGCTACTTCCCGGTAGGCCGGAGAGCGTAGCCGCCCCTGCCGGCGTTCTCTTGCTGGGAAAGTGCGCCAGATCTGGCGCGACTTCCAGCTCAGAAGCGAGATCGCGCCCCGCCGCGTCCGCTGAGGCATCGTGGCGCCATGCAGCTGCGCGAGCTCCAGGACGTGATCGCCCGCACCTACCTCGAACGCGACACCGAGCGCGGGGTCGCGGTCACGATCGCATGGCTCGCCGAAGAGGTGGGCGAGCTCGCCCGGGCGGTGCGCAAGGGCTCACGTGAGGAGCAGGTGCTCGAGATGGGCGACGTGCTGGCGTGGCTCGCATCGCTCGCGAACCAGCTCGACATCGACTTCGACGAGGCGATCGCGCACTTCGCGAACGGGTGCCCGAAGTGCGGGGCGATCCCGTGCGCGTGCCCGTGCTGCACCGTGGCCCACTGCGTGGCCCATGGCCGCGTCGATCGGCTAACGAGCTGCGAGCAGCTCCGCGATCTGCACCGCGTTGAGCGCGGCGCCCTTGCGCAGGTTGTCGTTCGACACGAACAGCGCGAGGCCGTGCTCGACCGTCTCGTCGCGGCGGATGCGGCCGACGTAGCACGGGTCCTTGCCGGCGGCCTGCAGCGGCGTCGGGATGTCGGACAGCTCGACACCGGGCGCGGCGGCGAGGATCGCCCGCGCTTCGTCGGGCGTGATCGCGCGTTCGAACTCGGCGTTGATCGACAGCGAGTGGCCGGTGAACACCGGCACCCGCACACACGTCACCGACACCGGCAGGCCGGGGATCTCGAGGATCTTGCGGCTCTCGTCGCGGAACTTCTGCTCCTCGTTCGTCTCGTCACGGCCGTCGTCGATCAGTGAGCCCGCGAACGGGATGATGTTGAACGCGATCGGGCGGGGGAACTTCGTCGGCGTCGGGAACTCGACCGCCTCGCCGTCGAACGTCAGCGCCGACGCGCTGTCGACGACCTTGCGCACCTGCTCGTCGAACTCGGCGACGCCGGCGAGACCCGCGCCCGAAGTCGCTTGGTACGTGCTCGTGACCAGTCGCTTCAGCCCCGCGGCGACGTGCAGCGGCTTGAGCACCGGCATGCCGGCCATCGTCGTGCAGTTCGGGTTGGCGATGATCCCCTTCGGGATGTTCGCGAGCGTGTGCGGGTTCACCTCGGAGACGACGAGCGGCACGTCGGGGTCCATCCGCCACGCGGACGAGTTGTCGATCACGATCACGCCCTTGTCGGTGAACCGCGGCGCGAGCGCCTTCGAGCCCGTGGCTCCTGCGGAGAAGAGCGCGACGTCGAGGCCGCTCGGATCGGCGACGGCCGCATCCTCGACCGGGATCTGCGTGCCCTTCCACGGCAACGTGAGCCCGACCGAACGGGCGGAAGCGAAGTAGCGGATCTCGTCGACGGGGAAGCCCCGCTCCTCGAGCACGGCCCGCATCACGCTGCCGACCTGCCCGGTTGCTCCTACGACACCTACACGCATGGCCGTCAGGCTACCGGCGGGCCCTGCCGCCGATCCCGGCAGTTTCGCCTGCAGTCCCAGCTCTCAGGCGCTCAGGGCGAACGCGTCGTGCAGGGCCTGCACCGACCGTTCCACGTCGTCGGCAGCGACCACGCACGAGATGCGGATCGACGACGTCGAGATCATCTCGATGTTGACGCCGTTGTTCGCCAGGGTCTCGAACATGGTCGCCGCGACGCCGGGGTTGGTCTTCATGCCGGCGCCGACGAGCGACACGCGCCCGATGTTCTCGTCGTGGGTCACGCCGTTCGCCCCGATCTCGGCGACGAGCGCGCCGGTGACGCGTTCGCTCGCGGCGAGGTCGGCCTTCGGCACCGTGAACGAGATGTCGGTCGCTCCGCCGATCGAGGTGTTCTGCACGATCATGTCGACGTTCACGGACTCGTCGGCGAGCGCGCGGAAGAGCTTCGCGGCGATGCCGGGCTTGTCGGGCACGCCGGTGATCGTGACCTTCGCCTCGGACGTGTCGTGGGTGACGGCGGAGATGATCGGGGCTTCCATCGAAGCGTCCTCCTCGGTGACCCACGTGCCCGGCTCCCACGTGAAGCTCGAGCGCACGTGGAGGGGCACATGGTGGTTGCGGGCGAACTCGACCGACCGGAGCGCGAGCACGCGTCCGCCGGTGGCGGCCATCTCGAGCACTTCCTCGAACGACACGCGGCTCAGGCGGCGCGCGGTCGGCACGACGCGTGGGTCGGCGGTGAACACGCCGGTGACATCGGTGTAGATCTCGCAGACGTCCGCCTTGAACGCCGCTGCGAGCGCGACCGCGGTGGTGTCGGAGCCGCCGCGGCCCAACGTCGTCACGTCGTTCGCGGTGGACACACCTTGGAAGCCGGCGACGACGGGGATGTGCCGGGCCGCGATCGCGTCGCGGAGCCGGTCGCCCTTGACCTCGAGGATCTTGGCCTTGCCGTGCACGGTGTCGGTGACGATGCCGGCCTGGCTGCCCGTGAACGACGACGCCTCGAGGCCGAGCTCGGCGAGCGCCATGCACAGCAGCGCCATCGACTTCCGCTCGCCGGCGGTGAGCAGCATGTCCATCTCGCGGCCGGGCTGGACCGACGACACCTGGTTCGCGAGGGCGATGAGCTCGTCGGTCTCCTTGCCCATCGCACTCACGACGACGATGACGTCGTTGCCTTGACGATGCGTGCGGGCGACGTGATCGGCGACGGCCCTGATGCGGTCGGCGTCGGCGACGGAGGTGCCGCCGTACTTCTGCACGAGGAGGGCCACGGCGTTGGAAGGTACCAGTGCCGACTGTGGGGCCATCCAGGTAAACCGGTAGGTTCTCCGGCTCGTGGGCACCGCAAAACGTGAACGCCAGAAGGCCGGTCGTCAGGCCCGTCTCGAGGCCCAAGAGGCCGAGCAATCTGCAGCGAAGCGCAAGCGGACCGTCATCCGCGGTGCGATCCTGCTCGTCGCGTTCATCGCCGTGGCGTTCGGCATCAGCCGGCTCGTGCGGCAAGGACAACAACAACGACAGCGTGTCGTCCGGCACCACGGTCGCAGCCGGCGCCGACACGACGGGAGCCGGCAGCACCGACACCACGGTGGCCGGTGCGAGCACGACCGCGGCGTCCACCGCTTCGACCGTCACGACGATCGCAGGGAAGGCCATCACCGGCGACACGCCTTGCCCGCCGACCGACGGCTCGGCCGAGCGCACGACGTCGTTCGAGAAGGCACCGCCGATGTGCATCGACCCGGCGAAGAAGTACACGGCGGTGGTCGACACCAACTTCGGCAGCTTCACCATCGAGCTCGACCCCAAGGCCGCGCCGAAGACGGTGAACAACTTCGTCGTGCTCTCGCTGTACCACTACTACGACGGCATCACGTGCCACCGCGTCGTTGCGGACTTCGTGATCCAGTGCGGCGACCCGAAGGGCGACGGCACCGGCGGCCCGGGCTACGACGTTCGAGGACGAGCTCCCCGCGGAGGGTGCGTACAAGCTCGGCTCACTCGCGATGGCGAACTCCGGGCCGAACACGAACGGCAGCCAGTTCTTCGTGATCAGCGGCTCGCAGGGCACGCAGCTGCCGCCGCAGTACTCGCTGTTCGGTCAGGTCACCGATGGCCTCGACACCACGATCAACACGATCGCGGCGCTGGCGACGCCCGGCACGGACGGGCCGCCCTCGCAGCCCGTGCAGATCCAGAAGGTCACGATCACCGAGTCCTGACCCGGGATTCGACGATTCGGGGACCGAATAGCGCCCTTCAATCATCAATCCCGAGGACACGCGATCGGTCAGGGGAGGCGGTCGAGGCCGACCTCTTGGCCGTCGAGCATGACCTGCACCTTGCCGAGGCCGGCGGCGCGCCATGTGCCATCGCCACCACGGATCGCCGCGGTCTGCTCGTCCACCGCGACGATCGGAAACGAGCTGCCCGCGAGCTCGAACGTGCGGCGCGAGCGATCGTGGCTCCACTGATCGTGATGGGGGATCACCGCGACCTGCTCGAGCAACCCGAGCCCGAGCGTGAACGCGCCGCCGCGAGGGTCGACCATCGGGTCGCACAGCGCCATCGCCCCTGCGGACGAACCCGCGATCACCGCGCCGTTGCGCCACGCCTCGAGCAGGCCCTCCCACACCGGCGTGGCCTTCAGCACCGAGCGAAGGTGCATCGGTGAGCCGCCCGTGATGTAGACGAATCGGGCGTTGCGGGCCTCGGCGCCGTTCGCCTCGTCGAGCGCGTCGTGCCGGTTCAGCACCATCAGCCCGCGGGCTTTGGCGCCGAGCGACTCGAAGTGCGATGCGGCCTGTGCGACGGCTCGTTCGGGGTGCTCGTACGCGGCGCCCGTCGGCACGATGAGCACCTCGCTCGCCTGCGCGATGCGACAGCAGGTCCGCGTCGAAGCCGCAGTCGTCACCGAACTCGCCTCCGCCCACCAGTGCCAGCGTGCCGCTCACCGCGGCCACGGTAGTGGGACGCCGGTGCTCAGCTGACGAGCGCGGCTCGCAAGCGCTCGATGTGGTCGGCCTCGACGCCCAAGGTGCCGACGTACTGCTCGACCGTGCCGTGGTCGGCCCGGATGTGGTCGAGCAGGGCGAGGATGCTCTCGGGCTCGGACTCCATCATCGAGCTCGGTGCCTTGCTCATCCGCTCGCGTGCCTCGGGCATGTTCTCGATCGCCCACTCGATCATGCGGGCGACGCCCTCGCCGCTGAGCGCGTAGTCCTCCGCGATCACCTCGTCGGGCACGCCGACGAGTGACAGCACGAGTGCGGCGAGGATGCCGGTGCGGTCCTTGCCCGCCGCGCAATGGAACACCGCGGGGTATGTGTCGTTCTCGGCGAGCAAGCGCAGAGAACGGCCGAGCGCGCCCTCGCCGGTCACGAGCATCTCGCGGTAGCGGTCGACGAGGAAGGTGGGCGAGTCGCCCAGAGCCTCGATCTGCTCGGGGCTCCACACGACGTCGAGCACGGGTTGGTGGTGGTACTCGACGGCGTAGGTCTCGATGGGGAAGCGGCCGTGTTCCGCGATCTCGTTCGGGGTGCGGAGGTCGATGACGGTGCGCAGACCGAGTGGCCGGAGCGTGAGGACGTCGGCTTCGGAGACCCGGTGGATGCCGTCGGCCCGGTAGAGCGTGTGCCACTTGGTGGTGCGGCCGTCGGCGGTGGGGTATCCGCCCAGGTCACGGAAGTTGAAGGCTCGCTCGAGCTCGATGTGGCGAACCGGCTGAGCCGTTGCGGTCGACATGCCTTCGACGGTATCGACGCGACCTGACTTCCCGGTCGACGCGGTGTGAACGCCCGGTGACGTCGTCTGGAACCGCGTTCCTACCCGCCGGTAACATCGCGGGGTGACCGTGAAGCGGGTTGGGAATCGTCGGGTCGGGGATCATGGGCGCGGGCATCGCCGAGGTCGCCGCCAAGGCTGGGTTCGAGGTGATCCTGCGGTCGCGCCACGAAGCGAGCGCCGAGGGCATGGTCGCCGCACTCGAGAAGGCGCTGGCCAAGCAGGTCGAGCGGGGCAAGCTCGACGAGGCCGAGCGCGCTGCGGTGATCTCACGGGTCACGGCGACGACCGTGCTCAGCGACCTCTCGGACTGCGATCTCGTGATCGAGTCGATCGTCGAAGACCTCGCCGTGAAGAAGCAGCTCTTCCGCGAGCTCGACCACTACTGCCGGGCCGACGCGATCCTCGCGACCAACACGTCGACCCTGCCGGTCGTCGAGATGGCGGTCGAGACCGGACGTCCCGAGCGCGTCTGCGGCATCCACTTCTTCAACCCAGCGCCGGCGATGAGCCTCGTCGAGGTCGTGCGTCCCTTGCTTGCGAGCGAAGAGACGATCGCGGCAGCCCGCGAGTTCGCCGACTCGTGCGGGAAAGACGCGGTCGTCGTCGAGGACCGGGCTGGGTTCGTCGTCAACGCGCTGCTGTTCCCCTACCTCAACAACGCAGTGCGCATGCTCGAAGCCGGAACGGCCTCCCGCGAAGACATCGACGCCGCCATGAAGGGCGGCTGCAACTTCCCGATGGGCCCGTTCGCTCTGCTCGACCTCGTGGGTCTCGACACGTCGGTCGCCATCCTCGATGCGCTCTACGACGAGTTCCGCGACCCGAACTACGCGCCCGCGCCGCTGCTGCGCCGCATGGTCAGCGCGGGCCGCCTCGGTCGCAAGTCCGGCTTCGGCTTCTACGACTACCGCAAGTAGCGCACGAGGGTCGATGGCCGCACGGCCGGTCGAGCCTCCGCCGACCTCATGGCACTTCCCGCCCGTCGACGCCGCCGATGAGGACGGCCTTGTCGGCGTGGGCGCCGACCTCGAGCCCGGCACCTTGCTCGCCGCGTACCGCTCCGGCCTCTTCCCGATGCCGGTCGGACGCGACGGCCCGATGGGGTGGTGGTCGCCTGATCCACGCGGGCGTCCTGCCCTTGGACGAGCTGCGCGTGTCGCGGTCGCTTCGCCGTTCGACGCATCGCTACGAGGTTCGGGTCGACACGAGGTTCGAAGCGGTGATGCGCGCGTGCGGTGATCCGCGCCGTAACGGGGGGTGGATCACCGAGCCGATGGTCGCGGCGTACGTGCGCATGCACGAGCTCGGCTGGGTGCACAGCGTCGAGACGTGGAGCGACCGACGGCGAGCTCGTCGGTGGCCTGTACGGCATCGCGATCGGTGGGTTCTTCGCGGGCGAGTCGATGTTCAGCAGCGCGGTCGACGCGTCGAAGGTCGCGCTCGTCGACCTGGTCGACCGGCTGCGCGGCGCCGGCTACCGGCTGCTCGACGTGCAGTGGGCGACGCCGCACTTGCGCACGCTCGGTGTGATCGAGATCCCACGACCGCGCTACGTGGTCGCGGTCGAAGAAGCGCGTGAGGTGGAGGTCACCGACGCATGGTGAGACGAGACCAGTGAGCGAGAATGGAGGCGTGACCGAGCGCGACCAACCGTGGCTCATGCGGACGTACTCGGGTCACTCCACGGCAACGGCGTCGAACGAGCTCTACCGCACGAACCTCGCAAAGGGGCAGACAGGCCTGTCGATCGCGTTCGACCTTCCGACCCAGACCGGCTACGACCCCGACTCGCCGATGGCGAAGGGCGAGGTCGGCAAGGTGGGTGTGCCGGTCGCGCATCTCGGCCACATGCGCACGCTGCTCGACGGCATCCCGCCCGGGCAGATGAACACCTCGATGACGATCAACGCGACGGCGGCGTGGCTCTTTGCGCTCTACGTCGCGAACGCCGAGGAGCAGGGCGTCGCGTCAGCCGATCTCCGCGGCACGACGCAGAACGACATCGTCAAGGAGTACCTGTCGCGCGGCACGTACATCTTCCCGCCCGAGCCGAGCCGTCGGTTGATCGTCGACATGGTCGCCTGGTCCGCGCATCACGCGCCCAAGTGGAACCCGATCAACGTCTGCAGCTACCACCTGCAAGAGGCGGGCGCGACACCGGTGCAGGAGATCGCGTACGCGCTCGCGACCGCGATCGGAGTGCTCGACGCCGTGCAGCAGTCGGGCCAGGTCGAGCCCGATCGGTTCCCCGCGGTGTTCGGCTCGATCTCGTTCTTCGTGAACGCGGGCATCCGGTTCGTCGACGAGATCTGCAAGCTCCGCGCGATGACCGACCTGTGGGACCGCATCGGCATCGAGCGCTACGGCATCACCGATCCGGCGCTTCGCCGCTTTCGCTACGGGGTGCAGGTCAACTCGCTCGGGCTCACCGAGAACCAGCCCGAGAACAACGTGCAGCGCATCATCCTCGAGATGCTCGCGGTCACGCTGTCGAAGCGGGCCCGGGCCCGCTCGATCCAGCTGCCGGCATGGAACGAGGCGCTCGGCCTGCCTCGCCCGTGGGATCAGCAGTGGTCGTTGCGAATGCAACAGGTGCTCGCGTTCGAGACCGACCTGCTCGAGCACGACGACATCTTCGACGGCTCGGTCGTCATGGAAGCGCGCACCACAGAGCTCGCCGCCACCGCGTGGGCCGAGCTCGAAGACGTGCTCTCGCTCGGCGGAGCGTTCGAGGCCATCGAGGAGATCAAGGGCCGCCTCGTGCGGTCGCTGTCAGAGCGCACCCGCCGCATCGAATCGGGCGAGCAGATCGTCGTGGGCGTCAACGCGTTCACCGAGCACACGGCCTCGCCGCTCGAAGGTGACGAGGCGATCCTCCGGGTCGATCCGCAAGTCGAGGCCGACATGGTCGCGGATGTCGAGGCCTGGCGTCAGCGCCGCGACGCGGACGCGGTCGACGCCGCGCTCCGCGAGCTCGCCGCGGCGGCCGCGACTGATGCGAACCTCATGCCGCCCACGATCGCCTGTGCGACGGCGGGCGTGACGACCGGCGAGTGGGCGCAGACGCTGCGCGAGGTCTTTGGCGAGTACCGGGCGCCGACGGGCGTCGGCGCGGCCGTGGGCCATCGTGACGGCGACATGCGTGACCTGTTCGCGCGGATCTCCGCGATGCCGGGAGGCCCGCCGCGGTTCCTCGTCGCCAAGCCGGGGCTCGACGGTCACTCGAACGGCGCGGAGCAGATCGCCGTGGCGGCACGCGATGCGGGCATGGAGGTCGTGTACTCCGGCATCCGGCTCACGCCCGAGCAGATCGCCGCGTCTGCCCGCGACGAGGACGTCGACGTCGTGGGCCTGTCGATCTTGTCGGGGAGCCACCTCGAGCTCGTGCCTCAGGTCATCGCGCTGCTCCGCGGCGAGGGCGTCGACGTGCCGGTCGTGGTCGGCGGGATCATCCCCGAGGAGGACCGTCCGAGGCTGCTCAGCGCAGGCGTCGCGGCCGTGTACACCCCCAAGGACTTCGAGCTCTCGCGGATCATGAGCGACATCGCGGACATCGTCGAGAAGCGACGAATGGGCCGATCGACCCAGGGGGTGCGTGCTTGATTCGAGTCAGCACGCGCCGATGGTCCTCCGATGACTGATCGGCGGGCGGTCCTCGGTCTGGCCCCGGGCGTACTCGGCTTGGGGCTCGGCATTGCCGCGCTTGTGCTCGATCTGCCAGCGCTCGGCCTTCTCGCCGGGATCTGTGCGATCGTCGCAGTGTTCGTGGCCCGACAGCCCGCCGCGCCCGAAGTGCACCCGGTCAGCGAGAACGAGCCCGAGAACGAGCCCGAGCCAGTGCCCGCGCGGCGCCGCACCGACGCCGACGGCGCAGCTGAAGCCGCGGTCGAAGTTGCGACCGATGAGCTCGAGCCTCTCGCCGTCGTCGAGCCATCCGAGATCGTCGAGCCCGAGCCCGAGGGCGCCGAAGTGGTGCACCTCCCGAGTGATGCCACCAGGAAGGTCGAGAAAGTCATGACGTCCCCCATCACAGACCCGACAGGGCTGTTCAGCGAGGACTACTTCAAGATCGCTGTCGAGACACGCGTCTCCGCGGCGCGCCGGCATCTTCGTCCCGTCGCGATCGTGCTCTTCGACGTCATGCAGGGGGTGCGCTCCGGGTCACCGACCCGCGTCGCTCCCGAGCCCGTGGTGCAAGCGATCCGCACCACGCTGCGCGAAGCCGACACCGCGTGTCGCCTCGCGGACGGCCGCTTCGGCTTCGTGCTCGAAGACACGCCCGAAGACGGCGCGATCTGGACCGTCGAGCGCCTCCGTCGTGCGCTCACCGACGCGAACGGGAGCGAGCGCGACGGGGTGCAGACGCGCTGGGCGGGCATCGCCTGCTACCCGGCGCACGCGTTCTCGGCATCGGAGACGTTGGCAAAGGCACAGGCCGCGTTCGAAGCGGCGAAGGATTGGCCGCAGGATCGCATCGAGGTCGCGACCGCGTCTGACTGAACCTTCGGTTCCGCCCGTCCGTATCTCGACGAGACGCGAACGGAACGGAGGCTTGTGGTGTCCAGACGACTACTCGGCGTCGCGGTGGCAGTTGTCGCCGCGCTCGCACTCGCCGCATGCGGCGACGACTCAGGCAGCTCCTCGGCCACGACAGCCAGCGCCGGCACGACCGCCGCTGCATCTGCAACAACGGCAGCGGGCGGCGCGGCGACGACAGCCGCGGCGAGCTCTGGTGGTGCGGCGACCACGGCGGCCGCCTCAGGCAGCGCAACCATCGCGGCTGCCGACAACTCGACGATCGGCCAGCAGATCCTCGTGAACTCTGCGGGGATGACCGTGTACCTCTTCGAGCCCGATGGAACGGCGACGACGAGTGCCGTGCCGGCGGGAATCAAGGCGAACTGGCCGCCCGTCGTCGCCGACGGCACCCCGGTCGCAGGTGACGGCGTCGATGCGTCGAAGCTGGGCGTCGCCCCGCAGGCCGATGGCACCCAGCAGGTCACGTACAACGGCCACCTGCTCTACACGTTCATCAGCGACGTCGCTCCTGGAGACGCCAAGGGGCAGGACCTCGGCGGCGTCTGGTACGTGGTCACGCCGGCGGGCGACAAGTACGAAGCGAGCTGATCCCTACCAGCCGTTCGACCTGATCTCGTCCCCGTCGGCATCGAGAGGACGCCCGGCCCATCTGATGCGGCCGGGCGTCTTCGCGAGATGCGCGATGAGGCCTTGCATCGGCACGCCGTCGACCTCGACGATCGCATCGCGCGACAGGTAGTGCGGATCGGCGTCGATGTCGCCCATCGTCATCACCGGCGCGATCGCAGCCTCGGCCCGTTGGAACTCGGCGAGCACCTCAGCGGAAGGTCGAGCGGCGATCCAGTCGCGCACGACGCGGTCGACCTCGTCCCGGTGCTCGACTCGTCCGGCGAAGGTGGCGAACCGAGGGTCGTCCCCGAGACCCACGAGTGCCATCACGCGCGACGCGACCGACTCGGCCGACGTCGACAGGGCGACCCACTTGCCGTCGGCGCATTGGTAGGTGCCGCGGGGCACCGAGTAGGGGATGCCAGAGCCCATGCGAGGCTGCTCGTAGCCGAGCAATCGGTGCGCGCCGATGAGCGGACCCATCAGCTGGAAGAGCGACTCGAGCAGGTTCACGTCGACGACCTGGCCGACGCCCGAGTGCACGCCGACGAGCGTGGCGAAGGCCGCGACGAGGCCGGTGACCTCGTCAGTCAGGGCGATCGGCGGGAGCAAGGGCCCGCCGTCCGGCTCGCCGTTGATCGCCGCGAAGCCGCTCATCGCCTCGGCGATCGTGGCGAACCCCGGTCGTGACGCGTACGGGCCGTCTTGGCCGAACCCGGTGATGCGGGTGATCACGAGCCTCGGGTTGCGAGCCAGCAGCACGTCGGGCCCGAGGCCGAGGCGCTCGAGCGTGCCAGGCCGGAAGTTCTCGATGATCACGTCGGCCTCGTCACAGAGCCGGTGCATCAGCTCGAGGTCGTCAGGTGACTTCAGGTCGAGTGCGATCGTGCGCTTGCCGCGCCCGCCGAGCTTCCACCAGAGCGTCACGTCGTCGCGTGGGTCGCGCCACCCCATGTTGCGCAGCGTGTCGCCGCCGTCGGGACGCTCGACCTTGATCACGTCGGCGCCGAAGTCGGCGAGGTAGCGGGCGCACGCCGGGCCGGCGACCACGGACGACGCATCGATGACCTTCAGGTCCGCGAGCGGCCCCGCGATCGGTGCGGCGATCGGCTCGTCGCTCACCCGAAGACGTTGAAGCCGTCGGGCAGCGCGGCTCGCCCGCCGAGCGACCGGATCAGCACGAGCGGGTCGGCGACCTTCGCCATGATCTCGGTCGTCAGCGCGACCGCGTCGCCCCGAACGGTCGGCGGGTAGTCGAGCGCGTCGGTGATGTCGAGCGTGTGGACGGTCAGCTCGACGACGCGTGTCGGCAGGTAGTCGATGAGACGCATGCCGCCGAAGCGAGAGCTGCAGACCGCGTCGTCTGGCTCGCTCGCGACGCGGTCGACGACGCGTTGCGCGAGCGGACGGATCGCACTCACCGGATCATCGCCGAGCGCGGCACCCGCTTGGCGACCACGCTCCGCCACGTCGTCGTGCAGCGCTGGCGTCGCGAGCTGCAGCCCGCGCGTGTAGTAGTCGAGCGGCGAGTGGATCGTGACCTCGAGCTTCGGGGCATCGAGGTACTGCTCGACCGTGACGACGCGCGCGGCTGGCGTGGCCGACGAGCTCTTGCAGGGTCCACACACCGAGGCCGGGCGCCGACCACGCGTCGTCTGGCACGGCGAGCACCGCGTCGACGAACCCTGCGGTGGCCTCGCTGAAGGCGTGTCGGATGTCGGTCATGCCCGGCCGACCATCGTGAAGCATCGATCGTCGAGCGTGCCGAACGCGTACTGCTCGTAGAAGCCGGCGAACATCGCGCGCGTCTTGTTCGTCCACTCGAGGGCCTCGGGCGTCGAGATCCGCCGGTGGACCTGGATCACACCGCCCTCGAACACGCGGTACTCGGCCCACGTGCCCGGGAAGTCCTTCACGCACGCGACCTCGACGTAGGGGAGCGAGCCCGTCGCGCTGAAGTGGCGCACGCGGTTGCGATGGGTGTGGCCCGCGAAGTACCCGAGGATCGAGGGTCGGCGCGCGATCACGTCGACCAGGCCCTCGGAGTCGTCGGGGTTGAGCCCGAAGTAGGTGAGGCTGCGCTTCGCGGAGTCGGGACTCCACGGGTGGTGATGACCCATCACCATGACCGCGCGATCGCTCTCGGCGCTCAACGTGTCGACCCACGCGAGCTGGTCCTTCGTGATGCGCCCGGTCGTCTCGAACGGGATGACGGTGTCGAGCACCAGCACGCGCACACCGGGCAGCACGACCTCACGGTCGCCGACCTCGTAGGTCTGACCTCGATAGCCGTCGTGGTTGCCGCGCACCGTGTGGAGCCGCTCACCGAAGGCGCCTCGGTAGAACCGGAGGAAGGCGGCGTACTCGTCGTCCCGTCCGTCTGCGGTGAGGTCGCCCTTCACGATCACTGCGGCCGGATCGATCGCCGTGATCTCGGCGATCGCGCCGGAGTTCATCATCTCTGGATACGGCGGCTGTCCCGGCTCGCTACGGAACACGGGCCCGTCGAAGTCGAGCTCCTCGAGCACGCCGCACTCGGTCTCGCCGAAGTGCACGTCGTTGACCGTGGCGAACCGGCACAAGAGCGCCCCTCGGGGCCTCGGCAGCGTGCGCACCGGCGTGTCGAGAAACGTGTACTCGGTGTCGGGCTCGAGCCCATCGAAGCGATGGGCAGCGTCGTCGTCGTGGAAGACGACCTCGTCGTCCGCGACCGTCGTGAGCTCTGCTGCCATTCTCGCTACCAGGGCCGAGCTCGGCGAGCCGCCACCGGCCGCGCCCACCAACGGCCCGAGAATCGCCATGCGGGCGTGGTCGATGTCGCAGGCTCGAGCACAGGCGCGGGCTGCGGCCACGTCATCGTGATCGCCGCGACGATGGCCGCCATCTCCTCGTCGGTCGGCGTCGGATGCACGTCGGCGACGTGCGGCACGACCGTCGTCACAGCGGCATGTTCCCGTGCTTGCGCCGCGGCAGCTCTTCGCGCTTCGACCGAAGCATGCGCAGACCCGCGATCAGCTTCACTCGTGTCTCGGCCGGATCGATGACGTCGTCGACGTAGCCGCGCTCGGCAGCGCTGTACGGGTTCGCGTACTTCTCGGTGTACTCGGCGACCAGCTCGGCTCGTCGGGCAGGGGGATCGGCGGCCTGTTGCAGCTCGCGGCGATACAAGATCTCGACGGCCCCCTGCGGTCCCATCACCGCGAGCTCTGCGCTCGGCCACGCGTACGCGAGGTCCGCACCGATCGACTTCGAGTTCATGACCACGTACGCGCCGCCGTAGGCCTTGCGGGTGATGACCTGGATGCGAGGCACGGTCGCCTCGCAGTAGGCGTAGAGCAGCTTGGCGCCGTGGCGGATGATGCCGCCGTACTCCTGGTCGACGCCGGGCAGGAAGCCCGGCACGTCGACGAACGTGACGATCGGGATGTTGAACGCGTCGCACGTGCGGACGAACCGCGCGGCCTTCTCGGAGGAGTCGATGTCGAGCACGCCCGCGAGGACCATCGGCTGGTTGCCGACGATGCCGACCGGGTGGCCGTCGAGTCGGGCGAAGCCACACACGATCGAGCCGGCCCAGTGCGGGAAGTACTCGAAGAACTCGCCGTCGTCGACGACGGTCGTGATGACCTTCTTCATGTCGTAGGGCTTGTTCGCCGTGTCGGGCATGAGGTCGACGAGCGAGGGACAGAGCCGCTCGGGATCGTCGCCCGACTCGAACGCAGGCGGGTCCTCCAGGTTGTTCGACGGCAGGAACGACAGGAGGTAGCGCACGTCTTCGAGGCACGCCTTCTCGTCGGCAGCGACGAACGTGGCGACGCCCGACTTGGTCGCGTGGCTCATCGCGCCGCCGAGCTCCTCGAGCGTGACGTCCTCGCCGGTCACCGTGCGGACGACGTCGGGGCCGGTGATGAACATGTGCGAGCTCTCGCGCACCATGAAGATGAAGTCGGTCATCGCTGGGCTGTAGACCGCGCCGCCGGCGCACGGGCCGAGCACGACCGAGATCTGCGGCACGACACCCGACGCGAGGACGTTCCGGTAGAAGATGCCGCCGTACGACGCGAGCGAGACGACGCCTTCTTGGATGCGCGCGCCGGCGCCGTCGTTGAGGCCGATGACGGGCGCGCCGACCTTGAGCGCCACGTCCATGAGCTTGTGGATCTTCTCGGCGAAGACCTCGCCGAGCGCGCCGCCGAACACCGTGAAGTCCTGGCTGAAGACGAACACCTTGCGGCCGTGGATCGTGCCCCAGCCGGTGATCACGCCGTCGGTGTACGGGTGCTCCTCGAGCCCGGCCGCGTGCGCACGATGGCGCGCCAGCAGATCGAGCTCGTTGAACGAGCCGGGATCGAGCAGGAAGTCGACGCGCTCGCGGGCGAGCATCTTGCCCTTGGCGTGCTGCCGTTCGATCGCTCGGGCCGAGCCGGCCTGGTAGGCCTGGGCCTTGCGGCGCTCGAGGTCCTCGATCCGCTCTCTGAGCGGGTGATCGGTCATGCGGCGCAGGTTACCGGGCACCATGTCGGCGTGATCCAGGTCGTCCAGGGACGCATCGACGTCGAGCCCGGGCTCACGCTCGTCGCCGCGCTGCTCGACGAGCTGCGCGCGATCTACGGCGACGAGGACGAGGACGCGCCCTCACCCGACGACCTCGCTCCGCCAAAGGGTTTGTTCTTCGTCGCTTCGCGGGACGGTGAGCCGCTCGGCTGCGGCGGCATCAAGCAGTTCTCCGACGGCATCGGAGAGGTGAAGCGGATGTACGTCGTGCCCGGAGCCCGGCGCAGCGGTGTCGCCCGCGCGGTGCTCGCCGAGGTCGAGGCTGAAGCACGGCGGCGGCGGCTACCGCGAGCTACGGCTCGAGACCGGGTTGAAGCAACCCGAGGCGATCGCGCTGTACCAGTCGGCGGGCTTCGAGCTCATCCCGTGCTGGGGGATCTACGCGCAGCTGCCGCTGAGTCGCTGCTTCGCGAAGAGGCTCGTCTGAGGTCCCCGGCGAACTCGTTTCGATAACCCGCCACCGCTGGCGGGTTATGCGCGCGAGAACGGAGGGGCGAGGCGGGGTCAGCGCGGCTCGGGCGGGGCGATCTCCCACTCGATCTCGACCGAGACCGACAGCTTCTGGCTTCCCGGCTCGATGGGCACGGCTTCGGCGGCGAGCGCGCGGATCATCGGGCGAAACGGCGGAGGCGCGCCGCCTCCTGTGCCTTCCGCGATTCGGCGGATCGGGCCGAGCCGAACACCGGCCGCGGCGGCGAGCTGCTGCGCCTGCGAGGTCGCCTTCTCGACCGCGGCCCGACGCGCGTCCGCCAGCACCGCAGTCGGGTCCTCGATCCCGAACGTGAGCGAACCCATGCGGATGTCGTCACCGACGGCACCCGCCGCTGCGTCGATGACCTCGCCCGCGCGTGACAGGTCACGCAGCACGACGACGACGTCGTTCGATGCTTCGTACCCGGTGACCTTCTGACCTTTGTCGTCATAGTGGGGATGGATCGCGATCGAGCGCGTCGCGATGTCGGTGCGGATCACGCCTTGGGTGACGAGCAGCCCGATGAGCTCGCTGGCGCGCTCGTTCGCCCGGGTCAGCGCTTGCCGCGCGGTGGGTGACCGGCACACGACGCCGAGGTCGATCGAGAGCCGATCGGGCGGCGCGCTGACCTCTCCCGTTCCGACGACGCGGATCGTCGCCGGTCGCGGGGGAGGCGGAGGAGGGGGAGGCGGCGGCGGAGGTTCCGGCATGCGCAAACCCTTCCACGGCGCGGCCGCTGCACGCGCCGCCGGCAACTGGACAATGCTGGATCGCTGTGCGGCTTCCCGTGATGCCACCCGTCGCGCCGATGCTCGCGAAGGCGGCGGACGCGCTCCCCGAGGGCGACGGTTGGATCTACGAACCGAAGTGGGACGGCTTCCGCTGCATCGTCTTTCGAGACGGCGACGAGGTCGAGCTCGGCAGTCGCAACGAACGTCCGCTGACCCGGTACTTCCCCGAGGTCGTGGCCGCGGTGAAGAGCAAGCTGCCGGCACGGTGCGTCGTCGACGGCGAGATCTTGATCCCCGGCGAGACGGGACTCGACTTCGACGCGCTCCTCCAGCGCATCCATCCCGCGGACAGCCGTGTGCAGAAGCTCGCGGTCGAGACGCCGGCCAGCTTCGTCGCGTTCGACCTCCTCGCCATCGGTGACCGCGATCTCACCGAGCTCCCGCTGTCAGAGCGCCGAGCCACGCTCGAGCAAGTCGCGACGACGCGGCCACCCATCTTCGTCACGCCGATCTCGAGCGACATCGCGACAGCGAAGGATTGGTTCAGCAGGTTCGAGGGCGCGGGGCTCGACGGCGTCGTCGCGAAGCGGGCTGAGCTCCCGTACCGTCCGAACGAGCGCGTGATGGTGAAGGTGAAGCACCGGCGCACGGCCGATTGCGTCGTCGGCGGCTATCGCGTCCACAAGGACGGCAACGGCGTCGGCTCACTCCTGCTCGGCCTCTTCGACGACGACGGTGATCTGCAGCACGTCGGCGTCGCGTCGAGCTTCACCGCGAAGCGGCGCAAGGAGCTGCTCGAGGAGCTCGCGCCCCTCCGCGACCGGGCGCTCGAAGGTCATCCGTGGCAGGGGTGGGCGGAGGCGGTCGAGCGCGAGGAGGCCGCGGGTCGGCGCATGCCCGGCGCGGTCAGCCGTTGGAACGCGAAGAAGGACCTGTCGTGGACGGCGATCCGCGCCGAGCTCGTGTGCGAGGTGCAGTTCGATCAGCTGCAGCGCAACCGCTTCCGCCACGCCACCACGTTCGTGCGTTGGCGTCCCGACCGCGAGCCGAGCTCGTGCACCTACGACCAGCTCGAAGTGGCCGCCCCGCTCGAGCTCGAAAGCGTGTTCGGAGGATCCAAGTCGTGACGTCGAGCTCCCTGCCCGAGCTCGAGCTGCTCGACCTGAGCGCGCTCGAGCCGGCCGGGGGAGTCGACCCGCACGTCGCGCACGACGAGCGCGACGTAAAGGGATGGTGGCCGGTCGTCGCCGCGGTCGGGGTCGCTGCGGCCTTCCTGCTGACGGGGAAGAGCTCACATCACGCCGACCAACAAGCCTCCGCGCCGCAGGCCGTCTTTCCGCCTCCCGTCGCGACGACCACTCCGTCGACGCCTCCGAGCTCGTTCAGCATCGTCATGCGCGACTCGCTGTCCCGCCACTTCGTGCTGGTCGATCCCCGAGGTCGGGCGATACGGCTCGCGACGACCGCGGACGGAGGCCTCCGCCCGCTCGACGTCGCGGCTCCGACGGCGCTCGACGTGTCGCTGGGAGGGTTGCCTGCCGGTCGGCGTCCGGTGGCCGTGCTCGACAAGTCGATCGTGCTCGTGCCGGCATCGACTGCCGGCCCTCCGGTCGAGGTCTGGGCGGGAGGTTCGAACCTTCGGGTGCTCGACGGCGTAGGAAGGTTCGTGGCTGCCTCGGACGACCGGGTCGCGACCGTCGACCAGGGCTGCACGTCATGCGCGATGCGGATCAGCGGGAGTGGAGGCGGGCTGATCGAGGAGATCCCGCCCTTCGAGGGCTTCCAACCGGTGTCGACAGGTTCGTTCTCGCCGAACGGTCGCTATGTGGTGGTGCGCTTCGCGGAGGAGCACCGCCCGTTCGACGGCGTCGCGATCGCCGACCTCGTCAACCGCACGATCGAGCCGGTGATGGGCGTGAGTGGCGACGACGCACTCGCCATGGAGTGGTCACCCGACTCGCGCCTGTACCTGCTCGGTCCGCAAGACGTCCTGCGGTACGAGCCTGGCGCCGGCACGATGACGCGGATCACGATCGAGGACTGGCGCGCGGCCCCGTGATGCGGGCACGCGATCGCGACCTCCCCGAGCTCGAGCTGCTCGCGCTCGACGAGGAGGAGCCCGCGCCGTCGGTCTCGACCGTCGACGTGAAGTCCAAGCGGTGGTGGCCGATCGCCCTCGGCGCCGCGGTCCTCGCGGCGGCGATCGTCGTCACTGGTCACGACGGCGGCTCGCAGGTCGCGTCCGCGCCGACGACACCGTCGACCTCGAGCACGTTGTTCACGCCGGCGAGTGACTCGCCGGGAGCGCGTGCCGCAGCTGACGCGGTCCGGGCCTCGTACCCAGCGGTGCTGATGTCGTCCGACGCAACCGCGTTGATCGTGCTCGCGCGCGGCGGCGCGTTCGAGGTGGACGTGGCCCAGTCGCCCGACACGATCGCCGGCTACGTCGCGCGGCCGCCGGGCACGGTCGTCGCGCTCAGCAACGGCTTGGTCCGCGCGTACTCACGGATGTACCCCGATGGCGTCGACCTCGGCAGCGCTCGCGGGGTCTTCCCGTCGGAGGATCCGGCGCGGGTGTGGCTGAGCGGTGTCGTCGACGGCAATGCGGCAGTCAAGGAGATGCCGGTCAACGGGACGGTGCCACCGCAGCTCGCGACCGGGTTCATCCGTCTGCCCGAGGGCTACGAGGTCGCGGGCGTCGCGGGCAAGCGGCTCGTGCTGTCGAGCGCGGCGCAGTCGCTCGATCCCTACGAGATCCTCACGTGGGATCCCGAGACCCGCACCACCGACTTCGTGACCCAGCGAGGCTCGCTCCTCGCGACGGGAGACGACTCGCTCGCCTGGACGCGGCCCGGCTGCGCCGACTGCGGCATCTACGTGCGGCGCGGCGACACGATCCGCATCGTCAAGGAGGTGCCGAACCTCGACCCGTCGGTGCCAGGAGCGTTCTCGACCGACGGCAGGTTCCTGGCGGTGGCGATCACGGGCGCATGGCCGGGAGGCGGCACGGGGGCGATCGTGCACAGCGTCGCCGTGGTCGACCTCGACGGTCCTCACCAGTTCGGCCCGCCGTACGTCGCGACGCCCGACATCCGCTCGACGACCCCCGTCGCGATGACCTGGTCGAGCGGCGGCGCGCTGCTCGTGCGCGACACGAGTGACCGGATCGTCGCCTACGAGCCCCACGCCGGCGGCCTCGCGAACATGTTCGCCTTCCGCCCCCGCGACCAGCGGCCGCCGACGAGCCTGACGCCGATCCCCATGCGCACCCCGCACACCCTGCCGCCCGTCAACGACCCGCCGCCGACGACGCTGCCGCCGCCGATCCCGCCGGGTTAGTGCGACGCCTCGTCGCCGGCTCGCCGGTCTTCGGCCGGCTCCTGCTCGCTTCGCTCGACAATCGGTGCTTCGCGCACCCGGGCGGCGCACTGCGTCGCCCGTGTTCAGCCGCCGTCTTCGTCTTGGTCGTCGCCTTTGGCCCGGCGACTCGGCGCGACTCGACGCGCCTCGCCGGGCTGCTTGCGGAAGTGCGGTGGCCACGGCGCATCGCCGAGGCCCTCGCGCTCGTCGCGTGCCGCGAGCTCGAGGAGCGGCTCGAGTGAGTACGACTGCTCGTCGATCGCGGCGCCTGGATCGCCGATCGATGCGTAACGCGCCGGAACCGTGGCGAGCGTGAAGTCCGACATCTCGACGTCGGGCACCTCTTCCCAGCTGAGGGGGCACGACACGAGCGCCTGCCGGTTCGCGCGCACCGAGTACGCCGATGCGACGGTGCGGTCACGCGCGTTCTGGTTGTAGTCGAGGAAGACGCGTTCGCCGCGCTCCTCCTTCCACCACTTCGATGTCGCGATCTCGGGGATGCGGCGCTCGACCGCCCGCGCCAGCGCGAGCGCAGCGCGCCGCACGTCGTCGAACCCCCACTTCGCGACGATGCGGATGTTCACGTGGATGCCACGCGACCCCGACGTCTTCGGGAACCCCTCCATGCCGTGCTCCGCCAGCACCTCGCGCACATGCATCGCGACGGTGCGGACCGAGCTCCACTCGACGCCCGGCTGCGGATCGAGGTCGACGCGCAGCTCGTCGGGATGGTGCACGTCCCAACGACGCACCGGCCACGGGTTGAGGTCGAGGCAGCCGAGGTTCACCGCCCAGATGAGGTGGGCGACGTCGACAGGGCAGAGCTCGGTCGCAGTCCGCCCACTCGGGAACGCCACCGTGACGGTTTGCAGCCAGTCGGGCCGGTTCTCGGGCACCCGCTTCTGGAAGAAGAAGTCGCCCTCGGCGCCGTTCGGGTAGCGCTTCATCACCGTCGGCCGGGTCGCGACTCCCTTCAGCGCACCTTGCCCGACCGCGAGGTAGTAGTTGACGAGGTCGAGCTTGGTCTCGTTGCGCTCGGCGAAGAAGACCTTCGTGGGGTTCGACACCCGCACCGTGCGGCCGTCGACCTCGATCTCGACGTGGTCTCCCTTGGTGGCCACGGCCCCCAGCCTGTCAGGCCGGGGGCCGTCGACCGTTCCGCTTGCTTCTCGTGCGCTCAGACGCTGGCGTACGCGGTCTCGCGATGCTGGCTCAGGTCGAGGCCTTCCTCTTCCTGCGCCTCGGTGACCCGGAGGCCGATCGTGCGGTGGATGATCATGGCGAGGATGACGCTCACGATGAACGAGTACCCCAGCGTCACCACCGACGCGAGCGCCTGGTCGCCGAGCAACGTCACCCCGCCGCCGAGGAACACACCTTCGTGCGTGACCGCGCGAGTTGATCGATGCGTCGGCGAAGAACCCGAGGAGGAGCGAGCCGAGCAGCCCGCCGACGAGGTGCACCGCGATCACGTCGAGGCTGTCGTCGAACTTGAAGATCTTCTTGATGTTCAACGCCAGGTAGCAGACCGCGCCGGTGATGAGCCCGATGTAGATCGGCGCCATGCCACCCACGAACCCTGCGCACGGCGTGATCGCGACGAGGCCCGCGACCGCACCCGACGCGGCGCCGAGCGTCGTGGGGTGGCCAGCCGTGCACCTTCTCGAACATCAGCCATCCGAGCATCGCTGCCGACGCGGCGACGAACGTGTTCATGATCGCCTGCGCCGCGATGCCGTTCGCCGCGAGCGCCGAGCCCGCGTTGAAGCCGGCCCATCCGAACCACAGGATGCCGGTGCCGATCATGGTGAGCGGGAGGCTGTGCGGCGGCATCGCGCGCTCGGGGTATCCCTTGCGAACGCCGAGCACGAGGATGAGCGCCAACGCCGCGGCGCCGGCGTTCATGTGCACGACGGCTCCGCCGGCGAAGTCGAGCGCGCCCTGCTTCGCGAGCCACCCGCCGGCGAACACCATGTGCGCGATCGGCGAGTAGACGATCACGAGCCACACCGAGATGAAGATCGCGTAGGCGGAGAACTTCATGCGGTCTGCCGTCGCTCCTGTGATGAGCGCCGGAGTGATGATCGCGAACGTCATCTGGAACGCGCAGAACAGCACCATCGAGATCGTGAGCGTGCCGAAGAACCCGTCTGCCGCCGGAAGCGCGGGCCCCACGTCCTTCATCCAGGCGAAGTCGAAGTTGCCGATGACGCCTCCGTTGCCCGCCGCCCCAAAGGACAGGCTGAAGACCACCGCGCACCACAGCACCGCCAGGATCCCCATGGCGAAGAAGTTCTGCATGAGCATGCCGAGCACGTTCTTCGAGCGAACCATGCCGCCGTAGAACAACGCCAAGCCCGGCGTCATGAACAGCACCAGGGCTGTCGCTGCCAACACCCAGGCACTGTCACCGGTGTTCAACTCCACGTGAGCTCCCTCCTCGGGTTTCGAAAGATGAGGGAAAGAGTCACGTCGCGTTGTTTCGACAGCGTTTCCGCTGGTCGCAATGGCTGTGAACTCCATCTGAGCCGTGTCGATTGGATCATCTCGATGCATCTCCGTCTATCCTGCACGAGCCTCTTGGGGCGGCGGAACGGCGGAACGGCGGAGGACGAACGTGAAGGTTCGGCGGAAGGGACTGCTCTGGCTCGTGTGCGCGCTCGTGGTCGCGGGCTTCGCGGGGCCGGCGGCGGCGGACGACGGCTGGCAAGACGAGGTGCATCTGCGTCCCGAGTCGGTCGAGGCGCTTCTCGGCAACAGCCGCGATGGCCACGGCGGCGACAGCGCACCGCAATCGTCCGAAGCGATCGTCGACGTGTCGAGCTATCGCGACGTGACCGTCGCACATGACGACGGCCCGGGCGCCTGCGAGACGCAGGGAGCGGTGCGCGTGACGATGACCGGCACGACCGCCGACGGCGGGCAAGAGACGATCGTGTCGCAGTGCGAGGTCAGCAGGGTCCGCTCGTCAGAGGCGAACGAGGCCGCGAGTGCCGCAGCGCGCGACACGGCGCAGCTTGCGTTGCCGACGGCGGGCTTCGATCCACGCGTGCGCGGGCTCGTGGGCTTGCGCACCTGGCTGCATGTCGGAGTGCCGGACGAGAAGCTCGTCGCCGTCACGATCGAGGGCTACGCGTTGCGCGCTGTCGCACGACCGATCGCAGTCGAGGTGACACTCGATGGCGTGAAGCAAGCCGTGCGGCTCAAGCCGGTGACGGGGGCGCCGACTGACGCGGTCGGCCCGTTCGTGTTCCGGCGTTCGGGGCGTCACCACCTCACCGTGCGGGTCATGTGGGTCGCCGAGTGGGCGCTGCTCGACGCGACCGGCACTCCGGTGCGGTTCGGCACCGTCGGCGCCGTGCCCGGCCCGACCGTGAGCACCGACTACACGGTCGTGCAAGCGCAGGCGCGCCTGCGGTAGCGCGCTACCGACCCTTCGCGGCGCGCGCCGCCCGAGCAGCGAGGCTCTTCGTTCCCAGCTTCTCGCACACGGCCGCGAAGCGGGCGGTTGGGCCGCTCCACCGCCAGCTGTCCACCGAGCCGACGTCGACGTCGTATTCGACGGTCGCGATCCGGCGGAAGAGCAGCGCGAGGTCGAGGTTCTCGGCCAGCGTCTCGGCGAGCCGCGGCACGTGGCGCAGTCCGGGCACGTCCCACTGGGCGGCGACGGTCGGGATCTCGTCGAGGTGGATGTACCTCGCGAGCACTGCCGATGCCGTCTTCGCGCCGAACCCCGGCAGCCCTGGGAAGCCGTCCGCGCTGTCGCCGACGAGCGCGAGGTAGTCGGGGATCGACTCAGGGCCTACGCCGAACTTCGCGCGCACGCCGTCCTCGTCGATCACCAGGCCTTTGCGCCGATCCAGCTGCACGACGCGTGTGCCCACGACGCACTGGCCGAGGTCCTTGTCGGGTGTGCACAGGAACACCTGGGCGACGCGCTCGTCCGCTGCTGCGATCGCGGCCGCCGCACCCATCGCGTCGTCCGCCTCGTACTCGATCATCGGCCACACGGTCACGCCCATCGCTTCGAGCGCGTCCTCGTACACCGGCAGCTGGGCGAGCAGCTCGGGCGGCATCCCTGCGCTCGTCTTGTAACCCGGCCACAGGTCGTTGCGGAACGACTCGATGACGTGGTCGGAGGCCACGCCGACATGCGTGGCGCCGCCTTCGAACAGGCCCAGCGTCGAGCTCAGCACGCCGATCGCCGCTCCGTACGGGCCGGGCTCGGGTCGGCCGAAGTGCTGGCGGAACAGCTCGTAGGTGCCGTCGACCAGGTGCACGTCCATGCGCGCCAGTGTGGTCGATCGGTGGGGCGTGCGTTTGTTGGCGGAACAGTTGTGACAGCCTGATCGGCAGTGTCGGCAGCAACGATCCGCCGTTTGGTCGCGTTCCTGGTCGTCGGAGCGGCGACGCTCACCGTGTCGTCGTGCGGCGACGACTCGAGCCGGGAAAGACACGTCTTCTCGCGAGTCCGACGTGTACGCGGCGATCGTGACCAGCGTCGCTGGGCCGAGACCGCTGACGAGTCGACGCCGATCGTGTACGTCGCGCCGCTCGGCAACGAGAAGCCGATCCCGCTCAACGTGCAGGTCGCAGTGGTCGACTCGGTCGCCGACGCGGCGGTGCTGCGCTTCGTGGACAAGGCCGAGCAGGCGATCAACCAAGACGACGACACCGAGCCGGTGATCGACGACGCGGTGCTCGTCCGCTTGGGCGAGGTGCCTGAGTCGGGCGCGAGTGTCAACGTCCCCGGTGAGCTGTACCGCACGAAGGCCGATGCGGAGCCCGTCGTCTATGTCGTGAACGAGACGGCGAACGGTTGGGTGGTGGCGTCGACCAAGGCCCCCGCCGGGAGCGCTCCCACCTCGGCCGGCAGCTAGGCCTGGCCTGCGGCGTCGACCGACGACTGAGCGAGCTCGAGCGCGCGAGCGGCGAGGTCGCCGTCGAGCGGCCCGGTGCCCTTGACCGCCTCCATCCAGATCGCATCGAGCTCGGCGTCGAGGCCGTTGCCACTCGGGTTCGAGGCACGCGCAACCCGCACCGCGTCGGCCGCGGTGGTCACGGCGAGACGGTCGGCCCCTTGAGCGTGCAGCGCGCTGGCGATCGCGAGCAGTGACCTCGACAGGTTCTGCTCCCTGCGGTCGAGCGACGTCTGGACGACCAGCTGGTGACTACGGAGTGCCCGGAGGCTGATCAGGTAGAGCGCGCCGGCGCCGCCGAGCACCACGCCGAGGGCGGCGAGCCCGATCGCGTTGCCGGGTCGAGCGAGCACCGCGATCACGGCGCCGATGACCCATGCGATCTGGAACCGGGTCTCGAAGCGAGCGAACGCCCGCCCCTTCTCGGCGTCGGGGGCCAGCCGTTGGGTGAGGCTGTCGAAGGCCTGCCGGGCCACGTTCGCCGCGATGCCCGTGGTGAACGCGACGAAGAGCACCGCGGGCTCCTCGTAACTGCACGGGTGCGATGAGCGCCGCGGCTCCGGCGACGCCGAGGGAGAGCCCGAGGAGCATCTCCTCGTTGAGGTGATGTCGCGCGAATGCAGCGATGTACGAACCGATGAACCCACCCGCGCCTCCGGCCGCGATCACGAGACCGAAGAACCACGCGGGCTCCGCGCTCACTTTGAGGTTGAACGCGATGAAGAACGCGAGGAAGCCGACGCCGGCGCGCATCGCACTCGTCGCGTTCGCTGCGAACGTGACCGCGCTGCTCGCGCAGCTCGACATCGTCGACGATGGGGTTGCGGCCGATGACGTGCACCTTCGGGATGCGCAGCGCGAGCGGCATCGCGGCGAGGTGCACCGCCGCCGCAACGATGAGCACCGTCTCGGTCGACGTGAGGTTCAAGAGGAGCGCGCCGATCGCGCCGGCAAATCCTCCGACGAGCGCGACGGCCCGCGACAGCCGTGCGTTCTCGGCGACGAGCCGCGCGTCGTCTCCGACGAGCCACGGCACGAGGGAGCTCTTCGCGATCGACGCGGCCTTGCTGAGCACGAGCACCGCGAATGCAAGCGGGAAGAACGCCAGGGTGTGGAGCTGGAACGCGACGAGCACCATCGCCGCCGCTCTCCCGACGTTCGTGACCGCGATGAGCCCGCGCTGGCTTCCCGGGAAGCGGTCGATGACCGTGCCCACGAACGGGCCGACCACCGCGAACGGGGCCAGCGTGAGCAGGAGATAGAGCAGGACTGTCGGTCGTGCCGCATCCGCCGACACGTTGAAGAAGAGCGAGCCCGCGAGCGACACCGTGAACAGCGCGTCGCCCGCGACCGCGACCGAGTTCGCCAGGACGAGCCTGCGGTACGGCTCGGCGCCTGCCAACGCAGCGATGGCGCGGGAGGCACGCGGCATCGCGCCAGTGTGCACCAGTGCCGCCCATCGGTATCGTGCGCCGCATGGCGTTTCGGGGGTGGCCAGCTGAGGCGGTCTCGTTCTACGAGGGCCTCGAAGCCGACAACTCGAGGACCTACTGGGCGGCCCACAAGGAGATCTACGAGTCCGCTGTCGTCGCACCGTTCCGCGCGCTGTCCGACGAGATCGCCAACGACTTCGGGCCGCTGCACCTCTTCCGTCCGCATCGCGACGTGCGATTCAGCAAGGACAAGTCGCCCTACAAGACCGCACAAGGCGCGGTCACCGAGAGCGAGGGAGGGGCCATCTACTACGTCTCGCTCGGCTCCTACGGGTTGTTCGCGGGGTCGGGCTACTACCGGCCCGCGCCCGATCAGCTCGCCCGGATGCGGGAGGCGATCGACGATGCGAAGGCCGGGCCTGCCATCGAACGGGCGGTCGCGACCGCACGCAAAGCTGGCTACGAGATCGGCGGCGAGTCGCTGAAGACTGCGCCGAAGGGCTATCCGAAGGATCACCCGCGCATCGAGCTGCTGCGCATGAAGGGCCTGACCGTCGGCAAGGGCTGGCAGCCGGGGAAGTGGATGCAGACCGCCAAGGCGAAGGATCGCATCGTCGACGCGTGGCATGCGTCCGACCCGGTGAACGCATGGCTCGCGAAGCACGTCGGTCCGAGCACGGCGCCGCCGGAAGACGGCTGGGGCTAGACGTCGAGACCGCGGTCTCGGCCCAGCGCTCGATCGCGAAGGCGCACAAGGCGAGCGCTTCCTCGAGCACCTCATCCGTAGGGATGACCCGCGTGCGATCGCCCGATGCGAGGTGCACGGCGGTGACCGACTCGGGAAGCACTCCAGCGTCCGTCGTGCGCACGAGGGCGATGTAGCCGAGGCTGGCGCGTGTGTGATCGGTCGGTGCGCCGGGCTCGATGACGCCCGGTTGCTTCCACGAGCCGAGATCGATGCGCGTCGAGAGCGAGAGCACGTCCTTGCGCACCGACGCGTAGGAGGTCCCTTCCCCACGAGCCCGGATGTCACGCGGCGGCCACGTCAGCTGCGTGCGGCACGCGGTGACCCACGTGACCGCGTCGCGGATCGCCGCGGCTCGTCCGCCCTCGCCCACGCTGCACAGCCAGTCTTCGGGCTCCGCGCCATCCCGATCGGCCCATCCGTCTCGGCCGACGGCGACCATGCGATCGACGACGCGAGTGACCGCCTCGATGGGGGTGAGCCGCCGTCCGTCGTGGGTCGCGGCGGCGAGCTCCTGCAGTGCAGGCAGGCCGATCGTGCGTCGCATGAAGATGGCACTCCATCGGAACCCGTCGCTCGCGTCACGCCCGTCGAGCAGTCGCTCGATGTCGAACCAGCTGAGAGTGGTTCGATCGCAATCGACCTCGGCGACGAGCGGCTCGAGTCGCGCCCGTGCCCGGTCTCTCCACTCGAGCCCGCGTCCGTCACGCATCGGGGCTCCAGGCCTGCCCGGTCGCGCACGTATCCAGCGCCGGGCACCAGCGGCATCCTTGGTGGCCCGTCACTTCTGGTGCGCGTCCGACGCCGAGCTCGATCCATCTCGTCGCCGCCGCCACGACGCGGCGCGCGGCTGACTCGAGCGCGCCCGCGCTGATCGGAGCGGTGACCGTCGTCCCGTCTCCCGCGGACCAGACCGCGACGACGCGCGGGGCCATGTGATCGCGCAGCGCGCCGAGGAGCGCGTACCAGTAGAGGTCGGGCTGATGCACGCCTGTCGCGACGCCGGCTTTCACTTCGACGATCACTCGCTCGATCGGCGTCGGACGTCCGCCGACGACGAGATCGAACCGGCCGCTCAGCAGAAGGCGCCCGCCGGCGAAGGCGATCGTGGCGCGGTCTTCGGGCCGCGGCCACCACGTGGCCTCGACGCGGGGCCACGACGCCTCGATTCGTTGCGCGCGCTCCTCGAGCTCCTCTCGCAGGTCGGCGAGGTCGTCGGGCGCCGCGGCGTCGAGCCACGCGAGGCATCGCTGGTCGCGCTCTGCCCGCAACGACTCGAGCGCGCAGGCGAACGGGTCGTCGGGCACGCGCCCCATGACGACGTACGCCGCCGCCACCCGATCGACGAGGTTGCCGAGCACCAGCTGGTGGTTCATCTCGGATGTCTCCGCGTCCGAGGCGAGTGCTCCCGCCTCGCACGCGAGCACGTCGCGGATGCGGGCCTTCGTGAGCACCAACGGCGGGGCGCCCAACGGGAGCTGCGCGCCGAGCTCGTCGAGGTGGGCGGCGAGGTCAGCGCGCAGCTCGTCGATGGACTCGCGGTCGATGGGCGGCCCGAGCCCGATGCCCGCGGCGACGTCGTCGAACAGCTTCGCGAGCGTCGTCACCGACCGAGCATGCCCCCGAGCGCGGTGATCTGCGCGGAGTCGTACGGCGCGGGCACGCCGAGGATCAGCCGTGTCACTCCGAGCGCGCGGAGACGCTCGCGTTGCCCGCTGTCCTCACTGACCCACCGTGGGGAGAGCGACGCGCTCGCCGTTGCGAGGAAGTCGTCGCCCTTGTGAGCCCGTCGCGCCGCATCGATCAGGTCGCCGAGCTGAGGGTGGCTGGCGGGCGTGTTGAACCCGTCGCCGATGCGGCCCGCGAGCGCTGCCATCTTCGGCCCGAAACCACCGATGACGATCGGAGGCGGGGGATCGGGGCGCAGGAAGCCGTCGCGGCCGGTCCACACGTCACGGATCGTCTCGATCGCGCGCTCGACCTGCGCCCGGCGCACCGCGTCGCCAGCAACGCTGCGCCCGAGCGCCCGCTGCTCCTCCGGGTAGGGCGTGCCCGGGCCGCCGCCGGCGCCGATGCCGAGCAAGCAGCCTTCCCCCTGACGCCTCCTGCAGGGTCGCCGCCATCACTGCGACCACGCCCGGCTCGCGGTTGGCGACGTTGAGCACGAGAGGCCCGATCGCGACGCGCGCAGTGCGCGCGGCGATGGTCGTCAAGAGCGTCCAGCACTCGAGCACGTGACTCGCGCCGTGCACGCGGCCGGCGAGGTGGTCCCAGGTCCAGATGCCGTCGAAGCCGGCGTCCTCCGCGGCCTGAGCGGCGCGCACCGCGTCTGCGACTCGCCCTCCGAACGGGTCGAGCAGCAGGTCGGTGCGGAGCGTCACTGCGACCGTTGCGGGCTTCGTCGGGCCTCAGCCCTCTTGCACGAGCTCGATCAGCGTGCCGAACGCGCCCTTCGGATGCACGAACGCGACCGTGGTGCCGCGCGAGCCGGGCCGGGGGGCCTCGTCGATCACCTTGCCGCCGGCGTCCTTCACGGCTTGCAGCGCGACGGCGCAGCTGGCGACGCGGTAGCCGACGTGATGCAAGCCCTCGCCGCGCTTCTCGAGGCTCTTCGCGACCGGCGACTCTGGTGTGGTCGGCGTCAGGAGCTGGATGTAGCTCTCGGCGACCTTCAGCAGCGCTTCCTCGACGCCGTCGGAGTGCACGATCTCGCGGTGCTCGACCGTCGCGCCGAACACGTCGCGGTAGTAGTCGATCGCCGCGTCGAGGTCGTGCACCGCGATCGCCACGTGGTCGATCTCGGTGAGCAATGGCTCGCCGAGCGTGAGCTCGCCGCCGTATCCCTCGCCACTGTGCTCGCTGTCGTTCGGACCTCTGACCACCTGTGGGCTCATGCGTGCCTCCGTGGCTGGGCATGACGGCGGAAGACCGTGATGCGATCCTCGCCCACCTTCGCACGCAGCTCGGGGTTGTCGATGCCGAGCCCTTCGCGAGGGGCGAGGCAGAGCACGCCGATCTTGCCCTCGTGCTGGTTCTTGTGCACCTGGTAGGCGGCTTCGCCGGTGTCGGCGAGAGGATGCACCGCAGACAGCAGCGGCTGGATCGCGCCACGGCTGATGAGCCGGTTCGCCTCCCACGCCTCGCGGTAGTTCGCGAAGTGGCTCGCGATGAGGCGCTTCAGCTTCATCCAGAAGTGCCGGTTGTCGAACTCGACCATGTACCCGGATGTCGCGGCGCACGTCACGACGGTGCCACCGCGCTTGGCCACGAAGATCGATGCGCCCATCGTCGATCGACCTGGGTGCTCGAAGACGATGTCGGGGTCTTCGCCGACCAGCGAGCGCACGTCCTTGCCGAAGCGCCGCCACTCGGACTCGTCCTGCGTGTTCGCGTCCTTCCAGAACTGGTAGGCGCCGGCGGCGCGGTCGATGACGGCCTCGCAGCCCATGTCGCGCAGCAGGTCCGCCTTGTCGGGCGAGCTCACGACGCCGACGGGGGTGCCACCGCCGTTCAACACGTACTGCACCGCGTAGCCGCCGATGCCGCCGGTCGCACCCCACACGAGCACGATGTCGCCCTGCTTCATCCGCGCGCCGTGCGCGCCGACGAGCATGCGATACGAGGTCGAGTTGCACAGCGCGTTGACCGCCGACTCCTCCCACGTGAGGTGGGTCGGCTTCGGCATGAGCTGGTTCGCCTTGACGAGCGCGACGTCGGCGAGGCCGCCGAAGTTCGTCTCGAACCCCCAGATCCGCTGGTTCGTCGCGAGCATCGAGTCGTCGTGCGCGGACGGGTCTTGGTCGTCGACGGAGTTGCAGTGGACCGTGACCTTGTCGCCCGGCTTCCAGTTGCGCACGGCCGACCCGACGCGGAGCACGACCCCCGACGCGTCGGAGCCGACGACCTGATACGGCAGGTCGTGGCGCTTGGCCCACGTGCTCTCCTTGCCGTAGCGCTCGAGGAACATGAACGTGGGGAGCGGCTCGAAGATCGATGTCCAGACCGTGTTGAAGTTGATCGAGCTCGCCATCACGGCCACGTAGGCCTCGTCTGGCGCGAGCTCGGGCAGCGGCACCTCTTCGAGGTGGAGCGACTTCCGCGGGTCCTTCGCCGCGGACTCCATCCCCTCGAACATCCCGACCTCGTCCTTGCGGACGACCATCGCTCGGTACGACTCGGGAAGCGGGAGGGCGGCCAGGTCGTCGCCTGACGCATCGCCGAGGATCGCTTCGAGGATCGGCTGCATCGGCGCAGATTACCGGCCGGTCACTTAGGCCACGAATGGCCCATAGACTGAAAGCCCTTCAGTTCTCGACCGTCACTGTCTCGAGGGAGCGCCGCAATGGCCGGATCAGTCATCGTCGCTGGGGCCCGCACGCCGATCGGCAAGCTGTCGGGTGCGCTGTCCGGGTTCACCGCGATGGAGCTCGGCGGGTTCGCGATCAAGGCCGCGCTCGAGCGCGCCGGCCTGACGCCCGAAGAGGTCGACTACGTCTTCATGGGTCAGGTGATCGGCGCGGGTCAGGGCCAGATCACCGCACGCCAGGCAGCAGTGAACGCGGGCATCCCGATGACAGTCGCGTCGACGACGGTCAACAAGGTGTGCCTCTCGGGTCTCAACACGATCTACCTCGCCGACCTCATGATCCAGTCCGGCGAAGCCGACATCGTCGTCGCCGGTGGCATGGAGTCGATGACGAACGCACCGCACATCCTCCCCGGATCGCGGGCGGGCTTCCGCTACGGCGACGCCTCTCTTCAGGACGCGATCATCCGTGACGGCCTGTGGTGCGCGTTCGACGCCTGCCTGATGGGCGCGGGCACCGAGAAGTACTCGGCGTCGCGCAACATCTCGCGTGAGCGCCAAGACGACCTCGCCGCGAAGAGCCACGAGCGCGCTGCCGCGGCGATCAAGGACGGCCGCTTCAACGACGAGGTCATCGCGGTCGAGATCCCGCAGCGCAAGGGCGACCCGCTGCTCTTCGACACCGACGAGGGCGTGCGTCCGGGCACGACGCTCGAGTCGCTCGGCGCGCTCAAGCCCGCGTTCGACAAGGCCGGCAACATCACGGCCGGCAACGCGTCGCAGCTGTCCGACGGCGCGAGTGCAGTGATCGTCGCGTCGAAGGCGGCCGCGGAACGGCTCGCGGTGAGCCCGCTCGGCGAGGTGCTCGCCTACGGCCAGGTCGCCGGCCCCGATCCGTCGCTGCTGAGCCAGCCCTCGCGGGCCATCCAGGCTGCGCTCGAGAAGGCCGGCAAGTCGGTGGCCGACGTCGACCTGTTCGAGATCAACGAGGCGTTCGCCGCGGTCGGCATCGCGTCGATGGACGACCTCGGCATCACCGACGACGTCGTCAACGTGAACGGTGGCGCGATCGCGCTCGGCCACCCGATCGGCATGTCCGGCAACCGCCTCGCCCTCACGCTCCTGCACGAGCTGCGCCGCCGTGGCGGTGGCGTCGGTGCCGCAGCGCTGTGCGGCGGCGGCGGTCAGGGCGACGCCCTGCTCCTCAAGACGCTGTAGCGCCTACTCGTGTTCTCGCGCGGAATTGCCGGCCAACGGTGGCGGGTTATGCGCGCGAGAACGCGAAGGGGCGTCAGAAGTTGCGCCTGAGCGGGCGCATGAGCGCCTCGGCCGCGCGGTGACGCAGCGGTCGGTGCTCCCATCGCGTCTCGTCGAGGAGGACGCTGCGTTCGAGGTCCTCGTCGAACTGACGGTCGAGCACCTTGACGAGATCCGCGTCGAAGGCGACGACGTTGATCTCCTCGTCGAGCGACGACGAGCGACAGTTGAAGTTGGCCGAGCCGATGCATGCTGCGACGCCGTCGACGGTCAGCACCTTCGCGTGGAGCATCGTCGGCTGGAAGCACCAGATGGTGATGCCGTGGTCGAGAAGGCCTGCGTACGAGCTCTGGCCGGCGAGCCGCACGAAGCGCTTGTCGGCATGAGGCCCGGGGAGCAGCACCTGCACGTCGATGCCGCGGTCGCCGGCATCGCACAGCTGCGCCATGAGCTCGGGCTCCGGTACGAAGTACGCGGTCGTGAGCCGGATCGACTTCTCGGCGCTCTGCAGCAGGGCTCGGAACAGGGTGGCGATGTCGCTCCATCCCGTCTCTGACGCGCCCCGCACACACATCGCCGTGGTCGACCCCGGGGTGGGCTGCACCGGGAAGTGGTCGTACTCGGGGTCGTAGAGCTCGGGGTCGGTCTCGACCCAGTTGTCGAGGAACGCGGCCCGCAATCCGTCGACTGCTGGTCCGCGGATGCGGAAGTGCGTGTCCCGCCATTCGTTCTCGTTGCGGGCATCGCCATCCCACTCGTCGGCGATCCCGATCCCGCCCGTGAAGCCCGTGCCCTCGTCGACGATGCACACCTTGCGATGCGTGCGGTGGTTGTACGACCCGGGCTTCAACCGGTGGAGCGGCCGGAACCATCGGATGTGCACGCCTGCCTCGTCCATCATCGTGACGAGGGCACGGTCGAGCGGTTTGCAGCCGAAGGCGTCGAGCAGCACTCGCACCCGTACGCCCGCGCGCGCTCGAGCCGAAAGGTGCTCGGCGAACTCGGTCCCGATGTGGCCCTTCCAGTAGACGAAGGTCAGGAAGTCGATCGTCCGCTGCGCGCCGTCGATCGCCTCGAGCATCGCCGGGAACACCTCGACGCCATTGCGGAGCACGTCGATCTGGTTGCCGTCGGTCGCAGGGACGCCGACGAGACCCTCGATGGTGCGGCGCAGCTGAGTCTCTGCGTCATCGTGCACTGGTCACCAGCACCCCTGAGTCCGCCGTGGCTCCCGCCTCGGGCTCCGATTCGACGACCTTCTCTGTGTCTTGCGGCGCGGACGCCTGGGCCCTCACGGCTTCGAGCTGCGCGTTCACGGCTGCGCCGTAGAGGAGCGAGATGGACGACATGAGTGCCCACAGGCACAGCGCGACGATGCCGGCGAGCGGGCCGTACGTCTCCCCGAACGTCGAGCTCCATCGGAAGAAGAGGCCGAGCAGCAAGCGTGCTGACCACCCACAGCAGCGTGCCGACGCCCGCTCCGTACGCGAGCCATGACCAGTGCGGTTGGCGCCGCCTCGGCGACCACTTCGACAGGAGCGCGAGTCCGCCCGCGACGAGCACGAGCGCGAGCGGCCACCGCACCAGCTGCCAGGCAGTGTCGATCAGGCCTCCGTTCAGCGACACGAGGTGAATGCCGCCGTAGGCAACGCACGCGAGCGCGGCGACGAGGCAGGTGCCGACGGCGAGAGCGAGGAGGAATGCGAACCCGTACTTCTGCGTGGTCGGTCGATCGGTCTCGACGCCGTAGATGCGGTTCAGGGCTCGCTCGAACTGCCCCAGCGACGTGGTTGCGGTGAAGAGGCAGCCGGCAAGGCCGAGCACGACGGCGACCCACTGGTGACGATCGCCGACCGATTGCGCCTGGGTGGCCGCGGCAGTCAGCAGCTCACCCGACGGACCGGGAGCCGCGCCCTTGATCGCTGCGACGACGGCTTCGCTGAACGCGTGGTTGCCGAGGACACTGGCGAGACCGACGAGCGCGATGGTGCCTTGGACGACGACGAGCACGCTGAGGAAGGCGAGGCTTCGAGCGTGGCTGAAGCCGTCCGAGACTCGAAGGCGCTTGAACGCGTCGACGAGGAGGTGCCGGCGTCCGTTCAGACGCAGCGTCTTGAACGCGTCGTCTCCGGAGAGATCCCTGGTCTCGGGGACGAGGTTCGCGGTGCTCATCGCTCGCCCTCCGGGACCATGACGTTGATCGCGTCCGGCTCGATCGAGAAGTGCAGCTCCTTCGTCGCCGGGCGTGCACCACCGTCGAGCTCGTAGGGCTGCGAACCCTTCGTCTTCACGTCGAGCTCGCGAGCTCGGGTGCGGTGCACGTAGCGCGCGGTCTCGGCATGTCCGCCCACGACGTCCATCAAGACCTTCGCCCACTGCCCGAGGCCGTGCGCGGTGACGAGGCCGACTTCGAGGGTGCCGTTCTCGGGATCGGCGTCGGGGAAGACCTCCATCCCTCCGATCACCTTCGGCACGTTCGCGACGAGGAGGCAGGTCGCCTCGCCCGAGAACCACGTCGACCCGTCGGCGTCGACGGTGATCGACATCGGCTTCGCTCGAGCAGCCTTCAGGCCCGTCCAGACGTAGGCGACGCGACCCAGGCGGCGCTTCGTCTTGCCGCTGACCATGCCGATCATCCGGGCGTCGAAGCCCGTGCCCGACATGACGGCGAAGTGCTCACCGTTGACGACGCCGGCGTCGAGCGTCGCCCGCCGGCCGTTGAACGCGATGTCGAGTGCCTCTTCGATGGAGGACGGCACGCCCAGGTTGGTTGCGAAGAGGTTCGCCGTGCCGGCCGGCATGATCGCGAGCGTCACGCCCGTGCCGGCGAGCGCGTCGATGCACTGCTGCACGCTGCCGTCGCCTCCCCACACGAGGACGAGGTCGGCGCCTTCCTTCGCCGCGTCGCGTGCCCGCTTGCCCGCCTTCGCGCTCTTCGGCACCTCGTACCACATGACCTCGATGCCGTCGCGCTCGTCGAGGCGTCGTCGGAGCTCGGGAAGCCCTCCGCCGATCGACTTCTTGCTGTGGGCGATGACTGCGACGCGCTTCATGCCGCGTGGCCCGTCTCGTGGAGCTCGACCTCGTCGACGAAGTCCGTCGCCTCGGCGACGTTGCCGCGATCGTGGAGCCACTCGGCGATGCGGAAGGCGAAGTGCTCGGCGGCGATCACGCACACGATGCCGAGCGCGGCGCCCGCGATCACGTCCGAGACGTGGTGCGCGCCGCGGTAGACCCGAGCGAACGCGACGGCCACGACCGCGACGAAGGCGAACACCCACTGGAGGAACACCCGCACCCTGTTCGAGTTGTGCAGACGTGGCGATCAGCGCCAGGGATCCGTACAGCGCGAACGTTGCCGCGACGTGACCCGACGGGAAGCTCGACGTGCGGGGCACCGAGTCGAGCGGGATGACATCCGGACGGGGTCGTCCGACGATGAGGTTGATCACGAGGAACAACGAGAGCTCCGCGGTCAGTGCCCACACGAGGAGCGAGAAGCTCGACCACCGATGCTTGATCACGAAGAACAGCGCAGCGAGGCCGGCGACGATCGCGATGCCTTCGGTGCTGGCGAGGTGCGTCGGGAACGCCGTGAGGTCGTTGAGCCGGCTGGTCCGGTGGCTCTCGAACCACGTGTTGGCGTGCTCCTCCATGTTCGTCAGATCGAACGGGCCGGTGATCAGCCAGCCGAGGATGACGAAGGGGACCAAGATGGCGACCCACTGCACGGGCGGGAGCGCCCAGAGCGGCAGGCGCCGCCGGCCCGTGCTGTCGTCGCTGTCGTCGACGTGATGAGCGATTGAGGGATCTGCCTGTTGGATCACGCCCGGGGTTTACCCAGGCGTCACGCGGGGGAGACTTGAGTCATGGTGATCTTCGTGACGATTGCTGCGGGAGCGATCGGCGCGTTGGTCGGCGCCGCGCTCGCGCACCGCTGGCCGAAGGTTTCCGCACCGGCGGTCGCCCCGACCACGATCACCGAGACCGTCCACGAGCACCCGCCGCTGCGTCGGCTGATGCGCAGCCGCTTCGACGCGACCACGCTGACGGGTCTCGCGCTCACCGTCGGGCTCGCGCTCGTCATCGGCGGTGCGATCGCGATCGGCTTGCTGCTCGAGATGGTCCACACCGACAGCGGTCTCGCGAAGTGGGACGCGTCGTTCGCGCAGTGGGGAGCCGATCACGCGACGGTGTTCTCCACGCACTTCCTGCGGGACGTGTCGACGTTCGGTGGCACCGCGTTCGTCGTCGGCGGCCGCGGTGGTCATCGCGGCGTACGAGCTCGTCAAGGAGCGCCGGCTCGCCCCCGTCGGATTCCTCATCCTGTGCGTCGGCGGACAGTTCTTGATCTCGAACCTCATCAAGGTCGCCGTCCACCGAGATCGTCCCGACGTCTTGCGGCTGACCGGCTTCGCAGGCTCCTCGTTCCCGTCGGGCCACGCCACCGCTTCGGCGGCCTGCCTCGCGGCGTTCGTCCTCCTGCTCACCCGAACCCGTTCCCGGCGAGCCAAGACGATCGGAGCCGCCATCGCAGTCGGCGTCGCCGTCGCCGTCGCCGCCAGCCGGGTCTTCCTCGGCGTGCACTGGCTGACCGACGTGCTCGCCGGGCTCGCCCTCGGGTGGGCCTGGTTCGCAGTCAGCTCGATCGCCTTCGGTGGCCGGCTCCTGCGCTTCGCCAAGCCGGTGCAGACCGCCGAGGTGGCCGAGGCCCTCGACCCGACGCCTGCTCCCGAGCCGCTCGTGTCACATTGACGCGGCGCCGACCGGCGTAGACGTCCTGGTCACGGCTGTTCACTCGCCGTTCGTTGTCACGGGATCGTCACTGTTGTAACGTGACCGCAACAGATGGACCTGCAGCCCCCCTCGGGTCCTTCGTGTCTCGGGGTGCCGCCTCGCCGGTGCGGGTGTCCGCCCGCCTCGCACCGGAGCAGGCGGTACCCCGAGCCCCCTTTTCGGCCGATTCGCCGCGCGACTCAGGCGTCGACGTCGCGGCGGCCCTCGAGCGCTCGGCCCAGCGTGACCTCGTCGGCGTACTCGAGGTCACCACCCACCGGAAGCCCGCTCGCGATGCGCGTCACCCGAAAGCCGAGCGGCTTGAGCAGCCTGGCGAGGTACATCGCGGTCGCCTCGCCCTCGATGTTCGGGTTCGTCGCCAGGATCACCTCGGTCACGCCCTCGGGCTCGAGGCGGATGAGGAGCTCCTTCACGCGGAGCTGCTCGGGGCCGATGCCCTCGATGGGGCTGATCGCACCTTGGAGCACGTGATAGCGACCCTTGAACTCGCCGGTCTTCTCGACGGCGACGATGTCGCGCGGCTCCTCGACCACACACACGACGGTCGCATCTCGTCGGGGATCTGAGCAGATCCCGCACTCGGATCCTTCGGACACGTTGTAGCAACGCGTGCAGAACGTGACCTTCGCCTTCGCTTCTTCGATCGCGCGCGCGAGTCGAGCCGCGTCCTCCGCGGGAGCTTGAGCAGATGGAACGCGATGCGTTGCGCGGACTTGGGTCCGATGCCGGGCAGACGACCGAGCTCGTCGATGAGCGTCTGCACCGGCCCTGCGTACATCGTCACCCGGGCTCACCGCCGGGAAGCAGGCCGCCGAGGCCGCCGAGGTCGTCGAGGCTCGGGAAGCTGCCGAGCGCCTGGCTCTGCACCTGCTGCGCTCGTTCGACTGCGTCGTGCAACGCCGCGAGCACGAGGTCTTCGAGCAGCTCGACCTCGGTCGACGTCGACGACGCTCGGGTCGATCCGTACTGCTCTGAACTCCATGCCGCCCGTGACGGTGATCCTCACGCGACCGCCGCCGGCCTGACCTTCCACTTCTTGCGCAGCGGCGTTCGCCTGGGCGGCGGCCATCTGCTCTTGCATCGCCGCTGCCTGCTTCAGCAGGTTGCCCATGAAGTCGTCGTCGCCGGACATGGCGCTCCTCTCAGGACTCGTCGGTGAGGAGCTCGGCTCCGGGGAAGGCTTGCGTCAGACGGTCGATCGACGAGGTCGGGTGCCGCGGGCGCGTCGACGAGCTCGTCGAGGTCGACGTCTTCGTCTGCGGGCCGGCGCGGCTGCGGCGCGTGGTGGGTGCTGCCGCGCTCGCCGCCGTCGACGACCAGCGTCAGGGGGATCGGCCGCCCGTAGTGCGCGGCGAGCGTGGCCTCGACGTCCTTGCGCTTCTCTTCGCACTTCTGCCGGTGGGGCGCGGTCGGCAATGCGAAGACCGCGCCGGTCTCGTCTGCCGACACGAAGCGACCCGCGGCGAACAGCGCCTTCACCATGCCCTTCAGCTGCGGCAGCACGTTGTCGGCCCACGCGATCGTGAGCTCGTCACGCGAGGGCATTGGTCCGGCCTGGGTTGTGGGCGCCGGGTCGTCGGGAGCTTCCACCTCCTCGACGGTCGACGGGGCCGGAGCGGCCGCCGCCTTCCGCGCGTGGGTGCCGAGTGCCGCGCGCGCTCCGCTCGATGCCACCGGCGGTGACTCGGGCGATGCGGGTGTCGAGGGTGCGGCCATCGACGGAGCGCCCGACCGTTCGACGCGCTCGAGCCGTTCGAGTCGCTCGAGGAGGGCCGCAGGGCTGTCGTCGAGCGCCGGGTTCGCGATTCGCACGATCGCGACGTCGAGCAGCACGCGCGGGTCGGTCGCGTGGCGCATCTCGACGAGCGCGGCGCCGAGCACCTCGAGCGCGCGCACCGTCGCCGCCGGACCGAGCCGTGCGGCTTGGTCGGCGGCCCGAGCCCGCGACGCCTCGGACAGCTCGGCGACATCGGGTGCCATCGCGACGAGGAACGTGTCGCGCAGCCACGCGATGAGACGCTCGGTGAGGCCGCGCACTTCGGTGCCGGCAGCGACCGCTTCGGCGACGCCCGCGAGCGCACGCGCCGCGTCGCGGTCGGCGAGCGCGTCGACGAAGTCTTCGACCGACGGTCCGTCGTCAGGGATCGATCCCGCCGCCACGACTTGGTCGAGTGCCGAGAGCGTGTCGCGCGCGGACCCTCCTCCGACGCGAAGCACGTAGTCGAGCGCGCCGGGCGGAAGGTCGAGGCTCGCGTCCTTCGCGATGTGCTCGACGTGCTCGGCGAGAACTTCTGCCGGCAGCAGGTGGAACTGCAGGTGCTGCGTGCGGCTGCTGATCGTCTTCTCGACCTTCTGCGGGTCGGTCGTCGCGAGCACGAACACCACGTGCGCAGGCGGATCTTCGAGCGTCTTCAGGAGCGCGTTCGACGCGCCCTTCGAGAGCATGTGGACCTCGTCGAGGATGTACACCTTGCGCCGGCCCGCGGTGCCGAGCGCGGCGCGCTCGTTCGAGCTCGCGGATGCTGTCGACGCCGTTGTTCGACGCGGCGTCGAGCTCGAAGACGTCGAACGACGTGCCGTGCTCGATCGCACGGCAGACCTCGCACACGCCGCACGGCTCGCCCTCGGTCACGTTCGGGCAGTTCAGCGCCTTGGCGAGGATGCGGGCGGTCGACGTCTTGCCCGTGCCGCGGGGCCCGCTGAACAGGTAGGCGTGCGAGACGCGGTCGTCGCGCACGGCGTTGCGCAGGGCTCGGACGACGTGATCCTGGCCGAGCACCTCGTCGAAACGCTGGGACCGATATCGGCGGTAAAGGGCTTGATGCTCCGCCATGCCGGGAGACTACCGGCAGGCTTCGGCGGGACCGCCCGGCTACCCTTGGCGACGCGCCCGCCATGTCAGGTGGCGGCCGGGTCCTGTGCAACGGCAGCCCGTGAACCGAGTCAGGGCCGGGAGGCAGCAGCTCTCAGCGGAAACTGCGGTGTGCCGCAGATCGCCTGGCCGTCGCCCTGAGATGGCGGGCGCGTCAGCGCCCGCCGGATGTCGCGGCGGGCGCGCATGTCCGGAGGGATGCGAGAGCGGACGAATCGGCACGCCTGGAGAGCGTGTGTGGGGTAACTCACCGTGGGTTCGAATCCCACTCCCTCCGCTCGGCTGGCGGTTTCTCTTGGCACGTCGTTGTCCCTGAGACACCGATCTGCCAAAGGAAATCGGCGCGCGGCTCGTCGGCGGGCACGGTCACCGCGTCAGACTCTCGCTTCGGTCATTCCATCCGGGGCAGCCAGCCATGGCCGGGATACATCCTCGTCACGGTCTCACGAAGCCACGCTCTCGCACGGGTGTCGAGGAGTGGCCAGGCGGCGTCGAAGTCGAGATCGTCTTTGGGTTGTCGCCACTTCGCCTTATGAGCAAGCACAACTTCAGGCCGGGCGAACCGCACCCCGGCGTCGTCCATCCACGTCAAGTCGGCAAGCGTCATCGTCACGGTCGGATCGTGTCGCCACACCCAGTTCCCGTCGCGCTCTTCGGCGATGACGAAGTCGACTTCCCACGGCGACAGCGCACTGCGCCGGGCCCAGATCGACTCGCATGCGATGGCACGTCGACCCGCCCTCCGTGCATAGGCGTGAGTGACCCGGACGAGTTCGCCCAGACGTGGAAGTCCGGCGCCAGAAGGCGCAGTAGCTGGCTGGCGTCGCCACGGAACACCGCGATGTCGATGTCTTCGTGACGCCGCGCCATCCCCGTGAACCGCTCCACCGCGTAGCCCCCGACCACCCACCACGGCGCGTCGAAGCGGCGCAGAAGTCGTTGCACGCCTCCGACGTCGAGCGGTGACCAGGGGCCGTACCACCGGATGAAGTCCCCGTCATCCACGAGGTCAGCATCGCGCTCACGAACTTCTCGGTCGTTCGTTTGCGGAACCGTTGTGGCTCGTGCAGTTGCTCATGCCGTGCCGACCGACCGCTCCCGCATAGTCGACGAGCGACGTCGATGGGTTCGAAAGACGTCTCGCTGGCTCCCGCTCGCCCCGCCCCGCCGAACCCACAGCAAGTTCCGGCCATCGATGGCCGGTTATCCACACGAGTTCGTCGGGCACCCTGAGCCCGACGGTCAACCGCTGGCACGCCGTCCCCGGATGGCGGTGTGGCTCTTGAGGCCGAGGAGAAGCCCGACGAGGACGATCGTCACGGCATTCGCCGCGAGCACGGGGACGTCGCCCGACAGCACGCCGTACACCAGCCAAAGAGCGACGCCCGACGAGAACACCAAGAGGTAGGGCCAGGACAGATCATCGGCAGACCGGCTGCGCCACGTGCGTGCGATCTGGGGTAGCCACGCCGCGGTGGTGAGCACGCCCGCGACGAGGCCGAGGTTCTGCATGCTCACGTGCTTCCTCGCACGATGAGCGAGGTCGGGTGAGGACGAGTGGGCCCCTGCATCCGACCGGCGGCCCGCAGCGCGCACTCCCTCCCCACGGCGAAGAGGTCTTGGTGCACTGTCGTGAGCCCCGGCGTGCTCATCGCGGACTCCTCGATGTCGTCGAAGCCGACGACAGCGACCTCGTTCGGGACATCGACGTCGGCCATGCGCAACGCGTGCATCGCTCCGAGAGCGAGGACATCGGTCGCAGCGAGGATCCCCCAGCGTGCATTCGGATCGCGTAGCTCGAGGAACGATTCCGCCGCCGCCTTCCCCGCGGTGCGGCTGTTGCCGGCATGTGCGAGCTGGAGGACGGTCGACCAATCGATGCCGGCTGCGCTGAGCCCCGCGCGCCAGCCGGCGATTCGCTCAGTGAACTGGTCGCCCACGAGCGCACCGCCGATGAGCGCGAACCGACGGATCCCGAGGTCCGCGAGGTGCTTCGCGGCGAGACGACCGCCGCCGAAGTTGTCGGCGGAGACATACGGGATGGTGGGCACGCCGCTCGCGGTGCCGACGGCGACGATCGGGAGGCGCCGTTCCACCGCGGCCAGGAGCGCAGGATCGTCCGCCGGTAGGGACCACACGATGAAGGCATCGACTGCGGTGTTGTTCACGCGGTCGGCGCGCGCCTGGTCCCGACGCGTGGACGACCTGCAACGAGAGGTCCGCCTCATCTGCGCCTTCCGCGACGCCGCGCATGAACAGGGCCGCTCCGGGATCGGAGAACGTGTACGGGATGCCGACGTTCACGAGGATCCCGAGCACCTCGGTCGAGCCTCGCCGCAACGTGCGACCGACTGCACTCGGGCCGCCGTAGTCCAGCTCGGCGGCTGCCGCCAGGACACGCTCGCGGGTCGGCGACGCCACGACGTCGGGCCGGCCGTACACGTTGGACACTGTCATCCTCGACACGCCGGCCCTCGCCGCGACGTCGTCGAGCGTGGCGCGGGGTCCGGTCATCCACCAGGGATTGTATGGATACAACCCTGGAGCCGCAAGCGGCGGAAAGCGGGGGCCGTCACCCGTCGGAGGACTGTGCCCACAGGTTGATGCCCTCGTCGACGGCGTACGCGTCGATCTCGCCGAGCTCCTCCGCGGTCAGGCTCAGATGATCGAGAGCACCGAGGTTGTCGTTCAGCTGCGAGACGCTGCTCGCACCGATGACGACCGAGGTCATGCGCGGATCGCGAAGGGCCCACGCCAGTGCGAGCTGAGCGAGGCTTTGTCCTCTGCGGGTCGCGATGTCCGCGAGGGCTCGCACGTTGGCGAGCCGCGCTTCAGTGATCATGGAGCGTGACATCGCGCCCCCGGTGGCGACGCGCGAGTCGTCCGGTATGCCGTGCAGGTAGCGGTCGGTGAGCAGGCCCTGCGCGAGCGGCGAGAACGCGATGCAGCCGGCACCGACCGTCTCGAGGGTGTCGAGCAGGTGGTCGTCTTCGAGCCAACGGTTGAACATGGAATACGACGGCTGGTGGATCAGCAGCGGGACCCCGCGCTCGCGCAACAGACGGGCGGCCTCGACCGTGCGAGCCGACGAATGCGAGGAGATCCCGACGTAGAGAGCCTTGCCCTGCGTCGACCGCGCTGGCGAGCGCGCCCATCGTCTCGTCGAGTGGCGTGTCGGGGTCGAATCGGTGCGAGTAGAAGATGTCGACGTAGTCGAGTCCGAGGCGCTGCAGCGATTGGTCGAGTGACGCCAGCAGGTACTTGCGCGAGCCCCACTCACCGTACGGGCCGGGCCACATGTCGTATCCGGCCTTCGTCGAGATGACGAGCTCGTCACGATGGCTCGCGAGGTCTGTCGCCATCAACCGGCCGAAGTTCTCCTCGGCGGCCCCATACGGCGGCCCGTAGTTGTTGGCGAGATCGAAGTGAGTGATGCCCGCGTCGAACGCGCGGCAGGCAGATGTCGCGCTGCACCGTGAAGGGACGGTCGTGGCCGAAGTTGTGCCACAGGCCGAGTGAGATCAGCGGGAGGCGCAGCCCGCTGCGACCACAGCGGCGGTACTGCATCGCGTCGTAGCGGTCGGCTGCTGCGACGTACCTCACGGCGCGAGCGTATGCAAGGTTGTCACTCGTGGCTGAAGCGTCGACCGCCCGGCTGCTGTCGGTGAACGTCGGCGTGCCGCGTGACGTCGAGTGGGAAGGGCGCACCGTCCACACGGGGATCTGGAAGGAGCCCGTCGACGGTCGGCGGATTGTTCGGCGGCTGAACGTCGACGGCGACGGACAGGGCGACCTCGCTGGACACGGCGGCGTCAACCGCGCGGTGTTCGTCTATCAGATCGAGTCCTACCGCTACTGGGAGCAATTCCTCGGCCGCGACGACTTCACCTACGGGCAGTTCGGTGAGAACTTCACAGTCGAGGGGCTCGCCGACGACGACGTCTGCATCGGTGACCGCTACCGGATCGGCTCGGCGCTCTTCGAAGTCAGCCAGCCGCGCGTCACCTGCTACCGCCTCGGCCTCCGCATGAACGAGCCGCGCATGCCCGCGCTGGTCGTCGCACATCACCGTCCCGGCTTCTACCTCCGCGTCATCGAAGAGGGCGAGGTCGGTGCCGGCGACGCGATCGAACGTGTCGAGCGCGGACCCGAAGCGATGACGGTCGCCGATGTCGACGCGCTGCTCTACCTGCCCGGTCACGCGCCGCGCGATCTGAATCGCGCGTTGCGGATCCCGGCGCTGAGTGAGGGATGGCAGGGCTCCTTCCGCGACTTGCTCGCGCAGGCCGGACCCGGCGGCACGACGACGCGACCGGCGTGGTCGGGCATGAGGCCGATGCGTGTCGCCGCGATCGACCGCGAGAGCAGCCGCGGTGATCTCGGTGACCTTGGTGCCGTCGGACGGCGAGGCCGCAGTGCCGGCGCAGCCAGGGCAGTTCCTCACCCTGCGACTGCGTCCAGACCCCGCCGCCGCACCGCTGCTGCGCACCTACTCGCTCTCCGGCATGCCGAGCTCAGACAGCTACCGCGTCAGCGTGAAACGGGAACCCCACGGTGCGGCGAGCGAGTACCTGCACCGCCGGCTGCGTGTTGGCGACGTCATCGAGGCGGGCGCGCCGCGGGGCTCGTTCGTGCTGCGTGCGGGTGATCGTCCGGTGGTGCTGATCAGCGCGGGGGTTGGTGCGACTCCGGTGCTGGCGATGCTTCACGTGCTCGCCAGCGCGGGCACTTCGCGCCCAGTGTGGTGGGTCCACAGCGCGCGCAACGGTGCCGAGCACGCGTTCGCGGAGGAGGCGCGACGGTTGCTCGCTGCAGCTCCCCGACGCGCACCACCTCGTTTGCTACAGCCAGCCCGGTGAGCGCGATGAGGGGTTCGACCACCGCGGTCGGCTCACAAACGAAGTGTTCGAGGAGGCCGGCGTTCCGATCGACGCCGACTTCTATCTCTGCGGACCGGCGCCGTTCATGCACGACATCACCGCGGCCCTGATCGCGCGCGGCGCGGCGACCGCGCGGATCAGCACCGAGGTCTTCGGTGCGGCCGCGCCGATCATGCCGGGCGTCGTCGCCGAGCCGGCGAGATCACCCCATCCTCCGACCGGCGAGCCGGGGTCGGGCCCGCTGATCGCATTCAGTCGCAGCAACCTGTCGGTCGCGTGGGATCCGACCTTCGCGAGCCTGCTCGAGCTTGCCGAGGCCTGCGACGTGCCGGTGCGCTGGTCGTGCCGAACGGGGGTGTGTCGCACGTGTGAGACCGCACTCATCAGTGGCGAGGTGGGCTACCGGCCGGACCCGCTCGAACCGCCGACGCCCGGGACCGTGCTGATCTGCTGCTCGCAGCCTTCCGACGAGGTCGCCCTCGATCTGTAGTCAGGCCGGCTGGGTTCTCTTGGCGCGACGGACCCTCGGAGGGTCCCATCCGCCAAAAGAACCGGCTGCGCTGGAATACGGTGCACCGAATGTCGCAGGAGCTGCCGGGCGGCACGGTGACGTTCCTGTTCACCGACGTCGAGGACTCGACGAGGTCGTGGGAGGAAGCTCCCGCTGACATGGCAGCCGCGCTGCAGGTGCACGACGGCATCGTGCGCGACGCGATCGAGCGCCACGACGGGTACGTGTTCACGACGGTCACTGATGGCTTCGGCGCCGCGTTCGCGCGTGCGGGCGACGCCGCGAGCGCGGCGATCGAAGCGCAGCAGCGGCTCACCGGGGCAGCACTGCCGTTCGCGATCCGGATGGGCCTGCACACCGGCGAGGCGACCGAGCGCGACGGAAGCTACGTCGGCTCGAGCGTGAGCCGCGCGGCACGGCTGACGTCCCTTGCTCACGGCGGCCAGGTGGTTGCATCCGACACGACCGAGGTGATGCTTCGAGACCGAGTCGCGGTCCGGCCGTTGGGCGAGCATCGGCTCCGCGGCCTCCGTGGGCGAACGGCGGTCTTCCAGGTCATCGCCGAGGGGCTGCGCGCTCGACTTTCCCGTGCTTCGCAGCGTCGATCGCTCGACCGGCAACCTGCCCCAGCAGCTGAACTCGTTCGTCGGTCGCGAGGACCTGGTCGCCGAAGTCGCCGACCTCGTGCGATCGAACCGGTTGGTCACGCTGAGCGGAGTCGGGGGTGTCGGCAAGACCAGGCTCGCGATCGAGGTCGGCGCCGAGCTCGCGGGCGAGCTCCCCGACGGAGTGTGGATGGTCGAGCTCGCGCCCGTGGGCGAGCCGTCGTCGGTGCCCGCGGCCATCGCGACCGCGCTGGGCATCACGCCGCAGGGCGACGCCGCGTTGATCGACACCGTTGCCGAGGCGCTCGCCGGCCGGCGGCTGCTGCTGGTCGTCGACAACTGCGAGCACGTGTTGAGTGCGGCGGCGTCGGCCGTCAGCGCGATCCTCGCCCGATCCGACAGCGTCAGCGTCCTCGCCACGTCACGCGAGTACCTGTGGGTCGCGGGAGAGACGCTCCTGTCGGTCTCTCCACTCGGGCTCGAGGGTGGCGTCGCGTCCGATGCGGTCACGCTGTTCGCCGACCGCGCTCGCGCGGTGCGGGCCGACTTCGGGCTTCAGGATGCCGAGACGGCCGCGGCCGTGATCGAGATCTGCGAGACGCTCGACGGGCTTCCTCTCGGCATCGAGCTCGCCGCGGCCCGGATGGCGGCGATGAGCGCGAGCGAGGTCAGAGATCGACTCGGCGATCGCTTCCGGATGTTGAAGGCTTCGGCGTCTGGGCCCGATCGCCAGCAGACCCTTCGTCACGCAGTCGCTTGGTCATACGACCTGCTGACCGACGACGAACGAGATCTGCTGCGCACCACGTCTGTCTTTGCGGGCGGCTTCGACCTCGCGAGCGTCTTCGCGGTCGTCGACGGCGACGACGAGGTGGATGTCCTCGAACACCTCGATTCGCTCGTCCGCAAGTCGCTCGTCGTCGCCGACCACACGACGACGCGCACGCGCTACGGCCTGTTCGAGACGATCCGCCAATTCGCCGAGGATCGCTTGTCGGAGACCGGAGCGCTCGAAGCGACGCGAGATCGACATGCTGCGCACTTCGCTCGCGAGGCCGCGGCTCGCTGGGATCATTGGGACGGGCCGCGGTGGCGTGACGCCGTGGACTGGGTCGAGCTCGAGCTCGCCAACCTTCGTGCCGGCTTCCGGTGGAGTGCGGCACGAGGCGAGCTCGACGTTGCCACCGACATCGCGGCTCATGCCGCGTTGATGGGCTTCTCCGTGCAGCTCTTCGAGACGCTCGCGTGGGCCGAGGAGCTGCTCGACGCGGCGAGCGCCGCGGACGTCGCTCGTCTTCCGCGTCTCTACACCGGTGCGGGCTACGCGTGCTTCGCCGGACGAGCCGAGGCCGGGCGCGCACATGCTCACCGCGCGACCGAGCTCGAAGTCGACCCGCGCTACGAGCCGTGCGAGCCGGGGTACGCGACGTTCATCGAAGCCCTTTGCGAGGTCTACTGCGGCGACCTCGATCGCTATGTCGCGCTCACGGGTGAGGTGGCAGCCCTCTACGGCAAGACGCGCGGATACGGCCTCGCCTCATACGTCGACGGCCTTCAAGCGAGCGGTCGAGTCGACGAGGCCATCGCCCTGACCGAGGACTCGGTCGCTGCCGCGCGCGAGCTCGGCAATCCCTATTGGGTCTCGTACGCGCTGTGGATCGCGGGCCAGGCCTTCTCGAAGGTCGACGCGCGGCGCGCCCTTGCCGCGTGGGACGAGGGTGTGGCGTTCGTACGCGAACACCGCGTGCAATTCTTCGAAGGGTTCCTCGCGCGAGACGCGGCCCGCCTCCACGCGTCGGACGGCGAGCCCGAGGCGGCGCTCGTGCTGTTCTTCGAAGCCATCGCGGCGTTCCAGCGAGTGGGCAACGTCCCTCAGCTGATCATCACGTTGGCCAGCGTGCCGGCGCTCTTCGAGCGCATCGATCGTCTCGAGCCCGCCGCCACTCTGCTCGGAGCGATGGAGCGCGAGCCGTCGAGCTTTCACCACGTGCCCGAGCTCAACGATCTCGGCAGTCGGCTCACCCAACGGCTTGGGGAGAAGAGGGTCGCCGAGCTCACCATGGCTGGCGCGGCGCTCGATCTGAACTCGGCGGCCGTCTACGCGCGAGCGCAGATCGACATCGCCCGCCGCAACCCGATCGCGGTCACTCGTCCTGCGCGGCCCGGGGGCCTGAGCCGAAGAGAAGTCGAGGTGTTGCGCCTTGTCGCGGACGGTCGCACCGCGCGCGAGATCGCCGCGCAGCTGTTCATCTCCACCCGCACGGCCGAGCACCACATCCAGCACGTGTACACGAAGATCGGCGTCACGGGCCGTGCCGCCGCCACGCGCTGGGCGGTCGAGCACGACGTCGTCTGATACCCCTACCTAGTTCGGCAAATGGGTAGCTCTACCGATGCCGGGGATCTCGCAGATCCGGACAATCGACCTGCAGCCAAGCCACCGGGCTGGGCGCACTCGAGAACGGAGATCCAGATGATCCTCGCAACGACGACCGTTGACGACATCGACCAGTTCCTCGCCGTGTTCGGCGAGAAGGGCGCGGACAAGCGAGCCTTCCACGGCTCGAAGGGCTCGACGGTCTTCCGCGATCCCGCCGACGAGAGCCGCGTGTGGGCCATCTTCGACTGGGACGAGCAGGGCTGGACCGCGTTCGTCACCGACCCCGAGGTGCCGCCGATCCTGAAGGACGCCGGTCACCGTGCCAAGCCCGTGTCAGCGGTGGTGCTCGGCACCTACCGGGCATAGGGAGCGCGAGCCATGACAACCAACCTCAACCGACCCGCACGGGTCGGCGTCATCACCGATCAGACCGGTCCTCTCTCGTTCATGGGGATCGCCAACGCCAACGTCGCCAAGATGGTGATCGACGACGTCAACGCACGCGGCGGCCTGCTCGGACGTCCCGTCGAGCTCTTCATCGAAGACAGCGCCACCGAGGACAGCGCGGCGGAAGCCGCTGCGGTGAAGGTCGTGGAGCAGCTCGACGTCGATCTCGTGATCGGCGGCATCTACAGCTCGACCCGACAGGCCATCAAGGGGCCCGCGGTCGACGAGGCCAAGAAGCTCTACATCTACCCGGAGCAGTACGAAGGCCAGGAGTGTCACCCGCTGATCTTCTGCACCGGCCCGGTGCCGGCCCAGCAGATCGAGCCGCTCTTCCCATGGCTCATGCAGCACACGGGAGCGAAGACCTTCTACATGCCGTCGGCCGACTACATCTGGCCGCACACGCTGAACAAGAAGGTGCGCGAGGTCGTCACGGCTCGAGGCGGCACGATCGTCGGCGAGGAGTACTTCCCGCTCGACCACACCGACTACGAGCTGGTCGTCAAGGACATCATGGCGACGGGAGCCGAAGTCGTGTTCAACACGATCGTTCCCCCGGGGCTCACGCCGTTCCTCGAGCAGCTGCACGATGCCGGCTTCGGCGAGCGCGGCGGGCAGATCGTGTGCACGTACTTCGACGAGAACTTCCTGAACCTCGTGCCGGCCGAGCACGTCGAGGGCTTGTACGGATGTCTCGACTACTACCGAGACGTCAAGGATCCCTTCAGCACCGAGCTCCTCAATCGGTACGAGGCGCTCTACCCGGGCAGCGCGATGTTCACGGCCGGGAGCGCATGCTCCGGGATGTACCGAGGTCTGAAGCTCTGGGAGGCCGCGGTCACCGAGGCCGGGTCGCTGAACCAGGACGACGTCATCACCGCGCTCGACCACGCCAAGATCGCGCAAGGTCCTGGCGGTCCGGCCGAGATGGTGCCCGGCCAGCACCACGTGCGGATGAACATGTACATCGCTCGGTCCGAGGGCGGCACGTTCAAGGTCGTGAAGAACCTCGGTCACATCGATCCGAAGGAGTGCGAGGTCGGCCGCTGACATGACCGATGATGGACACGTGGACGACCTCGAAGCGATGGCGCTGGCCCTGGCGGAAGCCAGGGCCGCGCTCGCGCACGGTGATGTGCCGATTGGTGCGGTCGCGCTGGTGGGCGGCGAGGTGATCGCTCGGCGTCACAACGAGCGAGAGCTCACCCGCGACCCGACCGCGCACGCCGAGCTGCTCGCGCTGCGTGACGCGGCGACGGCCCTCGGTCGGTGGCGTCTCGATGACGTCACCCTCATCGTCACGCTCGAACCGTGTGCGATGTGCGCGGGCGCGTTGGTGAATGCCCGACTGGCGCGCGTGGTGTTCGGTGCTGCCGACCCGAAGGCGGGCGCGGTCGGGTCGCTCTACAACCTGTGCGTCGACCCTCGACTGAACCATGAGGTCGAGGTGCAGCACGGCGTGATGGCCGAGGAGTCAGCGGCGCTTCTTCACCAGTTCTTTGCCGAACTGAGGTAGCAACGCCGTACTCTACTGAGTAGTGTACTGCGCATGGTGATCCGACATGCGCTGTTGGCCCTGCTCAGCGAGGGTCCGAAGCACGGCTTCCAGCTGGCTCAGGAGTTCGAGGCCCGCACCGGCGAGGTCTGGCCGCTGAACACGGGCCAGGTGTACACGACCCTCCAACGGCTCGAACGAGACGAGCTGGTCGAGTCGGACGACACCGTCGAGAACGGCGCGCAGAATCGCTACCGCCTCACCGAGGCTGGCCGCGAGGAGCTCGACGCGTGGCTGCACAGCCCTCCCGACACCGCGAGTCCCCCTCGTGACGAGCTCGTCATCAAGGTGCTCGTCGCGCTGCGTGTGCCCGATGTCGACGTGACCGAGCTGACCCAGACCTACCGCCGGCACGTAATCCAGGCCATGCACGAATACACACGGCTGAAGGAGGACGCGCACGAGGACGACACGAGCCTCCTTCTCGTTGCCGACGCGGAGATCTACCGGCTCGATGCCGTCGTGCGCTGGCTCGACGCCGCAGAGGCCCGCATCAAGCGCATGCCGGAGCGCGAGTCCGGCGTCGTCGCCTCCGTGCCGCGGCTGGCGCGGCGCAAGGTCGGAGCACGGCGATGAGCGCGGCGCTCGAGATCTCGCAGGTCTCCAAGTCCTACGGGGAAGGCGCGGCAACGTGCTCGCGCTTCAGGGGCGTCGATCTCACGGTGCTTCCGGGTGAGCTGGTCGCGATCATGGGTCCGAGCGGCTCGGGCAAGAGCACGATGCTGACGATCGCCGGCACCCTCGAGGAGCCGACCGAGCGGTCAAGTCTGCATCGACGGGCAGGACACGTCGACGATGTCCCGCAACGACCGCGCTCGGTTGCGTCGGCGAGTGATCGGCTACGTGTTCCAAGACTTCAACCTGCTGCCCGGGCTGACAGTCAGCCGAGAACGTCTCGCTCCCGCTCGAGCTCGACGGCACGCGCGCGAAGGACGCCCGCACCGCCGCCGCCGTGGCGCTCGAGGAGCTCGACGTCGCGCGACCGTGCGGACCGCTATCCCCGACGAGCTCTCGGGCGGCGAACGCCAGCGCGTCGCGATCGCCCGCGCGATCGTCGGGGACCGACGTCCTGTTGCTCGCCGACGAGCCCACCGGCGCGCTCGACTCGGTCAACGGCGAGGCCGTCATGCGTCTGGTGCGGTCCGCGTGCAAGCGCGGCGTCGCCGGCGTGCTCGTGACGCACGACGCGCAGCTCGCGTCGTGGGCCGACCGCGTGGTGTTCCTGCGCGACGGCCGCGTCGTCGACCAGTCGGTTCCGTCAGCAGGGCCCGAGTCGTTGCTGCCGGAGACGTCGGGCCGATGAGCTCGGGAGGCAACGGAGGCATCCCCGCGCGCCGTGCGGTGTCACGGTGGGCATGGCGGCTCTTCCGCCGCGACTGGCGGCAGCACCTGCTGATCCTGAGCATGCTCACGGTCTCGGTCGCCGCGGCCGTGGGCCTCACGTGTGCGGCGTTCAACATCGCGCCGGTCTCGGGTCGCGCGGAGTTCGGCGATGCCAACCACTGGTTCACGTTCAAGGACGTCGATCCGCAGACGTTGCCGGCGAAGCTCGACGCGGCGCGTGCGTGGTTCGGGCAGATCGACGCGATCGGCCATCGCCGCGTGGCGTTGCCGGGCACGGTCAAGGTGATCGACTACCGATCGCAGCAGCCCGACGGGGCCTTCGGCAAGCCGCTGCTCCGCCTCCGCTCGGGGCGGTATCCGGTGGCGGATGACGAAGCGGCGATCACAGACAGCGTCGCGCACTCCCTCGGCCTCAAGGCGGGGTCGACCGTCGACCTCGACGGAGTGAAGCGCACCGTTGTCGGCACGGTCGAGAACCCGAGTGACCTCGGCGACGAGTTCGTGCTGCTTCCTCCCTCGGCCATCACGAGCTCCACGTTCGTCACGATGCTCGTGAAGGCGAGCAACGCGCGCGTCGACACGTTCCGGCCTCCGGGCGACACCGGACGCATCGTGGCTGCGCGTGACGCGATCCCGCAGGATGTCCTCGCGGGAGTGCTCACGCTCGTGGTCACGACGCTCGTGCTCTTCCTCGTCGCGCTCATCGCCGCAGCCAGCTTCACCGTCATCGCGCATCGGCGCCTCCCGCAGCTCGGGATGATGGCCGCCGTCGGCGCGAATCGAGAAGCAGCTCCGCCTCACCATGCTGATCACGGGCGCGGCCACCGGAGCGATCGCGGCAGTGCTCGGCACCGCGCTGGGGTTGCTCGCTTGGATCGCAGTCGCACCGAGCGTCGGCAGCGCAGTCGGGTATCGCATCGACGCGCTGCACCTGCCGTGGGCATTGGTGGTGGCCGCGATCGTGCTCGCCATCGGCGCGGCGACGGCGGCGGCGTGGTGGCCGGGCCGAACCGTGTCGCGCATCCCGCCGATGCTGGCGCTGTCGGGGCGGCCGCCCGCACCTCGTCCGCTGCATCGTTCCGCAGTCCTCGCGATCGGTCTGCTCGTCGGCGGCGTCGTGTGCCTCGTGCTCAGCAACACGAACCAGCAAGCGTCGACCGGTGCGCTCGTCCTTCTCGGGGTCGGCATGGTCGGCGTTGTGGCCGGCATCCTTCTCGTCAGCCCACTCGCCATCCAGGCGGTCGCGAGGCTCGCCGCGCGCGTGCCGGTGGCCGCACGGCTCGCGCTCCGCGACTTGAGTCGGTATCGCGCGCGATCGGGCGCGGCGCTCGCGGCGATCGCGCTCGCGCTCGGGGATGGCAGTGACGGTGGTCGCTGCGGCAGGCGCGGCACGCAACAACATCGGCCCCGGCAACCTGTCGTCGACGCAGGTCCTGCTGCGTGGGTCGGACCTCGAGCTGCTCACGCTTCCCGAGGCGTCCGAGGTCAAGTCGCTTCAGCAGGGCGCCGACGCGATCGCCGCGGCGCTTCCGGGCGCCACGGCGACGCCGCTCGAAGTCGCACGTCGATCCGGTGGCGCAGACTGACCCGCGGGTTCCCGGCAACGCGCCCGTCGGGCTCGCTCGTCCGTCGGGCGATCGCAGCTACGAGGAGATCGGCGTCGTGTTCGTCGCCACACCCTCGCTCCTCGGCGCCTATGGGCTCGACACCGAGCGACCTCGCCGGCCGCGATGTCGTCACGAGCGAGACCGGGGCGCTCCGGCTGCTGTGGACCGGGGCGCCGCGCTCGGCTGACAGCGAGCCCGGTGAGGCGTTCGATGTCGAAGGGCGGGCTGCCCGACAGCTTCTCGTCGTTGCCGCGGGTGCTCGTGAACCCGGACCAGCTCGCGGCCCACGGCTGGAGCGCGGTGCCGTCAGGGCAGTGGCTCATCGAGACGGCAAGACCTCCGACCGCGAGCGAGCTCGAAGCAGCGCGTGTCCTCGCGACGCAGTACGGCCTTCGCCTCGAGACTCGAGCCAGCCACGCACGCCTCACGAACATCAGCGCCGGCGCGGTCGCAGTCGGGATGTTGCTCGCGCTCGCGATCTTGGCGATGACCATCGGCCTCATCCGAGGCGAGTCGATGGGGGAGCTGCGAACGCTCACTGCAACCGGAGCCACGAGATCGACGCGACGCGCGATCACCGCGGTCACTGCAGCTGCACTCGCCGCGCTCGGCGCGCTCCTCGGGATGGCCGGCGCGTACGTCGGGCTGGCGGCGGGTCGACTGAGCCACCTCTTGCCGTTGCCGTTCGCCGAGCTCGCGGTGATCGTGATCGGCACGCCGCTCGTGGCGGGTGGCGCAGGTTGGCTGTTTGCCGGTCGCGAGCCCGCTGCGATCGCGCGTCGTCCGCTCGACTGACGAGTCTCTGCGCCTCAGTCAGCGAGCGCGTAGAGGCGCCACGGCGTGTCGAAGCCCTTCAGCGTGTGCTCACCGCGGTCGTCGAAGCTGGTGTCGCTCCCGAGCAGAAGGTCGCGGACGGTGGACGAGACGAAGATCGCGCCGGGGTCGGCGGCGTGTTCGCACGCGGGCGGCCAGGTTCACCGCAAAGCCCGTGATGTCACCGTCGGCCCGGATCTCGATGTCGCCCGCGTGCATCCCGCACCGGACCGGCAACCCGGCGCTTCCGACCTCACGGCGAAAGTCGCGGGCGAACGCCAGCGCTTGCGATGGCCCGTCGAAGCGCACCACGACGCCATCGCCAGTGCTGTTGACGATCGTGCCCGCATGCCGAGCCGCCGTCGCCCAAGCGATGCGGTCGTGGCTGTCGAGGGTGTGACGCCACGACTTCGTCACCCTCCCGCGCAGTGCGCTGCGTGGACTCCACGATGTCAGTGAACACCACCGTCGCGAACCGCCGTTCGGTCCGTGGGGCGCTGATTGAGCCGCAGATGAACTCGAGCTGCGCGTCGACGACGATGCGCCAGTCGGGATTCGTCAGCCCGAAGTGGTCGGAGCCGGGCACCTCCTTGAAGATCGCGCCCGGGATCTGCGTGGCGAGCCACTCGCCCGCCGCGAACGGGATCACGCGGTCGTCGAGGTCATGGGTGATGAGAGTGGGTACCGCGATCTCGGCCGAGGCGGTCGGCGGCATCGAGTGCCGCGAAGCTTCGCGCCTGGGCGACGGATGTCGGCCGTGGTGGCTGACTGACGGCAGTAGCGGCCGCTCCATCGGACGAACGCAGCGTTGCTCGACTGGCATGGGTTGAACAGGTCGACGAAGAACTGAGGGTCTGTCCCCCACGTTTCGATCACGCGCAGCTGGTTGACGATCCACTCGTCGAGCCGCGCTCGCGAACCGTCGGGATCGCAGCAGGGCCGCCTCCGAAGGCGGCTGCTCCCGGGTTGGAGTTGCCCAGAACGAGTCGCTCGACGCGGGACGGGTGCAGCACGGCGAACAGCTGGCACATCAGTCCGCCCTCGGAGAACCCTGCGATCGTCGCGTGCTCCAGCCCCGCGGCGTCCATCACCGCGAGCATGTCGTTGCACCGGTCCTCCAGCGTGGGCGCAATCCCAAATCGGTCGGAGAGCCCGATGCCTCGCTTGTCGAACACCGTGAGGCGGACGTGGTCGCCTTGGTATTCGAGCGCACGCCGATAGAGCTCCTGCTCCCAGACCAGCTCGACGTTCGAGACCATGGGAGGGACGACGAGCACATCAGGGCCGGATCCCCACTGCTGCCACGCGATCCGATGCCCGTCACTGATGGCGTAACGGACATCGGGCACTTCCATCGGCGGGAGTCTCGCATCCGGGCCCCACTAGCGTGCGACCCGGAAGGATGCCAGAGCGGACGAATGGGACGGCCTCGAAAGCCGTTGAGGTCTTCGGGCCTCCGTGGGTTCGAATCCCACTCCTTCCGCTCGCGGAAGTCGCCGAGCAGGCTCCGATGGTCGGCGCGAGGCTGGTCGTGATGCCGGCGCCGCCGACCGGAACGGTCACGTTCCTGTTCACCGATGTTGAGGGGTCAACGCGGTGGTGGGAGGACCACCCGATGGCGATGCAGACCGCCTTGCGGATCCACGACGAGATCTTGCGACGGCAGGCCGACAGACACTCGGGCTCAGTGTTCTCGACCGGCGGTGACGCGTTTGCGGTCGCGTTCGGTACCGCTCATGAGGCCCTCGACGCCGCGGCGGACGCACAGCGGGAGCTGAACGATCAAGCGTGGCCGTCACCAGTGGTGCTCCGGGTGCGAATGGCTCTGCACAGCGGCGAAGCAGTCGAACGCGATGGCAACTACTTCGGTCCGCCTCTCAACCGGACGGCCCGACTCGTGGCGCTGGCGCACGGTGGCCAGATCCTCTGTTCGGAGGTCACGGCGCGGCTGCTGGCGGACCGGGTGACGCTGCGTGATCTGGGTCTGGTCGTCCTCAAGGACCTCCGCCAGCCAGAACACGTCTACCAGCCGCTGCTCGATGGTCTGATCGCCGACTTCCCACCCCTGGAGACGATCGACGTCGGTCGCCACAACCTCCCGACGCGCCTGACTCCATTGATCGGTCGCGACAGCGAGGTGAGGCGCTGTCGTAGAGCTCCTCGCATCACATCGACTCGTGACGCTCACCGGTGTCGGGGGCTGTGGCAAGACGCGGCTCGCGCTCGCTGTGGCAGCGGAGCTCGCCATTGACACGTCGGGAGGAGTGTTCTTCGTCGAGCTCGCTCCCGTGACCGAACCCGACGCGCGTCGCCGAGGTGATCGCCAACGCGGTTGGCTTGTCGTTGTCCGGAGGCAGCGAGCGGGCCACGGTTGCGCGCTTCCTCGCTACCAAGGACCTCCTGCTCGTGTTGGACAATTGTGAGCATCTGCTCGATGAGGTTGCTGGATTCGTCGAGGACGTGCTCGATGGCGGCCCCAACGCCCGGATCCTTGTCACGAGCCGCGAAGCGCTCGGGATTCCGGGTGAGCAGGGCCACCGGTTGCCCAGCCTCGACGACAAGAGCTCGCTGGCTCTTCTCGTTGCTCGGGCCACGGAGGCATCGGACTCGTTTCGCCTCGGTCGGGGGGACGAGATCGGGGCCGTGGAGTTGTGCCGCCAGCTCGACGGCATGCCGCTCGCACTCGAGCTTGCGGCACCACACCTCGTCTACCTCTCTCCCGCTGAGCTGCTCCAACGCCTCGATGACCGGTTCCAGCTGCTCGTCGGCAGCGCGCGAGGGAATCGCCAGAGACAGCAGACATTGCAGACAGTCATGGAGTGGAGCTGGGACCTCCTCAGTGAAGACGAGCGTCGGGTCCTCGCATCGCTTTCGGTGTTCGTGGGTGGCTGGACCCTCGATGCCGCCGAAGGTGTCGCTCGGGGGCTCGCAGGCGCGCCAGTCGCCGCGCTTCTTGCGTTCGCTCGCCTCGAAGTCGCTCATCGAACCGCATCGCACCGGTCATGGGCCGCGCTACCGCATGCTCGAGACGGTCCGGTTGTTCGGTCAGCACAGGCTCGGCGAGATGGGGATGGCAGAACAGGTTCCGCGTCGCGGACCGAGACTGGTTCATTCTGTGGATCGAGACGACGCCCGTGGAGCAGCGACTGTGGTGGTTGCCGTGGATCCACAGCTGCGCAGACGAGCTCGACAACCTCGCTTCGGCCTTCGAGTGGTCGTTCGACCACGAGGAGCTCGCCCAAGCCGCGACGTTGCTCGTGTCGACCGCCGGCGCGATGCACAACCTCATTGGCAACGAGCAGGGCTATCGGTGGGCATCAGCACTATTGGACCGCGAGCTGGACGTGAAGGACCGCGTGGCGGTGCTGACCGCGGGAGTGGCCGCGGCGCTCGGCGTCGGCGACCACCGCACCATGGACGCATGGGGCGCCCAGGCCGAGGAGCTGGTCGAGTGGGCCGACCCCCGCTCGCGTGCTTCCTCCTGCAGTGGAGGGCGACTCTCACGGTCATTCGCGACCCCGAACGCGCGGCTCTCTTGTACGACGCGGCCGAGCTTGCCGCGAGTCAAGCGGAGTCGCCGCTCGGAGCCGGTTACGTCGCGGCGTGGCGCCTCCATGCGGAGCTGTGCACGCCACAGGGGCGCCTCGCTCGCCCGAGCTGGGCGCCGTCGGCGTTCGGGGGGAGCAACTCAATGGGATGGAGCTGCGCCGCGTCGACCGGCATCTACCACGAAGCTCGTCTCGGCAACCTTGCCGTCGCCGAGGAACTCCTAGAGAGCAGCTCCACCGAGTACGACCACCCCCTAGACCAGATCGGAACACATGCCTTGTGTCAGGCGCTCGCGGGTGACCCCGAGCGTGCCATTACCGAGGCCCGCGCTGTGGTCGATTACGCCAGCCAACGGAGCGATATCCTTTGGCGTGGTGAGATGGCATTGGCGATCTCCCTCGCACGCTTCCGGAGTGGGGATGTTGAGCGTGCGTTCACCTACCTCGAAGCACTGCGCCGTGCACCCCTGATGTTCCCGATCCTCTTCGACATACGAAGGGACTTCGCCGAGCGAGCCCGCGTCCGCATCGACGATGACGTCGTCGAACAGGCGAGGCTGACCGCTCGGACGCTCACGGTCGAAGCCATCCTCGACCGGGAGTTCCGCTGACCGACACACCGTCGCTCGCAGTGTCCCGCCAGCGGCTACGGCCAGGCGAGAACCAGGAGTCACGCGTGCTGGCGGCCCAGCTCACCCCAGGGCCTCAAGCAGTCGGACCATAGGGTTCGAAAGACATCCCACCAGTTCCGCAGCGCCCGGTTGGACGTCCCCCTCGGCGTTTACCGCGAATCGGGCGACGGACCTCGGGAGCCATTGACGAGGCCTCCGATGGCGACGCGCTCGCGGTCCATGATCTCTTTGTCGCTCGCGGCTCGGCCCTCGCGATGGAGACGTTCAAACGTGTCAGGTCCGAGGTGTTCCCGACACCGTTGGGCCAGCTCGTCGAGCTCGTGAGCAGGAAGCACCGACAATGCTGACGCGACATCACGGCGGTCCTCGACCGCGCCGAGGATGACGGACGCCGTGTCGTCGTCGCCAAGCGCAGACAGCGCGAGGGCGACGATGGCCACGGCGCCTGTCCAGTCCGCCACGTCTCCTGCAGAGAACCATCGCTCGAGCACCGGCTGGAGCACAACGAGGCCTTCCCGAGGCTCACCGTTGGCACAGCGGAGGCGTGCGATGTCGCGGCGAACACCCAGGCTCACAAACGAGAAGCCGAGTCGTTCGACGCGCTCGACTGCACGCTCATAGCGCGCAAGCGCAGCCGCGGGATCTGTCATCACCCGCGCCATTGACCAGTCCGCGAAGAACGCGTACGCCCTACCTTGCAGCTGGCGGTCAGCTTCCTCAGCCGCGGCACGACTGGCGTCGATGTCACCGAGCAGGAGATGGGCCCACGCGATGTAGTGCCACATGGAGTCGTCGAGGATCCGAGCCCGACGGGGCTGCCGGCGCGCCTCTTCCACCAGCTCCAGAATGCGCGGGCCGTTGCCAGTGAGGATCTCCAGCACGATGGCGCCGCCCCAGGGCTCGATCAGGTCGCCGGATGGCGGGTTCTGTCGGGCCGCGAGAAGCGCCCGTTCCGCCAGGCTGCGCGCTGCCTCGAAGTCACCTCGATAGGCCGGCCCGTGGATAGCGGCGCCGAGCAGATCGGCGGGTACCGCATCGACTGGGTCGGCGCGGGCTGCGATTGCTCGCGGCGGGCCATCCGCCCGCTTCATAGCGGAGCAAGCGCCAACCGAATCCGCCCATCGGGATGCAGAACCGGGTGGCTGCCTGCAGGTCGGCGCCGAGCATCCACTCGAACGCCGCCCGCAAGTTGTCGAACTCGGCTTCCATCCAGAGAAACCCGACTGGATGTTCGCTCTCGCCGAGGGCGACCACGTGTTCCATGAGCGTGTCCGAGAAGTACGTCGCGTAGCGCCGCTGCACCGCCGCTGCCTCGCCGGCTGCGTGCAGCTCTTCCAGTGCGAAATGGCGGATCGTTTCGAGCAACCGGTATCGCGTCGTTTCGTTCCGAAGCTCCGCTACCACGAGTGACTTCGCGACCAGGGAATCGAGAGCATCGAACATCGCGTCGCGTTCGACGGCCGAACTAGCGCACACTGCCGTGGCAGAGGCGAGAGTGAAGCCCCCCACGAACACGCTGAGACGGTTCAGCAACGCTCTCTCACCCGGGGTGAGGAGCTGGTAGGACCACTCAATTGTGTGCCGCAGCGTCTGATGTCGCTCGGTGCGCCTGCGCCCGCCACTGAGCAGCCTCAGCCGGTCCGCCAGCCGATCACGGATCTCCCGGGGCGACAGGCTGCGCACCCTCGTAGCGGCGAGTTCCACGGCCAACGGGAGCCCGTCCACCTCCCGACATATCGCGGCGACGTCCTCGACATTCGTCTCGTCAACCTTGAATGAGTCGACGATCTGTGCCGCCCGCGCTGCGAACAGCTGCACTGCCGGCGCTTGCGCCCCGTCGGTCGCGAGGGGAGCCACCGTGATCTGGTGCTCGTTCGCGAGGCCCAAGCCTTCCCGGCTCGTCAACAGAATGTCGAGCGAGCTCGACACGTCGAGTAACGGCTCGACGAAAGTCACGATGGCGTCGAGAACGTGTTCGCAGTTGTCGAGGACCAGCAGCAACTCCTTCGGAATCAGCAGTCGCTGCAGACTCTCGAGGAGCGTCAGCCCGGACTGCGCCTGATGGCTGAACGCTCCCGCGATGACTGATGGCACGTTCTCGGGCTCACTGGTGGAAGCGAGCTCGACAAACCAAACCCCGTCCGGATAGCCGTCGCGGAGCGAGTGGGCGACAGCCAGCGCCAGCGATGTCTTGCCCACACCCCCGACCCCGACGAGGTTCACCAGTCGCTTCGCGCCAAGATGGCGCCCGATCTCAACGATCGCTTCCGACCGGCCGAACAGCTCGGGCGGCTCTGCCGGAAGATTGCCGCTCGCCCGCCCGGCGATTTGCGATCGGCTCCACGTCCTCAGCGCGGTCCCACCGTGCGCCTGTTCGAACGGCTCGCCGCCTGGCGAGGGTTGGGCGTCGGATGCCGGAATCCAGTCGAGCGTGGGCTGCTGGAGGAGGATCGCTTGTTCCAGGCTTCGGAGGGGCTCGCCCGGTGCGATGCCGAGCTCGTCGCCTAGCTGGGTTCGGACGCGTTGATAGGCGCGCAACGTCCTGCCTGCCGCCCGGCCCGGTAGAGCGCGAGCATCCAGTACTCCCACAGACGCTCCCGATACGGATGCTCGGTGACCAGCCGGTCCAGTTCGCCGCACAGCGCGCCGTGGAGTCCCAAGGCGAGATCGGCCTTCACCCGTTCTTCGATCCCGACGATTCGTAGCTCGTCCAGCCGAGCCGCCTCTGCCTGCACATAGCTCTCCTGGGCCCACTCGGCGAAGGCCGGGCCCGTCCACAACGCCAACGCTTCTCGTAATCGTGTTTGCGCCCGCTTGGCGTCTCCTTCGGCGAGGGCGCTGCGGCCCTCCGCGATCAGCCGCTCGCCGCGCCATGCATCGAGGCCGTCACGTTCTACGCGGAGCTGGTAGCCGGGACCTCTGGTCACCAGCACCTCCCATGCCACTCCCGACCTGTGGTCGGGCTCGAGCATCCGGCGGAGGTTCTTCACGTAGGTCTGCAGGGTGCCCGCGGCACTGGGAGGGGGATCGCCCCGCCACAGATCGTCGATGAGCCGGCTGGCGGGCACGAGCTCACCGGCGTGGACCAGGAGATCAGTGAGCAGCGCGGCCTCGCGGGTGGGACCCAAGACGTGCTCGCGGCCATCGGCCACGACCGCGATACGGCCGAGCACGCAGAACTTCACGCACGCCTCCATGACTGCGCAAGGCGGATCAAGCCTTGGCATTCTCCCACCCGACCTCCAGCCCGCCTGCAGCGTGGTTCCAGCGATCCCCCAGTGCCGGAGCGCAGCCTCCTTGTGATCGCCGCCGACAGGCGGCCACCAGCGAAGCCCATGCCTCGCCCTTGTAGCACGGAGGTCATCACTGTGAAACCTGTCCGATACTTCGCCGCGACGGCTGCCGTTGGCCTGCTCGCCGTCGCCGGCATCGCAGGAGCCGTCGAATCGCCTCTCGATGGCTCGAACAGCCCCGGCGTCGGCGGAGCCGGTGCCTTCATCGCGCCCGCCCACGTCAACGGGCCGTTCGGGTCCGGCGGCCCGTGTGCCGGTCTCGGCGGAGCGGCGCGGTCGATCCCCCAGACGCGGCCGGACGGCTGCGGCTGAGGCCGCGGCCCGTGGGCCCGGGGCGCGATGGGCGATACGCGCGAGGTCCGCGGTCGCGACGGGCGTGCGGGCTGCTGAGGCAGCACTCCACGGACTGCTGGGCAGCGAAGTACCGATCACCGTCCATCAGGAAGCCCGATCGCGGTGACCACCTGACCGCGCGCCAGTCCCTCGCGGCTCACGCATCGTCGCGGAATGGCTGTGGTGCGATCACCTCGGAGCTGGTCACCGGAAGGTTCGAAAGACGTCTCACTAGTTCCGCCAATCGTTGCCATCATCCTCCGACGGCGCCCCTAGGCCGGTCGTCCTCATCTGGGAGCATCACCGACCGAGCAGCGGCAAGCGCCCGTAGCCGGCTGTCCGCGAAGATTCCGACGCGACGCCAGTCACCCGAGTGAGAGGACGGGCTGATGCCCGAGACCGACAAGTCTCACGCCCTGGATCACGTTGTGGTGGTCCTCTTCGAGAACCGTTCGTTCGACAACGTGCTCGGGCACCTCTACGGCCCGGAAGACGGAAAGAACTTCGACGGGGTCATCGGCAAGAGCCTGAGCAATCCGATTCCGCCTTGGGCAGAGCACGGCGCGGAGCGCAAGGTGGTTCCGTACGCAGAGGCGACCGACATGGACTCGCCCAACCCAGACTCCGGTGAGGAGTACTTCCACACCAACACCCAGCTCTACAACACCCTCGACGAGCACAACCGGTTCAAGATCGGCGAGGCCGTGACGGCGCCGTGGAACGCGCCTGCGTCTGGGGCGACGCCGACGATGGACGGCTTCGTCACCGACTACATCTCGACGTTCACCGGCGAGATCGGCCGGCAGCCTCATCCTCCCGTTCCTCCGGGCGATCGCCGGTCACTTCTTCCCGCTCCTCGGAGGGAACCCGCAAGAGCTCGCTTGATGGCTTGGCGTCGCCATCACGCGACCACGATGACCGCCCGCGTGCCGGGCGCGAGGTTCGAAAGACGCCTCATCCTTCCGCTCGACGGGGGTGGCGCCCCTCTCCTCGCGCCGTCGGCGCATCCGCTACTGGTCGACGGCGCCCCCCGTTCGAGGTTGTTCAGTCTTTGTTGGGATCGGCGGGTTCGGTGAACAAGCGCGCCTTGGGCGGCGCCCGAGCCGGCTCGTCCGCCGCCGCGGCCGCGGAGGACGAACGCGATGCCGACCGCGACGACGGCGCCGGCGAGCGGCCCGGCGACGTACACCCAGTAGGCGGTGAAGTCGGCGGCCGACGAGATCGGGCCCGAACGTGCGGGCCGGGTTCATCGACGCACCCGAGATCGGGCTGCCCCACAGGCCGGCGAGCGCGATGTAGCCGCCGACTCCGATCGCGCCGATGACGCCGAGGTTCTGCGCGCCGGACGCGGTGCCGAGGATCACGCTCACGAGCCCGAACGTGAGGATCAGCTCCATCCAGAACGCGTCGCCGCTGGAGAAGCCGGCGGCCGGGTAGTTCGAGCCGAACGACGCCGAGACGTGCACGACCGCTTGGAGGAACCAGGCGGCGAGCGTCGGCACCGCCGAGCTGCACGACGATGTAGCCGGGTACCCGCCGCCACGGGAAGTCGCCGCGGAGCGCGAACGCGATGCTCACCGCCGGGTTGAGGTGCGCGCCCGAGACCTTGCCCATGAACAGGATGATCGCCAGCACCATCAGCCCGGGTGCGACGACCGCCGCGGTGCGGCTGATCGTGTCCGGGAACGCCTGGCCCATCATCCCGCCGCCGGCGGCGACCAGCACGAGGAAGAACGTGCCGAGCAGCTCGGAGAAGAGCCGCCGCCACTCCTGGCTGGGGTCGTTGAAGTCGGCGAACACCGTCTCGAGCGACTCGAGTCGGTCTTCGAGAAAGCCCAGCGCCACCCGATGCGCGGGCTCAGGCCTGGGTACCGGTTGATTCACGTTGGGTCCTTCCCGTCTTGCGAAATGTCGAGCGCAGGGCCGGGTCAGAGCCCGCGTTGGGCGGTGATGCGGCCGTCTTTGTCGGCTTGGACGAGGGCGTCGTAGTCGCGTTCGTTCTGGTCCGCATACGCCTCGGAGAACTCTGCCAGAGCCTGGTCGAAGGCGTCGCTGCCACCCAGGTAGGACGCGATGGCGACGCGGTCTCCGGAGCGGGCGTGGGCGCGGGCCAGCGTCGAACCGCAGATCCGGCCGTAGGAGGCCATGGTCGGGGGATCCATGCTCTCGACGACGGCGGAGCCTTTCCAGTCTCGGAGCTGGCGGACGTAGAAGTCGCGAGACACGCCGTCGAGACCTTCAAGAGTGACCCACCCCAAGAAGATGTCGCTCGCCGCGGCCATGAGGTGCTGACCGTGGACGACGCGTTCGCCGTTGGAGCCGTGCCCGCTGGCTCCGACGAAGTCCTCGAGCACAGAGGACGGGGCCTCTTTGGCCTGCAAGAACAACGGATCGGCGTCGTCGCGGCCCAACATCAGCAAGATCCACGCTCTGGTGCCGACACTGCCCACCCCGACCACCTTGCGGGCAGCGTGGACGACGTGGAAGTCCTCGAGCAGGTGGCGACGGTCGGATTGCAGGGTGCTGCGGTAGCTGCGCACACTCGCCCGGAGCCAGTCCAGAATCTGATCTCCTCCCATCCCACCCGCGAGCTCTTCGACGGGCTCGATCAGGGGCGGGTTGCTGATGATGCGCCGCTCACCGTCGACCATGCGGGTGAGCTTGTCGAGGGCTTGCATGCTGTCGCGGTGCGGGCCTTCGCCACGTTGGCCTCGCCACGCTTGAGAGCACGCCGGTCGAGCTCGCCCTTCATCTCCTCGAGCAGTGTCGCGGCGTCCAGGCGCGAGTACCAGACATCCAGATTGGTCATCCCCGCGAACTCACGCATCGCCGACCGGTAGCCGACCATGACGCTCAGCACGACCTTCTTGCGTTCCTTGACCGGGTACCCGTTGTCTCGTCCGGCGATCGCGAAGCTCACCGCGAGCCGTTTCACGTCCCATTCCCACGGACCGGGGAGGGTCTCGTCGAAGTCGTTGATGTCGAACACGAGCCGGCGGTCCGGTGCCGCGAACACACCGAAGTTCATGAGGTGCGCGTCGCCGCACAGCTGTGTCGTGAGCCCCGACCGGGGTGTGGAGGCCAGATCGGCGGCCATGATGAGCGCCGCGCCCCGGTAGAACGTGAACGGCGAGACCAACATCCGCCCGTAGCGGATCGGTACCAGCCGCACCCGCGTTGCCGCCTGGCCCTCCAGCAACCGAAGGGTCAGGCCGTGCCCGCTCGGGCGCGAACTCCGCGTGGCTCGAACGGGGCACCTCCGCCCGCGCTGCCTTGCCTCGAGCCACCCTCTCGGCCACGGTCAGATGGGGGACCACCTTGCCGTGCTCGTACCGCATACCCGTGGGGATCGGCATCGACTCGTCCGGCGTGTGCTCTTCCTCGACGTTGTCCATGGGCCGATGC
>CAVSCP010000011.1:0-76107 GCA_963726495.1 uncultured Acidimicrobiales bacterium
AACACTGAACAAAGTCTGAGTGCCTTTCGTGTACGGGGCCATTACCCACTACGGCGCGCCGTTCCAGAACGCTTCCACTAGGCATCAGATTGGTAACTTTGTGACGGGTCTGGTGCCCCATCCATCAGGTCCCACGACCCCGAACTGGCAACGCCACCAGGCTATGACACCAGTTCGGTTTAGGCTGTTCCCGTTTCGCTCGCCGCTACTCAGGGAGTCGCTGTTGCTTTCCTTTCCTCGGGGTACTGAGATGTTTCAATTCCCCCGGTTCCCTCTCCCGGCCCTATGTATTCAGACCGGAGTGACACTCCATGACGAGTGCCGGGTTTCCCCATTCGGACATCTACGGATCAACGCTTGGTCAGCAGCTCCCCGTAGCTTTTCGCAGCTACCCACGTCCTTCATCGGTAGTAGACGCCAAGGCATCCACCGTTGGCTCTTTGTAGCTTGGAAGAACAAAGATGCTCGTGCTCGCTCTGCAGTTCTCAAAGGGCGGGGCGGATCGCCGGCAACGCCTCGAGGGCAGCACGGCTGATCGACCGACACGAAGAAGCGCACCTCCCCGCCTGAGAAGGCGAGGGGTGCGACTCCTTCAAAACGGAAGAGAGGATTGCGTCCGGCATCAGCACCAGACCTCAGGAGGAGAACCTACGACCGAGGGTGGGTCTGACGAAGACGGCCAGCGCATCAACTGGGTGTTGTCTCCTACCGGCCGAGCAAACGCTCAGCTTGAGGAGAATCAACTCCTTAGAAAGGAGGTGATCCAGCCGCACCTTCCGGTACGGCTACCTTGTTACGACTTCACCCCAATCACCGACCCCACCTTCGACGGCTCCCTCCACAAGGGTTGGGCCACCGGCTTCGGGTGTTGCCGACTTTCGTGGTGTGACGGGCGGTGTGTACAAGGCCCGGGAACGTATTCACCCCGGCAATGCTGATCCGGGATTACTAGCGACTCCGACTTCATGGAGTCGAGTTGCAGACTCCAATCCGAACTGAGACCGGCTTTTTGGGATTCGCTCACCCTCGCGGGATCGCAGCCCTTTGTACCGGCCATTGTAGCATGTTTGCAGCCCTGGACATAAGGGGCATGATGACTTGACCTCATCCCCACCTTCCTCCGAGTTGACCCCGGCAGTCTCCTACGAGTCCCCGGCATTACCCGCTGGCAACATAGGATAAGGGTTGCGCTCGTTGCGGGACTTAACCCAACATCTCACGACACGAGCTGACGACAGCCATGCACCACCTGTGTAGGGCCCCGAAGGACACCGTATCTCTACGGCTTTTCCCTACATGTCAAGCCCAGGTAAGGTTCTTCGCGTTGCCTCGAATTAAGCAACATGCTCCGCCGCTTGTGCGGGCCCCCGTCAATTCCTTTGAGTTTTAGCCTTGCGGCCGTACTCCCCAGGCGGGGCACTTAATGCGTTAGCTACGGCACGGATCGCGTTGATAACGACCCACACCTAGTGCCCAACGTTTACGGCGTGGACTACCAGGGTATCTAATCCTGTTTGCTACCCACGCTTTCGCTCCTCAGCGTCAGTACCGGCCCAGAGTGGCGCCTTCGCCACCGGTGTTCCTCCTGATATCTGCGCATTTCACCGCTACACCAGGAATTCCCCACTCCCCTACCGGACTCCAGTCACGACAGTATCGGGTGGCGTCTCCGGGTTGAGCCCGGAGTTTTCACACCCGACTTGTCGAACCGCCTACGAGCTCTTTACGCCCAATAAATCCGGACAACGCTTGGCCCCTACGTGTTACCGCGGCTGCTGGCACGTAGTTGGCCGGACCTTCTTCTGCAGGTACCGTCAGTTTCGTTCCTGCTGAAAGGGGTTTACAACCCGAGGGCCTTCATCCCCCACGCGGCGTTGCTGCGTCAGGCTTTCGCCCATTGCGCAAGATTCCCTACTGCTGCCTCCCGTAGGAGTCTGGGCCGTGTCTCAGTCCCAGTGTGGCTGGTCGTCCTCTCAGACCAGCTACCCGTCGATGCCTTGGTAGGCCGTTACCCCACCAACAAGCTGATAGGCCGCGAGGCCCTCCCGGTCCGCAAAAGCTTTCCTCGGTCGACGATGTCGTCATCCGAGCCCATCTGGTATTAGCAGCGGTTTCCCACTGTTATCCCAGAGATCGGGGCAGGTTCCTCACGTGTTACTCACCCGTTCGCCACTAGGTCTTCACGAGTGTTGCCACTCGATGGACCTCGTTCGACTTGCATGTATGAAGCACGCCGCCAGCGTTCGTCCTGAGCCAGGATCAAACTCTCCATTGAGATCCCTGCCCGTGAGGGCAGAAACCGAAGAGCCAGTCAAGAGCTGCTGAGCCCTTGACCAACTGGCGCCCGAGCAGGTTGGGACCCACTCGAGCATTGTGATGAATTGACAAAGAACGACCCCACGGACACCAAGAAGGCACCCGCGCGGTCGCCCGCACTGGCTTTCTTCATCCTCTCTTCCGTTTTCAAGGAGCCACAGGTGCTCAGCGGCACACGCCTCCCGTGGGAGGTGTTGGTGCCGGTTGGCTCGGGAGTCGACCGCCGGCGGACCGGCTAGACCGGGATGTCGCTCGCAGCGGCCTCCCGAGGCGGATTGCCAACCTACCGAGACCCCGAGGAACTGTCAACTCGGTCGGGCCTTTTCGGCCCGGTTTTCAAGGTTTCTCGGCGATGAGATGGTACGTGCTGCGGCCCTTGCGAACGAGCGCGAACCGGCCGTGGAGGAGGTCCTGCGCGCTGACGCTGTCCTCGCCGGCCACCTTCCGGCCGTTCACGGCGACGCCGCCCTGGGTCAGCAGTCGTCGAGCTTCGCCGTTCGACGCCGCGAGGCCGGTACGGGTCAGCACGCTGACCAGGTCGATCCCCGTGTCGAGGTCCGCGTGGGCCACCTCCGTCGTCGGGACCTCTCGGGCGACGACTTCGAGCGCCTCGAGCGGTGCTGACGTGGGGTCACCTCCGAAGAGGACCTCGGCAGCGGCGTCTGCCGCTCGGGCGGCGTCGTCTCCGTGGACCATCGCCGTCACGGTCGAGGCCAACAGCCGCTGGGCCCGCCGCTGCTCGGGCGCCTCGCGGTGGGCGACCATCACCTCTTCGATCTCCGAGACGGGCAGCAGGGTGAACCACAGGAGCTGGCGCTCGACGTCGGCGTCATCGACCTGCACGAAGAACTGCCGGAACTGGTACGGGCTCGTGCGGCCCGGATCGAGCCACACCGCTCCCCCGGCCGACTTCCCGAACTTCGCGCCGTCGGCCTTCAGCAGGAGCGGCCAGGTGAGGCCGAACGCGGTGCCACCGACCCGCTTCCGGATGAGATCGATGCCGGTGACGATGTTCCCCCACTGGTCGGACCCGCCCATCTGCATCTCGCACTGCTCGTGCTCGTAGAGCCAGCAGAAGTCGGCCGCCTGGAGGAGCTGGTAGGTGAACTCGGTGAACGAGATGCCGGTGTCGCTCTCCATCCGGGCCCGCACCGACTCGCGGGCGACCATCTGGTTGACCGTCACGTGCTTGCCCGTGTCACGGAGGAAGTCGAGGAGCCCCGACTGCGACGTCCACGTGTAGTTGTTGACCAGGCGGGCCTGATGGGGGCCCGGCGAGAAGTCGAGGAGCTTCTCGAGCTGCACCGTGATCCCCTCGAGGTTCTTCGCGAGCGTCTCGGCGTCGAGCAGGTTGCGTTCCTCGGACACCCCACTGGGGTCGCCGATCATGCCCGTGGCGCCGCCGGCGAGCACGATCGGCTTGTGGCCGGCGAGCTGGAAGCGCCGGAGCGTGATCTGGCCGATCAGGTTGCCGGCGTGGAGCGAATCGCCCGACGGGTCGAAGCCGACGTAGACGCCGATGGGGCCGTCCGCGAGCCGCTTGGCCAAAGCGTCGCGATCGGTGGAGTCGTGGATGAGGCCGCGAGCGTCGAGGTCAGCGAGCAGGTCCACGCGGTCAATGGTGACAGACGGGTCAGCCGCGTCTCGACAGATTGGGGTCGCCTCGGACGTACCACCGCCACGGATGATCGACCGCGACCGAGATGCCGATGCGGGTCGACTGTCCCGGATCGATCGGTGGCGACGTGCCGTCGTCGCCGATCCAGGGCGCGGTCTTCGCGGGGACGGTGAGGTCGATGCCGTCGTACCGACGGTCGATGCCGAACGCTTGGCACAGCTTTGCCGGGCCGCTGCAGAGCGCGGTGTCCGGGCGGATGCCACCGCGGGCCGCCCTCATCGCACCGACGCCCGCGAGGGGCGCGAGCGCACGTAGCAGCACCGCGGTGCCGTCTCCTTCGTCGCCGCACACGGCGTTCGCGCACCAGTGCATGCCGTAGGTGAAGTACACGTACAGATGGCCCGGAGGGCCGAACATCGTGGCGTTGCGCGCCGTCAGCCCCCGGTACGCGTGGCTCGCCGGGTCGTGCGGGCCGAGGTACGCCTCGACCTCGACGATGCGAGCGCGGCGGGTCCCCCGGACGAGCACCTTGTTGAGCAAGTCGGGCGCGACGTCGCGTGCGTCGCGGCGGTAGAAGTCGCGGTCGAGCGGCTTCAGCGCGCCAGTGCCTCGCGCACCTCGGCCGGCACCGGGGTCGGCGTGTTCTTCTTGGGCACGACGCTGACGTAGACGAGCGTGGCGGTGAAGACGGCCTTGCCCGAGGCGGTTCCCTCGACGCCGACGTCGAAGCTCGTGTTGCCCCAGCGCGACACGTCGAGGTCGAGGTCGAGCGTGTCACCGAACGTCGCCGGGCCATCCCACTCGAACGTCGCCTTCTTCAGCATGAAGTCGAACCCGAGCTCCTCGAAGTGACCGAGCTTCTCGCGCACCCAGGTGTCGACCGCGTCGTCGACGTAGGCCATGTAGTTCGCGTTGAACACGACGCCTTGCATGTCGCACTCGCCGTAGCGGATGCGAAGCGAGTGCCGGTAGCGGTCAGCCATGCGGCCGGGAGGCTATGCGACTTCCGGACAGCCCCGTTCGAGCGGCCCGAGGACGCGCTGGGAGTCGGGACCGATGAGGACGCGCACCGGATCGGTCGCGAGCCCCTCGATCGTCAGGACGTAGGTGCCGCCGCCCGGATCGGTGTCGGCGAAGCGGAACCCGCCGTCGCCGTCGACGACCCACGTGCCGACCGTCGTTCACCTCACCGGTGCCGCACGCCTGCGCGGTGAGCGACGCCCGCTGGCCTGGGGAAGCCAACCCCGCCCTTCGACGATGAACAACGCCGCGGGATCGCCGTCGGCGGTCGCGGCGGTCAGCGTGATCTCGGTGATGCGAAGCCACGACTGACCGAACCGCTGACCCGACCGTGTACACCTGGCCGACGCCGACGCCGTCCGCGCTGCGGAGCCGATCGGGAGGCTGCGTGCGCGACGAGGCGATCGCGAAGAGCCCGATGAGCGCCGCGGCGGCCGCGCCGAACGCCGCCCACCGATGCCACCGCGGCCTCTCGGGCGGGGGCGGCGGTGTCGTCTCGACGTGCTCCTCGTCGGGGAGCTCGACCTCGTCCTCGATGTACGAGATGTCGATCACGCCGCAAACCGTACTGCCGCACTCGGACCTCACGTCCGGCAGGAGTCGGGCGCCAGGTCCGAGTACCCGCTCCAGACTTGCAGCGGACGGCCGCTGTTCAGCGGCCGCTGACTGCAAGTAGGGGCCTAGGCGAGGCGGGCCGAATCGATATCGATTCGGCGCCGGAATCGCTCCAGCTGCGTCGCAACCGCGTCGGGGCCGCCGCCGCCCGCGGTCACCCGCCGGCGCACCGCGGCGCCCGGCTCGAGGATCGCGGCGCCGTCCGCCCCGAGACGCTCGTCTGCACGCACGAGGTCGGGCAGCGCTCGGCCCGACGCGATCGACTCGCGCACGAGGCCTCCGACGACCGCATGCGCCTCGCGGAACGGCATGCCGCCCGCGACGAGCAGCTCGGCCAGGTCGGTGGCGCCGAGCATCGGGTCGTCGGCGGCCGAGGCCATGCGCTCGAGGTCGAACGTCGCGGCTTCGATCATCCCCGTCAACGCGCCGAGGGCGAGCGCGGTCTGGTCGACGGCGTCGAACAGTGGCTCCTTGTCCTCCTGCAGATCGCGGTTGTACGAGAGCGGGAGGCCCTTGAGCGTCGCGAGGAACCCGGCGACGTGACCGATCGAGCGGCCGGCCTTGCCGCGCGCGAGCTCGGCGATGTCGGCGTTCTTCTTCTGCGGCATCATCGAGCTGCCGGTCGCATGCGCGTCGTCGAGCACCGCGAACCCGAACTCGGACGACGTCCACAGCACCCACTCCTCGCCGAGCCGCGAGAGGTGCACTCCGAGGAGCGCGAGGTCGAACAACGCCTCCGCGACGAAGTCTCGGTCGCTCACCGCATCGAGCGAGTTCTCGAACGCCGCCGCGAAGCCGAGATCGGCTGCGGTGCCATGGGGATCGAGCGGCAACGACGACCCGGCCAGAGCGCCCGCGCCCAAGGGCGAGACGTCGAGACGCTCGATCGTCGCGAGCAGACGATCGACGTCGCGCGCCCAGCGCCCAGCCGTGCGCGAGCAGGTGATGCGCGAGCAGCACGGGCTGCGCGCGCTGCACGTGGGTGTAGCCGGGCAGGTACGCGTCGCCCGCGGCGGTCGCGCGTTCGAGGAGCACCTGCTGCAACCCGACGACGCGGGCCGCGACGACCCGGAGCTCGCGCTTGCACCAGAGCCGCAGCGCGGTTGCCACCTGGTCGTTTCGGCTCCGGCCCGTGTGGAGCTTCCCGCCCGCGGGGCCGGCGATCTCGGTGACCCGTCGTTCGATCACTGTGTGGATGTCCTCGTCCGACGGTGCGAACTCGAGCGCGCCGCGCGCGAGCTCGTCCGCGACGGCATCGAGGGCAGCCAGGATCGCCGCGGCCTCGTCCCCGTCGAGCAGTCCCGCCCGCACGAGGCCGCGCACGTGGGCGCGCGAGCCGGCGATGTCGTCCGCGGCCAGCCGCTGGTCGAACGGCAGCGACGCGGTGAACGCGAGCAGCTCGTCGGCCGGCCCGGTTCCGAACCGCCCGTGCCAGAGCGTCACGACTCGAGCGCACCTCCGGTAGATGGGTCGCTGCCGCTCCCTGGCGCTGCGCCCACGTCTGCACGCCGAGGCCCCAGATGCGGACGAAGCCCTCGGAGTCGGTGTGCCGGAACGTGTCGGCGGCGTCGTAGGTCGCGAGGCCGTAGTCGTAGAGCGAGTGTGGGCTGCGCCGCCCGTTCACGAAGCAGCGTCCGGGCTCGAGCCGCAGCCGGACCTCCCCGGTCACGAAGCGTTGCGTCTCGTCCACGAACGCATCGAACGCCCGCCTGAGCGGCGAGTACCAGAGCCCGTCGTAGACGAGCTCGGCGTACCTCGACTCGAGGCGAGTCTTCTCGTGGTGGACGTCGCGCTCGAGCGTGATGTCCTCGAGGTCCGCGTGCGCGAGCAGCAGCGCCAGCGCCGCCGGGCACTCGTAGGTCTCACGGCTCTTGATCCCGACCCGACGGTTCTCGACCATGTCGAGCCGTCCCCAGCCGTACGCGCCCACGATGCCGTTCATCTGCGCGATCAGGTCGTGGAATGGCAGCGCCGTGCCGTCGAGCGAGACGGGCTTGCCCTCCTCGAACGCGACGACGACCTCACGCGGCTCGGTGGCCGTCGGCACGGTCATCGCCCACACGCCGGGAGGCGGCGCTGCCCACGGATCCTCCATCTCGCCGCACTCGATCGCTCGACCCCAGAGGTTGTCGTCGATCGAGTACAGCTTCTCCTTCGTCGCCGTGATCGGGATGTTGTGCCGGTACGCGTAGAGGATCGAGTCCTCACGAGTGAAGCCCCAGTGACGCACCGGCGCGAGCACCTCGAGATCGGGAGCGAGCGCCCGCACGCTGACCTCGAACCGCACCTGGTCGTTGCCCTTGCCCGTGCAGCCGTGAGCGACCGAGTCGGCACCCCACTGCCGGGCCGCGAGCACGAGGTGCTTCGCGATGATCGGCCGCGAGAGCGCCGAGACGAGCGGGTACTTCCCCTCGTACTTCGCGTTCGCCTTCAGACGCCGGAGTGAGGATCTCGTCGGCGAACTCCTCGCGGAGGTCGCGCACCTCGATGTCGGCCGCGCCCGCGGCGAACGCGCGCTCGCGCACCGCGTCCCAGTCACCGGTTGTCGCCTGGCCGACGTCGGCGCACAGGCAGAACACCTCCTCGACGCCCATCTCCTCCTGCATCCAACGCACGAGCACGGAGGTGTCGAGACCTCCGCTGTACGCGAGCACCACACGCTTTGCCACTGCCGCTCCTGGGTCTCAGTCGTTCGTGAGGCCGGCGAGGCCTCGCAAGATCTTCGCCATCTTCTCGCCGCCCATCTTCTCGGCGGCGACGCAGAGCAACGTGTCGTCGCCCGCGACCGTGCCGAGCAGCCCCTCGAGCCCGCTGCGGTCGAGCGCAGACGCAACGACGTGCGCGCAGCCCGGGGGCGTGCGGAGCACGACGAGGTTCGCGGACTGCGCGGCCTCGACCACCCATTCGGACAGCACCCGCCGGAGGTGGTCGTGGGGTGCGAGCCGATCAGGCTCGTACTCAGGGATCGCGTAGACGGTCTCGCCGCCCGGGACGCGCACCTTCACCGCGCCGAGGTCTTCGAGGTCGCGAGAGACAGTCGTCTGGGTCGCCACGATCCCCTCGTCTGCGAGCAGCTCGACGAGCTGCGGTTGGCTCGTGACCGAGTGCTTGCCGAGGAGGAGCGCGATCCGGTGCTGGCGCTGCGCCTTGGTCGGCTTGCCGTTCGCGGTGCTCATGTCGAGGACTGGGCCTCGGCCAAGACCTGCTCGAGGATCGCAACGGCCTCGCCGATCTCGGCGTCACTCACGTTGAGGGGCGGCGCGAGCCGAAGGGCGCTCGCCGTCACCGCGTTCACCACCAAGCCGTTGTCGAGGGCGAGGTCGGCGGCGACCTTCGCGTCGATGCCGTCGAGCTCGACCGCGATCAGCAGGCCGAGGCCCCGCACCTCCTTCACGCCGACGACGGTGCTGAGCTGCTCGGTGAGCGTCGCCCCTGCGCTGCGGGCCAGCGCGGGCGCGTCGATGCGCTGCATCTCGGCGAGCACGGCCCGGGCGGCCGCGGTCGCGAGCGGCGTGCCACCGAACGTCGTGGCGTGGTCGCCGGGCACGAACGCCGAGGCGACATCGCGCCGGGCCCAGCACGCGCCGATCGGCACGCCGTTTCCCAACGCCTTCGCCATCGTCACCACATCGGGCTGCACGCCCATGTGCTGGAACCCGAACCACTCGCCGGTGCGGCCGAAGCCGGTCTGCACCTCGTCGACCATGAACAGCAGCCCACGCTCGTCGCAGATGCGCCGCACTGCACCGAAGTACTCCGCGGTTGCCGGGTTCACGCCGCCCTCCCCCTGCACGGGTTCGAGCAGCACCGCGGACACCGAGGGGTCGAGTGCCGCTTCGAGCGCGTCGGGGTCACACCACGCGACGTGCCGGAAGCCTTCGGGCAACGGCCAGAAGACCTCGTGCTTGGCCGGTTGCCCGGTGGCGTGCAACGTCGCGAGGGTGCGCCCGTGGAACGAGCCGTACGCGCTCACGACGACGTGCCGGCCCCGGCCGCCCCACTTGCGCGCCAGCTTGATCGCGCACTCGTTGGCCTCCGCCCCGGAGTTGCAGAAGAACACCTGCCCCACGGTCTCGTCACCGGACTCGCCGGTGATCAACGCGTCGATGGTGGTCGCGACCTCGGGAGCGATCGGTGTCGCGAAGAGGTTGGACGTGTGGAGCAGCGTCTGGGCCTGCTCGTGCAGCGCGGTCGCCACCGCGGGGTGGCTGTGGCCGAGCGAGGTCACCGCGAGCCCGGAGAGGAAGTCGAGGTATCGCTTGCCAGCCGTCGTCCCAGAGGTACGAGCCCTCGCCTCGGACGAACATCACGCGAGGCGGTGCATACGTGGGCATCAACGGTGAGCTCATGGCCGGACCTCCGGGAGGACCATCGTGCCGATCCCTTCGTCGGTGAAGATCTCGAGCAGCAGGACGTGGGGGATGCGTCCGTCGAGGATGTGCGCGCGACCGACGCCGTGGCGCACCGCGTGCACGCACGAGCCGACCTTCGGGATCATCCCGCCGGTCAGCGACCCGTCTGCGATCAGCGCGTCGAGCTCGGTGGCGGTGATCTGGCGGATCAGCGTGGCCGGATCGTTCGCGTCACGGCGAATGCCCTCGATGTCGGTGAGGTACACGAGCTTCTCGGCGCCGAGCGCCTCGGCGACCGCGCCCGCGACCACATCCGCATTGATGTTGTAGGCCTGCCCGTCGGCGCCCGACCCGATCGTCGCGATGACGGGGATCAGGTCCTGCGCGAGCAATCGCTCCAGGATCGCGGGGTTCACCCGGGCGACCTCACCGACGAAGCCGAGGGCCGGGTCCTGCTGGCTCGCCTCGATGAGCCCGGCCGACTCGCCGCTCACGCCAACCGCGAGCGCACCGTGCACGTTGATCGCCGACACGATGCCGGGGTTGACCTTCCCGACCAGCACCATGCGAGCGATGTCGACGGTCTCGGCGTCGGTGACCCGCAGCCCGTCGCGAAACTCGGGCACCTTGCCCAGCCGGCTCATCAGGTCGCTGATCTGCGGTCCGCCTCCGTGCACGACCACCGGACGCATGCCGACCGCGCGCATCAGCACGATGTCCTCCGCGAACAGGCTGAGTGCGGCCGACTCGCCCGACTCGGCATCGGTCGCCCCGGCGAGCGCGTTGCCGCCGTACTTCACGACGACGGTCTTGTCCCAGAACCGGCGGATGTAGGGAAGCGCCTCGACGAGCGTCGATGCCTTGGCGCCGGCGGTGGTCGTCATGGGTGCAGCCCGACGGTCGGCAGGCCCGTCGTCTCGGGGAGGCCGAGCACGAGGTTGGCGCATTGCACCGCGCCGCCCGACGCGCCCTTCACGAGGTTGTCGATCGCGGCGATGACCATGACCCATCCCGTGCGCGCGATCGAAGCGCGCGGTGAGATGCACGCAGTTGCTGCCGAGCGTCGCCTTGGTCGAGGGAGGGACCGGCCGCACGACGATGAACGGCTCGTTCGCATACGCGCGTGCAAGCACCGCGAGCAGCGACTCGGTGGTCGGTGTGGTGCCGGCCGCGGGCCGGGCGTAGCAGGTGGCCAGGATGCCGCGGTTCATCGGCGCGAGGTGCGGCGTGAAGAGAACCGACGCACCGATCACCTGCTCCATCTCCGGCGTGTGCCGATGATCGAGGAGGCCGTAGGCGACGAAGTCTTCGTCGACCGTGCAGAACGCGGTGTTCTCCTTCAGCCCCACGCCCGCGCCCGACACGCCGCTCGCCGCGTCGACGATGATCCCGTTCGGGTCGACGACGCCTTCGCGCACGAGCGGCGCGAGTGCGAGCGAGGCCGCCGTCGGGTAGCACCCCGGAACCGCGACCGCGGTGGAGCCGACGATGGCGTCTCGGTAGAGCTCGGGCAGGCCGTAGGCGAACTCCGGGAGGAGCTCGGGGCACTGATGCGCCTCGTGGTACCACTGCGGGTACAGCTCGGGATCGGTGAGCCGGAAGTCCGCGGAGAGGTCGACGATCGCTCCGACCTTCTTGCGAAGCTCGGGGACGATCCCCTGTGCGGCACCATGAGGCAGCGCGAGGAACACGAGGTCGAGCCCCTCGCAGGCGTCTGGCTCGTACTGCGTGAAGACGAGGTTCGGATAGGCCGCCGCGAGGCTCGGGTACCGAGACGCAGCCAGCTTGCCCGCCTGCGTCTCCCCCGTTGCCACCGCGACGTCGAACCCGCCATGGAGCGCGCTCAGGCGCAGCAGCTCTGCGCCTGTGTAGCCCGAGGCCCCGACGATGCCGATCCGCTTGCTGACCATGAGCGCATGATCATACGCATCCGCGCATGATCATGCAAGCATGGCGTGCCCTACGAGACGGTGAAGGGTTGGATCATCCCGAGGGTGAAGTGGGCGCGCCGGTCTTCGTGTCGGGCAAGAAGCACATCATCACGTAGTTGCCGGACGTGAGATCGAGCGTGGCGAGCGTGCTCGTGCCGGGCGCCGCTGCCGAGATGCCGCCCGAAGGAGTGACGGGCGGCGGGCCGGCGGGAGGCTCGGTCGAGCTGAGGAACGCCTGCACATCGGCGAGGGTCTTGCCGTCGGCGATCTTGTAGACGGCCATCTCGTGGTTCTGCTGGCCCTTGTTGAAGATCTCGAAGGTGCCCTTGCCGCTGAAGCTCGGGGGCACGGTGAAGCTGTACTCGTTCGTGATGATCTGGCCGTCGGACGTGGGTGCTGCCGCTGCTTCCGCCGGCGGCTCGGTCACGGTGAACGGGGCGACCATGCCCTTCGCCGCGTGCGGGATTCCGTCGCTGCCGGGGATGAGGCAGACGAAGGCGTAGTTGCCGGCCGGGAGCGTTTGCGTCGTGGCCACCGTCGCTCCGGGCGCCGCGCTGTTCGGGCCGCCGAAGAGCTTGATCTCAGAGAAGGCCTTGTTGGGGTCGGTGCCGAAGTCGCCGAGCGCCTGCGGCAGCGTGACGCCGTCGTTGAGGCGAACGATCGTCGCCTGGTGCTCTTCGGTGCCGTTGTTCTTCGCCGACACGGTGACGACACCGCCGGTCACGGTCGTCGGCACGTCGCTGTAGGAGTACTCGGCGAGGCCGACGCTCACCGTCGTCGCCTCAGGACCGGTGCCGCCGTCGTCGCTGCAGCCGCCGTCGTGCCCGCTGCTGCGCCCGTGGTCGCCGCACCTGCGGCCGCCGTCGTCGCTGCTCCACCGGTCGTCGCACTCGAGCTGCCTGAGTCGTCGCCGCATGCTCCGGCCACGAGCATCAGCGCAACGACCGCGCCGCCCACCAGCATCACTCGCCTCATCAGATCCCCACTCCTTGGTCTTCGGTCGGGTCTTGCTAGCAGGTCTCAAACGGGCAATCGCGCTTCGCGGCGAACTGTCGCACGCGCGAATCGCACAAACTCGGGCTCAGCCGCGGAGCTGGGCGTCGTGGGCAGCCTCGACCGCCGCGATGCAGACCGCGCGCACCTCGCCGACCTCCGCATCGGTGAGCGTGTGGTCCTCGGCCTGCAGTCTGAGCGCGTACGCCAGGCTGCGCGCGCCCTCGCCGACCGACGCACCGCGGTAGACGTCGAAGAGGCGCAGGTCGACGAGCAGCGGGCCGGCGGCATCGCGGAACGTTCGTTCGACGTCACCGGCCGGGATCACCTCCGCGACCACGAACGCGAGGTCGATGTCGGAGGACGGGAAGCGGCTGACCGGCCGGTACCGGCGCTCGGACTTCGGCCGGGCGAAGAGGCGGTCGAGCTCGAGCTGCACCCACGCGACGCGATCGTCGATGCCATGCGCCGCGAGCACCGCCGGGATCGACCTCGCCGACCGCGCCGAGCTCGCCGCCCTCTCCGAGCAGCAACGTGCGGGTCGGGTGCATGCCGGGCTGCTCCCCCGCCGTCACCGGCGACGGCATCCCATCCGAGCGCCGCCGCGACCTCGTCCCAGACGGCGCGGGCCGCCTTCGCGTCACGCCCCGCGAGCGCGACTGCGAGCATCTCGCGCTCGTCGGGCAGGGGCTCGCCGGGAAGCGGAAGGCCGTACACGTGGCCGATCTCGAACAGCGACACGTCGTCGTTGCGGTGCGATGCGTTGTACGCGACCGCCTTCAACAGGCCGGGCAGCAGCGAGGTGCGGAGCACCGACTCTTCCGTCGCGAGCGGGTTCGTGATCGAGATGCCCGTCGGCGCGAGTCCCGCCCGGCCGAGGTCACCCGGAGCGAGGAACGGGTTCGGCATCGCCTCGGACGCGCCCAACCCGACCATCACCTCGCGCAGCAGGCGCCGGTCCTGCTGCACGGCGCTCAACCCGCCCGGGTTCGGCGACTTCGGCACGGTCTGCGCGATCCGCGAGTAGCCGTGCATGCGAGCGACCTCTTCGATGAGGTCGACCTCGACGGCGCAGTCGTAGCGCCACGTCGGGATCGTGACGTGCACGATGTCGTCGGCCGGACCGGGCTCGACCTCGAACCCGATCGACCGAAGCAGCCGCGTGATGTCGTCGATGCTCAGCGTCGTGCCCAGCAGGGCGTTCACGCGCTCGAAGCCGCAGCGGCACAGGGGCCCGCGAGGGCAGGTCGCCGCGCGCGTCGATCTCGCTGTGGAGCTGCGCGTCGGGGCAGGTCAGTCGCAGCAGCTCGACGAACCGGCGCGCCGCGCGGTCGGCGATCTCGGGGTCGGCTCCCCGCTCGAACCGCGTCGACGCTTCTGACCGGAGGGCCAACCGCCCGGCAGTCGCCGCGATCGTCGGCGGGTCGAACCACGCCATCTCGAGCGCGACGGAGGTCGTGTGCTCGTCGATCTCGGTCGACAGACCTCCCATCACGCCGCCGATGCCGATTGCGACGTCGTTGCCGTCGCAGATCAGGACGTCGGCCGCCGTCACCTCGCGCTCCACCTCGTCGAGCGTGACGATCTTCTCGCCGTCGCGTGCCTTGCGGATGCGGAAGCCACCGCCCTCGAGCTTCGCGAGGTCGTACGTGTGGTTCGGCTGCCCGAGCTCGAGCATCACGTAGTTCGAGACGTCGACGACGTTGTTGATCGGGCGCATGCCCGCGCGCGTCAGCCGGTCGGCCATCCACGTGGGCGACTCGGTCACTCGCACGCCGGTGATCACGCGCGCGGTGAACCGCCCGCATCCCTTCTCGTCGACGATCGTCACGTCGACACCGGTCGATGGTCCCGCGATCTCGACCGCGGGATCGGGCAACGTCAGCGGCACCTCGAGCCGAGCGGCGAGGTCACGCGCGACACCCGGCATGCGAGTACGCGTCGGGGCGGTTGCGGGTCAGGTCGAGGTCGAACACGACGTCGGCATCGACCGCGAGCGCGTCCCACAGCGGCGTGCCGAGCGGCAGGTCGGGCGGGAGGATGAAGATGCCGCCCGACTCGGCGCCGAAGCCGATCTCGACGGGCGAGCAGAGCATGCCGTTCGACGGTTCGCCGAGGATCTTCCGCCGCCCGATCTTCATGCCGTTCGGCATGGTCGTGCCGACCGTCGCGAGCGGCACGAGGTCGCCGACCTGCATGTTGAACGCGCCGCACCACACCTGGAGCGACTCGCCGTCGCCCGTGTCGACGTCGACGCGCTGCACGTGGTTCGCGTCGGGATGGGGTCGGAGCGCGAGCACCTTCGCCACGATCACGCCGTCGACCGGCTGGCCCACCGCGTCGACGTCGTCCACCGCGAGGCCGAGGTCGTTCATCAGCTCCGCGAGCGCGTCGGCATCGTCGCCGACAGGCGCGAGCTCGTGCAGCCAGGACAGGAGCGACGCTGCATCAGAACTGCCTCAGGAACCGGATGTCGTTGGTGAACATCTCGCGCAAGTCGTCGATGCCGTGGCGCGCGAGCGGCAACCGGTCGGTGCCGAAGCCGAACGCGAAGCCGCTCCACTCTTCGGGGTCGATGCCGCAGTTCCGCAACACGTTCGGATGGACCATGCCGCACCCGCCGAGCTCGAGCCACGACCCGTCGGGGCGCTGGATGTCGTACTCGGCAGACGGCTCGGTGAACGGGAAGTACGACGGCCGCAGGCGCGAGCGGAAGTCACGCCCGAAGTACGCCTTCGTGAACTGATCGATCGTGCCCGAGAGATCGCCGAACGTGATGCCGCGATCGATGACGAGCCCCTCGATCTGGTGGAAGACCGGCATGTGCGTCGAGTCCCTGGTGTCACGCCGGAAGACGCGGCCCGGCATGATCGTGTAGATCGGCGGCGGCTGGGACTGCATCACACGGATCTGCACCGGCGACGTGTGCGTGCGCAGCACGACGCTGCCCGGCTCGCCGAGATCGACGAAGAGCGTGTCCCACATGCTGCGCGCCGGATGCTCGGGCGGCATGTTGAGCGCAGTGAAGTTGTTCCAGTCGCTCTCGACCTCGGGACCTTCGCTCACCGTGAAGCCGAGGCCGACGAACACATCCTCGAGGTGGTTGTGCGTCTGGGTGACGAGGTGCAGGTGGCCGCGATCGGGTCGCGTGAGCACCTCGGTCAGATCGAGTCGCTCACTCGCGATCCGCTCGTTGCGGACCAGCATCTCGATCGCCGCGCGGCGCTGCGCCAGCGCGTCGGACACCCGAGCCGTCGCCTCGTTGAGCGCCTGGCCTGCCACTTTGCGCTGCTCGGGCTCGAGCGAGCCGAGGCGGCTCTTCAGCGTGCCGAGCTCGGACCGCTTGCCGACGAGGTCGTTCTCGATGCCGGTCAGCGCGTCGACGGTCGAGACCTCGCCGAGACGGGCAAGCGCGCCCTCAGCAGCCTCACGGATCTCGTCGATCATCGAGCGCAAGTAAAGCAAAGGGGCGTGCGGCGACGAACTCGATTCACGCGAGCTCGATTCACGGGGCGCGCCGCTGCCGGGCGACCTCGAAGCACAGCACTGCGGCGGCGGCCGCCACGTTGAGCGACTCGGACCGACCCACGATCGGGATCGACACCATCTCGTCGACCGACGTTGCGACATCGGCGACCGAGGCCATGAGCCTCGCTGCCGAGCACGACCGCGACGGGCGCGGTCAGATCCACGTCGTCGTAGCGGTGTGGCGCGGATGCGCTCGTCCCGACCCGGCGCATGCCCCAGCTGCCAACGACTCCGAGCGCGGACGCGGCATCCGGCGCACGCACGAGCACGCGTGAAGAAGAGCGCGCCGGCCGTCGCGCGCACGCACTTCGGGTTGAAGACGTCGACACCCCCGCCGACCACCACCGCGTCGGCACCGGCCGACTCGGCAGCACGGATGATCGTGCCGAGGTTGCCGGGATCGGAGATCGCATCGAGCACGACGAGGAACGTCGACTCGCGGAGGTCTTCGATCGCGACCACTCGCTGGCGGCCGACCGCGATCATCGGCCGCGGCGTGACGGTGGTCGCCACCCGCTCGAGCACTCCTTCGGCGACGACTGTCAGCGGCACGTCATCGACGTCGATCGACGCGCCCTCGCCCACGTAGATGTCCTCGAGGGGCCACCGCGCCGCGCACGGCCTCGCGCACGAGCACCGGTCCCTCGATCAGGAAGACCTGGTCTTCCTCACGCGCGCCGCGGTCACGGGCGAGTCGCCGCAGACGCTGGATCTGCGGATGGTGCGCGCCGAGTGGGGTCAGGAGGCCTGCTGCGCTTTGGCTGACTCGTCGGCCGCGGCGTTCGCCGCCTTCTCCTCGACGGCCGCCTTCGCGCGCTCGACGAGCGCACCGAACGCCGCCGGATCGCTCACGGCGAGATCGGCGAGCACCTTGCGGTCGACCTCGATGCCCGCGGTGTGCAAGCCGTCGATGAAGCGGTTGTAGCTGAGCCCGTGCTGGCGGCACCCGGCGTTGATGCGCTGGATCCACAGCCGCCGGAAGTCACCCTTGCGAGCGCGACGGTCGCGGTAGGCGTACTGCAGGCTGTGCATGACCTGCTCGTTGGCGGAGCGGTACGAGCGGCTCTTGTTGCCGTAGTAGCCCTTGGCACGCTCGAGGACGGTACGACGGTGCTTCTTGCTGGCGACGGCGCGCTTGACCCTGGCCATTGCTGACTCCTTTTCTGCGAGAGGGGAAGAAGACGGACGGGGACTAGCGCTCGCCGAGCAGGCGCTTGATGCGAGGAGCGTCGCTCGAGTTGACCTCGATCTCGCCCTTCAGCCGACGGGTGCGCGTCGAAGGCTTGGCCTCGAACAGGTGCTGTCGGTTCGCGCTGCTCGACGCAGCAGCTTGCCGCTGCCCGTCTTCTTGAAGCGCTTGGCCGCGCCTCTGTGGGTCTTCATCTTCGGCATCGTCTTCTTCTCCTGGTCGGCGGTCTTACGCGGGGGTGTCCTGCGCTGCCGTCTCGTCGGCCGGTTCAGCCGGCCGATCGTCTCTCTCTTTGGCTGGCGTCTTTCTTCGCCGCCTGCGCCTTGCGGTCGGGCGCGAGCACCATCGTCATGTTCCGCCCGTCGAGCTTCGGCGAGGCCTCGATCTTGGCGACGCCTGCGACCTTCTCGGCGACTTCCTCCAAGATCTTCATGCCGAGCTCGGGGTGGTACACCTCCCGGCCTCGGAACATGATCGTCACCTTCACCTTGTGGCCCTCGCCGAGGAACTCCTCGATCTTGCGGGTCTTGGTGTCGAAGTCGCCTTGTCCGATCTTCGGTCGGTACTTCATCTCCTTGATCGAGATGCTGCTGCTCTTGCGCCGAGACTCCTTGGCCCGCTGGGCTTCCTCGTACTTGAACTTGCCGTAGTCGAGGACCTTGCAGACAGGCGGGTTGGCGTCAGGCGCAACCTCGACGAGGTCGAGGTCGAGCTCGCGGGCGATGTGAAGTGCCTCGGGCAGCGGCTTGATGCCGAGCTGCGCTCCCTCTGGTCCGATGAGACGGACCTCGCGGGCTCGGATGCGGTCGTTGATCCGAGGCTCGTTGGACGCCGGCGTGACTATTGGTGCTCACTCCATAGCAAGGGATGCTCCTCCCGGTTGCGAATACGGCGATCAGAAAAAGCCGACGCCGACGCACCAAGAGCCACCCACTGCATCGATGCGGTGCATGCGACGGGGGTCTGGAGCACTTCGGTCGACCACGGCGCGCCGGACGATCGCTGGCGATCTGGCGGCCGGGTGGGGCGCTGTCACACCGTGGGAAGCCCCACGCCGCGGCAGCACTGCCCGCTTTCCGAGTTCAGTTGTCCCGTTAGGGTAACGCAGGTGAGCAGCCTTTGGACACCCGGGGGCGAACACCCAGTCGATCCAGAGCCGACGACGGCATCATCCGGCGCCCTCGAGGCCGAGCCGGGGTCCGAGACAGAGCCGGAGTCCGAGGCAGAGGCCGAGATCCGCGCCGAGCTCGACGAGGTGCGCCGCCAGCTCGCCCAGGTGCCGCCCGAGGTCGTGATCGCGAACCACGCGATGGGCCTCTACGAGCTCGCGGCGATCCACCTCAGCCAGGATCCGCCGAGCGCCCCGGCCGCCGCCCTCGCCATCGACGCCATGGGGGCCCTGGTCGACGGCCTCGCCGGGCGCCTCGGTGACGCCGAGCCCACGCTTCGCGATGCGCTGTCGCAGCTCAGGCTGATCTTCGTGCAGCTCACTTCCGGGTCGAGCTGAGCACCACCCGGCCGTTCCTGACCTCCACCCCCTCCGCCTTCAACCGCCGCGCGTGCTCGGTCTCGTGGCCCGGCACCAATCGGCCGCTGGCGGTGACGACTCGCCACCAGGGCCAATCCGCGTCGACGGTCGCGAGGAGCCGGCCGACCGCCCGGGCGGCACCCGGCCGTCCTGCCTCCTCCGCGACCTCGCCGTAGGTGACGACCTCCCCCGGCCGGAGGCGCCGCAGCACGGCATCGACCCGATCCTCGAGGGGCCGGCTCGATCGAGAGGCGCAGTCACTGCTCGGAGTCGGGCGACCGCAAGGCCACGATCTGCTGGAGGTGCGCGGCGTCGTGGTTCGCGAACCACGTGCCGAGCTCGATGATCGTGGCGCGGCCGTTGAGCACCTTCACTCGGTCACCCCAGGCGCCGTCGGTGTCGAGGTTGCCGAGCAAGTCGAGCGCTCGCCCGACCTCGTGCCGGAACGTCGACACGATCTCGTCGATCGAGTGGCTCCGCCACGAGCGCTCACGCGTGAGCAGCCACGGGACCTTCTCGGCGACCTCGGGATCGGCAGGCCCGAGGTTGAGGTGCACGCGCAGCCGATCGTTGAAGATCGTCGCCACGTCCACCATGTGCCCCGCGATCTCGACGATGCACCACTCACCTGCGCCGGGCTCACGGAGCAGCACCTCATCGGTCACCCCCGACACGGCCTCGGCCAGACGATCGGGATCGCCGCGAAGCATCTCGACGATCTCGCCAGGACGTCGGCGGCCGAGGTTCTCGTCCGACTTCATGAAGAACGGGAAGTAGCCCACGAACTCGGGCGGCAGCGCGCCGCAGAGGGCGCATGCCTCGCCGGTGCCCGCCTCGGTGATGCGGCCGCAACCGGTGCACACGAAGAGGTACGGGGCGACGTCCGATTCGAGGATGTCGCGATTGCGCATCAGGCTCGTGGCACCGGCGTCGAGCACGCGCGCGGTCTCGTGCGTGGCGTGGAGGAGCCGCGTGAGCCGCTCGGCGACGGCGCGGTCACCGGCCCGTTCCGCTTCGTGCACGAGCTCGCCGAGCATCGCGGCGGCTTGGTGCTGGTGCTCGCGCTCCGCTGCGCAGCCGATCAGATGACGGCATGCCTGCCGCGGCCATCCGCTCGAGCTCGAGCGCACGCACTCGGCTGGAGTGCGCCGCAGCCCGCAGCAGCTTCGCGATGTTGAAGCGGCCCTCGTCGATCGCGCGCTCGGCCGCCGCGAGGCTCGCGACGGCCGCCCGCTGGTCGAGGGCGGCCTGATCACCGAGCGCCGCGGCGAGGTGAGTGCCGTCGGGGTCTGGGTTCCAGTCCGGGGGCCAGTCGTCGCTCATGGGCGCAACCCCATCGCCTCCCAGCGACCCTGCCGGCCCGCTCCGACGTCGAACTCGACATCGGCGCCGGACGGGATCGACCGAGTGCCGTCAGCGATCTGCGTGCAGTGGAAGAAGTAGCGCGTGCCCGTCGAAGCGTCCTCGACCGAGCCATAGCCCTTGGCCTCGTCGAAGTCCACGACCACTCCCCTGGGCATCGGCGCAGTCTGTCAGTGGACGATCTTGGAGATCGGCAGCTCGATGAGATCGGTCGCGCCCGCGTCCTTCAGCATCGGGATGAGCACGTTGATCGTCGCCTTCGGCACGACGGTCTCGACCGCGTAGCCGCCTTCGTTCCCGAACAGGCGTCGAGATCGTCGGCGACTTCATCGAAGGCACGAGCGCGATGACCGCGCTCGAGGTCGCCTCGTCGCTCACGTTGAGCTTGACGCAGCACCTGACCGCGGGCCTCGAGGGCGCCCGCGAGCAGCGTGTGCAGCTGCGCCATCGCGTGCGCGCTTCGCGGGATCGTCATAGGCGACCGGGTTCGCGATCAGCTCGGTGTGCGACGTCAGGATCGAGTCGATGATCTTCAGGCCCGCGGCCTTGAGCGCCCGGCCCGTCTCGGTCAGATCGACGATGCAGTCGGCGATCTCGGGCACCTTCGCCTCGGTCGCGCCGTAGCGAGAGGCGGATGTCGGCGTCGATGCCCTTCTTCTCGAAGAACCGACGCGTCAGGCCGGGGTACTCGGTGGCGACCCGCACGCCCTGTGGCAGGTCCTCGACCCGCTCGATCGGAGAGTCCGCGCCGATCGCGACGACGATGCGCACGGGCCGCGCGCTCGCCTTCGAGTACTGCAGCTCGCCGAGCGAGACCACCTCGCTGCCGGTCTCCTCGATCCAGTCGCGCCCGGTGATCCCGAGGTCGAACATCCCCTCGGCGACATAGCGCGGGATCTCCTGCGGGCGCAGGATGCGGACTTCGTCGATCCGCGGATCGTCGATGGAGCCTTGTAGTCGACATCGGACGATCGTCGCGACCGGCGAGGTCGGCCGCCTCGAACAAGTCCAGCGTGGCCCGCTCGAGCGAGCCCTTCGGCAAGACGACATGCGTCAGCATCGCGTCGGGCTCGGCTCACTCGGCCCTTCGGCAGCTGCCGGAGCAGGTCGGCCAGCTCGATCGCGGTCGAGGCAGCCTCGAAGCCCTTGTTGCCCGCCTTCGTGCTCGGACGCGCTCGATCGCCTGCTCGATGGTGTCGGTGGTGAGCACGCCGAAGACGACCGGCACGCCGGTGTCGAGCTCGACCTGCTGGATGCCCGACGCGCGCACTCGCCGGCGACGATGCTCGAAGTGCCCGGTGTCGCCGCGGATCACCGCACCGAGCGTGATGACGGCGTCGTACTCACCGCGAGCTCGCGAGGCCTTCGCCACGAGCGGCAGCTCGAACGCGCCCGGGCACCCACACGACCGTGATCGACGCCTCGTCGACGCCGTGACGGACGAGCCCGTCGCGCGCGCCCGGCGAGCAGTCGGTCGGTGATGAAGTCGTTGAACCGGCGCGCACACGACCGCGACGCGCGAGGCCGTCGCCCCGGAGCCTGCCCTCGTACGTCGTCATCGATTCCCTCTCCGATCCGAGGGTGCCATCGCCCAGGTCCTCGAGCAGATGGCCCATCCGCTCGCGCTTCGTGCGCAGGTAGTGGATGTTCTCGGGATTCGGGACGCATCTCGAGAGCGGCACCCGCTCGACGATCTCGAGCCCGAACCCTCGAGACCACCGTACTTCGCGGGGTTGTTGGTCATCAGCCGCATCGTCGTGATGCCGAGGTCGACGAGGATCTGCGCGCCGATGCCGTACTCGCGGCTGTCGACGGGCAGACCGAGCTCGAGGTTGGCGTCGACAGTGTCGCGGCCCTCGTCCTGCAGGCTGTAGGCGCGGATCTTGTGGCCGATGCCGATGCCGCGACCCTCGTGGCCGCGGAGGTACACGACCACGCCGCAGTCCTCCTCGGCGATCTTCGGCCATCGCGGCGTCGAGCTGCGGCCCGCAGTCGCATCGAGCGACCCGAACACGTCGCCGGTGAGGCACTCGCTGTGCACCCGCACGAGCACGTCTCCGTCTCCCTGCACGTCGCCCCGCACGAACGCGAGGTGCTGCTCGCCGTCGAGCATCGACTCGTAGGCGATGCAGGTCGAAGTCGCCCCACTCGGTCGGGATCGGCGCCTCGGCCGACGCGGCGCACCAGCTTCTCGTGCGGCGCCGGTAGCGGATGAGGTCGGCGATGGAGATCATGCAACAGGCCGTGCTCGTCGCAGAAGCGCTCGAGGTCGGGCACGCGGGCCATCGTCCCGTCCTCGTTGACGATCTCGCACAGCACGCCTGCCGGGTACAGGCCGGCGAGGCGGGCAAGGTCGACGGTGGCCTCGGTGTGGCCGGCTCGCTTGAGCACGCCGCCCTCGCCGATAGCGCAGCGGGAAGATGTGGCCGGGACGGGCGAGGTCGCCGGGACGGGTCGCCGGGTCGACGAGCGCCTTGATGGTCGCGGCGCGATCGACGGCCGAGATGCCGGTCGTCGTGCCGTGCCGGTAGTCGACGGTGTACGATGAACGCCGTGCGCTGGCGACTCGGTGTTGTGCTCGACCATGAGCGGCGAGGTCGAGCTCGTCGCATCGCTCGCCGGTGAGCGGCACGCAGATCAAGCCGGACGTGTGATGCACGAAGAACGCGATGCTTCTCTGGCGTCGCGAACTCGGCCGCCATGATGAGGTCGCCCTCGTTCTCGCGGTCCTCGTCGTCGACGACGACGACGACCTCGCCCGCGCCCGATGGCCGCGACGGCGTCCTCGATCGATGCGAACAGTGCGCTGCGCTGGTCATGACTCCGTCCTACGTCTGCGCCGCGGTTGCGTCGCTGCCGTCTGCGCCCGGTCTGCGTCCTGTGAGGTCGAGCAAGCGCTCGACGTACTTGGCGATGACGTCGACCTCGAGGTTCACGGGGTCCCCGATGCCCTTGGTGCCGAGCGTCGTGACCTCGGCGGTGTGGGGGATGACGGCAACGGTGAAGCCGTCGTCGCAGCGGTTGCGACGACGGTCAGGCTGACGCCGTCGACGGTGATCGAGCCCTTCTCGACGACGTATCGCAGCAGGTCGGTCGGCGCACGTGACTCGCAGGTCGGGCGCTGGCGTCGACGATCTCGCCCACGCCGTCGACGTGGCCCTGCACGAGGTGACCGCCGAGCCGATCCTCGAGCCGGACCGGCCGTTCGAGGTTGACCGGGTCACCCGGCCGCAGATCGCCGAGGTTGGTGCGGTCGAGCGTCTCGTCGGCTGACGTCGGCCTCCCACCAGTCCGTCGTCGCAGCGTCGACGACGGTCAGGCAGCAGCCGTTCACCGACGATCGAGTCGCCGATCCGCGACGTCGTCGAGCACGGTGCGCGGCGCCGATGCGCGATGCGGTCGCCTTCGCGCGCGATCACGTGCCCGAGCTCCTCGACGATCCCGGTGAACATCAGGCTGGCTCCAGCTCGAGTCGGAGGTCGTCGCCGAGGCGATCGACCGAGATCGAGGCGGCCGCGCCACACGTCGTCGATGGTCGGCGCGCCGGGACCGGTGAACAGCGGCGCGGCCGTCGTCTCCGCCGAACAGCGCAGGTGCGAGGTACAGCACGTAGCGATCGACGAGGCCGGCGCGGTGGAACGCGGCCGCAACGGTCGCGCCGCCCTCGACCATCGCCTGCACGATGCCTCGCCGGCCGAGCTCGTCGAGCACGACGTCGAGCTCACCCTGCATCTCGACGCACGGCTGCACCTTGGCCCCTGCGGCGCGTGCCCGAGCACCACTCGCATCGGGTCGCGACCTTGGACGTGGCGCACGGTGAGCGACGGGTCGTCGGCGCGCACGGTGCCCGCGCCGACGATGACCGCGTCGCTCTCGGCCCGCAGCCGATGCGCGTCGGCGCCGCGCCGCGTCGCCCGTGATCCACTGGCTGGTGCCGTCGGGAGCGGCGGTGCGGCCGTCGAGGGTGCCCGCCAGCTTGAGCACGACGTACGGCCTGCCGGTGAGGCGGTGCTTCAGGTAGGGCGCGAGCTGCGCGCGCGACCTCGTCTGCACCGACGCCGGTGGTCGACCTCGATCCCCGCGGCCCGCAGCCGGGCGATGCCCTCGCCTGCGCACGTGCGGGTCGGGGTCTTCGATGCCGACGACGACACGCGCGACGCCGGCCGCGACGATCGCGTCGGCGCACAGGGCGGGGTGCGGCCGTGATGCGAGCACGGCTCGAGGGTCGAGGCGAGCGTCGCGCCCCGAGCGGCCTCGCCGGCCGACCGCAAGCGCGACGACTTCGGCGTGGGGCCCGCCCGGGGGCTCGGTCGCGCCTTCGAAGATGTCGCCGCTCGGGGTCTGCGATCGCGCAGCCCACCCACGGGTTCGGAGAGGTGCGAGTGCGAGCAGTCGCGGCGAGCTCGATCGCCCGCTGCATCAGCTGCTCGTCGCTGGCCCTCGTGCTCACGTCGTCCTCGCTTTGCCGAATTCCGTGTTCGGCCGAATTCCGTTCGCGAGGACGCAGGCACCGACGGCCGGAGCGCGTCCGGTCGCCAGGGCCGCTCCCTCGCTCCCATCCGGACTCACCGCTCACCGTGCCGGAGCACGACGAGGCGGAACACCGTCGGCCCTGGGATTCCACCAGGTCGGCCAACGGCCCGAAGGCCGAAGGTTCGCGGGCTCTCACCGCCGGTCAGGACTCACACCCATACCCCGCGAGGGGGTGGCATTCGTTCGGTTGTGACGTTCTTTCCTGCTGGGAGTGTAAACACCGACTGGTCGCGCTGGCAACGCTCGGAGACGAAACGACCGATCTCCGCGGGCATCTCCCGTCGGGGCCGCGGGGCAGGTCAGTGGCTCGTGGGCGCTCCGATGAGCAGCTTAGGGCATGCGGGAGCACGTCGAGGACGGCCTCGAGGCACTCGACCGCGCCCGACGGAGAGCCGGGCGTGTTGAGCACCAGCGCCTTCCCGCGGGTGCCAGCGGTCGCGCGCGACAGCCGGCCCGAGCGGGCTCACGAGCCGCATCGCCTCGGCGAGTCCCGGAGCCTCGCGGTCGAGGATGTCCTTCGTGCCTTCGGGCGTCTCGTCGCGAGCCGTGAACCCGGTGCCGCCGGTCGTCACGACGAGCCCGGCGAAGCGAAAGGTCATCGCTTCGAGCGCGCCGCCGACGGCCGCCCGTCCGTCCTCGCTCACACGGTGCTCGACCACTGCGTACCCCTCGGCGGTGAGCCGCTCGACGAGGGCAAGGCCGGAGCGGTCCTCCCTGGTGCCCGCGACCACGCCGTCCGACACCGTCAGCACCTTCGCTTCGAGACCGTCGCCCGATCCGCTCACGGCGCGAGTGTGTCAGCCACGGCGGAGGCGCAGCACGAACATCCCGTCGGTGTCCGCGTCTTGGGGCAGCAGCAGCCCACCTCGCCCATGATCGCGCCACGGCGGGCCGGGCGGATCGAGCGGTTCGAGCTGGGGATGCGCGGATCGCAGGTGCTCGTCGACGCCAAGCGTCTCGTCGGCAGCCACCGTGCACACGCCGTACACGAGCACTCCCCCGGGCGCGACGAGCTGCACCGCCGCGTCGACCAGCTCGGTCTGGAGTGTGGCGAGGCGAGCGACGTCCTCGGGCTGCACGCGCCATCGAGCGTCGGGACGACGGCGCAACACACCCAGGCCGGAGCACGGAGCATCGACGAGCACCCGGTCGAAGCCGCCGGCGCGAAGCGGCAGGTGCCGCGCGTCGGCCACGAGGAGGAGCAGGTGGGACTCGAGCGCCTCGACGTTCGCGACCATCGTCCGCACTCGGCTCTCGCGCACGTCGGACGCGACGACCAGCGCACCCGTCGCGGCAAGTCGAGTCGCCTTGCCGCCGGGCGCCGCGCACACATCAGCGACGCGCATCCCGGGCCTGCGCCTCGACGAGGTCTGCCAGCCACTCGGACGCCTCGTCCTGGATGTAGCCGTCGTCGCGCATGCGGACCCGCGGCGCGCGGTTCATGTGCTCGAGCGCGGCGTACACGTCGTCGCGCCCGAGGTCGGCGATGAGTCGATCGACGATCCAGTCGGGATAGCTCAGGCGGCTCGCGTCGTCCGGGATGTCGGTCGGCGCCGCCGCCACCTTCCGCAGCACCGCGTTGACGAACGCGCGTGAGTACGGCGGCGCGGTGCTCGACTGTCGCGTCCACGGCTGCGTGCGGCGCGGTGCCGAGGTACGCGAGCTGGTACGCCCCGAGACGCAATGCCATGCGCACGGGCAAGTCAGGCGGCTTCGCGACGAACCGGTCGACCAGCCAGTCACAGGCGCGCCGCATGCGCAACGTGCCGTAGACGAGCTCGGTGGCGAACGCTCGGTCGCGGTCGGAGAGGTCGCCGCGCGAGAGCGCGGCCGGCAGCGCGAGGTTCGCGTAGGAGCCGTCACGCTCGATGTGCACGAGCGCTTCGAGCGCGACCGCACGCGGATCGGTCACGAACCGAGCCGCTCGCCTGCCGCGGGTCGCGCGCCGTTGCGCCACGCGCGAGCGTCGACGACGCTCCTCCCCTGCGGCTGCACGGCCTCGAGCACGTAGCTGCCGTCGCCCGTCGCGACGACCTCGCCACGGAGCTCGCCGGGCTCGCCGGGCTCGGCCGGCGCCGGGCGCGCCGCGCACCACGAGCAACCGGTTGCCGCGGAACGTCGTCCACGCGCGCCCGACACGCACGAGACGTGCGATCTCGACGGCGGGACGCGTCCAATCGATCTCGAGGTCGGCCGAGTCGATCTTCGCCGCGTACGTCGGACTCGCCGTCTTGGGGCGTGGGCGTGCCCAGCCCGCGTGTGAGCTCGTCGACGAGGAGGCGGCTGCCGATCTCCCCGAGCTGGGCACGAAGCTCGTCGGCGGTCACACGGTCGTCCACCGCGATCCGCTCGCACGCGAAGACCGGGCCGGTGTCGAGTCCCTCCTCGAGCTGCATGAGGCACACGCCCGTCTCGGTGTCACCGGCGAGGATCGCGCGCTCGACCGGCGCGGCGCCCCGCCACCGCGGCAGCAGCGAGAAGTGCACGTTGACCATCGGGACCGCGTCGAGCACGTGCGGCTTCACGAGCTGGCCGAAGGCGACGACGACCCCGAGGTCGACCGCCGCGTCGATCACGTCATCCACCTTCGTCGTCACGGGCAGCCCGAGGTCGATCGCCGTCGCCTTCACCGGGCTGGGCTCGGCGCCCCCACCGCGCGAGCGGCGCTTGTCGGCGCGGGTGACGACCACCGCGACCTCGAACCCGGCGTCGACGAGCGCACGCAACGTGCCGGCAGCGACGGCGGGCGTGCCGAGGAAGGCGAGACGGCGGGGAGTCGCGGGGACGACAGCGGGCAAGACGCGGCCCGTGGCGCTACAGGCCCGGCCGGTGCTCCGGCAACGCGTCGATGCTCCTGGACGGTGCGACGACGCAGCTCCTTCAAGGCCGCCTTGCGCTGGCTCTCGTCCAGGTGCTCGAGCAGGAGGATGCCGTCGAGGTGGTCGAGCTCGTGCTGGAACAGCCGGGCGAGCAGCTCGTCGGCCTCGAACGACACGTCGTTGCCGTCGAGGTCGACCCCGACGAGGTGGATCTCCTTCGGGCGGACGATGTCGAAGGAAAGGCCCGGCACCGAGAGGCACCCCTCGTCGTAGACCCACTCGCCCCGCGACTCCTTGACGATCGGGTTGATCAGCGTGCGTGGCCCGTCGCCGATGTCGTACACGAAGAACCGCTTCTGCACGCCGACCTGCGGCGCGGCCAGCCCGAGGCCGGGTGCGTCGTACATCGTCGTGAGCATGTCTTCGGCGAGGCGGGCGAGGCGGCCGTCGATCTCGGTGACCTCGGCGGCGCGCTGCTTGAGCACTGGGTCGCCGAACATCCGGATCGAGTACGGAGCCATGTCCCCAGGCTAACGGCCGCAGCTTCGCGCTCACACGCGAAGCGGGTCGACGTCGATGCGCACGCGAGCCGCGGGACGCGCCACGCGCGCGAGCACGTCGGCGAGCGCCTCGGGCGACGCGGCCCGAACGAGCCACGTGCCCTTCGCAGGGCCGAGCACGTCGATGCCGAGCGGCGCGCCCAGCGTCGCGACGAACTCGTCCGCCCCGGGACCGGAGATCGCGGCCATCGCCTTCGCAGGCGGGAAGCCGAGATCACGTCGACGTCGAGCCTCCGCATCGCTCACGCGTGCGGGATCGGCGTGCAGCGCGGCGTCGAGCACCTCATGGTTCGGCACGCGGGTCTGGACGAGCACACGTGAACCAGGGCGTCGTCCTCCGACCACCCTCGCGGCGCGCGCCAGCAAGGCGAACGCCTCCTCCGAGGCGCGATACCGGGGCGCCAGCAGCTCCTGGTCGAAGTCGAGGAAGGCCACCGCATCGGCCTCGGTCACCCGGTGGAGCGCGGCTTCGGTGCCGACGTGCACCCGCGCGGCAGCGCTGTCGCTCATCGTCGGCCGTGACATCGACGACCGGCTCCCCCGCGAGGGCCTCCAGCTCCTCGCGCACACGGCTCACGCCGGCGCGGAGGTTCTTGAACCGGGTGGAGTGGCACCGGAGGCAGATCGGCGGCCGCACGGTCGCGCAACGCGGGCACTCGAAGTCCGCAGTCGGCTGGATGACCGCAGCGCCGCACCGCTCGCACGTCGCGAGCTCGCCGCACGCGACGCACGCGAGCAACCGAGCCCGTCCGGTGCGGTTGAGCACGCACACGACACGCTCAGACGAACGGAGCACGCGCACGAGTGCCTCGGAGTACAGACCGGTGCGGATGGGGTCATCGGCCTGGCGCATGTCGACCACCTCGAGCGCCGGCCAGCCCTGCCGCTCGGCATTGCGGCTCGCGGTGACGAGCGGGCCCCACGCGAGCGCTTCGAGGCTCGGGCACGGTGACACGAGCACCGCGGGCACGCCGGCCCGGCGCGCACGCTCGATGGCGACGTCTCGCGCGTGCCAAGCGGGGACGCGTTCCTCTTTGAGCGCCTCGTCGTGCTCGTCGATCACGACGACCACTGCGAGGTCGGGCACCGGGGCCCACACCGCGTTGCGGGCGCCGATCGTGACGCCGGCCCCCGCCCGCGCCTGCCCCCAGTCGCGTGGCAGCACTGCGACGCCCACGCCGGACCGCCGCACGCGTGCGGCGAGTCCGCGCGCGGTGGCGACCGACGGCGTCACCACGAGCGCCGGGCCGAGGCGCGCGGCCGCGAGCACGAGCGGGAGCGGGTCGACCGACGGCGGCCGTCGGACCACCGCGCCTCGCCCGATCAGCGCCTCGGGCGGGAGGTCGGCGACCTCGCCGCCCATCGGCACCGTGCCCATGAGCGGGAGCGGCAGCCGTGACACGAGCGTCGGTGGGGACGCCGCGGTGAGGATCGTCGCGGCACGCCCCGCCCACCGATGCGCGGCCCACGTCGCGAGCTCGACCACGTCGGCGGGTGGTCCCATGCCGCGCACCGCGAGCACCTCTGCGAGCGTGACTCCGGCGGGAGGCGACACGTCGACGCCGACGATCCACCCGCTCACACGGCGGCCGTGCAACGGCACCCGCACCTGCGCGCCGACGACCGCGAGCGCGGCCTGGCGTGCGGGCACCAGGTAGTCGAACGACTTGTCGATCGGGCCGTCCGGGAGCACCCGGACGGTGACGCCCGCGGGGTCTGGCGTCGCGCTACAGGCCAAGCGCGCTGCGCATGTCGTCCAACCTGGTCGGGTGCTCCCAGGTGAACTCCTTCTCGGCGCGACCGAAGTGCCCGTACGCGGCGGTGCGCTTGTAGATCGGCCGGCGAAGGTCGAGGTCGCGGATGATCGCGGCGGGGCGAAGGTCGAACACCTCGTCGACCGCGCTCACGATCTTCGTCGGGATCGACCGTCTCGGTGCCGAACGTCTCGACCATGATCGAGACCGGACGCGCCACGCCGATCGCGTAGGCGACCTGGATCTCGCAGCGAGTCGCGGCACCCGCCGCGACGACGTGCTTCGCGACCCAGCGCGCCGCGTACGCAGCCGAGCGATCGACCTTCGACGGGTCCTTGCCCGAGAACGCACCACCGCCGTGGCGGGCCATGCCGCCGTAGGTGTCGACGATGATCTTGCGGCCCGTGAGGCCGGTGTCGGCGTGCGGGCCGCCGAGCTCGAACGTGCCGGTCGGGTTGACGAGCACGTCGAAGCCGTCGTCCGCGAACTGCGGCGGGAGCAACGGGTGGATCACGTGCTCCTTGAGGTCGGGCTTGATGAGCGTCTCGGGATCGAGGCTCGGCGCGTGCTGCGTCGAGATGAGCACGGTCTTCAGCCGCACCGGCTTGCCGTCTTCGTAGTCGAACGTGACTTGCGTCTTCCCGTCGGGACGGAGGTACGGGAGGATGCCCGCCTTGCGCACCTCGGAGAGGCGATGCGGCGAGCCGGTGCGCGAGCCAGATCGGCAGCGGCATGAGGTCGTCGGTCTCGTCGCACGCGTAGCCGAACATCATCCCCTGGTCGCCGGCGCCCTGGCTGTTCAGGATGTCCTCGCCGCTCTTCCCCGTGCGCGTCTCGGCGGACGTGTCGACGCCTTGCGCGATGTTCGGCGACTGGGGATCGATCGACACCATCACGCCGCACGTGTTGCCGTCGAAGCCGAACGACTCGCGGTCGTAGCCGATCCCCTTGATCGTGTCGCGCACGAGGTTCGGGATGTCGACGTAGGCCTCGGTGGTGACCTCACCGGCGACGATGCACGAGGCCCGTCGTGAGCAACGTCTCGCACGCCACACGACCCATCGGGTCCTCGGCGAGGATCGAGTCGAGGACGGCATCGGAGATCTGGTCGGCCATCTTGTCGGGATGGCCCTCCGTGACGGACTCGGAGGTGAAGGTCCAGCGGCTCACGGGTTGCGCTCCTGCTCTCGAATGACCATGACCGCGTCGAACACCGCAGCGGCCACGGCACGCTTATCAGTCAGGCTGACATTCTGCTCGATCCCCTCGACCGAGGATCACAACCTCGTTGGTGTCGTGCTCGAACCCGGCACCGGGAGCAGAGACGTCGTTGGCGACGATCAGGTCGAGGCGCTTGCGCCGGAGCTTGCCCTCGGCGTTCTCGCGGAGCGACTCGGTCTCGGCCGCGAACCCGACCAGCGTCTGACCCGGGCGCTTCGCGGCGCCGAGGCCGGCGAGGATGTCGGGCGTCGGCTCGAGGACGATCTCGGGCGGCCCGCCTTCCTTCTTGATCTTGTGGTCGACCGCGGCCTTCGGCCTGAAGTCCGCGACTGCCGCGGCCATGACGACGACATCCGTCGACGCCGCGCGGGCCATGACGGCGGCCTCCATCTCGGCGGCAGTCTCGACCGCGACGACCTCGGCACCCGCGGGCACCGGCCGGCCGACGGTCGTGACGACCGTGACCGACGCGCCGCGAGCCGCGGCTTCGAACGCCAGCGCATGCCCTTGCTTTCCCGACGACCGGTTCGCGATCACGCGCACCGCATCGATCGGCTCTCGCGTGCCGCCCGCGGTCACCAGCACGCGCAGCCCGGCCATGTCCTTCGGCGCGAGCTCGCGCTGGATCGTGCTCGACGATCGTCTCGGGGCTCGCGAGCCGCCCGGACCCGATGTCGCCGCCCGCGAGACGTCCGGACTCGGGGTCGACGACGCGCACGCCGCGCCGCCGCAGGGTCGCGAGGTTCTCTTGCACCGACGCGTGCTCCCACATCTCGGTGTGCATCGCTGGGCACACGATGACCGGCGCCCGCGTGGCGATCACGACGGCAGTGAGGAGGTCGCGCCGACAGGCCGGCCGCGTACGCGGCGAGGAAGCGAGCCGTCGCGGGAGCGATGACCACGAGATCGGCGGACTGCCCGAGGCGAGTGTGCGGGATCGGATCACCGTCATCCCACAACGAAGAGTGCACGGGCTCGGAAGCGAGCGCGGAGAACGTCGTCTCACCGACGAAGCGGTGCGCGTCGCGCGTCATGATCGGCACGACGTGCGCACCGAGGTCGACGAGGCGTCGGCACACCTCGATCGCCTTGTAGGCGGCGATGCCGCCCGTGACCCCCAGGACGATGCGGCGCCCGGTGAGGCCCGCCATGGGTCTACTCGGTTGCTTCCTCGTCGGAGGCGGCCGAGGCCTCGGCCTGCGCTTCGGCGCCCTCGCCCTCCTCGCCCTCTTCACTGGGGTCAGGCCGGACGTAGGTGATCTTGTCGGCCGAGATCTCCTCGAACGCGATCGACAGCGGCTTGCGAGACACCGAGGCCACCTGCGGCGGCACGATCGCGCCGAGCCCATCGCCGAGCTGGTTGAAGTACGAGTTGATCTGCCGTGCTCGCTTGGCCGCCAACGTCACGAGGGTGAACTTCGAGTCGGAGCGGTCGAGCAATGACTCGATCGCGGGGTTCATCATCGTGTCGTGCGGACGCGCCATTGACAGCTCCTGAGCAGCGGATTCGGGACTTCAGGGTAGCAGGAGCAAGCCCTCGTCCCTGAGCGCGGCCCAAAGCGCCGGGTCAACGGGCTCGTCGAGCATCGCCACGTCGGCGCGCACCTCGTCGATGTCGCGCGCCCCGATCAGCAGCGTGGTGATCAGCGGCTGAGATGCGACGAAGTGCAGCGCCGCGGCGGGCAACGACGTGCCATGGCGCTCGCACGTGGCGGCGATCGCCCTCGCCCGGGCAAGGCGCTCGTCGGCCACAGGCACGTAGTCGTAGGTCGAACCAGCTGTCGGCGCGGCGAGCACACCGCTGTTGAACACGCCACCGGCGATCACGCCCACACCGCGTTCGGCGCACGCCGCGAGCAGGCCCGAGTCGAGTGCGGCCTGGTCGAGGAGGGTGTAGCGGCCCGCAACCAGGATCACGTCGAGGTCGCACCGCTCGACGGCCTGTTTCAGAGGTGCGACGTAGTTCATGCCGAACCCGATCGCGCTCGATGACTCCCTCATCGCGCAGTGCGGCCAGCGCGGGGGCCGCCTCGGTGATCGCCTGTTCCAAGTGGTTGTCGGGGTCGTGGATGAGCGCGACGTCGATGCGGTTGATGCCGAGGCGTTCGAGGCTCTCCTCGAGTGACCGGCGCACCCCGTCGGCGGAGAAGTCGAACTTCGGCACCTGCCCGTGCGAGACCTTGAAGCCGTCGGCGCCATCAGGCGTGCCGGGCACCAGCAGCCGACCGACCTTCGTCGAGAGCATGAAGTCGTCACGCGGGTGAGCCGAGAGCGCGGCCCCGAGGCGCCGTTCGGCGAGACCGTGTCCGTAGAGCGGCGCGGTGTCGAACACGCGGATGCCAGCCGCCCATGCGGCGGCAACAGCTTCCGCGGCGTCGCTCTCGGAGACCTCGGCGTAGAGGTTGCCGAGAGGCGCCGTGCCGAGACCGAGGCGACTCGGCGGCGAGTACCTCACGCCGTGTGCGACGCGATGATCGACTGCAGCTCTTTCACCGCGCGGTCGATCTCGTCGTTCACCACGACGTGATCGGCGAGGGCGAGCCCGATCGGCTCTTCCTCCTCGGCCTTCTGCAGCCGCTTGGCGACCTTGTCCTCGGGGTCGCCGCGTGCACGCAGACGTCGCTGTTGCTCCTCACGCGAGGGTGGCATCACGAAGATGACGACCGCGTCGGGATGCAACGCGCGGACCTGTTGCGCGCCGTGCAGCTCGATCTCGAGGACGACATCGGCACCTGGGGGCGGTTCAGGTGTCGGCGTGCCGTAGTAGTTGCCGAGGAACTCGGTCCATTCCAGGAATCCGCCTGCGGCGAGTGCGCGCCTCGAACGCGGCACGATCGACGAAGACGTACGCGGCTTCGGACTCTCCCGGACGGCGCGGCCGCGTCGTCCATGAGCGGCTGAGCCACAGATCTGGCTCGCGACGCATGAGCTCTGCGACGAGCGTCCCCTTGCCGACGCCACCCGGGCCGGAGACGACGAAGATCAGATCAGCGACCGATCAGATCAAGATTCAGCAGCTTGCAGCTTCGGGTGTGCGAGCAGCGATTCGCGCTGCTGCGCGCCGAGGCCCGCGACACGACGGGACTCGCTGATCCCGATCTCTTCCATGATGCGACGGGCCTGAACCTTGCCCACGCCTGGCAGCGACTCGAGCAGCGCGAGGACCTTCAGCTTGCCCACCACATCGTCGCCCTTGGCCTGGGCGAGCACTTCAGGAAGCGTGACCGAGCCCATCTTGAGCTTCTCCTTGAGCTCGGCCCGCAGAGTGCGAACCTCAGCCGCCTTCTTCAGGGCGGCCGCTCGCTGATCGGCTGACAGGGGGGGAGGATTCGGCATGGGCGGCACCCTAGCGCGGGGGTTTCTCAGCCCGGACGCCAGCAGGTTCTCTTGGTGCGGGGGCATCGCCGGGAGCGAGAAACACCAAGAAATCCAGCGTTCAGGCGATCGAGCTCACCAGGTTCTCGGCTGCGGCGCAGGGGTCTGACGCCTCCGTCACTGCACGCCCGATCACGAGCAGGTCGGCACCGGCATCGAGCGCCTCGCGGGGCGTCGCGGCACGAGCCTGGTCGTGGTGCGCAACGCCTTCGGGACGGATGCCGGGCACGACGATCGTGAGACGTGGCGCGAAGAGCGCGGCGTCGCGCACGTCGCTCGCGGCGCACACGATGCCACCGCAGCCACTCTCGACGGCCGCGCCGACACGCTTCGGGAGGATGTGCTCGGGAGCGTCACCATCGCTCGTGAGGATCGTGACCGCGAGCGCCGTCGCCGGCGCGAGGCCCGCGCGCTCGGCACCCTCGGCCAGCCCGTCGACGCCGGCGCGCAGCATCGGCACGCCGCCCTGGGCGTGGAGCGTCAGGTAGTCAGCACCGAACGCGCCGATCACGCGCGCGGCACGGTGCACCGTCGTCGGGATGTCGTGCAGCTTCAAGTCGAGGAACACGCGGTAGCCGAGATCCGCGAACGCGCCGATGGCCTCGGGCCCGGCGGCGCTGAACAGCTCGAGGCCCACCTTCGCCGTGCCGAACCACGGCCGCAGCATGCGACCGATTCGGATCGCCTCGACGAGGTCGTCGACATCGAGCGCCAGCGCGAGCCGATCGCGGGTCGCGATCTGCTGCTGTGCGATCTCATCGGTCTTCATGCACCGCTCCCACGATCTCCGTGACGGCACCGATCTCGCGCCGTTCGCACCAGTCTCTCAGCCCTTGCAGCACAGAACGCGGAGCCTTCGGGTCCGCGAAGGTCGCGGTCCCGACTTGGACCGCGGACGCGCCCGCCATCATCAGCTCCACCGCGTCGGCTCCCGTCGCGACACCTCCGACCCCGACGATCGGGAGATCGGGTACGGCGGCGCGCACGTCGTGGACGGCTCGCACCGCGACCGGATGGATGGCGCGACCGGACAGCCCTCCGCCACCCGCGCCGAGCGCGGGACGACCGGTCTCGACGTCGATGGCCATCCCCATCACCGTGTTCACGAGCGTGACGGCGTCGGCGCCCGCGGCCTGCGCGGCGCGCGCGACTTCGACGAGCCGATCGGTGTTCGGGCTGAGCTTCGCCCAGAGCGGCCGGTCGCAGATCGCCGCGGCGCGCAGCGCCTCTGCCGTCGCTTCGGGCGAGTGCGCGAAGAGATGCGCACCGCCGTCGAGGTTCGGGCAGCTCAGGTTCACTTCGACCGCGACGACACATTTCGGCGCGTTGACCAGCATCTTCGCCGCGAGCCCGTAGTCGTCGACCGTGCGGGCCCAGATGCTCGCGACCACCCGGGCGCCCGCCCGCTCGAGTCGGGGCAGGTCGTCGCGGAGCCACCTCGCCACTCCTGGGCCTTGCAGCCCGACGCTGTTCAACATCCCGCCGGTCACCGGATGCAGCCGAGGCGCCGGGTTGCCCGGCCACTCGAAGGCCGCGAGCGACTTCACGACCACGGCACCGAGTACGGAGAGGGGAAAGTAGTGACCGAGCTCGTCGGCGTGGCCCGCGCATCCCGATGCGGTCATGACGGGGTTGGGGAGCTCGATCGATCCGATCCTCGAGGTGAGATCGACCGCTGTCACCGAACCCCGATCAGATCGGGAGCGCGAGCTGATCGCCCGTGCCCTCGTGGTGCTCTTGCAACGACGTCACGCGCAGATCGCTTGCGACCCACTCGGTCATGCCGTTCGCGGCAGCGAGGGCAGCGGCGACCGTCGTGAGGCACGGGACCCGATGCACGTTCGCCGCAGCGCGGATGTGCGACCCGTCAGCGCGTGCGCCGCGACCTCGCGGTGAGTTGACGACGAGGTCGACCTTGCCGGACGAGATCAGGTCGACCGCGTCCTGGCCGATGCCCTCCCCCACCTTCGCGACAACCGTCGCGACCGGCACCCGGTTCGCCTCGAGGTGCGCTGCGGTCCCTGCGGTCGCAGCGAGCGAGAACCCGAGCTCGACGAAACGCCGTGCGGCCTCGAGCCCCGCGGCCTTGTCTCGGTCGGCGAGCGACAGGAAGATCGTCCCTGAGCTCGGAAGCGGGTTGCCCGCGCTGATCTGGCTCTTCGCGAACGCAAGGCCGAACGACGCGGTCGATCCCCATGACCTCGCCGGTCGAGCGCATCTCGGGGCCGAGCACCGTGTCGACCCCGGGGAACCGGTTGAAGGGAAGCACGGCTTCCTTCACGCTCGTGTGCTTGGACGCGGTCGGCGGCCTCAGCAGGCCCTCCTCTCGCAGCTCAGCGAGGGTGGCGCCGACCATCACCCGGGTGGCCACCTTCGCGAGCGGCACCCCGGTCGCCTTCGCGACGAACGGGACCGTACGGCTCGCCCGCGGGTTCGCCTCGAGCACGAACACCTGGCCGGCCTTCACCGCGTACTGCACGTTGATCAGCCCGCGGACGTCGAGCGCGGCCGCGATCGCCCGTGTATAGGCCTCGATCACCTCGATGACGGTCGCGCTGAGCGAGGGAGGCGGCAGCGCGCAGGCAGAGTCGCCTGAGTGCACCCCGGCCTCCTCGACGTGCTCCATCACGCCACCGATCAGCACCTCACCGGTCGCGTCGCGGATCGCGTCGACGTCGACCTCGACCGCATCCTCGAGGAAGCGGTCGATGAGCACGGGCCGCTCGGCCGACAGGCCTCCCTCCCGCCCGAGGCTTCCCTCGTTCGCGAGCTCGGCCATCGCGGAAGCGAGCTCGTCGTCGTCGTAGACGATCTGCATCGCGCGTCCGCCGAGGACGTACGACGGGCGCACGAGCACGGGATAGCCCACGCGCGCGGCGACAGCGAGCGCCCCGTCGACCGCGGTCGCGGTGCCGCCTGCCGGCTGAGGGATCTCGAGCTGCGCGCACAGCGCGTTCCACTGCTCACGGTCCTCCGCGCGATCGATCGACTCCGCGCTCGTGCCCATCACGAGCTCGGGCGGAAGCACGGCCGCCAGCTTGAGCGGAGTCTGGCCTCCCAGCGCCACGATCACGCCGATCGGCTGCTCGGCCTCGATGACGTTGAGCACGTCTTCGTGCGTGAGCGGCTCGAAGTAGAGCCGGTCGCTCGTGTCGTAGTCGGTCGACACCGTCTCGGGGTTGCAGTTGACCATCACGGTCTCGTAGCCCGCGTCGCGCAGCACGAACGACGCGTGCACGCAGCAGTAGTCGAACTCGATCCCCTGGCCGATGCGGTTCGGGCCGGACCCGAGGATCACGATGCGGGGCCGCTCGGCCGGACGCACCTCGTCCTCGTCCTCGTAGGTGCCGTAGTGGTACGGCGTGCTCGCCTCGAACTCCGCGCCGCACGTGTCGACGGTCTTGAACGTGACCGCGCACGCCTTCCGTGAGACGAGCGGAACGCACGTCGGCCTCACCGACACCGAACAAGTGGGCGAGCTGGCCGTCGGAGAACCCCATCCGCTTGGCGCGCCGCCACGACCTCCGGTCCATTCCCGCGAAGCCCGATGCCTCGAGGCGGGCGCGCTCGTCGGTGATGCGAGCGATCTGGTCGAGGAACCAGCGGTCGATCCCGGTGGTCTCGGCGAGTCGCTCGACGCTCACCCCTCGACGCAGGGCGGCTTCGAGCTGGAACGGCCGCTCGGGCGTCGGGATCGCGCTGCGAGCGACGAGGTCCTCGACGTCGATCGAGTCGTACGTGGCCTCGGCCGGGTCGGCGTTGAGACCGAGGCGGCCCGTCTCGAGGGAGCGGAACCCCTTCTGCAGCGACTCGGCGAAGGTGCGGCCGATCGCCATCGCCTCACCGACCGACTGCATCTGAGTGCCGAGGACTCCACTCGTGCCGGGGAGCTTCTCGAACGCCCAGCGCGGCACCTTCGTCACGACGTAGTCGATCGTGGGCTCGAAGCTTGCCGGCGTCTTGCGGGTGATGTCGTTCGGGATCTCGTCGAGCCTGTACCCGACCGCGAGGCGAGCCGCGATCTTCGCGATGGGGAACCCGGTCGCCTTCGACGCGAGTGCGGACGACCGGCTCACGCGCGGGTTCATCTCGATCACGACCTGATCGCCGGTCGTGGGCTCGACCGCGAACTGGATGTTGCTGCCCACCGGTCTCGACGCCCACTCGCCGGATGCACGCGAACGCAGCGTCGCGCATGCGCTGGTACTCGACGTCGGACAGCGTCTGCGCGGGCGCGACCGTGATCGAGTCGCCGGTGTGCACGCCCATCGGATCGAAGTTCTCGATCGAGCACACGACCACGCAGTTGTCGGCGCAGTCGCGCATGACCTCGAGCTCGAACTCCTTCCACCCGACGATCGACCGCTCGATCAGGATCTCGCTGATCGGGCTCGCGTCGAGCCCGGCTGCGGCGATCGCCGCGAACTCGGTCGACGTCGTGGCGATGCCCGTGCCCCTGCCGCCCAGGATGTAGGCGGGCCGGATGATGACCGGGAGACCGATCTTCTCGATGACGACCATCGCCTCGTCGAGCGAGCGAGCCGTGCCCGAGGCCGGGACCGCGAGGCCGATCTCGATCATCGCCTGCTTGAACCGCTCGCGGTCCTCGGCGGTCGCGATCGCTTCCGCGTTCGCACCGATGAGCTCGACACCGCCGTCGCCGACCACGCCCGCGCTCGGCAAGCGCCATCGCGAGGTTGAGCGCGGTCTGACCACCGAGCGTCGGGAGCACCGCGTCGGGCCGCTCCCGCTCGATGATCTTCGTGAGGACCTCGGGGGTGAGCGGCTCGACGTACGTGCGGTCCGCGAACTCGGGGTCGGTCATGATCGTCGCCGGGTTCGAGTTGGCGAGCACGATGCGGTAGCCCTCGGACCGCAGCACACGGCATGCCTGCGTTCCCGAGTAGTCGAACTCGCAGGCCTGGCCGATCACGATCGGCCCACTGCCGATGATCAGGATCGTCTCGAGGTCGGTGCGCCGCGGCATCGAGTGCCTCGACCCTCGACCATCAGCTTGCGGAACTCATCGAACAGGTAGCGCGCGTCGTGCGGGCCCGGGCCCGCCTCCGGGTGGTACTGCACGCTGAACGCGGGAACCTCGCGGCACCGGATGCCCTCGACCACACCGTCGTTGAGGTTCACGTGCGTGACGTCGGCGGCGTCGAGACCCTCGACGTCGACTGCGAAGTTGTGGTTCTGGCTCGTGATCTCGACCTGTCCGGTCGCGAGGTGACGGACCGGATGGTTGCCACCGTGATGCCCGAACGGCAGCTTGAACGTCCGCGCACCGAGCGCGGCGCCGAGCAGCTGATGTCCGAGGCAGATGCCGAACACCGGCACCTCACCGAGCAGCGCTTCGATGTTGCGGACCGCGTACCCGAGCGTCGCCGGATCGCCGGGACCGTTCGAGAGGAACACGCCGTCGGGCTCACGCGCGAGCACCTCGCTCGCGGTCGTGGAGGCCGGGACGACTTCGATCGTGGCGAGCTCACCGAGCTGCCGGAGCATCGTCGCCTTGATCCCGAAGTCGTACGCGACGACGCGGAACGGGCCTGTGCCGATCGTGTAGGGCGCGTCACAGGTCACGGTCGCGACGAGGTCGATGCCGTCGGTGCCGGGCTCGGCCTGCGCGGCTGCGAGCAGCTCGCCCTCGCTCGCCGTGCCGAAGGCGCCCGGCATCGCTCCCGCCTCGCGGATGTGACGGGTCAACCGTCGGGTGTCGATGCCGGAGATGCCCGCGACCCCGGTGCGGACGAGGAACTCGTCGAGGCTCTCGTCGGACCGCCAGCTGCTCGGGCGGTCGTTGAAGTCTCGGACCACGACGCCGCGGCAGAACGGCTTGCGGCTCTCCTCGTCGAGCGCGGTCGCGCCGTAGTTCCCGATGTGCGGGTAGGTGAAGCTGATGATCTGCCCCGCGTAGGACGGGTCGGTGATCACCTCCTGATATCCGGACAGCACGGTGTTGAAGACGACCTCGCCGCTCGCCACCGCCCGCGGCGCGCCGATCGCCTCCCCCTCGAAGACCGTGCCGTCCGAGAGCACGAGGAGCGCCTCGGGCCTCGGGGCGCCGCTCATCGCTGCGCCTCGCCGTCGATCACGACCGCTTCGCCCGCGAGCAGCGTGTGCCGCACGCGGCCCTTCAGCTTGCGGCCGGCGTACGGCGTGTTCCGGCTGCGGCTCGCGAGCAGCGCCGGATCGACCACCCATTCGGCCGTCGGGTCGATGACGCAGAGGTTGGCGGGGTAACCGGCCGCGACCGGTCCCCCGTGCGTGCCGGTGAGCCCCGCGATCTCGGCCGGCTGCCACGAGAGCAGCGGCGAGCACCGATTCGATCGGGAGGTCGAGCTCGGTGAGCGCGAGGGCGAGGGCCGTCTCGAGGCCGAGCATCCCGGGAGGCGCCTGATCGAAGGGCTGCTCCTTCGCCTCCTGCGCGTGGGGCGCGTGGTCGGTCGCGATCGCGTCGACGGACCCGTCGGCGAGGCCCGCGCGCACCGCGGCAACGTCCGCTTCGGTGCGCAACGGCGGGTTCACCTTGAACACCGGGTCGAACGACGCGCACTCGGCGTGGGTCAAGGTGAAGTGGTGGGTGGTCGCCTCGGCCGTGACGGGAACGCCGTTCGCGCGCGCAGCCCGCACCATCGCGATCGAGCCCGCCGTCGACAGGTGCTGGAAGTGGACGCGGCGCACCCGTGAGCCGCGCGAGCGCGATGTCGCGCATCACCATCAGCTCCTCGGTCTCCGCGCACTGGCCCGGCGATCCCGAGCCGGCTCGACCACTCGCCCTCGTGCATGTGGCCGCCCGCGGCGAGCGTCTCGTCTTCACAGTGCTGCGCCAAGATCACGCCGAGGTCGGCGGCGTACTCGAGCGCACGGCGCATCAGCGCCGCATCTTGCACGCCGCGCCCGTCGTCGGTGAACAGCCGCACGCCGAGCTGCTGCCATCTCGGCGATCGGGGCGAGTCGATCGCCGGCGCGACCGACGGTGATCGCTCCGGCGACGCGCACGTCGCACAGCGCCGCCTTCGCGCCGAGGTCGAGCACCTCGTGCACGACCGCCGCGCAGTCGATCGCAGGTTCGGTGTTCGGCATCGCGACGACCGCGGTGTAGCCGCCGAGCGCGGCGGCGCGCGATCCGCTCTCGACCGTCTCGGCTTCCTCACGTCCTGGCTGACGCAGATGGGTGTGGAGGTCGACGAGTCCGGGTGCGACCACGCATCCCGACGCGTCGAGGACCTGATCGGCATGCAGGTCGGCGCCGACCGCGACGATCCGACCGTCGTCGCCCACGACGACGTCCGCGACGCGGCTCCCGGTCGCATCGACGACACGACCGCCCTTCAAGACGAGATCAGCCAAGGTCGGCTCCTGCGCCGAGCAACGAGTAGAGGATCGCCATTCGCACCGCGACGCCGTTGCGCACCTGCTGCGTGATCACCGCGCGCGGCAGGTCGGCCACGTCGGCGGCGATCTCGACGCCGCGGTTCATCGGACCTGGGTGCATCACCAGCGCGTGCTCGGGCAGCCGCGCCGCTCGGCTCCGGTCGAGGCCGAATCGGGTGCTGTACTCCCGCAGTGACGGCACCAGCGCTTCGGTCTGGCGCTCGAGCTGCATCCGCAGCAGGTACACGACGTCGCACTTCGGCAGGACGTCGTCGAGGTCGCCGCTCACGTCGACGGGCCAGCCCTCGAGGCTCGGGGGCAGCAGCGTGCGGGGCGCGACCAGCGTCACCCGCGCGCCGAGCGCGTTGAGCGCGAGCACGTTCGACCGTGCGACCCGCGAGTGCTTGATGTCGCCGACGATCGCGACGTGCAGACCCTCGATCGGACGATCGAGCTCGGCGCGGATCGTGTAGCAGTCGAGCAGCGCCTGGGTCGGGTGCTCGTGCCAGCCGTCGCCGGCGTTCACGATCGACGCGTCGACCCAGCCGGCGATCTGCCACGGCACGCCCGACGACTTGTGACGCACGACGATCGCATCGACGCCCATCGCGTGGATCGTCTCGACCGTGTCGCGCAACGACTCGCCCTTGTTCACCGACGACGCGCCCACGCTGAACGACATCGTGTCGGCCGACAGTCGCTTGGCCGCAGTCTCGAACGACAGGCGTGTGCGGGTGGAGTCCTCGTAGAAGAGCGAGACGACGGTGCGTCCCCGCAGTGCGGGCACCTTCGGGATGTTGCGCTCACTGACCTCGACGAACGAGTCGGTGAGCCGGAAGATGTCTTCGATCCCGTCGCGTCCGAGGTCGGCGATCGAGAGGAGGTGCTTCACTTCCGCATCTCCCCGAGGTGCACGCCGTCATCGCTCACGTCGACCATCTCGTCGCGCCGAGTCGGAAGGTTCTTGCCGACGAAGTCCGGGCGGATCGGCAGCTCGCGATGGCCGCGATCGACCATCACCGCGAGCTGGATCGAGCGGGGCCGTCCGTAGTCGTTCAGCGCGTTCGAGCGCGGCTCGGATCGTGCGCCCGGTGAAGAGCACGTCGTCGACCAGGACGACGGTCGCGCCGTCGATCGAGAACTCGATGTCGGTCACCGCTTCGGGCAGCACGGGCCGGATGCCGATGTCGTCGCGGTAGAACGCGACATCGAGCGTGCCGATCGGCACCTTCCTGCCGTCGATGCGCTCGATCGCCTCGACGAGTCGTTCCGCCAGCGGGACGCCGCCGGTCTGGAGCCCGATGACCGCGACCTGCTCGAGGCCGTGGTTGCGCTCGATGACCTCGTGGGCGATGCGCACGGTGGCTCTGGCCACGTCGTCCGCGTCCATGACCCGCTTGTGAGGAACAAAAACGCCCCCGAACGGGGGCGTGATCCGGCGTTCCCTTTCAGCCACTCGATGACTCCTGCCGTGCGGGCCTCACAGGACTCGCTTCACGGTCAGGTGGGACACTTTATCAGCGCCCTCCTCCGGACCCCGGCGAGATTCGGCGCTCGGCGGCGCATGTCGCGGGCAGCTGCCCGATCACCGGCAAGTCAGCCGGGGCGGATGTCCTCGGCGAGCTTCGAGAGGACGCCGTTCACGAAGCGGCCCGAGTCGTCGGTCGAGAACCTGGTGGCGAGCTCGACCGCCTCGTTGATGATCACCGCGGTGGGCGTGCCGGGCTCGTAGAGCAGCTCGTAGCACCCGACCCGCAGCAGCGCGCGGTCGATCGCCGGCATCCGGGCGACAGTCCAACCTCGGGCCACCGCGCCGATGCGCTCGTCGAGCTGCGCCTCGTTGTCACCCACCCCCTGGACGAGATCGGCCGCGAAGGGATCGGGCGGCACCGGGAGCCCAGCCACGACCTCGCGAGGGGAGACGCCCTTCGACTCGGCTTCGTACAGCAGCGCCAACGCTCGCTCGCGCGCCTCGCGGCGGCGCTCGACCGAGATCGCCGGATCGCTCACACGCGGGTCAGATAGTCGCCGCTGCGGGTGTCGACCTTCACTCGATCGCCGATGTTGACGAAGAGCGGCACCTGCACCGTGATGCCGGTCTCGAGCGTCGCCGGCTTGCGGGCACCCGACACCCGGTCACCCTGGATGCCCGGCTCGGTCTCGGTGACCGTGAGCTCGACCGACGCGGGGATGTCGACGCCGATGATCTCGCCCTCGTACATCGCGAGCACCGCATTCGCCGACTCGACCAGGTACCCGGCCGCGTTGCCGAGCGCGGCGGGGCGAACGTGGAGCTGGTCGTAGCTCTCGGTGTCCATGAACACGTACTCGTCGGCCTCGCGGTAGAGGAACTGCATCTCGCGCTTGTCGACGATCGCCTGCTCGACCTTCTCGGCAGCACGGAAGGTTCGGTCGATCACGGCGCCGGTGCGGGCGTTCTTCAGGGTCGTGCGGACGAACGCGCCGCCTTTGCCGGGCTTCACGTGCTGGAAGTCGACGACGGTGAACAGCCCGTTGTCGAGCTGCAGGGTGATGCCGTTCTTGAGGTCGTTCGTGGTGATCGCTGGCATTGCCTTCTCAGGTCCTGATCGTCAGATCGCAGTGGTTTCAGATGACACAGAGCTTCGGGGCGTGGGTGAGGGGCTGGCATCCATCTGAGGTCACGAGCACCGTGTCCTCGATTCGCACACCACCGTGCTCGGGAAGGTACACGCCGGGCTCGACGGTCACCACGTTGCCCGCGACCAGGGTGTGGTCGACCGTCGACGCCACCCGCGGGTGCTCGTGGATCTCGAGACCGAGGGAGTGACCCGTCGGATGCGTGAACGCCGCGCCCCATCCGGCCGCGGTGATCACGTCCCTCGCCGCCGCATCGACCGCGCGCACGCCGACGCCTGCGGCCACGGTCGCGACGCCCGCGCGCTGCGCGGCGCCCACGACCTCGAGCATGCGCGCCTGTGTGGGTGAAGGCTCGCCGACCGAGAACGTGCGAGTCATGTCGGAGCAGTAGCCGTCGACCTTCGCCCCGAAGTCGATCACGACCAAGTCGCCGCGCTCGACGACTCGCTCGCTCGGCCGGGCGTGAGGCTTCGCGCCGTTCGGACCGGATCCGACGATCGTCTCGAACGAGTTGCCGTCGGCTCCCCGCCGCCGGATCTCGGTGTCGAGCTCGAGCGCGAACGCCTGCTCGGTCGGTCGCTCGCCCAGCATCGGGAGGATGGCGGCGAGCGCCTCGTCGGCGATCGACGCCGCCAGCCCGATCCGCGCGACCTCGCCTTCGTCCTTCACCTGACGCTCGCGATCGACGAGACCCTCGGTCGGGATCAGCTCGGCGTCGGGGAACCACTCGCTCGCATAGGTGCGCTGTTGTGCCCACGTGACTCCGTCGGCTTCGAGCCCGAGCCGGGCGATGCCGCTCGCCCGGGCGCTGAGCACATCGCGTTGCGCGGCCATCGACAGCTCGATCTCGATGTCCGCGTCGACGCCCGCTCGCGCGAGCTGGTCGCGGGCCTGCTCTCCGTAGCGCCCATCCGAGACGAACACCATGCCGTCGGGGGTCACGAGGAGCAGTGCGGCCGACCCCGTGAAGCCGGTCAGCCATCGCACGTTCACCAGCCGGGTGACCAGGAGCGCGTCGCAGCCCGCCTCGCGCACCGAGTCGCGCACGCGGGCAGCGCGCGCGCCTCGATCCATCGCGGGGAGCGCCGTCACGGCTTGGCCACCCCGAGCAGCTCGGCCACTGCGAGAGCCGCGAGTCGATAGCCGCTGCCCTTGAACCCGACGATCGTCCCGTTGACCACCGGCGCGATCACGGACGTGTGTCGCCACTCTTCACGCGCGTACGGGTTCGACAGGTGCAGCTCGACCTTCACGCCCTCGAACGTCACGAGCGCGTCGTGGATCGCCCATGAGTAGTGGCTGAACGCGCCGGCGTTGATGATGATCGCGGCGGCTCGTCCCCGAGCACCGTGGATCGCGTCGATGAGCTCGCCTTCGTGGTTCGACTGCAGGTGCTCGAGCGTGAGGCCGTGCTTCTCGGCCTCGGCGCGGCAGGTCGCGGCGTGGTCGTCGAGCGTCTCCTTGCCGTAGATCTGCGGTTCGCGCTGCCCGAGCAGGTTCAGGTTCGGCCCCGACAGCAACACCACGACGTTCGAGGACTTGGTCTTCCGAGCGGTCATCTCATTGCCTCCAATGCCGCGGCGAGCTCGCCGCGCTCGACGCCTCTCACGATCTCGAGCCCGCGTGGACCGTCGAGGACGAACGTCACCGCGCCCAACGCCTTCTTGTCGCGGCCCATCAGGGTGATGAGCTCGTCCGAGTCGGCGCCCGCGGGCAATGACCCCGGAAGGTCGTACGACGCGACGACCGCCCGGTGCTCCTCGACTCGCGCGGCGTCGATGCGACCGAGCCGGTGGGCGACCTCGGACGCGTACACGAGCCCGATGCCGACAGCTTCGCCATGCCGTAAGTCGTAGCGCCCCGCGGTCTCGAGGGCGTGCGCAAGCGTGTGGCCGTAGTTCAGGAGCGCTCGTCCTTCGGCTTCGCGCTCGTCGTCCACCACGACCGAGGCCTTGATCTCGACGCAGCGGGCGATGCGCTCGTCGAGCGGCAAGGCCATCAGATCGTCACCGGTGAGGAAGTGGTACTTCGCCATCTCACCGCATCCGCTGCGCCACTCGCGCGGCGGCAGGCCGGAGAGCAGCTCGGTGTCGCACAAGACCGCCGCCGGCTGCCAGTAGGCACCGACGAGGTTCTTGCCCTCAGGGAGGTTGACGCCGGTCTTGCCGCCGATCGCGGCGTCGACCATCCCGAGCAGCGTGGTCGCGACGTGCACGACGGGCAGGCCCCGGTGGTACACGGCCGCGGCGAAGCCACCCACGTCGGTGACCAGGCCGCCGCCGACCGCGACGATGCAGTCGGCGCGGTTGAGGCCCCACTGCGTGAACTGGCTGCACAGGCGCTCGACCGTCGCGAGCGACTTCGCGTCCTCACCCGTGCCGATCGTGAAGACCTTGTGCTCGACGCCGGGATCGACGTCGACCCCGATCTGTGCCTGCGTCACGACCGCGACCTTGCGCACTTCCTTGGGCAGCACCGCCGCGAGCTCGTGCCGCGCCCCGGGACCGACGAGGACGTCGTAGGGCGCGTGTGCGAGGGGCACGCGGACGGTGATCACGCGCCGACCGCCGCGAGCACCCGATCGGTGACCTCGTCCGGCGAGAGGCCCTCGACGTCGACGACGACGTCGGCGACCTCGCGGTACAGCGGGTCGCGATCGACGGCCATCTTGGCCAGCACGCCTGCGGGGTCGTGCTCGAGAAGTGGACGATGATCGCCCGTCGCGGCGCGCGCCACGAGGAGCTGGGGTGCCGCCCGCAGCCACACGACCGTGACGTTCGGACGCTCGAGCAGCTCCCGGTTCGCCTCTGAGAGCACCACGCCGCCCGCGGCGGCGACGATCGTCGGGCCGGGTGCATCGAGCGCGTCGCGGAGCGCGTCGGTCTCGAGGACTCGAAACGCGGGCTCACCGTCGTGCTCGAAGATCTCGCGCACCGTGCGCCCCGTGCGCGCCTCGACCTGCGCGTCGCTGTCGACGAGGTTCCAGCCCAGTCGCTCGGACAAGTGGCGGCCGACGGTCGTCTTCCCGACTCCCATCAGGCCGACGAGCACGAGGTGGTCACAGGCTGGCGACATACCCGTCGCGATTGCGGACGACCTCGGCGATCGAGTCGCCGCCGAACTTGCGGAGTGCCTCGTTCGCGAGCACGAGCGAGACCATCGTCTCGGCGACGACACCCATCGCGGGCACCGCGGTCACGTCGGTGCGCTCCTTGAACGAGACCGTCTCCTCCTTCGTCACGACGTCGACGGTCTTCAGCACTGGGCGGTTCAGCGTCGCGAGCGGCTTCATGTACGCGCGCACCACGATCACCTCACCGGTCGACATGCCGCCTTCGATGCCACCTGCCTGCGTCGACTCGCGTCGGTAGGTGCCGGCGTCGGCGTCCCACGTGATCGGGTCGTGCGCGACCGACCCGCGACGGCCCGCGACCTCGAACCCGTCGCCGATCGACGACGCCCTTCACGGCTTGGATGCTCATGATCGCCTGGGCGAGCAGCGAGTCGAGCTTGCGATCCCAATGCACATGGCTGCCGAGACCGACAGGCACGCCGTACGCGAGCACCTCGACGACCCCGCCGAGGGAGTCGCCCTCCTTGGCCGCCGCTTCGATCTCGCCGATCATCGCGTCTTCGGCAGCAGGGTCGAAGCACCGCACCGACGACTCGTCGACGCGCTCGAGATCATCTGGGCCCGGACGCTCACTCGCCTTCGACTGCGCGGGACCGATCTGCACGACGTGCGAGATGACCGAGATGCCGAGCTCGGCCAGCAGCCGCTTGGCGAGCGCACCCGCGGCCGATCGCGCTGCGGTCTCGCGCGCCGAGGCGCGTTCGAGCACGTCACGGGCGTCGTCGAAGCCGTACTTCTGCATGCCCGCGAGGTCGGCATGGCCGGGGCGGGGCTGGGTCAGCGGCTTCTTCGTGGCGCCCGGCGCGGGAGACATCTCCTCGACCCACTTCGGCCACTCGGTGTTGCCGATCTCGATCGCCACCGGTGACCCGAGCGTGCGTCCGTGACGGACGCCCGCGAGGAGCCGGACCTCGTCTTGCTCGAAACGCATTCGTGGACCGCGGCCATAGCCCAGGCGGCGACGGGACAGCTCGGCGCCGATGTCTTCGACCGTGACCTGCAACCCGGCGGGCAAGCCCTCGACGATGACGACGAGCGCCTGGCCGTGGGACTCACCGGCGGTCAGGAAGCGCAGCACCCATCAATGGTACCGGTGGGCCATCGCTCGCTCGGGAGGGTTCTCAGCTGATGAGGCGGTTCGACAGCAGCACCACGAGGTACGCGCCGGCGCACAGGGCCGGCCCGAACGGGAACGCGGCCTTGCGCCCGCGGCTGAGGGCGACGACGAAGCCCATGATCACGCCGATCAAGCCCCCGAAGAACATCGCGATGACCGCGAGATAGGCGGCCTGGGCCGCGTTGCCCCCGAGCCAGCCGGTGAAGAGGCCGAGCATCAGGCCGAGCTTCACGTCACCAAAGCCCATCCCACGCGGCGAGATCAGGTGGAAGATGAGGAGGACGCCGAAGATCGTGGCCGCGCCGAGGAGCGCTCGCGGAATTGCCTCCGGGATGTCCTGCTGGAACGACACGAGCACGACGCCAGGCACCGCGATCGCGAGCGAAGGAAAGACGAGGCGGTCGGGGATCCGGTAGTGCTCGAGGTCGATCGCCGAGACCGCGACGATGAACGCACAGAAGAAGAGATAGGCAATCGTGACCACGGGATCGTGGAAGTGGATCGACATCGTGACGAACAAGGCCGCGGTCAGGAGCTCGACGACGAGCTCGCGCCGACGTGGGCGCTCGTGGCACGCGGGACACGGCTTCACCGCGCCGACGATCGGGATCCACCCGGCACCGCCGCGGCTCTCCCCGCACCACGTGCACGACGGCGGCAGGTGAAGCGGGACGCGTTCGGCGGGAACCTTGATCGGGATCCGCTCGATGAGCACGTTCAGGAAGGCGCCGACGACGAGGCCCGCAAGCGCGCAGACGACGGCAGCGATCACTGGAAAAGGCTATCGACGAGGCTGCGCGGGGGCAGGGATGGGCCGGCGGTGCTCAGCGCTTGGCGACGTTCAGCGCTTGACGGACGAGAGGAACCGCAGGAGCAGGTCGCGGTCGAGCGGCTCGTCGTTCGGACCCGTCGCCATCGCGAGCGCGGCGTCGCGCTCGGCCTCGGTGTGCGCCTGTGCGGCCGCAGCGATCGCGCGAGCGGCCTGCGGAGTCAGGTTCGGCAGCTCGGGCATCGGGTCATCGTCCGCGCGGGGCTCGTACTGCGGCTCGTACTGGGCGTCGTGCTGGGCGTCGTGCTGCGCGGCGTCCTCGGCGAGCACACGTGCGGCCCAGGTGCCGTTCTTCGCCCGGCTCGAGACCGGCGCTGCCGGCTCTTCCTTCTCGACCTGCACCGCGGGGGCGAGCGTCGAGAAGCCGGGGATGTCGATGCCGAGCGATCCGCCGCTCGATGCGGGCACGTGCTCGGCGACGACGTTCTCGGGCTCGGGCTCGTAGTGCGGCTCAGGCTCGGGCTGAGGCTGGGGCTCCGGTTCGGGCACGAGATCGATGACCGGCTCAGGCTCGGGCTGGTAGTGGGGCTGAGGCTCGGGCTGGTGCTGGGGCTCAGGCTCCGGCTCGTAGAGCGACAGCGGCTCGTCCTCGACTTCAGGCACGAGCTGGATGTGCTCGACGCGCGCACGCGGGGTCGTTGCGTACGCAGGCGGATCCGAGATCGTGAGAAGGCCGATCTCGATGACTTCCTTCACGGCCTTGCTGACCGCGATCTCGCCGAGGCCGAGGTTGTCGCCGACGTCAGAGACGGTCGCTCCCGCTCCGGTGGCGACGATCACCTTCCACCGTTCACCGTCGACCACGACCTCTGGCCGGGGCAGCTCGGTCGCGAGGCTCACCCACAGGTGGACGGACGGCACGACGGCCTCGATCTCCTGCCACTCGATCAGCAGGTGCTCGGCCTCGCGGATGAGGTTCTCGACGTCAGTCGGCGCGCCGGCCTCAGGAGTGGTGACGTCGGCTTCGAAGACGAACGATCCTTCGTGCTGGCGGAGGAGCTCGAAGATCACACTGACAGGGGCATCGCTGGGCTTGGTGTTGTGTGCGGCCGCGAGCACGACACCGCCGCCATCGAACCAGACGTTGCCATTGCCGCGGTCACCGGTGACGCGCAGACGGCCGGTCTTGTTCGTCGACGCCAGCAAGCGAAAGACGTCGATCAGCGCAAATGTGTCGAGCGTGCCCTGTAGGGCCACAGCGGCCTCCGAACCCCTGGTTGTCCCGCCCCTCCGGCGTGACTTCAGTCCGTATCGGCATCGCGAGGGGTGAACTGAACCGTTCCCTGGTGAAATCGACCCATTGCGCCCGCCCGCGGAGCGTGTTACGGCCGCGTCAACTTCGGGTGGCGAGGGCAGCCCGAGCAGCGGCGTTCATCGCCTCGACAGGGGCGTCGACACCGGTCCAGAGCTCGAAGGCACGGGCTCCCTGGTGGACGAGCATGCCGACACCGTCGATGGCGCGAGCGCCACGCTCGCGGGCGGCCCGAAGCAGCGGAGTGTCGACCGGGTGGTACACGAGGTCGATCACGATCTGTGGCGGGCCGAGCATCTCGACGGGGACGGGCAGGCCGTCGCCGCCCATCCCGACCGACGTCGCGTTGACCAATCTCGACGCCTTCTCGACGTCGTCGAGGCTGCCGACCGAGCACCGGGGGCCGCCGAGCGCGGCCGCTGCCTCGGCCTTCTCTGCCGATCGGTTGACGACGATGACCTCGGCCCCGGCGCGTCCGAGCGCCGCGATCACGCTCCGCGCCGCGCCGCCGGCACCGAGCACGACGAAGCGCTCCCCCGCAACGCCGACGCCGTCGGAGGCCAGGGCCCGCAGAAGGCCGTCGCCGTCGGTGTTGTGCCCGACGAGCGTGCCTTCACGGTTCACGACGCAGTTGACCGCGCCCAGGGCGTCGGCTTCGGGAGTGAGCTCGTCGACGAGCGCACACGCCGCGTCCTTGTGGGGCATCGTGACCGAGAGGCCGCCGATCCCCGCGGCCCTGACGCCGTCGAACGCGCGACGTGCATCGCCCGCGGCCACGCGGAACGCGACGAACACCCAGTCGAGCCCTGCGGACTCGAACGCCGCGTTGAAGATGACCGGAGACAGCGAGTGGGCGATCGGGTCGCCGATGACCGCGGCGACCCGGGTCGAGCCAGTGGGCGCCGCGCTCAGCGGACGCCGTTCTGCTCGGCGATCTTGATGTTCTTCTCGTGCTCCTTCAGCGTCGTCGCGAAGGCGTGGTTGCCGTCCTTGTCGACGACGACGTAGTAGAGCCACGGACCGTCTGCGGGGTTCATCGCCGCGTGGATCGAGGCCTTCCCCGGCATCGCGATCGGACCCGGCGGCAGCCCGGGGTTCTTGTACGTGTTGTACGGCGAGTTCGTGTTGTTGATGTCGTCGAACGTCAGCCGATCGACGTTGCCGCCCATCGCGTAGATGACCGTCGCGTCGATCTCGAGGTTCATCCCCTTGGCGAGGCGGTTGTAGATGACCCTCGCGATCTTCGGGCGGTCGGCGTCGGTCTTCGCCTCCTTCTCGATGATCGAAGCGATCGTGAGCACCTGATAGGAGGACAGGTTGAGCTTGAACGGCGCGTAGTCGACGCCCTCGGCAGTCGCCACCTTCTCCATCTGCGTGATGAGGCGGGCGATGACCTTCGCCTCGTCGTCGTTCGACGCGACTTGGTAGGTGTCGGGGAAGAGGAGCCCTTCGAGGTTGTTCACGCCGTCGGGCGAGTACTTCGAGCGCAGCTGCCCCGAGTTGGCGGCCGCGAGGAACTTGTCGGCGGAGAGACGCGGCACCTTGTCCTCGAGCCGCTGCGCGAACTTGCTGAGCGTGAAGCCCTCGGGGAACGTCACGTTCGTGAACGTGATCGGCGGCGGCGTGTCGAGCACCTTGACCACGTCACCCATGGACGAGCGCTCGCGCAGCTCGTAGTAGCCCGGAGAGAACGGGCCGGCCTTCTTGTAGCTCACGTACCACCGGAAGACGGTCGCGTTGGTGATCACGCCCCGCGTCTCGAGCAGGTCGGCGATCTCGGAGGTCGTCGCGCCGGGGTCGACGGTCACCGTGAGCTTGGCACCGGGGTCACCGGGTGGGTTGATCTGGCGGACGACCCAGAGCGAGAGGCCGCCCGCGACGACGATCCCGACGAGGATCGTTGCGAAGAGGATGGCGATGACGACCTTCAGCCGAGACCGACGGGTCTGGCGGACGTACTCGTAGTCGCCATCCCACTCGGCCCACCCCTCGTCGACGTCGCTGACCCAGCCCGCGTCGACGTCTTCTTCGGTGGTCCAGTCCTCGTGGGTGTCGGTCATTCCGTCTCCGTCTCGCGGCTTCGGCGCGAGGCTCGTTGGTCCAGCCACGACTGCAGCAGCACCGCGGCCGCCACCTTGTCGACGACCCGACGCCGAGCGTCAGCAGTCATCTTTGCCTGTGTGAGGGTCCGCGAAGCAGTCACTGTGGTGAGACGCTCGTCATGGACGACCACGGGCACCGGCAGCACGGCGCCGAGCTCGGCCGCTTCTTCCCTGGCAGCACGGGCTGCGGGGCCGTCGGCACCGCTCAGGGAGAGCGGCAGACCGACCACGACCAGCTCGGCCTCCCACTCCGCGACCACGGCCGCGATGGCCTTGTGGTCGCGGGCCTTCGAGCCCGTGCGCTCGAGCACACGATCAGGTGTCGCGATCGACTCGGTGGGGTCGGAGACCGCGACCCCGATGCGCTTCGAGCCCAGATCGAGCGCGAGCACCCTCACGCCGTGACCCTCACGCGAGGCCGGCCGCCGACCTCGCCAGGGCCAGCGCCTCGTCGAGCTTCGATGGGTCCTTGCCGCCGGCGACCGCGACATCAGCGCTCTTGCCCGCGCCGCCTTGCACCGTCTTCGCGGCATCAGCGATCAGCGCGCTCGCGTCGAGGCCGCTGTCACTCGCGACCGCAGCCACCAACGCGGCACCGCCGCCCTCGGGCGCGCCGCCGATGACCACCGCGCGGATGCCGGGCTGCTGTCGGATCGCGAGCGCGAGCTCACGCAGCTCGTCGCGCGAGGTGCCGTCACGCCGAGCGACGACGATGCCGTCGATCGCGGTCTGCGCGAGGTCGGCCGCCTCGCTTCCCGCCGCTTGCTGACGGAGCGCTTTCAGCTCTTCACGGAGCGCCTTCACCTCGTCGAGCCGGCGGTTGATGCCCTCGACGAGCTGGTCGGGCTTCACGCCGACCAAGCCCGCGGCCTCGGCGAGCACGTCCTCGTCGTGGCGGAGTCGATCGATCGTCGCGGTGCCCGTGATCGCCTCGATGCGACGCAGGTTCGAACCGATCGAGCCCTCGGACACGATCTTGATCGGGCCGATGTCGCCGAGCGCCTTCACGTGCGTGCCACCGCACAGCTCGAGCGAGTGCGGGCCGGCTTCGAGCACTCGCACCACATCGCCGTACTTGTCGCCGAAGAACGCGATCGCGCCGAGCGCTTCGGCCTCGGACTTCGTCGTCTCGTACGCGCGCACGCGTGGGTTCGCGAGCACCTCGTGGTTCGCGAGGTCCTCGATCTGCGCGATCTCCTCCGGAGTGACCGGCGAGTAGTGGCTGAAGTCGAAGCGCAACCGGTCGGGCGCGACGAGCGAGCCCGCCTGCTTCACGTGCGGGCCGAGCACCTCGCGCAACGCCCAGTGCAGCAAGTGCGTGCCGGTGTGGTTCCGACGGATCGCGTCGCGCCGCTCGACGTCGATGGTCGCGACCGCGTCTTGTCCTGGCTCGATCTCGCCTTGGACGACGCGCGCGATGTGGCGGCGAAGACCAGGCAGCGCGTAGGTGGTGTCGGCCACCTCGGCGAGGCCGGTGTCGGTGCGGATGGTGCCGGTGTCGCCGATCTGGCCACCGCTCTCCGCGTAGAACGGAGTGCGGTCGAGGAAGATCTCGACGACGCCGTCGTCGTCCGTGGGCAGCACCGCGAGCACGCGACCCTTCGACTCACCCTCGACGTAGCCCGTGAAGTCGGTCTGACCGAACTGCTCGAGCAGCTCTCGGTACGCGTCGGCGTCCGCGTGCTGGGTGCCCGCCTTCCGCGCGTCCTTGCCGCGGCGGCGCTGCTCGGCCATCGCCGCATCGAAGCCCGCGGTGTCGACGTCGATGCCGCGCTCGGCCGCGATCTCCTTGGTGAGCTCGAGCGGGAAGCCGAACGTGTCGTGCAGGCGGAACGCGACATCCCCGCTGAGCACCTTCGGCTCGCGCAGCTCCGCGACCTCCTCGTCGAAGATCGTGAGGCCGTTGCGCATCGTCTGGCGGAAGTGCTCCTCCTCGCGGACCACGACGCTCGTGATGAAGTCGCGGTTGCGCTCGAGGTCGGGATACGCGTCGCCCATCACCCGGATCGCCTGATCGACCATCGTCGGCATCACGAGCTGCTCGCTGCCGAGCAGGTACGCGTGACGCACCGCGCGGCGGATGATCCGCCGGAGCACGTAGCCACGGTCCTCGTTCGAGGGGAACACGCCGTCGTTCACGAGGATCGCGCTCGACCGCGCGTGCTCCGCCATGATCCGGAGGCTCACGTCGCTGTTCTCGGCGGTGCCGAGGCGCGCGCCCGTCACCCGCTGCGCCTCCTCGATGAGCGGCACCATGATGTCGGTCTCCCAGACCGAGTCGACGCCCTGCAGCACGACGAGGTTGCGCTCGAGGCCCGCGCCCGGTGTCGATGCTCGGCTTCGGCAGCGGGACCATCTCGCCGCTCGGCAGCTGGTTGTACTGCATGAAGACGAGGTTCCAGATCTCGGGATAGCGCTCGTCGCCGCCGTGCGCCGGACCACCGGGCGCGCCGAAGCGCTCGCCCATGTCGTAGAAGATCTCGGAGCTCGGGCCGCACGGACCGGTGTCGCCCATCCGCCAGAAGTTGTCCTCGTCGAGGCGCTGGATGCGTTCTGTGGGGACACCGACCGCGTCGTGCCAGATCTCGGCGGCCTCGTCGTCGGAGATGTGGACGGTGACCCAGAGCCGGTCGGCCTCGAGCCCCAGCACCTCGGTGTAGAGCTCCCACGCGTACGGGATCGCGAGCTCTTTGAAGTACTCCCCGAAGCTGAAGTTGCCCATCATCTCGAAGAACACGAGATGGCGGGCCGTGCGGCCTACGTCGTCGAGGTCGTTGTGCTTGCCGCCCGCCCGGATGCACTTCTGCACCGAGGTCGCCCGCTTGTACGGAGGCACCTCGTCGCCCGTGAAGTACGGCTTGAACGGGACCATGCCCGCGACCGTGAACAGGACCGTCGGGTCGTGCGGGATGACGCTCGCCGACGGCACGATCGTGTGGTCCCGGTCCGCGAAGAAGCCCGTGAAGGCGCGGCGCATCTCGTTCGCGGTGAGCTTCTTCGGCATGGTCTGACCAGCCTACCGGTGACCGTTTGAGCGCCAGAGGGCGTTATGCGGCGCCGCTGGCGCCGAAACGTTCGCTGCCCCGGGCCCGGTGTTCACGCTCGGGGCACTATGCCGCGCTCCAGCGTGAACACTCGTTTCGATGTCGACCGTTCAGGCGCGCCAGGTCGGGACCGATCGCGCTGCCGGCTCGGTGACCGAACGGTCGCCCGGAGCTACCGCCGCGGGATGCGGACGCGGACGGTGCGTCGGGTGCGGCGGGTTGGCGTCGATAGCACCTCGACCACCTCGGTGATCTCGGTCGTGCCGTTCATCTCTGCGCGCAGCTCGGCTTCCTTCTGTCGCATCCCCAGCCGGCCCTCGCGCACGGCATCGCGGACCTTGTCGGTGAGTCTCGCTGCCACCGCGCGCGGCTTGGCCGCCGCGGCCGCGTGCTTCAGCTTCTGCTCCGCCCACTTCGTGCCTGCGACACCGGCGGCGGCGCCGGCCGTGAACCAAAAGACCCGTTTCATCGACGCCGAAACCTCCTGGCCGCGCGGGACGTGCCCGACGCGAGCGCGACTGTCTTGATCACCGGCGTCGAGAACGCCGCTCTCGCCACCCGCGACGCTCCCTCGACCGAAGTCGAGATCGCCTCGGCGGACCCGAGCACCTTGTCGAAGCGATCGAGGTCGCCGCGAGCCTCCTCGACCGTCCGTCGCATCTCGGCCAGCAACGGCTGCGTCTCGGCAGTCAGCTGATCGACGGCGCCGCGCAGCTCAGTGAGCGACCGGAAGACGAACACGAGCGCCACGACCAACGCGGTGAAGCCGAGGATGCAGAGCACGGTCGCCACGACCAGTGCCAAGTCACCTGCGCTCATCGATCCTCCTCTCGTAGCTGTCCATCCGACGCCGCACCTCTTCTTCGAACCCGTGGTCGGAGGGCTCGTAGTACACGCGGCCACCGAAGTCGTCGGGACCGTACTGCTGGTCGACCCATCCCCTCGGGTCGTCGTGAGGGTACACGTAGCCCTCGCCGTGGCCCAGGGCCGCCGCGCCGGAGTAGCCGCGTGCCGCGAAGGTGTGGCGGCACCTCGCCCCCGACGCCGTTGCGCACGTCCTCCCGCGCGTTCCAGATGCCGAGCGCGGCGCGGTTCGACTTCGGCGCGGTCGCGAGGTGGATGCACGCCTGCGACAGGTTGAGCTGCGCCTCGGGAAGTCCCGCGTACTCCACCGCATGCGCCGCGGCGTTTGCGATCAACAACGCCATCGGATCGGCCATCCCGACGTCCTCCGAAGCGAAGATCACCATGCGCCTCGCGATGAAGCGGGCGTCCTCACCGGCCTCGAGCATGCGAGCGAGCCAGTGGAGCGCGGCGTTCACGTCCGAGCCGCGCAGCGACTTGATGAACGCGCTGATCACGTCGTAGTGGTCGTCGATCCCGTAGCGGATCGCCTTCGTGCCGAGCGCGGCGACGACGTCGTCTTCGGTCACGTGCACGCGCTCGTCGGCTCGGCGCCGGCCAGAGCGATCGCGACCTCCAGCGCGGTGAGGATCTGGCGTCCGTCTCCAGCGGCCCGCGTCCACGAGGTGCGAGATGGCCTCCTCGGATCGGCGGTCGCCCCCTCGGACCTCGAGGCCACGTCGCACGAGCGTCGCCAGCGCCGCCTCCGAGAGCGGCTCCAACCTGAACAACGTCGACCGCGACAACAGCGGCGGGTTGACCTCGAAGTAGGGGTTCTCGGTCGTCGCGCCGATCAGGATGATCAACCCGTCCTCGACCGACGGCAGCAGCGCGTCTTGCTGCGCCTTGTTGAAGCGGTGGATCTCGTCGAGGAACAGGATCGTCCGCTGCTCGTGCTGCCCGAGGCGCTCCCGTGCGCCCGCGATCACCTCGCGCACGTCCTTCACCGACGCGTTCACTGCGGACAGCGGCAAGAACGCGCTCGTCGTCGCATCTGCGATCAGCCGCGCCAACGTCGTCTTGCCCGTGCCCGGCGGTCCCCAGAAGATGACCGACGACAGGCGGTCGGCCTCGATCAGGCGGCGGAGCGGCTTCCCCTCACCGAGCAAGTGCTCCTGCCCGACCACGTCGTCGAGTCGAGCGGGACGCAGGCGCGCTGCGAGCGGCGCCTGGCGCTTGAGGCGTTCGGCCGCAGCCGCGGAGAACAGGTCACTTGACGAGAGGAAGCACCTCTTCGGCCAGGCGCGTCATCTGCTCGTCGGTCTTCTCGTAGGTGTCGCCCGAGAAGTTCGGGAAGAGGACGAGGTCCTGCAGCGACAGCGTGTCCTTGAAGAACTGGATGCCCTCGGCCACCTGCTCGGGCGTGCCCACGACCCACGTCTTCTGACCGAGCGAGTTCTCGAGCGTGGGGATGAGCCCGGGCTCGACCGGCTTGCCATCGTCACCTGCGTACCCACGGCTCCAGCCGTAGGGACCGAGGAACTTCCAGAACTCGTCGTGGCCCGGGCGGGCCGAGTCGAGCGCTTCCTCATACGTGTCCTCGACGCGCACGTTGAGCACCAGCAGCCGCTTCTCGCCCGGACCGAGCTCGGCGCCGTCGTGCGACTCGGCCCACACCTCTCCGTATCGATCGAAGAACCGCTTGATGAACTTGTGGTTCTGGTTCCAGAACACGCCGCCGTGGTTCAGGGTCGGGCGCGTGCTCGAGGGTGGGCGGCGACGTGATCGCCTGCCAGATCTCGTACGGGTACTTCGGGCGCGGGATCAACGTCAGCGTCTCGACGAACCCTCCCCGATCGGGGATGCCCGCGGGAGGGAACTCGAAGTACTTCCCCTTGTACGAGAACGTCTCGTTCTCGAACGCGAGCTTGATCACCTCGAGCGACTCGTCGGTGATCTCGCGGTTGATGCGATCGGCCTCGGCCATGTCGGGGTTGTCGAACGACCCGATCGACACCCGGTTGCCCGACAGCGACTGGATCTCGCGCGGCACCGTGCCGCGTCCGACGCCGAGGATCGCGCGTCCACCCGACAGGTTGTGCAACGTCGCGAAGTCTTCGGCGAGCCGCAGCGGATGCCACTGGGCGATGATGTTGAACATCGTGCCGATGCGGATGCGGCTCGTGCGCTCGGCGAGGAAGGCTCCGAACAAGATGCCGTTCGGGATGACCTCGTAGCCCTCGTGCTGGAAGTGGTGCTCGGTCAGCCAGTAGCTGTCGTAGCCGAGCTCCTCGGCCCGCACACCCATGTCGAGCAACCGCTCCTGCGCGTGCCAGAAGTCCTTCTGCTCGTAGCGCCTGCTCATCGGCGCCGGCGGCCCTGCCCCGGCATCGTCGATCTCGACGCCACCGAAGAAGAAGACCCCTACACGCATGGCTCCATCATGACGCACGTCACGAGCCGGCGAGCCACTCCACGATGACGTTGGCGAGCTCCTCACCCTTGTCTTCTTGCAGGAAGTGCCCGCCGCCCTCGATGGTGGTGTGCGGCTGCCCCTTCGTGCCGGGCACCCGCGCTTGGAACGCACGGTCTGCGCCCCGCGTGATCGGGTCCTGATCGCTGAACGCGGTGAGCGCGGGCTTCTCCCACTTCTCGAGGACGGTCCACGCCGCCTTGTTGGGCGCCGACGCGGGATCGTCCGGTGAGATCGGCACCAGCACGGGGAACTTCCGCGCGCCCGCCTTGTACGAGTCGTCAGGGAACGGCGCGTCGTAGGCCGCGATGACTTCTTCAGAGAGCTCGGTGCGACATCCGCCCTTGATGATGCCGCCGACGTGGAAGTTCGGCGTCGTCTGCGAGTACTCGCGCCAGCGGAGGAACGCCTCGCCCGGCGCGGCGTCACCGGTCGGAAGAAAGCCGTTGGCGACGACGACGCGATCGAACCGATCAGGGTTCTCCGCGAGCAGCCGCAAGCCGATCAGCGCGCCCCAGTCCTGACACACGAGGGTCGCGTGCTGCAGATCGACGGCGTTCGAGCCAGGCCGTCATCCAGTCGACGTGCCGTTGGTAGGTGTAGTCGTCGAGCTCGGTCGGCTTGTCGCTGCGGCCGAACCCGACGAGATCGGGAGCGACGGCCCGGAAGCCCGCGCCGGTGAAGACCGGGATCATCTTCCGGTAGAGGTACGCCCACGACGGCTCGCCGTGCATGCACAGGATCGGGTTCGCGCCCGCGGGCCCTTCGTCGACGTGGTGGACGCGCAACGTGCCGCCGTCGCCGTCGGGCACCTCGGTGTAGCGCGGGGCGAACGTCCACCCCGGGAGGTTCTCGAACCGATCGTCAGGAGTCCGCAGCGCACGCATGGCTGCGACCCTACCGACCGGTCAGGAGCTGGGGGGCAGGGGGCGCAGGCCGAGGATGGCGAGCTGCTTCGCATCGACGGGCGTCGGCGAGCCCGTCATCGGATCGGCGCCCGACTGCGTCTTCGGGAACGCGATCACCTCGCGGATGTTCTCCTCCCCCGCGAGGATCGCGACGAGGCGATCGAGGCCGAACGCGAAGCCGCCGTGGGGCGGCGCGCCGTACTTGAACGGCGTGAGGAAGAAGCCGAACCGCTGTGTTGGCCTCGTCCTCGCCGATGCCGAGGAGATCGAAGATGCGCTGCTGCAGCTCGGGCTCGTGGATCCGGATCGAGCCCGACCCGAGCTCCCACCCGTTCAGCACGAGGTCGTACGCGCGGCTGCGCACCGACATCGGGTCGGTCTCGAGGCGGTCGATGTCGTCGGGGTGCGGGCGCGTGAACGGGTGGTGTGCCGGCTTCGGATGTCCGTCCTCGCTCATGCCCACGAACATCGGGAAGTCGACGACCCACACATAGCGGTACGGGCCCCTCGTACACCGGAGGGCGGCCGAGGTCGTTGCGGAGCTGGCCGAGCACCTCGCACGTCGTCATCCACTCGTCGGCGACGATGAGGATCAGGTCGCCCGCGCTCACCCCGAGCGCGCCGACGAGCGCGGCCTGCTCGGTCTCGGAGAGGAACTTCACGACCGGCGACTCGAGCGCGCCGCCGTCACCGACGCGCATCCACACCAGGCCCTTGGCTCCGAGCGACTTGGCTCTGTCGGTCATCGAATCGAGCTGGTTGCGCGTCATGTCGCCGCGCCCGGGCACGCCGATGCCCTTGATCGCGGCTGCGCCCGCGAATGCCTTGAACTCGGTGCCCGCGAAGATCGGCGTGAGCTCGACGAGCGGCATGCTCGAAGCGCAGGTCGGGCTTGTCGACGCCGTAGCGGTCCATCGATTCGTGCCAGGTGATGCGCTCGATCACGGGCGGCCGCTCGCCGAGGACGGCTTCGGCCGCGTCGAGCACCGCCTCGCTGATGAACTCGAGCACGTCGTCTTGGTCGACGAAGCTCGCTTCGGCGTCGAGCTGCATGAACTCGTACTGGCGGTCGGCGCGCAGGTCTTCGTCGCGCAGGCAACGAGCGATCTGGTAGTAGCGGTCGATGCCGCCGACCATCAGCAGCTGCTTGAACAGCTGCGGGCTCTGCGGGAGCGCGTAGAACGAGCCGGGCTGCTGGCGCGACGGCACGAGGAACTCGCGCGCGCCCTCGGGCGTCGACGGCATCAGCATCGGCGTCTCGACCTCGACGAAGCCCTGACGCTCCATCGCGGCCCGCACCGCGCTGTTGATCTTGCTGCGGACGCGGAGGTTGCGCTGCATGCGCTCGCGTCGCACGTCGAGGTAGCGGTAGCGGAGGCGAACCGTCTCGTCGACCTGGTCGGCTCGTTCGTCGATCGGGAACGGCGGCGGCTCGGCGACCGACAGCACCTCGACGGTGCAGTCGCCGATCTCGATCTCGCCGGTCGGCAGGTTCGGGTTCACGGTGCCCTCGGGACGGGCCCGCACCGTGCCGGTCACGCACACGACGTACTCGGACCGCAGGTCGTGCGCGCCGTCGACCACGCACTGCACGAGCCCGGTGTGGTCGCGGACGTCGACGAACGCGAGGTGCTCGCCGTGCTCGCGGCGCCGTGCGACCCATCCGCACACCGACACGGTGCGCCCGGCGTCGCCTGACGCGCAGCGCGCCGCAGTAGTCAGTACGCAGACTCAACGGAACCGCCTCACAGTGACTTCCTCACGTAGTCGATGACCTCTTGTCGGGGGATCGCCTGCTGGCCGGGCTCGCCTTCGGCGCCGGTGTGGCGCAGGTCGCGCACGGTGACCGTCGACGAGGCGAGCTCGTCCGATCCGACGATCAACGCGATGCGAGCTCCTGAACGATCCGCGGCCTTCATCTGCGACTTCATCGACCGCCCGTCGAACGACCGGTCGGCCGACACCCCCGCGGCGCGCAGCTCGTGCGTGAGCGTGAGCGCCTGCTCGCCTCCGGTCGTGTCGATCACCCACACGTCGACCGTCGAGGCGGGCGCGCCGAACACTCCTTCGGCGTCGCACGCGAGCAAGATCCGCTCGATGCCGGCGCCGAAGCCGATGCCGGGCGTGGGCTGTCCACCCAGCTGCTCGGCAAGGCCGTCGTAGCGACCGCCGCCGCCGATCGCGTTCTGCGCCGAGTCGAGCGCGTCGCTCGCGAACTCGAACGTGGTGCGCGCGTAGTAGTCGAGCCCACGGACGAGCAATGGGTCGATCACGAACGGCACGCCGACAGCGCGCAGCCCGCTCTGCACGCGGTCGAAGTGGGCCGCGGCCTCGTCGGTGAGGTAGTCGATCGTGCGGGGCGCGGCCGCGATGACCGGCGCGTCCTCATGGCCGCTTCGAGTCGAGCACGCGCAGCGGGTTCGCCTGGAGCGTGACCTTGCTCTGCTCTGACAGCACGTCGAGGTGCGCATCGAAGTGCGCTCGCAGCGCCTCGATGTACGCGGGTCGAGACTTGGCGTCGCCGATCGAGTTGAGCCGGAGCGTGCGTTGTCGAAGCCCGAGCGCCCGATACACGCCGTCGAGGAGCGTGATGATCTCGACGTCGACGTCGGGATCATCGGTGCCGATGGCCTCGGCGCCGAGCTGGTGGTGCTGGCGGTAGCGACCGGCCTGAGGCCGCTCGTACCGGAAGTTGGGCGCCACGTAGTACGTCTTCCACGGCGTGGCCGGGTGGTGCTCGATGAAGGCCCGCACGACAGAGGCGGTGCCCTCCGGCCGGAGCGCGAGGTGGCGGTCGCTCTTGTCTCGGAAGTCGTACATCTCCTTGCGGACGATGTCGGTCGACTCACCGACCCGTTCGAACACGCCGACGTCCTCGAACATCGGCGACACGACAAGCCCGTATCCGGCTTGCTCCGCGAGGGTCGCGAACAGCGCGATGAGGCGCGCCCAGCGAGCCGACTCCGGGGGCAGCACGTCTCGCGTGCCGGTCGGAGCGCGGAACTCGGGCATCTGGTCAGGCTAGGCGACGGGTCCTTCCCGACCTGCCCGGATTGGGCGGCGCGGTTGTCTTAATGTGCCCCCGATGCGAGGGCGAGCGGCGGTGCTGACGTGCCTCGTCGCCGCATCTCTCGCCCTGGCCGCGTGCACGTCTGACGACAGCTCGTCGGCCGCGAGCACGGCCGCGGCAGCAGCGTCGACGACGGCCGCGCCTCCCCTCACGGTCAGCGCCGTGACGGTGACGCCGAACCCCAACAGCACGCTCAGCGCGTCGCTCGCCTTCACCACCTCGGCACCCGCCACGGTCGACCTGCACATCGTCGGACCTGGCTCGGATCGCACCGAGAAGGCGCAGACCCAACCCTCGACCGACCACGAGATCCCTGCAGTCGGGATGCGCGCGAGCTCGCCGTACACGTTGACGGTCACCGCGACCGACGCCAACGGGCAGACCGCGACCGCGGACCCGGTGACGTTCACGACGGGTGCACTTCCCACCGACATCCCGACGTTCACGGTGACGAGCGACCCGACGAAGATGGCGCCCGGCATCACGCTCTTCCCGGTGACGAAGCGCGCCGCGCCCGCGGCCGTCGCGGGGCAGCCTCCGCCGAACCTCGGGCTCCTCGTCGGCGTCGACGCCGAAGGCAGCATCGTCTGGTACTACGAGGCGCCGAGCCCGATCGGCGACGCTCGCATGCTGCCGAACGGACACATCCTCTACGAGTACAACGACATGGGCGCGCGCGAGATCGACGTGCTCGGCAACGTCGTGCACGAGTGGGCAGGGCGCCTCGAGCTCGGCCGGCTCGCGACCGACGAGTACGGCCGCACGATCGCCGGACCGAACGCGATCCCCGTCGACGTCGACTCGATGCACCACGAGATCCACCCGATGCCCGACGGCAACCTCGATCACGCTCAGCACCGAGCTGAACCAGGTCAGTGGGTTCACCAAGCCGATGTGCGGCGAGACGCCCGACAAGTTCACCGGCACCTACCAGCTCATCTCGGACGTGATCGTCGAGTTCGAGCCCGACACGGGCAAGGTCGTCCACGAGTGGCACCTCGCCGACTACTTCCACCCCCAGACGAACCCCGCCGACTCGAACATCTGCCCCTTGGCCCCCGCGTTCGCGGTGCCGGTCTTCATGTACACGAGCTTCGGCGACGTGAAGGACTGGACGCACGCGAACGCCGTCGTGTTCGACGCGAAGCGCAACGCGCTGATCGTGTCGTCGCGGCACATGAGCGCGGTCCTCGCCATCAGGTATGCGGACGACGCGAGTGGCAAGTCGGGTGACCTGCTGTGGCGGCTGGGCCCGGGGGGCGACTTCACACTCCAGGGCTCGGGCGAGCTGCAGTACTACCAGCACGCCGTCGAGGTGCAGGACGACGGCTCGATCCTCCTCTACGACAACGGCAACATGCGGCCGGGCACCAACCTCAACTCGCCCGACATCACCCAGCACCCCTACAGCCGCGCCGTGCTGTTCAGCCTCGACGACGCGAACAAGACCGTGACGCAGAAGTGGGAGATGCGCTCGCTGGTCGACGGGCGTCAGCTCTGGGCGTTCTTCGTGGGTGACGCGAACCACGAGCCGAACGGCAACATCCTCGTGGACAACGGCGGCATCACCGATCCCGCGGGCGTCAGCTCGCTCATCACCGAGGTCGAGCCGACGGGAGACGAGGGAGGCACGATCGTGTTCTCGCTGCGCCTCGACGACAACGGGGCGTCGTTCGTCTACCGGGCCCTTCGGGTTCCGACTCTGTACGGCGGCGGATAGCCTCGGCGCGTGGCCGACGCACCCGTGACGATCTTCCACAACCCGCAGTGCTCGACGTCGACGAAGGTCGTGGGCATGGCCGAGCAGCTCGGTGCCGATGCCGACCTCGTGCTCTACCTCAAAGAGCATCCGACACGCGAGAAGCTCGAGTGGCTGGTCGAGCACCTCGAAGGGTCGCCTCCCGCTGACCTCGTGCGGAAGGACTCGTTCTTCGAGTCGCTCGGGCTCGATGCCGACGACTACACGAAGCCGAAGGCGATCGTCGATCTGCTGCTCGAGCATCCGCGTCTCATGCAGCGGCCGCTGCTCGTCAAGGGTGACCGCGTCGTGATCGGCCGTCCCGTCGACCGCGCTCGCGAGCTGCTCGAGAGCTGACGACCACTCCCCACGACGATGCACGACGGCGGCTTCTTCGAACCTGACGGCGACGCGCTCATGCCCATCCCCGACGCGCGGGGTCCCTGGGCCGAGGACATGATGCACGGCCGCTTGCTGGCTGGCCTCGCCGCGTGGGCGATCGATCGCGACCACGGAGACCCCGCGTTCGTTCCTGCTCGGCTCACCGTCGACCTCTTCAAGTCTCCGGCCATGAAGGAGACGCGGGTCTCGACGACCCTTGTGCGTGCCGGAGGACGTGTGCGGGTGGCCGACGCGCTCATCCAGGTCGGTGGCGTCGATGTCGCGCGCGCGTCGGCGCTTTACCTCCGAAAGGGCGACGCCCCGGTCGACGATGCGCCAGTCACGCCCGCGTGGGACTCGATCGTTCCCGGCGCGGGCGAGCCCGAGTTCGAGGCGCCGTTCGAGGTCCGCCCGATCGACGGAATGGGATTCGGCGCGCCCGGGCCCCGACGCGCGTGGCTGCGCGGAGCTTCGGCCTCTGGTCACCGGCGAGGCGCTCACACCCTTCATTCGGGCCGCGGTCGTCTCCGACATCGCGAGCCCGCTCGCGAACTCGGCGTCCGAGGGTCTCGAGTACATCAACGCCGATGCCGCGCTCTACCTCGCGCGGCTGCCGCAGGGCGAGTGGATCGGCGTCGAGTACGCCGATCGGGTCGCGGCCGACGGCGTGTCGGTCGCGCACTGCCGGTTGTACGACGAGCACGGGCCGATCGGCTCGAGCGAGGTCTGCGCGGTGCTGACCCCTCGGATGCCGCGGTTCGAAGAGCCGCAGCCTTAGAGCAGGGTCACATCCAGCGAGGCGGGGGCGGCAACGTGCCGCCCGACGCGTGCAGCCCGTCGCCGCGGCTTCTGCCGATGACCCATCCGAGGATCGCAGCCTGCGGGCCCTTCAGCGTGACGGCGCCATCGGGCGCCCCCATCGTCCAGTCACGGCTCGTGTCGGTCGCGCGCAGCACGACGCCGGGACAGTCGTCGCGGCTGTTCAACGTGGTGGTGACTTCATCGATGAGTGCGACTGCGATCGCGTCGGGGATCTGATCGATTCGGGCGGACGCATCGAGGTCGACCGCGTGCACCCAGGTCTCGCGGACGCGCATCCACGGCACCTCTGCGCCCGTCGTCGCCCGGCCGAGCGCGGTGCGGATCTCGCCATCCCACGCGGCTTCGGGCATCGCGGCGGTCGCGTCCTGCAGCTGCTGGGAGGCGGCGTGCGCCTCGGCGCGCAGATCGGCTGCCGACTGATGTGACCCTTCTTCGATGCCTTCCGCGCGCGCTTCGACAGACGGGTACATCGGCGTCGCCACGCCGGTGCGGGCCCAGTCGAGGAGGTTGACGAGCGCGCGGGCGTTTCGGGAGAAGTGCGACACCACGTGGGCGCGGCTCCAGCCGGGCAAGCCCGAGGGCTCTCGCAGGTCGTCGTCACCGAGATCGTCGAGCCCGCCGAGGAAGAAGGCCTCGCCGTCGTGCATCCACTCGAGCCGGTCCCGCGGGACCGCCATCAGCGCGTCTCGCGCCGACAGACGTTGCGACACTCGCCGACGCCGGCGATGCGCGTGATCATGACGCTGCCGTCGCGGAGGAACTCCTTCGGGTTGCGGGCATTGCCCACTCCCCCAGGCGTGCCGGTCGCGATGACGTCGCCGGGCTCGAGCGTGATGACGGTCGAGATGTAGGACACGAGCGTGAACGCGTCGAACACGAGGTCGGACGTGTCGGCCTTCTGCTTCACCTCGCCGTCGACCTCGCACGAGATCTCGCGTGACGGCCCGGGCGACTCGTCGGATGTGACGAGGTACGGGCCGAGCGGCGTCGTCGACTCGAACGTCTTGCCCTGCAGCCACTCGAGCGGTGCGGTTCTGCCAGTCGCGCACCGACACGTCGTTGAGGCACGCGTACCCCGCGATCGCGTCGGGTGCCGACTCGGGAGTCGCATGACGCACGCGCTTGCCGATGATCACCGCGAGCTCGGCCTCCCAGTCGACTGACTCGGACACCGCTGGGAGCACGACATCGTCGTTCGCACCGATCGAGCGCCGGGATGTACTTGGCGAACAGCGTCGGGTACTCGGGGATGTCTCGCCCCGTCTCGAGGATGTGGTTGCGGTAGTTCAGACCGACGCAGATGATCTTCTCGGGCCGCGGGATCAGCGGTGCGAAGTCGAGGCCGGCGACTGGCCGGGTCACCCCACTCGCGCTCTCGGCGCGCTGACGCCATCCCTCGTTGCGAAGGAGCTCGCCCACATCGGCGGCTCCGATGTCGACCGCCGTGTCGCCGTCCACACGGACCGCACGCGTGCGGTCACCGTCTCGAATCGTCGCAAGCTTCACGGCGGCGAGTATGACACCGGCCGCGACGACGCAGTGACGGAGCCACGACGGTCACGGGCGACGCTGACCATGTGACCATCTACGAGGACGAGCTGGCATCGCCCTTCGCCGCTGAGCTGTTCGAGGGGCCGCGACCCGGCGCCCCGCAGGCCCGCCGCGCAGAGCTCAGCCGCGATCACCGCGATCGAGGGAACGAAGCAGGGGAAGCTCGCTGGCGACAACGGCGCAGTCGGCGGCCGGATCCGGGTGACCAGGCTCTCGTACACGGTGGTCGCTCCGCGTGACGTCGCGACCGGTCAAGCCTCGGGGAAGCGGACGCACAAACCGCTGGTCTTCCGCTGCGAGCCCGGTCGCCTTCGCGCCACAGCTGTTCCAAGCGCTCGTGACCAACGAGGTGCTCAAGAGCGTGAAGTTCGAGCTGTCACGCGCTGACCGGGCGGGCCAGCAGTCCGTGTACCTCACGATCGAGCTCCAGGGAGCCACGGTCTCGGGTTGGCAGGCGATCCACGAGAACGGGGACACGACGGCTTTGGAGGTCGCGCTCACGTTCCAGCACATCGAGCTGAAGGCGGGCAGCCGGGTCGCGACCGACAACTGGTCGACGGGTCTCTAGACGCGCGAGGCTCCCGGGCGCGAGCGCATCGTCGACGCGGCGCCGCAACGACTCCGACGGCCGCACCTTCAGCTCGGACCACAGCAGCACGCTGAACCGATCGAGCTCTCGATGGGCTTCGGCGAGGTTGCCCTCGGCCAGATACGACTCGATCAGCGCGCACCGAGCCGACTCACGCAGGGGCTCGCACGCGATCGCGGCCTGGGCGGCGTGGATCGCGTACGCGACCCGACCGGCGTCGCGTTTCGCCGCGTGCTGAGCGCCTCGAGTGCGTGGAGCCTCAGCTGACGAAGCTGCTCGCGTTCCACGAGCACCCAGTCCTCGTCCCAGTCGGGAAGGAGATCCGCCCGCAGGCTCTCCCCACGGACATCGATGTCGACGGGTCGCGCGTTCGCCCGACAGCAGCCGGTGGGCCTGGTCGAGCGTGTCGTGGAGGTCGACCCGCACCTCGCGATCGAGGTCGACGGTCGTACGGTTCGAGTGCACCAGCGCATGGTCGGCCTGCCGGATGCGCCACAACGCCGTGCGCAGGCTGGCTTGGCACCTTTCGTTCGGCACGTCGGTCCACAGTCGCTCGGCAAGGAGCTGCCGCGGTTGCGGACGGCGCGCGACAGCGAGGTAGGCGAGCACGCGCTGAGCCTGGACCGGCAGGGCGATGTCGCGGCCCGAGACGGTCAGGCGAAAGCCGTCGAGCAGCTGGATGCTGCCGCGACTGGAGGGAGCCGCGCCGATTGTTGCGTCCATCTCGGGCCTCCGAGCTGGGCTCTGTGACGTGTGGACTTCCCTCCGGGGCGAAGTCTTGCCGGTCTCGGTCTCGCCCGCGTCAACGATGCGTCGCGGCAGACGGACGATTGATGGAGGCGGCCACAGTCATCCCCGATCGTGACGTCGATGCCGCCGCCCACCTCACGAGTCCTCGTGGTCAGGGCCTGGGAAGAACAGGATCACGTGCTCATCCGGGTGATCGTCGCCGACTCCGATCGGTCTCCGGTCACCCACGTCTTCACGACCGTCGACGGCGCCTGCCGTTGCGTGCACGAGCTCCTCGACGAGCTCGATCCCGACCTCGGAGGCAGGTGACGGAGCGATGACGCGGCGGCACACGCCCGGCTCCACGCGAGCAAGACACGCCATCCGGAGAATGCCTGGGATCCGGCCCACCGGCGAGGAGGCACTGATGGAATCCGAGCACCTGAACGGATCAGCCTCAGGAGTCGCGCTGGCCGAGCACGAGGCACTCACCTCGCCCTTCACCGAGAGCGCGAGCACGGAGGGCGAAGCCGTGCCGGAAGCTCCAAGCGAGGCATGGCTCGCTTCGCCGTTCGCCGAGGCGTTCGCATCGGAAGGTGCACAGTCCGAGACGAGCGAGCTCGAGGCGCTCACCGCAGAGCTGGAGGACCCCGCGTTCGAGGAGGGCATCCAACGACTCGTCGACGAGGCCGCAGCGATGCACCTTCGCTCCGCCGCGTCGTGGTCGTCCGAGAGCGAAGCGGTCGACCGCGCTCGACCGCGAGCTCGAGAGCTGGTTCGAGTCGCTTGCGGGAGAGGCCGACCGGCTCCTCGAGCATCTCGAAGCCGAGTTCGGGTCGCGGACGCCAGAGTCGCTTGCCGAGGGGGAGCTCGAAGCCGCAGGTGAGGCGTACTTCGCCGAGCATGCGACCGAGCACCCTGCGACCGAGCAGTTCCTCGGTGGCCTCATCAAGAAGGCCGCCAAGCTCGCCAAGGGCGTGCACAGCATCGTGAAGCGTGGCGTCTCCGCGATCGGCAACCTCCTCCCGATGGGGAAGCTGTTCGGCGCACTGCGTCGACTGGTGAACCCACTCCTGCAGCGTGTCCTCCGCACCGCGATCAACAAGCTGCCGGTGTCTCTTCGCGAACCAGCGTCGCTGCTCGCAAAGAAGCTCCTCGGCGAGCTCGAGAGTCCGTCGGAGGCCGAGGTCGCTGCGGCCGAATTCGATGGTCGACTCGCCGAGGCAGTGCTCGCACCGAACGAGGCCGAGGCCGATCACGTGCTCCGCGAGATGGAGGCCGAGGCTGAGGCGCCCCTCGATCGCTACGACGCCGCTGGCGAGCTCGACCGCGCACGCGCCCGGCTCGTCGATCAGCTCATGGACGGGAGTGCCGGCGAGGCACCGACCGCTGAGGTCGAGCAGTTCATCCCCGTGGTGATGGCGGCGATGCCTCTGATCCGCCTCGGCCTGAAGTTCGTCGGCCGCGACAAGGTCGTCGCATTCCTCGGTGATCGGCTCGCCGACCTCGTGAAGGACCACATCGGGCTCGACATGGCCCGCAAGCTCGGTCGTCCTCTCGCCGACGTGGGGTTGCGTCTCCTCTCGCTCGAAGCGGAGTCGGGAGAGGACGCGCGGCTCGGGGCCGAGGCCCTCGTCGCCACCATGGAGGACACCATCCGGGAAGTCGCGTCGCTGCCGAGCGAGGCGCTCGCAGAGCCGCTACGGCTCGAAGCCGAAGTGCAAGCGGCGTTCAACGAGGCCGCCGCGCGTCACATCCCGGCGGAGGCGCTCCGCTCGGATCTCCCCGATCACGAGGCGCAGGAGGCGGGCGTGTGGGTGTACATGCCTCGGCGCGCCCGCCCGGCGTACCGATACAAGAAGTACAGCCGGGTCTTCCGTGTGCCGATCACACGCCCCTTCGCCCGGGCGATCGTGCTCTCGGATGGCGGGACGCTCGAGCACCGGTTGCTCGACGCGGGCGCTCGGGTGTGGCCGCTCGAAGCCGAGGTGCACCTCTACGAGACCATGCCCGGCGGCCAGCTCGGCCACCTCGCCGCATTCGAAGCCGAAGCGGAGGGGCCCGGCGAGGCCGGCCTCGCGGCGGACGAGTTCGAGCAGCTCACCCCTCAGATCGCGGCGGCGCTCACGGGCTCGCCGGGCTTGGCGTGCCCACGCCGGGTCTTCCGGGTGGTCGTACCAGGGATGCGCGTGCGGCGACGCCATCGCCTGATCGTGCGGATGGGTCCCCCGACTGCACCTCGATCTCAGGGTGCACCTGCGGCTGAGCGAGCGCGAGGCGTTCGCGATGTCGCACCTGCTGGAGAAGAAGGCGCACGCCCGAGTAGTGGCGATGGTGCGCGGACGTCGGGCTCGCACGCGTGGCACGCCCTCGGCGAACGACTCGCACGGCACGCGGAACGCTCGCTCCAGACCACTCTCAGCGAGTCTCGCCGCGCCCAGCTCGCGAACGCGGTTGCCGAGGCGATGCTCACGGTGTTCGCCGCGGATCTGTCCCGATGGGCTCTGTGCTCCAAAAGGCGGCGACCGACGCCGGGTGCGGCGTGACGCTCTCGTTCGGTTCTGCGACGCCACCGCGGCGTCGATTGCAGCCGGGTCGCCGGCAAGGCGACGCTCAGGATCAGACCGGGGTCTTCCACCCGCAGCACGCCAGCGCTGATCTGGTTGACGAGAAAGATGCCGATCAACAGCACGCCGACACCGGTGACCACCACGGTGGTGGCACCCACGCGCAGCTGAAGCGAATGCTGCCACGCGCGTCGGAGCAGCGCGTCCACCTCGCGCGGCTCGTTCTCCGAGCACCCGGAGGAGCTGCCAGGCCCGGGTGCCCACCCAGCGAGCCTGCGCGACCACCGCCGCGCGGACACCCCGCCCGCGGTGGCGCTGATCCGGCTCATCGGGTGGCATCGGCTCAGCCGGAGGCGCCGGTGTGGCCCGGACCCCGAGCCGCGGGGATCTGGCGCCTGCCCGGTGACGTCCGGGCGCGCCGTCGTTCGCGGACCGCTCATGGTGGGCCGGCTTTGTACCCCACGCCGCGAACGGTGAGCACGACCTCGGGACGTTCCGGATCCCGTTCCACCTTCGACCGCAGCCGCTGCACATGCACGTTAACGAGCCGGGTGTCCGCAGCGTGCCGATAACCCCAGACCTGCTCGAGCAGCACCTCGCGGGTGAACACCTGACGCGGTTTGCGGGCCAGCGCGACGAGGAGATCGAACTCGAGCGGGGTCAGGTTGATGGGGAGCCGTCGCGAGTTACCTGGTGCGCAGGCACATCGATCGAGACCGGTGACTCGGCCGGCCCGATGGACAACGTCTCGCTGGCGACGTCCTCATCATGGCGCAGCCGGGCTCGCATCCAGCCACAAGCTCCTTCGGCTTGAACGGCTTGACGACATAGTCGTCGGCCCCGGATTCCAGACCGAGGACGACGTCAATCGTGTCGCTCTTGGCTGTGAGCATGATGATCGGCGTACCGCTTTCCGCGCGGATAGCCCGGCAGACGTCCAGGCCGGACATGCCGGGCAGCATAAGATCCAGCAGAACGACATCAGGTTTGGTGTCCCGGAATGCCGCGAGTGCGCCGGTGCCGTCGCTGACGAAGGACGGATCGAACCCGTCGGATCGCAACACGATGCCCAGCATCTCGGCCAGGGCGGAGTCGTCGTCGACCACCAGCACGCGCGGCTTCATGCCAACATCGTGACATCTCTACTTCGGGAATGCCTTCCGACGTGACGAGGCGGGGTCCCGGCCGTCAGGCGCGAGCCATCCTGCCGTCCGCTTGCGCTCACGCTGCTCGACGAATCGACTGGCCTGCGCGTCCAAGCCGGACAGGAACTCGGCGAGCTCCTCGCGCGCCTGCTCGCCAACCGGGCCGAGGTCGTCCCGTTCAAAGACCCGCCAGAAACGCAATATGGGTGTGACCACCTCGTCGTGATGTAACCGCAGGTCGTAGATGCCGGCCATGGCAATGGTCACCGCGTTTCGGGCGAAGTCCGGCATCCCCGAGCCCGGCATGGTAAAGCCGACAACCTCGTCCCGGATGGCGGCCATCGTGGCGTCCGGAGCCCGGTCGAACGCGGCCGCGACCAGGTTGCGGTAAAAGATCATGTGCAAGTTCTCGTCCGTGGAGATCCGGGCGAGCAGCTGGTCGGCAATTGGGCACCCACTCGACTTACCCGTATTCCGGTGCGATACCCGGGTGGCGAGCTCCTGGAAGCTGACGTAGGCGATCCCCTGCAGTAGCTGCTTGTTACCGGAGCTGTACCCGGCAGCCATATGAGCCATCCGGAGTTGCTCCAGCCTGACCGGATCGACCCCCCGGGTCACGACGAGATAGTCGCGCAGCGCGATGCCGTGCCGACCCTCCTCAGCAGTCCAGCGGCCGACCCACTGGCCCCAGGCGCCATCCAGTCCGAACCGGTTGGCGATCTCGCGGTGGTAGGAGGGCAGGTTGTCCTCGGTCAGCAGGTTGACGGTCATCGCCGTGCGGGCGACCGGATCTAGGGGGAGAGTCCTGCCGGTGTCCAGTCCTCGCCGCCGAGGAAGGCAAAGTCACGACCGCGGCTCCACGGAATGTAGTCGTGGGGCATCCAGTCCTTGGCCGCGTCCAGATGGCGAATCAGGTTCGTCTCGACGACGGGCTCGAGCTCGTACAGCAGATTGGTCTGAGTGTCGCCCATTGCCGCAGGGTAACTTACGCAAGCGTAGGTTACGCAACCGTAGGTGCCGAGCCTGGCAGCGGTCAGCTGCCCGGCCCAGCATTCCCAAGAAGACGGTCGCGCGGCAGGCCACCGCCGATTTTGACTCAGTGGCAGTGGCCCTTCCGGCGCAGAGACCGGCCCTCAGTAGCGGTAGTGGTCCGACTTGTACGGCCCCTCCACGTCGACGCCGAGGTACTCGGCCTGCTCCTTGGTCAGCTCGGTCAGCTTCGCGCCCAGCGCGTCGAGGTGCAGCCGGGCCACCTTCTCGTCCAGGTGCTTGGGCAGCACGTACACCTGCTTCTCGTACTGGCCGTTCTTCGTGCACAGCTCGATCTGCGCGAGCGCCTGGTTGGTGAACGAGTTGGACATCACGAAGCTCGGGTGGCCGGTGGCGTTGCCCAGGTTCATCAGCCGGCCCTCGGAGAGCACGATAACGAGTGGCCGTCCGGGAACCGCCACTCGTCCACCTGCGGCTTGATCGGTCTTGCGATCCCGGGCACCTTGGCCAGGCCGGCCATGTCGATCTCGTTGTCGAAGTGGCCGATGTTGCCGATGATCGCCTTGTGCTTCATCCGCGGCCATGTGCTCGGCGTGATGATGTCCGTGTTGCCGGTGGCGGTGACGAAGAGGTCGGCCTAGCCGACCACGTCCTCCAGCGGCGCGACCTGTAGCCCGTCCATCGCCGCCTGCAGCGCGCAGATCGGGTCGATCTCGGTGACCACGACGCGGGCGCCCTGGCCGCGCAGCGACTCGGCGCAGCCCTTGCCCACGTCGCCGTAGCCGCAGACCACCGCGACCTTGCCGCCGATCATCACGTCGGTGGCGCGGTTGATGCCGTCGACCAGCGAATGCCGGCATCCGTACATGTTGTCGAACTTGCTCTTGGTCACCGAGTCGTTGACGTTGATGGCCGGGAAGAGCAGCTGCCCGTCCCGGGGATCTCGTAGAGGCGGTGCACGCCGGTGGTGGTCTCCTCGCTGACGCCGCGGAGCTCGGCGGCGATCCGCGGTGCACAATGCCGGGTCCTCGGCCAGGCTGACGCGCGGAGCGTCGCAGGATCACGCCGCACTCGTCGTGGTCGTCGTCGTCCGGCTGCGGGATCGACGCCGGCCCCCTCGTACTCGTCGCCCTTGTGGACGAGCAGGGTGGCGTCGCCGCCGTCGTCGACGATCAGGTTCGGGGCCGCTGCCGTCCGGCCAGCTGAGCATCTGCTCGGTGCACCACCAGTACTCTTCCAGCGTCTCGCCCTTCCAGGCGAAGACCGGCGATGCCCTTCGGGTCGTCCGGCGTGCCCGTTGGGCCCGACGACGACCGCGGCGGCGGCGTGGTCCTGGGTGGAGAAGATGTTGCAGGAGACCCAGCGGACGTCGGCGCCCAGCGCGACCAGGGTCTCGATGAGCACGGCGGTCTGCACGGTCATGTGCAGCGAGCCCGTGATCGCGGGCCCCGCCAGAGGCTGTGCTCGGCCGTACTCGCGCGCGCATGCGCCATCAGGCCGGGCATCTCGTGCTCGGCCAGCTGGATTTCCTTGCGGCCGTACTCGGCCAGCGACAGGTCGGCGACCTTGAAGTCGTGGACGGTGCCAGCGCTGTCTTTGGTGAGGGAACGCTCATATTTCTCCCGTTTCGGTCGGGGGTACTTCCATCAGGTGGTCAGGCTCGTAGGCGGCCAGTCGGCCGGCAGAGGCCGGCTTCCGGCGAGGCAGCGTGCCGGTGGACCGCCCCGAACCAGTCATCCACGCGCGCGAGACCTATCGTCGGTGCGCATGCGGCGTTCGAAGGCGATCTCGGCAATCCTGATGCCGTGTTCGCATCAGATCGCGCAGACCCTGGCAGCGTCGATCTGCCGGGCCCCGTAGAGCCGGTGGCCGCCAGGGGTGCGCAAGGATGTCACGAGGCCCGCCTGCTCGATATAACGGAGCATCCGCTGCGACCACCCGGTCGCAGCGGCGGCCTGTTGGATAGTCATCGTCTTCATCGCGGCAAACTCTACCAGAATGTGTCAGATTTTGGCCAACCGCCGATCGAGACGTCGTGAACGCCACTAGCTGCCGGTGGTTGCCCGGAAAACGGTCGCGCGCCCGACCAGCTCAAAGCGTGTCCCGCAGCC